>NZ_CAHS01000001.1 GCF_001050515.1 Erwinia piriflorinigrans CFBP 5888
TCAGATCAGCTTTTCCCAATGTTCGATCCACTCTCCGGCCGGATCCTCCGGGATTTCATGCTCGAGCACGTCAATTTCCAGCCGATCGCCAATACGGTGTGCGCCCAGGGAGGTCAGCAGCTCGTCAAACTGGCGGATCGCGCCGCAGAAAAGATCGTATTCGTGGTTACCCAGACCGACAGCGCCGTAACGTAACTGACTGAGGTCCGGCTGCTGTTCCTTAATTGCCTCAAACAGCGGCTGGATGTTATCAGGCAGCTCACCGGCTCCGTGGGTAGAGGTCACGATAATCCAGACCCCTTCCAGCTTGAGCTCTTCCAGTTCTGGCCCATGAAATGTGGTAGTGGAGTGACCGGCTTCAGAAAGCTTCTCATCCAGATGATCGGCCACATATTCCGAGCTGCCTAGCGTACTGCCACTGATTAAAGTAATGTCGGCCATAATCTGATCCCAGTGTGATAATGGCGGGCATTGTACGCTGTGATCAGATTGGGATCTACCTGTGGGTAAGTAGGGATATTTCTTATTTTCCTCTGCCCAGCTGGCCCTGTTTATCCAGACGCCTATTCGCTGTCTGCTCAGCAGCCAACGGATGACGAAATACCTGCCCGTGTTGCCACGCTGCGGTCAGGGTGTGGATAATGTTATGCACCGATCACGGAATAATGGTGCGCATAATCGGGTTTTGCAACGAAATGAGGGTTTCGGTTGACTGGATTTCATCGATGGTCTGGATCTTGTTGATCAGGACCTGTTGCAGGGCATCGATCGATCGGCACATCACTTTAATAAAGATGCTGTAATGGCCGGTGGTGTAATACGCTTCCACGACTTCATTCAACGCTTCCAGACGAGCCAGCGCGGAGGGGTAGTCTTTGGCGCTTTTCAAAATGATGCCGATAAAGCAGCAGACATCGTAGCCGAGCTGTTTGGGGTCGATCTCGACCCGTGTGCCCTTGATGATGCCTGCCTGCTTCATTTTTTCTACGCGAACGTGGATGGTGCCAGGGCTGACGTTAAACTGCTTAGCCAGCTCGGCATAGGCGGTACGGGCATTATCCATCAGGGCAATAAGGATGCCGCGATCGAGGTTATCTGGCTGCATGTTTTCTGCCATAGTGGCTCCGCTATTATCGGATATTCAGTTGAGGTGCGATTAATGTGCGGGATTGTGAAAGGAATGGCAATCTGCTTGCGGAAATGACAGCGGGCATCCGGGGATGCCCGCCGCAGATTAACGTTTACGCCACAGGGTTAACTGCGCAACGCTATGTTGGTATTTACGTGCCGTTTCGCGAATGACAAACGGCACATCCTGAGGGGGGGCTATCTCCTCAAAGTCGGCGGCCAGCAGGCGTTGCAGTGCCTGGTAAGTGGAAAGCGCTTCGCCGTTTTCACGAATACCGCCCAGCCAGTTCTCTTTCGGCGTGAACTCTTCGAGCCAGGTATAGGGGGAAGAGAGCATCAGTACGCCCCCTGAACGGATCATTGGTGTGATATCCGCAAGGAAGCGTTTCGGCTGTCGCAGACGGTCAATCAGGTTAGCGGCCAGTACCAGATCCCAGGTTTCCTGCTGGGGCTTCAGGTTGCAGGCATCCCCCTGTACAAAGCGGATGCGGCTGGCCTGCTCCGGCCCGAGATCGAAGTCCTGCAAATGCACCTGGCGGTATTCGACCAGCTCGCCTTCTTCCTGGGTGACATAGCGGAAATCTTCGCCGCTGGTCAATTGCAGGGCCACGTCGATAAAGCGCGCCGAATAGTCCATGCCGACCACTTGTTCAAAATGGCGCGCCAGTTCAAAGCTGGCACGTCCGGTAGCACAGCCGATATCCAACGCGCGCTGATGTTGCTGACTGATACCGCACGCGATCTTTGCCAGCGCTTTCGCGTAATTTTCCACGGCAAAGTATTCAGGGCCATACTGGAAGTCGAGATATTGTGACACCATGCTATCCGTTTCATACGGATTGGATTGCAGGCTATCCTGATGCTGCGAAACCACATAGCGGAATCCCGCATGCTGGAAGAAATGGCGTCGGAAGGCATAGCGAGCGGATTTCAAGGCTTCATTGCCTGTCGATATCCAGCTGCCCCCTTTAATTAGCGTATGTTTGCCATCAAAGGTTGGCGCGGAGAAATCATCGTATAAAGGATGGACGCGGAAGCCCGGAAAACCGCCGATCGGCGTGCCGGTCCACTGCCAGACATTGCCAACCAGATCGTAAAAATCCCCCTGAGCAAAGCGATCTATCGGGCAGGAGGAAGCCCAGTAGGCCAGGTTGATATTGCCCGGTGCTTCATTCCAGTCGGGCTGATCGCCCTCAACCTGCTCGCGCAGGCTCATCCATTCGCTTTCTGCCGGAAGCTGCACTGACAGGCCGCTCTTTTCTGCTTTCCAGCGGCAGAATGCGGCGGCCTCCAGCTGATTGACTTCGGCTGGCCAGTCCCATGCCATCGCGACTTCTTCTGCCAGCAGGCGCAGCCTTAATGCTTCCGGTTGCTGTGGTGAACCGACCCAGAAGGTTGGCATATCCGCTTCGGAGAATTGACACCAGCCCCAGCCTTCATCATCCCACCAGCGCTGTGTCTGATAGCCACCTGCGGCAACAAAATCAAAAAACTCGCCGTTGCTGACCAGCATGCGGCTGGCCTGAAATGGCTTCACTTCGGTTGTCTGGTTGCCGTACTCATTATCCCAGCCGTAGGTATCATCCGTTTTACCCTGCGTCACGCGGCCAGCGGCCACGGGCACCAGGCTGTTGTGCGGCACCGTCATACGATCGTGGCGCGCGTCGGGACAGGCAGGCCAGTGCGGCTGGGCTTTGACCCACGCCAGCGGCAGCTGGCGGATCAGCACGCTTGAGGTCTCCAGATGAATGCGTTCGTGCTCGATCCCCATCAGGATGACCCACGCCGGGCTATCCCAGTCGATCGGCAGCGTTAGCGGCATCTGCTGAATAAACTGTTCAATGAGGTGGCGAACCTTTCCGCGATAGTCGCGCAGTTCTGCCAGCGACGGCCAGTCATAGTGGCTGTTATCCAGATCGTCCCAGCTCATTTCGTCAACGCCGATCGCCATCGTCGCTTCGATCCTTTCATCAATGCGCGCATTGATAAGCCCACCCGCCATCAACTTATTGATATAGAAGGTGGCGGTATGACCGTAATAGAAGATCAGCGGATGACGAAGTGAGATCGCCTTGTTGTACCAGGCGCGCTCATCGGCAAGGCAGTCAAACAGGCTTTCATACAGTTCCCAGGTCTGGCGGAAGTAGCTCAGTATTTGCAGTCGTTTCTGTTGTGGATCGCTACCGCTAAGCGTCGGCATGCGGGTTGGTGCGGGTAGTCCTGTCTGGTGTTGTTGCGCTGTCACGTGGTGCTCCCATCTTGCCATTGGCTAAAGCGTTTATATCACTATAGCAAATAAGGTTTGCAGCACGGTGACATAGGGCATGGGTCAACGCTTCCAGCGGCGTAGCAGTCGGCTTTTCAGCCCGGTATCGAAGCGCCAGATATGGTTAAAAATGCGCATAATGGCGGGCTTTCCATGATCGGACATGGCAACGGCGTGGAAGCGCTGCTGCTGCTGTTCCTGATGAATCCGCACGCGTTTTATCAAGGCATCCGGCAGACGCTGGGCGATAAAGTCCGAAAGGACGACCGCGTCGGCATCATGCCATTGCGCATCGGACAGCTTAACTAAAACCGCCTCAAGGCAGGCGGCGAGATCGGTGCCGCCACGAAAACGCTGGCTGAGAAAACGAATTGCCTGGCTGATGCCATCGCCAGCAGTCAGTTCATAGCTAATCACCTGATGGGCAAACAGCATAATGTAGCAGCGGCGTTGGTCTGACAGTGCGACCTTCAGCAGGGCGAGGCAAAAGGCTTTGGCACAGCGTTCGTTAAACCCGCCCATTGAGCCGGAAGTATCGACACAGACGATAAACGGGCCGCGCTGTTGCGGGTCGTGATGCTGGTGGACGACGGGGCGCTGCGTGATGTGGTCATGCCAGCTTTCCCCCTGTAGGCGATAGGTCAGCAGCCGTTTCTCCACCAGCCGACGATAGAACTCGATCTCCAGCTCGCTGATACCGAGTGTTGCCAGCTCCGGCGGCAGCAGGCGCAGGATGTCATCGCTCTGGTGCAGGCCATTGACCTCTTCCGGCACGTTTGCCGGCTCACGCACCGACTGGTGACAACTTTCCGCTGGCGTATCGTCTGACGGTACTGCCTGAGCTTCACGGCTGCGCCCCAGCTGTTGCGCCAGTTTTAACAGTTCCGGCTGGCTGGCAAGGAAATCGCCATACTGCACGATCGGCTGATAATCGCCATGCTGTAACTCGCCGCGAGTCAGATCCCACAGCCTACCCGCCGCCGCTTCGTCGTCATTTGCCAGCACCGGGGCCAGCTGGCCGCTCATCGCCAGCCGCTGTTGCAGTTCTGCCAGCAGCTTTTCCCGTTCCTGGTCGAGCAGCCGTTGGTTAAGCGTCAGGGTCTGCAACGTCAGGCTCAGACGCCAGCGCTGTAAAAATAGCGTTTGCTGCGCGCTATTGAGCTGCCGGTTATCGTTATTGGCGATCAGCGCCTGTGCCTTCTCGTTAAACGGCGACGCTTGCTGAGTAAGCCATGCCAGCAGGTCAGGCAATCCGGCGTTGAAATCGTGCAGGCCCAGCGTCTGACACTGCTGAAAACGCTGGAACTCCGCTTCCAGCAGTGGTGGAATGGCGGAGGATTTTAGCTGTTGCAGGATTTCAGCCTTGCGCCGGGGCAGGTCGCGCGTCAGAGCGCTTTTGAGCGCAGGGAATTTCTCAAAGAAGATGGCCAGCTGTGGTGAGGCCAGCAGCGTCATCACCAGCTCTTCCACCAGGTCGTTCTCGTTTATCGACAGAAAAAGGCTTAGCGTATCAAGCGAGATCACTGGCGCGCCTGCTTCAGCTGTTCAGCGACCTGCTGTAGGCTTTCCTCTACTTTTGCCAGCCAGTCATCGCTGATAAACAGGCAGCGATGGTTCTGGTTGAACAGGGTGCGCTGCGCCCGTAGCTGGGTATCCAGTTCATCCAGCGCTTCTGAGATCTCTTCAGGCAGCCCCTGCTGTGGCTTGCCGGGTAGCATCAGGCGCGAAGAGAGCAGGCTGATATCTCGTAGCGTAAGGCAGTCATTATCGTCCACATGCAGGTCAAGGGTTTGCGCAAAACCAATGCCGTTCAGTTTGCCGCGCACCTCGCCGCCTTTTTGCAGCCAGTTGTCCAGCGCCTCGCGGGTCAGAGTGATATGCGTGACCTGTATGTCGTGTAGCGTCAGCGGCTTTTGCAACATCAGCGTGAGTGTCTCGGCGGCGAGCGTGGTGGGCAAATCGTAATGTGGCTTACGGCTAAACATGCCGCCGTGTTTAGCCAAGCGAATGGCCTGCTCCACGCTTTGCTGCTGCTGCAATGCCAGGCGGCGCGTATTGATTTGTTGCAGTTTGAATAGCATGGGCTGCTGCTGCCAGGCATGCTGGGTGATCAGGTTATCCAGTTCACGATCAAGCAGTTTCATTGAACTCACGTCATGCCACAGGCAGTCTTTGAGTAGGATCAGGTCAATGGGCGCAATGGCGTTGCGGCCGCTGTAGAAGGCGCTTGCCTGTAACAGATGAATGGCCTTTTTCCAGCGGCGGTCGGAAATATAGGGGGCTTCCGGCTGGCCTTCTAACTGCTCGCGCAGCATGAAGATAAGCTCAAACACATCATCGGGCAGGCTGACTTGACTGATGCCCTGTTGCCACTGCATATACTCTTCGTCGCTAATGCACAGCGAGTCCGCCACCGGGTTTTGATTTTCATCCTGCTGGTGGGTGAGCAAACTGCGGAAGTTCTGTTTTTCATGCACGTTATCCAGCCACAGCCGGATTAACATGCGGTCATACAGGGCTTCTAATCCACTGTCCGCCTCTGGCAGTTCGTTGGAGGCGGTGACCAGCAGGCGCATGGGAATTTTCTCTTCGCTGTCACCATTACGGAAACGGCGCTCGTTAATTGCGGTCAAAAGCGTGTTCAGGATGGCAGGGCCAGCCTTCCAGATTTCATCGAGGAAAACGATTTCCGCATCGGGGAGATAGCCTTTCGTCAGGCGCTGGTAGCGACCTTCGTCTTTCAGTGCCTGAATGGAAAGGGGGCCAAATACCTCTTCCGGGGTGGAAAAGCGCGTCATCAGATATTCAAAGGCGCGCGCATGTTGGAAAGCGAACTTCAAGCGTCGAGCGATCAGGCTTTTAGCGATGCCCGGGGGGCCAAGTAAAAACACACTTTCGCCGCACAGCGCGGCCAGCAGGCAAAGCCGGATCGCATGATGGCGTTCATAAAGTCCTTTTTCCAAAGCATTGCTGAGGCGGGAGATGCGTTCTGCCAGTAATTGAGAGTGAGCCATAATCTACCATTCATCCTTTTCTACGGTCAGGCCAGCATCGTTGGCTGGCGAGCGCAAGCACTACTGGCTATGATGCTTGAAAGAGTTGATAGTAGTCAGCTTTTTTATTATCAAAGGGTGACCGGGCCACGAATGATGTCATTTTATCGGCAATAAGGGATAGGCATTCATGATGAATCGTGCATACTGTGCCCGTTTTGACGGGCAGTTGAACCGTGCGCAATCCTGCGTGAGTACACCGCAACAAAAGACAAATCTATGAGTTCTGAGAAGAAGCAATCCCTGGGCGCTGTCACACTGGCCGCCATCGGCGTGGTATATGGTGATATTGGCACCAGTCCCCTGTACACCCTGCGCGAGTGTCTTTCCGGGCAGTTTGGCTTCGGCGTGGAGCACGATGCCGTCTTCGGCTTTTTATCGCTGATTTTCTGGCTGCTGATTATGACCGTATCGTTAAAGTACATCAGTTACGTGATGCGTGCCGATAATGCCGGAGAAGGGGGGATCCTGACGCTGATGTCGCTGGCAGGCCGTTATACCGGATCGCGCTCGACGGCGGTACTGGTGATCATGGGCCTGATCGGCGGCAGCTTCTTTTACGGCGAAGTGGTGATTACCCCGGCGGTATCGGTGCTTTCGGCAATGGAAGGGCTGGAAGTCGTTGCGCCTTCGCTCGATCGTTATATTGTACCAATGGCTATTGCCGTATTAACCCTGCTATTTGTTATCCAGAAACACGGCACGGGTATCGTTGGCAAACTGTTTGCCCCGGTGATGCTGCTATGGTTCATCGTGCTGGCCGTACTTGGCGCTCGCGGGATTGCTGATAATCCTCAGGTGTTACAAGCCCTGAATCCCTACTGGGCGGTGCACTTCTTTATTGAATATAAATCCGTCTCTTTCTTTGCGCTGGGCGCAGTGGTGCTGGCGATTACCGGCGTTGAGGCGCTGTATGCTGATATGGGCCACTTCGGCAAGTTCCCCATCCGTCTGGCATGGTTTGCCGTGGTACTGCCTTCGCTGGTGCTGAACTATTTCGGTCAGGGTGCGCTGCTGTTGAAGCACCCGGAAGCGATAAAAAACCCCTTTTTCCTGTTAGCCCCGGAATGGGCGCTGATCCCGATGCTGATTCTGGCGGCGCTGGCCACGGTGATTGCCTCGCAGGCGGTGATTTCTGGCGTCTTCTCTTTGACCCGCCAGGCGGTTCGCCTCGGTTATCTGCCGCCGATGCGTATCATTTACACCTCGGAGCAGGAGTCGGGCCAAATCTATATCCCGGTGATTAACTGGCTGCTATTTATGGCGGTGGTGTTGGTGATCCTTGGCTTTGAACACTCCAGCAATCTGGCAGCCGCTTATGGCATTGCCGTGACCGGCACTATGGTGTTGACGGCCATTCTGTGCAGCACGGTGGCGATTCAGAACTGGCACTGGAATCGCTATTTGGTGATGGTGTTACTGGTGGGTATGTTGTGCATTGATATCACGCTGTTTTCGGCCAACGCGGTGAAGCTGCTCTCCGGCGGCTGGCTACCGCTATCGCTGGCCATCGTGATGTTTATCGTGATGACTACTTGGAAAAGCGAGCGTTTCCGCCTGCTGCGCCGGTTGCATGAGCACGGAAACTCGCTGGAGGCGATGATTACTTCTCTGGAAAAATCGCCGCCGGTACGCGTGCCGGGCACCGCCGTTTATATGTCGCGCGCCCTTAACGTTATCCCGTTCGCCATGTTGCACAACCTGAAGCATAACAAGGTGCTGCACGAGCGCGTGGTACTACTGACGTTACGCACGGAGGATGCCCCTTACGTGCACAATGTTAAGCGGGTAAGCATTGAGCAGCTTTCGCCCACCTTCTGGCGCGTAGTGGCCAGCTACGGTTGGCGCGAAACGCCCAATGTGGAAGAAATTTTCCACCGCTGTGGTCTGGAAGGTCTGAATTGCCGCATGATGGAAACGTCGTTCTTTATGTCACATGAATCGCTGATCCTCGGCAAACGCCCCTGGTATCTGCGTCTGCGCGGCAAACTGTTCCTGACGTTGCAAAAGAATGCCCTGCGCGCGCCCGATCAGTTTGAAATCCCGCCGAATCGGGTGATCGAACTGGGGACTCAGATAGAAATTTAACCGGCAGGAAATGACACGCCAGCCCGGGTTTTCCTGGTTGGCGTGGCGACACTTACTCTGCGTCATGCTGGGTTTGGTTCACCATCGCTCAGCCGCTTTCCAGTAGGCATTTGACTCTCCATGCGGCGGGAAATACCAGTGATTGGCTGACGTATCGCCTTCAACTTGCAGAATATGGTATCCATACCCGGCTTTATAGTAGACCGAACCCACTTTTCCATACTCTCCCCATGATTTCGGGAAGGCGAAGGTTCCCTTGTGGTTTCCACCATAAAGCCAGTACCAGTTATCCTTCTCGCCATACGGAAAATCCCAGCCATTGACGGAGGGCGTGCCCTCTTTTCGTAAGATATAAAACCGGAAGTTATCGGAGCAATAATAGACTTCTCCTGCTACCCCTGCCTCATTCGGTCGTTTAGGGGATGTAAAGGACCCCGCATTCCAACTGATAAATTTCCAGTGGTCATCTGATTTTCCGCGTTCCGGTAAAGTCCAGTTATGGTCGGGTGGCCTGCCTTCAGTTTTCAGGGTCAAAAAGCCAAATTTTCTCTCAAAGTATACCGATCCCACTTTTCCATACTCCTCCCAGAGTTTGGGCGAGTGCAGAGTCCCTTTGTTTTTTCCCGCGTAAATCCAGTTGGCGTTATCATCATTATTTGCGGGGAAATTCCAGCCATGCTGCGATGGCGTGCCGGTTTTTCTCAGGATATAAAACGAGTGGTTTTCGTCCGAATAGTAGATTTCCCCAGCGATACCCTGCTCAGTCGGCTGTTTGGGCGCAGTGAAGGTACTTGCTTCCCAGGAAACAAAGTTCCAGTGGTCGTCGGACTTACCGTCAGGGTAGTTCCATTTGTGGTCTGACGGGCGGCCTTCTGTTTTGAGGGTCAGATAGCCATAGTTAAAGTCATAGTATACCGCTCCCGCTTTACCATACTCACTCCAGGTTTTAGGCGAGATCAGGTTTCCCGGGTTTTTCCCGGTGTAGATCCAGTTGGCGTTATCCGTTCTGGCAGGCGGGAAATGCCAGCTGTTGGTTGAAGGCGTTCCCTCTTTTTTCAGAATATAAAACGACTGGTTATTATCGTCATAGTAAACTTCTCCCAGCGTGCCTTTGTCATGCTGGTGCTTGGGGGCGCTGAAGGAGCCAACCGCATAAGAGATGAAATTCCAGTGTTCGTTGGAGACTCCCTCACTCGGGAAAGACCAGCGTTTTTCTGACGGGCGGCCCTCTTTTTTAAGGGTCAGATAGCCATATTCAGCTTCGTAGTAGAGCGAACCCGGTTTGCCATATTCGCTCCATTCTTTAGGTGAGTCTACGGTTCCCCTGTTTTCCCCGGCATAGATCCAGTTGAGGTTGTCCTCGATACCTGGTGGGAATTGCCAGCCGTTGCCTGATGGTCTGCCTGTTTTTTTCAAAATATAATATGACCGGTTGGCATCGGAATAAAAGACTTCTCCAGCTATGCCTTTGGCATCCCATCGTTTGGGGGCGTTGAAGGACCCTGCTTCATCAGAGATAAAGTCCCAGTGCTTGCTGGAGTCACCATCAGGTGGGAAAGACCAGTTGTGCTCTGATGGTTTGCCTTCAGTTTTAAGGGTCAGATAGCCATTATCAGCCTGATAATATACTGAGCCAACCTTACCGTATTCCTCCCATGTTTTAGGTGAGTTAAGGGTTCCCCTGTTTTTCCCGGCGTAGAACCAGTTGCTGTTATCTGCCTTACCGGGTGGAAAATGCCAGCCGTGAACCAACTGTGCCATCTCATTTCTTAAGATATAAAACAACGCGTTTTCATCAGAAAAGTAGACTTCTCCAGCCTTACCCGGGGTGTTGGCTGTCTTGGGTGTCTCGAAGGTGCCCTGATCCGGGGAGATGAATTTCCAGTATTTGTTTGAATCCCCGCCATAAGGGTATTTCCATCTGTTTTGCGACGGGCGGCCTTCGGTTTTGAGGATCAGGTAGCCATATCCTGGCTGGTAGTAAAGCGAGCCCTTTTTCCCATACTCGTCCCAGGTTTTAGGTGAGTCCAGGGTTCCTTTATGTTTCCCGGCGTAGATCCAGTTTTCGTCATCCTGTTCAGTGGAGGGAAAAATCCAGCCTTTCAGTGACGGATTACCGGTTGCTCTCAGAATATAAAATGACTGGTTGTCGACAGAAAAATAGACTTCTCCGGCCTTGCCTCGCGTATTCAGTGGTTTAGGCGCGTTGAAGGAGCCCTGTTCCCAGACGAGGAACTTCCAGCGCTTATTGGACTGACCGAGATGAGGGAACTTCCACTTTTTGTCTGATGGGCGGCCTGCGGTTTTGAGGCTGAAATAGCCATATCCTGGCTGGTGGTATACCGACCCCACTTTTCCGTACTCATTCAAGCTCTTTGGAGACGGCAGAGTTCCCAATTTTTCCCCCGCATTGATCCAGTTTCTATCATCGGACTTGCCGGCAGGGAAACTCCAACCTTGCCTGCTGGGCTTACCATCTTTTCGTAGAATATAGTATGACTGCCGTTCAGCAGAGTAATAAACTTCTCCGGCCGTACCTTCTACACTCGGCAGTTTAGGTGATATAAATGAACCCACCTCATAGCACAGAAAACTCCAGAGTGCATTGGACTCACCGCCATTCGGGAAAAACCAGCTATTGTCAGAGGGTCTGCCGTCAGCTTTAAGACGCATATACCCCCATCCAGCCTGGTAATACACCGATCCAGTCTTGCCATACTCATGCCATTGTTTCGGAGAGTCCAAAGTTCCCTGATTTTTTCCGGCGTAGATCCAGTCTGCATCGTCCTGTTGGCCGGCAGGGAAGTGCCAGCCATGTTCAGGAGGGCTTCCCGTTTTTTTCAATATATAGAAAGAGTCGTTTTCGGCAGACATATAGACGTCGCCAACAACGCCATGATCATACCATGCCCTGGGGGTTCTGAATGTGGCAGCTTGCAAAGTGATGAATTTCCAATGCTCGTCGGACTGACCATTATGCGGGAAATACCATAGATGATCTGAAGGTCTGCCATCCATTTTAAGGATAAAATAGCCGTGTTCATCGTCATAATATAGTGAGCCCGATTTACCATACTCATACCAGTTTTTGGGCTGTTCCAGCGTACCGGGATGATGACCGGCGTACAGCCAGTTTTCATCACTTCTGGCTCCCCCCGGAAAATTCCAGAAATGGCTTGAGGGGAGCCCCTCTTTTTTCAATTCAAAGAACTTATTCTCTTTTTTATTGATATAGATGTCGCCGGGGAAACCAAACTCGTTCCATTTTTTTGGTGAAAGATAGATGTTCTCGTTGGATATTCCCATGTTAAATGCAAGGTAGTATAACGCTGTGGTGTTGATGTTTTGGTTAAATCTGACATCATCACTTTTCTCTTCAATGGTTGGAGTAATTAAAGCGGAAGTATAATATTCATCATCCCGTGGGGTGCTCAAAAAAGTATCGAGGTAAGCCGTTGCTTCCTGACTGAAATAGATTACCTCCATGCAAAGCTCGACAAATGACATACTGTTGTTCGGGATATATTTTAATATATTATTACGAATAAATAGACTGTCGGTTATATGATGGCCATAAAAGATTTTGTTTCCTTTGATGAAATCAGCAATATCTTTCTTACCTAAAACTAACCTTCCCAGGTCAATTAAAAATAGATTGAAAAATCTACTATTTCTTTTGACCCTTTGTGATGTAGAAGGAGTCGGTTCTTTAATAATATTCTGTAGATATGAGTAAACCGCTCTTATTTTACGTATTAAATTTATGTTTCTTTCAACAATATCTGCTGAAATAGTCTCAATTTTGCTTAAAGGCGTAGGGTAATATACAACTTTGGCTTCACCATCCGCTTCTAAACCAGCACGATATGAGCCCCGCCAGGCGACCACCTTTTTATTCATGATGGCAGAAAGGGATTTTCCGGTTGATGGGAATCCAGTTGCTCCGAAGCATGACTCAAGCTCGATGACGGAGTATTTGTTGAGATCAAGGTCTTTAGCAATAGCGATACCTTTAATAACATTGGAAATCTCTAATGGAGATAGATAATTAATCGTCATCGGTAGCCCATGCGCCCGCACATGCAAAATATTCCCATTGGGATAAACTCTTGCATCTTTTCCTAGCAGAGACTGAATTCTGGTGTTTTCTAAGTTAAACTCAACTGATTTTACCGAAAAAGATCGCTCTGCAATATTTTTTTTTAATTCTTTTATGTTATATATTGTGCTGAATCCTCCTGTTTTTAATGCAGGTTCTAAAAGTTCTGGTA
Organism: Erwinia piriflorinigrans CFBP 5888; assembly: GCF_001050515.1. Lineage (GTDB taxonomy): Bacteria > Pseudomonadota > Gammaproteobacteria > Enterobacterales > Enterobacteriaceae > Erwinia > Erwinia piriflorinigrans. The sequence goes on from NZ_CAHS01000001.1 coordinate 12,807, forward strand.
GGAAAAATTCATCTTTATTAAGGCGTAAGGCAAAAATTCCATGTTCATAATCTTCACCCGGTTTTTGAGTTAGGAAAATCATGCCTCCGTCTGGCGTGTTTTCGCTGAAGTTCTCGCTGGTCAACCATTTCTCACTGCTTTTGATATATCTACGTATGGGAGCTTTGTTGAGTGCTTCTGCATGCATAGCCGATACCAGTTCTGGTGATATATCCCCATTTCTCGATAAAACAACGCCTATGGCATGTGCGCTACCCGATCGGTAAGCCTCTCTTTCCATATTTAATGCGGCATCTTTATAGCTTTTATAATAGGGTAACTGAGTATCCTTAACGAACCCGACGGATACCTTGAATTTTTTCCCCTCACTGCTGATAAGTAAATTATTTTCGAATCTTCCCAGCTGTTCGGCTGTAAGGGTGTTTCTGTAATGAGAAAACTCTGAAGATAATATATCATTATGTATTCCGCTAAATAAGCCATTTCCCATTGATAACATGATATGTTTAACGGGTGCAGCACTGTCTTTATGCTCCGTGAAAATGACGATCTGTCCTGTTTTCGTTTGTAGTAAATTTTTTCTACTTGTAATGCTAGCCACATTTTCCATTTCATTGAAAGGAAAAGATAAATGATTGGAAATTTCTCTGAATAAGTGCAGTTTTGCGCCTGAAATTAGGCCCGATTTAGCCAAGACGGCAATAATAAACTCGGATGAAGAGCCGTACTTATCCATGTTATTTTCTTCGTTCCTTACATGGGATAGCAGTCTTCGGCCTGCTTCCATAAATATGTCACCATTTGAAATTTCGGGACTCATATTTATTGACCCCCTATCACTTTGCCATTTCTTTTTTTCGCGCGCATAACTCACATATTGCTTTTTTAACTGCAGGGACTTTTGCTCTATATCATAGATATAAACTCCACTCGGATCCCTCTGCATTTTAAACTCCCCTCCATCTATTTCTATAGAGATGTGCCCATCTTTAATTTTTAATTTTTCCGGGATAAAACCTTCCAGCGGCCCTTCTCTAATCTCACTCATGAGATTGATACTATGGAGATCAAGGGAAGCCGAGAGCATTTGGGAGACGGACAGAAACTCATGGTTAATTTCTAAAATTAAATCAAAGTCCATTTTTTTTCCGTCCAGCCTGTCTGCGATAGATCTCAAAACGGGAGGGACAAGGTTTTGTAATATCATTAGAGGAACGAGTCTTGAAAAAGCATGCAGAATGGTTTTAGAGATGCTGTCGATATAATGCATGATATTAAGAAGATACATTTTATCCGCCGCTCTTGGGCAGCCTCTTCGAAGTAAATTATAATCATAAAAGATCAGCCACTCTTCCCCTGATTTTTTTAACGGGCTATTCAGGGTATCGGCTATGTTGCGCAGTACATCTGAAAAGCTCAGATTTTCCCGTTCTTTCTGACAGTCAAAGTCAAACAGCTTTTTTTTGCTTACTTCTGTTCCAGGTAATGCCTCCTGATGCGGGGGCCGGTCTGTCACATGCCTTTTGCTAACTCCGTGATCCTGAAGCTGTTCATCATACGGATAAGCATGTTTGTTGGAAAAAAATGCTGCCACGGCGGTGCTGTGCATTGCTGTGGATTGATGCGGTGGCAGCCTGTCTGGCCGGGCATAATGGTTGAACTCTCTGATATAGCGTTCGGCAGTGCTCAGGATGACGGCAGCACTCATCACCAGGCCTGTTTTCCCCTGTAGCGATAGTGGCAGTGTCTGATGCTGATTTTGTGCCCTGTGGAGATCGCGCAAGGCTTCTGCCTGCTGATAAAGCGCTTTACCTTTTGCTAGAATGTCTGCCCGTTCAGCGTTCTCTCTGCTGTTTTCATAAGGACCCCATGGCGAATATCTCTTTAGTGTGTCCAGTAGCCGGTGACAAGGGTTGCTAAAGTAACGCCTGCCATACTGATTTAAAAACGTCTCATTACTGGCCTTGAAGGATGCCAAATTTGCCTTGAGAGAGGATGCTTCACTATTACCGTGGGGGGAGAGAGGGTTAATCTTATTCCCTGACAACGGAAGGGATTCTTCACTGTTTTCGCTTATTAATGGGATCATGATGTCATCTCATAGAGGGGGCACATTATGCATATTTTTAGTGAATAATCTTGCTATTAACGTGGGTAGAAATAATAGGGTTGATATAGCAGTGTTAATAATTATGCTTTTACTATTATGAGTCATAGCTTGTCTGATAATCGGTGTTCGTTCAGAGTAACAATACGCTACATAATTATAAATGGGATGAAGTTATCTTTTTATATATATCCAGTGGTCGTCTGAAGTCACGTTTACAGGAAAATACCAACTGTTTTCTGAAGGGTTTCCCTCAGTTTTTAGCATCAGGTACCCAAAGCCCAATTTGTAGTATATCAAGCCAGGCTTGCCATATTCATGCCAACTTTTTGGTGATTCCAAAGTGCCATTGTTTTTACCAGCAAATATCCAGCTTTCATTGCTCTTCCCATCCAATGGGAAAGGATGGTTATGAGTTGATGGTGTGTTCTCATTTTTAAAAACAAAGAAACATTTCTGATCGTGAGAATAATAAACATCACCGGCCATACCTTTTTCAGAATGATACTTTGGGGCCGTAAAGGAACCCGCAATAAATGAGACGAAGTTCCAGTATTGATTGGATTGGCCGGGGTCCGGGAAAGCCCATTTATTAACAGATGGTCTGCCTTCCGTTTTAAGCGTCAAAAATCCGTAGTTATTGTCATAGTAAACTGACCCGACTTTTCCATATTCATTCCATTCCTTAGGTGAATCTGCGGTTCCTTTATTTTTACCTGCTACAATCCAGTTTTCGTCATCATCAAAAGGAAAAACCCATCCGTTCATTGGTGGTCTACCAGGATTTTTCAGGATATAATAATCCTTATTTTCAACAGAGTAATAGACATCACCTGCCACACCACTCACGTTTTTTTGTTTAGGCGCAAAAAATGTACCTTTGTCCTTACAAATAAATCTCCAGTGATAGTTGGATTTACCTTTTTCTGGAAAGTACCATTTGTTATCGGCCGGATGACCTTCGGTTTGCAGAATGAAGTATCCATTATCAGACATATAGTATATCGATCCTATTCGTCCATATTCACCCCAGCCTTTAGGATATTCAATGGTTCCTTCGTTTTTACCAGCGTATAACCAGTTCTGGTTATCTGCCTTACCATAAGGAAAATACCACCCGTTGATCAATGGATTGCCCGATGTCTTGAGGATATAAAACAGCTCGTTGTTATCAGAATAATAGACCTCTCCCGCTAAACCTGTCGCATTTTCTTTTTTAGGGGCGATGAATGAACCCACCTCTCGGGATATAAAATTCCAGTACTCATTCGATTCACCCGCTTCAGGATAGAGCCAGTTTTTGTCTGATGGTCTGCCTTCATTTTTGAGCGTCAGATAACCACACTTAGCGTCATAGTATACCGAGCCGATTTTTCCATACTCGCTCCAGAGTTTTGGCGCGTCCGGGGTCCCCCTGTTTTCCCCGGCGTAGATCCAGTTACCGTCATCGTCGTAAGGAAATTTCCAGCTACAGTTAAATGGATTACCCGATTTTTTCAGAATATAAAAAGCCTGATTTACGTCAGAATAGTAGACTTCACCTGCTATGCCTTCTGCATGTTGCCGTTTGGGGGCGCTAAAAGTGCCTGCTTTAAGGGAGACGAATTTCCAGCGATCGTCAGAATGACCATTCTTCGGGAAATACCACTTGTTTTCAGCAGGGTTGCCTACCGTCTTGAGGATCAGATATCCATAATTTTTATGATAATATACCGAACCCACTTTTCCATATTCGCTCCATATTTTAGGTGCATTAAGGGTTCCGCTATTCTTTCCGCCATATAACCAGTTCTCGTTGTCCTTGCCGACAGGAGGGAAGATCCAGCGCTGCCCATACGGCCTGGCTTTTTTTCTCAAAATATAAAAGGCTTCGTGTTCAACTGAAAAATAAACATCACCCGGCTTCCCAGTATCATTCTGAATTTTGGGAGAATCAAAGGAACCGGTTGCATAGGCTACCAGGTTCCAATATTCATTTGGCTCATCGTTATTCGGGAAAAACCAGCTATGGTCAGATGGTCTGCCGTCGAACTTAAGGCTTACATAGCCACATTCCTTATCATAATATACCGAGCCTACTTTACCGTACTCGTTCCATTTTTTTGGTGATTTCTGCGTACCACTATTTTGCCCGGCGTAGAACCAGTTCTCGTTGTCCCCTCCTGGGGCTGGATAGTACCAGCCGTGGCTTGTTGGCTTTCCGTCTTTTCGCAAAATATAAAACGATTTTTCTTTGACCGCGTAATAAACCTCTCCCGCCGTACCTTCAGTATTTCGTAATTTGGGGGTGCTAAAGGAACCTACTTCACCAGATACATATCTCCATTGGACGTTTGACTGGCCATTATCGGGGAAATACCAATTATCATCTGATGGATTTCCTTCGGTTTTAAGTGACAGATAGCCTAACTCGGCCTCATAATATATCGAGCCAACTTTACCGTATTCGTTCCATTTTTTTGGCGAGTCAAGGGTGCCCTTGTTTTTTCCGGCATAGATCCAGTTTTTGTTAACCATACCAGCACAAGGGAAATGCCATTTATTATCTGAGGGATTTCCCGTATTTTTTAAAACATAAAAAGATTTATTTTCATCGTAATAGTAAACGCTACCGGATATGCCATTATCACTCCACATCAGGGGAGTCTCGAAAGAGCCTGCTCTCTTGGTGATGAATTCCCAGGAGTTGCTATATTCACCAATTTCAGGGAAATACCAATCGTGATCTGAAGGCCTGCCATCTTTTTTTAGCATTAAATAGCCATAACCTTGCTCATAATATATTGAGCCGCTTTTTCCATATTCAGACCAGTATTTAGGTTGTTCAAGGGTTCCCGGATTGCGACCAGCCTCCAGCCAGTTATCATCATCCAGAGCATCATCGGGATAGTACCAACAATGGTTTGAAGGGACGCCAGCATATTTAAGTGAAAAAAACCTGTTTTTCTTATCATCCCAATAAATATCGCCAGGAAAACCGAAATCACTCCATTTTTTAGCGCGGAGGTATTTGTTTATTTCGGATATCCCCAGCGCCTGTGAAAGACTGGCCAGGTCAGCGCTAATGCTCTTCTTAAGAAAGCTAACCATATTATCTTTTTCTACTGGGATCGTTGTATGGATAAAAGGTGATGAGTCTTCATCATCTCTTATCGTGTTTTTTTTACTCAAGTAAATATCAAGATGTCTGCTGGCTTCTGGACTGGTAAATATGATATGCATACAGAGTTCGAAAAACTCAAGGCTGCTTTTAGGTTTATATATTAGTATATTGTTAAAGAGGTGTTTCGGGTTTTTTTTGCTATTCTTGAAGTAATATGGATTATCTTCAATAAAATTATCTTTATCCTTCTTGCCAAAAACCAATCTACCCATGTCCATTATCAAAAGATTGAAGTAAAGATCGCTTCGTTTAATCCTGTAAGCGGTCGGTGGTATGGGTTCTACCTCTGTATGTTCAAAATATGCGTAAACTCCTCTTAACTTACGTATAAAGTCTATGTTTCTTTCTGTTATATCAGCAATCATCTTTTCAAGGTGGTTTAAAGGTGTTGGTGTATAAATTACTCTATTTGTTTCCTCTGCGCCGTTACCAGTGCGATATTTACCCCGATAGGCTATTACCTTTTTTCCCATGAGTGATGAGATGGATTTTCCGGTAGAGGGAAATCCAGTGGCTCCGAAACATGACTCGAGTACTATGGTACTGATTCTCTTAAGATCAATACTTTTATTAATGGCCAGACCATTTATAATACTGACTATCTCCGCCGGAGACATGTAATTCACCGTCATCGGCAACCCATGTGCACGGAGATATAAAACATTATCTACCGCATAGAAGCGTGAAGATCTCCCCAGCAGTGCTTGAGTGCGGGTGCCCGCCACGTTGAATTCAGCCTGACTTGCCATCAATCCCAGCTCCTGAATAGACTCCTTCAGTGCACTCGTTTTATATATTGTGCTGGTACCACCAGTAATTATCTTAGAGTGATAAAGTTTAGGGATAAAAAATTCATCCTCATTTACTCGCAAAGCAAAGGTTCCCTTTTCATAACCTCCCTCTGGGCGGTTAGTCAGGAAGATAATTCCACCGACCGGAACATTTTTAGTTAATTGTTCATGACTTAACCACTCTTTTTTACTATTAATAAATTTTCTTAGGGGGATTTTATTTTTTATTGATTCATCCAATATGGAAATAAATTCCGATGATAAATCCCCGGTCATGGATAAAACTGAAGCAACTGCATAAGCACTGTCTGATTGATAATTCCTTCCTTGCAAGTTCAATGCTGCCTCTTTGTAGTCATTATGGAATTTAATCTCGGATCTTTTTAGGAATCCAGCATGTAAATTAAATTCCTTCCCCTCTCTGGTTATTAGTTTCTTGTTTGAAAACTTACCCAATTGTTCTGCTGTGATGATATTATTCCCAGCGTTGAATTCTGAAGAAATTCTGTCATTATTAATACCTGCAAATAGCCCATTCCCCGTTGAAAGCATCAGGTGTTGAATGTTTATTGAACCTTCTTTCGTGTCTGTAAAAATAACCAACTGTCCCTCCTTGACTTTCAATAGTTGACTTTCTTCAGAAATTTCAACTAAATCCCTCATATAACTAAAGTCATAGCTGGAATGAGTGATTTTATTCTTAATAAAATCTAGTTCATCTCTTTTTAATAATCCTGCTTTAGCCATTATTTCAGTGATAAAATCAATTGATGAACCGTTCTTTTCTGATTTCTTTGCTTCATTTCTGACGTAGGTTATCAGTTTTATGCTCTTTATCAGTTCAGCTTCACCATTTTCTACTTCTGGCTGCATGACTTTTGTACTTTTAGTCACTATCCATTTTTTATGGTTGCGTATGTAACTAATGTGTTTCTTACTAAGTTGCAGCGATTTGATATCCATATCATAAATACATACTCCATCTGTATCCCGCATCATTTTATGCTGTCCGCCATAAATACTGACATAGGCATCCCCTCTTTTTAATTCTATTTTTTCCGGAATAATGTTTTTTCCTATGCCATCACGTTCTTTGGTAAGCATGTTTCTACCGTGGAGGTCCAAAGATGAAGAGAATAATAAAGGCAAACTCAGTAGCTGACTGTTTATTTCAATGATCAAATTGGCATCTATTGGTTTACCATCAACATTATCTGCAATGGATTTTAATACTGGAGGGATCAGGTTTTGTAAAATAATTAAGGGTGAAAAGTTGGGGAAGAGGGCGACAATTTTGTTGGTCACGAGATCAATATAATGCAGAGTATTGAGAAGATACTCTTTATCCGATGCTTTCGGGCACCCTTTTTTCAAGATATTATAATTGTAGATTATCTGCCATTCCTCTCCGATTTTTCCCATTGGGCCATTCAGGCTATCAGCTATATTTCGTAACACATTTGCAAAGCTCAGATCATCACGTTCTTTCGCACATGAAAAATCGAATAGCTTTTTTTTTATCACACCTGATTCAGGTGCTGTCGAAGTGGATGGTTTTCGCGTAGGTAGGTGACGCCTGTTTCGCTTGTGGGCGAAGGTTTTCCCACTGTATGGCATAGAGTTATAGTGACTTTCGAATGAAGTTGTCGGCTCCGTCTTACTGACTACCGTCGTGGAAGTCGGGTCTACACTGTGCCTGTTTACAGGGCGAGTGACTGGTCGGCCATACTGGCTAAACTGCCGCCAGCATAGCCCTGCACCACCTAAAATCACCGCTGCACTCATTGCCAGCCCTGTCCTGCTCTTAAGTGAAAGCGGTGGTGACTGCCGCTCGTTTTCTCTTATCTGAACATCGCGCATGGATGCTGCTTGCTCATAAAGTCTTTTACCTTCGGAAGTCACTTCTGCCAGTTCACTATCCTCTGCGCCAGCCTCGCTACCGTTCCATTGCCACCCTTTTTTCAACGCGTTGAGTAAGACATAACCAGAATTTAGACCAGAGCCGCTGCCACTTTGAGTTGGCAGCGGCTCATTGTTTTTTTTGACCGAGCAAAGTCGTTCAGTAAGGGGTTTTTTCTCATCATTGCGGGATTTTTTTGAACTGGCGCTTTTTTTGGGAAGGTCGGAACAAGGCGTAACGTTAGATTTTTCTCTCGTTATTTCAATCATATCTCCATCCATTAAGATAATAATAATAATTATAAAAATTATTAAGGATGATCATGTCGCAAGTATTTCAGATAAACGAGGTTAAAAATATCAGGATACGGTTTTATTCTGCCGGAGGCAGTGCGATGCCTCCGGCAGAATAAAACCTATATGACTGGGAAGCCGGCGTAAAATGGGTAGGTAAAATCGCGGGTTAAAGCGGACTATGCATCCGCTAGCGTTGTGACCAGGTGATGCACGGCGGGTGAGCGGTCCCAGCGGCGCCAGGCGAGCGCGATATCACTGCCCAGCGTGGCATCCTCAATCTGATGGAAGCTGACGCCCGGCAGTTTGATACTGCGCAAAGAATCCGGGACGATGCTGATACCAAATCCGGCGGCGACCATGCTGATAGCGGAGGATATCTGTGGAGACTGCTGAAGGCATTCGGGCTGGAACCCGGCACGCACGCAGGCACTGATAATCACCTCGTACAGGCTGGGAGCTACCTCGCGCGGAAACAGGATCAGCGGCTCGTCTTGTAGCTGTGCCAGCGACAGACAGGCGGTGTCGGCTAAGCGGTGTGCTGCGGGTAACACCAGCGCCATCTTCTCACTGGCGATCACCTTCAGATTAAAGGCTTTACTGCTCTCACAGGGCAGGCGTACAAAGGCCGCATCCAGCAATCCTTCCTGCAAATCGTGCATCAGCGCCGCCATATTCTCTTCACGCGGCAGCAGCGTGATCGCCGGGAAACGATGCTGATAGCGGTGTAACAGCCTAAATATCTGCGGATGGAAGGCGGTGGAGCTGGCAAACCCAATCGACAGTCGCCCGCTGATACCGCGTGCAATCCCCTTCGCTTTCTCCAGCGCATGCCCGGTCAGCTCCAGAATCTGGCGCGCGTCCTGATAAAAGGCCTCTCCGGCATCGGTCAGTTCTACGCCGCGCGTCAGCCTTTTTAATAGCGGTGTACCTATCTCTTCCTCCAGCTTTTTAATCTGTTGGCTCAGTGGCGGCTGGGAAATACCGAGCATTTCAGCTGCCCGCGTAAAGTGGCGCGTTTCAGCAACCGCAACATAATAACGGAGATAGCGTAGTTCCATATCAAAAACGTCTCAAAGAGTAGGGGGTTCAATATTGGAACCATCAACAAAAAGGCGTCAATATTATCTAAATACTTCTTAACAGTTTAGCGGGAGAAGGTGCAATGACACATTCTGTAACCGATTGTTCTTGTGTGGAACAGCTAACCACAACCGTCAAAGAAATGCAGAAAGAAAGGCCAGAAAGCGTAATCTACCAGACATCTTTGATGAGTGCGTTACTCAGCGGCGTGTACGATGGCACTACCACCGTGGCAGACCTGCTGAAGAAAGGGGATTTCGGTCTTGGCACCTTTAACCAGCTGGATGGCGAACTGATCGCTTTTAACCGCGAAGTGTACCAGTTGCGTTCGGATGGCAGTGCGCGTGCCGCCCGACTGGACCAGAAAACGCCGTTCGCGGTAATGACCTTTTTCCGCCCGCAGTATCAACACCGCTTCACCGGCCCGGTTACCCGTGCCGAAGTCCACCAGACCATTGACCAACAGGTCAGTTCTGATAATCAGTTCTGCGCGTTGCGCATTGACGGCCTGTTCAGCCATGCACAAACCCGTACCGTGCCCTGCCAGCATCGTCCGTATAAATCGATGCCGGAAGTGCTCGGCAAACAGCCTACCTTCGAATTCGCACAGCGCAATGGCGTATTGATCGGTTTTCGTACCCCGCAATATATGCAGGGTATTAATGTGGCGGGTTACCACGAACACTTTATCACCGACGATCGTCAGGGCGGTGGCCATTTACTCGATTATCAGCTTGATCACGGCACGCTCACCTTTGGCGAAATCAGCAAACTGGTGATCGATCTGCCGGGCGACAGTGATTTCCTACAGGCAAATCTTAGTCCGGAAAATCTCGACTCTGCCATTCGTTCCGTCGAAAGCTGAAAGCAGGAGAAAATTTAGATGAAAAACGCAACTGATGTTCAGCAATGGGCACACGGTGCCGATCTGGTCGCGGCACAGCTAGAGGCGCAGGGGGTTAAGCACGTATTCGGTATTCCCGGTGCAAAAATCGATAAAGTGTTCGATTCGCTGCTGGACACCTCGATTCAGACCATTCCCGTACGCCATGAAGCCAATGCCGCATTTATGGCGGCAGCAGTCGGCAGGCTTACCGGTAAAGCCGGGGTGGCGCTGGTGACCTCTGGCCCCGGCTGTTCCAATCTGATCACCGGTATGGCGACGGCGACCACGGAAGGCGATCCGCTGGTGGCACTGGGAGGAGCAGTCAAACGCGCCGACAGCGCCAAGCAGGTGCACCAAAGCATGGATACGGTGGCGATGTTCCGTCCGGTGAGCAAGTACGCGGTGGAGGTAGGCTCTTCCGATGCGATTGGCGAGGTGCTGTCAAATGCGTTTCGTAGCGCCGAACAGGGCCGTCCCGGTGGTGCTTTCGTCAGTCTGCCGCAGGATATTGTGAATGAACCGGCGCGAGGCCAGTTGCTGAATACCCAGGGCCAGTTGCTGCTTGGATCCGCGCCGGATGCGGCGATTGCGGCAGTGGCGCAGCAGATTTCCCAAGCGAAGAACCCGGTGATCCTGCTGGGGCTGATGGCCAGCCAGCCTGCTAACAGCGAAGCGCTGTATCATCTGCTGGAGCGTAGCCATATCCCGGTCACCAGCACCTATCAGGCTGCGGGCGCGGTGCGGCAGGAGCATTTTTCACGCTTTGCCGGGCGCGTCGGGCTGTTCAACAACCAGGCGGGCGACCGCCTGCTGCGCGGGGCCGATCTGATTATCACCATCGGCTACAGTCCGGTCGAATATGAACCGGCAATGTGGAACAGCGGCACCGCCACGCTGGTGCATATGGATGTGCTGCCCGCCGATAGCGACAACTGCTATCTGCCGGATGCCGAGCTGGTGGGCGACATCGCCGCCACGCTGGAAAAACTGACCGCCCGCATCGACCAGGCCTTAACCTTAAGCCCGGAGGCGGCATCCATTCTTCAGGATCGCCAGCAGCAGCGCGAACTGCTGTCGTTGCGCGGTCACCAGCTCAATCAGTTTGCCCTGCATCCGCTGCGCATCGTGCGCGCTATGCAGGACATTATTAACAGCGATGTGACGCTGACGGTGGATATGGGTAGCTTCCATATCTGGATCGCCCGTTATCTCTACAGCTTCCGCGCGCGCCAGGTGATGATCTCCAACGGTCAGCAAACGATGGGGGTTGCGCTTCCCTGGGCAATTGGTGCCTGGCTGGTGGATCCGTCACGCAAAGTGGTGTCCGTTTCTGGGGACGGAGGCTTCCTGCAATCGAGCATGGAGCTGGAAACCGCAGTCCGCCTTGGTGCCAATGTGTTGCATATCATCTGGGTGGATGAAGAGTACAATATGGTGGCGATGCAGGAAGAGAAGAAATATCAGCGAGTGTCCGGCGTGAAGTTCGGCCCGGTTGATTTTAAAGCCTACGCCGAATCTTTTGGGGCTGCCGGTTTTGCGGTGGAAAGCGCCGAACAGCTGGAGCCCACGCTGCGCAAGGCGATGGACGTGCAAGGCCCGGCGGTGGTGGCCGTGCCGGTGGACTACGCCGACAACCATCTGTTGATGGGCCAGCTGCATCTCAGCCAGATTTTGTAACCATCGCGTACACCGAGGGCGGATTATCCTGCCGCTCTTTTCGACATCTTTTATTTCGGGCGGTATTAATACCGCCCTTTTTTTCGCCTGAACGATGACCGGTCATCAGCCAGCAAAACGTTTCGATGGCGATCACATTTCCAACATGTGAAGATTGTTTTCCCTCTGTTATTTCTTACACTAGCCCGCTAGCGAAACGTTTCGCTGTGGAGCAAATCATGAAAAAAGGCATCTTACTGCATTCGGCTATTTCGTCCGTGATATCCCGCTTGGGTCATACCGACAGTATTGTTATCGGTGATGCCGGTTTACCCATTCCTCCTGGTCCTGCGCGTATTGATTTGGCGCTGACTCAGGGTGTTCCCGGTTTTCTGGAGGTTGCCCAAGTGGTTACCCGCGAAATGCAGGTCGAGACTGCCATTATGGCGCAGGAGATGCAGCAGCATAATCCGCAGCGCCATCGCGAACTGATCGCCTTGCTCGACGCGTTACAGCAGCAGCAGGGCAACACCATCAGTATTCGCTATATCAGCCATGAACAGTTCAAACAGCAGACCCAGCACAGCCAGGCAATTATTCGCAGCGGAGAGTGTACGCCGTATGCCAATGTCATGCTGGTCGCTGGCGTGACCTTCTGAGGCGCTTATGCAACCTTTACTGCAACTTAGCGGCATCGACAAATCGTTCCCAGGCGTCAAGGCTCTGTCCGGCGCGGCGCTATCGGTTTATCCCGGACGGGTGATGGCGCTGGTGGGGGAAAATGGCGCGGGCAAATCCACCATGATGAAAGTATTGACCGGTATCTACACGCGTGATGCCGGATCTTTTATCTGGCTGGGCAAGGAAACCACGTTTAACGGCCCGAAAGCATCGCAGGAAGCGGGGATAGGCATCATCCATCAGGAGCTGAACCTGATCCCGCAGTTGAGCATTGCCGAAAATATCTTTCTTGGCCGGGAGTTTGTTAACCGCGTTGGCCGTATTCAGTGGAAAAAAATGTACGCGGCGGCGGATGCGCTGCTGCAACGCCTGAATCTGCGTTTTGGTAGCCACAAACTGGTGGGCGATTTGTCGATTGGCGATCGGCAGATGGTAGAGATCGCGAAGGTACTGAGTTTTGAGTCGAAAGTGATCGTGATGGATGAACCGACGGATGCGCTCACCGATACTGAAACCGCCTCACTGTTCCGCGTCATTGCTGAGTTGAAAGCCCAGGGCTGCGGCATCGTCTATATCTCCCACCGGATGAAAGAGATATTTGAGATCTGCGATGACGTCACTGTTTTCCGCGACGGGCAGTTTATCGCCGAATATGACGTGACGGCACTGAGCGAAGAGTCGCTGATTGAAATGATGGTGGGGCGCAAGCTGGAGGAGCAGTATCCGCGCCTCGATAAAACGCCGGGCGAAGTGCGCCTGAAGGTTGAACATCTCTCCGGTTCAGGCATTGAAAACGTCAGCTTTACGCTGCGCAAAGGTGAAATCTTGGGAGTGGCTGGCCTGATGGGCGCAGGGCGTAGCGAACTGATGAAAGTGCTGTACGGCGCGCTGCCTCGCAGTAAGGGGCGCGTAACGCTGGAGGGTAACGAGGTGCTGGCGCGTTCACCGCAAGAAGGGCTGGCGAACGGCATTGTTTATATCTCTGAAGACCGCAAGCACGATGGGCTGGTGCTGGGGATGTCGGTGAAAGAGAACATGTCGCTGACCGCGCTCAACTATTTCAGCTATGGCGCTGGCCGATTAAAACATGCGCAGGAACAGCAGGCGGTCGGGGATTTCATCGCGCTGTTTAAGGTGAAAACCCCGTCAATGGACCAGCCGATTGGCCTGCTCTCCGGCGGCAATCAGCAAAAGGTGGCGATTGCGCGCGGACTAATGACACGGCCAAAAGTCCTGATCCTTGATGAACCCACACGCGGCGTCGACGTTGGGGCGAAAAAAGAGATTTATCAGCTGATTAATCAGTTTAAGCAAGAAGGGTTGAGCATCATTCTCGTCTCTTCTGATATGCCAGAAGTGCTGGGCATGAGCGATCGCGTGCTGGTGATGCACGAAGGCCGTCTGAGCGGTGACTTTCCGATCGAACAGGCGTCGCAGGAGATATTGATGGCGGCGGCAGTGGGTAAATATGATAGTGCGGAGCGGGCATAACGATGAGTACGCAAATAATTTCTTCTCGCCGCCTGATGACAAAGGCATGGCTGCTTGAACAGAAATCGCTGATTGCGCTGGTGGTGCTAATTGCCATCGTTTCCAGCATCAGTCCGAACTTCTTCACCGTTGGCAACCTGTTCAACATTCTGCAACAGACGTCGGTCAACGCCATTATGGCGGTGGGCATGACGCTGGTTATCCTCACCTCCGGTATCGATCTCTCCGTGGGGTCACTGCTGGCACTGACCGGCGCGGTGGCGGCTTCGCTGGTTGGGCTGGAAGTCAATGCTCTGGTGGCGGTGGCGGCTTCTCTGGTATTAGGCGCGGGTATCGGTGCGATGACCGGCCTGATAGTGGCAAAAGGTAACGTGCAGGCATTTATCGCCACGCTGGTCATGATGCTGTTACTGCGTGGTGCAACGATGGTTTATACCAACGGTAGCCCGGTTAATACCGGCTTTAACGAGAACGCCGACCTGTTTGGCTGGTTCGGGATCGGCCGCCCGCTGGGTATCCCAACCCCGGTGTGGTTGATGGCAGCAGTATTCCTCGCCGCCTGGTACATGTTGCACCACACCAGGCTTGGTCGCTACATCTATGCGTTGGGGGGTAATGAGGCGGCGACGCGTCTTTCGGGCATCAGCGTCAATCGCGTCAAAATTATCGTTTACTCCCTGTGCGGAATGCTGGCAGCGCTGGCGGGCACCATTGAAGTTGCACGCCTCTCCTCGGCACAGCCAACGGCAGGCACGGGCTATGAGCTGGATGCTATCGCCGCCGTGGTGCTGGGCGGCACCAGCCTGGCCGGTGGTAAAGGGCGGATTATGGGGACGCTGATTGGCGCACTGATCCTGGGCTTCCTGAATAACGGGCTAAACCTGCTCGGCGTTTCCTCTTATTACCAGACGATCGTCAAAGCCGTTGTGATTTTACTGGCGGTGCTGGTGGATAACAAAAGCAGTAAATAACTTTCTACCCTTACAGGACATTAAAATGAAGATAAAAAAACTGACCGTGCTGGCGGTACTGTTAGGTGCCACGCTTAGCGCTAACGCGCTGGCAAAAGAGACCATCGCGCTGGTGGTGTCTACCCTCAATAACCCGTTCTTTGTGTCGCTGAAAGATGGCGCGCAGAAAGAGGCGGACAGACTGGGCTATAATCTGCTGGTGCTGGATTCGCAGAACAATCCGGCGAAAGAGCTGGCCAACGTACAGGATCTCACCGTACGCGGGACTAAAGTGTTGCTGATTAACCCCACGGATTCCGATGCCGTGGGTAACGCGGTGAAAATGGCTAACCAGGCCAATATCCCGGTTATCACTCTGGATCGCGTGGCTACGCAGGGCAAGGTGGTCAGTCATGTTGCTTCTGATAACCGGGCTGGCGGCAAGCTGGCCGGTGACTATATGGCGCAAAAAGCCGGTAAAGGGGCAAAAATTATCGAATTGCAGGGCATTGCCGGCACTTCCGCTGCACGCGAACGCGGTGAAGGGTTCAAACAGGCTGCCGATGCGCACCAATTCACGATCCTTGCCAGCCAACCGGCTGACTTCGACCGTACTAAGGGCCTGAACGTGATGCAGAACCTGCTAACCGCGCACCCGGATGTACAGGCGGTGTTTGCGCAGAATGATGAAATGGCGCTGGGCGCTCTGCGCGCATTGCAAACGGCGGGCAAAGCTGATGTAGTCGTGGTGGGTTTCGACGGCACGCCAGACGGTATTAAAGCGGTACAGGGTGGTAAATTGGCGGCGACCGTTGCGCAACTGCCCGAGCAGATCGGCGCGGTTGGCGTTGAAACGGCTGATAACGTATTGAAAGGAAATCAGGTTCAGGCCATCAATCCGGTTGAGCTGAAACTGGTCACCCGGTAAGGCAAAGACAAGCATGGCTCGCGCCACCGCTGAGTGGCGCAATGACCTGGATAACTCCCTTATTATGAAGAAAAGCGGCAAACTGGCTGTCCTCGGCAGCATCAACGCCGATCACATTTTGAACCTGGCGCACTTCCCGCGTCCGGGCGAAACGGTGATCGGGAAGCAGTATCAGGTTGCATTTGGTGGAAAAGGGGCTAACCAGGCCGTTGCCGCCGGACGCAGCGGTGCGGATATTGCGTTTATCGCCTGTGTGGGCGAAGACGATGTCGGTGAGCGTATTCTCCAGCAGTTGACCAACGACCACATTGATGTCGCTCCTGTCGCGGTTATCACCGAAGGATCTACCGGCGTGGCGCTGATTTTCGTCAACGGTGAAGGTGAAAATACCATCGGTATCTATGCCGGTGCCAATGCCGCCCTGACGCCGCAGCGCGTCGTTGAGCATCAGCAGACGATTGCGGAATCGCAGGTGCTACTGATGCAGCTGGAGTCGCCACTGGATAGCGTGCTGGCAGCCGCGCGTATCGCACATCAGCACCAGACTCGGGTGGTGCTAAATCCTGCCCCGGCAACGCCACTTTCGGATGAGCTGCTATCGCTGGTCGATATAATTACCCCTAATGAAACTGAAGCGCAGATCCTGACCGGCGTGACGGTAAACAGTGATGAAGACGCTGCCCGCGCTGCGCATAAGCTGCATGAGAAAGGGATCGCAACGGTACTGATTACGCTTGGCAGCCGGGGCGTTTGGCTGAGTGAGCAGGGTAACGGCCAGCGTATTGCTGGTTTCCGCGTGGCGGCCGTTGATACCATTGCCGCAGGTGATACCTTTAACGGCGCGCTGATGACCGCGTTACTGGAGCAGTGTCCGATGGTTGAGGCGGTACGCTTTGCCCATGCCGCCGCCGCCATTGCCGTGACGCGACGTGGTGCGCAGCCTTCGGTTCCGTGGCGCGATGAAATAGACAGTTTCTTGCAGCAGCAGGGGTAAATGTGGCAACGATGAAAGACGTCGCCCGCCTTGCGGGTGTTTCGACCTCTACCGTATCGTACGTGATTAATAATAATCGCTTCGTCAGCCCGGCGGTTCGAGAAAAAGTGACCTCGGCGGTCAGACAGCTTAACTATGCACCCTCGGCGCTGGCGCGCAGCCTGAAGCTAAATCAGACCCGCACTATCGGCATGTTACTGACCGCCAGCAGCAATCCCTTCTATTCCGAAGTGGTGCGTGGCGTTGAGCGCAGCTGTTACGAACGTGGTTACAGCTTGGTGTTATGTAACACGGAAGGCGATGAGGCGCGGATGAACCACAGCCTGGAAACGCTGATGCAAAAGCGTGTCGATGGTCTGTTGATCATGTGTACTGAAAGCCATCGGCCCTCCGCCGATATTCTCCGTCGTTACCCCGGCGTGCCTGCGGTGATGATGGACTGGGCGCCGTTTGAATGGGGTAAAGACATTATTCAGGATAACGCGCTGTTAGGTGGGAAAATGGCGACCCGTCATCTCATCTCCCGAGGATATACGCGTATTGCCTGTATTACCGGCCCGCTGGACAAAACCCCGTCCCGTATGCGTCTTGAAGGTTATCGGCAGGCGATGGAACACGCCGGGTTGCCGATACCAAAGGCCTGGATCATCAGTAGTGACTTCGAGTTTCAAGGCGGCTTTAATGCCATGAATGAGCTGCTGGCCCTGCGCCCGCCGCCGCAGGCGGTATTTACCTGCAATGATGCGATGGCCGTTGGGGTTTATCATGCTTTATATCAGGCGGGTATGACGATCCCGCAGGACATGGCGGTGATAGGCTACGACGACATTGAGCTGGCCCGTTACATGACTCCGCCGCTCAGTACCGTGCATCAGCCTAAAGACGAACTGGGCGAGCTGGCGATTGATGCCCTACTGCATCGTCTGGCCGATCCAACGGCCGAGACGCAGCTGCTGGTACTGACACCGGAATTGATTGAACGCGCCTCAGTCGGGGAAATTTAAGTTTTCGTCTTCTTATCGCGAGCGCTGATGAGATTACGACCATCCCCCGGCTTCAGCAGCAGGAATACCAGTGCCGACAGTACGGTGATGATGCCCATAGTCAGGAAGGTGGCATGGAAGTGCTGCAATGTGCCACCGTCAAAATTTTCATAAAAACGCAGTACCGCCGCGCTGACCGCAACACCGAAACCAACCGCTAACTGCTGGGTGACGGCCAACATACTGTTGCCACTGCTGGCGTTACCGTCATTCAGATCGGCCAGGGTAATGGTATTCATCGCGGTAAACTGGGTTGACATCGCCATGCCCAGAATAAACAGTGGGATCAGCAGCGCCAGCATATTCCAGTGCGCAGACTGTAAAGAGAACGAAGCCACCAGTATGCCAATCAGTACGCTAATGCCTACCAGCGTTTTGCGATATCCAAATCCGCGCAGCACACTAGTCACCGTCGACTTGGCCAGAATAGAGCCCAGTGCGGTAGGGGCCATCATGCAACCCGCCAGCAGTGCGGTGTAACCAAAACCGACCTGCAACATCAGTGGCATCAGGAAGGGAACGCTGCCGGTCCCCATACGTGAGAAAATGTTGCCGACGATGCCAACGGAAAAGGTGCGCGTCTTAAATATGGGCAGCGGGATCAGCGGAGAGGGATGACGCCGGGCATGGACTATATAGAGAAGCAGCAGCGCTATGCCTGCCAGCAGCACCGTCAGCGCAATCAGGCTGGATACCACACGCTCGCCAAACAGCTCAATGCCGCTGGATATGCCTACCAGTCCCAGACCAAACAACAGGAAGCCCAACATATCAAAGCGGCGTTTCGGCGTGGTGAAGTCCGGCATATATTTGCGCGCATAGAAAATGCCGAGGACGCCAATAGGAATATTAATCAGGAAAATCCAGTGCCATGTAGCCCATGTCACCAGCACGCCGCCCAGTAAGGGGCCTAGCACCGGCCCCACAAGCCCCGGCATGGTGACAAAATTAAGCACCGGGAGCAGTTCGCTGCGCGGATAGGCGCGCAGCAGTGCGAGACGAGCCACCGGCATCATCATTGCGCCGCCAATCCCCTGTACGACACGCGAAGCAACCAATATCCCCAGTGAGCCGGACAGGGCGCAGGCCAGTGACCCCAGAGAGAACAGGAAGACCGCAATGATAAACACCTTGCGTGTGCCAAAGCGGTCAGCCAGCCATCCACTGACCGGAATGAACATCGCAACCGTTAAGGTGTAGCTGATGATAGCGGACTGCATTGCCAGTGGAGAGCGCTCAAGACTTTGAGCTATGGCTGGCAGAGCAGTATTAAGGATGGTGGCATCCAGCGACTGCATAAAGAAGGCCATTGCGGCTATCCACGGAAGTCCGGCCATACTGCGCGCGGATTTAATCATTGATTGTCCTTTCTGTTCGTCTGGTTTTCATGTGAGTTTCCTGTGATTCAGAAAGAATAGCATCTCGTTTTAGCTTGGATCGCTACCCGTGAACACTTTTCAGACCCGGAATGCGGGTTTATTGGCCTGAAAAAGGTTGCTTTTAAGGCTTTTGAGGAAAAAACGCACGCTTAGTCATTTTTTTGCAATAAACGCTTGTCACCGGTCGAGAACTCCCTATAATGCGCCTCCATCGA
>NZ_CAHS01000002.1 GCF_001050515.1 Erwinia piriflorinigrans CFBP 5888
AATAAAGCAAAAGGCCATCCTTCGGGGTGGCCTTTTTGCGTTGCATGTCATTTATTTCTGTTGTTCTCTGCTTCTGTACCGCACTTGTGACGTTTACAGAAGATCTTCTGGACGGTTGAAATTGCGGAATGCAGGCTCTCCCTGTGCAAAATAAACGCTGTGTCCTCCCACCTGTTGAAGAAAAAACATCAACTTTCGATCCCCCTGTGCCAGATATTGCTGAAGTGGATCAGCCAGACTTCGGTGCAAAAGTGCATGTGTAGGGTGATCGCGCTCCCCGGTTCGCGCCCAAACCGCCCGAGCTTTGCCTTTATATTGCCACAAATGCTGAGCCAAATTTTCAGGCAGACAGGGAGTATCGCAGGAGCTGAAAACCACCCACTCGGTTTCCGTTTGCTGTAGTGCCGCCAGTATTCCGGCTAACGGTCCGGGGAAATCGGCCAGCGTATCGCAGATTACCGGGATACCACTTCGTTGATATACCTCAATATTCCGATTGGCATTAATCCATACAGTAGTGACCTGTGGCTGCAAACGCTGAAGTACATATTGATAGAGAGGTTGGTTATGCCAGTTAATCAACCCTTTGTCCTCTCCTCCCATACGGTTACTGCGGCCACCTGCAAGGATCACCCCGGTTATGGGCAGTCTGGTCATTGGTTTCGCACCCGATGCTAACGTTGGTTTATCGAAACGGGGACAACAATATGAAATGCCACCGCCTTAATGAGTTAATCAGTTTACTGCAACCTGCCTGGCAGCAGCATCCCGATCTGAATTTAGTTCAATTTTTACAGATATTAGCCGACGAAGCCGGATTTAAGCAGTCAATGGGTGGATTAACAGATGATGTGCTGATCTACCATCTTAAAATGCGCGGTAGCGAAAAAGATGCGGAGATCCCCGGCCTGAAAAAAGACTATGAAGAGGATTTTAAAACGGCGCTGCTGCGTGCACGGGGTGTGATTAAAGATTAAATAGGCGCTTTGTCCCGAGCGCAGCTGATTTAATGGTATTCTTTGAGCTCAGTAAGCAATAATCAGCGAGCCAGCCGGATGACAGAACCTGCTTTTAACTTTGATACTTTAACGCCAGATACCATCCTTGATGCTCTCTGGAGCACCGGATTGCGCGTAGAGTCCGGGCTGACAGCGCTGAACAGCTATGAAAACCGCGTCTATCAGTTTTTTGATGAAAATAAGCACCGTTATGTGGCGAAATTTTACCGTCCACAGCGCTGGTCACAGGCGCAGATTGAGGAAGAACATCAATTTTCTGCGGAACTGTTTACCGATGAAATCCCGATTGCTGCACCATTAATGTTGCAAGGCGCAACGCTACATCAACATCAGGGTTTCGGGTTTGCGGTGTTTCCCAGCCTCGGTGGACGCCAGTATGAAACGGACAACTACGACCATCTCGAATGGGTAGGACGCTTTTTAGGGCGTATTCATCAGGTTGGGCAGCGTAAAGAATTTGCGACAAGGCCAACTATTGGCCTACAGGAATACATTGACGAACCCTTGCAGATCCTGAGCCAGAGTCCACTGGTTCCCGCTAAGTTAAAAGATGAATTACTTGCCTGCGTTGGGCGTCTGCACGTAACTTTACTCAACTGCTGGCATACTCAGTGGCAGCCACTGCGTTTACATGGTGACTGTCATCCGGGTAATATTTTGTGGCGTGATGGTCCACTTTTTGTTGACCTTGATGATGCACGTAACGGCCCGGCAATACAGGATATGTGGATGTTGGTTAACGGAGACCTTCAGGAGCAGCGTCTACAGTG
This sequence comes from Erwinia piriflorinigrans CFBP 5888, assembly GCF_001050515.1. Classification (GTDB taxonomy): domain Bacteria; phylum Pseudomonadota; class Gammaproteobacteria; order Enterobacterales; family Enterobacteriaceae; genus Erwinia; species Erwinia piriflorinigrans. Next base: position 1,790 of record NZ_CAHS01000002.1, read on the forward strand.
GGAAATACTGCTGGAGGCGTACGGTGAGTTCTGCGATTTCGACACACATCAATTGTCACTGATTGAGCCTTTACGAGCCATGCGGATGGTTTATTATCTGGCTTGGGTAGTACGCCGTTGGCAAGATCCTGCTTTTCCGATCAGTTTCCCGTGGATGACGGATGAGGATTTCTGGCGCCGACAGATTTCCATTTTTAATGAACAGGACAAGCTGTTGCAGGAGCCTCCGCTCCAGCTTGTGCCTGTATTCCAGGTGTGATCGACCTTTGGTTCGCCCACCGTGTTTGTAACTAGGAGAGAGTTTCACGATGAAAAAGATTTGGTTTGCGCTCGTCGGTATGGTTCTGGCATTTAGCGCCTCAGCTGCTCAATTTAGCAATGGTCAGCAGTACGTCACACTGGATAAACCCGTAACCGGTGAACCGCAGGTTCTCGAATTCTTCTCGTTCTACTGCCCGCACTGCTACGAGTTTGAACGCGTTTGGCATGTTAGCGATACCGTGAAAAAGAACCTTCCGGCCAATGTTAAGGTCACTAAATACCATGTTGATTTCCTCGGCGGCGATATGGGTAAAACGGTTACGCAAGCGTGGGCTGTCGCCATCGCGCTGGGCGTGGAAGATAAAGTGACTGCACCTATTTTCGAAGGTATCCAGAAAACGCAGGACATCACAAACCCGGCAACGCTAAAAGAGACATTTGTTAAAGCGGCGGGAATTAAACCAGCCGACTATGATGCTGCCTGGAATAGCTTTGTGGTGAAATCTCTGGTTGCCCAGCAGGAAAAAGCGGCGGCAGACATGGATCTTCGCGGCGTTCCGGCGATGTTTGTTAATGGTAAATACATGGTTAATAGCGGTGGATTGGATACCAGCTCAATGGATAACTATGTCCAGCAATATGCCAATCTGGTGAACTTCTTGGTTACCCAGAAGTAACACTTCCCAAGTTCCTACCTTTCCGTGCCGGTATCACAGCCGGCATTTTAAACACTAAATATCATCGTAAAAAAGTCTCACTCCCACACAATATATCGCATCCTAATGTGGTCACCTCAACTGATATCCACATTTAGCTTATTACATAATAAATTATTCACAATTTGTGTAAAACGACTAACTCAATGATTAAAAAGAATTAATAACAACAGTTACCCAAGAGGCTTCTCTGGGGAAAATATGTTAAAAAATTTACGCACAAACTTATCCACAGAAATTCTTGCGAAATGCCGCGCAAATTCACAATTGTCTGCGATTTATTCGTCGTTGTGATTTCATCTTTTAGGGTGAGCTGTGGCATCCTTAACCCCAATCAAAATCAAAGAAGAACGTGACGACTTATGGCTCAAATTGCAGAAAACCCGCTGATTCTGGTAGACGGTTCCTCCTACCTGTATCGTGCTTATCATGCGTTTCCTCCGCTGACTAATAGCGCGGGTGAACCCACCGGTGCAATGTACGGCGTATTAAATATGCTGCGCAGCCTGATGTTGCAATATAAGCCAAGTCATGTCGCTGTCGTTTTTGATGCCAAGGGTAAAACATTTCGCGACGAACTGTTTGAGGAGTATAAATCCCACCGTCCGCCAATGCCTGACGACCTGCGCGCGCAGATTGAGCCATTGCACAAGATGGTCAAAGCGATGGGGCTGCCACTACTGGCCATCCCCGGAGTGGAAGCTGACGACGTGATCGGCACGCTGGCGCTGGAAGCCGAGAAGGCGGGACGTGCGGTACTGATTAGCACCGGTGATAAAGATATGGCTCAGCTGGTGTCGCCAGATATCACGCTGATTAATACCATGAATAATGCGGTTCTCGGCCCGGATGAAGTTGTTGAGAAATATGGCATACCGCCATCACTGATTATTGATTTCCTCGCTCTGATGGGGGACTCCTCTGACAACATCCCGGGTGTGGCGGGCGTGGGTGAGAAAACGGCGCAGGCGCTGCTGCAGGGCTTGGGCGGCGTGAAGGATATCTATGCTAACCTGGATAAAGTCGCGACGCTGACGTTCCGTGGGGCTAAAACGATGGCCGCGAAGCTGGAGAAAAATAAAGAGATGGCACTGCTCTCTTACCAGCTGGCGACGATTAAAACTGACGTTGAACTGGAACTGACCAGCGATCGGTTAGTGGTAGAAGAACCGGCGGTCGAAGAGCTGATGGCGCTATTCAGGCACTACGAGTTCAAGCGCTGGATCACCGACCTTGAAGAAGGAAAATGGTTGCAGGGTAACAAAGGTAACCCGTCTACGAAAAAAGTTGCGACGGTGCAGGATGAAGCAACAGCGGTAGAAGCGACCAGCGTGCTTTCCTCTGACGGCTACGTCACTATCCTTGATGAAGAGACTTTCGCCAGCTGGCTGAAAAAATTACAGGACAGCGAGCTGTTTGCTTTCGATCTGGAAACGGATTCGCTGGACACCCTTAGCGCCAATATTATCGGTCTGTCTTTTGCGACCGCACCCGGTGATGCTGCCTATCTGCCGGTTGCTCATGACTATCTTGATGCCCCTGCCCAATTAGACCGCAGCGAGGTTCTGGCACGCCTTAAACCATTACTGGAAGACCCGCATGCACAAAAGGTCGGGCAGAACCTTAAATACGATCGCGGTGTATTGAAGCGTTATGACATCGAACTGCGGGGTATTCGCTTCGATACCATGCTGGAATCCTACGCCTTGAACAGCGTAGCGGGTCGCCATGATATGGATACGCTGGCATCACGCTGGCTACATCATAAAACCGTCACTTTTGAAGAGATCGCGGGGAAAGGGAAAAATCAGCTGACCTTCAACCAGATCGCCTTGGAGCAGGCGGCTCATTATGCAGCAGAAGATGCAGACGTAACGCTACAACTGCATTTGAAAATGTGGCCGGAGCTGGAAAAAGAGCAGGGGCCTAAAAACGTCTTTGAGCAGGTCGAGATGCCGCTGGTGACGGTCATTTCACGTATAGAACGCAATGGCGTGCTGATTGACCAGGGCATTCTGGCCGCGCACTCGCAGGAGCTGGGCAGTCGCCTGGCGGAGCTGGAGCTGAAAGCACATGAACTGGCAGGCGAACCGTTTAACCTGTCGTCACCGAAGCAGCTGCAAACCATTTTGTTTGAAAAGCAGGGCATCAAGCCCACCAAAAAAACGCCGGGCGGTGCACCGTCAACCAGTGAGGAAGTGCTGGCTGAACTTGCGCTGGATTACCCGTTACCTAAGGTGATTCTGGAACATAGAGGTCTTTCTAAGCTTAAATCGACCTACACGGATAAGCTGCCGCTAATGATCAATCCGCATAGCGGAAGGGTACATACATCTTACCACCAGACGGTTACCGCTACCGGGCGTCTCTCTTCCAGCGATCCCAATCTGCAAAATATTCCGGTGCGCAACGACGAAGGTCGTCGCATCCGCCAGGCGTTTATTGCGCCGCAAGGTCACTGTATCGTGGCGGCTGACTACTCGCAGATTGAATTGCGCATTATGGCGCACCTTTCACAGGATAAAGGGCTGCTATCGGCATTTGCCAGCGAACAGGATATACACCGCGCAACGGCGGCAGAGGTATTCGGCGTGTCGCTGGATAAGGTCAGCGGGGAGCAGCGCCGTAGTGCCAAAGCCATTAACTTTGGTCTGATTTATGGTATGAGCGCGTTCGGCCTGTCGCGTCAGCTCAATATTGGCGCGGGAGAAGCGAAGAAATATATGGATCTCTACTTTGAGCGCTATCCGGGGGTTCTGCAATATATGGAAAGTACCCGTGAGTTGGCAGCAGAGAAAGGCTATGTTTCAACGCTGGATGGTCGTCGCCTGTACTTGCCGGATATTAAAGCCAGTAATGCCATGCGCCGTAAGGCGGCAGAACGTGCGGCAATTAATGCCCCGATGCAGGGCACGGCTGCGGATATTATCAAGCGAGCCATGATCGCCGTCGATGGGTGGCTGGAAGAGCAGCCCTCTCCTGATGTGAAAATGATTATGCAGGTACACGATGAATTGGTGTTTGAAGTACGGGCAGATGCGGTAGAGGCCGCTTCCGCACAGATCCGTGCGCTAATGGAAGGCAGCATGGCGTTGGATGTGCCGTTACGCGTAGATATTGGCGTGGGGGATAACTGGGACCAGGCCCACTAGCCTCGCTAAGTGGCTACTCACCGGGCCTGCTTGCAGCTCATAAGGTTCGGTGATCTCCTGTCCTGCAACCAGGCTGGCTTCAGGTCATCAAGCTAGCGGCCTGACATCCTTATTTGAGCTAATCAGTCTCTGTTTCACGAAACACATTTTCAGTCATAAAGCCATAGAGTTGGCAGCATTATGTGAGCCAGGTTTGGTTAAATGGGGCATTTTCTGGAAATTAACAACAAAAAACCCTTTTGAGCACCCTAAAAATCATGTAGAGTTTGGCTTGTAGGGTACAGAGGTAAGATGTTCTATCTTTCAGACCTTTTACTTCACGTAATCGGATTTGGCTGAATATTTTAGCCGCCCCAGTTGTTATGACTGGGGCGTTTTTTATTGTCTGTCGTCTGAATCCCTGTCATGCCGACAGCATCCAGTCATTTCAACCCTTTCCTGATATCAGTTTAAGGCTGTTTGAGCGTTGACCGCAGCATTAGCGAATCCAGTTATCCTGTCAGGCCTGCTCTTCTTCGGTCGACGTAGGAAGATCGCGATACCAGCTGTCCAGCTTCTGACTCAGTTTGTCGACCCCAATTTTCTTCAACGAAGAAAACAGCTCAACCTCTACCGTACCCAGAAAAGTTTTAGCCTCTTCTCTGACTACATTTAGCTGCGCTTTGCGCGCCCCGGAAGCCAGTTTATCGGCTTTGGTCAACAGCACCAGCACTTCTCTTCCACTCTGTACCGCCCATAAGATCATTTGCCTGTCGAGTTCTTTCAACGGGTGGCGAATGTCCATCAGCACCACCAGCCCTTTAAGGCAGTAGCGGTCGTGAAGATATTCTGCCAGAGAGCGCTGCCACTTCAGCTTCGTCTCTTCCGGAACTTCAGCATAGCCATAGCCAGGCAGATCGACCAGACGATAGCCTTCAGCAACCTGAAACAGGTTAATCAGCTGCGTGCGTCCAGGCGTTTTACTGGTACGCGCAAGGCTCTTTTGATTCGTCAGCGTATTCAGCGCGCTGGATTTACCCGCGTTCGAACGCCCGGCAAAAGCCACCTCAATACCGGTATCGGCAGGCAAGTGGCGAATATCGGGGGCGCTGGTGACAAAATGGGTGAGGTGATAATTCCAGCCAGACAAGGTAGATACTCCAGATAAAAAGGGCAATTGAGCCGATTATACCCTTTATGGCTGCAAAGCGCCCGGTAAGACGGTAGCCAGCATCAAGCTTGTAGGAGATTGACCATTCGTGCTGCCAGCACTTTCTGTAATTTACATTAATGATATTTAATATTTCATTTATTTTCATGTGTTTATAGAAAACCATAAAAAAAAAGAGTAAAAAATAGTGCCACCATATTGTGAGGCCGACAGTTTGGTTTATATTTAAACCCAGAAACAGGATATTTCACTTCAGGATGAAGCGCTCAGGGAGTATCAGGACGATCGCGGGTAGGGCTGGAAATGTGTACAGGGTACACGGCAGGGATTAGGGAAGTCGCCAGGTAGGGCGAGTAACGGCTAAGGCAATGGAAAACAGGGATGCTGGCTGCTAAAAAGGATGCTGAAAATGTAAGTCCTTCTGCGGAAGGTGGGAAAAAAGGCGACAGGATGACCTGCCGCCTTTTTTCTTGCTCTGGTTTCTGCTAGATTCCGCTGCAATTCTATACTGAATATAAAAGCCTGAGAGCAGAAACCATGAAGCAACCTGCACGCACGTCCCAAGTTAAGAAACCTGCAGCACGCGTGAAACGCAAAACGCGTGAAGAGATCAATCAGGAAGCACGCGATCGCAAACGCGAAAAAAAGCACAGCGGTCATGCCTCCGGCAGCCGGGGTAACCCGGTCACGGTGAGTCAGAAGGGCGATAAGAGTAAACCCGCCAAAGACCCGCGTATCGGCAGTAAAAAAGCGATTGCACTGGGCGCGGATGTGCCCGCCAGTCAATCCGTTAAGCCGGTTAAGGCCGCCAAGCCAGAAGTTGAGAAAAAACCGCGTCTGACGCCGGAAGAAGAGCTGGCAAAGCTGGAGAATGACGAACGTCTGGATGCCTTACTTGACCGTCTGGAAAATGGCGAGATCCTCTCTGCTGAAGATCAGGCCTGGCTGGATCAGTCGCTGGACCGTATTGATGTGCTGATGGAGCAGCTAGGCATTGCATTGGATGAAGAGGTTGAAGACGAAAAAGCGGAAGAAGATATGTATCGGCTGCTGAAAGGCAGTCATTGATCATCAGGTTAATCCAGCCGTTTTCTGCCGTTATTGAGGTAGCGTATTTTTGCGCTGCCTTAATTTTTTGTGTTATCCAACAATGATTTGGCCTGGATCAATTATTGCGCTGATTCTGTTGTGCTGGCTGGGAGGGTTGTTGGTTAAACTACAGCGGCTATCGCGGCTGAGAACCCGGCTGCGTGGCCGGATCGTCAGCCAGCAGCTTACTGCCATGCGGCGATCTGCACCACGACGCAGATAAGGTCAGTGAGCATGCAGATTCAGGCGACAGAGTGGGATCTCCCACTCATTCAGAAATACAATATCTCCGGCCCCCGTTACACCTCTTATCCGACCGCACTGGAATTCCATCAGCACTACGACGAGCAGGCTTTTTTACAGGCTGCTATGCGCTATCCCGAACGCCCGTTATCACTCTACTTGCATATCCCGTTCTGCCATCGTTTGTGCTATTTCTGCGGGTGTAATAAGCAGATAACGCGTCAGCAGCACAAAGCTGATGACTACCTTGCGGCACTGATGCAGGAAATTACCGCCCGCGCCCCGTTATTTCAGCAGCGCACCGTTAAACAAATACACTGGGGCGGTGGCACACCCACTTTTCTCAACAAGGGGCAAATTAGTCGCCTGATGGCCTGTCTGCGCCAGCATTTTCACATTAGCGATACGGCCGAAATATCGATAGAAGTTGATCCGCGAGAAATTGAGCTGGATGTGTTAGACCATCTGCGTGCTAAGGGATTTAACCGCCTGAGCATGGGAGTGCAGGATTTTAATAAGCAGGTGCAGGAAAAGGTCAACCGCGTACAGCATGAAGAGACGATTTTCGCGCTGATGGCTCGTGCACGTCAGTTGGGATTTGTTTCCACCAATATCGACCTGATTTATGGCTTGCCCGCACAAACGCCGGAAAGTTTTGCATTTACCTTGCAGAAAGTGGCAGAGCTGGCCCCTGACAGGCTGAGCGTATTTAACTATGCCCATATGCCCACTCTGTTCGCCGCCCAGCGCAAAATTCGTGAGGCAGAACTGCCGGACGCGCGGCAGAAGCTGACCATTTTACAACAGACGATTGCTACCCTGACGGCCCAGGGTTACCAGTTTATCGGTATGGATCACTTTGCCCGCCGGGACGATGAGCTGGCGGTCGCGCAACGAGCGGGTGAGCTGCATCGCAATTTTCAGGGATATACGACCCTGGGGCATTGCGATCTGCTGGGAATGGGTGTGTCAGCGATAAGTATGCTGGGTGACAGCTATGCGCAGAACCACAAAGAGCTGAAGCACTATTATGCACAAATACGCGCGGGTAATACGGCGCTGTGGCGCGGCTTACAGCTGACGAAAGATGATTGCCTGCGTGGTGATGTGATTAAGCGCCTGATTTGTCATTTTTCTTTATCGTTCAAAAGCATTGAGGCGCGCTGGGGGATCCACTTCCGCGACTACTTTGCCGAGGATCTGGCATTGCTGCGGCCGCTTATCGCTGACGGGCTGGTGGAGTGCCACGATAATTCGCTTGTCGTCACCGCTAAGGGACGATTGCTTATCCGTAATATTTGCATGTGTTTCGATCGCTACCTGCGTCAGAAAGCCTCTGGTACACGATTTTCAAGGGTCATCTGAATAAAAAGGCGACATCGGTCATGTTACCGTGCCGCCTTTTTATCGTGCCAGGGAGGACTATTCCATCCCTAACTCTTTCAATTTGCGCGTCAGGGTATTACGTCCCCAGCCCAGCAGCCGTGCCGCTTCCTGCTTATGGCCCTGAGTATGGCGCAGCGCGGTGGTGAGCAGCGTACGCTCCATTTCCGGCTGCGCTTCGGACAGCAGATTTTGATGACCGGAACGCAATGCGCGATCGGCCCACTGCGCCAACAGGGTGGCCCAGCTGTCCGGCAGTGACTGCGCCGGGTTTTGCGGCGTTGCGGTCTCAAACAGCTCCGGCGGAAGGTCTTGGATCAGCACTTCCTGACCGGCCGCCATCACCGTCAGCCAGCGACAGGTGTTCTCCAGCTGGCGTACGTTACCGGACCAGTGCAGGCGCGTCAGAGCGGTTTCGGTCTCCGGGTGCAGGATTTTGGCTTCTACCCCCAGCTCGCGCGCGGCCACCTGTAAGAAGTAACGTGCCAGGCGCGGAATATCTTCCCGGCGTTCGCGCAGCGGCGGCAGATGCACGCGGATCACGTTCAGGCGGTGAAATAAATCCTCACGGAATTTCCCCTCCTGTACGCGCAGCTCCAGGTTCTGATGGGTGGCAGCGATAATACGCACATCCACTTTTACCGGCGCATAGCCGCCGACACGATAAAACTGGCCATCAGCCAACACGCGCAGCAGACGGGTCTGAACATCCAGCGGCATATCGCCAATTTCATCGAGGAACAGCGTCCCGCCGTCGGCCTGTTCAAAACGGCCCTGACGGATCTGATTTGCCCCGGTAAACGCCCCTTTTTCATGACCAAACAGTTCTGACTCGATCAAATCCTTCGGAATTGCGGCCATATTTAGCGCGATAAAAGGCGCTTTGGCACGTGGGCTGTGGCGATGCAGGGCATGGGCTACCAGCTCTTTACCGGTCCCGGATTCGCCATTTATCAGCACGCTAATGGAGGAGCGCGACAGTCGGCCGATAATGCGGAACACATCCTGCATCGCCGGGGCTTCACCGATGATGTCGGTGGTCGGGCCGCTCACCGGTTGGTTACGTGGCTGCTGCTGCTCCTGATAGTGGCTGATGGCTCTTTCCACCAGTGCCACCGCTTCATCAATATCAAACGGTTTTGGCAGATAATCAAAAGCACCCTGTTGATAAGCACTGACCGCCGCATCGAGGTCAGAATGCGCGGTCATGATAATCACCGGCAGCATCGGGTGGCGTTGTTTAATCTGTTTCAGCAGCGCCAGCCCATCCATGCCGGGCATGCGAATATCTGACAGTAATACGTCCGGGGTTTTTGTCGCAAGGGCTTCGAGCACCTCGTTCGCGCTCTCAAACGTCACGCACTGTAAACCGGCTCCAGTGAGCGCTCGTTCAAGCACCCAGCGGATGGAGCTATCGTCATCGACGATCCAAACTACCCCTCGTTGCATAGAAACCTCACTGGCGAATAGGCAAATAAACCGAAAATTCCGTGTGTCCGGGCCAACTGCTGAACTCTATTTTTCCCGAATGCTGGTCGATCAGGCTGCGGGCAATGGATAGCCCTAATCCGGTACCGCCTTCACGGCCGCTGACCATCGGATAAAACAGCGTATCCTGTAGCTGCGCCGGAATGCCGGGGCCGTCATCTTCAATATCGATGCGTGCCACCAGGCGATAACGTGTACCGTGCAGCGTCAGCTGGAACGCAGTACGGGTGCGTAAGGTGATAGTGCCGCCCTCTGCACCCAACGCTTGCAGCGCATTGCGCACGATATTCAGCAGCACCTGTTCGATTTGATCCGGGTCATGAGGAAGTTCTGGCATGCTCGGATCATAGTCGCGAACGAGTGACACATTATCGGGCAACTCCATCGAAACCAGATTAACCACGCGTTCGGCAACCTGATGAATGCTTTGTGTAATGTGCATTCCTGGCTGCTGTGGCCCCAGCAGGCGGTCGACCAGATTGCGCAGTCGGTCTGCCTGTTCAATGATGACTTTGGTGTATTCGGTCAGGGCCGGATCGGGCAGCGCCTTTGCCAACAGCTGCGCCGCGCCACGAAGCCCGCCCAGCGGGTTCTTAATTTCATGCGCCAGACCGCGCACTAAATCACGCGCCGCCACCTGTTGCGCATGTTGCAGTTGTTCCTGGCTTAACCGACGCTGATTGTCCATCGGTGCCATTTCCAGCAATATCAATCCTTCGGGCAGACGCTGTGCGGTCAGCGACATAATGTGCGCACGGCTGTCGACCACCAGGGTGACTTCGCTGTCGGTAAAGCCCTGTCCGGCGTCCAGACTTTCGAGCATCACCTCAATATTCAGGGAAAAATACCCCATCAGTTCCGGCAGTGGCGTACCAAACAGCTTGCGGGAACTCTGTGCCAGCAATTGCTGTGCGGCGGGGTTGGCGTAGTGAACCACCAATTCACCGTCGACCAACAGAATACTGTTGATCAGAGAATTGAGAATCTGCCCAGCATCGGGCAGCGTGCCAGTTGCCATACAGTATTCTCCTGAGCCTTTCTTGTGCACCAACTTAGTGCATTATAGCCATATCATCTGAAAATCGTTCTGTTGAACGATAAATACGCGGAGAAAAAAGCCCATCCGAAGATGGGCTGAAAGTTTCCACGGCAACAAATACCCGGCGTTCCTCATTCCACAGTGGCGAAATGATATTCACCGGATAACAAAATCAAACGCTGTAGTACAGTTCGAACTCAACCGGGTGCGGCGTCATGCGCACGCGTTCCATCTCCGCTTTACGCAACTCAATGTAAGCTTCGATAGCGTCGTCGGTGAATACACCACCACGGGTCAGGAACTCACGGTCTTCGTTCAGGGCAGCCAGGGCTTCGTCCAGGGAACCCGCTACTTTTGGGATCTCCGCTTCTTCTTCCGGCGGCAGGTCATACAGGTTTTTGTCCATCGCATCGCCCGGGTGGATCTTGTTGATGATGCCGTCCAGGCCAGCCATCAGCAGTGCAGAGAAGCACAGGTATGGGTTAGCCGCCGGGTCAGGGAAGCGCGCTTCAATACGACGTGCTTTCGGGCTGGCAACCACCGGGATACGGATAGAGGCGGAACGGTTACGGGCAGAGTAAGCCAGCATGACCGGCGCTTCGTAGCCTGGCACCAGACGCTTGTAGGAGTTGGTGGTCGGGTTGGCGAGCGCATTGATCGCTTTGGCGTGTTTGATCACACCACCGATATAGAACAGGGCTGTTTCAGACAGGCCGCCGTATTTGTCGCCAGCGAACAGGTTAGTCCCGTCTTTAGACAGTGACATATGGCAGTGCATACCGGAACCGTTGTCACCGAACATCGGCTTAGGCATAAAGGTTGCGGTTTTACCATAGGCATGAGCGACGTTGTGCACGACATATTTGTAGATCTGAATTTCGTCAGCTTTTTTGGTCATGGTGTTGAAGCGGGTTGCCACTTCATTCTGACCCGCCGTTGCCACTTCGTGGTGGTGAGCTTCAACCACCAGGCCCATCTGTTCCATCGTCAGACACATGGCAGAACGAATATCCTGCGATGAATCGACCGGAGGAACAGGGAAGTAACCGCCTTTCAGACCCGGACGGTGGCCTTTGTTGCCGCCTTCGTATTCTTTACCGGTGTTCCAGCAGGCTTCGATATCATCGATAGCAACGTGGGAGCCGGAAGTGCTGCTGCCGAAACGGATGTCGTCAAACAGGAAAAACTCTGGTTCTGGTCCAAACAGCACGGTATCGGCGATGCCGGAAGAACGCAGGAAATCTTCAGCGCGTTTAGCGATGGAACGGGGATCACGGTCGTAGCCCTGCATGGTGCCAGGTTCGAGGATGTCACAACGGATGATCAGGGTGGCATCTTCGAAGAACGGATCAAGGACAGCGGTGGTTGCATCAGGCATCAGAACCATGTCAGATTCGTTAATACCTTTCCAGCCACCAATCGAGGAGCCGTCAAACATCTTGCCTTCTTCGAAGAAGTCAGCGTTGACCTGGTGAGCGGGGATAGTCACGTGCTGTTCTTTACCTTTGGTATCGGTAAAGCGCAGGTCAACAAATTTGACTTCGTGCTCGTCCATCATCGACTGAACGTGTTTAGCTGACATACTTAACTCTCCTGGATTTTGTCATTGTCGTCTTGATTAGAGAACTTTCACGGTGCGCTTTGCATTTCGCCGCGCTAATTCCGATAATAAAGATCTCTGACAAGCTTACAACCGTGTGTGAAATGGCATTTTTCGCTTGGTAGGGTAATTGCGAAATCTATGCCAACTTTTTTATTTCATGCAAAAGGCGCTATGATGCGCCCTCTCGTCAGACGGGGAATGCACCATGATGGAAGTCGCGCACCATTCTGGTGCTATTGAGTGGGAAGTGGTCACCATTTTGGTGCAATACATCATTGTCGTGCAATCTTTGCACTGAAAATGGGTCCAAAAAACATCCGGACAGTTATCTTTCTACGAAATCTGTGAACTTGTTCAGTCCTTCGATTAATCCGTGTACAATAGCGCGCTATTTCTAATGCCTGAGGCAAAGCTGTGATCGAAAATTTGCGTAACATCGCCATTATTGCCCACGTTGACCATGGTAAAACTACCCTGGTTGATAAGTTGCTGCAGCAGTCCGGGACCTTTGATGCCCGCACCGAAGCAACCGAACGCGTAATGGACTCCAACGATTTGGAGAAAGAGCGTGGGATTACCATCCTCGCAAAAAACACCGCCATTAAATGGAATGACTACCGCATCAACATCGTTGATACCCCTGGGCACGCCGACTTCGGCGGCGAGGTTGAGCGTGTGATGTCAATGGTCGACTCGGTGCTGCTGGTTGTGGATGCAATGGATGGCCCGATGCCGCAAACCCGTTTCGTGACCAAAAAAGCTTTTGCTAATGGTCTGAAGCCGATCGTGGTCATTAACAAAGTTGACCGTCCGGGCGCGCGTCCTGACTGGGTTGTTGATCAGGTATTTGACCTGTTCGTTAACCTGGATGCTACCGACGAGCAGCTCGACTTCCCGGTGATCTACGCCTCTGCCCTGAACGGCATTGCAGGTCTGGATCACAGCGATATGGCGGAAGATATGACCCCGCTGTATGAAGCGATCGTAAAACATGTGTCACCACCACAGGTTGAGATGGAAGCACCTTTCCAGATGCAGATCTCTCAGCTGGACTACAACAACTATGTGGGTGTCATCGGTATCGGCCGCATCAAGCGCGGTAAAGTGAAGCCTAACCAGCAGATCACTATTATCGATAGCGAAGGCAAAACCCGTAACGGTAAAGTCGGTAAAGTTCTGACCCACCTGGGTCTGGAGCGTATCGAAGCGACTGAAGCGGAAGCGGGCGATATCATCGCGATTACCGGTTTGGGCGAGCTGAACATCTCCGACACCATCTGCGATCCGCAGAGTGTTGAAGCGCTGCCAGCACTGAGCGTTGATGAACCTACCGTGACCATGTACTTCAACGTTAACACCTCGCCGTTCTGCGGAAAAGAAGGTAAGTTTGTGACCTCGCGTCAGATCCTTGACCGTCTGAACAAAGAGCTGGTGCACAACGTGGCACTGCGCGTTGAAGAAACCGAAGACTCTGATGCGTTCCGCGTATCGGGCCGTGGTGAACTTCACCTGTCGGTTCTGATTGAAAACATGCGCCGTGAAGGCTTCGAAATCGCCGTTTCACGTCCTAAAGTTATCAACCGTAAAATCGATGGCCGCATGCAAGAGCCATTCGAGAACGTAACGCTGGATATCGAAGAACAGCACCAGGGTTCTGTGATGCAGGCAATGGGCGAGCGTAAGGGTGATGTTAAAGACATGATCCCTGACGGCAAAGGTCGTATTCGTCTTGACTACCTGATCCCGGCGCGTGGTCTGATCGGCTTCCGTACCGAGTTTATGACCATGACTTCTGGTACTGGTCTGCTGTACTCCACGTTCAGCCACTACGACGATGTGCGTGCCGGTGAAATCGGCCAGCGCCAGAACGGCGTGCTGATCTCTAACGGCCAGGGTAAAGCGGTGGCATTCGCCCTGTTCAGCCTGCAGGATCGCGGTAAGCTGTTCCTCGGCCACGGTGCGGAAGTGTATGAAGGCCAGATTATCGGTATTCACTCACGCTCTAACGACCTGACCGTTAACTGCCTGACCGGTAAGAAGCTGACCAACATGCGTGCTTCCGGTACTGATGAAGCCACCACGCTGGTTCCGGCTATCAAGATGTCTCTGGAGCAGGCTCTGGAATTCATCGATGATGACGAACTGGTTGAAGTGACTCCTCAGTCGGTGCGTATTCGTAAACGTCACCTGACGGAAAACGATCGCAAGCGCGCGAGCCGTGGTCCTAAAGAAGCTTAATCCGGCCGTTACCCCTCGTTTTCAGGGCAGGTAAGGCGTTCCCCGGTCGCTGACATCAGTCAGTTGCCGGGGTGATTAATGCTAACCCGTGCCTCTCCACCCTGAATGATGAAGGGTATACCGCGTGAAATTCAGGGTTGGAACCTCTCCAACCCTGCAACTGCCTTACAGTTTTCAACCCTCCCACCTGTTCAGCCTCCCGTTTTACCGCTAGAGTGAATCACTTAGCGCAACACAAGGGGATGACCATGCTGTATATCTTTGATTTAGGTAATGTCATTGTTGATATTGATTTCAACCGGGTGCTAGGCGTCTGGAGCGATCTGGGCCGCGTGCCTTTAGCCACGCTGCAAAGCCGTTTCCAGATGGGCGAGAGCTTCCACCAGCACGAACGTGGTGAAATTAGCGATGAAAAATTTGCCCAGGAGATCTGTCACGAGCTGGAGCTGCCGTTAAGCTACGAGCAGTTTGCTGCCGGCTGGCAGGCGGTATTTGTCGGCGTGCGCCCTGAAGTCATCGCCATTATGCATCAGCTGCGTGAGCAGGGGGATCGGGTGGTTATCCTCTCTAATACCAATAACCTGTACTGCCAGTTCTGGCCTACGCAGTACCCGGAAGTACAAGCCGCTGCGGATAAAATCTATTTATCGCAGGAAATGGGCTTACGCAAACCCGATCCGCATATTTACCAGCGTTTGCTGAACCTTGAGGAGATGTCGGCGGCAGAGGCCATTTTCTTCGACGATAATCGTGAAAATATCGAGGCGGCGCGCGCGTTGGGGATACACAGCCTGCATATTACTGATGCCAGCGTGATCCCGGCATTTTTCGCCGATCGTATCGCTGGCGGTCGCGGCTAAAACATGCGTGCTTTTAAACACTTTCGGCACTGGCTGCGTGCGTTTTGGGCGTGGATAAAGCTGTTATGGCAACGTATTGATGAAGATGCGATGACCGTGCTGGCCGGACATCTTGCCTATGTATCGCTGCTGTCACTTGTGCCGCTGATTGCGGTTATCTTTGCGCTTTTCTCCGCTTTCCCGATGTTCTCTGACGTTAGCGTGCAGTTAAAGAATTTTGTCTTTAACAACTTTGTCCCGGCGGCCGGTGACACGGTGCAGAACTACCTTGAGCAATTTGTTGCTAACGTCAATAAAATGACGGCGGTAGGCGTGGGAGGGCTGGTGGTGACCGCGCTGCTGCTGATGTACTCGATAGACTCGGCGCTGAATACCATCTGGCGTAGCAAAGTTAAGCGATCGCTGGTGTACTCTTTGGCGGTGTATTGGATGATCCTGACGCTGGGGCCGCTGCTGGCGGGGGCCAGCCTGGCCATTAGCTCCTACCTGCTATCGCTGCACTGGGCAACGATCAGCGGCTTGAGCGGGCTGGTGGATATGACACTGCGTATATTCCCGCTGTTGCTCTCCTGTCTCTCCTTCTGGCTGTTATACAGCCTGGTTCCCACCACTCCGGTGGCGGGGCGCGATGCGCTGGTAGGGGCGGTGGTCGGCGGCGTTCTGTTCGAGCTGGGGAAAAAGGGGTTTGCGCTGTATATCACCATGTTCCCGTCTTACCAGCTGATTTACGGCGTGCTGGCCGTCGTACCCATTCTATTTTTATGGG
Source organism: Erwinia piriflorinigrans CFBP 5888 (assembly GCF_001050515.1). GTDB lineage: Bacteria > Pseudomonadota > Gammaproteobacteria > Enterobacterales > Enterobacteriaceae > Erwinia > Erwinia piriflorinigrans. Next base: position 17,778 of record NZ_CAHS01000002.1, read on the forward strand.
TTTACTGGACGTGGTGTATTGTATTACTGGGAGCGGAAATTACCGCAACGCTGGCCGACTATCGTCGGCTGAAGCAAGAAGAACAAGAAAGAGAAAATGAGGATTCATGATTGCTTTAATACAACGGGCGCAGCAGGCCAGTGTGGCCGTCGCGGGGGAAACCATCGGCGAGATAGGCCCTGGACTACTGATTTTGCTGGGTGTAGAAAAAGGGGATACCCCCGAAAGTGCGTGCAAGTTAGCGGATAAAGTGATCGGTTACCGAATTTTTGGTGACGAAAACGACAAAATGAATCTGAACGTGCAGCAGACGGGCGGCAGCGTGCTGGTGGTATCGCAGTTCACGCTGGCTGCTGATACAAAAAAGGGCATGCGGCCGAGCTTCTCCGCCGGTGCCGCTCCGGATGAGGCAGAAAAGCTGTATGACTATTTTGCCGCCTGCTGCCGAGAAAAAGGGGTGACGACCGAAACCGGCCGTTTCGCCGCTGATATGCAAGTGGCGCTGGTTAATGATGGCCCCGTTACGTTCTGGTTGCAGGTTTGAAACAGCTGGCCCAGCAGCAACGGAGTGGCCTGAAGGTCTCAGACAGAGAGAACCATTTTATGTATCATCTTCGCGTACCCGAAACCGCTGCAGAGCTGGACATTTACTACCAATTCCGCTGGGAGATGCTGCGTAAGCCGCTGCATCAGCCGATGGGATCGGAACGTGACGCCTGGGATGCGCTGGCGCACCATCAGATGGTGGTTGACGAGCAGGGCGATCCGGTTGCCATCGGGCGGCTATATATCAATGCCGATAACGAAGCGGCGATCCGTTTCCTCGCCGTGCATCCTTCCGTGCGCGGAAAAGGGCTGGGAACGCTGGTGGCGATGACGCTGGAATCCGTTGCCCGTCAGGAAGACGTAAAACGTGTGGTCTGTAGCGCGCGTGAAGATGCCGTCGATTTTTTCGCCAAACTCGGCTATTTCAATCAGGGGGAGATCACCGCGCCGCAAACCACGCCGGTACGCCATTTCCTGATGATCAAACCGGTGGTGACGCTGGATGATATTCTGCATCGTGCCGACTGGTGCGGTCAGCTTCAGCAGGCGTGGTATCAGCATATCCCGCTTAGTGAAAAGATGGGCGTGCGCATCCTGCAATATACCGGGCAAAAATTTGCCACCACTATGCCGGAAACCGGTAACCAGAATCCTCACCATACGCTGTTTGCCGGTAGCCTGTTCTCGCTGGCAACCTTAACCGGCTGGGGGCTGATCTGGCTGCTGCTGCGTGAGCGTCAGCTTGGTGGAACCATTATTCTGGCCGATGCGCATATTCGTTACAGCAAGCCGATCAGCGGTAAGCCGGGGGCAGTGGCCAACTTGGGTTCGCTGAGTGGCGACCTCGACCGTCTGGCCCGTGGACGCAAAGCCAGAGTGCAGTTGGAGGTTCAACTGTTTGGCAATGAAGAGTGCGGCGCGGTATTTGAAGGTGTGTATATTGTGCTGCCCGCCGATCCTGACGGGCCGCTGGAAGAGGGTGGCTGCGGCGTTTAACGCCCTTTCTTTTTACGTCCGGGTTGGGCAAAACGTTTACGCGGAGCAGCGTTAGCGTTGGCGGTCACCTTCGCGCCGCCTTTTGTTCCACTGCCGGCAGGTTTCTTGCCGGTAGTGGACTTAGGTTTGGCTTTTTTCGCGCTACCGTCCTCGGATGATGAATCCTCAATCAGTTTAAACAGTTCAATCAGCTCATCATCGGTTAAATCACGCCACTCACCTGGCGGCACCCCTTTCAGACTGACGTTCATAATGCGCGTACGCTCAAGTTTGGTGACCTCATAGCCAAAGTGTTCGCTCATGCGGCGGATCTGGCGATTAAGTCCCTGTACCAGCGTGATGCGAAAGACAAACGTCGACTCTTTCTTCACCTTACATTTTTTCGTCACCGTTCCCAGCATGGGCACACCGGCACCAAGTCCGCGAATGAACTCCTCGGTGACCGGTTTATTCACCGTGACCAGGTATTCTTTTTCATGATCGTTGCCGGCACGCAGGATTTTGTTCACCAGATCGCCGTGGTTGGTGAGGAAAATCAGCCCCTGCGAGTCTTTATCCAGACGTCCGATAGGGAAGACACGTTTGCTGTGATTAACAAAATCGACGATGTTATCGCGCTCACCCTCTTCCGTGGTACTGACGATACCGACCGGTTTATTCAGGGCGATAACCACCAAATCTTCTTCGTTACGCGGCTCAATAAGCTGACCGTTAACTTTCACCACATCCCCGGTAAATACCTGATCGCCCACTGACGCACGCTTGCCGTTAATAAAAACGTTGCCCTGTTCGATGTAACGGTCGGCATCACGACGTGAGCAGATACCGCTCTCGCCGATGTATTTGTTAAGACGAATAGATGGGTTGGTCAGCATAGTTCCTCCGTAAAAAAAGGACTATACCTTACCGATGCAGGGTTGCGAAGTGAAGCGGGGCGAATCACGCCCCTTTGGTGAGTTACTGCGCGCTGGCGACCTCTCCTGCTTTCATCACCTGCCGGACTGAGCGCCCGTCGGCAGTGACGTCGAGTGCACCGTTAACGCTGGGTTTTAACGGCTGTCCTGCCTGTAAACTGCCCTGGAGGTTTAATTGTATATTGGCGGTGCCCGTTAGCGGGATCTGCGGCCATCCCCATGCATGTAACAGATTGGGCGCGACCTGACGACCGCGCAGCGTCAGAGACAGCGTGCGCAGAGGCTGCTGGCTGACGTTAGCCAGCCCCTCCAGCATCCCGTCCGCACTGAAGGCACTCATCTCTGTGACGTTGATGCTGCTATCGTCTGCCGTCAATGCGAGAGACGGATGGCGCAGATCGAGGCGATTGAAGGTGGCGGCGGCGGCGTTAACGCTGAGATCTCCTGACCAGATCCCCCACTGGCCCTCGCGCACCATCAGTAGGTTAGTGCCCGCGCCGTCCAGCGCCGTCATCTGGAAAGGAAAGTCTGGATTGATATCGATAATCAGATTATGGCTGGCGCTGAATTTTTTGACCAGCACGCTATCCAGCCACGAAGGAAGCGGCTGGAGCCAGCGCTGCCGCCAGTTGAGTGGTAACGTATACTCCAGTCCTGCTACCACCAGTTCATTCAGCGTCAGTTTCTTGTCAGTGCGTCTCCAGTTACCCTCGGTACGCAGCAGCCCGTTTACCCAGCGGGTACTGAACTGGTTCAGGGCGATACCCTGTGCCGAGAAGGTCATGCTGGCGGTCGGATCGTCCAGCTGCATACTGCCGTTGACAAAACTGTTGGCATTCAACGACAACGTGCCATTATCGCTCTGCCAGTCTCCCTCGCGTAGCGTCAGATTTTTCAGCACCAGATCGAGATCGGTTACCGCCCACTCTTTCCCTTCCAGCCGTGCACCCGTGATATCCATACGTTCAATATGCACCGGCGGCAGCGCGTTTAGAGGTTGTATAAAATCGCGCAGGGTCTTATCACTTTGCAGGCGAATACCGTTAAGGTTGAGGCTCGCTACCTGCCAGCTTCCTTGCGCATCACGCCGGGCGCTGGCGGTGACCGATCCCAGCGCCATATCCGCACCCAGGTTGCTGACTATCAGCTGCGAATCTTTTATGCTGCCCTGAACCAGCACGTTAGTCGCGGGAACATCGTCCAGCGTCAGAGAACCGGCGCTTATCTGGAAACGGGCGTCTTTACCGAGTCTGTCTCCCGCTTCAGGTTTCCACGGCATAATTCCCCCGTCCACACGCTGCGCCCTTAATGGCCACTCACCCTGGTTTTGTATCAACGCCATCTGGCTGAGCTGCAGACGATCGGCCTGCAAAGCAAGGGGAGTACTCTGGGTGGTGAGATCAAGCGTACCCCGATCGAGCTGGATACTGGCAAAGTGCAGTGGGCGGCTGAACTGCATCAGCCCCAGTCCGAGTTCGACATGTTGAGCAACCAGTGAGGCGGGCTGACCTTGACGGGAAAAGGTGACGTCATTCAGGGTCAGATGGCTGGGATGGGAAAAGTGATGCTCCATTTTACTGAACGACAGACTATAGTCGCTGTTCTCACTGATTTGGCGGCTTATCCATTCCGCTCCCCAACGGGTTTGCAGCAGCAGATAGAGGGTAAGGGCCACCAGTAGCAGCAGTAGCAATAGCGTGAGCAAAACTTTGCCGAGAAACTTCATCGTATCCATCCCTATGCATTCGGGTAATGGCTTGTTATGCACGATTTATCGATGTATCTCAACCCGCATGCGGCGAGCGGGCGGAAATTATCCACCCGCTCGTCAGTTATGCCCGGAACATGCTATTTTTCCTGGGGAAAAACCAGATTCAGAACAATGGCGGTGATACCTCCGGCGGCGATGCCGGAAGAGAGCAGCATTTTCAGCCAGTCTGGCGCAAACTGCAAAATCAGCGGCTGCTGGGAAACGCCGAGACCGACCGCCAGCGACAGAGCGATAATCATAATCGCCCGACGGTTCAGCGGCTCACGCGAGACGATGCGCACGCCTGAAGCGGCGATGGTGCCGAACATGACAATGGTCGCCCCGCCGAGTACCGGCTCAGGGATATGTTGCACAAAGCCACTCACCGCCGGGAACAGCCCCAGCGCCATCAGCAACAGCGCGACGACAAAACCTACGTAGCGGCTGGCAACGCCGGTAAGCTGGATCACGCCGTTATTCTGACCAAAACAGGAGTTAGGGAAAGTATTAAACAGTGCCGACACGCAGGAGTTGAGGCCGTTAGCCAGCACGCCGCCTTTCAGGCGCTTCATATAAATCGGGCCGCTGACCGGCTGTTCGGAAACGTCGGACGTGGCGGTGATATCGCCAATGGTCTCCAGTGAGGTCACCATAAACACCAGCATCAGCGGGATTAACAGGCTCCAGTCGATGCCCAGTCCGTAATAAAACGGCGTCGGGATGGTGATCAGCGCGTCGTTGGCCGGTGCGGTATGTTCCGGCAGCATCCCCATCGCCCAGGCCAGCAGATAACCTACCGCCATTGCAATCACCAGCGAGGCCACGCGCAGGTAAGGGTTACGCTGGCGGTTAAGCACGATAATCACCGCCAGCACCGCACCGGCCAGCAGCAGGTTTTTCGGTGCGCCAAAGGTGTGATCGTTCATCGCGGCAAAACCACCGCCGATGGAGGTCAGCCCGACCTGAATCAGCGACAGCCCGATGATCATCACCACAATACCTGAAACTAGCGGTGTGATAACCCGTCGCGCGAGGTGCAGTACCCGTGACAGCGCCATCTCGGTACAAGAGGCCAGCATCAACGTCCCAAACAGCGCGGCCATCATGGTGGGTACGTCAGCTCCGCCATTCTTGAGCGCCAGGCCACCCATAATCAGCGGGGTGACGAAGTTAAAACTGGTGCCCTGAATCGACAGCAGCCCGGAACCCACCGGCCCCCAGGTTTTGATTTGCAGGATCGAAGCGACGCCGGAGGCAAATAGTGACATGCTGATGATGTGCTGCGTATCCCGTGCGGGCAGTCCGAGCGCCTGACAGATCAACAGCGCGGGCGTGATCACGGCAACAAACATCGCCAGCAGATGCTGGCAGGCGGCAAAAAGCGTTTGCGGCAGCGGCGGGCGGTCTTCAAGGCGATAAATCAGCTCGCTTTTACCAGCATGAGCAGAGCGCGCTGCTGTGGCAGCATCTTGGGTTTCAACGGACATTACAGGCTTCCCAACGGCGATAAAAAGGCGATTCTAATCATCTTTGGCGCAAAAGCAATCGTTTGCCAGGAGTTGACCCGCACATGGCTGCTGGTACGTCCGGTGAGCACTAACGCTGGCTCAAGACTCTGAGAGTGATGTAGGGGGGGAAGTGGGCAATAAACCCAGGTAAGACACGTTTAGCCGTGACTCACCCGGCGGATGCAGGCACTTTGATGGAGCCATCGGGAACAATGGGTATCAGGCATTGGTATAGCGCTCTGTTTCGGGCAGCCAGCGTTCAATCAGCGCTACGGCCTGCTCGGGATAATGCTGGTGGATATGGCGCGCCACTCGCTGAACCTCCGGGATCAGCGCCCGATCGCGAAGCAGGTCGGCCACCCTGAATTCGGCATTGCCAGTCTGACGCGTACCCAACAGTTCACCGGGGCCACGTATCTCAAGGTCACACTGGGCAATCACGAAGCCGTCATTACTGTCACGCAGCACCTGTAGGCGCTTCTGCGCGGTTTTACTCAATGGAGATTTGTAGAGCAGTACGCAATGGGAAGCCACCGCGCCACGACCCACGCGCCCGCGTAGCTGATGCAGCTGCGCCAGTCCGAGGCGCTCGGGGTTCTCGATAATCATCAGGCTGGCATTGGGCACATCAACCCCGACCTCAATGACCGTGGTGGCGATCAGCAGATGGATTTCACCCTGTTTAAAAGCCTGCATCACCGCCTGCTTTTCGGCTGGCCTCATGCGGCCGTGTACCAGCCCGATCGTCAGTTCCGGCAGTGCCAGTTTCAATTCTTCCCAGGTGGCCTCTGCCGCCTGTGCTTCCAGCAGTTCGGATTCTTCAATCAGCGTACACACCCAGTACGCCTGGCGGCCTTCATTGCCGCAGGCGTCTTTCACGCGGGTAATGATATCCGCGCGCCGCGTATCGGGAATAGCCACCGTGGTCACTGGGGTACGTCCCGGCGGCAGCTCGTCGATAGTGGACGTATCAAGGTCGGCATAGGCGGTCATTGCCAGCGTTCGCGGGATCGGCGTGGCCGTCATAATCAGCTGATGAGGATGAAAACCCTGTTCCTCGCCTTTTTCCCACAGCGCCAGACGCTGGTGGACGCCAAAGCGGTGCTGTTCATCAATGATCACCAGCGCCAGACCGTTGAACTGTACCTGCTCCTGGAAAATCGCGTGGGTGCCGACAATCATTGATACTTGCCCACTGGCGATAGCCTCCTGCTGCGCCTGGCGTGCCTTACCCTTTTGTTTACCTGCCAGCCAGCCAACTTCCAGCCCAAGCGGGGCAAACCACTGGCGAAAATTATTGGCGTGTTGCTCGGCCAGCAGTTCGGTCGGCGCCATGAGCGCAACCTGTTTGCCCCAGGCAATGACGTGTAACGCCGTCAGCGCTGCGACCAGCGTTTTACCCGAACCGACGTCACCTTGCACAAGGCGCATCATCGGATAGTCGTGGGCCAGATCCTCTTCAATTTCGCGTACCACTCTCTGCTGAGCGGCGGTAGGACGGAAAGGCAATGCGGCAAGCAGCCGATCGCTTAACTGATGGCGGGGCGACATCGGCAATGCGTGATAACGCTGGGCACCGGCCCGAACCGCCAGCATGCTGAGGTTATGCGCCAGTAATTCTTCCATAATCAAACGGCGCTGCGCCGGGTGCGTCCCGCTGTCCAGATCGGCCAGTGCCATATCCGGCGGCGGGCGATGCAGGGTGCGTAAGGCATCCTGCAGGCTGATTAAACCCCGGCTTAACTCCGGCGGCAGCAGTTCGGCAATCGCACAGGTATCCAGCAGGGTTAATGCCCGATCGGTCAGGTTACGTAACGTTGCCTGGCGTATACCCTCAGTGGTGGAATAGACCGGCGTCAGCGTCTCCTGTAACTCGGTGACGCTATGTTCACCCTGAATCTTATATTCCGGGTGAATGATCTCCGCACCACGCTGTCCGCGTTTAATCTCACCGTAAGCGGTCACCCGGCGGCCCGCTGCAAGGCTATTTTTCATTCCGGCATTGAAGTTAAAAAAGCGCAGGGTTAATGTGCCGGTGCCATCACTTATCTGACAGGTCAGCATACGACGGCGGCCGAAAGAGATATCGCTGTGCAGCACTTCTCCTTCAACCGTGGCGTAAATACCCGGCAGCAGGTCGTTGATCGCGTAAAGCTGCGTACGGTCTTCGTAGCGCATGGGCAGGTGCAGCAACAGGTCTTGTATTGTCACCAGACCAAGCTTGGCCAGTTTCGCTGCCTGGGTAGCCCCCACCCCGGATAGCGTGTTGAGCGGCACTGCATCCAGCAGGCGGCCCTGCATTACTTACGTGCCTTAGACTGCATGGTTGCCCACCATTCGGGGTCGGCAACCACCTCACCGCGATCGTTAATTTCAGGATAGGGCAGCCCTTTATGCTTCGCTACGCGAGCCAGTACCGGATAGCCGCCTTCAAATAACAGTCGCTGCTGTTCGCTGTATTCCAGCGAGCTCTCTTCACGCAGGTACATGCCGGCATTTTGCCGCTGGCGCTGGGCTTCATACAGGATCAGCGCAGAGGCGACGGAGACGTTCAGTGATTGCACCATGCCGATCATCGGAATAATGATGTCACAATCGGCCAGCTCGAGTGCTTCTTGGGTAATGCCGGTTTTTTCCTGTCCCATCAGAATACAGGTCGGACGGGTGTAATCGATTTCGCGAAAATCAACCGCTTTATCAGAAAGATGGGTTGCCAGAATCTGCATATTCTGGCCTTTAAGGCAGGATACGGCGTCGGCAATTGAACGGTGGGTTTTGACCTGAACCCAACTGTTACTGCCAGCGGCAGAGGAGACCATCGTACGCATGCGGCTACCCGGCCAGACGGCGTGAACTTCATGCACTCCGATGGCATCGGCGGTACGGATCACCGCAGAAACGTTATGAGGCTTGTGAACCTGCTCCATGCAGACGGTTAAATCATGCTGGCGCGCGGCAAGCATGGCGCGGATGCGGGCATAACGTTGTGCGTTCATGCGAAAACGGACTCCCTAAAATAAGTAAAACGCCAGCGACAGAGCAACCGGTTATCGGGGGGAGGGCGAAGACAGGGATGTTCCTGTCTTCATTCCTTAATTGCGGTTACGGTGCACCTTTATCACATCCGGCATCACGCGGATTTTACGCATGATATTCGCCAGATGGACTCGGTCGCGTGCGGTCAGACGAATAAATGCGCTGTAAACACGGCCATCTTTTTCTTCCGTGTTCAGGCTCTGAATATTAGAACCTGCGGTGTTAATTGCCGCCGTCAAATTGGCCAGCGCACCCTGATGATTAAACATATCGACCTTTATTTCGGCAACAAATTCCTGTTCTGTTACCTTATCCCACTCGACCGCCATGTATTTCTCTGGTTCTTTCTGATAGCCACGGATATTACGGCAGGATTCGTGGTGTACCACCAGGCCTTTACCCGGACTGACATGCGCAACAATGGGGTCACCGGGGATTGGACGGCAGCATTTGGCGAAAGTGATCAAGACGCCGTCTGCGCCCTTGATGGGTAGCTTACTGCGTGAGCTACCGGCGTGAGCAGGTGGGGTTGGCGGAGCGCTTGGCTCATTTTGTTGCAGATTTTTTGCCACCACCACGCTCATGGCATTACCCAAGCCGATTTCAGCTAACAGATCGTCAATCGATGCCAGCTTCATACGTTCTAGCTCGTGCTGCACATTGGCTGGCGGGATCTCGGCCAGTTTGCGGCTGCCGCCCAGCGCATGGTTAAGCAGACGTCGGCCGAGGCTAACGGAGTCATCACGTTTCAGGTTCTTCAGTAGCTGGCGGATCTTGGCGCGAGCTTTAGAACTGACGACGAAGTTCAGCCAGGCAGCGTTCGGGCGTGCGCCCGGCGCGGTAATAATCTCTACCGTCTGGCCGCTGGTCAGCGCCTGTGACAGTGGGTACGGCTGGCGATCGACGCGTGCGCCGACGCAGGCATGGCCAATGTCGGTATGAACGGCGTAGGCAAAGTCCACCGGCGTGGCTCCGGCGGGCAGTTCGACGATGCGCCCTTCCGGCGTGAAAACGTAAATTTCATCCGGGAAAAGGTCGGATTTAACGCTTTCGATAAATTCAAACGAACTACCGGCGCTTTGTTGTAATTCCAGCAGGCTCTGTAGCCAACGCTGAGCACGGATTTGCGCGGTGGTGCTGCTTTCACCCTGTTCTTTATAAGCCCAGTGCGCCGCCACCCCCATTTCTGCCATTTGATCCATATCTTCAGTACGGATCTGCACTTCTACCGGCACACCGTGTGGGCCGATCATGGAAGTATGTAATGACTGATAGCCGTTGGCTTTGGGGATCGCGATATAATCTTTCACGCGGCCCGGGCGTGGTTTGTACAGGTTATGCATCTGTCCAAGAACGCGGTAGCAGGTATCAACATCACGTACGATCACCCGAAAAGCGTAAATATCCATAATGGAATGGAAGCGCTGCTCTTTCAGGTGCATTTTGCAGTAGATCGAATAGAGATGTTTCTCACGGCCGCTGACGCGACAGCCAATACCGGCTTCTTCAAGGCGACCGTCGATTTCCGAGAGGATTTTCTGAATCATCTCTTTACGGTTGCCACGCGCGGCTTTAACCACTTCCTTAATCACACGATAGCGGTTCGGATAAAGGGCTTCAAAGCCCAGTTCTTCCAGCTCGGTTTTCAGGTGATGAATACCCAGTCGGTGTGCTAATGGGCTATAAATTTCCAGCGTTTCCAGCGCGATACGACGTTTTTTATCCGGACGTAAGGCACCCAGGGTTCGCATATTGTGCGTGCGGTCGGCCAGCTTAATCAGAATGACGCGGATATCCTGCACCATCGCCATGATCATCTTGCGGAAGTTTTCTGCCTGGGCTTCTTTTTTGTCACGGAACTTCAGTTTATCGAGTTTAGAAACCCCTTCTACCAGTTCAGCAACAGTCTGACCGAACAGCTGTTCCATATCCTGATAAGTGGCGGGGGTGTCTTCGATAACGTCGTGCAGCAGTGCTGCCATGAGTGTCTCATGGTCGAGCTTCATCTCCGCGAGGATACATGCGACCGCAACGGGATGGGTGATATAGGGCTCACCGCTGGAGCGTGTCTGTCCCTCGTGAGCATCACGTGCGACAAGATAAGCTTGCTTGAGGCGCTTTATTTGCTCCTCAGGCAAGTATTTTTCAATCAGTTGATTGAGACTTTCAAACAGATACAAGGCAGGCCTTCACAGAAAATTAACGTCGGCCTTCAGCGATAGCGGTAACAGCCTGCAATTCTGCGGCTTCCTGCTCATGCTGCTCCTGACGGTCGCGCACGTTGAGGATATCATTGTTCATCAGACCCTCTTCGATTTCACGCAGTGCAATAACGGTAGGTTTATCGTTTTCTTCAGGAACCAGTGGATCTTTACCACCAACCTGCATCTGACGTGCGCGACGAGCTGCTACCAGAACCAGATCAAAACGGTTACCAATTTTTTCTACTGCGGCCTGTACGGTTACGCGTGCCATAAGTGTGATACTCCACGGGTGGTGACGAAATGACTGGGCATCATACTGAGTTGTCCTCAGTCTGCCAATAGTTTGCTGATTAAAGCATCATGACGGGCTTTTTGACGGCCCATACGCAGACGCTCAGCGCGAATGATGGTTTTCATGTCTGACAGCGCCAGGTCGAAATCATCGTTCACAATCAGGTAATCATACTCTGCGTAATGGCTCATTTCGGCAACGGCCTGAGCCATACGTTTGGTGATAACTTCTTCGCTGTCCTGGCCACGGCCACGCAGGCGACGGTCCAGTTCGTCTTTCGACGGCGGCAGCACGAAAATACTGCGTGCTGTCGGCATTTTTTCTCGAATTTGTTTAGCACCCTGCCAGTCTATATCAAGAAACACATCAACACCGGTTGCTAAAACGTGTTCAATGGCTTTACGTGACGTGCCGTAATAGTTTCCGAACACTTCGGCATGTTCAAGAAAAGCGTCCTCGCTAATCATAACCCGGAACTCGTCGTGGTTGACGAAGTAATAGTGTTCACCGTGTTTTTCACCCGGTCTGATCCCACGCGTGGTATGCGAGACAGATACCTGCGTATCGTACAGCGGCTGCGTTTTTAGCAGCGCTTGAATCAGACTGGATTTACCCGCACCGCTGGGGGCGGAAACAATAAAAAGCGTGCCTTGAGCCATGATTATTCTTGATATGCCAATAAAGCGGAGTGTACTTCGTTCACAGTATACACAGGTGCGGCCCGTGATGCAGCGTTTAGGGCGTTCTCTTGCGTTATTTCTCTGTTATTGGGTAACGCTACGCAAATATTTTCGTATCCGATGCGTTTTGCATAAAAAAGGCTGAAGCCGCTTTCCGTAATGCACTTTTGTGACTCGCTACCCGCTTTCTACTGCGCTTTACTGTCTGCCATCATCATGACGACAAGCAGGAGAAGCAGCAATGAAATATGCCATTTTGGCGGTCTGGCTGTTCAGCAGCGTTATACAGGCGCAATGCCCGGTTTGGTCTGTTTCGCGTGCTGATACGGAGATCGGCGCGCTAGAAGCTCAGTTGAAGACGTGGGATGACGCCTATTATCGACGTGGGAAGTCTCCGGTACCCGATGAGCAATACGATACCTTGCACGGTAAGTTGCAGCAGTGGCAGCGCTGTTTTTCACCGGCCAGCGATTTACGCCAGCCGTCGCTTAAAACTGACGGCAAAGCTTTGCATCCTGTTTCTCACACGGGGGTTAAAAAGCTTTCAGATAAAACGGCGGTGGGGCGCTGGATGGAAAGGCGAGACGGGTTGTGGATTCAGCCGAAGATAGATGGCGTAGCGGTAACCTTACTCTACCGTGATGGTCAACTGGAGCAGATGATCAGCCGGGGAGATGGCGTCAGGGGGGAGGACTGGACGGCTAAAGCGCGGTTGATCTCCGATATTCCAACATTCATTACTCCTTCCACGGCGGTGCAGGTTTTTCAGGGGGAGCTGTATCTCAAGATGACCGATCATCGGCAGGCGACCGATGGCGGAAAAAATGCGCGATCCATTGTTGCTGGGGCGCTAATGGCGAAAGCCCCCTCGCCAGTATTACAAGATGTAGGGATCTTCATCTGGGCATGGCCGGATGGACCGACTTCTCTGACCCAGCGCCTGACGGGTATCCATAGCCTGGGATTCCCTGACATTAGCGCCTGGACTCATCGGGTAGAGAATGTGGGCGAGGTTGAGAGCTGGCGGGAACGCTGGTTTCAGCAATCCTTACCGTTTGTCACTGATGGCATTGTCGTTCACGGCATTCCGACACGGCGGGGCAGCGACTGGCTCCCTGAACCCGGCGAATGGGCCATTGCATGGAAATACCCTCCGCCGGAAATGACAAGCGAAGTACGAACGGTTGAGTTTGCTATCGGTCGTACCGGTCGAATCAATGTTGTCCTGAATCTGTTGCCCGTGCAGCTTGGTGATAAACGTATCAGCCGGGTCAATGTGGGTTCGATTGAACACTGGAAAAAAATCGACGTGATAGCAGGGGATCAGGTGAGTATCAGCCTGGCTGGCCTGGGCGCGCCACGTCTGGATAAAGTCATATGGCGAGTAACGGAGCGCGTCTATCCCGCCCAGCCTGATGCCGCACAGTTTAACAGCCTGAGCTGTTTTCGCTTTACGCCGCAATGCCGTCAACAGTTTCTGGCAAGGCTGGAGTGGTTGAGCAGCAAATCGGTACTTAACCTGGTCGGCACGGGCCGGCAAACCTGGCAGCAGTTGATTCAGTCGGGCAGCATGGCGCATATATTCTCGTGGCTGACCCTGTCGGAGGAGCAGCTAAAAGCGTTGCCGGGTATCGGAGAACAAAAGGCGCATCTTTTCTGGCAACAACTCAAACTCAGTCGTCAACGCCCCTTTAAACGCTGGGTCAAAGCATTGGGGGTGCCGATACCGGAAAGGGCCTTGCAAACGCTGGCAGATGATAACTGGCAACAGTTGTTGTCACATAATATCCAGGAGTGGCAGCAACTGCCCGGCATCGGGCACAAGCTGGCTCGGAACATCGTCTCTTTTCTCCAGCAGCACGAGGTGCGTCAGCTTATCAAAGGATTGGAGCCATCCTCGATTCTCCCTGTGCCAGGAGGATGATTAATGATCGCTATGCGGGTAGTTAAACACCGGTAAGCCCAGTTTAAAGCGCAGAGCCAGTAGTCGAGCGATGAATCCAGTCAGCAGTGTAACAATGATCACCGTTTCCAGCGATAGGGTGGTTTTCAGCAGCAGGATGTAAACCCAGCCAGAAGCGAAAGCGATACCCGCGTAGATTTCTTTCTGAAAAACCAGTGGGATCTGATTACAAAACATATCGCGCAGTACGCCGCCAAACACTCCGGTAACCACGGCGCTGATCGCGGCAATAATACCTGCATACCCCATATCCAGCGCCACCTGCGCGCCGATAATGGAAAACACCGCCAGTCCTAATGCGTCCAGCACCAGGAATACCTTACGCAGGTGCGGCATCAGTGGTGCTACCCAAGTGGTAAAAACGGCGGCGGCAGCAACAATCATGATGTATTCAGGATGTTTCACCCAACCTAGCGGGTAATGCCCCAGCAGCATATCGCGCACTGAGCCTCCGCCTATTGCAGTGACTGAAGCAATGATGATCACGCCAAACATGTCCATCTTTCGACGTCCTGCGGCAAGTGCTCCGGTCATGGCTTCCGCCGTGATACCGATGATGTAAAGGACAGTGAGTAACATAGCTAACTCCATAAAATCAGTCTGCAATCCTAAGGGGTTCCGTCAGGAACGGCGACTGAAATTTTGTGGTGTTTGAATAAATGTTCCAGGCTCATACGCACTAAAAGAAAAAATGCCTCCGCTAGTGCGAACTGGACAGTGACATATCTTATTAGCCGTATTCGAGTTATCCGGTGCGACAGAATACCGATATCGTGCTGCTATTATTTTTATGAGTTCGCCATCTCAGTTGTAAAACCTGACAGCATAGTGAAAAAGTTATCAGGTTTCGTAATTTTACTGGAATCATCGTGCTTTTATTTTTTATTGTTGTTTCCGTTAATTCTTTTCCGCGTATTTCGTCCGGTTTTTATATTTATTGCAAACTGCTTGCCATACGATGCTGGACGGAATTAGTATATTTAACTCATTGTTTATTTCTTCAGGCTAGTCATGATGAAGCATATGGAGGTTGTATGTATAGCAGATTCACGGTGGCGGTTTCTGATGACCACCCACATATAATTCATTCACTGAAAATGCTTTTTTCAAATAACGATCAATTTACCGTGGCTACCGCAACAGTATGTGGTAAAGATTTATTGGCTGTTCTTGCATCGGAGCAAACAGATATTGTCATCACTGATTTCTCCTTAAGTTCTAAACGTTCGGCAATTGATGGCTTTGCTAAAATACGTGCCTTAAATGGCCGCTTCCCGCTGGTGAGAATTGTCTTGCTCACGTCACAAAAAAACATCGCAATACTCAGAAAAACATGCGATTACGGGGTTAAAGCTATTGTGAGTAAGTCGGACCCGGTGGAGGATACGGTCATTGCATGCCATCATGTGATGAATCAAAATGGTTATTACTTTTCATCTTCACTGAGTAATATTAAGAGTTATTTGTCAAAGGATGGTGAAAAAGGAAATGGTCTTACTCCCAAAGAGCTTGAAGTGATTAGGCTGTTTTCAACAGGATATACTCTTTCAGAGATAGCACGGCGACAGAATAGAACAATTAGTACAATCTCTACGCAAAAGTATAATGCCATGCGGCGTCTTGGCGTCTCTTCTAATGTCGAATTAATACGTTACGCATATGCACAAGGTTTGATATGAGTCTCCCTTCAGTCGGAAGAAATTCACCGATTAATAAGATTTTTCACACCATTAGATCCAGCGCCATTGGGATGAATGTTATATTCAAGTGAATAAAAAAGCGGTTTTAAAAAACACCTGCGATATTTATTTTTCGATGCTGCAACCCATGCATATTAAATGTGATCAATGTCTTTTTGTGGCTAACGTTATGATTTTAAGAACATACTCTAAGTATTGATTCTTGACGCCAGGCTTTTCAGCTGGCTCCCGGCGAAAGCGTGTGATGCCCATTGCGTGGTTAAAATCAGGCCCAGGGAGCAGAACGTTTTATCGCCTAATATCAACAAATGATAGTAAGCGACGACGATGCTACAATTTCTCCCACGCTTTTTTGAGGCCGGTCTCTTCATCAGGGTCTGCCCCTTGCAGAATCGTGACTTCCTCTTCTTCTTCCGCAGGCTCGGTATCAAATGATGGCATGGTTTCCTCGATCATCTGCTCATCAAAAGCCGGGTTGAGTGCGGGAGAAAGTGGCGAACTCATCAGACTATCCGGCATTGCGATATGAGGAACCGGGGCATCTTCGACAAACTGGGCTTCGTCTTTTTTCACCGTCCGGCTCAGGGCAATAATTAGCAGACCGCACAGGGCAAAGAACGCATACAGCGTGTTGCCCCCAAGAGGTTCAAGCAGCAATCCGACCACCAGTGGGCCAATACTGGCACCTACGCCGAATGCCATCAACAGACAAGCCGCCAGCGAAACGCGTCGTTCTGGCTCAATCAGGTCATTGGCCAGCGCAACGGCCAGCGGGTAGAGCGAGAACAGCAACATGCTGACGATAAACCCGAGGACTAATAACAGTGGAAATCCGAGCTCTGTCAGTAGCGCCAGCGGAAGGGCGGCAACGGCCAGCATAATCGCATTCAGACGCAGCAGAAGCGTTCGATTGTAACGGTCGGACAGCCAGCTAAGGGGAAACTGGGCAACCAGCCCGGCGAAAATAGCGATAGCCATAAACAGGCCGGTTTGCCCGGTGGTTAGCGCTTGCTGACTGGCATATACCGGTGCCAGCCCATAGAAGGAACCCACCGCCATGCCAATTGCCAATGTGGCTGCCAGAACTTTCGGTATGGCTCCAATAAAGAAGCGTAACTCCATAGGAGCGGGTGAGAGCTGGCGTGCATGGGTGCGAGTGGTGAGTGCGATAGGCACCAGGCACAGGGCAAAACAGAGCGCAATTAAGAGCAGCGTACTGAGGCCCAAATCGGTTTGTAGCATAAGCACAACCTGGCCAAGTGACATCCCGAGATAGGTGGCGACCATATAGCAGCCAAACACTTTTCCGCGCTGTTCAGACTCCGACTGATCGTTCAGCCAGCTCTCCAGCACCATGTACTGGCACATCATACACATGCCGATAATCAGTCGCAGTCCAATCCACGCGGGAATATATTCGGTCAACCCGTGCCCTAACACGGCAGCAGTAATGATCCCGGCACAGGAGACATAGGCACGGATATGACCCACGCGCGCAATCAGAAAATGACCGACTTTGCCGCCAATCACCAGACCAATATAGTTTGCGGCGATAATCGCTCCGATCAAAGCACCCGAGACATGAGCTGATGTCAGACGCAGGGAAACATAGGTGGTCAGCAACCCGGACCCGAGCAGCATTAACAGCGTAGTGGTATAAAGCGGGAAGAACACACCTAACGTCTTATTCACTCATCCTCCGGTTGTCGAGTCGGTCCATTGAGCGCCGCACGCCCCTAAAAACATGATGCACCTGCTGTGTGATACTAGCAGCTACAGTCAGCAGGGCAAATGTTCATGGGGAGCCAGGCGAGCGATAAGAGCGGGATACCAGTAGCACGCTGGCTACTGGCGGCAATCAGTTTTTTTTCACAAATTCAGATTTCAGCTTCATCGGGCCGAAGCCGTCGATCTTGCAATCGATATTGTGATCGCCTTCTACCAGACGAATGCTTTTGACCTTGGTGCCGATTTTAAGCGGTGTAGAACTGCCTTTAACTTTCAGATCTTTAATCACCGTCACGCTGTCACCATCCGCCAGCAGGTTACCGTTGGCGTCTTTCACCACCAGGCTATCTTCAGCAGTCGCATCAGCACCTTCAGCCCAGACATGGCCACACTCCGGGCAGTTGAGCATATCGCCATCCTGCCAGCTGTACTCTGAGTGGCATTTCGGGCAGGGAGGTAAAGTTTGCATGGGAAGTCCTTAACTAAATCCTTAATAAAGTAAGGGGATAGTTTACCCTGTGAAGAGTCTGGTGCCTATGATAAAAACGGCATCTGACGGTTAGCGAGGAAGATGGATCGGCAGTTGAAGGATGCTTACCGTCTGAACAAAGCCGTTTGAAGTTTTCACTCACACTCTCCATTTCATATGTCACTCCCTGAACAGAGGAGATGCACCTTCAGTGGTCGCTCATGTGGCGGGCTGTCTTACAGCGACGTTTTTAACTTTACATAAAAATGGCTTGAAGCCAATGACGTAATAACCACTTTAAAAATCAAACCATTGTCCATTATGAATTTCAAACATTGCTACTCGCTATTGGAATCGCTGCCGATTTGTCATTCTCCTTAAACTGTCCCGGTGTTTTCCCAAAACGTTCCCGGAATACCTCAATGTAAGAACTGACGTTGCTATAGCCGCTCATATATGCCACTTCATTTACGGATAATCCGTTGAAAACCCATTGAAGTGAGGAGAGTACTTTTGCCTGTTGGCGCCATCGGCTAAAAGTAAGCCCTGTTTCCTGATGAAATAAACGGCTAAGATTTCGTACGCTAATGCCCCATTTATGGGCGAGTTGCGTCTGATTCAGTACACATCCGGGGTTTTTTAATAATTCATCGGCAACGTTTCTCGCCCGACGATCTTCTGGCAGCGTCAGCTGAAGTGGTAGTGCAGCTAGCTGATTCAGTTCACAGGTTAATACTTTCAGAAGTGCATCTCTGCAATCGACAGGCCCGTTCAGGCATAGCCGCTCAAGGAGTGCCAGGATAAAAGCATCCACTCCGTAGACCCCAGAACAGGGGGGGAAAGGCATATTGGATGATGGTTTGAGGTAAAGACATTTGCCTCTTACGGCTCCCGTACTCCTGGCTCTGTGGTACAGATTTGCCGGAAACCACCCCACCGTTCCTGGCGTCACCACCCATTCAGTTAACTCCGTTTCAATTATCATAAGACCCCGGCTGAGCCAGAACAACTGACCTGTTCCGTGCTTATGCCACTCCGTTGAATGCTCAGCGTCATATTCAATCTGGGATACTTTCATTTGGATGGCCGATTAACCGTATATGTTGTCCTGATACCGTTAATATACCAGCCAGGTCCTGAAGTAGACTTCCTTTTATCACTCAGGAAGGAGAGTCAAAATGCAAAACGTTAAGCGGACAGTCATTGAGGCACTAAAGACGCTTATCACCGATCCATTGCATGTAGAGAGTAAAATTGCCGTATTTTTTGCTGCTGATTATCAACAGCGAGTGGATGGTAAGCAATTGGACTACAGTGGGTTTATCAGGCATATGGAGGCCCTCAAGCTGTACACAAAACGGATGAGCATTTCTATTAAAAGTATCGTGGCTGAAAATGATACGGTGTTCACTCACCACTATGTGAATGTGGAGAAAAAACAGGGTGAAAAGAGTGAGTTTGAGGTTTTTGCCCGCTTTACTTTGTTATCGGGAAAAATTATCCGCTGTGAAGAGCTAACAAGAATGATTAACGGGCTACCCGGAGACAGCGATCTGGGTAGCAGACGTTAATTTTTTCTCAGTATGCAGTACGTGGGCCGGGGTATGCCTGTTTTCTCCGCCGCTTCTTAACAAGGATCTCCTTGTCAGATTTGCATCAGAGCAACGGCTGTCGCTATATGAAGCCTCCGGCCTGATAAAGGGTTGTACCTCTAACTGTTAGATGAAAATAGCAGGGGTATAAGTGAAACAGGTGCTTTCCTGATAGCTTATGCACATAAAAAAGCCCGCTATGCGGCGGGCTGTCTGGTTTTCTGCTGTTTGCTGATAGCCAGTAAATCGTTACTCGATATTGAATCTGTTTGTTGAGTAAGTGGGTCTATGCCTTGTGTTTGCTGGTTTTTATGTAATGTGCAATTCCATTGTGTACACCCTTGTGTACATCGTTTTTTAAGGTGCTAGCCTTTCTGCTCGTTTTTTATCCTTACCGTAATTCTAACAGTCTATTCCTTATTGTATGATAGATGCCTCATACATTAAGGAATGTCGTAAGCCATGAGAATGACAGCGCGTAAAAAAGAGATATTGAGCTACTACCAGCCGGATAACCTCGAATGGGTGACGGGTGAGATTGGGACGCCGCCGTTTGACGTGTCCGGGCTGGCCTATCTGGTTTGCGGGCTGGACTCCTTCGATACCCGGCATCATCTGGAATCTACCCGGCGCACGCTTGAAGCGATGGTGAAAGATGGCCTGTTAGAGAAGGTCACCAGCTTTGAGCGCAGACAGGACACGACACAAAGCGGTGACGGTAAAGGCATCTGGTGTAACTGCTCCCGGTATGGCCTGCCCGGTTCCTGTCTGGTGGTACGCGATGAAGGCGGCAAGGTTGAGGCTATAGACGGGGTAGCGGTGCGGATTGATAACTAACCGCCTGTCTTACGTTGTCTTACGATGGTAAAATAGCCGTTTAACCCTTACCGCTGGTGGTTGTAGTGAATAAATCCCTGTCCGTTACCTTTCGTGTGCCTGCTGAACTGGCTAATGCCTTTATCTCTGCGGTCAGTGAGTCCGGTTCTGATAAAACCGCCTGGCTGATTGATGCCGTGCGCCACAAGCTGAACCAGCCGGACAATAACGCCGATAGTCGTTTGCTGGCGCTGGTGGAACGCATGGAAATAGCAGCGGCTGCGCTGGCAGTGGGTAAGCAGGGCATCCCGCCGCGCCCATACAATGAGGCTGCGGCGATCCAGATTATTGCCGCCACTATCCGGGAAGGCTTCGACAACGGGCGTATCATTGCTGAACGGCTTAACGATGCCGGGTATCAGACTAAGGCGGGTAAGGCGTGGGATAAGGACATCTACAGCGCGTGGAAGCGTCAGGGCGGTAATTCATCCCGGATAGCAGCGGCGCTAAGTGCCTGAATACTGACCGCGCCCCGTACTTGTCGCAAAACTGTAAAGCCGGGGATCCCCGGTATTAACATGCGGGATTTTCCCGTATCACCTGCGCGGCGCTGGCTTCTTCCACTGGTAGGCCGGGGCGCTCATTCTCTGGCGGTGGCGCTCACTCACTGCCAGTGCGTTTCTGATACCGTTTCTCACGGCGTACAGGGTGTGCCTGTCCAACGGTTCCCCGCTCTGACGGGCTATCTGTAATACGGCTAACTCAAGCGTCTGGCGGTCTGTCATGGGGTTACCCTTCGCTGTAGGTTATTTACCGTAATCTGTTGATATGTAGTGCGCGATATACCTTTCCACGCCAAAAAAAAGGTTTCTAACCTGCGGCGGTGCGAAAAAAGGTAAGGCGGCGGTACTGTTGGGGCGCAAGCCTTGAACTCTTGACCCGCCCCCTCCACCGCGTACCAGCAGTGCGTACCTGCTTGCGTACCTCTTGTTTGCGTACCAGATCATCAGCCCGCTCTTTCACCTTTGCGGCAAGGTCACGCGCTCAATCATCCCGGTTATCTTCTCCACTACCGGACTGAATGCCCTGTAGTACGCCTGTTCGCTCCGTTGCAGGTGTAGAACCTTCCGGCTGAACGTTTCCCACCTCATGCCAGCAGGCTTGGGAAAAAGGGCGCAGTCGTTAAACAGGCTTTGCGCGGGCGCATAGTTGCCCCATATCGCCGCCCGCTGCTTAAACAGGCTGCGCCGCATTCTGGCTAACCTGTCTTCGCTCTGGCTGGCGTAGTGAAGCCCCCAGCACTTTCTACAGGCTAAATCACGCTTACCGATAAACAGCACTGCCGCACGGTTATGGCAGTAAGGGCATAAGTACCAGTGCCGCACGCCATAGCCCGCCCGTGTGCTGGTGGTTCTCATCGGTAATACCCTCCCGCCGATGGTTGCCGTGTAGCTACTGCCGTCCAGGTGAAAGCGCATTTCTCCGGCGCGGGTTGCCAGCTGTAGCGCCTTCGCCCCCTCGCTGAACCTCTGCCGGATGGCCTTCAGGTGTGCCAGCGTCAGGCGGGGTTGTGCCGTGGTATAGCTTCGGGTTTGTTCGCGCATGGTTTCCACCCCGGCATTTTGAATACGAAATAATATGCGTTTATCGCTGAACGGCTACCCGTGCGCAGTGCGATCCGTGCCTGCGCGGGTAGGGTCTGCGAATGGTTTCGCACATCACTGGCGGTAAAATGTTCACATCACACTTTATCCTCAACGTAGATACCCGCTGAAATAATTGC
Organism: Erwinia piriflorinigrans CFBP 5888; assembly: GCF_001050515.1. Classification (GTDB taxonomy): domain Bacteria; phylum Pseudomonadota; class Gammaproteobacteria; order Enterobacterales; family Enterobacteriaceae; genus Erwinia; species Erwinia piriflorinigrans. The sequence goes on from NZ_CAHS01000002.1 coordinate 39,755, forward strand.
GCCGCCAATGCGGGGCTTACCATATGCCAGCGCTACCGGATAACCCTGCGCCGCCGTGTTGGTGACTCCACCAAATGCGTATGAAGCCTGGTTATCCGCATCCTGCTTGCTTGCCAGTCCTTTTGCTTGAGGCGATATCATCTGTATTACGCCGCCAATAGCCATTGATATGCCTGCCGCGCCCACAGCAGCCCATGCGCCACCCGCTGCTATACCTGCAACCCCCCCCGTGGCGATGGTGGCAGCCACTATCAACGCCGCACCCAATATCGTTTGAAGCATTCCGGCTCTTTTGCTACCCATTATGACAGGTACAATTCTGATAACCTCGCCATTAACCGGATACCCTAAATCATCCAGACCTATGTTTTTCTTCCCTTTAAAAACGGCATAGGTAAGGCCGCGCCTCTTGCTGCTAAGCATATATTGCTCAAATCCGTCTATGGTTACTGACAGCGCCCGCGCTGCTTCATGAGTGGTGCGTATAAGGCGGTGGTGCGTTTTACCAAATAGCTTACCGAGTGCGCCGCTTAACTCTATTCTGGTCATTACTTCACCGGTGCGTAACTGTGCTTCTGGCTTCGGGCTGGCATGGTTTGGCGTGTTCGGGGTCATTACTTATTATCCTTACTTTTCGTGGTTTTCGTTGACTAATTAAACGATTATCAGTTTTGCTAATGTCGTTTTCTTAATGTATGAGGGGCGTTTTTCTCTCTATATAAGTAAAAGGGTGTTGGTTCAGTTGGTTCAGTTGGTTCAGTTTGTAAAGACGACTGTTTTTAAAGGGATTTTAACCCGATCACTGAACCAATACGGCGCTTTTTTTGTTGGTTCAGCGGGGCGTTTTGTTGGTTCACTGCCAGCCATGAGAAAATTCCTCTTTGTCCGTTGTTGGTTCAAAACGGGCATTTGTTGGTTCAGTGTTGGTTCAAATTCAGAAATAAAAACCTTATAAAACAACAATCTTTACAAATTGAACCAACTGAACCAACTGAACCAACACCTTAACTACGTATGTGAGAAAAAATTATTCCTCTGGCTGGCTCTCCTCGTCCGGTAAATAGTTGAGCACGTAAACCCGGTACTGCCGCCCGTCGATGCGCGGTGACTTCCTCTGATAACCTCTGTCACTGCTGGGCGGGGTGAGCATCCCGGCGCTTTTCAGCACTTCCGCAAACTGTTTGGCGTTAAAGCCTCTCGCTATCTCCCCCTCAAAGGCGGCGGGGAAGGTATAGAAGGTTATCGGGTCGTGCTCATGCCCGCCTTTTGTCCGGTAGCCTGCAAGGTCGCGGATTGGCAGCGCTGCCGGGTCATACGGGAACGGGGCGTAACGGCTCAGGCCGTGGGCGTTAAGAAATGCCTCAGCCTGGGCGATTATCTGCTGGTGCTCCTTGTTCCCGGTGCCGAATTCTCTTACCCATGCGTTATAGCTGTGCTGTACCGCATCCCGGCACGTTTGCGCATCCCATCCGGTGACCACGCCGCCCAGTATCAGCGCGGCTTCCAGAATGGCGAACCGTGCGGCTACCCGGTGTACTTGCTCCCCGTAGTCAGCCGGGATAAGCGAGCGCCAGCGGCTTTCGGCCTCCCTCACGGCGTCAACGGCCTGCTGCTGGTGGTCTGCCAGCCATTTAACCCACGCCCGGCCTGCCGCGCCGTGGTGGCGCATAAAGGCATCTTTCAGCGCGTCAGCGTGCTGTTTGCCGCTCTGGTGCTCGTGGAACTCTGCCGCCTTGCTTAGGGGGATATTCAGCAGGCGCACCAGCTGCCCGGCCTTTATCTTCTGTCCGGTGCTGGCGATAAAGGTTTCCAAGTCCATTTCCCCGGTGCTGATTGCCACGGTGCGCCAGCGCTTTAAATCCCGGTTGCCGCCTTCCTTCGCTCCCTGCAATTTCCCCACGCCGTTAAAAAGCGCATAGGCAGACTGCGCCACGCTGCGCGGATCGGCCCCCTGTCCGACTTCATCCAGCGGCATCAGCGCGTCATTGTGGGCGGCGGCCTCGTTTGCCAGCCCCAGCGCCGTGCCGTACCACGTCAGGCGCAGCAGGTCAGGATTACCGTACAGGCTGGCGGCGGCGTTTGCCGTGGTGGTCTTGCCCGCGCTCGACTGCTCGTAAAAGTGAAGGCCGAACCCGTCAGCGCCCGCCAGTCCGATTAGCGGGGCCGCCAGCGCCGCGCCGATCCCCGCCATCATTGACCAGTTGCCGCCCGCCAGCCTTGCCACGCTGTCCCGCCATTCTGCCGCCGTTCCCTTGCAGGTGTAGCCCGCTGCGGCTGAACTCCTGCCGTTAAACAGTACGGGCATATCGGGGGAACCGATAATCTCACCGTCCGGCATAATGTACGCGCCGCACTGCCAGCCCGTAGCCTGCGCCACGCGCCACAGCTCACGGGAACCGCTGCGCTGTAGCCAGTCGGCAAGGGTGGCCCTCATTGCGGGCTTGGTGGTGATGTTCACCCCTCCGGCCTTCAGGACGCGCCAGCCTTCGCGCTCTCCGATATCGGCAAGGGGGATGGCCTGCGTGGTGCTGGTGTTGGCTCCCGCCGGGAACCATTTGATGATTAAAAACTGGTCTTTGTCGTCGCGTCCGATCCCGATAACCTCCAGCGGGGAACACAGCCACGATTCATTGTTGATTATCTCGCCGCTCTCCTTGTCCACCTTCGGGGTTATCCAGAAAACGCCGTCACTGCGGCTTTCAGTGCGCGGTTTGAGCGGGTCGCCTCCCCGTGCCGTGTTATTGCCGTCCTCTGCGCCGCTCTGCTCGTCCGTCATGCTTTCCCCCTGCGGCTGGTACAGCGAATCGTTAAAAGCGGCTGTAGCGGCCTCCAGCCCGTTTTGCTGGTGGTAGTCGTTCCAGTCTGCCTTATGGTCTGTCGGGGGGATTGATACCCATCCCGCCACGGACAGGGCGGCTTTCTCCGCTGCTTCTTTCCCGGTGTTGGAGACTCCAGTTTCGGAGCCTCCTTGCTGGTGGTCGTTATCGGCGGCAATTATGATTTTCGCCTGCGGGTGCTGCTGGCGCATTGCCTCCGCTACGGGCAGCAGGTTGCCCGCGTCAACTGCCGCCACCGCCAGCGCGTCAGGGCGTATCAGGTGCGCCGTTAATGCGGTTGCCAGCCCTTCGGCAATCACTATGCTCTGCGGTGCTTCTGGTGCGTTGACGGCGTGATATGCGCCACGCTTTGCCGAACCCGCCACCAGCTTTTTTGCGCCAGCGGCGGTAATGGTCTGCGCGGCGGTGACCGTGCCGGACAGGTTCGCCAGCGCCAGTAACAGCCGCCCGTCAGAAAGCATCGGGAAGGTGAAGCCATTCAGCCCTTTTGTTATCAGGTATTCGCTTTCGCCCGGCTGCGCCTGCTCTGCCAGCGTCTGATAGTGACGGGCAAAGTTTGCCCGCCGTGCCGCCTCGTCTGCTGCGGCCTGCCGCTGGCGCTCCTGCTCCCGCTGCTGGCGTTCTGTTGCCGCCTGCGCCCGCCTCTGGCTGGCTGCTTCTCGGTCGGTTTCTGCCGCCCGGTAATCAATACCCAGCGCATCAGCCACCAGCCGCGCCGCTTCGGTGGTGTCGCAGTCGTTTACCTTTGCCACAAGGTCAAGCCCGTCACCCGCACCGCACTGATTGCAGATATGGGAACCGCGCCCGCCATCGTCAAAGCGAAAGCGATCCGTACCGCCGCACGCCGGGCACCCGGAATGCTGCCGGGGTGAGAGGGGAACGGTGATACCCGTCATAGCCAGTACGCCGGGCCAGCGTCCTGCGGCGGCGGCGGTCACTTCGCGGATTAAGTCAATATTTCGCATCATTCCCCCTCAGTGCGCTACGGGTTCTGGTGGTAAGCCTTCATCCCGCAACATGCGGATAAAGCCATCATGCAAATCAGCCAGCAGCTCCCGGCCCATATCGGACAGCCCGCCGCCCTCAAGCATGGCCTGATACATCAGCACGGCATTTCGCGTGCCCTGTTCCCTGCCGTAGCGCTCTATCAATGCGCTCTCAATGTTGTTTGCCATAGCGAAACGCTCTGGGGAGGGGTAGACCGCCATACAGCCGTATTGCCCGCAGTAGATAACGCCGCCGTCCGTGCCTCCCCGTTCGTGTTCCACCTCCACCGCGCCATTTTTCCGCAGCTGCTCGTTGATGAAGGTCAGCGCCACACAGTGCCGCCAGACAATAAGCTCCTGCTCTGCCGTGGGCGTGTGGTAGCCCAGCTCCGCGCCGTCACCCATTGCGCGGAGTATGTCCGGCATATCGCGCACGCCGTCAAAATCTCCGGCCTCCAGCTTGCGCAGCATATCGGGGTAGTCGATAAGCGCCATATGCTCATACTGTCCGGCTTCGTTGCGCCGGGTGATACTGACCCCGTGCCGGGTGGCTTCAGTGCGGTAAACGCCCGTTGCGGTCAGTGATGCGGCTTTGTTCATGCTTTGCCCTCCCGCATATCACGCGCTATGTAATCGCAAATCTCATATTCTGCGGCTTTCACTGCTTCCGGCACGCCGTCAAGCAGGGTCATGAGTGCGCCAATCAGGGACCAGGTGGTTTTGTCGCCAGTATCGACCTCCATCCACACGGAAAGCAGCGCCTGCGCCTGCTCTACCCGGCATTGAGCATCGCCTATCGGGATGGTTTTCATCGGCTGGCCTCCCTCTGTGCCAGTTCTTCAATAAGCCACGCGGTAACGCTCCCCGTTAAACGGCTCAGCAGGCTGACAATTGCTATTATTTCGCAGTCCTGCATCTGGTGCGGGTGGCTCTCAATGAGGCGGGCGATGATCTCTGACTGATGCGCCATTTCTGCGGCCTGTTCTAACGTGATTTCATGGCTCATTCGACAGCCTCCATTGCTACCGCTACCGCATCAGGCAGCCCGTCAAGAATGGTTAACACTGCCTCCACCATGTCAGGCACTTTCCCATCGTCAGTGGTGAGCATTTGAAGCCAAAAAGAAAGCACCGTTTGCGCTTGCTGTATGCGGCACATAACATCAGAAAGCGTGATTTCATGACTCATTGGTTGGCCTCCAGTACACGGGTTGCCAAATCCTGGACAATGCCGATCATTTCGGCTTGAGCGCTCCTTTCGGTTTTGTTCTCTGTCAGACAAAGTGCGGCCTCTGTCAGGATTCTGATTTTTTCCAGTGCGTCTATCGCGTCATTTTTGATGTGGGTATTAGTGCGTGTCATTGGGGCCTCTCCGGTCGGTTAAGGCGCATTAGTGTACGTTCTGCGGCGCTGTAAAGTTCGTGGATAAGCGTCCAGAACCGCGCCCCGGCTTTGGGGTTGGCCTCACGTAACCGTGCGTCAAGATGGCAATCAAACAGCGCCCTTAGCTCTGCGGCATAGCGGGCGGTCATGGCGGCATCGTGGCGCACATTCTCCAGCCTTTCAGCCGGGGATGGCGCAGTAATGGCGGGTGCGTTACGCATGGCTCACCCCCATAGCGGCGATGTTCAGCCGTCCGGCAAAAAAGCAGACGTTATCTTTTGCCAGGGTGCGGCGGGCTTCGCGCTCGTTTTCGGCGGCGATATGGTGGATGACGGGTGACAATGCCGGGTTATCACGGCGAACGGCGGCGATAATCCAGACAAAATGGCGGTGCTGGTGGCCTGAATTCAGGCCGAACATCTCCCGCCCTTGCGGGTGTGTGGTAATATCCATTACAGCTTCCTCGATAATTAGTCTATCGGCGGTTGTGAGATGCCCTGTTAGTGTTGGCGCACTTCGGGGCATTGTTGTTTTTACAGATTGATATTGCTTTACCCTGCTGTGGTAGTTACCATCTGTATTGCCATTATAATACTGGTAACTACCAATGCAAGACGAAAAAGAGAAAAAAGCGTTTGATCGCAAAGGAAGCACCATGAAGCACATACGCTTTGAGGATTCGCTTTTAGAGCAAATAAACGTTGTTGCCGGGCAAGGTAATTTCAGCTCATGGGTTAAAGACTCCTGCCGCGAAAGACTGCGGAAAGAAGGCATAGAACCTAAAGCCTGATTATCTCCGGCATCGTGGCAAAGGGTGGCATTCGCAGTGCTGCCCTTTTTTATGGACTCCGAAAATTCAATGCTTCCCGTGCGTGTATTTGTCGCAAAATGTCGTAACGTGTCCTTAAATTCGCCTCGCGTACTGGTCACGAAACTCCCTAACGTGCCCGAAAATTCCTCCCGCGCATCAGTCAGGCAGAGATTTCCCCCTGTGCGATTGATGGTAGAAAAATATTCCACGGCATCAGGTTTTGTCAGGTTTTCACTTCCGGTGATCGGGCGTGAGATTACGGATTCTTTCAGGCTCTGAACCATAACATTTACTAACAGGCCAGCCAGTGGGGAGGCTTCTTTCTGGACGGCGGTTTGAGTCATTCGCATGGCGTCACCTCGATAAACTCCGCTTTAAACTTCTCTAGCGGCTGCTGGCACGGGTGCGGGTAGCCGGGGCGCATAAAAACCACGTTCCCGCCGCTCATGCCGCGCAGTGTGACGGTGCGCCCGTGTGAGTCCTTAAACTGGCGCTGTTGGGTGCGGGTGGTCATTAGTGAACCCCCAGTAAATCAGGCTGGTATTTAAGCCATAGCGCCTTTTCTTCTGCGGCTAAGTTCGCTTTCTCTGTCTTGCAGGATTGCAGGGCTTTACCGCGCTTACTGGCCTTTGTTGTGTAGGTTGCTTTGCGCTTGCTGTGATCGTTAAGAAAAGCGAACGGTACGCCGTATGCGCCCGTTTTACGGATAGACGGGATCACCTCGCGGAATATCCAATTACTGAAACGGTGTGCAAATGTGCCGGGGGTGCTGGCCTTCCGGCTGCGGGTTATCAGTTTATAAAAACCAGATTCGCGTACCGTACGCATTACCTGATTACCTCCGGGGGTAGGTGTTAAACACTCCCCCTTTTCGTCACCATCAAGGCGGCGTAATGCGACTAAGTGATCCGCCATTTCCAGCGCAGCGCAAATATCTTTAACCATAAACCACGGTTCGCCGTTGATATTCACTATCCGCACCTGTACGCCGTCAAAACGGATAACGGTAATATCCTGCGCGGTAGCCCTGAATATATCCATGCCCTGATTTTTGGCGTGGGGATGCCCGTCACGGCAATTAGCCATATTTTGAAATGTCATGTTTTTTAGCTCCGATTAAGCGGCGGTGAATGCGTCCGGGTATAAGGTCAGAATGTCGTTAATTTCCTGCTGTGATAGCCTACGATAGCCACCAGCGGCGGCATTGTGGTTTACCAGTTGAATAACGCGCATGACGTCAGCGCGGCATGTGAAGCGATAACGGAAATGTGATCCGATGCCGTCAGGGTTTTTCTCGTCGATACGCTCAAGGTGAATATCAAGGCTGCGTTCTAATTCGCTGGCATAATTTCTGCCAGACGATAAGCGGCAATAGCGGAGTATTTCATTTTCGGTAAATCCGTTAACCCCGGTGCGCATCATATATATGCGGGCGCGGTGCTTTTTCGGTGCTGGCTTGATGGTGGCGGTAGGGGTATTATCGTTGGCGCTAACCTGTTCGATGATGCCCGCCACGCTGCGGGTATTCTGCATTATGCCGCCTCCCGCCGTGCTGCCAGCCAGTTGTTAATCTCTACCGCATCGAAAGCGGTGATCTTCTCTCCCAGCTTTACGGGTGCGGGCATGGCTTTAGCTTTTACCCAGCGGTCAACGGTGGCAACGTGAACGCCCAGCGCATCCGCTAAAAGATAACGGCGGATGTAGCCTGTTTGTGGCAGTGCTGCTTTGTGGGCGGTGGTTGTGCTATGTGTGGTCATATGTCCCCTAACTTTCTTATACCGCGCTATGCGGCGTTAGGGGTATGATTCTTTAAATTAATAGCACTGTCATCGCACCGAAAATCAAGTTTTCGTTACGAACTTATTTGTTTGATTTTAAAATCTTATTTGCTTCTGAAAAGTAATCATCAATCTTTCTTTGTTTCAATGAACTATTCCTTTCAACCATCTCAGACTTCAGTGAGTCTTGTGTCCATCTCTTGGATTTTATGTCAGCATTTTTGAGTGTATCTAGTAGTGTGCCTATGATTTGCAAGCTTTCATTTAGGCTTAAGTTATTATCGCTGTCATTTAATAAGCCGTTCTCAAATTTTTCAATATTCTTTGTTCTAAAAACAAACTCGACCTTCCCCAGGCTATCGGCAGGGTAAAAAAAATCATGGTAGTTATCGAAGTCAACTGGAATGCCTTTTTCCTTATCGAAATAAACAATCTCACCATCATTGTTAGCGTTAAAAACAAACTCGTTAAAACTCTCCATAATGTTAAAAGTTCCGATTGATGTGCTTAAAAACGCCCCTTCTATGTTATGAAATTCTCTAGGTACCTTTCCCCTTTCAGATTCGAACTCATGAAGTACATCAAGTAACTCGGCTCCAATCATAGGGAGATCATACAAATCCCCAGATTTAAGCCTGCGAATACTACCCTCTCTTTCAACACGGTAAAAATCAGCATCTAACTCACTGTTAGAAAAAAAATTTTCACTACCCAAAACATTAATGTAAGCCCCGTCTGGGGTAGTTTGTATTATTCCTGCCTTAAGAAATTCCCTTTTCGTCGTGATGACCTCTTTTGCTAAAACTCCATAGCGGTCGCCATCGAGTAAAACAGAGATGGTCAAATGGCCATCTAGGGCGAGTTGCAAGCAGTCAGATGGAGATACGGACTCACCCATTGATTTAGACAACCTCTTTGCAGTATCTTCGACTGCTAGCCATTTTTTTAGTTTGAATAAGTTGCTCATAACGTCACCTATAAACGTCACCTTAAAAAGATGACCAGATCAGGCGGTAAGGTTTGCCGCTTTTCGCCCCGTCAGGCTAGATCCGGTCAGTTCGTTAATTCTGGTTACTAATCGCGGTTACTGGCTGGTTACTTTGCCTTTCTCAACGGCGTTACGTTGTATTCCTCGCCACGTTCCAGCGCTACCAGTAAATCAGCCCACTGCGTTAACGCTGCTTTGCGTTCGTCAAAATATTGATGCCTGTTATAGATACCCTCGACGCCCTTGATACGGTGGTTTAAACAACGCTCTGCCACTACCGGATCTATGCCCAGCGCTGCAAGGTGAGTGCGAGCGGTGCGCCTAAAGTCATGTATGGTGAAATTAGGTACATCAGGCAGTTCTGCCCTTACTTTTGACAGCGCCACGGGTAGGGTACTTTCCTGAATATGGGGGATCATCCTGTTTTGCATCTTTCGTGCTGGCAGAACCCATTTACTGTTACAGGAAAAGGTGTGTAATTCTTCCAGCCATTTAACAGCGGGCGGGGGTAGGGGGATGTTGATAGCATCGCCGTTTTTGCTGCGTTCTTCTGGCAAGTGCCATACAGCGCCGTTCAGGTCGAATTCTTCCCACCGCGCCGCACATAGCTCCATCTTTCTAACGCATAGCGTCAGTAGCAGCTTAAAAGTAATTTCATTCTGGCGGCTAAACCCTTTGGCTGTGCGCATGGCTGAAAACAGCCGGATTAACTCATCGCGGGTTAACCAGCGTTCGCGGCTCACTTCCTTACCGCCTGCGTCTGCCACTTCAAAGGCTGAACAAGGGTTAATCTCTAAAGCGTGGCGTTTTATGCCGTAGTCGAATATGCGGCGCGTCCATCGTAAAACATCCGTTGCTATGGTAGGCGCTCCACGGTCTACGATGGCTTTTAGCATATCGTCAATATGGCGTGGCTTTACGTCCTCCACCTTCATGCTTCCTATGCGGGGGTTTATGTCCTTATCAATGCGGCGGCGCAGTATATCCGGGTGTTTCCAGCGTGGCAGTATTTGCCGGGTAAAGTATTCGGCGGCGAGGTCAGACACGCGCATGGCATTTTTATCTGCTTCCATCTTCGCCAGCGCTTCGGCTTTACGCTGCTGTTTCTCTCCTGCAACGTCATAACCGAGCGCAACGCGGGCGGCTAGTTCTTTGGCTGTCTCTCTGGCCTTTGATAGTGATAACTCTGCATAGGAACCAATAACCATAGCGCGCTGCTTGCCAGAAAATTTATAGCGGAATCGCCAGCTTGGAGATTGGTCTACCTGCCTGTATCGGAGATATAGCCCGCCACCGTCTGCGCGTCCTTCAAAGCGTTCTCCGGCTTTTATCCAGGCGCGGATCTGCATGTCTGTGAGTTTTGGCATTTTGCGAATATCCAAACTTTGAATAAGGGGTGTACCCAAAGCAATGTACAGAAAACTGATTGGGTACACCTTTGGGTACACCTTAACTATGCGCTTTGTTGCGGCTTTATGATAGCCCATGACAACAAAAAAGCCCGCTGTGCGGCGGGCTGTCTGGTTTTCTGCTGTTTGCTGATAGCCAGTAAATCGTTATTCGATATTCTGAATCTGCTCTCTCATCTGCTCAATCAGCACCTTCAGCTCGATGGCTGACGCGGTGATTTCGGCATTGATCGATTTTGAACCCAGGGTGTTCGACTCGCGGTTGAACTCCTGCATCATAAAGTCGAGGCGGCGGCCGACGGCTTCCTTCTTCTTCAGGATGTTATAGGTCTCTTTTACGTGTGCTTCCAGGCGGTCCAGCTCTTCTGCCACGTCAACGCGCTGGGCCAGCATCACCAGCTCCTGCTCCAGACGGTTGTTTTCCAACTGAACCTGAGCGTCTTCCAGCCGCGCGACCAGACGTTCACGCTGCCATTTCAGCACGTCCGGCATATGCGTGCGTACTTTGATCACTTCGGCACTCACGCCCTGCAAACGCTGCTCGATAAGCGCTTTAAGCGCCGTACCTTCGCTTTCTCGGGCGCTGATAAAGTCGTCGATGGCGGCATCCAGTGCGGTGAGAAGCTGGGCGGAAATCGCATCCAGGTCTTGTTCCTCTGCGGACATCACGCCAGGCCAGCGCAGAATATCGACAGGGTTGATTTCACCCTCATCGCTCTGCATCTTCACCCAGTTGGCAGCCTGTACCAGCTGAACCGCCAGCTTTTCATTCAGCACCAGTGCGCTTTGCGCGCGCGGATCGGCATCGAAACGCAGGTTAACTTCGATTTTCCCGCGCGTCAGACGGTTGCGGATACGTTCGCGTACCACCGGCTCCAGGCCACGGAACTGCTCCGGCAGACGGATATAGGTTTCAAGATAGCGCTGGTTGACGGAACGCAGCTCCCAGGCTGCGCTGCCCCATTCGCCTTTGGTTTCGCGCCGGGCGTAGGCGGTCATGCTGCGGATCATATTGCGTACCGTTTCAGGGAAAGATAAAGAGATTATAGCGATGCAGGCGCTGGCTTAACAGGCATTCACTTAAATGACGGCGTTTTGCTGACGTTTTATCCATCAGAGCTTAAAATGCTGGCAGTCAAATCTTTAACCCGGAGTTCCATTGATGTCGCGCATAATGATTCCTACAATCCTGCTACTGGCTCTATCGGGATGCAATTCCCCCACGCACCCGGTCGCCACCTCTCAGCGTGCGGTGTGCGGCATGGGGGATCCCATGACGCAAACCACACTTTACTTTGGCCTTAATCGCCCACAGGGGGCGGCGATCTCTGAAACTGAATGGCAGTCGTTTGTTGATGAGCAGGTGACGCCACGTTTTCAGGATGGGCTGACGGTGTTCGCGGCGAAGGGCCAGTGGATGGGCAATGACGGCAAGCTGGCGCGAGAAAACAGCAAAGCATTGCTGCTGATCCATACGCAGAATCAAACGAGTGAGCAGAAAATTGAAGCGCTGCGTACCCTTTATAAACAACGTTTTACGCAGGATGCGGTGATGCGGGTAGATAACCCGGTCTGTGTCGCTTTCTGAAATCACCCGGCGCATATGCGCCGGGTAGCATCGTTACAGCATCAGTCCGGCGAAAGCGGCTGATAGCAGGCTAACCAGCGTGGAACCATAAATCAGCTTGAGGCCAAAGCGGGATACCACATTGCCCTGCTGTTCGTTCAGCCCTTTAATTGCCCCGGCAACAATGCCAATTGAGGCAAAGTTAGCGAAAGAGACCAGGAATACGGACAGAATACCCAGCCCGCGTGGCGAGAGTTCCGCTGCGATTTTCTTCAGTTCAATCATGGCGACAAACTCGTTAGTGACCAGTTTGGTGGCCATAATACTGGCAGCTGGCAAGGCATCGGCCGCCGGAATGCCAATCAGCCAGGCAAACGGCCAAAATACGTAACCGAGGATTTGCTGGAAACTGATGCCGAAAAGGGTGGAGAACACCGCATTTACCGCCGCAATCAGCGCAATAAACCCGATCAGCATGGCCAGAATAATCATTGCCACTTTAAAACCGGCCAGAATATATTCGCCGAGCATTTCGAAAAAACTCTGATCTTCATGCAGTTTTTCAAGGCGAATTTCAGGCTCGTCACCGACAGGCGTCGGGTTGATGATCGACAGAACAATGAAAGTGCTGAACATATTGAGGATCAGCGCGGCGACCACGTAGCGCGGCTCAATCATCGACATATAGGCACCGACGATTGAAAGCGACACGGTAGACATGGCTGCTGCTGCCATTGAGTAGAGGCGGCGTGGGGAAATATCGGACAGAATGCCTTTATAAGCGATGAAGTTTTCCGACTGGCCGAGGATCAGGGTGCTGACGGCGTTAAATGACTCCAGTTTACCCATTCCGTTGATTTTCGACAGCAGAGTACCAATCACCCTGATTAGCACCGGCAGAATCTTGACGTGCTGCAAAATGCCGATAAGCGCAGAAATAAACACGATTGGACAGAGTACGCCGAGGAAGATAAACGCCAGCCCCTGCGAACTCATGCCGCCGAAAACAAAATCAGTGCCCTGTGCGGCATATTTCAGCAATACTTCAAAGAAACCGGAAAATGCCGTGATGACCGTCAGTCCGGCGGAGGCATGCAGGAAGAACCAAGCGAGCGCTGCTTCAATAACCACCAGTTGCAGAAGTACGCGCAGGCGGATTTTCTTGCGGTCAGAACTTGCCAGTAACGCCAGACAGCCGATAACGGCCAAAGCCAGAATAAAATGGAAAACAGAGGTCATACGCGGGTCTAGGATCAGGGATCGATAATTAGCGACATTTAGCCATATTTCACGACGGTTTACATCCGGGCAGACGATCTCTGGCCGTTTTATCCTTTAAATAGCTTCCAGGTGCATAACAACTTGCTTTCAGCTGAGCCTGCGATAGGCAATCATCTGTTAAATCCGTATAATGCGCAGCCAATTATGTTTAGCTAGCCGGAGATAAACTATGCGTCCATCAGGCCGTAGCGCACAACAGGTGCGCCCTGTCACCCTGACCCGTCATTACACCAAACACGCAGAGGGCTCTGTGCTGGTTGAATTCGGTGATACCAAAGTGCTGTGCACCGCGACCATTGAAGAGGGCGTGCCGCGTTTTCTGAAAGGTAAGGGCCAGGGTTGGGTCACCGCCGAATATGGCATGTTGCCACGCGCTACCCACAGCCGTAACGCACGCGAAGCGGCGAAAGGTAAGCAGGGGGGACGCACGCTGGAGATCCAGCGCCTGATCGCCCGTTCACTGCGCGCGGCCATCGATCTGAAAGTGCTGGGCGAATTCACCATTACCCTTGACTGTGATGTACTGCAAGCCGACGGAGGAACCCGCACCGCTTCTATCACCGGTGCCTGCGTGGCGCTGGCTGATGCGCTCAATCATTTGGTCTCCATCGGCAAGCTGAAAGCCAATCCGATGAAAGGTATGGTGGCGGCGATTTCGGTGGGTATCGTCAACGGCGAAGCGCTGTGCGATCTGGAGTATGTGGAAGACGCAGCGGCCGAAACGGATATGAACGTGGTGATGACGGAAGATGGCCGCATGATTGAGGTGCAGGGCACCGCAGAGGGCGAACCATTCAGCCACGAAGAGCTGCTGAAGCTGCTGGAGCTGGCACGAGGTGGTATTGATACGCTGGTTGCCGCGCAGAAAGCGGCGTTAACCCACTGATCCTTCAGGCGACCTTAGCGTCGCCTTTTTTTGCCTGAATACTGAGGAACACGATATGAAAGCCTGGCAGCGCCAGTTTATCGAATTCGCCATCAACAAGCAGGTGCTGAAGTTTGGTGAGTTCACGCTGAAATCAGGGCGAAAAAGCCCTTATTTCTTTAATGCGGGCCTGTTCAATACGGGGCGCGATCTTGCTTTATTAGGCCGTTTCTATGCCCAGGCGCTGGTCGATTCGGGCATTGATTTTGATCTGGTCTTTGGTCCCGCCTATAAAGGTATTCCCATTGCGACGACCACCGTGGTGGCGCTGGCCGATCATCACGATCGCGATGTACCTTATTGCTTTAACCGTAAAGAAGCTAAGGCTCATGGAGAGGGTGGAACGCTGGTTGGCAGCGCCCTGCAAGGTAACATCATGCTGGTGGATGATGTGATCACCGCAGGAACGGCGATTCGCGAATCGATGGAAATTATTGCCGCGCACCAGGCGAAACTGGCCGGCGTGCTGATATCTCTCGATCGCCAGGAGCGCGGAAACGGCGCAATTTCTGCCATACAGGAGGTCGAGCGTGATTATGGCTGTAAGGTCATTTCGATCATTACGCTGAACGATCTCGTGACTTATCTGGAAGAGAAGCCTGAAATGGCCGACCGTCTGGTGGCTGTGCGCGCCTATCGCAAAGAATTCGGTATTTGATGCGATAAATTATTGCCGGGCTGACGAGAAAACAGCGTCAGCCCAGATTGTGCAACGATAGCAATTGATAACCGTCAGATAAGCTGGGCTGCCATCAACGGCCAGCGCGCATCGAAGTCAACGGTGGGGCGATAGCGGAATTCTGAACGAACGAAACGTGACAATAATCCCTCACAGAATGCCAGAAGCTGAGTGGCCAGCAGGGCTTCGTCGGAGGAAAAGCCTTCACCTTCACGCATTTTTTTCTCGCGCATCACCTGACGTATCTGCAATTCAATACGTTCAAACAGCTGATTAATTCGACCCTGCAAGCGATCCTGTTCAAACATCAGCGCATGACCTGTCAGAATACGTGTCAGGCCGGGATTGAGCTCACCAAAACCGAGGATCAGCTGGGTAATCAGACGCAGGCGAGGCATCGTCTCTTTTTCGTCTTTCAAAATCAGATTGATACGCGTGATCAGGCTGTCTTCAATAAACTCGATCAGGCTATCAAACATCTTGGTTTTACTGGGAAAATGCCGATAAAGTGCCGCTTCAGAAACGCCGACATTAGCCGCCAGCTTGGCGGTGGTAATACGTTGGCTGCCGTCACTGGACTCCAGCATTTGTGCCAGCGCCTGTAGGATTTCTTCGCGACGATTCCTTTTCGCACTCTTTTTTTCAACCATGTCTTAAAAGACCCCTGAAACATCACCATAAACGGGCAAAAGCCCACGCAACGCCCGCGAATAATCATTCACGGAAGAGAAAAACAGGTTATTGTCGTTACGGGAGCCGTAGAGTTACTGGCGACCGGAGTGGCCGAAACCACCTTCACCTCTTACGCTGGTATCAAAGTCATTCACCAGATTGAATTCTGCCTGTACTACCGGCACGAAGACCATTTGCGCGATACGCTCTCCTGGCTCGATAGTAAAGGAGTCCTGTCCACGGTTCCATACTGATACCATCAACTGCCCCTGATAATCTGAGTCGATTAGCCCCACCAGATTACCCAACACTACGCCATGTTTGTGGCCAAGCCCAGAGCGTGGCAGGATGACGGCGGCCAGCTGTGGGTCGGCAATATGTATCGCTAAGCCCGTTGGGATCAGCATCGTAGCGCCTGGCTGTAATACCATCGCTTCATTCAGGCACGCACGCAGATCCAGCCCGGCAGAGCCGGAAGTGGCGTAGGTGGGTAATGGGAAATCCGTGCCTACTCGGGCATCCAGAATCTTAACGTCGATTTTTTTCATCATATTGGGTGACAATCTCGTCTAATAACAGTTGGCCAAGGAGTTTTTTATCGCTAAGCGGTAAAATTTTATCTCCTTCATGCCAAAAAAGATGAAGAGCATTGGAGTCGCTGTTGAAACCTTGCCCGTTTTTGGCAACATCGTTGGCGCAGATCAAATCCAGATTCTTGCGCGCCCGTTTTTGTTGCGCGTATTCTTCCACATTCTGGGTTTCGGCGGCAAATCCTACAACATAAGGGCGGTTTTGCTGCATTGCGGCAACTTCGGCGACTATATCCGGGTTTTTTATCATCTTCAGGGTGATTTCATCCCCCTGCTTTTTGATTTTTTCTTCAGCAACTTCTGCTGGCCGGTAGTCCGCCACCGCCGCGCAGCCGATAAATATCTGCTGGCTGGCCGCCTGATCCATCACCGCCTGCTGCATTTCCAGCGCCGTGGTGACATCGAGACGATTGACGCCTGTCGGGGTGGGTAATGCCACTGGCCCGGCAACCAGCGTCACGGTGGCACCGCGTTGTGCGGCGGCGGCGGCAATCGCAAAGCCCATTTTTCCCGAGCTATGGTTGCTGATGAAACGTACCGGGTCGAGTGCTTCCCGGGTTGGCCCGGCGGTAATCATAATATTGAGATGTTGCAGATCGTTGACGGAGGCTGTCCATGTCGCGGCGTAGTCAACAATATCAAGCGGGTCGAGCATACGCCCTGGCCCTATATCACCACAGGCCTGGCTGCCGCTGTCCGGCCCCCAAATCATCACGCCGCGTTGGGTCAATAGCTGCAAGTTGTGTTGAGTGGGCAGGGCGCGGTACATCTGCTGGTTCATCGCGGGCACGATGGCAAGCGGAGCCGCCGTCGCCAGGCAAACGGTGGTCAGCAGGTCATTCGCCATTCCGGCTGCCAGGCGGGCAATCAGATCGGCCGTAGCGGGGGCGATAATGATCAGATCGGCCCACTTACCCAGTTCGATGTGGCCCATTGCCGCCTCGGCAGCCGGGTCGAGCAGGCTATCGGAAACCTGATAACCTGAAACCGCCTGCAGACTTAACGGGGTGATAAACGCTTTCGCAGACTCCGTCATGACGACCCGCACGTCGGCACCGCGATCGCGTAACCGACGTACCAGCTCTGGCGTCTTGTATGCCGCGATACCGCCACTGACACCCACAACAATACGCTTTCCGGTCAATTCCCTCATTTTGCTGTACGCCTTTTAGTTAAGCCTGCTGGCATCTTGTTATGCCAAAACCCGGCTATTTTATCACACCCGTTCAGCCCGTTGATTTCTCGCCCTGCCAGCTTTGCGAGTAGGCTCGAAAATTCATCACATCATAATAGAAAAACACTGTATATAATGCCATGATTTTCCCTCCTCAGGAAGGAGAAGCGCAGATGGATGACAACTGGCTGGGGCTACCCCCGCGTGAAAAATTATTGCAATGCGGTGCATCAGCGCTAAGCGATAAAGAGTTATTGGCTATTTTTCTACGTACTGGTGTTCGTGGGGTGCATGTGATGTCACTGGCACAGCAACTGCTAAAAGAATTTGGTTCTTTATACCGTTTGATGAACGCTCCGCATAAGGATTTTCAGGCCATTCACGGAGTCGGCATAGCAAAATATGCCCAGCTGAATGCAGTAGCGGAACTGGCACGACGCTGTTTTAGCTGTCAAGAGGCGTTTGATAATCAGGTGGTGGGCAGTGTTGAGCAGATGCTGGATTTTTTAAACAGTTCGCTGGCACATCGGGAACGAGAAATCTTCCAGGTGATCTTTTTCGATAACCAGCATCGGATGATTCATAGCAGTGAGATGTTCAGCGGTACGATTAACAGTGTGGAAGTTCATCCCCGGGAAATTGTGCGTGAAGCGCTAAAACGCAATGCGGCGGCATTGATTCTGGCGCATAATCATCCTTCAGGGCTGGCGGAGCCAAGCCGTGCCGATCGCAATATCACGCAACAAATTATGCGTGCCTGCACCTTAGTGAATATTCGGGTGCTTGACCATTTGGTCATCGGTCGGGGTGAATATGTCTCTTTTGCCGAACGGGGCTGGATGTAAAAAATAAGGTATGACTCAAGCCGTTGAGCCATTTAATTTCATTTTACAGGCCCAATTCCGTGCATTTCGCGCGCAAACAGGACGATTGACAGCGATCCAAAGGGATCTTTATCTGTTCGGGACTTGAGCACTCGCTCTTCAGGGCGTATACTACGCCACCTTTGAGAATCTCGGGTTTGGCGTTTGGGCCTGCTCAGCGGGTTCGCATTGAACTCGCCTGGATGGGCTAAAAGCCTGACGAGGCGGCCAGAACCTTATTTTTAAAGCTCGAGCTGATTTGATTTTTGGAGAATAGACATGTCACGAGTCTGCCAAGTAACTGGCAAGCGTCCGGTAACGGGTAACAACCGTTCCCACGCAATGAACGCGACGAAACGCCGTTTCCTGCCGAACCTGCACTCTCACCGTTTTTGGGTTGAGAGCGAAAAGCGCTTCGTTACACTGCGCGTATCTGCCAAAGGCATGCGCGTTATCGATAAAAAGGGTATTGAGACGGTCTTGGCCGATCTGCGTACCCGCGGTGAGAAGTACTAAGGTAAGGAACTGAAACATGGCTAAAGGTATTCGTGAGAAGATCAAGCTGGTTTCTTCTGCTGGTACAGGTCACTTCTATACCACCACGAAGAACAAACGTACTAAGCCGGAAAAACTGGAACTGAAGAAATTCGATCCTGTTGTCCGCCAGCACGTGATCTATAAAGAAGCTAAGATTAAGTAATTAACCTCAGTGGATGAAAAAACCCGGCTTCGGCCGGGTTTTTTTGTTTGCGGTATAGTGATATTAGCCAATCAGGCGTGACGATACAGCAACGGAGGCGAGTAAATGCCAGAGTTACCAGAGGTCGAAACCAGTCGACGCGGGATTGAACCGCACCTTGTTGGAGCCACTATTCTCCACGCGGTGGTGCGTAACGAGCGCCTGCGCTGGCCGGTTTCTCCAGAAATCCATGCGCTAAGTGACCAGCCGGTGCTCAGCGTTCAGCGCCGGGCTAAATATCTGCTGCTGGAGCTTCCCACCGGATGGATTATCATTCATCTGGGAATGTCGGGTAGTCTGCGTGTCCTGCCTGAAGATATGCCTGCGGCGAAACATGACCATGTCGATCTGGTGATGAGTCATGGCAAAGTGCTGCGCTATACCGATCCGCGTCGTTTTGGTGCCTGGCTATGGTGCCCTGACCTTGATGCCAGTTCGGTATTGTCTCATTTGGGGCCGGAGCCGCTGGACGATAGCTTCTCCGCAGCGTATTTGTTTGAAAAATCTCGAGGTAAGCGCACGGCTGTCAAACCCTGGTTAATGGATAACAAAGTCGTGGTGGGCGTAGGCAACATCTATGCCAGCGAATCGCTTTTTGTCGCTGGTATCTCGCCCGATCGTCCGGCGATGGCGCTCAGCGAGGAAGAAGTCGGGCTGCTGGTCAGTACCATTAAAGCCGTATTGATGCGCTCGATTGAGCAGGGCGGTACCACGCTGCGTGACTTTTTACAAAGTGACGGCAAGCCGGGTTATTTTGCCCAAGAGTTGCAGGTATACGGCCGTGCAGGTGAGCCTTGCCGTGTCTGTGCGATGCCGATAGAGAGCAGCAAGCACGCGCAGCGCAGCACCTTTTTCTGCCGTCACTGCCAGAAATAGTCCGGGATTCAGAGCCTGGCTTTGAGTGCCTGGTAAACAGGAGTCGGCAGGAAAGCCTCTACATCGCCACCGTGGCGCGCGACTTCTTTCATCAGGGAAGAAGAAACAAAGGAATACTGTTCTGAAGGCATCAGGAACACGCTTTCCAGCGTGGGCAGCAGGTGGCGGTTCATCTGTGCCAGCTGCATTTCATATTCAAAATCAGATACCGCCCGCAGGCCGCGCACCAGGACGTTTGCCTGCTGTGCTTTGGCGAAGTTAGCCAGCAACTCACTGAACCCCACGACTTCAACATTCGGCAAATGCGCAACGACTTCACTTGCCAGCGCGACTCGCTCATCAAGTGAGAACATCGGTTTTTTGCTGGGGCTGGCTGCAATTGCCAGCACGAGGCGATCGAACATCCGCGCAGCGCGTGTCACGATGTCGAGATGTCCGTTGGTCATCGGATCAAAGGTGCCGGGATAGATGGCTTTGGTGCTCATAGTCTGCCGCTCCTTGATGCATGATTGAGAGCCCACAGGGCCGTGTATTTATTAAAGGTATATTGGGCGTTAACTACCGCCAACAGCCAGCCCTGTTTGCCATCAAGAAAGCCAGCACGCAGTACCAGCGTCTTGATAAATGCCCCAGCGGTATGGCCGAAAATGGCCGCGATACCGCAACGTTTTCCCTGCTGATGGCGCTGTTTTGCCCATGCCTCGGCATAGGCAAACTGTTTCCACTGGAAGGCGGAAAAATCTCTACAGGTTAGATGCAGCAGGTCACCGTGTAGTCGCTCGGTTTTTGCCCGCGCTGTTTCCAGCGATTCATGAACCAGGCTATCGTTGTAGCGGAAATGCCGTGGATAAAGCCGGATGACGCGGTCCGGATACCAGCCGCTGTGGCGCATAAACCGTCCGAGGAACAGATTGCTGCGCGAAAAACTGTACACCACTTCTGCCGGCGGCTGTTGCAGCACCTTCTCAATAGACTGTTTTAAACCCGGAGTGACGCGCTCATCGCTATCGATCATCAAAATCATCGGGTGGCTGGCGTAGCTCTGTGCGAGCTGGCGCTGCTTGCCATAGCCATGCCATTCGCTGGAGTGATAAACCTTTGCCCCATGACGGGCGGCAATGTTCGGGGTGGCGTCGCTGCTGCCGGAATCGAGTACAATAATCTCATCCGCCCAGCTGACTGACTCCAGACACTCCGGCAGTATGTCTGCCGCATCTTTGGTAATCATCACTACCGACAGCTTCTGACGTGTGCTCATTTAATGATTCCGCTGTGGCAGGTGAGGTTCAAGTAACAGCAGCAGGCGTCCCAGTGCGCCCTGGTTCTGATGCAGTACATCTACCGCGTGTCGACCATAATAAAGACGGTAGTCTTCATCGGTTAACAGCGTATCAATCTCTTTATTCAGTGAATCGGCATCGGTGACGGTGATCAGGCCGTCAGCCTGTTGCAGCCGGGCACAAATATCTTTGAAATTAAAGGTGTGCGGGCCCATTAACACCGGAATGGCGTGGGCAGCAGGCTCTAATGGGTTGTGCCCGCCACGCTCCACCAGACTTCCTCCGACAAAGGCCAGGTCGGCAATGCCATACAGTAACATCAGCTCACCCATCGTATCGCCAATCACCACCTGGGTACTGGTGGAAGGGATCTCGCCGCTGCTACGCAGGATGTAACTTAATCCATTCTTTTGCGTCAATATACGGGCCGTTTCGAAACGTTCCGGGTGGCGGGGCACCAGAATCAGCAGCAGATTAGGGAAGCGCTCAAGCAGTTTGCGGTGCGCGTCCAGAATAATGCTCTCTTCCCCCTCGTGAGTGCTGGTAGCGATCCATACCGGGCGGTGCGGTGCCCACTGGCGACGCAGCGTCACGGCGCGAGCCGCCAGTTCCGGCGTGACCGAAATATCAAATTTGAGGCTGCCGGTCACCGCCAGCTGAACGCGTTTAACCCCCAAACCAATAAAACGTTCACCGTCTTCTTCGTTCTGTGCGGCGATCAGCGTAATGCGTTGCAGCAGACGCTTCATCGATTTACCAATTTTCTGATAACCCCTGGCAGAACGCTCGGACAGGCGGGCATTGGCAATCACCAGTGGGATTTTGCGCGCATGTAACAGAGTAATCATATTGGGCCAAAGCTCGGTTTCCATAATGATCACCAGCCGTGGGCGAACCGTGTCAAAGAAGCGGTTCATGGCACCGGGCAAGTCGTAAGGCAGGTAAACATGATGGACATCTTTACCAAACGCCGAACTGGCACGCTCTGAGCCGGTTGGCGTCATGGTCGTGACCACAATGGGGAGATCGGGGTAGCGATGACGCAATGCCCGCACCAGGGGGATGGCGGCCAGCGTTTCGCCGACCGAAACTGAATGCAGCAGAATACCGTCCGGTTTGACTTTGCCTGCGCAGAAGCCATAACGTTCAGCCCAACGTTTACGGTAGGCAGGGGCCTTGCGGCCGCGTAGCCAAAGGCGAAGCCAGATAAAAGGCTGAAGGAGATACAGCAAGGCGGTATAAATGGTCGTCATCACAGTGATTTCAGGTGGGCAAAGACTTGCGTCCAGAAAGCCGAAAAACAATATGGCATGTTAGCAGATAAGTGACCCCGGCTCACACTACTTCATCTTATAGAGTCTGACTCGTCTTCTTTACCGTGACGGTATTCCCTGTGGACGAGCATTAAGCGTGGCTGGCGGGCAACCGCGTTGGTCAAAAAGTTTTTTTGCTTTTCGTGTGCAGTTTAGTTATTTGTGCTGTCTCAAGATCTGGCATAAAGACATTGACCCTCTTCGTAAGGCGCTCATGGCGCTTTTTAAACGCATTTGGATCTCTTATTAAGAATGAGCTCCAAGTTAATCTGCCGGACACTGCTGGCGAGAAAGTATTGAGACCAGAACAGCAATGAAGAATATTTTGATTATACGGCGTGACAATATTGGCGATCTGGTTTGCACCACGCCGTTGATCGAAGGCGCAAAAACCGCTTTTCCTGATGCTAACATCTATCTGTTAATCAATAGTGTGTCCCAGGATGTGGTGAAAAATAATCCACATATTGAACAGACCTTTATCTACCGCAAGGCAAAACACGCTGCGGGTAAACTGGCGAAGTTGGGCGTTCACATCGAGCGCCTCAAGATGTTTCTGAAGTTACGACGTATTCGTTTTGATGCGGCGATTCTGGCTAATCCACAACCCTGTAAATACAGTGTACGCCTGGCAAAAATGGCGGGTGCGAAGCACATTATCGGCGCAGATACCGGGGACCGGGCGATTAGCGTGCCGTTTCGTCGCGCTGATTTTCGCGGTGAGCATCAGGTAGAACTCACATTCAGCTATCTTTCTGCCATTTCTGACAAGCAGACCCCCATACCCGAAGTGCGTATCTGGCTGACCGACTGGGAGCGGCAGCAGGCTATCAGCCGAATCGATAGCCTGCATCCCGGCGAACGTCCGGGGCTTGCGGTACATATCAGTAGCCGTAGTGCAAAACGTCGTTGGCCGCTGGAACGCTACGCCGAAATCATCCGGCGCTATTTGCAGGAAAATAGCCACGGCAGCGTGCTGATATTCTGGTCACCCCAAGGTACGCTGGCTCCGGATGATATTGGCGATCTGCACCGGGCTGAACAACTCCATGCCGCATGCCTTAGTTCACGCATATCGCTCTATCCCACCTCGTCGATACGCGAACTGGTGGCTGCTTATGAATGCTGTGAGCGGGTGTTGTGCAGTGACGGCGGGCAAATGCATCTGGCCGCCGCAGTGAACAAAAAGCAGGTGGTGCTGTTTGGTGATACTGACCGGAAAGTCTGGCGTCCGTGGTCCGGTCAGCATGAGATCTTGCAAACGCCGTCGGGAGACTGTGTAGACGTCAGCGTGGACGAGGTTTGGCACAGTCTGAATCGCCTTTAGCCTTTCAGGGTTAAATATTGCTGGCAGATGGGCTGCAAATCGTAGCTCATCAGCTGTTGCCTGTCGATTTGAGGCGGGGAATGATAGATTTCTGCCATCTTTTCCGCCAGCGAAGAGCTGTCTAACTCCGCCAGTGCATTGCCCATCCCGGCTCGTTGCAGTATCTCTTCCGGCCCACCGGGGCAGCGCGTACTGACGATCGGTGTTCCGCAGAGTAAAGCTTCAACCAGCACGTTACCGAAACCTTCGCTGTCCGAACTGAGGATCAGCATTGCTGCATGTTTGATCAGGGGATAAGGGTTGCTTTGGAACCCGGCGAAGATAACCCGTTCAGCAATACCCAGCTGTTCTGCCTGCTTTTTTACTGTATCGATCTGCTGTTTATCCCCGGTTCCCACCAGCACCAATTTGGCCAGAATGCCGGATTCGGCATAAGCCTGTAGCAGACGGTCGTGACGTTTGTGCGGGTGGAAACGGCCAACGTGGATCAGCCAGGGTTCACCTTCCAGGGCAAAAGATTCAGCCGCTTGAGAGAGGATGTGATCAATATCAAAAGGATTATTAATGACCGCCAGTCGACCCGGCACGATGGGCAGATTGCACGTTAAGTCATCCGCCACGGCTTGAGAAACCGCGACAATATTTCTTCCCTGATAAACCCGGGCAATCTTACGTTGCTTCAGCCAGCGGTCGAGGCCGCGTCGATGTCCGAGGTAGGACGTGGAGAGAATTCCGTGGATGCAGAACCATACCTTCTTCGCCGACAGGCGTTTAGTGCGAGCGACAATGCGGTCAGTTTTGTGCAGGTGGGAGAAAATAAGATCGTATTCACCACCCTGTTTTTCGCTTTGCGCCACGGCACGATCTAGTGCGCCAGCGCGGCGCGACAGCTCGGTGAGTTTGCGCCAGGGCAAGCGGCTATGACTTTCCACTACCTGATAGTCCACACCTTCAGGGAGGGGATAATTGCAGACATCACGCAGTGAAAACAGGCTTACCTGATGCCCCATTCGCTGCATGCCTTCACACAGTGTCAGCACCACTTTCTCGGCTCCACCGCCGGGTAGTCCGTCGATAATCATCAAGATACGCATGGGTTAATCCAGAATCTGTTGATAAAGAGAAATCAGCTGTTGAGATAAGCGCTGGGGGGTTGATCCCATCACCTGCTCGCGGGCATGGACGGCCATTTGACTGCCGCTGGCCTGTTCGGGTAGCGCCATAATGGCATCACGCAGGGCGGCGATATCCAGCGCATCGCAGATGTAGCCGTTTTCGCCGGGACGAATAAACTCGCTCCCGCCACAGGTGTCAGAGGTAATGACCGGCAGGCCGCAGGCCATCGCCTCAAGGATCACATTCGGGAAGGGGTCATACAGCGTTGGCAGCAGCAGCCCGTCTGCTGCCTGATACCATGCACGCGTATCTGCCTGCATGCCGGCAAATATCACCCGATCGGCGCAGCCGAGTTCACTGGCCAACGCCCGATACTGCCGTTCCGCCTTGTCTTTACCCACTACCAGCAGGTAGCGATTAGTGCCTGCCAGCGCACGGATCGCCGCTGCCAGCCCTTTACGTTCAAAACCAGAACCGACATAGATGAGCAGGCTGGCAGCGGGCGGCAGGGAGAGCTGCTTTCTTATCTGACTACGCTGCTGCTCATCCACCGGCACAAACTGGCTGGTATTAATCGCGTTATAGATGACGTGAACTTTGTCGCTGGCGACGCCGAACCGCGCAATGATTTCCTGCCTGACCATCTGCGCATTGCAGATCACCGCTTTCAGTTCAGGAGCCTGATACATCGCCCGCTCTGCCTCCATCACATAGCGATGGTAGCGGTTAGTTAGCAGCAGTTTTTGACGCCACGCAGGAAGCAGACGGCAACGCTGTTCCAGCCAGCGCTGGTGGACGCCGTCTCCGGCACGGTAGATATCGCAACCGGCAATACGCTCGTGGCTCTGAACAATGTCGAAATTTTCTCGCTGCCAAAGCGCGCGCGCAGCACGGGCAAAGCCGCTCTCGCGGCTGATGCGTCCCCATTTTATCGGGTCGCACAGGTGAAGATGCCAGTTGGCCTGACGTTCGCCTTGCCACTGACGGGTAATCACATTCAGGTCCAGCGCCTGCTGGTCCAGGGCTTCCAGGGCGCGGGCGATGAAGCGCTCAGCGCCGCCGTCAGGGCGGTATTTCTGCCGGACGATCGCCAGTCGAATGGGCCTCATGCTAATAACCTCCTGGCTGCATTCAGTACGGTTTCCACCGGGATAGCATCAAGATAGCGCTCCTCGGTTTTGGTATCGACATTGTCCGGGTCTGGCAGCGGCGCGAAATCACCAGCCCAAATCACCTCACCGTTAACCTGCCACGGGCTCCAGAACGTCAGTTTTGACGGGCCAAACAGCGCCAGACAGGGTGTTTTTAGCGCGGCGGCCATATGCATCGGCACCGAATCCACGCCGATAAACAGCCGGGCTTGGTCAATCAGCGCGGCCAGCTGGTTCAGCGTCAGCTGGCCTGCCAGCGAAATGACATTCTCGTCAGACGGGAGAAGGCTGATGATGTTTTTCACCATATCCAGCTCTTTGCCAGCGGGGCCGGAGGTCAGCACGATAGTATGTCCATCATCATGCAGAGACCGTAACACGGCGGCGAATTTCTCTTCGCTCCAGCATTTAAAAAACCAGCGCGAGGTTGGCTGTACCACAATGTATTTCTCTGTGCCGTTGAGCCGCTGGCGAACGGCCTGGTAATCTGCCTGCGAATAGTGCATTCCCACCGTGCTGTCGATAGCGGCGAGATCCAGCGGGAGAAGCAGCGAGAGATTTTGCTCGACGGTATGCATATTCTGATGTTGCTCGGTGGCCACCAGATGCGTATGGCAACGCTGCCAGAGCGCGCCCTGGCGTTTAGGAAAATTGAAGCCCAGCCGAAGCGGAGCGGCGGTAAAGCGCGTGATGATGGCACTTCGCCACTGGTCTGCCAGGTTAACCACCAGGTCATAACCTTGTTGCCTCAGGGTTTTTAGCAGCCGCCACTCCTGGCCGAGCTGGAAGCGCACGCCTTTTTTCTTCCATGTCCGGTCGATAGCATAAATCTGGTGAATATCCGGGTGACAGGCGAGCATGGCCCGGGTTTCTTCATACAGCAGGACATCGATTTTGGCTTCAGGCCAGGCCGCTTTCAACGAGCGGATCACCGGGGTGGTGAGTAGCATATCGCCGTGGTGGCGGAATTTGATCACCAGAATGCGTTCAGGCTGGTGGGGAGAAAGCGGCAGGTCCGAATGTTTCATGCTATATCGCTGTTCAGTAAACCGGCCCCTGATTCTAAAGCAGTCACCGGGACGTGGCTAGCGCCGCATCGGCAGCCTTAACGGATGGCAGAATAATTTTGCGCAATCGGCGTTCGCTACGTAACATAACCCGCATCTAAGGCATCTTTCAGGACGGAAAATGGGTAAGCCCGCGTTTATCATCACCATCGATACCGAAGGCGATAACCTTTGGCAAAATCATGATCGGATCATGACGGAAAATACCCGTTTTTTGCCACGATTTCAGCAACTGTGCGAGAAATATGCGTTTAAACCCACCTGGCTAACCAACTACGAGATGGCCGTTGACCCGGCGTACGTTGAGTTCGCGCGGGATGTTATCGCTCGTAACAGCGGTGAGATTGGTATGCACCTGCATGCCTGGAACAGCCCACCGCTGTATGACCTCACGGGTGATGACTGGCGGCATAAGCCTTATCTGATTGAATACCCAGAGGATAACATCAGGGAAAAGGTCATCTATATGACTCGCCTGCTGGAAGATACCCTACAGGTGAAAATGCGCAGCCATCGTGCCGGGCGCTGGGCGTTTAATGCCTTTTATGCGCAGTTACTGATTGATCAGGGATATCAGGTGGATTGTTCTGTTACCCCGCGAGTGAACTGGCAGTTTTCTCCCGGAGACCCTCAAGGCAACGGCGGCACGAATTATCAGCATTTTCCCGACAGTGCCTACTTTATCGATCCACAGGATATTTCGAAGGCGGGGAACTCTGCGCTGCTCGAAGTGCCGATGAGCATTCAATACAAGCATTCACCGTTCATGAATCAGGTGAAATCGGTCTACGACCGCCTGCGCGGTAAACGGCGTAGCCCTTCAGTGCACTGGTTACGTCCGATGGGCGGGAATGCAGCACAGATGATCCAGGTTGCGGAGAAGACGCTGGCAGACGGCAGCGATTACGTCGAGTTTATGCTGCACTCCTCCGAATTTATGCCTGGCGGCAGCCCGACATTTAAGACCAAAGACGATATCGACGTGCTGTATCAGGATCTGGAGCAGCTATTCGCCTGGCTGCATGTGCGAACAGTAGGTATGACATTGTCAGAATATTATCAGAAGAAAGTGAATTAACATGTCGAAGAAATGGAAGATCAATCTCACTAATTGGTTTCTGAAAAAATATACCGTCAAGCACGGACGCCTGGAAAACAAGGAAAACTTCGACGCAGCTCTCCCGTTCGATAATATTGTTATCTATTCAACCACCGCGCTTGGCGACTTCATGTTCAATACGCCAGCGATACGTGCAATACGTCAAAGATACCCTGATGCACATATAACGCTGGTGGTGCACGAAAAAAACCGTGAGTTGGTCGAAGGGGGGACAGATTATAACCGTATCGTTTACTGGAACAGTAAAATAAAGACCCTCTCACCCTTGCTGAAGTCTTTGCGTGAGCATCAGCCTGATTTAGCGGTTATCCTACATTCACACCTGCCTTATGACGTGATCAGCGCGGTGATGGCTGGGGCCAAATACGTGATAAGGGATAATTACAGTTCGGGGATCAGCGGGCTTGAACAGTGGCTGACTAACTATATTTTCCATTACTACGGCCATTTCATCCGTCGTAAGCTCGAGTTAATTTCCATTCTGGGATGCCGTAGTGACGATCCCACCATGTTTATTCCCGCGCCTTATCAGGCGGGTATCAGAGACCCTCTGAAAACAACGATTGGTTTTCAGCTGGGCGCTTCAACGGAATCCCGCTGCTGGCCCGTCTCACACTACGTCAAACTCGCGGAGCAGCTGGTTGCACGGCATGGTCATGTGCAGATAGTGCTGATTGGTGGCGGGGGGGATGAAAGTAAAGCCCGGCAATTTATGGCCCAGGTGGATGACGAAACTCGTACCCGTGTCGACGATCGTATTGGCAAAACCGGCTTACAGCAGCTTATTACGCTTATTGACGGTTTTGATGTGTTGGTAACCGGTGACACGGGGCCGTTACACCTTGCCGTGGCGTTGAAAGTCAAAACCATCAGCCTGTTTGTCACCGCCGACCCGCGCACTACCGGGCCGATCCAGGACAATGAGCTTCACTGTATTATTCATGCTTCCCGCAGTGGATTTACCATGGCACTGGAAGCAGAAAGCCCGGTAGGTGTTATTCAGCCTCAACGCGTGTACGACGAAGCCGTGAGGCTTGCAGGACTGGATCTCAGAACATCCTGACGGCGCCTGGCACTATTTTTTGCCTGTCAGGCGGATTTTGGAAAACAACATATCCACCTGAGGGTGGCGCATTTGCCAGATCTTTTTTGCCGGTACCGAGGTGCCGGCGCAAAGGCGCGCAGCCTGCTGCAAAGAGGCAATGGTATGTTTACTATAATGGTAGTAACCATATACGGCTTTAGTGAGACTCTTTACTTCACCAAAACAGTTAACGATCATCCACGCCGCGAGGTTTTTTAGTGCGCTATTTTCCGTTTTATCTTCAGCGAAGCGCACCATTTTGTTTATCGCAAAAAGCATATCTTCAATATCTTCAGGTTTTACATTCCTGGTAATCCCCTGAGAGTTATCGCGATAGAAATAGAGCGTATGATCGAGATGAGCGATTCTTTCACTCTTAAAATAAATGAACGGCGTGAAGATAACATCCTCGTAGCGCCGCCCGGGTTCAAAACGCTCCCCATCTAACAGTTCGCGCTGATATACCCGGTTCCAGAGGTGCCACATCGACCGGGTAAAAAGAGGTTCGAGGCAGCTTACGCCCTTTTTTTTAACGTCATATTCATTGATGCGAACCGCTTCTTCTTGATGGATTTCAGGCAGAGCGTGAGTAAAGCGCTGATAATCAAAATCAAGAAGGTCATACTGACCTGAAAGTAAAACGGGTTTGAGTATTTCAACATAGTGAGGGCTTAATATGTCGTCCGCATCAAGAAAAGTGATATAGCGCCCGCTGGCCTGTTGTATACCGACATTGCGTGTACGGGCAATACCGGAATTCTGTTGTGAAATGTAGTGAACCTGGACGTCAGGATAGCGGGCAATATATTGCGAAACCCGATGAGCAGAGTTATCTGTCGAGCCATCGTTGATCAGGATAACTTCAATATCCTTGTCGATTTGGCTGAACAGAGACTCAAGGCAGGGGATAACAAACGCCTCATTATTAAAAAAAGGCACAATGATGCTGAGCAGCGGACTGGGGGCTAACATGTTGGCTGCCCCGTCGCGGTATGCGGTTTTTTCGCGGAAAGGAAGCTGGCAATAATGGCTAATAAGAATGTTGCCGTTGCCTCTGTACTGAAGAAAATAACGTCACTCAATCCATAGACAACCAACGCCACAGTCACCCCAAACAGCATCGAATTACGCGGCTGCCTGAAAGAGAGCAGCATCAGGCTGCCATAAAATGCTAATAGCAGCATAACCCCCCAGGCGCCTTTTAATGACCAGGTTTCCAGGATTTCATTGTGCATATGTACGGTCAGATAACGTTGGGCGTTATAAAGTTGTGGGTCGTTTTTAATGATCTCTAATGCTTCACTGGCGCGTTGCTCAGCAGACTGACCAAATGGAGCCTCATTGCCTGTGCGTATCGCGACAATCTGCATCCATACGCGTGAGAACACCGAGTTTTCTGACTGAGTATCATTGACTGCTGCGACGTTTTGTTCAAAATCATTGATCCTGCTCATCACCATATCTTTAAATAGCAGACCTGTTGAAGCGAGAAGGACAGGAACTAACAGAATAATGGCAAATTTATGACGTATCGGAATAATGTTTTTTGTCACAATGACGGTGAGCAAAATAAGCGCTGGATAAGCGATCATCGCAGCACGAGTACCGGTGAGAATAATGGATGAACAGGTGAGAATAAATGCGGCGATATAAAAAAACAGGCGAAAGCGGATTTTAAGCATCATAATCGACTGCATCATCACCAGACTAATGGCCGTCAACAGATAAGCAACAATCGTTGTGCGGTCAAAATTTAATTCTATTCTGGACTGAAGCAGCCATAGCCCCTGATAGAGTGCGTAGGTGTTAACCAGCAGCCCAACGGCGATACTGACGACGAGCGTTATTTTTTGCATGGCAATACGCTCGTTCAGCGCGACCAGGCTAATCACCGACATGGCGATAATCAGGCGTGCTGTTGACATGTAAGCGCGATAAACATTGATATAAGGCCCTTGTTGTTTAACAGCAACAAGCCAGAATATCGTTCCTAAACCGAACGCAAGAAATAACAATGAGACAATAAACTTGAGTTTATCTCGTGTGTAATATCTTATGTTTAAAACGATCGCGATAAATGAAAGATAACTTGCAACATAAAATATATCCGTGCCGAATTTCAGACCAAAAGGAACGGTAGCAAAAGCAATCGCACAACATGTATAAATCAGATAGCTAAAAACGGGATGCGGACTTCTTTTTGTCAACATAATAACGGCGATCCTAAAATGACTGTCCGGTAAAAAGGTTGAGTGTTTTATCAAACTCTTTCTTAAACATATCAAAGTTTAATGATTGTATAGAGTAATTCTGTGCATTAAGGCTGAATTGACGATATGTCTCTGCCACCATCAATTTCTCTACGGCATCAGCACATTCAATATGGGATAGCAGTTTCGGTGAAACCATCGCGTCATTCACCGGATCGTATACGTCATAGGGGAAATCAACGTGAAGCCCTGAAAGTGTGTGGTGTTCTGTTACCGACACCTTTGGCGAGATCCCCAACCCGCACACGCCATCGATTACCGCTTCTGGCTGACCATCAACCAGCGGGAAAATAACCGGGACGCCGTAATACAGGGCTTCCATACAAGACAGACCGAAAGGCTCCGTAACAGGGGTGCTCATGTAAATATCCGTGCGGTTAAAGAAATCTGACACGTTATGCTGAAATCCCGTAAAGGTGACGCGATCGCTCAACTGTAACTTCTGCACCAAAGTTTCAAAGGCCTCCTTGTCCGGGCCCTTTCCGGCAATCTCCATGACAACGTCATGACCCCGTCGGATTAATTCATCGAGTGTCAGTAGCGACACGCTAATCCCTTTCAGGCTGACTAAACGCGATGCCGAACCCAGTCGCAGGGGGATATGTGGTGCTTTCGGTTGCTGGCTTATGCTGTCCGGGGTTTTAATCCGGTTGAGCACCACCGGGTTAGGGCAGGGTAGGTTGAAGCGTAATTCCATGACTCTTTTTGAGGCATGTGACGCTGAAATGACGCCGTCCAGCATGGCAAAAAAGCGACGGGTTTTTGCGTTGTCGGCATAGCGCCATGAACAACCGTGATCGTAATAGAGGAGCTTGCCGCGTTTAGGCTTGGCAGCCAGTCCGGGGATCAGGTCCCAGACAATGATGACATCGGCAGTGGCTTTGAATATTTTCCATTGCAGCAGAAACTTACGTAAAAATTGCGGGCAGCGTAGCGGTAACGTATTGAATAATCGCGTCGCAAAGGTCACTTTTTGTTGCGGCATCTGGCGCTTAATTTCTTCACCAATATCGTGACTGACACAGATTACCGCATTGCTGCCATCAGTGGTTTCATTGATGTATTGCAGGAACAGGCGCTCGACACCACCCATTTTTGCCAAATTGATAATATGGAGTTTTTTCATGCGATAACCTGTTGCAGCGCTGCCTGAACTATTTCAGCGGTGAGTGTCGCCATATTTTTATCGGGTGAGATCAGCGCCTGTTGATTTTTACCATAGCCACCAATCAGCCCCGGATCGGTTGGGCCGTACAGAGTAATATTAGGGCGGTCGAGGGCGGCAGCAAGGTGGCTCAGCCCGGTATCAACCGATACCACGGCGCGCGCACCGGCTAGCGTACCAGCCACCTGCTCCAGCGTCAGTTTTGGCAGAACATCAACGAAGTCAAAGCCTTCTGCCAGCCGCAGCGCGCGCTGATATTCATGTCCGGCCCCCCACGGCAGTTTGATTTGCAAACCCGCAGGCTGCATTGAAGCGATTAACTCGCGCCAGTGGCTTTCCGGCCAATGCTTGTTATCGCGAGTGGTGGCATGCAGAAACACCAGATACGGGTTGGCTGAATCGGGCAACGTCTGCGTAAAATGCTGGGCGATGGCATAGTCACCCATTGTGGCAGGCAGCGGATAGTTCAGGCTTTTGGCAACAAGCTCCCGGGTACGCTGAACCGCATGTTGCTGTTTGCTGATTTCATAGCGTTTGTCGTACCACCAGCTGGCAAAAGGTTCCCGGGCGCTACGGCTATCAGCACCATGTTTTATGCCTTTTGCCAGGCGAGTGACCAGCGCCGCGCTCTTAATCAGGCCCTGGGCGTCAATGATGGCGTCATATTCACGCGCCTGAAGCTCACGTTTAAAATCCACACGCTCTTCACGCACCTGGCTGCCAAACCAGTGTTTGCGCCAGCGGCGTATCGCTACCGGCAGCACGCGGTCTACCGCAGGATGCCAGGAAGGGATCTGGGCAAAGCCTTCTTCCACCACCCAGTCAAAACGGATCTCGGGAATGGCCCGCATCGCATCGGTGAGTGCAGGCAGTGAGTGAAGTACGTCCCCCATCGAGGAGGTTTTGATCATCAGAACCCGCATTCAAACTCCTGAATTGGGATGAAGCATATCCAGCTCGGCCATGACCCGTTCTGGCGTAATATCGATCAGGCTCTGGTGATAGCCCTCATCAGCATCCCCTTTGCGCAGCTTGTGGTAGCCGGTAATTAAACGGATAACCCGTGCTTTTTCAGACAGCGGCGGAGTGAAGTCCGGGCTGCTTGGGCCATAGAGTGCAATCAGCGGGCGATCCAGCGCAGCGGCGATATGCATCAGCCCGGAGTCATTGCTGACGATAGCGTGACAGCAGGCAAGCAGGATCACGGCCTGTTCAAGCTGGGTTTCACCGGCAAGATTGCGGCAGTGTTGCTGTGCGTCTTCCGGCAGGCCTGCCAGGATCTGCTGGCCGGTCTCATGGTCTTTGGCAGAGCCGAACAGCAGGATTTGATAACCCTGCCCGATAAGACGTTGCGCTAGCGCAGCGTAGTGATAGTGCGGCCAGCGTTTAGCCGGGCCAAATTCCGCTCCGGGACAGAAACCGATGATCGGGCGCTGATTGTCCAGCTCAAAGGTGCTGAGGATGGTCTGTTTTTCTGCGTCCAGTACCCTAAGCTCAGGCCGCAGCAGCGGCAGCGGCAGATCGTTCGCGCTGCGGATATTGGCTTTGTCATACCCCAACGCCACATAGCGCTGCACCATCAGTGGAAAGGCGGTTTTATCCAATACGCGCAGGTCATTCAACAGACCGTAGCGCATCTCGCCACGCCAGCCGGTGCGGCGTGGAATGGCGGCAAAAAAAGGCACCAGAGCAGACTTAAATGAGCCGGGCAACACGATGGCACGGTCATAACCTGTCGCGCGCAGCGCTTTGCCCAGGCGATGACGTTCAGCGATCTGAAGCGCACCATGACCCAGCGGCATCGGCAATGCCTCGTTGACTTCCGGCATGCGTGACAGTAGTGGACGGCACCAGGCGGGTGCCATCACGTCAATCACCGCTTCAGGATTTTCGGCTTTCAGGGTGCGATAGAGACTTTGTGACATCATCATATCGCCGACCCAGGAAGGGCCGATAACCAGAATTTTCATCTGCGAACCGCCTCTTACGCGTTACGGTTGAGCCACGCCATATAGTCCGCGACACCTTCCGCAACGGTCTTGAAGGGTTTATCGTAGCCTGCCGCACGCAGTTTGGTCAGATCGGCGAGGGTAAATGCCTGATAGCGGCCTTTCAGTTTTTCCGGGAAGGGAATGTACTCAATGTCACTGCTCTGATGATACTTCAGCGCGGCATCGGCGACTTCCTGGAAGGATTCGGCGCGGCCCGTGCCGCAGTTGAAGATGCCGGATACGGCATTTTCCCAGAACCACAGATTCACCGAGGCGACATCTTCCACATAGATGAAGTCGCGTTTAAAGCCGTCGCTGCCTGCGAACAGCTTCGGGTTTTCGCCATTCTTCAGCTGGGTATTGAGATGGAATGCCACGCTCGCCATGCTGCCTTTGTGCCCTTCACGCGGCCCGTAGACATTGAAATAGCGGAAACCACAGACCTGCGACTGTGCTTCCGGCAAAATCTCACGCACGTAGTGGTCAAACAGCATTTTGGAGTAACCGTAGACATTCAGCGGCTGCTCGTACTGGCGTTCTTCGATGAAGTCGGCATTACGGCCACCGTAGGTAGCCGCAGAGGAGGCGTACAGGAAGGGAACCTGATGTTCCAGACACCAGTGCAATAACTCTTTTGAGTACTGATAGTTATTATCCATCATGTATTTGCCATCCCACTCTGTGGTGGAAGAGCATGCGCCTTCATGGAAAACGGCTTCAACATCGCCAAAGTCTTCATCTGCCAGAATCGCAATCAGGAAGTCTTCTTTATCCATGTAGTCGGCAATATTCAGGTCCGCGAGGTTAGCGAACTTAGTGCCATCTTTCAGGTTGTCGACCACCAGAATATCGGGGCGACCCTTGTCGTTGAGCGCTTTAATAATATTACTGCCAATTAATCCAGCACCGCCGGTAACGATAATCATGAGCTATAACCCTAAACAGTGGGGTGAAACAGGACGCTCCACACGCGAATGGTTCATATCATAACATTTCCACGCGGCGTCGACAGTGGTTGGAGTCTGTAACCTGCCCAATCGCTGTGGCGGAAAACACGCCTTATCCGTGCCAGCGAACGCGTTGTGGAAACAGGCCCGGTTTAAAAATGGAATTTCACCGAAAGTTTTCTGGATATCTCTTGCACCATCTGATTGCTCTTAATGCTATCGGAGATAACCTCCAGCGCCCGCGTTGCCGGAACCGGAACCACTTTGACATGGCATACTGAACCGCCACGGAATGGATTACGCGGTTTTAGCGGCCGTGCCTTGCCGTCTGAAGGTAAAGGGGCCGGGTTAACGCGCTGTGCTTCATTGAGCAACTGGCTTGGGCGCACCAGGGTAATATCTGCGGGTAAGGTTGGCAGCATCTGCTGGAGTACCCTGACCGTGGACGGGTGAGGATGGCCTATCGCAATGGCCGAGCCGTCGCGCTGGGCGAGGCGCACCGCACGCGTAAACTGTACGCGGATATCCGCTTCATTCTGACTGTCGTCAAGGAACACCCGACGTTTTACCACCTTCACGCCCGTACCTGCAGCTGCGCGGGTCGCCTGACTGTTGCCGATAGTCATACTATCAAGGAAGTAAAAGTTATAGTGACTGAGCACCTGCATCACTTTCTGCATACCCGGCAGGCTGGAGGTCATCGCGCTACCCATGTGGTTATTCAGGCCAACGGCATAGGGCACAGCGGCAGCGGCTTCACGTATAATTCGTGCGATCTCTTCAGCAGACATATCCGGGCGCAGAGTGTCTTTTTCCAGTGGCTGTTTGCTCAGTGGTGCCATCGGCAGATGGATCAGCACCTCATGACCGCTCTGGTGGGCTTTGGTGGCCATTTCGCGCGCGTGCGGCGCGTTGGGCAGCACGGCGACTGAAACGGCGGCAGGCATCTGTAATACCTGCTGCTCCTGCGCTGGGCGATAGCCGAAATCATCAATGACAATCGAAAGGTTACCCGCCCAAGCCGGGCTGGTGATGGCGAGGGCAATCAGCGCCTGGCCGAGTTTTTGCAGTTGTGGGATCAACACTTATCTTCCTAACCACGGTAGTGGATTGACGGCCTGCCCCTGGCGGCGGATTTCAAAATAGAGTGACGGCGTGCCACGGCCACCGCTGGTGCCGACCAGGGCAATGGGCTGCCCGGCGTGCACCTGCGTCCCTACGCTGACCAGCGCGCTCTGGTTGTAGCCATACAGGCTCATATCGCCTTTGCCGTGCTCAACCACCACCACCAGGCCGTAACCTTGTAGCCAGTCGGCCATCAGCACACGACCATCGGCGATCGCTTTAACTTCGGTGCCTTCCGGTGCGCCAATCACCAGCCCTTTCCAGCGCAGTTCTCCCTGTAACTGTTCACCGAAGCGATGCTCAATGTTACCGCGAACGGGCCAAAGCGCCTGACCCGCTGGCCGCCCAAGACCGCCGGTACGTGAGATCAGCGCACGTTCGCTCTCGGTGGGTTTATAAGTCGACCCTTTACTTTTGGCCTGCACCTCACGCTTGCGCACGATTTCGGCTTCACGTGCTTCTTGCTCTGCCCGAGCCTTAGCCTCACGTTCAGCTTTGGCAAGCTTATCGCGCAGACGCGTTTCGTTGTGTTGCAGTTCAACCAGCTGCGCCTGATCTTTTTCCAAAGAGGACTCAAGGGTTGTCAGGGTTTTCTTACGCGCCTGACGAGCTCCATCCATTTTCAGATTCTGTTCCTGCTGCTGTGTGAGCAGGGATTTTTGTTGCGCCTGTTTATCGACCAGGCTGGTTTTCTGCTGCGCCAGGTCGCTGCGTGTCTGCTTCAGCGCCTCAATGGCTTGTTGCCGCGCATCGTTCAGGTAGCCGAAGTAAGCCAGTATGCGTTCGCTACGCTGGCTCGCTTCACCGCTCAGGATCAGCTGTAAACCGTTGTGTTGGCCCTGACGGAATGCGGCATCTAGCTGCGCACCAAGACTGGTTTCCTGCTGCTTTTGCTGCTGCTGAAGTTGATTAATCGATGCGGTCAGGCTGGCAATGTCTTTATTAAGCGCGGTGAGGATGTTCTGGGTCTCGCGTAACTGACGGCTGGCCTGCGCGATGATTTTTTCCTGGCTTTGCAACTGGTCAAGCAGTTCGCTGCGTTGCTGTTTTTGCCGCTGTACACTTTTCTCTTTCGCCGCGATATCCTGCTGAATGCTTTGCAGCTGTGATTTGCTGTCTTCGACGGCCTGTACAGAAAAAGAGAATAGCAGTGCGCCCGTGCAGAATGCACTGGCGGCCAGTGTGGACAAGCTTACGCGTAGTGACAGCGCTTTCGTCTGTGGATAACGCGGGGTCCATGAATGTAACACCGTTACTTTTTCCCTCATAGTTACGGATTATTCCACGATGAACAGCCGCTTACCAGCCGTCTTACCGTGGTTTTCTATTTCTGGTGGTAACAATTCCAGTCTGGTAAGTGCGACAGCAAATGCATTTGTGTCACCAGCCAGACGGTCAACACATGAGCGATAATTCGAGAGCCTGCGCAACAATTAACCGCTTCAGAACGTGACGATGTCATCACAGGATAGCCGTTTTAACCAGCGGGTACTTTTTTTTGTAATCTGCCGCAGAAAACGTAACTCTGAAGGGCTTCTCGACTGTACATGGCACAACTGGCAGGTATACTCAGAAGCCTTGTTTTCGCTTATTAACCCTTTCGGGAGTTGTTACCCCTCATGCAAGATATTATGCAGTTCGCAGGCAATCACACCATTTTAGCTTTGGCGTGGGTTGTACTGCTGGTTTTGGTGATCGTCACCACCGTTAAGGGCATGTTCTCCAAAGTAAAAGTGATTAGTCGTGGTGAAGCGACTCGATTGATCAACAAAGAAGAAGCCGTGGTAGTAGACGTGCGTGGGCGTGATGATTACCGCAAGGGCCATATTTCTAATGCGATTAACGTGCTGGCCGCAGATATCAAGAAAGGTAGCTTTGGCGAGCTGGAAAAACATAAAGCCCAGCCGCTGATCGTGGCTTGTGCCACGGGCACCTCTGCTGTTGAATCGGCAGCGCAGCTTAATGCGGCAGGTTATGAGCAGGTGTACGTACTGAAAGATGGCGTTTCAGGCTGGAGCAGCGAGAACCTGCCATTGGTTCGCGGCAAATAAACCGTAGAACCGCGATCAATTCATTTTTGGAGGGCCGAACATGGCGACTGTTGAGATCTACACCAAAGCAACCTGTCCTTTTTGCCATCGGGCGAAAGCGCTGCTGGATCAAAAAGGGGCCCGCTATCAGGAAATCCCGATCGATGGGGATGCCTCAATGCGTGAAGTGATGATAAAACGCAGCGGCCGTACCACGGTTCCTCAAATTTTTATTAATGCGCAGCACATTGGTGGTTGTGACGACCTGTTCGCTCTTGACGGTCGTAACGGTCTTGAGCCGCTGTTAAAATAGGGAAAGGCTGCGCATCGGCGCACTGTATTGCCTGTCTATTGTTGCCGCACAGTAACGGATTATTAACTCATAGGGTCAAGTACCATGTCAGAACAAAACAACACCGAGATGTCTTTCCAGATCCAGCGTATTTATACCAAAGATGTCTCTTTCGAAGCACCTAACGCACCGCAGGTTTTTCAGAAAGAGTGGGAACCTGAAGTTAAACTGGATCTTGATACCGCGTCGAGCCAGCTAGCTGACGATGTGTATGAGGTGGTGCTGCGCGTAACGGTGACAGCGACCGTAGGTGAAGATTCCGCATTCCTGTGTGAAGTTCAGCAGGCGGGCATCTTCTCCATTGGCGGTATTGAAGGGACTCAGATGGCACATTGCCTGGGCGCATACTGCCCGAATATCCTGTTCCCGTATGCTCGTGAATGTATCACCAGTCTGGTCGCGCGTGGTACTTTCCCGCAGCTTAACCTCGCACCGGTTAACTTTGACGCGCTGTTTATGAATTATCTCCAGCAGTCAGAAGGTGCAGCGCCGCAGCAGGACGCGTAATGCGTAACGCTTATGCTGCGATGAGCGTTATCGGTGCCGGTTCTTACGGCACCGCTTTGGCAATAACGCTGGCCCGTAACGGTCATAAGGTGGTGCTGTGGGGGCATAATCCCCAGCATCAAGCTCAGTTACAGGCAGACCGTTGCCATCAGGCCTTTCTTCCCGATGTGCCTTTCCCGGACACCCTGATAGTCGAAAGCGACCTTGCGTCAGCGATTGCGGCCAGTCGCGATTTGCTGGTGGTCGTGCCGAGCCACGTATTTGGCGATGTCTTGCAGCAAATAAAACCTCACCTGCGTGCCGATTCGCGTTTGGTCTGGGCAACCAAAGGTCTGGAAAAAGAGACCGGGCGATTGTTGCAGGATGTGGCGCGTGAGATCCTCGGGGAGAATATCCCGCTGGCAGTGATCTCTGGGCCAACCTTCGCCAAAGAGCTGGCGGCGGGTTTACCAACCGCGATTGCGCTGGCGGCAACGGATAGCGTGTTTGCTGAAGAATTGCAGCAGTTGCTGCACTGTGGCAAAAGCTTCCGCGTCTATAATAATCCCGATTTTATCGGCGTGCAGCTGGGCGGAGCGGTTAAAAACGTTATCGCTATTGGCGCGGGGATCTCAGACGGTATTGGCTTCGGTGCCAATGCACGCACCGCATTAATCACCCGTGGTCTGGCAGAAATGAGCCGTCTTGGCGCGGCGCTGGGTGCCGATCCTGCTACCTTTATGGGGATGGCCGGGTTGGGCGATTTAGTCCTGACATGCACAGATAATCAGTCACGCAATCGACGCTTTGGCATGATGTTGGGGCAGGGCTTTGATGTTGAAGGCGCACAGAATGCCATCGGGCAGGTTGTCGAAGGTTTCCGCAATACCAAAGAAGTCAAAGTACTGGCAGAGTCTTACGGTATTGAGATGCCGATTACCGAACAAATTTATCAGGTTCTCTATTGCGGAAAAAAGGCGCGCGATGCAGCATTGAGTCTGCTGGGGCGCTCAAGGAAGGACGAAAATAACGGCGGCTGAGCCGAATCCACAGTGTAGTCGTCTGTGGCGTCTGATCGGACGCCATTTTTTATGGGGAGAGAATCATGTCGTGCGTAGAACCTGAACAGATCTGGGATGACATCAAAACAGAAGCGCGCGCGCTGGCTGAGTGTGAACCGATGCTGGCCAGTTTTTACCACGCCACGTTATTGAAACATGACGACCTGGGAAGCGCGTTGAGCTATATGCTGGCTAATAAGTTGGCGAATCCCATTATGCCAGCGATTGCCGTGCGTGAAGTGATTCAGGACGCCTACCGACAAGATCCGTCGATGATTATCTCCGCTGCCTGCGATATCCAGGCGGTGCGTCAGCGCGACCCGGCAGTGGACAAGTATTCCACCCCGCTGCTGTATTTGAAAGGCTTCCATGCGTTGCAGGCTTATCGTATTGGCCACTGGTTGTGGAACGAAGGCCGCCGAGCGCTCGCCGTCTATTTGCAGAACGAAATTTCCGTCTCTTTTGCCGTGGATATCCACCCTGCGGCGAAAATTGGTCGCGGCATTATGCTGGACCACGCAACCGGCATCGTTGTCGGCGAAACGGCAATCATTGAAGACGATGTCTCGATTCTGCAATCGGTCACTCTTGGCGGTACCGGTAAAACCAGCGGCGATCGTCATCCCAAGATCCGCGAAGGGGTAATGATCGGGGCGGGTGCCAAGATCCTCGGTAATATCGAAGTGGGGCGCGGTGCGAAAATCGGCGCGGGCTCAGTGGTGTTACAGCCTGTGCCTCCGCATACCACCGCTGCGGGTGTTCCGGCTCGTATCGTCGGCAAGCCTGACAGCGACAAGCCATCGATGGAAATGGACCAGCATTTCAATGGGATGGTGCCAGGTTTTGAGTTTGGTGACGGGATCTGAAAGCGGCTTCACTCGCTGACCGTTTGCGGGTCGGGCTGTGCCCGACCTTGTCAAGCATTTAGCGTCTGTGTCACCTTCTCTGCACGAGCAGCACGCGAACTGGCTGCCACAGGGTTCAGTCTCTCAATATTGCGCCTGCGTAATCCAGCTGTCTCCACGCCTCATACACCACCACTGAAACTGCGTTAGATAAATTCATGCTGCGGCTGTCCGGCATCATCGGGATGCGAATTTTTTGCTGTGCCGGCAGTGTATCAAGCACCCCGGCAGGCAGGCCACGCGTCTCGGGTCCAAATAGCAGGTAATCTCCCTCCTGATAGCTTACCGCGCTGTGTGCAGGCGTACCTTTGGTAGTGAGAGCAAACAAACGCTGTGGTACTTCCGAGGCGACAAATGCCTCATAGTTGGCATGATGCCTGATTGCGGCGAATTCGTGATAGTCCAGCCCGGCACGACGCAGTCGTTTATCATCCCAGGCGAAACCGAGAGGCTCGATTAAATGCAGCTGAAAGCCGGTATTGGCGCAAAGGCGGATGATATTTCCGGTATTTGGCGGGATTTCGGGTTCAAATAAAACGATATTTAGCATGATGCGGCCCTCAGGAACGAGGGCCGAAGGATAGCAAATTAATCACTGTGAGTGGTATACAGCGGTAGCCATATTGTCAGGCGCAAACCACCCAGCGGGCTGTTATCGGCTTTGACCCAGCCACGGTGCTGCTGAATGGCGTTATCGACAATCGCCAGCCCCAGGCCAGTGCCGCCAGATTCACGATCGCGCGCCTCATCGGTACGGTAGAATGGACGGAAAATCTGTTCGCGGTCTTCCTGGCTAACACCTGGACCGTCGTCATCGACATGAACGGTAATGCCCTGTTTATCAACCGCAAAGCTGACCGAGATTTTACTGTGCGAATAGCGCAGAGCGTTGCGCACAATGTTCTCAAGCGCGCTTTCTAGTGAGCTGGGGTTGCCGTAAAGCGGCCAGGGACCGGGAGGATAGGGGATCTCCAGCATTTTCCCCATCTGCTCGGCTTCAAAGCGCGCATCTTCCAGAACATCCGACCACAGGTGGTTAGCCTTGATCGCCTCACTCACCAGCGCATTTTTGTGTTGGGTACGCGACAGTACCAGCAGGTCGCTGATCATTCCGTCCAGCCGCTGCGCTTCCATCTCAATACGACCCAGCTCTTTACCTTCACCGTGACGACGGCGCATCAGGGCGGTCGCCAGCTGCAGTCGCGTGAGCGGGGTGCGTAGCTCATGGGATATATCGGATAATAAGCGCTGCTGTGCGTTCATCATGCGTTCCAGCGCGCTGACCATCTGGTTAAAGCTGGCACCGGCTGCGAGGAACTCCTGTGGTCCCGACTCCAGTTCAGGACGCTGGCGTAAGTTACCTGCCGCGACATCATCGGCGGCATGTTTCAGTTTCCGTGCGGGTTTTGCCAGGCTCCATGCCAGCCACAGCAACAGCGGTGAGCTAATCAACATGGTGACAATCAGCAGCAACAGCGGGCGGTCAAACAGCAGGTTGATAAAGTCCAACTGTGAACTGCCTGCCGGACGGATCAAATACAGCTGATAGTTATCTTCACCATCGTGAATGGAGAACGGCCCCACCATCTCCAGGCGGCCGTACTTTTTCTTCTGCGGACGATCGGCGTTATCAGACTGCCCGATAAAATTACGGATCACCTGTATTTCATTATGCTGCGCGCCAATCACACGCCCTTCACTGGTGACCAAAAGCAGTCGCTGTCCGGGGGGCGCCCATTTGTCGATGGCGCGAAACAGCCTGCGCCACCACATTAAATCGTTGGGCGGATCCTGACTGAGTTCCGCCTCAACATGTTGCTCAATCATCGTGCCCTGCCGCTGCTCGTTGTCCAGCAGCGGCGTCATCTGACGCGAATCAAGTTTGGGCAGCATTAACACCAGCATCAGTACCAGCGCCAAAGTCAGCCAGAAAATGGCAAAGATACGGGTGGTCAGGCTGGATATCATGTTGCGGATACCATCAGGTAACCCCGGCCTCGCAGCGTCTTAAACCACGGATGGGCGTCCTGGCGTTCCGGCAATTTGCGCCGCAGGTTGGAGATGTGCATATCAATTGCCCGGTCAAAGGGCGTCAGGCGCTTGCCCAGCACTTCCTGGCTGAGATGCTCACGCGAGACCACCTGACCAAGATGCTGGGCCAGCAGATAGAGCAGGGTAAATTCGGTCCCCGTTAAATCAAGCGTCTCACCATCAAAGCTGGCTTCCTGACGGCCTGGATTGAGTCGTAGCAGGTCAACTTCCAGTGTGGGCGAGCTGTTGTCGTGATGCTGCTGTTGTTCGCTCCAGTTAGAACGACGCAGAATGGCGCGAATACGTGCGACCAGCTCACGATCGTTAAAAGGTTTAGGCAGGTAGTCATCTGCTCCCAGTTCAAGGCCAAGTACGCGGTCCAGCTCACTTCCGCGCGCGGTTAACATAATGACCGGCGTCTGATGTTGTTGACGCAGTTCCTTCAACGTATCGATACCGTTTTTCTTTGGCATCATGACATCAAGCAATAACAGATCGACGCTGTTATCCAGTAGCGTCAGCGCCTGCTCGCCGTCACCGGCAACCAGAACGTTAAATCCTTCCATCTCAAGCAATTCTTTCAGTAGCGAAGTCAATTCGCGGTCATCGTCAACCAACAAGATCTTATTCATTTTTTATTGCCCTCCGCAGGCAAAATACCGTGAACGAATGCGCTCAATCTATCACTTTACGTAGTTTTACACCCCCTGACGCATGTTTGCAGCGTGCACCGTAGACTCGATTTTGTTGAATCGAAATACGGAAACGTACCTGGGAGTGAGCGATGCGCAAAGTTACTGCCGTCGTTGTGGTTCCGGCGCTGATATATATCCTCTTCGCCGCCTGGTTTGCAAACGCCGCGACGACTGAAGAGACACATCAGGATGACGGAGCGAACCGTACACTGAGGCAATTTCCACAAAACCACATGTTTGATGGCATCAGTTTGACGGAACAGCAGCGTCAACAGATGCGTGACCTGATGCAGCAGGGCAGGCACGATCGATCTCCTATAAGTATTAACGATTTAGAGAAACTGCACGAACTGATTATTGCAGATAAATTTGATCAGGTGGCCTATGAGGCTCAGGCAAAAAAAATTGCACAGGCTGAAGTTGTTCGCCAGGTCGAGATGGCCAGGGTTCGCAACCAGATGTACCATCTGTTAACGCCTCAGCAGCAAGGCATTTTGAACAAGAAACATCAGCAGCGCCTTGATGAACTGCGCAGGTTGACGAATATGCAGCTCTCCTCACCGCTGCAGGCAGCCAGCAGTTCCGATAGAACTCCTTAGCAACATTAAAACAGTATCCTTGTTTTCCTTGCCATAGACGTATCCCTGTCTACCCCGCCATGATGGCGGGTTTTTTTTATCGTCCGCTATCGCTACTTTCTGAATCAGACCGCCATAACACGTTACCGCCGTCTGCCTGTGCCTTTCTCACTTCCGTTACAAGGTCAATCGCGTTTATCGGGTGCCTGTTTTAACCCCGCTTTTCAGGACTTTCCCGCAGCGTATCGGGATTGCGGCTTTGTCCCGAA
Source organism: Erwinia piriflorinigrans CFBP 5888 (assembly GCF_001050515.1). Lineage (GTDB taxonomy): Bacteria > Pseudomonadota > Gammaproteobacteria > Enterobacterales > Enterobacteriaceae > Erwinia > Erwinia piriflorinigrans. Next base: position 84,675 of record NZ_CAHS01000002.1, read on the forward strand.
ATCTACCTCAACGTGATGATTTATCACCCATACTGGTGCGGAAGATTTAGAAAAACTGATGAAACTGAATAGATTAATGATGAGACTTATCTTAATATGCGCACGGCTAACGATAGCGATGAGCAGTTAAACCTTATCGCCATATAAAGAAAATATGACCCATCAGCGCAGCAATTCATCATTTAGATGGCGGCCTGAAATCTTAGGCTTGAGGCCGGTTAAATAATACGTTTGTCTGAAAAATTAGGAGAGTTTATGTCTGGGATGGTTTTTTGCCGTGGTTGCGGCAAGGAGATACACAGTACTGCTAAGGCATGCCCCGGTTGCGGTGCGGGTCAGAATACGGGTAGCGGCGACAAAAACAGAATTGCAGCAGCATTGCTGGCATTGTTCCTCGGCGGGTTTGGTGTACATAAGTTTTATCTGGGTAAAATCGGTCAGGGTTTCTTATATCTGATTTTCTGCTGGACTTTTATACCAGCGTTTATCTCGTTCATAGAATTTATCATCTACCTGTGCTCTTCAGATGAAAACTTTGCACGAAAGTACGGCTGATTAAACCTTACAAAAAGCTGAAAAAATCGTATCGTCAGTGTTGCGGGATGTCATCGATATATCGGCAATGTGTGCAATAAACCCATTATTCAACATGTTGCCATTCATCAGATAACATATTCCCGTCTACCCCGCCATGATGGCGGGTTTTTTTTATCGCAGATCCAGTATACTTAACCGACTCAATCGGGTGGATAGCCGCTATGAATGCAAACTATGCGCGGCAGGTCTTTGCGGCGGCTATTGCTGCCACGGTACTGGCTTCGCTGCTACTGATTATTAAAATTTTTGCCTGGTGGTATACCGGATCGGTCAGCGTTCTCGCGGCGCTGGTGGATTCGCTGGTCGATATTGCCGCTTCTTTGACCAATCTGCTGGTTGTGCGCTATTCCTTACAGCCTGCCGACGCCGAACACACTTTTGGTCACGGTAAAGCTGAGTCTCTTGCCGCACTTGCACAAAGCATGTTCATCTGTGGCTCCGCGCTCTTTCTGTTCCTCACCGGCTTACAACATTTAACCTCTCCTGAAGAGATGAAAGCCCCTCTGGTGGGGATTATCGTTACGCTGATAGCGCTGTTTTCTACACTGATTCTGGTCACATTCCAGCGTTGGGTCGTCCGCCACACTCGCAGTCAGGCAATCCGTGCCGATATGCTGCACTATCAGTCTGACGTGGTGATGAATAGCGCTATTTTGCTGGCGCTGGCGTTGAGCTGGTATGGTTTTCAGCGCGCCGATGCATTGTTTGCTTTAGGCATTGGCGTCTGGATTTTATATAGCGCTTTGCGTATGGGCTACGATGCCGTACAGGCGCTGCTCGACCGCGCTTTACCCGTTGCAGAACATCAGGCGATCGTTGATATCGTCGCAGCCTGGCCTGGCGTATGTGGTGCGCATGATATTCGCACCCGGCAGTCCGGCCCGACGCGCTTTATTCAGCTGCATTTGGAAATGGATGATCATCTGCCGCTCTGTGAGGCGCATCGGCTGGCGGATCAGGTTGAACAGGCGCTGCTGCACAAGTTTCCAGGTTCTGATGTGATTATCCATCAGGATCCTCGCTCCGTGGTGGCGAAAGAACGGCAGGGAAAATTCGGGCAGTGAGCCGTTTTCAACAAAACGACGGCGCGAAAACTGCCAAAAAGATGCGAAAGCGCAAAAAAATAGCCGAATACTGCCAGACCTGAATCAATTCGTCCCGCAGGGTTTGATATACTAGTGCTATTCATTGAGTCGATTATCTTTTTCGTGCACGTCGACCCGCTACGGCGTCCAGAATTCATCATTTGCATCAACAAGTTCAGAGGTTGTCATGATCAAAAAAATCGGTGTACTGACCAGTGGTGGCGATGCTCCGGGCATGAACGCTGCGATCCGCGGCGTTGTGCGCGCTGCCCTTAGCGAAGGTCTTGAAGTTTGCGGTATTTATGATGGCTATCTGGGATTGTATGAAGACCGCATGATCAATCTCGACCGCTACAGCGTGTCGGATATGATTAATCGTGGTGGTACCTTCCTGGGTTCGGCACGCTTCCCTGAATTTCGCCATGAAGATGTGCGCAGCGTCGCCATTGAAAACATGAAGAAACGCGGTATTGACGCGCTGGTGGTGATTGGCGGTGACGGTTCATATATGGGTGCTAAGCGACTGACCGAAATGGGCTTCCCATGTATCGGTTTGCCGGGCACTATCGATAACGACGTGGCCGGTACGGATTACACCATCGGTTATTTCACCGCGCTGGAAACCGTGGTGGAGGCCATAGACCGTCTGCGTGATACTTCATCCTCGCATCAGCGTATTTCAATCGTTGAGGTGATGGGGCGTTACTGTGGCGATCTGACACTGGCGGCGGCGATTGCCGGCGGCTGTGAGTTTATCGTGCTGCCGGAAATTCCTTATACGCGTGAAGAGCTGGTGAATGAGATCAAAGGCGGTATCGCCAAAGGGAAAAAACACGCGATTGTGGCGATCACGGAACATATTTGCGATATCGACGAGCTGGCAAAATATATCGAACAGGAAACTAAACGCGAAACGCGCGCAACGGTGTTGGGTCATATCCAGCGCGGCGGTGCTCCGGTTGCATACGACCGTATTCTCGCGTCACGTATGGGAGCCTACTCGATTGAGCTGCTGTTACAGGGGTACGGCGGGCGCTGTGTCGGCATTCAGAACGAGAAGATGGTGCATCACGATATTATCGATGCGATTGAAAATATGAAGCGTCCGTTTAAAGGTGACTGGCTGGATACTGCCAAGAAACTTTACTAATTGGAAATAAGGCGCTGGTTATCAGCGCCTTTTCTCTGCAAAACCTTATTCCATATGGTTATGACAACTAATTTTTAATTCTTTAATACGTGCAATACTTTGTGTCACGCTCCATAACAGATAAAACCTTTGGGAGTGCGTGCAATGAATAAGTGGAGTGTGGGAGTTACCCTGTTACTGGCCTCAACCAGCGTACTGGCGAAGGACATCCAGCTATTAAATGTCTCATATGACCCAACCCGTGAGCTATATGAACAGTATAACAAAGCGTTCAGCGCGCACTATAAGCAGGAAACCGGCGACGATGTGATCGTCCGTCAGTCGCATGGCGGCTCCGGTAAGCAGGCAACCTCAGTGATCAACGGCATCAAAGCCGATGTGGTGACCCTGGCGCTGGCGTCAGACGTTGATGCAATTGCCGAACGTGGGCGTATTGATAAAAACTGGATCAAACGTCTGCCCGACAACTCCGCACCTTATACCTCCACAATTGTATTCCTGGTACGTAAAGGCAATCCGAAACAGATCCACGATTGGCCGGATCTGATTAAGCCTGGCGTGTCCGTCATTACGCCAAATCCTAAAACTTCCGGTGGAGCACGCTGGAACTATCTGGCTGCCTGGGGATGGGCGCTGGATCAGAATCACGGCGATCGGGCGAAAGCGCAAGAATACGTTAAGGCGCTATTCAAGAACGTTGAAGTCCAGGATTCCGGCGCGCGTGGCGCAACCAATACCTTTGTCGAACGCGGCATCGGTGACGTGCTGATTGCATGGGAGAATGAGGCTTATCTGGCGGTTAACAAGCTAGGTAAAGACAAGTTTGAAATTGTTACCCCGAGCGAATCTATCCTTGCTGAGCCGACCGTCTCGGTGGTCGATAAAGTGGCTGATGAACGTGGAACCCGTAAAGTGGCCGATGAGTATCTGAAGTATCTCTATTCGACCGAGGGGCAGGAAATTGCGGCACAAAACTTCTATCGTCCGCGTGATGCAGCCGTCACCAAAAAGTATGCCAGCACCTTCCAACCGGTAAAGCTGTTTACCATTGATGGCAAGTTTGGTGGATGGACACAGGCGCAGAAAACCCACTTCGCAGAAGGGGGAACATACGATCAGGTGATGAAGCGTTAAATTTATTTTCTATTCCGCATAGTTAATAAGAGCCGGCAAACGTCGGCTCTTTTTTTTAATGGTAGGTGCTTAAACTGGATAGGATGGCCGTATTGTTTCCAATAAATTCGCTGAAGCAGAATGATTTTTCATGATTTTCTGCCTGGCTTGGTTTACATTGTGAACAATTATCGGGTAGAGGTTTGAAATGATGCAGAAGCGAAAACGGGTCATTACCGTTCTGATAGTTTTCGTCGGGCTGATAACACTATCTTTATTCTGTATTGCATTGAATTATAATAGTAAATCAGACAAGCTTTGGCAGATTATTAGTCAGCAATGCATTCCCGAACAGCAGTTCCACGGTCACCCTGAGCCTTGTCGTCAGGTTAATATTGCCAACGGTTATGTGGTGATGAAAGATCAAAACGGCCCGCTGCAATTCTTATTGATGCCGGTTGCCAAAATTAGCGGAATCGAAAGCCAAAAGTTGCAGAATCCGGCCACGCCTAATTTTTTTTCCGAAGCCTGGCGGGCACGTCACTTTATGGAGGAGAAACGCGGAGTACGTATTGACGATAGCAACTACTCGCTGGCCATTAATTCACGCTGGGGACGTAGCCAAAATCAGCTTCATATTCATATCTCCTGCCTGCGCCCTGATATTCGTCAGCGGTTGGATGCGCTAAGCTCAACATTGAATGCAACATGGCAAACCCATCAGCTCGGCGAGCATGAGTATCAGCTGCGCGTGGTGACGCGTGACGAATTTAAACGTACCAGCCCGTTTATTCGTCTGGCGAATGAGCTACCCGGTGCCCGTGATGACATGGGCAGTTATGGCATGGCCGTCGCGGCGTTGGGCGACGGCAAACGAGTGCTGATGGTGGTGAAACGTCATCTCCTGTCGCTGAACTTGGCTTCTGCCGAGGAGCTACAGGACCACAGCTGCGCCTTGCTAAAATAAGGCATTGGGGCGGGGGATTTCAGGCCGCTGGCGCTCCGGCAGAGGGCCGATCCCTGGTTCAGGATCGACCCTCTGGCCTATCAGCTCTGCTCCGCGTCTTCCTCATCGTTCTGGTATTGTGCCGTCGCGATCCAGGCGGCACAAAACAGGATTAGCCGCGCAAAGAAGTAGAAAAATGCCATCAGCCCCAGTACTGAACCAAAGGCAGCACCGGAAGGCGACGAAGCCAGTTTAGGCAGCGTCAGAGTCATAATAAATTTGATCGCCTCAAAACCGATTGCCGCCAGCAGAGTGCCGCGAAACAGCGCTTTTTTACGCGGCTTATGGCGTGGCAGTATCCAGAAAATCCACAAAAACAGCAGGTAGTTGGCGAAGATTGAGATCGACAGAGCGATCAGCGTCATCGCCGGACGCAGCCATTCAATGTTCTCCAGGCCTAGCGCGTGCACGATGCTCGCCTGTGCAGCCCCGGCAATGGAGGTCAGCGAAAGGGTGACCACTAACGCCAGTATCAGGCCAATCAGCGAAATGAAGTCACGCGTGTATTTAAACCAGACTTTTTCCTGGTCCTGTGGGGCGCGCTCCCAGACATCACGCGACTGGGCACGGATCGCCTCGCGCAGGTTCCCCATCCAGCTAATTCCGGAATAAAGGGCAACCAGCAGCCCCGTCAGCCCGACGGTGGTACGCTGCTGAATGGCGGTATTCACCGTATTTTTCAGCGTAGACGCCAACGACGGATCGCTGATATTACTGACGATCTTATTAATCAACTCGGTAAGCAAATCTTGATTTGATGCAAGTACGAAGCCGATGGCGGCAAACGAAACCATCAGGATGGGGATCAGTGAAAGAAATGAGAAATAGGTAATCGCGGCGCCAAACTGGCTACCCAGGCGGTCGTTGAATCGTTCCCCTGCCCGTAAAAAGTGCGCCACCGCCGGAATAGCCTGGAACCAGCTAACCAGTCGTGATACGCGAGTAATGGACTTGTCGATGGTATGATTACCGGTTTTTATCGCAATGAGCGGCTTATCCGCAGACTGCTCACTGTTTTGGATGTCACATTGTTGATTATCTGCCATGAATCCTTCTTTATTCCTTCTGATAAATCGTCTGCTGCCAATTATAGCCTGCTGATCAGCTAACGTATCGTTTCAGAGCCTGACGGTGCGAATCTTCGGGTGAGTTATCCACCGGTGGAAGCTGCAGAAAAGGGCATAGCGCGCGGCGGGCCAAACGATGGCCCGCGCGTTATTTATGCCTGAATAGTGCCGTTAATGACCGTGATGGTCTGCCCGCCAATCCAGATACCGTCGGCGGCGTAACCCACGCTAAGCCGACCTGCCCGCTGTAACGCCGTTCCCTGACGGACCTGGTAATCCAGTTCCACCCCGCGCGCCTGGAAATAACGCGCCAGACAGGCGTTGGCGCTGCCTGTTACCGGATCTTCGTTCAGCGCGCCCTGTTCAATGATGAGTGCCCGCACTTCGTACTGCTCATTTGCACCTTGCAGTGGCGCAAATATCATCACGCCATTCACCCGCGTTTTTTGTAGCAGGCGGGCAAACTCCACCGCATCTGGCTTTGTCGCCAAAACGGCCTCTGCTGAGGCCATCGGCACCAGCAGCCAGCGAATACCCATATCAGCAATCATCACCGGAAGCTGTTCTTCCATCGGCGCGTTGTTAAGCGCGCTGCTAATCGGGGCGTCGCTGAACGGTGTGAGAATGGCCTCCGGTGCGGCAAAGGCCAACGCACCGTTCGCGCCGATTTTGATTTTTACCAGCCCCAGCGGGCACTCCTGCACGATCTGACCGGGTAGTTTGATCGGATGGCCGGCTTCCAGTAGCGCATGTGCGGTGCCAAGCGTTGGATGCCCGGCGAATGGAAGCTCCATATCCTTTGTGAAAATACGCACCCGGTAGTCGGCTGCTTCGTCTGTCGGCGGCAGCACGAAAGTGGTTTCCGAAAGATTGGTCCAGCTGGCGATAGCCTGCATTTGCGCATCGCTCAGGCCGTTGGCATCCATAATGACTGCCAGCGGATTACCGTTACAGGGGGTGGAAGTAAAAACGTCCACCTGTTTGAAAGGGCGTAGTTGCGTCATGTTTGTACCTGTCAGGGTTTAAAAAGAGGGGGGGTTATCAGTATCGATACCTATTAATAGTACACAGCGGCTAAAAAAGAGATGGCATTAAGCTGAAACATTAATTCATCCCGGCGGCGATGCCGCTCATCTCGCAGGCCAGTGCGCCGGTACGTTTCAGCGCCCAGGTATAGCGTTCATCGAACGGATAGCAGCAGGAGAGTCTTAGCGCGTGATTACAGCGCTCGCCCAGCGTGTAGAGCGCGCCCGGCGTCAGGCAGATCTTCTCCTGTAACAGCCGATGGAATAACTCAACGCAGTTGATATCACCCGGCAACTCGACCCAGAAAACAAAGCCGCCGCTCGGACGTGTCGCACGGGTGCCCTGTGGAAAATGACGGGCGATGATCCCGCGTGCCTCTTCCAGTTGGGCGGCGTAACGGCGGCGTAACGTGCGGAGATGGTGATCATAGCCCCCGGATTCGAGGAAATGGCCCAGGGTTTCCGACAACAGGCGCGATTCGGCCAGTGAAGAAACGGCTTTCAGCCGCGCCAGCTGTTGGCTGAAGCGCCCGGCAGCAATCCAACCGATATGAAAGTCTGGGGTGACGGTTTTGGTGAAGCTGGCGCAATAAAGAACCCAGCCTCCCTGGTCAAAGGCTTTAACCGCTGGCGTCAGCGGCCAGCAGAACTGGAGTTCGGCATATAAACCATCTTCCAGTAATGGCACCTGATAGTGGTTTACCAGCCGCGCCAGCCGCTTTTTTCCCTCCAGGGTCATAGTGCTGCCTAGCGGATTCTGTGCATTCGGCATTGCAATCAGTGCCTGAAGGCGCTTTTCCTGTAGCAGTAACTCCAGCGCATCCAGCGATAGCCCGGTTTGTGGATCGGTGGGGATCTCTACCACCTTGAGGCCGAGGCTGGCGATAAGCGGGAAAAGATAAAAATAGGTTGGCGTCTCCACGCCGACGCAGTCGCCAGGTTTTGTCACCGCCCGCAGCCCAAGCTGTAGCGCCTCCATACAGCCGTGGGTGAGAGTAACATCATCGGCACCGATAGTGATGCCGAGCTCCATTGAGCGGCGTGCAATTTCACGCCGCAGGCGCGGGCTGCCCGGCGGCAGGGCGTAGCGGCCAATCAGTTCAGGTTCGCGGCGCAATAACGAGGCCATAATACGGCTGATTTTCGCCGTCGGAAAAAACTCGCCGCTCTGGGGGCAGGCAAGCGAGATATTGGTGTATTCATGATGATTCTGCGCAGCAAATACCGTGTCTATCAGATCCAGCTTCTCGCTGCCAGGAGAGCGTACGCTGGTGTGATGGAGAGCCTGGCGCGTGAGCGGCGGCAGCGCATCGCGCACGTAGTAGCCGGACTGCGGACGGGCCTCAATCAGCCCACGATCTTCAAGGATGCCGTAGGCGGTAAGCACCGTGTTAATGCTGACCTGGTGCATACTGGCACAGCGGCGAATCGCAGGAAGACGGCTACCGGGCATAAACGTGCCCTGATGAATAGCCTCTGCGAGGGTTTCTGCCAGCTGGTGGTACAGCGTCATCTGCGGGTCTGCGATGGACACAGTCGTCTCCTGAAAGAATGGGTACAGTCGTTATTTTTCAAGTTTGTACTCATAACAATAGACATTTTCTGCATCTGTTACCATCAAATTTAAGCCTTTACACTGATGTTCTTATTTGCCATGCAGGACATCAATCATGCTCGATCCCTCTTTTATTAGTTATGTCACCGTGATGTCGATCACCCCTGGCCCTAACAACCTGATGCTGGCCACGTCCGGGGTTAATTTTGGCATGCGCCGTACCTTGCCGATGGTGAGCGGCATCCTGATAGGCTGTGGATTACAGACGGCGCTGGCGGGGGTGATGCTTGACGTGTTACTGCAATGGATGGGCGCAGTACGCCTGCCGCTAACGCTACTTGGCTGTAGCTACCTGCTGTGGTTATCATGGAAAATATTCCGTTCGGGCGCACCCGAACTGCGTGAAAAAGCGCGCCCGATGACCTTTATCGGCGGGGTCTTGTTCCAGGCGGTGAATCCCAAAGCCTGGCTGATGGCGATTAACATCGCGCTGATATACGCAGTGAACAGTCATATATTGACGGTGATGTTGAGCTTTATGCTCTTGAACCTGCCGTGCATTTTACTTTGGGCATTGATGGGCGATCGGCTGGGAAGGCATTTACAGGTTGCATGGAAGCTGCGGCTGTTTAACAGCCTGATGGCGCTGTCACTGTTAATAACCACGTTATGGATGTTAGTGGGAGCGCTGGCGTAACGTCGGCGGGTTCATCAGTCAGGATGAAGGCGACCTTTTCACGGTCGCCCGAATTGAGATTTATTTGCCGATAACCGAATGGGTTGAGACAGCCGGTTCATCGTTTGCTGCCGGATCCATCGGTGAGTAATCAAGCTGCAGGATGCGGCTGGTTTCAGCCAGTTCTTTCTCGGTAGCGGCAACATTACCGTTTAGTTTCTGTCCATAGAACGGAATAATCGCCTTCAGTTTGCTCTGCCATTCCGGCGTGACCATCTGCTGTTTAAACACTTTGCTCATCAGTTCCAGCATGATGGGGGCTGCGGTAGAAGCGCCGGGAGATGCGCCAAGCAGCGCCGATATGGTGCCATCCTGCGAGGTGACCACTTCGGTACCCAGCTTCAGCACGCCGCCCTTATTGGCATCTTTTTGGATGATCTGCACGCGCTGGCCGGCTTTGACTCTGCGCCAGTCGTGCTTCTGCGCCTGCGGGAAGTACTCGCGCAATGCACCAATGCGATCATCTTCACTCAGCATCACCTGTCCTACCAGATACTTCACCAGATCAAAATTATCAAGACCGACACGCAGCATCGGCGTCAGGTTCGACGGGGTAATCGAACTGAACATATCCCACAGGGAGCCCTGTTTCAGGAACTTGGTCGAGAAGGTGGCGAAGGGGCCAAATAGCAGCACCTGTTTGCCGTCCAGCACTCTGGAATCCAGATGCGGAACCGACATCGGCGGTGCGCCAACGGAAGCTTTACCATACACCTTCGAATGATGGTGTTTCACCAGCTCCGGGTTGTCGGTCACGAGGAACTCACCGCCAACCGGGAATCCTGCGTAGTTTTTTGCCTCTGGTATATCCGATTGTTGCAGCAGCGTCAGCGCGGCCCCGCCCGCCCCAATAAAGACGTACTTTGCCCTGATGACTGTTTTTTCATCGTTATTTTTCAGGTCGGATACGGTGACGTTCCAGCTGCCATCGGCATGACGTTTGAGGGCGCGCACTTCGTGGCTGGTCTGACGCTCAAATTTGTCGCTTTTTTGGAGCGATGCCACCAGCTGCCGCGTGATTTCCCCGAAGTTAACGTCCGTTCCGGTCGGAATACGCGTTGCCGCCACTTTCTGCGTGTGGTCACGACCTTCCATCACCAGTGGTACCCACTCTTTAATCTGGCGCGGATCTTCGGAGAACTCCATACCACGGAACAGCGTGCTCTGCTGTAGCGCCGTGAAACGTTTTTTCAGGAAATTGACGTTGGCGTCACCCCAGACGAAGCTCATATGCGACACGCTGGTGATAAAGCTTTTCGGGTTGCTCATCACATTGCGTTGCACCTGATGTGCCCAGAAACGACGAGAAATCTGGAACGCTTCATTAATCTCTATCGCTTTTTTAATGCTGACGGAACCGTCCGCATTTTCTGGGGTGTAGTTCAGCTCCATCAGGGCTGAGTGGCCAGTTCCGGCATTATTCCAGCCGTTCGAGCTCTCTTCTGCCACACCGTCCAGTCGTTCGACCATGCTGATGCGCCATTCCGGCTCCAGCTCTTGCAGGTAAGTACCGAGTGTGGCGCTCATGACTCCACCCCCGATAAGTAATACATCGACGTGCTTGTCTACTGCCATTTTGCGCATGAGACGACATCTCCGTGTGTTGAGTAAAATCAACATGTTAACTAAAGAAATAGCGCAGGGGAGTCGACAACCAGTTTGACTGCCTCGCCCTTTCTGGATTGCATACAGTGAAAAACCACATGAATTTAGGGGAGGTTGAACGCTGTGCAAATGCTTTAGAAATATACCATTGTTACGGGGTAATTAAAAAATTGTTTAAAGATTAAAAGTAAGAATCATAGCAGTCACAAAATAAGTAACATTGATAACGAACGTTGCATCGTCGGCGTTGATTTTGCCTGCTTCTGGGATAGTTCGCGTTAATTTACCTGCTTTGATTGGCGCAAGCGTAGCGGTCGGGCGGGGTAATGGCCGATAAAGTCGTTGAGCAGGCCGGGTGCTGAGTTCGGGGCAGGGCAGGATGCGGTATTGTACGCAGATAAAAGGATGACGTCTGGAGCAAGACGGAGAAAGACGTGGGTGAAACAGGACAGCAAATCCTGCCCCGCGTGGGGCAGGATCACCGCATCAGGCTTTTTTCGCCGCCGCCGCCGCTTTAACAATCACGGCGAAAGCATCTGCCTTCAGGGATGCGCCGCCCACCAGGGCACCGTCGATATCTGGCTGAGCAAACAGCTCTGCCGCATTTTTATCGTTCACAGAACCACCGTACTGAATGATGACCTGTGCGGCCACCGTCGCGTCTTTCTTGGCGATATGGTCGCGGATAAATTTGTGCACCGCCTGAGCCTGAGCAGGAGTCGCTGATTTGCCCGTGCCGATTGCCCATACGGGTTCGTAAGCGATCACCACGCCGGTGAAAGCGTCAGCGCCCTGGGTGTTCAGTACGGCATCGATCTGACGTGCGCAAACTTCTTCGGTTTTACCCGCTTCGTTTTCCGCTTCGGTTTCACCAATGCACAGTACCGGGATCAGACCCGTCTGCTTCAGCACGGCAAATTTCTTCGCGATAGCTTCGTCGCTTTCTGCGTGCCAGGTACGGCGTTCGGAGTGGCCAATAATAATGTACTGCGCGCCGATATCTTTCAGCATGTCGGCAGAGACTTCACCGGTGAAAGCGCCTGACAGGTTAACGTCAACGTTCTGCGCACCCAGGGCGACAGGGCTGCCGGAAATGGCCTGTTTCGCCTGCTCCAGATAGATAACAGGCGGGGCAATCGCCACACCACAGCCATCAACGCCGCTTAACTCGGTACGCAGACCGGCGATCAGTTCGTTGACCATGTGTTTGTTGCCGTTCAGTTTCCAGTTACCCATAACTAATGGATGTCGCATTGTATCCTCCACGCTTAGAGAGTGTTAAAGCTGCCGACGGACAGCATTGTCTGCCAGACAGTATAGAGAGTAAACCTTGGAAAGGCTTTGCTTTTTGTCATCCTTTGGACTCGGGATTTCAAGGTGTTGCCAGCGCCAATTTCACCGGCTCCACCGCGAAAGTCAGTCCTTTTTCGCCATTATCCGCCACGATATAGCGCAGCGCACCATCCGTTTTCTGATAAAAACGCGAACCTTTGCCCTCTGCCAGCAGGGTATTTACCCGCTGAAGACTCTTTTCTGCGCTGAGCATTGGCTCGAAAAAGCGGACAAATGCGGCCATGTAAGCCAGCGCCTTCTCGCGTGAGACTTTCTGTTCGGGGCCGGGTATCGGTAGCCAGGTAAGCTGTAATGTTTTGATTTTTCCCGTACCGTGTTCCAGCGCGGTGGAGGAGTAAAGATTTTCATTGATCTTACTGGCTGCACGCGTCAGATTGCTCTTGTCATTCTGGCTATCAATCGCACGGTATTCAACCAGAGGCAATGTCGTGTTTGCCGCATTATACTTCTCGCGAAACTGGGCAATAGTCATATCGAATGTGGGCGATCCTGTCTGCAAGTACGGCGCTGCCGATATCGGTTCCGTCCGGCTTGACGGATCGACAGCGGCGTTTGTTGCCGTTGTCGTTATGGCGCTAATCAGTGCAATCCCTGCCCAAATTGCTCTTTTCATTTTGTCGGCCTCTGTCTGTCTGTCCAGCCCAAGATTAAACGGACAATGGCCGTCCAAGTCAAAGGCACCCGAACTCTGAGATAAAAATAATGACCTTACAACACTGGTGTTTCTCTTATCGCGGCCGTCTGGGGCGGCGCGACTTCTGGATTTGGCAGCTTTGCTGGCTGCTGATGTTGTTGCTGCTGTTTACGCTGGCGGGCAATGGTTTGCTCGATACACAAACCGCTGCCTTTTGCGTGGTGTCTTTACTGTGGCCAGCCAGTGCGGTGCTGGTGAAACGTCTGCACGACCGTAATAAAGGCGGGCAGTGGGCGCTGCTGATGGTCATCGCCTGGATGCTGATGGCGGGCAACTGGGCGATGCTGCCCAAAGAGGCGCAGTGGCTGGTGGGGCGTTTTATTCCGACCCTGATTATGGTCGGCATGTTGGTCGAACTGGGCGGATTTGCCGGTCAGACTTCCGATAACCGTTTTGGTAAACCGGCGCAGTCGGTGGTGTTCCTGCGCCGCAGGACGGCTGATTACCAGTAGTGCTCGCTGGTCATATGCCCCGGTTTGCGTTTGAGATGTTTACGCATGCCCCGGCTCTCTTTCAGTAACTGTTGCGTATCTCGCACCATCTGCGGGTTGCCGCACAGCATCACATGGCTGTTTTCGGCATCAATCTTCAGCCCGGTGACGGCTTCCAACTGCCCGTTTTCAATCAGCGCGGGGACTCTACCGGTCAGTGAACCCGCACTCTCTTCACGACTGACTACGGTGTGGATCTGTAGCTGTCCGCTGTAACGCTGCTGTAGCTGTTGCATGAGTGGCAGATAACTCAAATCCCTCGCGTAGCGCGCCGCATGAACCAGTACGATATTTTTAAAGCGCTCCAGACCTTTCCCTTCCTGTAGGATCGACAGATACGGGCCGATGGCGGTACCGGTCGCCAGCATCCATAGCGTTTCGCACGGCGGGATCTCATCGAGGATAAAGAATCCCTGGGCATCGGCGGTGATCATCACCTCCTCGCCGGGTTGCAACGCATGTAATTTTGGACTCAGCTTGCCCAGCGGCACGGTGACCAGATAGAACTCCAGATCTGTATTGCCCGGTGCATTTACATAGGAGTAAGCGCGAACCACACGTTCGCCATCTATTTCCAGCGCCAGCTTGGCGTATTGCCCGGCGGTAAACGGGTCGATGGGGGCGGTTACCGTCAGGCTGAACAAACTGTCGGTCCAGTCGGAGACTTTTTTCACGCGTGCGTTAACCCATACGGCCATAAAAAACTCCTTAAATTCGCTTGCGGCATGATTGGCGTTTCTGCGGCTATCTTCACCAACCATGATGATTTTTTCCAGCTAGCGACCAGAATGAAAGCTCTTATAGACAAAGTATGCGCACGAATAACGACAGGCGTAAAAAAAAACTTACAGCTGCGCCTTTAATTACTGACAGCATCACCCCAGCTATTTGCGCAATTCCACTCGCTTTGTCTGATATTCCTGATATTTTCATCGCCATAATTCCGGGTATCCCGGCGTATCCTGCTGGATAAAGGCTTTTTTCCACAAATTATACTGATGTGAGTCGATGAAAAAGATTGAAAACGGGTATCTGCTGGTGATGCTGATTGCTTTACTGGCGGTGGGGCAGATGGCACAGACCATCTATGTTCCGGCAATGCCGACTATTGCCGAGGCGTTTCATATTGGTGACGGAATGGTGCAGCGTGTGATGGCGGCCTACCTGATGACCTATGGCGCATCGCAGCTGTTTTATGGCCCGTTATCAGACAGCATTGGTCGTCGCCCGGTGATCCTGCTGGGTATGGCGGTGTTTATTGCAGGCTGCGTTACCGCACTGCTGGCGGACAGCCTGAATGGGCTGGTCCTGGGAGCGGCCATTCAGGGAATGGGCACCGGCGTAGCCGGGGTGATGGCGCGTACCATGCCACGCGATCTCTATGCCGGCAGCGCCCTGCGTCATGCCAACAGCCTGTTGAATATGGGCATTTTGATCAGCCCGCTGATTGCGCCCGTCATCGGGGCCGGGTTGACGTATCTGTTTGGCTGGCAGGCGTGTTTTGCCTTCTTACTGCTGCTGTGTCTGATGGTGACGGCGGCAATGCTGCGCTGGCTGCCGGAGACCCGTCCCGTGGGCCAGCCGCAGCGGCCTTTTTTCTCGCGCTATCGACCGCTACTGGCCGATGGTCATTTTATCCGCTATCTGGTTATCCTGATTGGTGCGCTGGCCGGGATTGCGGTGTTTGAGGCCAGCTGCGGCGTACTGATGGGCGGCGTGCTGGGAATGAGCAGCCTTGCTATCAGCCTGCTGTTTATTCTGCCTCTGCCCGCCGCATTCTTCGGGGCCTGGTTCGCCGGACGCAGCGACAAACCTTTTGTCAACGTGATGTGGTACGCGGTAAACAGCTGCCTGCTGGCGGGCGTCATGATGTGGATCCCCGGCTGGCTGGGGATAATGAACCTGTGGACGCTGATCGTGCCGGCATCGCTGTTCTTTTTTGGTGCCGGGATGCTGTTTCCACTGGCGACGACCGGAGCAATGGAGCCGTGGCCCTATATGGCGGGTACGGCCGGAGCGCTGGTGGGCGGGTTACAGAACCTGGGGTCGGGCCTTACCGCGTGGCTGTCGGCCATGCTGCCGCAAAATGGTCAGTTCAGTCTGGGTATGCTGATGTTTGCCACCGCGCTGCTGATCCTGCTGTGCTGGCTACCTCTGTCTAAGGAGCCGGAACCGCATACGGCTTAAACGCCAGCGGCCGGGCTGTTTTTTGCCCGGCCCGCCAGCGGGTGGATTACAAAATATAGGGATGCAGGTTCTCGTCTTTCAGGTCGAGATAATGAGTCGACTGGATGCGGCGAATGGTGCGCGATTTACCACGGATCAGCAGCGTTTCGCTGGTCGCCATATTGCCTTTGCGCGTGATGCCTTTGAGCAGGTCGCCGCTGGTGATACCGGTGGCAGAGAAAATCACATTATCGTTGCGCGCCATCTGCTCCAGAGCCAGTACCTGGCCGGCCTCAATGCCCATTTCACGGCATCGCGCCTGTTCCTGCTCGCCGAGACGACGATTTTCAACGCTATCGCCCTTCACCTCGTGCCGCGCCAGCAGGCGGCCCTGCATATCACCATCCAGCGCGCGGATCACCGCAGCGGAGATCACGCCCTCCGGCGCACCGCCGATGCCATACATCACATCGACTTCGCTGTCTGGCATACAGGTAAGGATTGAGGCAGCGACATCGCCATCCGGGAAGGTAAATACGCGCACGCCGAGCTGTTGCAGACGGGCAATCACTTCATCATGGCGCGGCTTTGCCAGCAGCGTGACCGTCAGTTCGCTTAGCGGTTTGTTGATGGCAAGGGCGATACGTTGCAGGTTTTCTTCCAGCGGCAGGTTCAGGTCAATAGAGCCTTTCGCTGCGGGGCCGACCACCAGTTTTTCCATATACATATCCGGGGCGTGCAGGAACGTGCCCTGATCGCCCACGGCCATCACCGTCAGTGCGTTGGCCTGGCCCAGCGCGGTCATACGCGTGCCTTCAATCGGATCAACGGCAATATCCACCGCGTCACCGCTTCCGGTACCGACTTTTTCACCGATATACAGCATCGGCGCTTCATCAATTTCCCCTTCGCCAATCACGATCTGCCCGTCGATATCGACCTTATTGAGCATAATACGCATCGCGTGTACCGCCGCGCCGTCTGCCGCATTTTTATCGCCACGGCCCAGCCACTGATAGCCAGCCAGCGCGGCGGCTTCGGTGACACGGGAAAATTCAATCGCCAGTTCTCGTTTCATGACATGCCTCGGGAAAGTAATCAGGTGGGAAGTTTATCATCGTTACGGCCTTATTTATCAGGGCTCTGGCGTTGCATATCACCTGTGGTCTGGTGAAACCGATCGGGATGCGATAAATTTCACGCAAACACAGGGCAATATGACTGAAAATAAAGCGTTATCCTCCACAGTCCGGCAGTGAACGTTCACGCCATAACAAAAGGATTTTTCATGTCTGCATCTGCCGCTAACATGGCCAATCGTCTCAGGAATGGCTTTGAACACCACCAGGTGAGCATTTATTTTAGCGCGATAGCGATCGCTGGCTTAGCCGCCTTGGTTCTGCCCGGTACGCCCGTTCTGGCATCTGCTATTAACCCGGCATTGGCATTGATGCTGTTTGTGACCTTTCTACAGATTCCGCTGGCCGGGCTTGGCAAGGCGGTAACACGGTTACGCTTCCTGTTACCTCTGCTGGTGGCTAATTTTCTGTTTATCCCCGCTCTGGTCGCCATCCTGATACCGTTTCTGCCGCAAAATACGCTGCTACTGCTCGGCGTGCTGCTGGTTCTTCTGACGCCCTGTATCGACTATGTTGTGACGTTTTCCCAGCTTGGTCGCGGTGATTTCCGTCTGCTGCTGGCCTCTACGCCGATATTACTTATCGCGCAGGTGCTGCTGCTTCCGTTCTATCTGCATCTCTTTCTCGGGGAGCAGGCCGCAGGGCTGGTGCAGCCCGGGCCGTTTATTGATGCTTTTCTCTGGCTGATTGTGGCTCCGCTGTGTCTTGCCGCCGTCACGCAGTTATGGAGCAGGCATAGCAGGCTGGGAAATTCGGTCGCGGAGGGGCTTGGCCTGTTGCCGGTGCCAGCGACCGCACTGGTTTTATTTATTGTGGTGGCGGCCATGCTGCCACGGCTGGGAGGGCTCTGGCCCCTGGCCTTGCAGGCTGTGCCTGTCTACGTTGCTTTCGCCGTGCTTGCCCCGCTGGCCGGATGGCTTGCCGCCAGCATGTTTCGCCTGGAGCCTTCTGCCGCCAGAGCGGTGGCCTTTAGTGCCGGAACCCGTAACTCTCTGGTGGTACTGCCGCTGGCGCTAGCCGTGCCGGGCGCTATCCCGGTTCTGCCCGCCATTATTGTCACGCAGACCTTCGTTGAGCTGTTGAGTGAGCTGATTTACATCCGCCTGATCCCTAAGTTGGGCCAGCCGCGACAAAATCAGTAGCTGAACAGGTGCAGGAGGGAGGTTGCCCGTGGTGCGCGACCACGGGCGGACAGAATTAGCTGTCGTCTGTGTCTTCCCACGCCTTGGCGCGGCTGACGGCTTTTTTCCAGCCGGAGTACAGCACATTACGCTGGGTGGTTTCGATGCCAGGGCGGAATTCGCGTTCGATGACCGACTTGGCGCGAACTTCATCCAGATCTTTCCAGAAGCCAACGGCCAGCCCTGCCAGATAAGCCGATCCCAACGCGGTCACTTCACGTACCTCAGGGCGCTCAACGCGCGTACCGAGAATATCGGACTGGAACTGCATCAGGAAGTTATTCGCCACTGCTCCACCGTCCACGCGCAGCGATTGCAGGCGGGTGTTGGCATCGTTCTGCATGGCTTCCAGTACATCGCGAGTTTGGTAGGCGATCGATTCCAGCGTGGCGCGGATAATATGGTTAGCGTTGGCTCCGCGCGTCAGGCCGAAGATGGCACCGCGCGCATACGGGTCCCAGTAAGGTGCGCCTAAACCGGTAAAGGCGGGAACCATATAAACGCCGTTGGTGTCTTTCACTTTCGTCGCAAAATATTCGGAGTCCGTGGCGTCACTAATTAGCTTCATCTCGTCGCGCAGCCACTGAATCGACGCGCCGCCGATAAACACCGCTCCTTCCAGCGCGTAGTTCACCTCACCGCGCGGGCCACAGGCGATGGTGGTTAGCAGGCCGTGGGTGGAGGTGACGGCTTCAGTGCCAGTATTCATCAACATAAAGCAGCCCGTGCCGTAGGTGTTTTTCGCCATACCCGGCTGAACGCACAGCTGGCCGTACAGCGCCGCCTGCTGGTCACCAGCAATACCCGCGATAGGGATGCGCGTGCCGCCCTTACCGCCAATATTGGTTTGACCATACACCTCAGAAGAGGACTTCACTTCAGGCAGCATTTCACGCGGGATATCCAGGATCTCCAGCATGCGCGCATCCCATTCCAGCTGATGAATATTGAACATCATGGTACGCGAGGCGTTGGTGTAATCGGTAATGTGCACCCGCCCTTGCGTCATCTTCCAGACCAGCCAGCTGTCGACGGTGCCAAACAGCAGCTCGCCACGCCGTGCGCGTTCACGGGAACCTTCCACATGGTCAAGGATCCATTTTACTTTGGTGCCGGAGAAATAGGGGTTAATCACCAGGCCGGTGGTGTGGCGAATGTACTCTTCCAGCCCCTCTTTTTTCAGCTTTGCGCAGTAATCGGCAGTGCGCGGATCCTGCCAGACAATGGCGTTATAGATCGGTTTACCGGTCTGTTTATCCCAGATAATCGTCGTTTCGCGCTGATTAGTGATGCCAATAGCGGCAATTTCATCGGAATTGATATCCGCATGCGCCAACACTTCCACCAGGGTGGAGCTTTGCGAAGCCCAGATATCCATCGGATCATGTTCCACCCAGCCCGCTTTCGGGTAGATTTGCTGAAACTCGCGTTGCGACACCGCGACAATATTGGCGTCATGATCGAGGATAACGGCACGGGAACTGGTGGTTCCCTGATCGAGGGCAACGATGTATTTTTTTTCGACGGTCATAGTCTCTTCCTGATGGATAAGCGGTAAGCAGGATTACGCTTTTTTATGGTTTAGCGCGTGACGCTGATTCTGGGTGTTTTTCCACAACCTTACCCGGAAGGTTGCTGGCAATCAGGGCGCGATAGCCAAAGGCTCCGAGGCTGGCACCAAACAGTGGGCCGAAAATCGGCACAAGGAAATAGGGGATATCACGAGCGCCGGTGAAGGCAACGTTACCCCAACCAGCGGCCCAGGCGAAGAGCTTGGGGCCGAAATCTCGCGCCGGGTTAAGGGCAAAACCGGTCAGTGGGCCCATTGATGCCCCGATGGTGGCAATCAGCAAACCAATCAGCAGCGGGGCGATTGGACCACGCGGCAGGCCATTGCCGTCATCGGTAAGTGCCATAATCAGCGCCATCATAATCGCGGTAATGACTAATTCAACCAGAAACGCCTGGCCGACGCTGATATGCGGATTAGGGTAGGTAGAGAAGACCCCGGCGAGATCGAGGCTTTCCACGCTGCCGCGTACCATTTGATGAGTCTGCTCGTAGTCGAGGAACAGATTATGATACAGGGCGTAAACCAGCGCGGCGGAACAAAATGCGCCAGCCACCTGCGCGATAGCAAAAGGAATGACCTTGCGGCCATCAAAGTTGGCAAACAGCCACATGGCTACGCTGACGGCGGGATTGAGGTGTGCGCCTGAAATGCCCGCAGTGAGATAAACCGCCATCGCCACGGCAAGGCCCCAAATAATGCTGATTTCCCACTGGCCAAAGCTGGCATCCGCCACTTTCATTGCGGCGACGCAACCGGCTCCGAAGAAAATTATGGTGGCCGTGCCGAGAAATTCCGCGATGCACTGCCCCTTTAGTGTACTTGTTGCATTACTCATCATGTCATTCCTGTAGGCGAGGTTATGGATTGTTGTTTTTTTGTCGACAGCGCTGAAGCTCTCGCATCTTATTTGTAGGTTCAATGTGAATTTATCGTTAACGAGCATTAACGAGAAATAGCGAAATCAAAAAATGTGTTCTGCGTCATGAAAATGAGCGTTTTCGCGTCTTTTTGCTTTTGGGAACGTTCACGGCGCACGTCGGGTTGCCTGTAAACTGCGCATTTTCTTGACGCGAACTGGATAATGGATGGGGGTGAAAGAAGTCTGCGCCAGGTGTAGACCGAAAATTGTGACTGACTGCCCTCGCTGTAGGGTTAGCTGCTGGACTTGCGCTGCTGCTCTACTTACAATCGATACATCGTTGTTATCCGCGGAATGCCGGTTCATTCCTCACCCCTGCGGCTAGCATCATCAATGCCCTGCGATTAGGAGAGGTTAGAGAAATGTCATTTGAAGTGTTTGAGAAACTGGAAGCGAAAGTACAGCAGGCGATTGATACCATCACGCTGTTGCAGATGGAAATCGAAGAGCTAAAAGAACAAAACGGTAATCTGAACAATCAGGTTCAGCAGGCGTCCGGCAACAGCGAAGCGCTGGTGCGTGAGAATCAGCAGCTGAAGGAAGAGCAGCACGTCTGGCAAGATCGCCTACGGGCACTGCTGGGAAAAATGGAAGAGGTCTGATGCTTCTCCCTCGTTAAAACAGAGAGCGAAAGCTGAGAACGGGTGCCTGTGGCACCCGTTTTGCTATGCGATTGAGCTATTCGATATCGAGCGGATCTTCAGACAGGATCATGCCGGTATTGTCAGCATACAGGTGGTCGCCAGAGAAGAAGGTGACGCCGCCGAAATTCACCCGCACATCGCTTTCACCAATGCCTTCACCGGCAGCACCGGCTGGGATGGCGGCAATTGCCTGAATACCAATATCCAGCTCTTCCAGGTCATCTACCTGGCGCACCGATCCATAAACCACAATGCCTTCCCACTCATTATTCAGCGCTAGTCTGGCGAGAGCCGCATCAACCAGCGCACGCCGCACCGAACCACCGCCATCAACCAGCAGAATGCGGCCACGACCGTTCTCCTCCAGCAAATCATACAGCAGACCGTTGTCCTCGAAACATTTGACCGTGATAATTTGCCCGCCAAACGAGGTGCGTCCACCAAAGTTTGAGAAAAGCGGTTCAACGACGTTCACTTCTTCGTGATAGATGTCGCACAGTTCTGACGTATCGTATTTCATAAGGTTTTCGTCTGTTTGCCAGAGGGAGATTAAGTATATCGCTTAACGATGGCTGTTGGCAAAATCATCAGTTGTTAATCCTTGATGCACAAGCATGAAAAAACCATGCCGCCGATGGCAGAAGTCGCTATGAGGTGAGTGAACACAAAAAACCCGGCGATGATGCCGGGTTGAGATCAGGATTACAAAATAAAGCGGCTGAGGTCTTCGTCGGCGACCAGTTCATCCAGATGCTTACTGACATACTCGGCATCAATGGTGATCGACTGACCGTTAAGGTCGCTGGCATCATAGGAGATCTCCTCCATCAGACGCTCAAGCACGGTATGCAGACGGCGGGCGCCGATATTCTCTGCGGTTTCATTCACCTGCCAGGCAGCGGCGGCAATTTTGCTGATCCCGTCTGGCGTAAAGCTGATATTTACCCCTTCGGTATTCATCAGCGCTTTGTACTGGACGGTGATAGAGGCGCTTGGCTCCGTCAGGATCCGTTCGAAGTCATTGGTGGTCAGTGCCTGTAGCTCGACGCGAATAGGCAGACGGCCCTGTAGCTCCGGGATCAAATCTGACGGGCTGGCAACCTGGAAAGCACCGGAAGCAATAAACAGAATATGGTCAGTTTTCACCATGCCGTGTTTCGTCGATACGGTACAGCCTTCCACCAGCGGCAGCAGATCGCGCTGAACGCCTTCACGCGAAACGTCCGGGCCGGATGATTCGCCGCGTTTACAGACTTTATCGATCTCATCGATAAACACGATGCCATGTTGTTCGACCGCGTCGATGGCTTCCTGTTTCAGTTCTTCCTGGTTAACCAGCTTGGCCGCTTCCTCTTCCACCAGCAGCTTCATGGCTTCTTTGATTTTCAGCTTGCGCGGTTTCTGCTTCTGACCGCCGATGTTCTGGAACATTGACTGTAGCTGGCTGGTCATCTCTTCCATACCCGGAGGTGCCATAATTTCCACGCCGCCGGAAATGGCCGCCAGGTCGATCTCAATTTCTTTATCGTCCAGCTGCCCTTCACGCAGTTTTTTGCGGAATGACTGGCGTGCAGAGGAAGGTTCCGCCGGGGTTTCGTTCTGGCCCCAGTTGTTTTTTGCCGGGGGGATCAGCACGTCAAGAATACGCTCTTCTGCCATTTCTTCGGCGCGATAGCGGTTTCTCTCAATTGCCTGAGAACGGACCATTTTGATCGCAGAATCGGTCAGATCGCGAATAATCGAATCCACTTCCTTACCCACATAACCCACTTCAGTAAATTTGGTCGCCTCAACTTTAATGAAAGGCGCATTGGCCAGTTTGGCCAGACGACGGGCAATTTCAGTTTTACCCACACCGGTTGGGCCGATCATCAGGATGTTTTTTGGCGTCACTTCATGACGCAACTCTTCGTCCAGCTGCATACGGCGCCAGCGGTTACGCAGGGCAATCGCCACCGCACGCTTAGCGCCATCCTGGCCGATGATAAATCTGTTCAGTTCGCTGACAATCTCGCGCGGAGTCATAGCTGACATAAATTAGGATCCTTACGCTTTGGAGGGTAATTCTTCGATGGTGAGGTTATGGTTGGTATAGATGCAGATATCACCTGCAATACCCAGCGCTTTCTCCACAATGTCGCGCGCGCCGATGTCGGTATTTTCCAATAGCGCCCGCGCTGCTGCCTGAGCATATGGGCCGCCTGAACCGATGGCAATCAGGTCGTTTTCAGGTTGGATCACGTCACCATTGCCGGTAATGATCAGTGAGGCATTTTCGTCAGCCACCGCCAGCAGAGCTTCCAGCTTGCGCAGCATACGATCGGTACGCCAGTCTTTCGCCAGTTCCACTGCCGCTTTGACCAGGTGGCCCTGGTGCATTTCCAGTTTGCGCTCAAAAAGTTCAAACAGGGTAAAAGCGTCTGCAGTACCGCCAGCAAAACCAGCAATGACTTTGTCATTGTAGAGACGACGTACTTTTTTTACGTTGCCTTTCATTACCGTATTGCCGAGGGTAGCCTGGCCATCACCGCCAATAACTACCTGGCCGTTACGTCGTACGCTTACTATTGTTGTCATGGGCAGACCCCTTGTTACCGTCAAAAATACGGCCCCACACGTCTTGTGTGGGGCGCAGATGTAACCAGATATGGGGTGGATTTGGGAGGTTTCAACCCCCGGTTGCAACAGGAATACAATTTGAATGGCCGGAGCCATGCAGGCGTTTCAGAATAGAGTCAGCCGTACTGCGACTGTTATATGGACCGATAACAACACGATTCCAGCCGCCGCCGGTGGTGATGCGGCTTTCGAATCCTTCAAATGCCAGCTGGGCGCGGACGGACTCGGCCTGGTCAGTCCCTTTAAATGAACCACACTGTAAGACCCAACGCTGAGTCGTCTGTTTTTCCGCTTCTTTTGGTTTGTTTTCAACTTTTTGCTGCTCGGAAGCTTCCGGTTTAGCCTGACGTACCGGCTCACGCGCTGGCGGTGCAACAGGATGGACAGGCACAGCAGGAGAGCGTTGCGGCTGAGTTTGCGGCGGTGGCGTGCGCGACTGCTGCTGTAGCTGATTCTGCTGCTGACGCTGTATGGTCTGCTGGCGTTGCGCGGGGGTTTGCTCGTTCCACGGCACTTCGTTGAGCTGGGTTGGCTGCTGGCGCATATCCGCCTGCATCTGATCCAGTAGCTGGCGTTGCTCATCGGTGAGCTGCGCCTGAGAATGCGCTTCACCACCTGACGTCGGTTCCGTCGGCGTAGGGACGCCAATCTGGCGATTCTCCAGCTCTTTTATGTAGCGCCAGCGCTCTTCGGGCTTGGGTGGCAGCCCATTACCGGTTGCTTTGTGATCCGGTATCGTCGGTGTTTCTTCTTTTTTATGATGCGCAATAAACCACAGGCCACCTACAAAGGTGACCAGAACGGCAACCGCCAGCACGACCATGATTTTTGATACGCCAGATCCACTGCTGCGTTTTTTGCTGCGACTGTTGGTCTTTTTACGACGCGTCCCTGTCGCCCGCTCGCGGCTTACATAATCTTTTTGTGCCACTATCGTTCCGCTAATATTCTATGAAAGGGAGGGCCGGGTCGCGTTGATACTGGTGCCCGGCTATGGTCCGCCATGTTACTCAAGGGGCGGAAGTTTGACCAGCGGCGATCTTACTAAGAATGCGCTGATTTTCTCTGCGGCATGAGGGATATCCCTTACCGCAGAAATTTTAGTTATGTTCGCGTAGCGAAGGGGCAGTACTGCCACGGATCTTCAATTCAAAATCCAACAGTCTTGAGCCGTTGCTGACGGTTTTTCCCTGTAACTGCTCTAGCAAGAGTAGCATCGCTTCGCGACCTATGCTGAATCGCGGTTGGGCGACGGTGGTTAACTGCGGATCGCTATAGCGTGACAGTTCAATATCATCAAAACCGATAATCGACAGGTCTTGTGGCACACGCAGGCCCATATTTTTCGCCTGTGACATGGCCCCCAAAGCAATAATATCGCTGTGGCAGAACAGCGCGTCGGGCGGTTTTGGCAGCTTCATCAGCTGTTTCATTGCCTGGGAGCCGGCATCGAATGTGAAGTCACCGCGCACGATATATTGCGGCTCCACGGGGGCCCCGTGGCGACGCAGTGCCTGAATATAGCCCTCCAGGCGATACTGGCACAGCGGCATCTCCTCTGGCCCGGAAATACAGGCTATACGGCGGTGGCCGAGCTTTTGTAAATGGTTAACCGCTTCAAACGCTGCGGTCAGATTGTCGATATGCACCGTCGGTATTTCCCGCTCCGGGGCAAACTCATTGGCCATAACCATTGGCGGCAAAAGACGCGGGTCTTCCATGCTGGTGTCAAACGGGACTTGCGAGCCCAGCAGCACCATGCCGTCGATCTGACGCGTCAGCATCATATTAAGGAACGATTTCTCTTGGTTGTTCTGGTGCGCGCAGTCTCCGATCAGCACCAGGTAACCATGACGGGTGGCGACCACTTCAATGCCACGGATAATTTCACTGAAAAAAGGGTCGCAGATATCCGGGACAATCACCAGTACAGTGCGTGACTCACTACGCCTCGCGTGACGAGCGATGGAATGAGTCGAGTAGCCAACGGCAACGGCCGCCAGTTCAACTTTGCTGCGCGTGGCGGCAGAAACCTTTTCGGGATTCATCAGGGCGCGGGAGACCGTTGCCGTGGATACGCCTGCTTTTTTCGCCACGTCCTTCATGGTCGCCACGGTGGTATCTTGATTGTGCTCCAACGCTTCTCTCCTCACGCCAGCTTGAGCCACTGACCTGACTAACTGATAAAGATGACATTTTACAGTGATTCAGATTGGGATACCTGAGCCGACAAACCCGCATTGTTAACAAATATAGCGTTACGATGTGACTTAATTTGCATAAAGATTGTGACTTGTGCGACTTTTTTCGATCCGCTACGCAACTTTGCCATGCAGACGGTGACAGGTTCAGCTCTCTGTCGGATCGATATCAAGCGTCCATTTGACCTTGCGCGACTGGGGCAAAGTGCCAATCAGCGGCAGGCTGGTTTTGATTAGGCGTTGAAGGTGCGCGCGGGAAGGATGCTGTAGCAGTAACTGCCAGCGATAACGCCCCCCGCGTTTAGCCTGCAATGCTGGAACCGGGCCCATCACCCAAAAAGAGTGATCCTTGAGTGGGCTGGCCTCTAGCAGGTTACGCAGCTGTTGCAGGAACAGGCTGGCCTGCTGGTTGTCATGATCTTCGGCGCGGAACAGCGCATGGCTGGTGAACGGCGGCAGAAATACGCTATTACGTTCGCTGAGTGCCTGGCTGGCGAACGCGTCATAGCCCTGATGCAGTAACGTTTGCAGTAGCGGATGTTCGGGGTGATGAGTTTGCAGGACGACTTCGCCCTGTTTACCAGCACGTCCGGCGCGTCCGGCGACCTGGGTATAAAGTTGAGCAAATCGTTCAGATGAGCGGAAGTCAGCGGAAAAGAGGGCGCCGTCTACATCCAGCAGTGACACCAGCGTGACATCCGGAAAGTGGTGGCCTTTCGCCAGCATCTGCGTACCGACAAGGAGGCGTGCGCCGCCGCGATGCACTTCCGCCAGCTGCTGCTCCAACGCCCCTTTACGACTGGTGGTATCACGGTCGATACGGGTCAACGGCACGCCGGGGAACAGCCCGGTGAGGTTGAGCTCAAGCTGTTCTGTTCCCAGGCCAACGGGCACTAAATGCGTTGATCCACATTGCGGACACTGGTGCGGGATTGGGCGCTGGCTGTCGCAGTGGTGGCAGCGTAGCTGCCGCTGTTGTTGGTGCAGCGTGTAATAGCGATCGCAGCGCTGGCATTCGGCAATCCAGCCGCATTCGTGGCACAGCAGGGTGGGAGAGAAGCCACGGCGGTTGAGAAACAGCAGTACCTGGTTGTCCGCTTTCAGATGCTGGCCGATTTTTTTGATCAGCATCGGCGACAGGCCGCCCTGCAACTTAACGCCTTTCAGGTCGACCAGCACCTGTGTCGCCCTGGTGGCATTTCCGGCACGCTTACTCAGGTTCAGCTGGCGATATTTCCCCAGCTGAACGTTATGCAAAGTTTCCAGCGCCGGGGTGGCGGAACCCATCACGATGGGGATATTTTCCTGGCGCGCGCGAAATACCGCCAGATCGCGAGCGTGATAGCGCCAGCCCTCCTGCTGTTTGTAGGAGCTGTCATGCTCTTCATCAATAATGATCGCACCCAGGCGCGCAAAAGGCGTAAACAGCGCCGAACGGGTGCCGATGACAATCGCCGTTTCACCGCTGCGTGCGCGCAGCCATACGGCGAGACGTTCGCTGTCATTTAACCCGGAATGCAGGACATCCACCGGGGCATTAAAACGCTGGCGAAAACGGGCGATGGTCTGTGGCGTCAGGCCGATTTCAGGCACCAGCACCAGCGCCTGATGGCCGCTGGCGAGAATATTTTCCAGCACGCTCAGGTAGACCTCGGTTTTTCCAGAGCCGGTGATCCCCGCCAATAGCCAGGCAGAGAACTGGTCGTCGGCGCTGCGGATAGCACCGACGGCGGTGGCCTGTTCCGTGTTTAATCGCAGGCGTTCACCGTTTAGCGCATAGTTTTCCCGCCAGTCTTGCTGCGCGCGCGGCTGCGGCTGTAGCTCACACAGCCCTTTAGCGCGCAGCGCCTGTAGCGTGGCCTCGGTGATATCGTGCTGACTGACTTCATGGCGATACAGTGCCCGGTTGCGTAATGCGGCCAGCGCCTGCTGCTGTTTCGGCGCGCGTTTCAGGCTTTCTGGTGCGGTGGCGCGCCCCTCATCGGTTATCAGCCATTGCCACAGCGGGGCCTCTTCGGCTGCCTTTCCCTGTCGCAACAGCACCGGCATCGCATGAAACAGCACTTCCCCTAACGGAAAGTGATAGTAGTCCGCTGCCCATAGCAGAATGCGCCATAGGGAAGGGGGATACAGTGAGTGGGTATCCAGTACCTCATGGACGCTTTTCAACTGGTCGAGCGGAAAATCGCTGTGTTCGCCAATCGCCACCACCACGCCAATCGCCCGGCGCTTGCCAAAAGGCACGCTAACACGCCCACCGATAACCGCATGGTTGAGGTGGGGAGGCAACCAATAATCGAAGTTGCGGGCAAGCGGAACGGGTAGCGCGACCTGAACAACGGGCATGAATTCATCCGGGTGAAAAACAGAGCGAGTTAGTGTACACTGTGTCGTCCGAAATGTGCGGATCCGATTGCAACGGGTGGTTAATTTCTGTATAATTCGCCGCCGTTGGTACGACATTTTGGTATCAACTTCACTTAACTATTAATTTTCGTGTGGTGCCGGTGCAGGAGAATTCCTGGCGCGGGAGAGCGACACGGCCTTAACTGAGGTTTTCCCATGAGAAAAGGTATTCACCCAAATTACGCTGAAGTTACTGCTAAATGTTCTTGCGGTAACGAAATCAAAACCCGCTCTACCGTGGGTCACGACCTGAACCTGGACGTGTGCGGCAACTGCCACCCGTTCTACACCGGTAAGCAGCGTGATGTTGCTAGCGGTGGTCGTGTGGATCGCTTCAACAAGCGTTTCAGCATCCCAGGCAGCAAATAAGCAATCCGCCAGAAACGGTTACCGTTTCGGATGCAAGAAAAACCCAGCTTCGGCTGGGTTTTTTTATGGCGCTTATTCAGGATCTGAACGGTTGCCGATCGTTGCTTGAATTGCTGCTGGCAAGCGGACAGGGTTGGGCATTGTTACCGGTGCACATTATGGCGGAGCAGCAGGGCAATATTACAAGGATTGAGACGGAAATGGGGCGTGGCGGGCTGGTGTGTCCAATGGTGGCTATCTGGCTGCTGGGGTAGGGCGGGCATCCGTTAAGACAACGGCTGCCCGACCTGATAAGCGGATTATTTGCGCGTGCTTAGTAGTCCCATGTATCGGGATCGACGCCCATAGCCCGCATGATCGCTTTTGCCTCTTCGGGTATTTCGTCACTGCGCTCTTTGCGCAGATCGACATCGTCCGGCAGAGGTTGCCCGGTAAACGCATGCAGAAATGCTTCACACAACAGTTCGCTGTTGGTGGCGTGACGCAGGTTATTTACCTGACGGCGCGTGCGTTCATCGGTTAGAATTTTTAATACTTTTAACGGGATCGAGACCGTAATTTTTTTTACCTGCTCGCTCTTTTTGCCGTGCTCAGCGTAAGGGCTGATATATTCGCCGTTCCATTCAGCCATGAGTTACCTTAGTCATATGTAAAATGAGAAATGCCGAAATTTGGCTAATTATGCCCGAAGTCAGTGGCTATCACACCGGGATGGCACAACTTTCTCTGGGGTATATGGGCGTAATTCTAACGGTAAATGCGTCATTGCTCAATCTATACGCAAAGACATTTAGATGTCCAGATGTATTGACGTCTATCTTCAGGCTGTTTACTCTATACGCCTTCTCTATCTTCCAGCAGGAATTGATGCACCATGACGCGCAAACAGGCAACCATTGCAGTACGTAGCGGTTTGAATGATGACGAGCAGTATGGCTGCGTTGTCCCCCCGATCCATCTCTCCAGCACCTATAATTTTACCGACTTCAATCAGCCACGCGCTCATGACTACTCACGCCGGGGTAACCCAACGCGCGATGTGGTGCAGCGTGCGCTGGCAGAGCTGGAAGGTGGCGCCGGGGCGGTCATGACCAATACCGGAATGTCTGCAATTCATCTGGTGTGCACGGTATTTCTGCAACCGGGCGACCTGCTGGTTGCACCGCACGATTGTTACGGCGGTAGCTACCGTCTTTTCGACAGCCTGAGCAAGCGCGGCGCGTACCGCGTGAAGTTTGTCGATCAGGGCGATAAAGCTGCCTTGCAGGCTGCGCTGGCAGAAAAACCCAAGCTGGTGCTCATTGAAAGCCCGAGCAATCCGCTGTTGCGCGTGGTGGATATCACCGCTATCTGCCAGGCGGCCACCGCTGCCGGTGCTATCAGCGTGGTGGATAATACTTTCATGAGCCCGGCACTACAGAACCCGCTGGCGCTGGGTGCCGATCTGGTTATTCACTCCTGTACCAAATATCTCAACGGCCACTCCGATGTGGTTGCCGGTGCGGTGATCGCCAAAGATCCGCAGCACGTTACCGAACTTGCCTGGTGGGCCAACAATATTGGCGTGACCGGCGCTGCGTTTGACAGCTATCTGTTATTGCGCGGGCTGCGCACCCTGTCCCCGCGTATGGCGGCGGCCCAGCGCAATGCCCTGGCGATTGTCGAGTACCTGAAACAACAACCGCTGGTGAAAAAGTTGTATCATCCTTCCCTGCCGGAGAACGCGGGGCACCAGTTTGCGCTCACTCAGCAAAAGGGCTTTGGCGCGATGCTCAGTTTTGAGCTGGATGGTGATGAGGCAACGCTGCGTCGTTTTCTGAAAGCGCTGCATTTATTTACCCTGGCGGAGTCGCTGGGCGGCGTGGAAAGCCTGATTTCCCATACCGCCACCATGACGCATGCCGGCATGTCGGCAGAAGCGCGCGCCGCAGCGGGTATTTCCGAAACGCTGCTGCGGATTTCGGTGGGAATTGAAGATCACGAAGATTTAATCGCCGATCTGGATAATGCGTTCCAGGTTGCGGCCAAGAGGTAAGCATGAGTTATTCAGCAGTGGCGAAGGCGGGCAGTTCACGGCAGTTGCATAAATTTGGTGGCAGCAGCCTGGCCGATGCCAAATGCTACCAGCGTGTTGCCGGGATTATGGCGGAATACAGCCAGCCGGGCGATTTAATGGTGGTGTCGGCAGCGGGTAGCACCACCAATCAGCTGATCAGCTGGCTGAAGCTCAGCCAGAGCGATCGGCTGTCTGCTCATCAGGTGCAGCAGGCGCTGCGGCGTTATCAGAGCGATCTGATCGGTAGCCTGTTGCCGCCGGAGGCTGCCGCCCCGCTGATTGCTGAATTTATTTCTGACCTGGAGAGGCTGGCCGCGCTGCTGGACGACGTTATTTCCGATGCGGCCTATGCCGAGGTGGTGGGGCACGGCGAAATCTGGTCGGCGCGTCTGATGTCTGCGGTACTGAGGCTGCGCGATATCGACGCCGGATGGCTGGATGCTCGTCAATTCCTACGCGCCGAGCGTGCGGTACAGCCGCAGGTGGATGAAGCAAAATCATTGCCGCTGCTGCAACAGCTGATGGCGCAGCATCCGTCACAGCGCCTGGTGGTGACCGGCTTTATCTGCGGCAATGATGCCGGTGAGACGGTGCTGTTAGGGCGCAACGGCAGCGACTACTCGGCAACGCAAATCGGCGCGCTGGCGGGCGTGTCACGCGTCACCATCTGGAGTGACGTGGCCGGGGTGTACAGCGCCGATCCGCGCAAGGTGAAAGATGCCTGCCTGCTGCCGCTGCTGCGGCTGGATGAAGCCAGTGAGCTGGCGCGTCTTGCGGCCCCGGTGCTGCATACCCGTACCTTGCAGCCGGTCTCCGGCAGCGATATTGATTTACAGCTGCGCTGTAGCTACCAGCCTGACCAGGGTTCGACGCGCATTGAGCGCGTACTGGCCTCGGGAACCGGCGCACGTATCGTGACCAGTCATGATGATGTCTGTCTGATTGAGTTCCAGGTACCCGCGCAGCATGACTTTGCCAGCCTGCATAAAGAGATCGATCAGCTGCTGCAACGTGCTCAGGTGCGTCCGCTGGCAACCGGCGTCCATCCTGACCGTAATCTGCTACAGCTGTGTTACACCTCGGAAGTGGTGAACAGCGCGCTCACCCTGTTACAGGATGCCGCTCTGCCGGGGCGTTTACAGCTGCGTGAGGGGATGGCGCTGGTGGCGATGGTCGGGGCGGGCGTTTGCCGCAATCCGTTGCACAGCCACCGCTTCTGGCAGCAGATGAAAGACCAGCCGGTTGAGTTTATCTGGCAGTCACAGGATGGCATCAGCCTGGTGGCGGTACTGCGCGTCGGGCCAACCGAACATTTGATCCGTGGGCTGCATCAGACGCTGTTCCGCGCAGAAAAGCAGATTGGCCTGGTGCTGTTTGGCAAAGGGAATATTGGTTCACGCTGGCTGGAGCTGTTTGCCCGTGAACAGGAAACGATTTCAGCACGCACCGGGTTTGAATATATTCTGGCGGGCGTGGTGGACAGTCGTCGCAGCCTGCTTAGCTATGACGGGCTGGACGCCAGCCGGGCGCTGGCCTTCTTTGAAGATGAAGCCGTCTTACAGGATGATGAGTCGCTGTTCCTGTGGATGCGCGCGCACCCGTTTGATGATTTGGTGGTGCTGGATGTCACCGCCAGTGAAACCCTGGCGGAGCAGTATCTGGACTTTGCCAGCTACGGTTTCCACGTTATTGGTGCGAATAAAGTGGCGGGAGCCTCCACCAGCGACAGCTATCGCCAGATCCGCGATGCCTTTGCAAAAACCGGCGGGCACTGGCTGTATAACGCCACGGTTGGCGCCGGGCTACCGGTGAACCACACGGTGCGCGATCTGCGTGAAAGCGGTGACAGCATCCTGTCGATTAGCGGTATTTTCTCCGGCACGCTGTCATGGCTGTTCTTGCAGTTTGACGGGACGGTGCCGTTTACCGAGCTGGTCGATCAGGCCTGGCAGCAGGGGCTGACTGAACCGGACCCGCGTGTCGATCTCTCTGGTCAGGACGTCATGCGCAAGCTGGTGATCCTCGCCCGTGAAGCGGGCTACGATATTGAACCCGACCAGGTGCGCGTGGAGTCACTGGTGCCGCCGGATTGCCAGTCGGGTTCGGTTGACCACTTCTTTGACAACGGCGATGCGCTCAACGATCAGATGCTGCAACGCTTTGAAGCGGCGCAGGAGATGGGGCTGGTTCTGCGCTACGTTGCGCGCTTTGACGCCAATGGTAAAGCGCGGGTTGGCGTGGAAGCGGTGCGTGCCGATCATCCGCTGGCTGCGCTGCTACCCTGTGATAACGTCTTCGCCATTGAAAGCCGCTGGTATCGTGATAATCCGCTGGTGATCCGTGGGCCGGGTGCCGGGCGGGATGTCACCGCCGGAGCGATTCAGTCAGACCTCAATCGTCTGGCACAGCTGCTGTAATATCAGGCTGAAGTTCAGGCCCCGGCGCACCCTGCGTGACGTCGGGGTTAGTGCCGTTTTCCCTAGAATTCATTACCCTTTCCGCCCTTAATTCCCGCGTTTTTCCCACACCTGAAATTTCCTCACCTGTCCGTGAGAAGATGTCAAGGCCGATCGCCATTTATCTGTTGACTGAATAACCGATCTCATCCATTTTGAATGTCTGGACGTCTAAACGTATAGATGTGTAACGGCAGCGATCGATGAGGTAAACGGGTATGAGTTTCTTCCACGCCAGTCAGCGCGAAGCACTGAACCAGAGTCTGGCCGAGATCGGTGGGCAGATTAATGTCTCCTTCGAGTTTTTCCCGCCGCGCACCGGTGAAATGGAAGACATCCTGAGGAACTCAATCGATCGCCTTAGCAGCCTGAAGCCGAAATTTGTGTCGGTAACCTATGGCGCAAACTCCGGCGAACGCGACCGCACGCACACTATTATTAAAGGCATTAAGGAGCGTACCGGTCTGGAAGCCGCGCCGCACCTGACCTGCGTCGATGCCACCCGGAGTGAGTTACGCACCATTGCCGAGGACTACTGGAACAACGGTATTCGCCATATTGTGGCACTGCGCGGCGATCTGCCGCCGGGCGGCGGGCGGCCGGAAATGTACGCGGCCGATCTGGTGGCACTCCTGAAGGAAGTGGGGGACTTTGATATTTCGGTTGCCGCCTATCCTGAAGTCCACCCCGAAGCGAAAAGCGCGCAGTCAGACTTGATTAACCTGAAGCGTAAGATAGACGCCGGTGCTAACCGTGCCATTACTCAGTTCTTCTTCGATGTGGAAAGCTACCTGCGTTTTCGCGATCGCTGTGTCTCTACCGGCATTGACGTTGAGATCGTACCGGGCATTCTTCCGGTATCGAACTTTAAGCAGCTACAGCGTTTTGCCACAATGACTAACGTGCGTGTGCCGGGCTGGATGACCAGCATGTTTGCCGGGCTGGACGATGACCCGGAAACGCGAAAAATGGTGGGTGCAAACGTGGCGATGGATATGGTGAAAATTCTCAGCCGCGAAGGAGTGAAGGACTTCCATTTTTACACGCTGAACCGTGCGGAATTGAGCTATGCCATCTGCCATACGCTGGGCGTGCGTCCGAGTCCGGCGCTGGCGCTTGCCGCCTCTTAACGATACGGGTAAAAAGTGCAGCTTAGCGCGTGTAGCCGGGTTAACGGTTGACCCAGTCCTCCAGGCGCAGGACCGGAACGCTGGTGGCTTGTTTGATGCCGAAGATGCAGATATGGGTGTCCAGCATGAATTTCAGCATCAGAAATGTTCTCGCCTCTGCTCTGACGGTTGTTCACGGTCGTCCATAAAGTCAGCCGTGACATTTTCACCATCAAACCAGTTATCCCAGCTTTCACCTACCGGCGATATAATGCGCGTGCGGCCAATGGCAATAATATCAACGCACTTAACATCTTCCGGTAGTGCCAGGGCTTTGGGCAGGCGCACCGCCTGTGAGCGGTTGTTTTTAAAAACGATGGTTTTTTCCATTTCAAATCCCCCCTCTTTCAGTGATTGCACAATCCCGGCATAGAGCATTTCAGGTATATGTTGAAGGGATATACATTGAGTGATGCTCTCTTAATGCCCGGTCTGATGACCGGGACATATGAGCATTGTCGTGCCGGGCACGGATTGCTAACGGCAGACGCCGGGTTAACCGGTATTACGCATTCCCGCCGCGACGCCAGCAATGGTCACCATCAGCGCCTGCTCGACGTGGGCATCCGGCTCACCGCCTGCGGCTTCCTGCTGACGTGAACGATGCAGCAGTTCGGCCTGCAATACGTTAAGCGGATCGGTATAAACATTACGTAACGCAATCGACTCGGCAATCCACGGCTGGTCGGCCATCAGATGGGCATCGTTGGCAATGGTCAGCACCGCTTTGATATCGGACTCCAGCTGGTCGCGCAGCTGTTTGCCCAGCGGCCACAGTGATTTATCCACCAGGCGCTGATCGTAATATTCAGCCAGCCACAGGTCGGCCTTCGAGAACACCATCTCCAGCATGCCGAGGCGCGTAGAGAAGAATGGCCAGTCGCGACACATGGCTTCCAGCTGGTCCTGATGACCGTCTTCCATCACCTGCCGGAGCGCCGCACCGGCACCGAGCCAGGCTGGCAGCATCAGGCGGTTCTGTGTCCAGGCGAAGATCCAGGGGATGGCACGTAGCGACTCGACGCCGCCGGTCGGACGACGTTTCGCCGGACGTGAGCCGAGCGGCAGCTTAGCCAACTCCTGCTCCGGCGTGGCGGAGCGGAAGTAGGGGACGAACTCCGCGTGCTCACGCACGTAGCCACGGTACATTTTGCAGGAGACCGCTGACAGCCGATCCATAATGCCGATCCATTCGGTCTTTGGCTCCGGCGGCGGTAACAGGTTGGCTTCGAGGATCGCGCCGGTATACAGCGACAGGCTGCTGATGGTCACTTCCGGCAGACCGTACTTAAAGCGGATCATCTCACCCTGTTCGGTCACGCGCAGTCCGCCTTTCAGGCTGCCCGGAGGCTGTGACAGCAGGGCGGCATGCGCCGGAGCGCCACCGCGACCAATGCTACCGCCGCGTCCGTGGAACAGCGTCAGGGTGATACCGGCTTTCTCACAGGTTTTGATCAGCGCATCCTGTGCCTGATACTGCGCCCAGCTGGCCGCCATGACGCCCGCATCTTTTGCCGAGTCAGAGTAACCAATCATTACCATCTGTTTGCCCTGAATCAGACCACGATACCAGTCGATATTCAGCAGCTGGCTCATCACCTCGTTGGCATTATTCAGGTCGTCGAGGGTTTCAAACAGCGGTGCCACCGGCATGGCATAGTCAATCCCCGCCTCTTTCAACAACAGATGCACTGCCAGCACGTCAGACGGCGTTTTCGCCATTGAGATAACATAGGCGGCAATCGATCCTTGTGGCGCTTCAGCGGCCACGCGGCAGGTATCCAGCACTTCTTTGGTTTCGGCGCTCGGCTCCCACTGACGCGGTGTCAGCGGACGTTTAGAATTCAGTTCGCGGATCAGAAATGCCTGCTTGTCGGCTTCTGACCAGCTTTCATAGTCACCGAGGCCAAGATAACGGGTAATTTCAGCAATCGCTTCGGTGTGGCGGGTGCTTTCCTGACGGATATCGATACGCACCAGCGGCACGCCAAAACACTTCACGCGGCGCAGGGTATCCAGCAGTTGGCCGTTTGCAATAATGCCCATGCCGCAGGCCTGTAATGACTGGTAGCAGGTATACAGCGGGTCCCATAACTGATCGTTTGAAATCAGCAGGTCCGCAGGGCGCGCTAAACGTTCGCCTTTCAGACGGCCAGCCAGATAAGCCTGAGTGCCCATCAGCTGGCTACGCAGGTTTTTCATGATCTCACGGTACGGCTCCAGCGCTTCCGGGTTGCCGCACAGTTCGCGTACTTCCGGCGTAGATTCAGACATCGACAGCTCGGAAATCAGCACGGCGATGTCGCGCAGGAACAGGTCGGTCGCTTTCCAGCGGCTGAGTAGCAGGACGTGGCGAGTGATATCGGCGGTGACGTTCGGGTTGCCGTCACGGTCGCCCCCCATCCAGGAGGTAAACTGCACCGGGACGAAGTCGACCGGCAGGGTATAACCAAATGCGCTTTCCACCTGCTCATTCAGCTCACGCAGGAACTGGGGCACCCCTTCCCACAGACTGTTTTCTACTACCGCAAAGCCCCATTTGGCTTCGTCAATCGGGGACGGACGGTATTTACGGATTTCGTCGGTATGCCATGCCTGCGCGACCAGCTGGCGCAGGCGGCGCATGATCTGTGCGTGCTCGTAGTCCGATAAATCATTGTGATCTAACTGTTTAAGACAGCTGTTCACTTCCACCAGTTTGTGGATCAGGGTGCGGCGCGTGATTTCAGTCGGGTGCGCGGTCAGTACCAGTTCCAGCGACAGGGATCCGAGGGCTTCACGCACGGCCGCTTCGGTCAGGTTCGGCTGCTGCTTCAGACGCTGAAACGTCTCAAGCAGCATTTCCGGATTTTTTGCACCTTCGCCGTTCGGCGAAATGGTGTGGTACTGTTCGGCGACGTTGGTCAGGTTCAGGAACTGGCTGAAAGCGCGTGCAACCGGCAACAGCTCGTCGTTAGACAGATTTTGCAGCGTGGAGAGCAGTTCCTGACGGTGGGCGTCATTACCCGCACGAGATGACTTAGAGAGTTTACGAATGGTTTCTACCCGATCGAGAATGTTCTCTCCCAGCGCATCCTTAATCGTATCCCCGAGCAGTTTGCCGAGCATACTGACATTACTTCGCATTGCGGAATATTGTTCGTTCATATGGTCCCTGACACCCTTTCTTGTATTTATCGCGTATTTCACCCTTATGGGCCTGTCTGAATCTGTTATCTAGCCACGTTAAGCACGATTCGTCAATTGGCTTACATTCTGCGCATAAAGCGGCTAACCCCTAGAAATCTAAAGAATTTAATTTCGTGGTGGTGAGATAAGTTATTCTCATTATCAGGAATAATCGAAATCATGGGCAAATGGCTGTTTTCACAGTCAAATACCCCGACGGTGACCTAATGATGGCAAAAATGGCGCACCACCTGCGCGATCAGTTCTCGCGTTGGCTTAATAAAGGCGGTATCGATAAATTCATCCGGCTGATGCGCCTGATCGATCGATCCCGGGCCTAATACCAGCGTTGGGCAGATTTGCTGAATAAAAGGCGCTTCGGTGCAGTAGTTCACCACTTCCGTTTCGCTTCCCAGCAGTTTTTCGACGACCTGCACCAGCTGATGGTCGCGCGGGCACTCATAGCCTGGAATGGGGGGATGCAGTTCGCCTACGGTCAGACGGCCTGGCCAGCGGGCGCTCACCGGAGCCAGCGCCTCATTCAGCAGTCCGTCGAGATCGCTCAGCGTCAGGCCCGGCAGCGGGCGGATATCCATATGCAGTTCGCAGCAGGCACAGATACGGTTGGCCGCATCCCCGCCGTGAATATGACCAAAGTTCATGGTGGGATAAGGGATAGCAAAACCCGCGTGATGGTAGCGCTCCTTCAGCGTGTTGCGCAGCTCCATTAATTGGGTAATGGATTCATGCATCAGCTCAATGGCGTTGACGCCACGGCCCGGATCGCTGGAGTGACCGGACTGCCCCTGAATGCGGATCACGTTCGAGATATGGCCTTTATGCGCACGTACCGGTTGCAGCGAGGTTGGTTCACCGATGATGGCGCAGTCCGGGCGCAGAGCGGTTGATTCAGCGAAGTATTTTGCGCCCGCCATGGTGGTTTCTTCATCGGCGGTGGCGAGGATATATAGCGGTTTCTTCAGCGTTGACAGTTCAACATCACGCAGGGTATCTAAAATAAAGGCGAAGAAACCTTTCATATCTGCGGTGCCGAGGCCATACAGCTTATTGTCATGCTCGGTCAGGGTGAAAGGGTCGCGTGTCCAGCGGCCATCGTCAAAGGGAACGGTATCGGTATGCCCCGCCAGCAGCAGGCCACCGGCACCGCTGCCGCTTTTCGCCAACATATTGAATTTATTGCGCGTGCCGGGAACCGGCTGCACTTCAACAATAAAGCCGAGATCGCGGAACCAGCCGCCGAGTAAATTGATTAAAGTTTCATTGCTTTGATCGAGCGCGCTATCGGTAGCGCTGATTGATGGCGTTGCAATCAACTGGCGGTAAATCTCGATAAAATTAGGTAATTTTGTCTTCACTGTTGACAGTCCTTGCGTTAGGATAGTATCAATATTCATGCATTAATAGTGAATAAAAATACAATAGCAGCCGGTAAATGGGAACCGATAATTCTCTTTTTCACGCCGGCCATTACATCAACGTTTCGACAGCCCAAACGCAGTGACTGACAGAGAGCGAGTGACTTCATGACCAATCCGTTAATTATTAAATTAGGTGGCGTCTTACTGGACAGCGAAGAGGCGCTGGAGCGCCTTTTTGCCGCCCTTGTAAGCTACCGTAGCATGCATCAGCGGCCTTTGCTGATCGTTCACGGTGGTGGCTGCCTGGTCGATGAACTGATGAGCAAACTGTCGCTGCCGGTGAAGAAGAAAAATGGTCTGCGCGTGACGCCAGCCGACCAGATTGACGTTATAACCGGCGCGCTGGCCGGAACGGCCAACAAAACCCTGCTGGCTTGGTCAAAAAAACATGGCATTGACGCAGTTGGCCTGTGTCTTGGCGATGGCGGCAGCGTCAATGTTGAGCGCTTCGATGAGGAGTTGGGGCATGTTGGCCTGGCAACTCCGGGGACGCCGCACCTGATCAACACGCTGCTGGCGGCGGGTTATATGCCGGTGGTCAGTTCAATCGGTATCACCCAAGATGGCCTGCTGATGAATGTGAACGCCGATCAGGCCGCCACAGCGCTGGCTGCCACCCTGGGCGCAGATCTTATCCTGCTCTCTGACGTCAGCGGTATTCTGGATGCCGACAAACAGCGTATTGAAGAGATGACGGCAGAGAAAGCCGAACGGCTGATCGCCGATGGGGTGATTACCGACGGCATGATTGTTAAAGTGAATGCCGCACTGGAGGCCGCCCGCACGCTGGGCCGCCCGGTGGATATTGCCAGCTGGCGTCATGCCGAACAGCTGCCTGACTTGTTTAACGGCGTGCCCATCGGCACCCGTATTCTCGCTTAATCAGTAACGTATTCAATCAAGGAAAAAGACAATGCAAGACAAAAGCATCAAGAAAATCGTACTGGCTTACTCCGGCGGTCTGGATACTTCAGCCATCATTCCGTGGCTGAAAGAGAACTATGGCGGCTGCGAAGTGGTGGCGTTCGTGGCGGATATCGGCCAGGAGCGCGGCGATCTGGAAGGCGTAGAGCAGAAAGCCCTACAGTCCGGCGCGTCAGAGTGCCACGTGGTGGATCTGCGTGAAGAGTTCATCAGCGAGTACGTTTATCCGGTGCTGCAAACCGGTGCCCTGTATGAAGGCACCTATCTACTGGGTACGTCTATGGCGCGCCCGATTATCGCCAAAGCGCAGGTAGAGCTGGCGCTGAAAGTCGGCGCTGATGCCCTGTGCCACGGTGCGACCGGTAAAGGGAATGACCAGGTGCGTTTCGAAACCACCTATACCGCGTTGGCACCACAGCTGAAAGTGGTGGCCCCGTGGCGCGAGTGGAACCTGCGTTCGCGTGAGGCGCTGCTGGACTATCTGAAAGAACGCAATATCCCCACCACCGCGTCACTGGAAAAAATCTACAGCCGCGATGAAAACGCCTGGCACATCTCTACCGAAGGTGGCGTGCTGGAAAGCCCGTGGAATGCACCGAACAAAGATTGCTGGGTGTGGACCGTCGATCCGCTGGAAGCACCTGACCAGCCGGAGCAGGTCACCATCGCCGTTGAGAAAGGTCGCGTCGTGGCCGTTAATGGTGAAGCATTAAGCCCGTTCGGCTGCCTGGACAAGCTGAATGCGATCGGCGCACGTCATGGCGTGGGCCGCATTGACATCGTGGAGAACCGCCTGGTGGGCATCAAGTCTCGCGGCTGCTACGAAACCCCCGGCGGCACTATTATGGTGAACGCGCTGCGTGCGGTTGAGCAGCTGGTACTGGATCGTGACAGCTTCAAGTGGCGTGAACAGCTGGGTCTGGAAATGTCCTATGTGGTTTATGATGGCCGCTGGTTCGCACCGCTGCGTAAGTCGATTCAGGCTTCTGCCGAATCGCTGGCAGAAGAAGTGAATGGTGAAGTGGTACTGCAACTTTACAAAGGCCAGGTCACCGCTATCCAGAAGAAATCAGCCAACAGCCTGTATTCTGAAGAGTTTGCCACGTTCGGCGAAGACGAAGTGTACGATCACCGTCATGCGGGCGGCTTTATCCGTCTGTTCTCACTCTCTTCACGCATCCGTGCGTTGAACGAAAAGAAGTAAACTTTCTTGCAGAGCGAGGCTGACCTCGCTGCTGAATATATCAAGGGCGGCACCTGTGCCGCCCTTATCAGATGAACTAAGGAGCACTGAGCATGGCACTTTGGGGTGGACGGTTTACGCAGCCAGCAGATCAACGTTTCAAGCAGTTTAATGACTCACTGCGCTTCGACTATCGTCTGGCAGAGCAGGATATTACCGGCTCCGTTGCCTGGTCCAAAGCGCTGGTGACGGTCAATGTATTAACCAGCGAGGAGCAGCAGCAGCTGGAAGCCGCGCTGAATGCGCTGCTGGATGAAGTGCGCGCCGATCCGCAGCAGATTCTGGCCAGCGATGCCGAAGATATTCATAGCTGGGTGGAAGGCAAACTGATTGATAAAGTCGGGGCGTTGGGGAAAAAACTCCATACCGGCCGTAGCCGTAATGATCAGGTCGCGACCGATCTGAAACTGTGGTGCAAAGTGCAGATTGGCGAGCTGCTGATGGCGACGCGCCAGTTCCAGCAGGCGCTGGTGGCCACCGCAGAGGCCAACCAGGATGCGGTGATGCCGGGTTACACTCACCTGCAACGCGCTCAGCCGGTCACCTTTGCACACTGGTGCCTGGCCTATGTTGAGATGTTGGCGCGTGATGAAAGTCGCCTACAGGATACGCTGAAGCGCCTGGACGTCAGCCCGCTGGGCTGCGGTGCGCTGGCGGGAACCGCTTATGAAATCGATCGTGAGCAGCTGGCCGGCTGGTTAGGTTTTGCCTCTGCCACCCGCAACAGCCTTGATACCGTATCTGACCGCGACCATGTGCTGGAACTGCTCTCCGATGCTTCCATCGGCATGGTGCACCTGTCGCGCTTCGCGGAAGATTTGATCTTCTTTAATACCGGTGAGGCGGGTTTCGTTGAGCTGTCCGATAAGGTGACATCCGGTTCATCGCTGATGCCGCAAAAGAAAAACCCGGATGCGCTGGAGCTGATCCGTGGCAAGGTGGGTCGCGTTCAGGGCGCTCTGACGGCCATGAGCATGACGCTGAAAGGCCTGCCGCTGGCGTACAACAAAGATATGCAGGAAGACAAAGAAGGGCTGTTTGATGCGCTCGACACCTGGGCTGACTGCCTGCATATGGCGACGCTGGTGCTGGATGGTATTCAGGTGAAGCGTCTGCGCTGTCAGGACGCGGCAGAGCAAGGCTATGCCAATTCCACTGAACTGGCGGATTATCTGGTCGCCAAAGGCGTGCCTTTCCGTGAAGCACACCATATCGTGGGCGAAACGGTCGTGGAAGCGATTAAGCAGGGCGTGGCGCTCGAAGCGCTGAAGCTATCGGATTTGCAGACGTTCAGTCATGTGATTGACGAAGATGTTTATCCGATTCTGTCGCTGCAATCCTGTCTGGATAAACGTAACGCGAAAGGCGGCGTCTCTTTGCATCAGGTTTCGCAAGCGATCACCGAAGCCAAACAGCGTCTGGCATGATCAAAAAAGGCGGGTCCTCAGACCCGCCTCAATCAAGATATGTGCAAATAATTATGCAGAGAAGTACTGCTCTAAGTCATCGCTGCCGCCGA
Source organism: Erwinia piriflorinigrans CFBP 5888 (assembly GCF_001050515.1). Taxonomy (GTDB): domain Bacteria; phylum Pseudomonadota; class Gammaproteobacteria; order Enterobacterales; family Enterobacteriaceae; genus Erwinia; species Erwinia piriflorinigrans. The sequence continues at coordinate 127,343 of NZ_CAHS01000002.1, forward strand.
TATGACGTCCGCCAATGAAGACCTGTGGCACGGTCGCCCGACCGCTGACGGCACGCAGACTGACGGTGGTGGCATCCTGGCCCAGCACAATCTCTTCAAACGGAATACCACGATCCAACAGCATCTGCTTAGCTTTCGCACAGAACGGGCAGCCAGGTTTGGTAAACAGGGAAACTGACTCCTGCACCTTATATTCCGGTGCGACGTAGCGCAGCATGGTATCGGCATCAGACACTTCAAACGGGTCGCCCGGCTTGTTCGGCTCGACGAACATTTTTTCTACCACGCCGTTGCGTACCAGCATCGAATAACGCCATGAGCGCGGGCCGAAGCCAAGATCGGCTTTCTCTACCAGCATCTCCATGCCACGGGTGAATTCGCCGTTGCCATCAGGAATGAAGGTAATATGCTCAGCGCGCTGATCGGCTTTCCAGGCATTCATCACAAAGGTGTCGTTGACGGAGACACACAGGATGCTATCCACGCCATGCTGCTTAAAGACATCTGACAGCTCGTTGTAACGTGGCAGATGGCTGGAAGAGCAGGTAGGGGTGAATGCGCCCGGTAGTGAAAAGACGATTACCGTCTTGTCTTTAAACAGCTCATCAGTGGTGACATCAATCCAGCTGTCGCCCTGGCGTGTATGAAAAGTGACCTGCGGGATGGATTTACCTTCCTGACTTGCAAACATAAACGACCTCTCGGTTAACTGATTGAAGTAGTATTTATCTCGATGCGTCACATTATCAACATTCGAGCTTGATAGGGATAATCGTTGATTGCTATCCTATCTATCGCCACGGGCTATCGTGGGATGGAGGATAAGATGAACATTCGTGATCTAGAGTACCTTGTTGCGCTGGCGGAGCATCGCCATTTTCGTCGGGCTGCCGATTCGTGTCACGTCAGCCAGCCAACGCTGAGTGGCCAGATTCGTAAACTGGAAGATGAACTGGGCGTGATGCTGCTTGAACGAACCAGCCGCAAAGTGTTGTTCACTCAGGCAGGTCTGCTGCTGGTGGATCAGGCGCGCACCGTGCTGCGTGAAGTTAAGGTACTGAAAGAAATGGCTAGCCAGCAAGGGGAAGCGATGTCTGGCCCGCTGCATATCGGTCTGATCCCCACCGTTGGCCCGTATCTGCTGCCGCAGATTATCCCCAGTCTGCACCAGACTTTCCCGAAGTTGGAGATGTATCTGCACGAAGCGCAGACGCACCAGCTGCTGGCACAGCTTGACAGCGGTAAGCTGGATTGCGCCATCCTCGGGCTGGTGAAAGAGTCGGAAGCCTTTATTGAAGTCCCGCTGTTTGACGAGCCTATGCGGCTGGCAATCTACGCCGACCATCCGTGGCATGACCGCGATCGGGTGGCGATGTACGAACTGGCGGGGGAAAAGCTCCTGATGCTGGAGGATGGTCACTGCCTGCGCGATCAGGCGATGGGCTTCTGCTTCCAGGCGGGGGCTGACGAAGATACGCACTTCCGCGCAACCAGTTTGGAAACGCTGCGTAATATGGTGGCAGCGGGTAGCGGTATCACTCTCCTGCCTGCACTGGCGGTGCCGAAAGAAAAAGTGCGTGACGGGGTTTGCTACCTGCCGTGCTATAAGCCCGAGCCCCAGCGCACGATTGCCCTGGTGTATCGCCCGGGTTCACCTCTGCGCGGCCGTTATGAGCAGTTGGCAGAGGCAATCCGTGAACATATGCAGGGCGTGATGGCTGATTTAAAATAGCCGATTCAGGCCGTTTAGCGCCGCAACCCGGTAGGCTTCAGCCATTGTCGGGTAGTTAAAGGTGGTATTCACGAAGTACTCAATCGTGTTGCCACCGTTTTTCTGTTCCATTATTGCCTGGCCGATATGAATGATCTCGGCGGCGCGTTCACCAAAGCAGTGAATACCCAGAATCTCTTTGGTTTCACGGTGGAACAGGATTTTCAGGCTACCGACATTCATGCCGACGATTTGCGCGCGAGCAAGGTGTTTAAACTGCGCCCGGCCTACCTCGTAGGGCACTTTCATTGCCGTTAGCTGCTGCTCTGTTTTACCGACGGAGCTGATTTCCGGAATGGTATAGATACCGGTAGGGATGTCTTCAATCAGATGGGCCGTCGCTTCCCCTTTGATCATTGCCTGCGCGGCAATGCGCCCCTGATCGTAGGCCGCTGAGGCCAGGCTCGGGTAACCAATAACATCACCGACCGCATAGATGTGGGGTTGAGCCGTCTGGTACATGCTGTTGACTTTTAGCAGGCCGCGTCCATCTGCTTCCAGCCCGACATTTTCCAGTGACAATGAGTCGGTGTTACCGGTGCGGCCATTAGCGTACAGCAGGCAGTCTGCTTTCAGCTTCTTACCCGATTTGAGATGCATGATGACGCCATCCGCAACCCCTTCCACCTTCTCAAACTCTTCGTTGTGGCGGATAACCACACCGTTATTCCAGAAATGGTAAGAAAGAGAGTCTGACATTTCCTGGTCGAGGAAGGCCAGCAGGCGGTCACGGGTGTTGATCAAATCGACCTTGACGGCCAGCCCACGGAAAATTGAGGCGTATTCACAGCCGATCACGCCAGCACCATAGATAATCACATGGCCTGGCTCATGGTGCAGATTGAGGATGGAGTCACTGTCGTAGACGCGCGGATGGGAAAAATCGACGTCAGGCGGGTGATAAGGGCGCGAACCGCAGGCGATGACAAATTTTTCGGCCGTTAACCGCTCAATGCTGCCATCATGGGTTTCAATTTCAATGGTATTGGCATCGATAAAGCGCGCATCCCCTTGAAAAATCTCGCAGTGGTTACGTTCATAGAAACCCTGACGCATATGCGTTTGCTGGCTAATGACGTTTTCAGTGTGATTGAGAATGTCGGCGAAAGAAGAACGCAGAAGACGCGTATGGTCGCTATAAAGGGGATTTTGATTGAACTCGATAATACGACTGACCGCATGACGCAGCGCTTTTGAAGGGATGGTTCCCCAATGTGTACAACCGCCGCCAATGTTGTGATAGCGCTCAATTACTGCGATGCGAGCGCCCTGTTTCACCAGTCCCATCGCGGCACCTTCACCACCAGGACCTGAACCAATGACAATGGCGTCGTAATCATAAGACTTTTGCATACCAATACGTCCTATATTTTATACAAATTTACAACGTGATTCTAACATCTTGCTGGCAACTTCCCAATTCTAACCGTATTTTATGCCATCAATTGACAAAATGCCGAGTTAACGGGCATTCACAAAGATTGCCGGACTGTACGCTGAAATTTTTGCTATAGTGCCCCTCTGGCATGCAGAACAGGCTTAAAAATGGGCGTCAGAGCGCAGCAAAAAGAACGTACACGGCGTACACTTATCGAAGCGGCTTTCAGTCAACTCAGTGCCGAGCGTAGTTTTGCCAGTCTCAGTTTACGAGAAGTTTCCAGAGAAGCAGGTATTGCCCCCACTTCATTTTATCGTCATTTCCGTGATGTAGATGAATTAGGGTTAACGATGGTGGATGAAAGCGGGTTGATGTTGCGACAGCTGATGCGCCAGGCGCGCCAGCGTATCGCTAAAGGCGGCAGCGTGATCCGCACATCCGTCTCCACCTTTATGGAGTTTATCGACAGTAACCCTAACGCATTTCGCCTGCTGCTACGTGAGCGATCCGGCACGTCAGCCGCGTTTCGTGCAGCCGTTGCCCGAGAAATTCAGCATTTCATTGCCGAACTGGCGGATTATCTTGAGATTGAAAACCGCGTACCGCGCAGTTTTACTGAAGCGCAGGCGGAAGCGATGGTTATTATCGTATTTAATGCCGGTGCCGAAGCGCTGGATATTGACGGTAGTCAACGTCGTCAGCTGGAAGAACGGCTGGTACTCCAACTTCGTATGATTTCGAAGGGTTCATACTATTGGTACCGGCGGGAGCAGGAGAAGCTGGCGTTAATGCTGCAATCCAACGATGTAAGGAGATGACATGAGTTTAGTGACTGGTCGCGACAAAGGTACGCTGTTATTGACGTTTCTCACCGGCCTCGCGATTAACGGTTCTTTTGCTGCTTTGTTCAGTTCAATTGTACCGTTTTCAGTATTCCCTCTGATTGTTCTGGGGCTTTCCGCCTGGTGCCTGCATCAGCGTTATCTCAATCGAGCCATGCCGGACGGTGTGCCTTCTCTGGCTGCGGCATTTTTCCTGCTGGGTATATTGGTTTACAGCGCGATAGTCAGAGCAGAGTACCCTGATATGGGTTCTAATTTTGTCCCTGTCATATTTATGGTGATCGTGGTCTTCTGGATTGGCCTGCGCTTAAAACGGCGGTCTTCTGACGGGTAATTTCTCCACGCAGCCTGCTTTCTGCCAACGAGTTGCTTCCGCAGCACTGAATGTCAATATCACGCCCCTCGCCATGTTGGCAGGGGCGTGATGTTTAGTGACGGCGCGTCAGTAACACACCGCATTCCATATGATGGGTGTACGGGAACTGGTCAAACAGTGCCAGGCGCGTGACTTCGTGCGTCGCGGAGAGCGTATTCAGGTTGTCGCACAGCGTCTGCGGATTGCAGGAAATATAAAGAATACGCGGATAGGCCTGTACCATTTTCACCGTTTCCTCATCCAGCCCGCTGCGCGGTGGATCGACGAAAATCGTTTCACACTGATAGCTGGTCAGATCGATCCCCTCCAGTCGCCTGAACTCCCTTTCTCCATTCATTGCCTGGGTGAACTCTTCCGCCGCCATGCGGATAATCTGTACATTATCTATCTGGTTAACCGCAATGTTGTACTGCGCAGACGCCACCGATGGCTTGGCGATTTCCGTCGCCAGCACGCGATTGAAGTTGCGCGCCAGCGCCAGCGAAAAATTACCGTTACCGCAGTAAAGTTCCAATAGATCGCCACTGGCATGGCGTGTGCTATCCAGCGCCCATTCGAGCATTTTTACGTTCACGGCGGCGTTCGGCTGCGTGAAGCTGTTCTCCACCTGGCGGTAGACCATTTCACGGCCGTCCACGGTCAAACGTTCATCAACGTAATCCTGGTCGAGGCAGATTTTCGTTTTAGTGGCACGGCCTATCAGATGCAGATCGAAACCTTCCGCCCGCAGGCTATCGCGCAGGGCTGTCGCGGCCTGTTGCCACTCTTCATCCAGCTTACGGTGATAGAGCATGGAGACGACCATCTGACCGCTAACCGTCGACAGATAGTCAATCTGGAAAAGTTTAAATCGCAGTACGCGCTGGTCACGTATCCTGTTAATAAGACGTGGCATCAGGCGGTTAATCAGCTCACTTGCCGCCGGGAAACTGTCGACGCGGATGCGTTCACGCGTCTGCTGATCGAAAATGATGTGGTAGAGATCGTCGCCCTCGTGCCAGATGCGAAATTCTGCACGCATCCGGTAATGGCTGACCGCTGAACGGAAGACTTCCACTTCAGGGGCGTTAAACGCAGACATCATTGATGTCAGGCGTGTCACTTTCTCAGCGAGTTGGTCTTCATAGTGTTCAATTGGCAGCTGTTCGGGCGTCATGTTGGTTCCAGAGTGTTTGTCAGTGATAGCCGGCCGATTGTAGGGATTCTGAAACGCATGTCCAGCGTTGTACGTACTGGTAAGCGGCCACAATGGTGAGCGTCGGCGCGTGTGTGTTAACAGATCCCTATCCAGGGATATCCGTTGGCAACGTTCGTGGTAGAATTGCCAACCTGTTCGATAAATTTTACGAGACAGTGTATGGCTATGAAACCCCTGGACGGGAATACCTCCTCAGCAGATACGATATCTTCTGCTCCGCGTCCCACCGTGCTGATATTTGATTCCGGCGTGGGTGGGCTCTCTGTCTATAATGAAATCCGCACATTGTTGCCGGATCTTCATTACCTTTATGCTTTTGATAATGTCGCCTTTCCTTATGGTGAAAAGTCGGAAGAGTTTATCGTTGAGCGCGTGGTGGCCATTGTTACAGCAGTTACCCGCCGTTATCCCCTTGCTCTGGTCGTCATCGCCTGCAACTCAGCCAGTACCGTTACCTTACCGGCCCTGCGCGCTCGCTTTGCATTCCCGGTGGTCGGTGTGGTGCCGGCAATTAAACCCGCCGCGCGTCTTACCCGAAATGGCATTGTTGGTCTGTTGGCAACCCGAGGGACGGTTAAGCGTCCTTATACTCATGAACTGGTTGCCCGCTTTGCTGGTGAATGTAAAACCGAAATGCTGGGTTCAGGGGAGCTGGTGGAACTGGCTGAAGCGAAATTGCACGGTCAGCCTGTGGATATAGAAGAGGTGAGGCGTATCTTGCAGCCGTGGCTGCGTATGCAGGAACCGCCTGATACGGTGGTATTGGGCTGCACGCATTTCCCTCTTATTAGTGAAGAGCTACAGCAGGTACTGCCGGAAGGCACGCGGCTGATAGATTCCGGCGCGGCGATAGCACGTCGTACGGTATGGTTATTGGAAAATGAGTCGCCTGAAGCGCGTTCAGCCGATGACAATATGGCTTTATGTATGGACATTACCGAGCAGGCAGTACAATTAATCCCCGTTTTACAACGTTATGGGTTCAAAACGCTCGAAAAACTGGCACTTTAGAACGCTCCCGCGTGAAAAAACAACACTCAGAAAGTTTTTTGTGATTAGCCCTTGTCAGCCATCAGAAACTCC
>NZ_CAHS01000003.1 GCF_001050515.1 Erwinia piriflorinigrans CFBP 5888
ATAAAGCAAAAGGCCATCCTTCGGGGTGGCCTTTTTGCGTTTAAAATATCAACAGATCTCGTGCCAAATCAATGAGCTTTGTTGATGTTTACCTGCCCCGACGGTTTTTCCCCTTTCTGCTATTTCAAATCAGTGCTGTTCAGACATATTTGTATGATTTGCTCGTTATCCCTTGCTGAAAGTCCTCAACTCGTTGCATACGAATCGGGTACACTATTCGATAGTTTAATCCGCAAAGGTTGCATTATGTCCCGCCAGCAATATTCACTTAAACCCTGGAATACCTTCGGTATTGATGCTTATGCCAACAGAATTACTGTGGCACACAGCATAGAAGCACTTTGCCGGTGCTGGCAGCAAAGCGTGCATCAAAAAGAGCCGATACTGCTATTGGGCAAAGGAAGCAACGTACTGTTTCTGCATGATTTTAATGGACAGGTGCTGATTAACCGTATTAAGGGCATCAGCATTTCAGAAACGACCGATGCGTGGTTATTGCATGCCGGAGCCGGAGAAAACTGGCATCAACTGGTGGAAACCACGCTGGATAAAGGGCTTGCCGGGCTTGAGAATCTGGCACTTATCCCGGGATGTGTAGGTTCTGCCCCCATTCAGAACATTGGCGCTTATGGTGTCGAGCTGGAGCAAGTATGTGAGTACGTGGATATCGTCTCTCTTGATGATGGCGTATGCCAGCGGTTGAGTGCAGCTGAATGCCAGTTTGGCTATCGCGATAGCGTGTTCAAGCATCATTACCGTGAAGGCTACGCCATTGTTGCCGTAGGATTAAAGCTTAACAAGAATTGGCGGCCCGTACTGAGCTATGGAGATTTACGCAATCTTGACCCTCTTGTTGTTACGCCTAAACAGGTATTTGATGCCGTTTGCCAAATGCGTCGTAGCAAACTGCCCGATCCTGACATCACGGGTAATGCCGGTAGTTTCTTCAAAAATCCGCTAGTGAGTGCAACAATTGCTGCTGAACTGCATACCCAGTATCCTGATATTCCTCAATATCCACAAAAGAGTGGTGAGGTGAAACTCGCCGCTGGTTGGCTGATTGAACGCTGCTCGCTGAAAGGGCTTCGAATTGGTGGCGCAGCAGTACATGAAAAGCAAGCACTGGTGTTGATCAACACGGGTACTGCCAGTGGGCAGGATATTGTCGATCTGGCGCGCACCGTACGTCAGCGCGTGGCTGAGAAGTTTAATGTATGGCTCGAACCTGAAGTGCGTTTTATTGATTCACAGGGCGAAACAGATGCTGTAGAGGCTATTGCATGAAAGACAATACTGTACCGTTAAAGCTGATCCACATTCTGGCCGATGGTGAATTCCATTCAGGTGAGCAGCTTGGTGAGCAAATGGGCATGAGTCGTGCAGCAATTAATAAGCATGTTCAGACATTAAAAGAGTGGGGAATTGATGTCTTCACCGTCACTGGCAAAGGCTATAGCCTTCCCAATGCCATGCAGCTGCTGGATGAGGGAGCGATTAACGCAGGTCTTGAGGAGGCCAGACTTGCGGTGATCCCGGTTATTGACTCTACTAACCAGTATTTACTGGACAGAATGGCCAGCCTTCAATCTGGGGACGCCTGTGTGGCTGAGTACCAGCAGGCGGGACGAGGCAGACGCGGACGGCAGTGGTTCTCTCCTTTTGGCTCTAACCTGTATTTATCAATGTACTGGCGCTTGGAGCAGGGACCTGCAGCGGCGATGGGCCTGAGTTTGATTATCGGCATTGTTATCGCTGAAGCACTTCAGCAACAGGGTGCGCCAGATATCAGGGTGAAATGGCCCAATGACATCTACCTGCACGATCGCAAGTTGGCTGGCATTCTCGTCGAACTTACGGGGAAAACCGGGGATGCTGCGCAAATCGTGATAGGTGCGGGGATTAACCTGGCGATGCGGGCTCCGGCGCAGGATGTGATCAATCAGGGGTGGATTAATCTACATGAAGCGGGATGCAATGTGGATCGTAATGCCCTTACTGCATTGATTGTTAACAAGATGCGTACAGCGCTGGCGCAATTTGAACAGGATGGGCTGACAGCATTTATTGAGCGCTGGGCTGCATTAGATAACTTTATCGATCGTCCGGTAAAACTGTTGATCGGCGATCGGGAAATTAATGGTATTGCCAGAGGGATCGATCAGCAGGGTGGTTTGATACTGGAACAGGATGGCATCTCTAAGTCTTGGGTTGGTGGGGAAATTTCGCTCCGGCCACAAAGCTGACGGAGAGGGGCTGTGCCCCTCTCGGCTTACTTCCTTAATCGGACAAGATCGACCGCATGACCGGAGCTTTTCGTCATAATCAGGCTGGCGCGTTCGCGCGTAGGCAGAATATTTTCTTTCAGATTCCTGTAATTGATTTCATTCCATAGCTGACTCGCCACACCCACCGCCTCGTCCTCAGGCAGCTGCGCGTAATGATGGAAATAGGAATCGGGATCGGTAAATGCGCCTTGACGGAATTTGAGAAAACGATTGATGTACCAGTGTTCCAGTAAATCTTCCGGCGCGTCGACATAAATCGAAAAATCCACGAAATCAGAGACAAAAACGTGATGAGGATCATGGGGATAATCCATTCCGCTTTGTAACACATTCAGCCCTTCGAGGATCAGAATATCAGGCTGCTGAACGATTTTGTCCCCTTCAGGAATAACATCATAAATGAGATGGGAATAAACCGGGGCGGTGACATGATCGGCGCCAGATTTCAAGTCTGAAACGAAGTTTACCAGACGGTGCATATCGTAGGAGAGGGGAAAGCCCTTCTTCTTCATCAGGCCGCGTTCTTTGAGCACGGAATTTGGATGCAAAAAACCGTCAGTGGTGATCAATTCAACGCGCCGATGTTCCGGCCAACGGCTCAGTAATGCCTGTAGGACACGCGCTGTAGTGCTTTTTCCGACGGCAACGCTCCCTGCAATACTGATGATATAGGGAATTTTCTGTCCATTAGTACCAAGAAACTGCTCAAGGACTGCCTGACGTCGTAAATTAGAGCTGATATAAAAATTCAGGAGACGAGAAAGAGGGAGGTAGATCTCCGCCACTTCTTCTATCGAAAGATCTTCGTTGATACCTTTCAGCTGCGCAATTTCGTCCTCAGAAAGGGTCATGGGCACCGAATCACGCAGTGCGGCCCATTGGGTGCGATTGAACTGCAGATAAGGTGTGGTTAACAGGGAGTCTTTTTTGCTCATAAGCCTGCTTCTGTTAGCGATTTTACCCTTCCAAAGATAGCCCGTTATGTAGCAGCAAGATTGATCGCCGCAAAGTTAAGCACGAAGGGAATTTGATAAAACGATGGGCGGAGGTTACCACCACACGGGCAGGAAAAAGAAGGAAAAATATGCCTTGCAGTGACAAACGTAAGCGCACCCGCATTAATGCGCATTTTTGCTGGTAATCGAAAGCATAAACGGGTTGAGCTTTATCTTTGCCGCAATGGATAAAAAGAAGCTAAAAATTTATCTTAGTGAAACGCATCTGGACGATGTGCTTTATCTTGCACCCGTTAATCTTGCTGTAAACGATCGGGCAGACTCGGCGATTATTTAAACGGATTTTCCCATTGGGTGCGGTGTTTTCATACGTATTGCATAAATAGTGAGCGTAAGAACAAATATCGCAATTTTTTTGTTGCATACCAGCTCAGGTCTTTCTAGAATGCGCACCACTTGATGCCGGCTTAGCTCAGTTGGTAGAGCAACTGACTTGTAATCAGTAGGTCACCAGTTCGATTCCGGTAGCCGGCACCATCAAGTACCCCCAGGTGGGATTCCCGAGCGGCCAAAGGGAGCAGACTGTAAATCTGCCGTCATCGACTTCGAAGGTTCGAATCCTTCTCCCACCACCATTTCGACTCAGCGTTTTGAGTTGAGACCAGAAGAGAGAGCAATCACTCAACTGGAAAAGATAGCTACCTCCAGCAGGTATGCTTATCAAGATTTAGACTGAGCTCAAGCACAGTCAGGGTCATCAGGCAAAAGCATGGTGGCTTGAGTAACGAAGAAACATATTCTTTGTTATTCACAAGCTACAGATAGAACAGGTAGCCGAGTTCCAGGATGCGGGCATCGTATAATGGCTATTACCTCAGCCTTCCAAGCTGATGATGCGGGTTCGATTCCCGCTGCCCGCTCCAAGCCGTGCTGATATGGCTCAGTTGGTAGAGCGCACCCTTGGTAAGGGTGAGGTCCCCAGTTCGACTCTGGGTATCAGCACCACTTTCAAAATCTCCCTCCCTGCTTCTTTTCTCTAGTTTAAACAATTCAACTATTCAGGCGATGCCTGGTTGATGTGGTGATATCACCGATTAATCCGTGTCTTAGAGGGACAAGCGATGTCTAAAGAAAAATTTGAACGTTCCAAACCGCACGTCAACGTTGGTACTATCGGCCACGTTGACCACGGCAAAACTACCCTGACTGCTGCTATCACCACCGTTCTGGCTAAAACCTTCGGCGGCTCTGCTCGTGCATTCGACCAGATCGATAACGCACCGGAAGAAAAAGCGCGCGGTATCACCATCAACACTTCTCACGTTGAATACGACACCCCAACTCGCCACTACGCGCACGTTGACTGCCCAGGCCACGCCGACTATGTGAAAAACATGATCACCGGTGCTGCGCAGATGGACGGCGCGATCCTGGTTGTTGCTGCGACTGACGGCCCAATGCCTCAGACCCGTGAGCACATCCTGCTGGGTCGTCAGGTTGGCGTTCCATTCATCATCGTGTTCCTGAACAAGTGTGACATGGTTGATGATGAAGAGCTGCTGGAACTGGTTGAGATGGAAGTACGTGATCTGCTGACGCAGTACGACTTCCCTGGCGACGACACCCCAATCGTACGTGGTTCTGCGCTGAAAGCACTGCAGGGCGAAGCAGAGTGGGAAGCTAAGATCGTTGAACTGGCTGGTCACCTGGATAACTACATCCCAGAGCCAGAGCGCGCGATTGACAAGCCGTTCCTGCTGCCAATCGAAGACGTATTCTCCATCTCCGGCCGTGGTACTGTTGTTACCGGTCGTGTAGAGCGCGGTATCGTTAAAGTTGGTGAAGAAGTTGAAATCGTTGGTATCAAAGATACCGTGAAATCAACCTGTACCGGCGTTGAAATGTTCCGTAAGCTGCTGGACGAAGGCCGTGCGGGTGAGAACTGTGGTATCCTGCTGCGCGGTATCAAGCGCGAAGATATCCAGCGTGGACAGGTTCTGGCTAAGCCAGGCACCATCAAGCCACACACCAAGTTCGAGTCAGAAGTTTATATTCTGTCTAAAGACGAAGGCGGCCGTCATACTCCGTTCTTCAAAGGCTACCGTCCACAGTTCTACTTCCGTACAACTGATGTGACCGGTACTATCGAACTGCCAGAAGGCGTTGAGATGGTGATGCCTGGTGACAACATTCAGATGGTTGTTACCCTGATCCACCCAATCGCAATGGATGACGGTCTGCGTTTCGCCATCCGTGAAGGTGGTCGTACCGTTGGTGCGGGTGTTGTTGCTAAAGTTATCGCTTAATCGCTGATAATATTTGACGCAATGCACACGAAAAGGGCATCATTTGATGCCCTTTTTGCACGCTGTAACATAGAACCTGACTCATCAGTGATTTTTTCGACCATAATCATTGCTGAGGCAGGCTCTGTAGCACGGCGTAAAGCCAATAGTTTTCAAGCTACGGCTTGGAATTAAAGGATATGCCGAGTTAAGCCTAACAGCATCATTCGGTTCGGTTGCCTCGTTTTACGAGGCAAAAGTGTTTCTGATTTATTGTGGCAGGTTGGTTTATGAGTGCTAATACACAAGCTCAAGGAAACGGGCGCGGCCTGGAAGTATTGAAGTGGTTAGGTGTGGTGGTGCTTCTGGTGGCCGCTGTTGCCGGCAACTCCTGGTATCGCGATGTTACATTACCGCTGCGTGCTCTGGCTGTCGTAGTCCTGATGGCTGCAGCAGCTGGCCTTGCCCTGCTGACCGTCAAAGGTAAAGCAACGTTGGCTTTCGCCCGTGAAGCACGTACAGAAGTGCGTAAGGTCGTCTGGCCTACTCGTCAGGAAACGTTGCACACCACGCTAATCGTTGCCGCGGTAACCGCCGTGATGTCACTGATTTTGTGGGGGCTGGATGGTATTCTGGTCCGCCTGGTATCGTTTATCACTGGCCTGAGGTTCTGAGATGTCTGAAGCTCCAAAAAAGCGCTGGTACGTCGTTCAGGCGTTTTCCGGTTTTGAAGGCCGCGTAGCTCAGTCGCTGCGCGAGCATATCAAGTTACATAATATGGAAGAGCTGTTTGGCGACGTCATGGTTCCCACCGAAGAAGTGGTTGAGATCCGTGGTGGCCAGCGCCGCAAAAGCGAGCGTAAGTTCTTCCCCGGATACGTGCTGGTTCAGATGGTGATGAATGACGCCAGCTGGCACCTTGTACGCAGCGTACCGCGTGTCATGGGCTTTATCGGTGGCACCTCCGATCGCCCGGCACCGATCAGCGACAAAGAAGTTGACGCAATCATGAACCGCCTGCAGCAGGTTGGGGATAAACCACGTCCGAAAACCCTGTTTGAACCAGGTGAAATGGTTCGCGTTAACGACGGTCCGTTTGCCGACTTTAACGGCGTGGTGGAAGAAGTCGACTACGAGAAAAGCCGCCTGAAAGTGTCTGTCTCCATCTTTGGCCGTGCAACACCGGTTGAGTTGGACTTCGGTCAGGTGGAAAAGGGTTAATGACCCTGACGTGCTCTGACTGCTAAACGGTCAGTGGCATAAAAAAAATCAACTGCCCGTCATCGGGTGGTTGCGAGAGGCGCGAAATTGCAATATAATTTCGCGCCTTTTGTTTTTATGCGCTATTGCAGCGTGTGAATATTAATCACGGGGAGCTCCTCCAGGAGCGTTATCACCCAATAGAGGAATTATCATGGCTAAGAAAGTACAAGCCTACGTTAAGTTGCAGGTTGCAGCTGGTATGGCAAACCCGAGTCCTCCGGTAGGTCCGGCTCTGGGTCAGCAAGGCGTTAACATCATGGAGTTCTGTAAAGCGTTCAACGCCAAAACAGAATCCCTTGAGAAAGGTCTGCCGACTCCAGTCGTCATCACCGTTTATTCTGACCGTTCTTTCACCTTCGTTACCAAAACCCCTCCTGCAGCAGTACTGCTGAAGAAAGCGGCTGGTATTAAGTCTGGTTCTGGCAAGCCGAACAAAGACAAAGTAGGTAAAGTATCGCATGCTCAGGTACGCGAAATCGCAGAAACCAAAGCTGCGGACATGACTGGTGCTGATATTGAAGCGATGACTCGCTCAATTGAAGGTACTGCTCGTTCCATGGGCCTGGTAGTAGAGGACTAAGAAATGGCTAAGCTGACCAAGCGCATGCGCGTGATCCGTGACAAAGTTGATGCAACTAAACAGTATGACATCAACGAAGCTGTTGCTCTGCTGAAAGAACTGGCTACTGCCAAGTTCGTAGAAAGCGTTGACGTAGCGGTAAACCTCGGGATTGATGCCCGTAAATCTGACCAGAACGTACGCGGTGCAACTGTACTGCCACACGGTACTGGCCGTTCTGTTCGCGTTGCCGTATTCGCCCAGGGCGCAAACGCTGAAGCTGCTAAAGCAGCCGGCGCTGAACTGGTAGGTATGGAAGATCTGGCTGACCAGATCAAAAAAGGCGAAATGAACTTCGACGTTGTGATTGCATCTCCAGATGCAATGCGCGTTGTTGGCCAGCTGGGTCAGGTTCTCGGCCCACGCGGTCTGATGCCAAACCCGAAAGTTGGAACCGTAACCCCTAACGTTGCTGAAGCTGTGAAAAACGCTAAAGCCGGTCAGGTTCGTTATCGTAACGACAAAAACGGCATCATCCATACCACTATCGGTAAGGTTGATTTCGACACAGATAAACTGAAAGAAAACCTCGAATCCCTGCTGGTTGCGCTGAAAAAAGCGAAACCTTCTCAGGCGAAAGGCGTTTTCATTAAGAAAGTCAGCATCTCCACCACGATGGGTGCGGGTGTTGCAGTTGATCAGGCTGGCCTGAGCGCTGCTGTTGCTTAATCTGTGCTTTACGCGGGCGTATTTTTCCCCTAGAATCTTACGCCCGTTGCTCTGTTAAGACACAGAGTGCCTAATCAAGCCGTTCAGACTGCCTTATGCAGTGTTCGAAGGCTGAAGATTAGCAAGAATTTTTAGGTTGGAGCCTGGCCTTATCCAGGCCTCCGTCCAAGACCGCAGGTGTTTCATTAACTTGAAGCTTAATCTCCTGCGTAGACGGTGACAGAACCAAAAGAATATTTTAATAGTCTTTGCTGGATTCTGCTCACCGTGTTTTAGCGCCTGTCTCTGGCAACAGGGTTCAGGTGAAGTGAGTTCCGGGGAAATCCATCCCCGGCCAAAAATCCAGGAGCACAAGCTAATGGCCTTAAATCTTCAAGACAAACAAGCGATTGTTGCTGAAGTCAGCGAAGTAGCCAAAGGCGCGCTGTCTGCGGTAGTTGCGGATTCTCGTGGCGTTACCGTAGATAAAATGACCGAACTGCGTAAAGCAGGTCGTGAAGCTGGCGTATACATGCGTGTTGTTCGTAACACCCTGCTGCGCCGCGTCGTTGAAGGTACTCAGTTTGAGTGCCTGAAAGACACGTTAACCGGTCCAACCTTGATTGCATACTCTATGGAACACCCGGGCGCTGCTGCTCGTCTGTTCAAAGAGTTCGCGAAAGCGAATGCAAAATTCGAGGTTAAAGCTGCAGCCTTTGAAGGCGAGCTGATCAGTGCGGCTCAGATCGACCGCCTGGCAACTCTGCCTACTTACGATGAAGCAATCGCACGCCTGATGGCAACCATGAAAGAAGCCGCTGCCGGCAAACTGGTTCGCACTCTGGCTGCTGTACGCGATCAGAAAGAAGCTACTGCTGCTTAATCAGCAGGCCTTTCTTTTCCGTTCACTTGCTTACGTACAAATTACTTTCTGAATTTAGGAACACGAAATGTCAATTACTAAAGACCAAATCATTGAAGGCGTTGCAGCTCTGTCTGTAATGGAAATCGTTGAACTGATCTCCGCTATGGAAGAGAAATTCGGCGTGTCAGCTGCTGCTGCTGTTGCAGGTCCTGCTGCTGCTGCTGAAGCTGTAGAAGAGAAAACCGAGTTCGACGTGGTACTGAAAGCTATCGGCGCTAACAAAGTTGCCGTGATCAAAGCAGTACGTGGCGCAACTGGTCTGGGCCTGAAAGAAGCTAAAGATCTGGTTGAGTCTGCACCTGCTGCCCTGAAAGAAGGCATCAGCAAAGACGACGCAGAAGCACTGAAGAAAGTACTGGAAGAAGCTGGCGCAGAAGTTGAAGTTAAATAAGCCAACCTTTCAGGTTGCAGCCTGTTCGTAGTTTGTACCAGGCTGATGGCTGGTGACTTTTTGGTCACCAGCCTTTTTGCGCTCTACAGCATCAATGATCTTTCACACTGTTTAGTCATTGATTAGCTTAATATCTTTCTCTATCGACGACTTAATATACTGCCCTCCTGCATGGGTTCCCTGCCCAGACAACGGCAATGAAATGATTTAAGCGTGATAGAAAGAGGTATTACGAAAGGCGTCTGCCCTTCGCACTATACAAAACAGCGTTGCATGAACTGTCCCCGCTGGACGGACAGAAAGGTTCTACTTTTCAGCGAGCTGAGGAACCCCATGGTTTACTCCTATACCGAGAAAAAACGTATTCGTAAGGATTTTGGCAAACGTCCACAAGTTCTGGACATTCCATATCTCCTTTCTATCCAGCTTGACTCGTTCCAGAAGTTCATCGAGCAAGATCCGGAAGGTCAACATGGACTGGAAGCGGCATTCCGTTCCGTGTTCCCGATCCAAAGCTATAGCGGTAATTCTGAGCTGCAGTACGTCAGCTACCGTTTAGGCGAACCTGTATTTGATGTTAAAGAGTGTCAGATTCGTGGCGTCACGTTCTCTGCCCCTCTGCGCGTTAAGCTGCGCTTGGTGATCTACGAGCGCGAAGCGCCGGAAGGCACGGTTAAAGACATCAAAGAACAAGAAGTATACATGGGTGAAATTCCACTCATGACCGATAACGGTACCTTTGTCATCAATGGTACAGAACGCGTTATCGTTTCTCAGCTGCATCGTAGTCCTGGTGTGTTCTTCGACAGCGATAAGGGTAAAACCCACTCATCGGGTAAAGTGCTGTATAACGCACGTATCATCCCTTACCGTGGTTCATGGTTGGACTTCGAGTTTGACCCGAAAGACAACCTGTTCGTCCGTATTGACCGTCGCCGTAAACTGCCAGCGACCATCATTCTGCGTGCGCTGAGCTATACCACTGAGCAGATCCTTGACCTGTTCTTTGAGAAAGTGGTTTACCAGATCCGCGACAACAAGCTACAGATGGAGCTGGTTCCGGAGCGTCTGCGTGGTGAAACTGCGTCATTCGACATTGAGTCGAACGGCACCGTTTACGTGGAAAAAGGTCGTCGCATTACCGCGCGTCATATTCGCCAGCTGGAAAAAGATGCTGTTGCTCATATCGAAGTTCCGGTTGAGTACATCGCAGGCAAAGTTGTTGCTAAAGACTATATCGACGAGAGCACCGGTGAGCTGCTGATTGCTGCAAACATGGAGCTGTCGCTGGATCTGCTGGCCAAACTAAGCCAGTCAGGCCATAAGCGCATCGAAACGCTGTTCACCAATGACCTGGATCACGGCCCGTACATCTCTGAGACCGTACGCGTCGACCCAACCAGCGATCGCCTGAGCGCACTGGTTGAGATCTATCGCATGATGCGTCCTGGTGAACCACCAACGCGTGAAGCGGCTGAAAACCTGTTTGAGAACCTGTTCTTCTCTGAAGACCGCTACGATCTGTCTGCGGTTGGTCGCATGAAGTTCAACCGTTCTCTGCTGCGTGACGAGATCGAAGGTTCCGGTATCCTGAGCAAAGACGACATCATTCAGGTGATGAAGAAGCTCATCGGTATCCGTAACGGTATTGGCGAAGTGGATGATATCGATCACCTCGGCAACCGTCGTATCCGTTCCGTTGGCGAAATGGCCGAGAACCAGTTCCGTGTTGGCCTGGTGCGCGTAGAACGTGCGGTGAAAGAGCGTCTGTCTCTGGGCGATCTGGATACCCTGATGCCTCAGGATATGATCAACGCCAAGCCAATTTCTGCGGCAGTGAAAGAGTTCTTCGGTTCCAGCCAGCTGTCACAGTTTATGGACCAGAACAACCCGCTGTCTGAGATTACGCACAAACGCCGTATCTCTGCTCTGGGCCCAGGCGGTCTGACGCGTGAGCGTGCAGGCTTCGAAGTACGAGACGTACACCCGACTCACTACGGTCGCGTATGTCCAATCGAAACGCCAGAAGGTCCAAACATCGGTCTGATCAACTCCTTGTCTGTCTATGCACAGACCAACGAGTACGGTTTCCTGGAAACCCCATACCGTCGCGTGCGCGATGGCGTGGTGACCGACGAAATTCATTACCTCTCTGCTATTGAAGAGGGTAACTACGTTATCGCTCAGGCCAACACCAATCTGGACGACGAAGGTCACTTCGTTGACGATCTGGTGACCTGCCGTAGCAAAGGCGAATCGAGCCTGTTCAGCCGCGATCAGGTTGACTACATGGACGTTTCCACCCAACAGGTGGTTTCCGTCGGTGCGTCACTGATCCCGTTCCTGGAGCACGATGACGCCAACCGCGCATTGATGGGTGCAAACATGCAACGTCAGGCGGTACCTACTCTGCGCGCTGATAAGCCGCTGGTAGGAACCGGTATGGAGCGCGCGGTAGCGGTTGACTCCGGCGTCACTGCCGTAGCGAAACGTGGTGGTACCGTTCAGTACGTGGATGCATCACGTATCGTTATCAAAGTTAACGAAGACGAAATGCACGCTGGCGAAGCCGGTATCGATATTTACAACCTGACCAAGTACACCCGTTCTAACCAGAACACCTGCATCAACCAGATGCCGTGTGTCAACCTGGGCGAACCGATTGAACGCGGTGACGTGCTGGCTGATGGTCCTTCAACGGATCTCGGCGAACTGGCTCTCGGCCAGAACATGCGCGTGGCATTCATGCCTTGGAACGGCTACAACTTCGAAGACTCCATCTTAGTCTCCGAGCGCGTGGTTCAGGAAGATCGCTTCACCACTATCCACATTCAGGAACTGGCGTGCGTGTCGCGTGACACCAAGCTGGGGCCGGAAGAGATCACTGCTGATATCCCGAACGTGGGTGAAGCTGCGCTCTCCAAGCTGGATGAGTCCGGTATCGTGTATATCGGTGCTGAAGTGACCGGCGGCGACATTCTGGTTGGTAAGGTTACACCGAAAGGTGAAACCCAGCTGACGCCAGAAGAGAAACTGCTGCGTGCTATTTTCGGCGAGAAAGCGTCTGACGTTAAAGACTCTTCTCTGCGCGTACCGAACGGCGTTTCAGGTACCGTTATCGACGTTCAGGTCTTCACCCGTGACGGTGTGGAAAAAGACAAGCGCGCGCTGGAAATCGAAGAGATGCAGCTGAAGCAGGCGAAGAAAGACCTGTCTGAAGAATTGCAGATCCTCGAAGCTGGCCTGTTCAGCCGTATTAACTACCTGCTGGTTTCTGGCGGTATTGAAGCGGAAAAACTGGATAAGCTTCCACGTGAGCGCTGGCTGGAACTGGGCCTGACCGACGAAGATAAGCAAAACCAGCTGGAACAGCTGGCCGAGCAGTACGACGAGCTGAAGCACGAGTTTGAGAAAAAACTCGACGCCAAGCGCCGCAAAATCACCCAGGGCGATGACCTGGCACCAGGCGTGCTGAAAATCGTTAAAGTGTATCTGGCCGTTAAACGTCAGATTCAGCCTGGTGACAAAATGGCAGGTCGTCACGGGAACAAAGGTGTTATCTCCAAGATCAACCCGATCGAAGATATGCCTTACGATGAGAACGGTACGCCGGTCGATATCGTACTCAACCCGCTGGGCGTACCATCACGTATGAACATCGGTCAGATTCTTGAAACCCACCTGGGTATGGCTGCGAAGGGCATTGGCGAGAAAATCAACGCCATGCTTAAGAAGCAGGAAGAAGTGTCCAAGCTGCGTGAGTTTATTCAGCGTGCTTACGATCTGGGTACCGATGTGCGCCAGAAAGTTGACCTGAACACCTTCACCGACGACGAAGTGCTGCGTCTGGCGGAAAACCTGAAGAAAGGTATGCCAATCGCCACTCCGGTGTTTGATGGTGCGAAAGAGAGCGAAATCAAAGAGCTGTTACAGCTTGGCGGCCTGCCTTCTTCCGGTCAGATCACCCTGTTCGATGGTCGTACCGGTGAGCAGTTCGAACGTCAGGTTACCGTTGGCTACATGTATATGCTGAAACTGAACCACTTGGTTGATGACAAAATGCATGCACGTTCTACCGGTTCCTACAGCCTTGTTACCCAGCAGCCGCTGGGTGGTAAAGCGCAGTTCGGTGGTCAGCGCTTCGGTGAGATGGAAGTGTGGGCACTGGAAGCATACGGTGCCGCGTATACCCTACAGGAAATGTTGACCGTGAAGTCTGATGACGTTAATGGCCGTACGAAGATGTATAAAAACATCGTCGACGGTAACCATCAGATGGAACCGGGCATGCCGGAATCCTTCAACGTACTGTTGAAAGAGATCCGTTCGCTGGGTATCAACATCGAGCTGGAAGACGAGTAATTACTCGCATCTGCTGTACTGGTTACAGGGCGCCCGGGTCACTCCGGGCGTCTCTGAGAAGTCTCACTCCGACGGGAGCTAATCCGTGAAAGACTTACTTAAGTTTCTGAAAGCGCAAACTAAGACAGAAGAGTTTGATGCGATCAAGATCGCTCTGGCATCACCAGATATGATCCGTTCATGGTCTTTTGGTGAAGTTAAAAAGCCGGAAACCATTAACTACCGTACGTTCAAACCTGAACGTGACGGCCTTTTCTGTGCGCGTATTTTCGGGCCGGTAAAAGATTATGAGTGCCTGTGCGGTAAGTACAAGCGCCTGAAGCATCGCGGTGTCATCTGTGAGAAGTGTGGTGTTGAAGTCACGCAGACCAAAGTTCGCCGTGAGCGCATGGGTCACATTGAACTGGCCTCGCCAACTGCGCACATCTGGTTCCTGAAATCGCTGCCTTCGCGCATCGGTTTGCTACTGGATATGCCGCTGCGTGACATCGAACGCGTTCTGTACTTCGAGTCTTACGTGGTGATTGAAGGCGGTATGACCAACCTCGAAAAGCGCCAGATCCTGACTGAAGAGCAGTATCTCGACGCGCTGGAAGAGTTTGGTGATGAATTCGACGCTAAAATGGGTGCGGAAGCGATCCAGGCTTTGTTGAAAAACATGGATCTGGAGCAAGAATGTGAAACTCTGCGTGAAGAGTTGAACGAAACGAACTCCGAAACCAAGCGTAAAAAACTGACCAAGCGTATCAAGCTGCTGGAAGCGTTCGTACAGTCTGGTAACAAACCAGAGTGGATGATCCTGACCGTGCTGCCTGTACTGCCACCGGATCTGCGTCCGCTGGTGCCGCTGGACGGCGGTCGTTTCGCAACATCGGATCTGAACGATCTGTATCGTCGCGTGATCAACCGTAACAACCGTCTGAAACGCCTGCTGGATCTGGCTGCGCCAGATATCATCGTACGTAACGAAAAACGTATGCTGCAGGAAGCGGTCGATGCGCTGCTGGATAACGGCCGTCGCGGTCGTGCGATCACCGGTTCTAACAAGCGTCCTCTGAAATCTTTGGCCGATATGATCAAAGGTAAGCAGGGTCGTTTCCGTCAGAACCTGCTGGGTAAACGTGTCGACTACTCCGGTCGTTCGGTTATCACCGTAGGTCCATACCTGCGTCTGCATCAGTGTGGTCTGCCGAAGAAAATGGCGCTGGAGCTGTTCAAACCGTTTATCTACGGCAAGCTGGAACTGCGTGGTCTTGCTACCACCATTAAAGCCGCCAAGAAAATGGTTGAGCGCGAAGAATCCGTCGTCTGGGATATCCTGGATGAAGTGATCCGCGAACACCCGGTACTGCTGAACCGTGCACCAACCCTGCACCGTTTGGGTATCCAGGCGTTTGAACCGGTACTGATCGAAGGTAAAGCGATCCAGCTGCACCCGCTGGTTTGTGCGGCCTATAACGCCGACTTCGATGGTGACCAGATGGCTGTTCACGTACCGCTGACGCTGGAAGCCCAGCTGGAAGCGCGTGCGCTGATGATGTCTACCAACAACATCTTGTCTCCTGCGAACGGTGAGCCAATCATCGTTCCTTCTCAGGACGTTGTACTGGGTCTGTACTATATGACCCGTGACTGTGTTAACGCCAAAGGCGAAGGCATGGTACTGACCGGGCCGAAAGAAGCTGAACGCGTTTACCGCGCTGGCCTCGCTTCGCTGCACGCTCGCGTTAAGGTGCGTATCACCGAACACGAGAAAAACGAGCAGGATGAGTGGGTTGCCAAGACCAGCATCATCGATACCACCATTGGCCGCGCTATCCTGTGGATGATCGTGCCAAAAGGTCTGCCTTACTCTATCGTCAACCAGGCGCTGGGTAAGAAAGCTATCTCCAAGATGCTGAACACCTGTTACCGCATCCTGGGGCTGAAACCGACCGTTATCTTTGCTGACCAGACCATGTACACCGGCTTTGCCTATGCGGCACGCTCGGGTGCGTCTGTTGGTATCGACGACATGGTTATCCCCGAGAAGAAAGTGGAAATCATCACCGAAGCGGAAGCGGAAGTGGCCGAGATCCAGCAGCAGTTCCAGTCTGGTTTGGTTACCGCTGGCGAACGCTATAACAAAGTGATCGATATCTGGGCTGCGGCCAACGAACGCGTTGCTAAAGCGATGATGGAAAACCTTTCTACCGAAGTCGTGATTAACCGCGACGGCGTGGAAGAGCGTCAGGTTTCCTTCAACAGCATCTTTATGATGGCCGACTCCGGTGCGCGTGGTTCTGCTGCGCAGATCCGTCAGCTGGCAGGTATGCGTGGTCTGATGGCGAAGCCAGATGGCTCCATCATCGAAACGCCAATCACCGCGAACTTCCGTGAAGGTCTGAACGTACTCCAGTACTTCATCTCCACGCACGGTGCACGTAAAGGTCTGGCGGATACCGCACTGAAAACAGCAAACTCCGGTTATCTGACTCGTCGTCTGGTTGACGTCGCGCAGGATCTGGTCGTGACTGAAGATGACTGTGGTACGCATGAAGGCATCATGATGACTCCGGTTATCGAAGGTGGCGACGTGAAAGAGCCGCTGCGTGAGCGCGTACTGGGTCGTGTGACCGCAGAAGACGTTCTCAAGCCGGGCACTGCTGACATCCTGCTGCCACGTAACACCCTGCTGCACGAACAGCAGTGTGACCTGTTGGAAGAGCACTCTGTTGACAGCCTGAAAGTCCGCTCCGTAGTAAGTTGCGAAACGGACTTTGGCGTGTGCGCACACTGCTACGGTCGTGACCTGGCGCGTGGCCACATCATCAACAAAGGTGAGGCTATCGGCGTTATCGCAGCACAGTCTATCGGTGAGCCGGGTACACAGCTGACGATGCGTACCTTCCACATCGGTGGTGCGGCATCACGTGCGGCTGCTGAATCCAGCATTCAGGTGAAGAACAAAGGTACGCTGAAGCTGATCAATGCCAAGTCGGTAACCAACTCCGCTGGCAAGCTGGTCGTTACGTCACGTAACACCGAGCTGAAAATGATCGACGAATTTGGTCGTACTAAAGAGAGCTATAAAGTTCCTTACGGTTCTACCATGGCGAAAGGTGACGGCGAGCAGGTTGCAGCGGGCGAAACCGTCGCAAACTGGGACCCGCACACCATGCCGGTTATCACCGAAGTGAGCGGTTTCATTCGCTTCACCGACATGATTGATGGCCAGACCATTACCCGCCAGACGGATGACCTGACCGGTCTCTCCTCTCTGGTTATTCTGGACAGTGCGGAACGTACTGCCGGTGGTAAAGATCTGCGTCCGGCCCTGAAAATCGTTGATGCTAACGGCAATGATGTGATGATCCCAGGCTCCGATATGCCTGCTCAGTACTTCCTGCCGGGTAAAGCGATTGTCCAGTTGGAAGATGGCATCAAGATCAGTTCAGGTGATACCCTGGCGCGTGTTCCTCAGGAATCAGGCGGTACTAAGGATATTACCGGTGGTCTGCCACGCGTTGCTGACCTGTTCGAAGCCCGTCGTCCGAAAGAGCCGGCAATCCTGGCTGAGATCAGCGGCATCATTTCCTTCGGTAAAGAAACCAAAGGGAAACGTCGTCTGGTGATCACGCCGATCGACGGTAGCGATCATTACGAAGAGATGATACCGAAATGGCGTCAGCTGAACGTGTTCGAAGGTGAACGCGTAGAGCGTGGTGACGTGGTTTCCGATGGCCCAGAATCACCACATGACATTCTGCGTCTGCGTGGCGTGCATGCGGTGACGCGTTATATCACTAACGAAGTGCAGGAAGTTTACCGCCTGCAGGGCGTTAAGATTAACGATAAGCATATCGAAGTTATCGTGCGTCAGATGCTGCGTAAAGCCACTATCGCCAGCGCAGGAAGCACTGACTTCCTCGACGGTGAGCAGGTTGAATTCTCACGCGTTAAGATCGCTAACCGCGAGCTGGAAGTTAACGGCAAAATCTCTGCAACATTTGCACGAGACCTGCTGGGTATTACCAAGGCTTCCCTGGCAACCGAGTCGTTTATCTCTGCGGCATCGTTCCAGGAAACCACGCGCGTACTGACCGAAGCAGCCGTTGCGGGCAAACGCGACGAACTGCGCGGCCTGAAAGAGAACGTTATCGTTGGCCGTCTGATCCCAGCCGGTACCGGTTACGCTTATCATCAGGATCGTATGCGTCGTAAAGCAGCGGGTGAAGCGCCAGTCGTTCCGCAGGTCACCGCGGATGAAGCTTCTGCCAGCCTGGCCGAGTTGCTGAACGCCGGTCTCGGTGGTCGCGACGACGAGTAATCGTTAGCTGCGTTAATAAGCTAATCAGGCCTGGGTTCGGTATAATTCCGAACCCAGGCTTTTTTATTTCTTATACCTACAGCCTTCACTAATGCCTCTTTTTCATATCCGTTTTTTCCCCGCACCATCGAATCCCACCTCAATGTTAAAGCGGCTGCAACGCCATCGCACATCAATCAACCAGCTCAATACCCAAACTCTCCAACAGGGCCACGGCTTCCTCACGGGAAAATTTAGCGCGTTCGACAAAGTTGTTGAGCACGTCGATACGAAAATCCCATGAGCCGGTAAAATCCACCGCGCGCAGGTTCGTCTGATTAAAAAGACTCCCGTACAGGTCGCACCCCGTTATCTCAGCACCCGAAAGATCGCACTCTCTGAAATCGACTTCATGCAGTTTGCACTCATCCATTTTCACTCCGGGTAGCTTCAGAGCGAAAAAGGAGGCATCGGTTAAAATACTTTTGCTGAAATGAAGGCTGGGATCGAGGTTGAAAGTGGGCCAGTACGCACGCGTCCAGTCTACGCCACTCAGTTTACACTCATGGAAACTGACCTGGTGAAAACGTGATGCAGAGATTTCCATCAGGCTCAGATTACAGTGACGAAATTCGCACTCGGTAAATTTACAGTGCAATAACTGAGTGGCAGTAAAGTTACAATGGGCGAATTCACACGCTTCAAAAATGCTGTTCTCAATACAGAAGGATGGGAGATCCAGCTTCTCGAAGGTTTTCGCGAAAAATTCCTTATCACTCATCAGTTTTGTCATGTTGGATCCTTTTCGCACCTAAGACGTGGCCTGGGGAACACAATAAATGATCCAGTTTAGTGTCATTGACACGTTTTTACGAATCACTGTTATCACTATTTAGAATTTCTTTAGAATACTCGACACGACTTACCCGTATATTTTGTGCTGCGCTCAACAGCTAGCGATCATTACTCTTTAATTAGGGTTTATATGTCGCTAAATATCATTTTTCGATATATTTATACATTTATTTTAATTCCTGGTGTTTTATTGATAACAACTTTCATTTTTTCATTAAAAAGTTTTTCTATCTTTTTATTTAATGAGGGTTAATGTAGCATTCTTGCGATTTGGAAAAATGCTTTATTGGTTAATAACTATTTCACGGTTTTTTCTTTCTGATTTGAATAAATACTATCATCCTCTGGGTGCGGGTTTCTTCATTCTGATAGTTTCACAGTGCACTATTTAAGCGTGTCACTCTTTTATTTTACTAGTTAGTTTTATGACGACGACTTATTTGTTTGCTGAAGAGATAACGCAGTGAGTTAATTATTAATTAGGGGCTATCAGATGATCGCCAAGCGTATAAAGCATGACGCCGATATTATTGTATATCCTCGGGCATCTTATTATGCCGACAGGATACTTTACGCTTTTTATTTTACGGCAGGTGCGGCTCATCACCGGGAATGATATTCAGATGTTTAGGGTGGAATATGAAAAAAGTGATCACATCTATTTTTCTACTGCTGGCTGGTGTGGGTGAAGCCTGCGCTGTTGCGCCAGGCACGATGATACAACGTACGCTATTTAGTGCCGATGTCGTCTCTTCTGCCTGTCATGTGGTCGTCGAAGCGGTAGGTGGCGGGGTCAGCCGCCTGACATTTGATACTTATCGCAAATCCACGGCTTCTGCCGTGCCGCCACAAGATTTCATCGTGCGCCTGTATGAGTCCGGTGCCACCGTGCAGGGCTGCTCCGCCTTTCAGGTTGGGCAGGTTGCCTCTTTGGACTTTGGCAATGCCAGGCAGCTTGATGCTGGAGGTGTGGTTACCCGGGGGGCCGGAGACGGGATTCGTGTAGCGGTTAAGGCGCTTGATGCGCAGGCTGATTTCCGCGGGCGGCTAACTGAGGCAAACAACCGTGTGAACTACCCGGTGGATTTTGCCGCCAAGGGACAATTCTCTTTCCGGGCGCAACCCGTTTTTCCGGTTGAGGTTAAGGCCGGAGAGTACAGCGGTGCCCTTTCATTTGTCGTTATTTATCAATAAGAGATTCAGGGATGGCGCGTAACGCGAAGAAGGATAGGCGATTTAGTCGGGTTTTCTGTCGAGCCAGCCTGACTCTTGCTGTGGCGATGGGGTGTGGTGCGGTTCGCGCTGGGGATGAGCTGGACATGTCCTTTATTCAGGGCGGAGCCGGAATGAATGCGGAAATGTGGGCAGCGCTGAACGGGAATTATGCACCGGGGCGTTATCTGGTCGATATTTCGTTGAACGGTAAGGATGCCGGAAAGCAGATACTGGATGTCACGCCGCAGGATGCCGAAGCGCTGTGCCTGACGGAGAGCTGGCTCGAAAAATCTGGCATCTACCTCAGTCGGGATTACTTTCGCCAAGGATATGACGCCAGCCGACAGTGTTATGTCTTGTCGAAAGCCGCTGCGGTGAAGGTGGACTTTGATATTGCCACCCAGAGCCTGTCATTGGCTATTCCGCAGCAAGGGCTAACAAAAATGTCGGAGAAAGTGGAGTGGGACTATGGGTCTTCAGCGTTTCGGGTGAATTACAACGCCAACACCAACACCGGACGAAATAACACCTCGGCATTTGGATCGGCAGACCTGAAGGCCAATATGGGTCACTGGGTCGTCAATTCAATGGCCACCGCCAGCGGTAGTAAAAGCGGCGATAGTGAGACCTCCATAGACATGTTCACCGCCACCCGATCCCTCCGCTCGCTCAGTGCAGACCTGGCGGTGGGCAAGACGCCGACCGGTAACAGCTTGTTGGGTAGTACAGGAACGTATGGCATCTCCCTGTCGCGGAACAACAGCATGAAGCCGGGTAACCTCGGGTATACCCCGCTGTTCTCGGGAATTGCCAATGGACCTTCCCGGGTCACGCTGAGCCAGAACGGCCGCATTTTGTACTCGGAGGTGGTACCGGCGGGGCCGTTCACTATCGCGGATGTTCCCTTATATAACAGTGGGGACGTCACCATGAAGGTGACTGGCGATAATGGCGGCGAACAGACACAGGTCTTCCCCCTCTCGGTGATCGGCGGGCTGCTGAGTCCGGGACAGCATGAATTCAACATGGCTGCCGGGGTACCGGACGATGACAGTCACATGGTCGGTGGGGTATTTGCCGCGTCTTACGGTTACGGATTTAACGGTCTGACGCTACATGCTGGTGGCGTGTTCAATCAGGGTTGGCAAGGGGGGAGTGGCGGTGCAGTGGTTGGGTTGGGGTCTCTCGGCGCGGTTTCTGCGGATGGGGCATACATGGTTGCTAAATACCAAACGCAGGCCAATCGCAGTGGCAATAAAGTTCAGTTGGCCTGGACGAAACAGCTGGAAACGACAAATACCGGGTTGCGGCTGAGCTGGTCCAGGCAGGATGAAACCTTTGAGACGATGTCTTCTTTTGATCCAACAAACGTGTTGCAGCAAGAGAATAAGGGGCGCCGCGTTAAGGATGAGTGGAACGGCGGTATCAGTCAGCCGGTAGGCGGGTTATTTAGTCTGTCAATGTCGGGTTGGCAAAGGAGTTATTACCCGCAAAGTGGGCGTGATAGCAATGCGGGTGATCGGGGGCGTGAGAGGGGGATCACCGGTGCGCTCAGTAGCCAAATTAATAGCGTCAACCTGAACATTGCGACATCAGGATCCAGAACCGCACAGGGAATGAACAATTGGGCGTTATCTGCTTCGGTCTCGGTACCCTTTACGCTATTGGAGCGGAAATACAGCAGCAGTACGTCGATAAACAGCAGTCGTGGGGGCGGGGTGGGCCTCAATAGCGGCATCTCTGGATCATTGAGCGATAGATTCAGCTACGGCGTAGGGGGCGGTCGCGACAGTGAAGGCGGAGCCAACAGCTACCTGAATGCTTCGTATGCGGGTGAGCGGGCCTGGGTAAGCGGAGCGCTGAATCAATCTACGTCAGGAGGGGCTGGTGGGTCACTGTCAGCCAGTGGTTCTGTGGTGGGAATGCCGGATGCAGGCGGCATTGTGCTCAGTCGCACCACGGGTGACACGGTGGCGGTGGTGAACGTGAAAGACACGCCTGGTGTGAAGGTGACTTCCGCTTACGGAGAAACAGATAGCGACGGTAATCTGGTGGTTGCGCTCAACAGCTATGACTGGAACACGGTGACCGTTGACGCGGGAACCCTGCCGTTAAACACGGAATTGACTGCAACCAGTCAGAAGGTGGTGCCGTCAGAGAAGGCGGTGGTTTGGATGCCTTTTGATGCACTGAAGGTGCGTCGCTACCTGCTACAGGTGAAACAGCAGGACGGGGAGTTCGTCGCGGGCGGTACCTGGGCGCGTGACAGCAAAAACACGCCGCTGGGGTTTGTGGCCAATAACGGTGTACTGATGATTAATGCGGTCGATGTGCCCGGCGACATTATGCTGGGGCAGTGCCGGATAGCAGCAGCGAAGCTGCAAGAGACGGAGAAGTTACAGGAGATGATGTGTGAATAAGTGTGGCGCAGTAAAACAGCTTTTAGGCAATAAACGGGTGAAGGCGCTGGGGCTCACCGTGATGCTGGCAATGACAGCCCAGAGTTCGCTGGCATCCCTGACAACAGACCAGACGCGGTATATCTTTCGCGGAGACAAGGATTCCCTGTCTATTACGGTCATGAACAACGACAAGGAGAGAACGTTCGGTGGACAGGCGTGGGTAGACAATATCGTGGAGAAGGATACACGTCCGACGTTTGTGGCAACGCCCTCGTTTTTTAAAGTGAAACCGAAGGGTCAACAGTCGCTGCGTGTCATCATGGCGTCAGACCATCTGCCGAAGGACAGGGAGTCCGTGTACTGGCTGAATTTGCAGGATATTCCCCCGGCGCTGAAAGGAAGTGGGATTGCCATTGCACTGCGCACCAAACTGAAACTCTTCTATCGTCCGAAAGCCCTGCTGGAAGGCCGTAAAGGGGCAGAAGAAGGTATTAACCTGGAGCATCGCGACGGTAAAACCGTGCTGGTGAATACCACACCCTACATCTACGCCATCGGCAGTCTACAGGATGCGGCAGGTAACAAGCTGGATGTGGACAAAGATGCGGCACGGAAGCTGCTGATGTTTATGCCGCAGGACGAGGTGGAGGTGAACGGGAATGTGGTGAAGGTGAGTTCGCTGAATGATTACGGTGAGTTGCAGTCCTGGACCATTAACCAGAAGCGGCCAGTCAAAGCGACTGGGCAGGAAGAAAAGTTGGCCGGGGCCTGAGGAGTGGGTAAATGGAAGCCAAGATAATTCGGCTGATGCTGATTGGGCTGGTGGGGATGAGTACAGCCTCGTTACCGGCGCGGGCCGCTCACGACAAAGAGAAAGTCATGTATCTGGGCGTGTTGAATGGTCAGGTTCAGAGCAACAGCGTGGTCAAGGTCACGCGCACGCTGCCGGAGCCAGTGCTGTTCCGTGCCGAATCCGCAGACGGACTTCCGGACAGTCTGATCGTTCGCCATGCTGAAAGTCGGCCAGCGTCAGGCGGAGCGGCATGGGTAACCGTAAAGCAGGTGCTGCCGGAAAACGGAAAGGAGGCGCGCATCACGCTGAAGGCGTTATTAATGGTTGATGGGCAAAAAGCCCCCGTCAACGTTACGCAGAGGGGAGTGGATGTGCTGATAGCGCTGCCGCCGGTGCTAAAGAGCGTGGAACTGAGAACTGACACTCCGGCGGAGCTGGAGGTTCCGGCGAATTATCGCGGGCATCTTCAGGTAGCGATGCAGGTGGAGGGCGAAAGGGCCTCTTGAAACAGCGTCAGCGGGATAAAATATCCTGAGGTGAAAGGACTCACCGTTATTTACCGGGTATAACGCAAAGTCATTTTTAATATTATGAATAAGTGTATGCAGATAGGAAATAAAGCTGTAGGGGATGGCTTTGCGGTAAATCCGGCAGGATTGCCAGGAAAATATTCAATCTCTTTTAGGAGTTAAAAAGGAATGACCGTAATGAAAAAGACACTAATAACATTAGCGCTGGCAGCAACAGTAACCTCCGGTTCTGCTATGGCATGGACTGCAAGCGGTGCCGGTGGTCATATTGAACTAAGTGGTACGCTGAGTCCTGTTGTGAAGACAACGCCGTGGGAAGTGATGACAGGTAGTGGTTTAGCCAATCTGGTAGCTGAAGTTCAGGAAGGTCAGAAGATGACTGAAATTGAAGTGACGAAAGCAGTTCCGGTGCTCGGTATTCGAACTAAGGACAAAAACTTATTTATAGGTCGTGCAGGGTTCAGTCCACAGATCGACTTTGATGGTACTGTTGATCTTGATAAGGTTAATAGAGGGATTAGCACGCTGACTCTCGACGTGAAAGGAATGGATGACAATAAAATCGGTACCCTTACCGCCCCTTTTACCATGGTAGGCGTGGGGTATGAAAATTCCGAAGGAATTAATAAAGGAAAACATTTGTTGTATAGCCCGTCAAGCGGGATGGGTTTTTTTGGGGGGTTGCCAAAAAATAGGACTCATCTGCTTCCTACTGATGGGAGTGAGGCTGTGGCGAACGCGTTGATACCGGGTATTAGCGATAACTTTCATGAGCAGCATTTTCCCGTATCGGGTACTGGTACTGCCGATTTCACGTCGAGCGACGCTGGCTATAGTGCATATTATGCGTCCGGTATTACAGGCGGTTCGAAAATCAAGCTCGAGCTGGATTCCCTGTTATCAGAATCCACGGAGTGGAAAGCTTCTCTGCCGATTACCGTGACCTATATGTAATCGTGTTTGGGGTAAGAAAGTCACAGGGTTAAAGCCATTTCACTCTGTGAAAATGCAGAATATCTATCTTTAGCCCACGACTCTGTATCTATAAGCCCGGCATTCTGGTCTGACTTTTTTACGATGCTATTTTCTCTCATAGACTTTTGCCGGGCTTTTTTCTTATTTCATGTATGGTCGTTGTCTATTTGTTTTTTTGTATAAATAAAAATAAATAACGCGGAAGGGTATCATGAGTAATCGAAAATGTCTTATTTCTGCCCTGTCCATTCTGGCCCTGTTTTATTCAGTACTGCCCCAGGCAGAAATTCTCGACGGTGGTGAAATCCAGTTTCAGGGCTTCGTGACAGACGAGGCCCCCAAATGGACGTGGCAGGTGGCCTCACCTGACCAGAGCTGGGTGATGGACACTGCCGATGCCCGTCATGAGAACGGCCAGCTTGTTTTTGACCTTCGCGATAAAGGTTCGCTGCCATTTTTGGAAGGCCACCTGCACGAGGTGGCGG
The DNA here is from genome assembly GCF_001050515.1 of Erwinia piriflorinigrans CFBP 5888. Taxonomy (GTDB): domain Bacteria; phylum Pseudomonadota; class Gammaproteobacteria; order Enterobacterales; family Enterobacteriaceae; genus Erwinia; species Erwinia piriflorinigrans. The sequence goes on from NZ_CAHS01000003.1 coordinate 25,278, forward strand.
AGCGCGGTGGCCCCGGTTTAACGCCTTTTATTACCTTCAGCAGTGCTGGCCAGCCTTTGTCGATCGTCGAAGGCGGTAGTACGACCTCACAAAGATTTCGTGCTGCTGTTCCCGTACACGATGCTGATAGCAGTAACCCGGTGGGACAGCTCTTTTTCACCCTTGACCAGGGAATGGCGGTGAGTACAGGTTATCAGGAAGAGGGCGTCATGCTTCCTGCGGGTATGTCACTGGTCAGTGGGGAAAGCGTGACGGCGGTTCAGGCAGAGGCTTTACCGCAGGGGGTGATAAACCGTCTTCCATCCCTGCTATTCATGAACGGTGGGTTTGGTCACGGCATGAGTGCCGTCAATCATGGCCAGGCCATCAGCCAGAGTATCCTGGCTGATGGGCGGGTGAGGGATCTGGCTGCTGCATACGCCTCGGCCATATCCGGCCTGGAGTTGCGGCTGCCGGAAGAAGGTACGCCGGCACGGTGGCATGCCGGGCTAAATGTGACGGTAACGGTGCACTAACAGCGGAACCGGGAGAGAAACGGGATGAAGAAACTAACGTGTATGTTGCTGGCAGCCACTCTGTTGCCGGTGGAGGGATTGGCCTGGAGTACTCCCGGGCAGGATTTTAGCAGTGAACTGGGTCTGGGCGGTATCGTGACCAGCACTCACAACCCCTGGAAATGGCAGCTAAGCGAAGGGGCGGAAAACCTCGATGCGAAGTCGCCCGTTTCCCGGGATAATGAACAGGTCATAAAGGTAGCGGTTCCTGCGCTGAACATATTACTGGGTAAGACGACCTTGACCACGCCAGCAGGGCGGGAAGGTTTAGCGCCACGGGTGATATTCGGTCGGGGCGCGGAAGGATTCTCTCTGACCTGGAAAGAGCCGGGGGTGTCGCAGGTCACGTTACCCGTGATGGGGGACGGAAATTTGCAGGCTGGCACCTTCAGTTTCCGCATGACGGCAGCTGCGCTGCTGCGTAACAAAACCGGTGGACAGGTGATGGTTGCCGGTTTGTATGACGATGTGAAAGGGAATGGGCTGCCGGAGCAGGCATGGGTAGCTGACCCGGAACAGACGGCACGGTTACTGTCGAAGATGTTTGCAGGCGACGGCCCGGTATGGCTTCAGGGCGCATCGGTCAGCGGCACCACCGGACTGAGTCAGTTTGCCAATGCGGAACTGCGTCAGATCGATGGTGTATATGGTGCGCAAATGGTGGCGGAAAGTGGCGAGCTGCGCCTGAAAGGAGAGCTTCCCCCGCGCTGGCACGTGTCCCTGCCCGTCAGTGTTGAATATCAGTAAAAATACCCGCTTCACTTTCAACCTGACAGGGTATCGAAACGGTGTGTTCCATAGATATCGTTGCCATTTTCTCCGCTCCGGTTCTCGCTTATCATGCTGCTCTTGCAGGCTCCCGGTTATCGCCATACGGCCATTCCTCTGTTGCTGCGTCTGTATGGCTGATAAAAAAAAGCAACGGAGGGAGGATGGCTCCGTTGCCCGGGGCGCAGCCTGCGTTCGCCCAAGCCACATCACTTATAAATGCCGTATATCTTCGTCGGTCAGCCCGATATCTTTCAGCTGCGAATCGTTCAGCCTTGATAAAATTTTACGGGTGCAGGCGCGAAGACGCCGGGCCCGCCAGCGATGATAAAGGACAGTATAAAACGTTCTTATTAACATCCAGCTCAATGGTTTTGCTGCTCTGTTCTGTTCAAACTCCATCATGGCCTCCCGACTGCGTATACGATAAGCCTTATTGTGTCGCCGAGGTCACTTGTAATACAGATGCAAATATCCGCTTTTATTAACATACAGATTGCAAGATACTGGCTCTGAATGCTTATCCTGGCAGCGAGCTGTACTGGTTTATAATCTGTCTTAGAGTGGAGTGAGATACGATGACGCGCTATCAACGGTTGGCGACACTGCTGACACAACGTATTGAACAGGGGCTATATCAGCCTGGCGAGCGGCTGCCTTCGGTGAGGTCGTTGAGCGCCGAACATGGTGTCAGTATCAGTACCGTTCAGCAGGCGTACTACCTGCTGGAAGAGAAAAAGCTGATTTCTGCGCAGCCGCGTTCGGGCTACTTTGTCGCGCCGTGCGGTGTGACCCCGCCGTTGCCCCCCATTACGCGCCCGGTACAGCGGCCGGTTGAAATCACGCAATGGGATGCGGTGATGGATCTGCTGACCGCCCGGCTGAATGCCGATGTGCTGCCGCTGGGCAGCGGCGCACCCAACGTCGATGCTCCAACGTTGAAGCCGCTATGGAAAATTATCGGCAGGCTTGCTCAGCAGCAGGACCCACGCCAGCTGTATTATGACAATCTGTATGGCGTGCCCGAACTGCGTGAACAGATTGCCCGGTTGATGATCGATAGCGGTTGCCGAACGACCGCCGACGACATTGTGGTCACCACCGGCTGCCATGAAGCGCTGTCGGTTTCTATTCGGGCGACGTGCCAGCCAGGGGATATTATTGCCGTTGAATCCCCCGCTTTTCACGGTACGATGCAAATCCTGCGCGGTTTTGGGATCCGCGCCATTGAAATTCCAACGGATTCGCAGAGCGGTATCAGTCTGGAGGCGCTCGAACTGGCCTTTGAACAGTGGCCCATTAAGGCGGTCGTGGTCGTGCCCAACTGCAATAATCCGCTGGGATTTATCATGCCGGTGGCACGCAAACAGGCTTTACTGACGCTGGCCCAGCGCTTCGACGCGGCTATTATTGAAGATGATGTCTATGGCGAGCTGGCTTATGACTACCCGCGCCCGATCACTATCAAGTCGCTGGATATTGATGGACGCGTGCTGTTATGCAGCTCATTCTCCAAAACTCTGGCGCCAGGGCTGCGCGTAGGTTGGGTTGCGCCAGGACGTTATTTTGACCGGGTGCTGCACATGAAATATATCAGTACGGGCTCCTCGGTCACTCAGACCCAGATGGCGGTCGCCGCTTTTATCCGCCAGGGACATTATCAGCCTCATCTGCGACGTATGCGCCATGATTACCAGCGTAATCTGGAAACCTTCACCTGCCGGGTGCGGCATCATTTTCCCTGTGGTATCTGTGTGACGCGCCCACAGGGGGGATTTCTTATCTGGGTAGAGCTGCCGGAGCCTTTTGATGCGTGCCGACTCAATCAGAACCTGCGCCTGTCTGGCATACAGATTGCCGTGGGATCGCTGTTCTCGGCTGCGGGAAAATACCGTAACTGCCTGCGGCTCAGTTACGCCCATGCGTTTACTGAAAAAACGGAACGCGCACTGGCCATCTTGGGCGTAGCGGTGGAGAAAGCCATGCTCTCCTGTTCATCGCTGGTGGACGCTTCACCGCATAGGGAAATGGAGGAAGGCAGGGCCAGCTTAAAGGAAAATGACTGACCCTGACCAGCGGCATCATTACCACCGGCAGCACCACTTTATAGGCATCACCCAGGATAAAAAGCGCGCAGCAGCAGGGCTGTGCGTTACCTTCACGACTTATTTGCTGCCTTACCTGAAACGACATTTATTTGTGCCGTGCCTTCCAGAGATCGCTGGCGTTTGTCCCGCCAGCGCGGTTAAACCCTCGCCGGGCGCTGCCCTTCTGCCAGCCCCAGCAGCTGAGACGTTGCGGCTTGCCAGTCGCGGGCCTGTGTGATGGCGCTCACCACGGCAATACTGCCCACGCCGGTGGCCAGAACCGCTGGCGCGCGCTCAAGGCTGATGCCGCCAATCGCCACGGTGGAGATGCCGGGCAGCCGCTTGACATAGCGCGTCAGCGCCTCCAGCCCCTGTGGAGCGGAAGGCATCTCTTTGGTCTGGGTAGGGAATACGTGACCCAGCGCAATGTATGATGGGCGCACAGCCAGTGCGCGATCCAGCTCGGCCTCATCATGGGTCGACAGCCCGAGACGCAGTCCGGCAGCATGGATGCTGTCCAGATCGGCAATATCGAGATCTTCCTGACCCAGATGCACGCCGTATGCCTGATGCTTCACGGCCAGCCGCCAGTAGTCATTAATAAACAGCCGCGCCTGATAGCGGTTGCCGAGGGCAATCGCCTCGGCAACCTGTGTTTCGACTTCTTGCTCTGTGCGATCCTTAATGCGCAACTGAAGGGTGCGCACGCCAGCGTCCAGCAGACGAGTTATCCATTCCACGCTATCCACCACCGGATAAAGCCCCAGGCGCGCTGCGGTTGTTGGGAATGCCCCACGGCTCATCCTTTTTCCTCCGTCGTCAGGCTATCGGCGCGGTGATATAGTTCACCTCCCCGGTTACGGAATTCTTGCGACATCTGTGCCATACCAATCTCGACAGGCCTGGCTTCCGCTTCCTGTCGTGCGGCGTAATCCCGCACTTCTTGGGAAATTTTCATTGAACAGAACTTCGGCCCGCACATTGAACAGAAATGCGCCACTTTACCTGACTCCTGGGGCAGCGTTTCATCGTGATAGGCGCGGGCGGTATGCGGATCGAGCGCAAGGTTAAACTGATCTTCCCAACGGAATTCGAAGCGCGCTTTTGACATGGCGTTGTCGCGGATCTGCGCACCGGGATGGCCTTTCGCCAGGTCGGCGGCATGAGCGGCGATTTTATAGGTGATCAGTCCCTGTTTGACATCCTCTTTATTCGGCAGGCCAAGATGCTCCTTAGGCGTTACGTAGCACAGCATGGCGCAGCCAAACCAGCCAATCATCGCGGCACCAATGCCGGAGGTGAAATGATCGTAACCCGGGGCGATATCGGTGGTCAGCGGGCCGAGCGTATAGAAGGGCGCTTCGTGGCAGTGTTCCAGCTGTTCGGTCATATTGGTGCGGATCATCTGCATGGGCACATGGCCCGGGCCTTCAATCATCACCTGCACGTCGTATTCCCAGGCGATTTTGGTCAGTTCACCCAGCGTGCGCAGTTCGGCGAACTGGGCCTCATCGTTAGCATCCTGAATCGAGCCGGGGCGCAGGCCGTCGCCGAGGGAGAGTGATACGTCATAAGCGGCGCAGATTTCGCAGATCTCGCGAAAGTGCAAATAGAGAAAACTCTCCTGGTGATGTGACAGGCACCATTTCGCCATGATCGATCCGCCGCGTGAAACGATGCCGGTCAGACGTTTGGCGGTCATCGGCACGTAACGCAGCAGTACGCCAGCATGGATGGTGAAGTAGTCGACGCCCTGTTCAGCCTGCTCCAGCAGGGTATCGCGGAAGATTTCCCAGTTAAGGTTTTCCGCCACGCCGTTCACTTTTTCCAGCGCTTGGTAAATCGGCACCGTACCAATCGGAACCGGGCTGTTACGCAGGATCCACTCGCGTGTTTCATGAATATAACGGCCGGTCGACAGATCCATCACCGTATCCGCTCCCCAGCGCGCAGACCATACCAGCTTTTCCACCTCCTCTTCGATAGAAGAGGTGACCGCCGAATTGCCAATATTGGCGTTGATTTTCACCAGGAAATTACGGCCAATGATCATCGGCTCTGATTCCGGGTGATTGATATTGGCGGGAATAATGGCGCGCCCGGCAGCGACTTCCTGGCGAACAAATTCGGCGGTGATATTTTCCGGCAGGCTGGCACCAAAGCTGTTCCCCGGATGCTGTTGTAACAGCACCTCACCGCGAATACGTTCGCGGCCCATATTCTCGCGGATGGCAATAAATTCCATTTCCGGGGTAATCACCCCCAGACGCGCATAGTGCATCTGGGTCACGCAGTGGCCGACACGGGCGCGACGTGGGCGCGGCAGGTTGTCGAAGCGCAGGTGATCCAGCCCTTCATCGGCCAGGCGTTCCTGGGTGTAGGCGGAACTCAGTTCGGCGATCTGTTCTGTATCATCGCGTCTGACGATCCAGTCATGGCGCAGTTGGGCCAACCCAGCGTGAACATCAATGCTCGCCTCGGGGTCCCCGTAGGGACCGGCGGTGTCATAGACCGGCACCGGTTCATTCTCGACCTGGGTTGGGTTATCTTTGCTGCCGCCCGTCACGGTAGGGCTAAGCTGGATTTCGCGCATCGGCACGCGAATATCAGGCTGCGAGCCGGTCAGCCAGATACGTTTTGAGTTGGGAAAGGCACTGCCCTGTAACGAATCGATGAACTGCTGCGCCTGGGCGCGTTGTTCACGGCGGGTGGTTTTTTTTTCAGCGATAGACATAGCAACTTCCTGATAATAGGGCGGAAAGTGGCTTGCCTGGAGGCGGGAGTAATGAGAACGATGTGCGGGAAAAGGCTATCACACCGTCAGCACAAATTTACTCTTGTTCCCTTCGCAGGTACTAACCTGATCAGGTTCCGCGGATCCCGAATAAACGGTCTCAGCCCCTAAGGGCACTCCGACAAGATATTGACTGATTTTCTGGCAACAGCGCCAGAAACCTCAATCTGGAAATTAGGTGAGGGAACCTCACCTTAACCCCATTCAGCATAAAGGGGCTTTTTAGAAACTACAAGGCATTCACCATCAATTCATACGTCAGGCGGGACGGGCGAGAGAGGCAGCGTTAGCGGCGGACGGTAATCCGGCATTTTTTTCCAGCGCCAGCTGAATAAATTTATCCTCGAGCGTGAAACGTGACTCAAGGGCCTCACCGACCACAGAGAGCGCTTGCTGAAAGCGAAGGTTATTATCATGGTCGATAGCGGCTTCGAAATGCTTATCGTATAACTGCATAATTTGCGCAGTATTTTCCTGTAACGACGGATAAATCTGCGCTGCCGTCGCCAGAAATTCCGTCCCTTCAAGCTCCTGGATAAAGCGTTCATACAGAGTGAAATGCCCGTTGGAAAGATAATCAACCAGATTCTGGCAGAATGCGTCCAGCGCTTTTTCATCAAGCGGGGTCGGAGATTCCTTGTTAGGCTTGATACCAGCCATTTGATAATACGTAACCAGTAACTGTCTGCGGGAAAGCAGACAAAAGTCTACCAGCTCACTGCCTCCGCCAACGCGCGCGGTGAGGACGTCTAACTGGTTAAGCATGTAAAACTCCGTGAATATCATTTTCACCCCTGACCTCAATCCGTGTTGAAGCTGAGGATAATGAGCAAATATATGGAACGTGAAATTGTAAGCATAGACGCTGGCTGGTGGGTTGTCAGCGAGGAACATAAAATTTGGCTACCCGCAGGTGAGCTGCCGCATGGTGATGCCGCGTCGCTGGGCCTGGCAGGATCGTCAGGATCGCGCATTGGCGAGTGGCAGGGGGAAGCGGTGTGGTTGATCCGTGGATCGCGCCCTGATGAGATGGGATCATTACGTCAGCTGCTCGATCAGGATAGCGATCTTTTTCGCCTGGCCGGACGTGGTATCCAGCTGGCGGAGTTCTTCCGCTCACACCAGTGGTGCGGTTACTGCGGCCATAAAATGCATAACAGCAGAACGGAATGGGCCTGTTTATGTCATCACTGCCGCCAGCGTTACTATCCGCAAATTGCGCCCTGCATTATCGTTGCTATTCGCCGGGGGGCAGAGATCCTGCTGGCGCAGCACACACGCCATCGTAACGGAATTTATACCGTGCTGGCCGGTTTTGTCGAAGTGGGTGAAACCCTGGAGCAGACGGTGGCGCGCGAGGTGATGGAGGAGAGCAGTATTCAAGTCAAAAACCTGCGTTATGTTACCTCCCAACCCTGGCCTTTCCCCCAGTCGCTGATGGTGGCGTTTATGGCCGATTATGCCGATGGTGACATCAGTATTGATAAAAAAGAGCTGCTGGATGCCGGCTGGTATCGTTACGACGCATTACCGCCACTGCCACCTCCTGGTACGGTTGCACGTCGTCTTATCGAAGATACGGTGGCGTTGTGTCGTGCAGAAGAGGAATACAGCGGTCATTTGTAGGGTGAACCGCCTGTTTCTGTCAGTTTTTCGTGCTTCCTGACGAATTTATGTGGTCAGCCAGGTGTAACAGCATGGCTATGGGGTGTTACTCGCCAGGCTTTTTTTAAGCACTGAACCACCGCAAATTTCAATGAATGTTACACTACTGGCCTGATTGGAGAGAGAGTCCTGTGATGAGTGAATTGAAGAACGATCGTTATCTGCGCGCCCTGCTGCGTCAGCCAGTGGATGTTACTCCGGTGTGGATGATGCGCCAGGCCGGGCGTTATCTGCCAGAATACAAAGCCACCCGTGCCGTTGCCGGTGACTTTATGTCACTGTGCAAAAATGCGGAACTGGCTTGTGAGGTTACGCTGCAACCGTTACGGCGTTACGCGCTGGATGCGGCGATCCTGTTCTCCGATATTCTGACCATTCCCGATGCGATGGGGCTGGGGCTCTATTTTGAAACCGGCGAAGGCCCGCGTTTTTCTTCCCCTGTGACCTGCCGTGCCGACGTCGAAAAGCTGCCGATCCCCGATCCTGAGCAGGAGCTGGGGTATGTGATGAATGCAGTGCGCACCATCCGCAAAAACCTCAATGGCGAGGTACCCCTGATCGGTTTCTCCGGCAGCCCGTGGACTCTGGCAACCTATATGGTTGAAGGCGGCAGCAGCAAAGTCTTTACCAAACTGAAAAAGATGATGTACGCGGAACCGCAAACCCTGCATCTGATGTTGGATAAGCTGGCAGACAGCGTTACGCTCTATCTGAATGCGCAGATCCGCGCCGGGGCACAGTCGGTGATGATTTTTGATACCTGGGGGGGCGTGCTGACCGGGCGTGATTACCTGGAATTCTCACTCAACTACATGCATAAAATTGTCGATGGCCTGCTGCGTGAAAATGATGGGCGTCGTGTGCCTGTCACGCTGTTTACCAAAGGCGGCGGACAGTGGCTGGAAGCGATGGCCGCCACAGGTTGCGATGCGCTGGGTCTTGACTGGACTACCGATCTGGCTGATGCCCGCCGCCGTGTGGGTGGCCGGGTCGCGCTACAGGGCAATATGGACCCGTCCATGCTGTACGCTTCTCCTGCACGTATCGAGCAGGAGGTCGCAGGCATCCTTGAAGGTTATGGTCATGGCAACGGGCATGTGTTTAACCTCGGCCACGGTATCCATCAGGATGTGCCGCCAGAGCATGCGGGCGCATTTGTTGAGGCGGTGCACAGGCTCTCGCGTCCTTACCATCTCGGATAACGCTTCCTGGAACTAAAGATACTCATAGGGGCTCTATGGATTTTGCCGCATTACGCGACCAGCAGAGGCAGCGTGCCGCAGAGATTGTGACCCAGGATGATTTCGATATTATGCCACCGCGCTTTATCGGCGGTGCAGACGTCGGATTTGAACAGGGAGGCGAGGTGACGCGCGCCGCGCTGGTGGTCCTTGAGTATCCCTCCTTGCAGCTTATCGAACATCGGGTGGCGCGTATTGCCACCACCATGCCCTATATTCCCGGCTTCCTGTCATTCCGTGAAATTCCGGCGCTGGAAGCCGCATGGCAGCAGCTGGCACAGCGTCCCGACCTGCTGCTGGTAGATGGTCATGGTATTGCCCATCCGCGCCGTCTTGGCGTTGCCAGCCATTTCGGCCTGCTGGTGGATGTGCCGACCATCGGCGTTGCCAAGAAACGCTTATGCGGTCAGTTCACGCCTCCCGATACACAGCCAGGTAGCTGTCAGCCTTTGATGGATAACGATCGGCAGCTGGGATGGGTACTGCGCAGCAAGGCACGCTGCAATCCACTGTTTATCTCCCCGGGCCACCGGGTGAGTCAGGCAACGGCGCTGGAGTGGGTGCAAAAATGCCTGCTCGGCTATCGTTTGCCGGAACCGACGCGCTGGGCCGATGCCGTCGCCTCACGGCGTCCGGCTTCTGACCGGCTATTGCGTGGTTAGCTACCGTGCTGCCTCGTGGCTTTTCAGGTACACTGCGGCAAGTGCATTCATTCTGAGATCCCGATATGTTACGTAATCCGATTCATTTGCGGCTGGAAAAGCTGGAAAGCTGGCAGCACGTTACTTTTATGGCCTGCCTGTGTGAACGCATGGCCCCCAATTATCGCGAGTTTTGCCAGCAAACGGGTTTTGGTGATGGCCAGCTGTATCGCCGTATTCTTGACCTTTTATGGGAAACGCTGGTGGTGAAAGACGCGAAGGTGAACTTCGACAGTCAGCTGGAGAAGCTGGAAGAGGCTATTCCCTCCGCAGATAATTACGATCTTTACGGTGTTTACCCGGCGATTGATGCTTGCGTGGCGCTGAGCGAACTGCTGCATTCGCGTCTCAGTGGCGAAACCTTGACGCACGCCATTGCCGTTAGTGAGGCCTCGATCACCACCGTCGCCATGCTGGAAATGACCCAGGCCGGTCGCGAAATGACCGAAGAAGAGCTGAAGGTTAACCCCGCCGTGGAAGAGGAATGGGACATCCAGTGGGAGATATTCCGCCTTCTCGCTGCCTGTGAAGAGCGTGATGTAGAATTGATAAAAGGGCTGCGATCCGACCTGCGGGAATCGGGGATAAGTAACATCGGTATAAATTTTCAGCAGTAAGACGATAAAACGTGACCTCAATTCTGATTTGTAGCGCCTTTGGGCTTCACATTCGCCCCCTGTCTGGTCTACATTTGGGGGGCTGAAAAATGTTGCTATCGGTGCGTGTATGCAGGAGAGTGCCAGAAACTGGTTTTTCCCTCGCACTCGATGCTTAGCAAGCGATAACTACACTGTAAGGATAACTTATGAACAAGACTCAACTGATTGATGTAATTGCGGACAAAGCGGACCTGTCTAAGACCCAGGCCAAAGCTGCACTGGAATCCACCCTGGCAGCGATTACTGAGTCTCTGAAAGAAGGTGATGCTGTACAACTGGTTGGTTTTGGTACTTTTAAAGTTAATCACCGTGCTGAGCGTACTGGCCGCAACCCACAGACTGGCAAAGAAATCAAAATTGCTGCTGCAAACGTGCCGGCATTCGTATCTGGTAAAGCTTTGAAAGACGCTGTTAAGTAATCGTCTGACGATGAAAAAAGCGTAAACAGGGGGGCGATTTTGCCCCCTTTGTTTAGCTCATTTTCCTTACCTTTGATCCCCGGCTTCAGCACGCCTGCTGCTGACGCGAGGCGATGATGCCGTGATACTTCTATCCTGATGAAACCGATCGCTTTTACCCAACATATCCCCCTTTTCATGCTGATGCTGTTAGCAGGCTGTAGCTCACATTCCGATCTGCCAGACTTTACGGCCAGCGGATATCTTGCCGATCGCGGTACTGTGCGCATCTGGCGTAAGAATCAGCAGCAAGGGGTGCGCCTGATGACGGTTTATACACCCTTTAACGGTGCAACCGTGGAGACCAGCGACTACCTCTGGCAACAGGGAAAACTGACTTCGATAGAGCGTCATGTGACCGGCAGCCAGCCTGACGATGTGACACTGCGCTTCGGCCAGCAGGGTAATGTGAGTTTTATGCAGCGCCAGCTTGCCGGAAGGCGTGAAGCGCTCTCGGCTGATGCGGTTGCGATGTATCAGTTTGATGGCCAGCGTATGCTGAAAATAAGCGATGACCTGTTGTCAGGGCGCGTTTTGCTAAAGCAAGGCAAATGGCAGCCGGATGGTTCCGTGATCGGTTGTCAGGGTGAGCGCGTGCGCCCCGAACTGGACAGCACAGAGCTGGAGCGTGTCGCACGCCAGCAGCGTGATATATCTGGCCTTCCAGGCATCGCATGGCTGGAGGCACCGGCCGGCACGGAGCTGCTGATGGTCACTGCCACCAATTTGTGCCAAAACACGCCAAAAGAAGACGATTTCTGAGCGTAAAAAAGGGCGATCGAAGATCGCCCCTGTGCCAGACCGTTTAGTGCAATAACGCTGGCCCGCCCGCGATGTTATTGACGATTGATAGCGCGATAGCCAATATCCGAGCGGCAGAAGCTGCCATTCCATGAAATCGGCTTTGCCAGCTGGTAAGCGCGCTGCTGCGCTGCGGCAACGTCTTCACCCAGCGCCGTGACGCACAGTACGCGGCCACCGTTAGTCACTACCCGATCGTCCTGCATCGTGGTGCCCGCGTGGAACACCTTCCCGTCAGCCACTTCTTCCACAGGCAGGCCGTGGATCGGCTCACCATTGACATAATCCCCCGGATAGCCACCCGCTGCCAGCACCACTCCCAGTGACGGACGCGGATCCCATAGGGAGTCTTTCTGATCCAGCTTACCGTCTACGGCAGCCAGACACAGATCGACCAGATCGGATTGCAGACGCAGCATTATCGGCTGGGTTTCCGGATCGCCGAAACGGCAGTTAAATTCGATCACCTTTGGCTGACCACTTTTATCGATCATCAAACCGGCATACAGGAATCCGGTATAGACATTGCCCTCGGTCGCCATGCCACGGACAGTGGGCCAGATGACTTCATCCATGACTCGCTGGTGGATTTCGTCAGTGACCACTGGTGCCGGAGAGTAAGCGCCCATACCACCGGTGTTCGGGCCGGTATCGCCATCACCCACCCGTTTGTGATCCTGGCTGGTGGCCATTGGCAACACGTTTTCGCCATCCACCATGACAATAAAGCTGGCTTCTTCGCCGTCGAGGAACTCTTCTACCACGATGCGGTGACCCGCATCACCGAAAGCGTTACCTGCCAGCATATCCTGGATGGCGTCTTCCGCTTCCTGTAGCGTCATGGCAACGATCACCCCTTTACCCGCCGCCAGACCATCGGCCTTAATCACAATCGGTGCGCCTTTCTCGCGAACGTAGGCAAGAGCCGGTCCGACCTCGGTAAAGTTCTGGTATTCGGCTGTCGGGATCTGATGACGTGCGAGGAAGTCTTTGGTGAATGCCTTAGAGCCTTCCAGCTGCGCAGCGGCCTGAGTAGGGCCGAAGATTTTCAGTCCGGCGCTGCGGAATGCGTCCACCACGCCGATAACCAGCGGGGCTTCCGGGCCGACAATCGTCAGGTCGATTTTCTCATTCAGGGCAAAGTCCAACAGTCCCTGAATATCGGTAGGGCTGATAGCCACATTTTGTAAGGCTGGCTCCAGCGCCGTTCCAGCATTGCCAGGAGCAACAAATATACGTTCAGCCAGCGGGGACTGAGCGGCTTTCCAGGCTAACGCATGCTCACGGCCACCGTTACCTATCACTAAAATTTTCATCTGGAACTCCGTAATTAATGGCGGAAGTGGCGCATGTCGGTGAAGATCATTGCAATGCCATGTTCATCCGCCGCAGCGATCACTTCATCATCACGAATCGAGCCACCCGGCTGGATCACGCAGGTAATGCCAACGGCGGCGGCGGCATCAATACCGTCACGGAACGGGAAGAAGGCGTCAGAGGCCATCGCCGAACCTTTCACTTCCAGACCTTCATCGGCGGCTTTGATACCGGCGATTTTAGCGGAATAAACACGGCTCATCTGACCGGCACCTATGCCGATGGTCATATTGTCACGCGCATAGACAATGGCGTTCGACTTAACAAACTTAGCCACTTTCCAGCAGAACAGCGCATCACGCAGTTCGTGCTCATTCGGCTGGCGCTTGCTGACAACACGCAGCTGGCTGTCACTCACCATACCGAGATCGCGGTCCTGCACCAGCAGGCCACCGTTGACACGCTTAAAGTCGAGGCCCGTCTGGCGCTGTTGCCACTGACCGCAGGTCAACACGCGCACGTTCTGTTTCGCAGCGGTTATCTTCAGCGCAGCATCGCTGGCGGAAGGCGCAATGATCACTTCGACAAACTGGCGGCTGATAATCGCCTGTGCGGTGGCTTCGTCCAGCTCACGGTTGAAAGCAATAATGCCGCCGAAAGCAGAGGTCGGGTCGGTTTGATAAGCTCGCTCGTAGGCTTCAAAAATGGCGCTGCCTGTGGCAACGCCACAGGGGTTGGCATGCTTGACGATAACGCAAGCTGGCTGGTCGAACTCTTTTACGCACTCCAGCGCCGCATCGGTATCGGCGATGTTGTTATAAGAGAGGGCTTTTCCCTGTACCTGCTGCGCAGTGGCGACGGACGCTTCACTGATATTCTCTTCTATATAGAAGGCAGCCTGCTGGTGGCTGTTTTCACCGTAGCGCATATCCTGCTTCTTGATGAAGTTAAGATTCAGCGTGCGTGGGAAACGACCGGCGGGTTCGGTTGATTCACCGTGGTAGGCCGGCACCATACTGCCGAAGTAGTTGGCAATCATACTGTCGTAAGCCGCGGTATGTTCGAAAGCTTTGATCGCCAGGTCAAAACGGGTTGCCAGCGTCAGCGAATTATCATTGGCATCTAATTCCGCAAGAATGGCCTGATAATCGCCGCTCTTGACCACGATAGCCACGTCCTTATGATTCTTGGCGGCAGAGCGCACCATCGTTGGGCCACCGATATCGATATTCTCAACCGCATCTTCCAGCGAACAGTCTGCACGGGCTACGGTTTGCGCGAACGGATAGAGGTTAACGACGACCATATCAACAGGTGAGATGCCGTGTTCAGCCATAATGGCATCATCCTGGCCACGACGTCCTAAAATGCCGCCATGCACTTTCGGATGTAGCGTTTTAACACGCCCATCCATCATTTCCGGGAATCCAGTGTAATCGGAGACTTCAGTAACAGGCAGACCGGCATCAGCCAGCAGGCGGGCAGTCCCTCCAGTGGAGAGCAGCTCGACACCGCGCTGGGAAAGCGCCCGTGCGAATTCGAGGATACCGGCTTTGTCAGACACGCTGAGAAGCGCGCGGCGTACAGGACGATGTTGTTGCATGAGGTTTATCCCTTGGCTTTGGATCGCATATAAAGAGCGTTATGTGAAACTTCGGTGTTTTCTTCTATATATAGAGAAGATAAGTTTCATATAACGCCCCTGAAGGGGCTGAATCTATGCGCGGGCATTGTAGCGAAAACGTTTGCGCGATGCTCGTCAAAATTATCGCAATACGAGTTGTGTGGATAAGTTTGTGCATAACAGGGTATAAGGCAGGGTTTTGCTGGGGATTGCAGCAAACAGTCAAATTAGTGCAATTTAACCCTTGTCACCGGTCGAGAACTCCCTATAATGCGCCTCCA
>NZ_CAHS01000004.1 GCF_001050515.1 Erwinia piriflorinigrans CFBP 5888
GGGTCTCCCCATGCGAGAGTAGGGAACTGCCAGGCATCAAATTAAGACCAGTTATCTGGTCGTGACTTTACCCCTGACAAGGTAAAGGTGATACACCTGAAATCAGACGGTTTCTGATATCAGTACAGAATCGGTGGAGCGGTAGTTCAGTTGGTTAGAATACCTGCCTGTCACGCAGGGGGTCGCGGGTTCGAGCCCCGTCCGTTCCGCCACCCTTTTAGGGGCGTAGTTCAATTGGTAGAGCACCGGTCTCCAAAACCGGGTGTTGGGAGTTCGAGTCTCTCCGCCCCTGCCAAAATAAGAAAAACCTTGCTTCGGCAAGGTTTTTTTTTGCCTTAAATCCCTGCTATTTCCTCGCTATAACTCATCACTCCAGACGGCGTCTTATAAAAAGGGCCAGCAATCTGACCCTGATATTCTTTTCTCCTGCTCTCTACGCTTGAGCATTTACTGGAAATTTGAGCAGCTGACTGATTTGCACCTGCCGATCGCTGCTCTCCAGCCATACTGCATACAGTGGTCTGGAAGCCACGGCCGTATCAGGAATACTCACAAGGTCGCCATACTCTTTGCCCCAGAACTCCGGCAAAAATGCACAGGCCCCTGTGGTATGGAGCAGCTGGCGGGTTAAATGTGCCGATGTTGTGCTTAACACTGGCACGTCATCAGCACCGACGAGAAAACTCGCATGCTGGTGAAAATCAGCACCCCAGTCCATCTTAATATATTGATATTTAGCTTGTTTACGCGAATGTCGTGATCGGAATAGCGACAATGAAATATGACCTATTTGCTGGCTGGCCAGTTCGTCCATTTTTGGTGCTTCAGTCGTAATCAGCAGGTCAAGATGACGTTCATGAAGTTGGTTAACCAGCAAATTCCGTTGTGCGACACGCGCTTCAATATGTAAATTCTCGTGCTGTTCGTACAATGTTTGTAACCAGGGGGTGAGATAAGCTTCCCATAGTGAGGCGCTGGCTCCTATCGACAGCTCGTGATGCAGCTGGGTATGTGCCAATTCTTTTTTTGCCGTCAGCCAGGTACTGATTAAATTTTCTGCATAGGGTAGCAAGCGTTCCCCTGCGGATGTCAGTCTGATGTTATTACGGTGACGTGTAAACAGATTCACCCCCAGCTGATTTTCAAGCTGCCTGATACGAAAACTAACGGCTGATTGAGTGAGGTAGAGCGCTTCGGCGGCGCGTCCGAAGTGTCGTGTCCTGCTCACTTCAAGAAAGGTTTTAAGTAATTCTGTATCCACATCCAACTCCCAAAAAACATTTATCGTCATGATTTAAATGTTTTGTTTTACACTCTGTCAAGCCTATCTAATACTCCGCGCCATAAATAGCACGGCCATATAAGAGTCAGGAGCGTGTACATGGCGGAAAGCTTCGCAACAACGAATCGTTTTTTTGATAACAAACATTACCCTCGTGGATTCTCACGCCACGGTGATTTCACCATTAAAGAAGCTCAACTTCTTGAGCGTTATGGTTACGCTTTCAATGAGCTGGATCTCGCAAAGCGTCAACCGACTACGGAAGAAGAGCATCTGTTTGTTGAGGTATGTCGTGGTGTACGTGAGCCGCAAACCGAGGCGGAAAAGGTGTGGTCAAAATATATGACCCGCATTAAACGCCCTAAACGTTTTCATACTCTTTCCGGCGGCAAACCGCAGATGGAAGGTGTTGAAGACTATTCGGACAGTGATGATTAATAATAAAAGGGCTTCGGCCCTTTTTTCATTTGTGTCAGTTCAGACTATTTTGCAAATGGATCAGCAGTCGATCGATAGCCCGATAGCTAACGGCCTCGGTCAGATGTTCCCGACCTATCGTTTGCTCCCCAGCTAAGTCCGCAATCGTGCGGGCAACCTTGAGTATGCGCTGCCAGGCACGCACTGACAGACCAAGTTGGATCATGACTTGTTCTAGCCATTCTGCATCCATAGGCAACAGTGTACAGCAAGCCCGGATTTCTTGGTTATTCATTGCCGAATTCATTTTATTACAGCGTGCCAGCTGATGCTCACGGGCCAATGCGACGCGCTCGCGCACCTGTTGACTGGACTCACTTTCGTGATGTTGATTGCTCAGCGTTCCTGGTGGTAGCAGCGGCACTTCAAGAGAAATATCGAATCGGTCGAGGAAGGGACCAGACAGGCGGCTGAGATAGCGTAATGTCTGCTGGGGTGAGGTGCGATTATGAGGGCCGCGATAATGCCCGGTTGGACTGGGATTCATTGCTGCAATCAACTGAAAGCGTGCCGGATAGGTAATTTTTGCTCTGGCGCGTGAAATAGTGATCTCTCCTGATTCAAGCGGCTCGCGTAGCGCATCAAGCGCACGGCGTTCAAACTCGGGTAGCTCATCCAGAAACAGTATCCCGTTATGGGCCAGAGATATTTCGCCGGGCTTAGGCAGCGATCCGCCACCGACCAGCGCATACAGTGATGCACTGTGGTGAGGGGCCCGGAATGGCCTCTGACGCCAATTGCGTTGCAGGTCGCTACTGTTGATCAGACTGGCGACACTGGCGCTTTCTAACGCCTCACGATCGTTCAGAGGCGGCATCAGGCCGTTAAGTCGGGAGGCCAGCATGGTTTTGCCGGTTCCCGGAGGACCGATAAATAACAGATTGTGGCCCCCCGCTGCTGCGATCTCAAGTGCGCGCTTAGCCTGCTGCTGGCCGATGATTTCGTTCAGGTCTCCTGAAGCCGGGAGAAGTTCCTGTGGTTCGCCTTGAGCAGCCTGCAACACGGGTTTGCCCTGTAAAAAGGCGCACACTTCCAGCAGGTGCCCGGCGATCAAACTTTCCCCCTGGCGGATTAACCCGACATCATGCTGATTATCTGCTGACAGGATCAGCTGCCGATGGGCGTCCAGTGCTGCCAGCGCGGCAGGTATGGTGCCCTGTACGCCACGTAGCGCACCTGTGAGGGCTAATTCACCCAGGAACTCATACCGCATCAGTTTTTCAGCAGGAACCTGTTCTGAAGCGGCGAGAATGGCGATAGCGATAGGTAAGTCATACCTGCCGCCTTCTTTCGGAAGATCCGCCGGAGCCAGGCTGACGGTGATCCGTTTAGCCGGGAAGGTAAACCCGCTGTTGATGATAGCGCTGCGCACTCTGTCACGCGCTTCCTTGACGGTCGTTTCTGGCAATCCGACCAGCGAAAGTGCGGGTAGCCCATTGCTGAGATGAACCTCTACGGACACCAACGGTGCCTGAATGCCAATTGCGGCGCGGGTGAAAGCAACAGATAGCGACATAAATTCTCCTTGTATCACTACTGTGCGCTGCCTTATTTCATACTGCGAGAAGGAAATCGGAGGATTATGCGCCATCTCGCAATGCTTTTTAATCCGGTCAAAGGCGTATCTTTTTTTTGCGAGGGCGATCGGGGGTTGCCACACGGGTGGATAAAAAAAGTAACGTGAAGTGATTAATGAAGAAAATTCATTAGAGGATTAATGATTGAATAACAGATATATTTTTAAAATCTGCGTCACCGCTCGTAAATAAAATAACGAAAAAAGTTGAATTAAAGCCACTTACTGTGATAACTCTGTAGGCATTACTTCGAACAAGTGAACAAAAAGAATTCCAATGAAAGCCCTTCTACGAGTCGTCAGCCTGGTCCTAATTAACGTCGTCGTGATTATTATCACGCCGTGCGGGGCTACGCTCGGAGAAAGAAAGGCTTAAAAATCAAGCCTGATTTCGAAAGAACCCCCGCACCGAAAGGTCCGGGGGTTTTTTTTTGTCAAGGCATCAAATACAGAGGAACGGATATTGAATAGCAGCATAAAATGCTGTTCTATCCGAAAGAGATGGTGGAATAACTATGAATGGTGCTCAGTGGGTAGTTCAATCTTTGCGTACACAGGGAGTTGAAACGGTTTTCGGCTACCCTGGTGGTGCAATCATGCCGGTCTATGACGCGCTTTATGACGGCGGGGTCGAACACCTGTTGTGTCGCCATGAGCAGGGTGCAGCAATGGCCGCTATCGGATTTGCCCGTGCTACCGGCAAAGTCGGCGTGTGCATCGCCACTTCGGGGCCGGGTGCGACTAACCTGATCACCGGGCTGGCTGACGCCATGCTGGACTCAGTGCCCATTGTTGCCATCACCGGGCAGGTCTCTTCAGCAGTGATGGGTACCGATGCTTTTCAGGAGATTGATGTTCTGGGCCTGTCACTGGCCTGTACTAAACACAGCTTCCTCGTTGAATCGTTGGCTGAACTGCCGTCGGTGATGGCTGAAGCTTTTGCTATCGCTAAATCGGGCCGCCCGGGGCCGGTGCTGGTTGATATCCCTAAAGATATTCAGCTGGCAGATGGCGAACTTACCGCGCACCTGGTGCAGGTTGCACCGGAGATGGCGCTCCCTCACGCAGAATTACAGCAGGCGCGTGAGCTGCTGGCGCAATCTGAAAAACCCATTTTGTATGTTGGTGGTGGAGTGGGAATGGCGGATGCGGTTGGCGCTCTGCGCGCTTTCGCCAGCACCAGCGGAATTCCTACCGTTGCCACCCTGAAGGGACTGGGGACGCCGGATGTCGATGATGCCTGTTACCTGGGGATGCTGGGTATGCACGGGACGAAAGCGGCGAACCTGGCGGTACAGCGCTGCGACCTGTTGATTGCCGTAGGTGCACGCTTCGACGACCGTGTCACCGGAAAGCTCGACACCTTTGCACCCCATGCCAGCGTGATCCATCTTGATATCGACCCGGCTGAACTGCATAAATTGCGTCGGGCGCATGTTGGGTTGCAGGGCGATATCAATAAGCTGTTACCGGATTTGCATCAGCCGACAAACATCAGCGCCTGGCGCGAAGAAGTCATGGCCTTAAAAGCCGAACACGGCTGGCGTTATGATCACCCCGGCGAAGCCATCTATGCTCCGCTGCTGCTGAAGCAGCTGTCAGACCGTAAACCACACAGCGCGGTGGTCACCACCGATGTGGGTCAACACCAGATGTGGGCAGCTCAGCACATGCGCTTCGGCCGCCCGGAAAACTTCATCACCTCCAGCGGGTTGGGCACGATGGGCTTTGGACTGCCAGCCGCCGTTGGTGCGCAGGTTGCGCGACCCAATGACACGGTAATCTGCGTCTCTGGCGATGGATCTTTTATGATGAACGTCCAGGAGCTGGGTACCATTAAGCGCAAACAGCTACCGGTGAAAATTCTGCTGCTGGATAACCAACGTCTGGGAATGGTGCGTCAATGGCAGCAGCTGTTCTTCGAAGAGCGCTACAGTGAAACCAATTTGTCAGATAACCCCGATTTCCTCGTGCTGGCCAGCGCTTTCGGGATTAAAGGCCAGCGTATTACGCGAAAAGATCAGGTCGATGCTGCATTAGACGCTCTGTTGCACAGTGAAGGGCCATACCTGCTTCATGTGGCGATTGACGAACATGAGAACGTCTGGCCTCTGGTTCCGCCGGGTGCCAGCAACGAAAATATGATGGAGAAAACCGCATGAAACAGCACCAATTGTCTATAGAAGCGCGCTTTCGCCCGGAAATACTGGAACGCATTTTGCGCGTCGTTCGCCACCGTGGTTTTCAGGTGTGCTCGATGAATATGGCATCGCTGGTCAATACGTCCAATATTAATATTGAGATGACCGTTGCCAGCCAGCGCTCTGTCGATTTACTGTCAACGCAGCTGAGTAAATTGATGGATGTTGCCTGCGTGCAGATCCAACAACAAACAACACAACAAATCCGCGCATAAGCGCGCAAGGAAACAAGAATGACGAAGAAAGCAGACTTTATCTGGTTCAACGGCGAGATGGTAAAGTGGGAAGAGGCTAAGGTCAGCGTCATGTCCCACGCATTGCACTACGGCACTTCGGTATTTGAAGGCGTCCGTTGCTATGACTCGCACAAAGGGCCAGTGGTCTTCCGCCATCGTGAACATATGCAGCGTCTGCGCGATTCGGCAAAAATCTACCGCTTCCCGGTGAGCCTGAGCGTTGATGAGCTGATGGAAGCCTGCCGTGCCACCTTGCGCAAAAACAACCTGAAAAGTGCTTATATTCGTCCTCTGGTATTTGTCGGTGATGTTGGCCTGGGCGTTAACCCGCCGGACGGTTACGATACTGATATTATTATCGCTGCTTTCCCGTGGGGCGCGTACCTGGGCGCAGAAGCGCTGGAACAGGGTATCGATGCGATGGTCTCGTCCTGGAACCGCGTTGCGCCAAACACCCTGCCAACCGCAGCGAAAGCCGGTGGTAACTATCTTTCATCGCTGTTGGTGGGTAGCGAAGCCCGCCGCCACGGCTATCAGGAAGGCATTGCGCTGGATACCCAGGGCTATATCTCCGAAGGTGCCGGTGAGAACCTGTTTGAAGTGAAAGACGGTATTCTGTTCACCCCGCCATTTACCTCTTCTGCCCTACCGGGGATCACCCGCGACGCCATTATCAAACTGGCGCAGGATATGGGCATTGAAGTGCGTGAGCAGGTGCTGTCACGCGAATCTCTGTACCTGGCCGATGAAGTCTTTATGTCCGGCACCGCAGCCGAAATTACGCCGGTGCGTAGCGTTGACGGCATTCAGGTTGGCGAAGGCAAACGCGGCCCCGTCACCGCACGTATTCAGTCTGCTTTCTTCGGCCTGTTTACGGGCGAGACGGAAGACAAATGGGGCTGGTTGGATCCGGTAAACCCATAAGAAAATATTTTTTCACGGTCGTCAAACGATGGCCGTGCACTGTCTGATTTTTGGAGTAAAAGAGCATGCCAAAGTACCGTTCTGCCACCACCACCCACGGACGCAACATGGCGGGTGCCCGCGCTCTGTGGCGCGCCACAGGAATGACCGATGATGATTTCGGTAAGCCGATCATTGCGGTCGTTAACTCCTTTACGCAGTTTGTACCGGGCCACGTTCATCTGCGCGATCTGGGTAAGCTGGTGGCAGAGGAGATTGAAGCGTCTGGCGGCGTGGCGAAAGAGTTCAACACCATCGCGGTGGATGATGGCATTGCGATGGGGCACGGCGGCATGCTTTATTCACTGCCGTCACGCGAGCTGATTGCCGACTCGGTCGAGTACATGGTTAACGCGCACTGTGCCGATGCGATGGTCTGTATCTCCAACTGCGACAAAATCACTCCCGGCATGCTGATGGCATCGCTGCGCCTGAACATTCCGGTGATCTTTGTTTCCGGTGGTCCAATGGAAGCCGGAAAAACCAAGCTCTCCGATAAAATTATCAAGCTGGATCTCGTTGATGCCATGATCCAGGGCGCGAACCCTAAGGTTAGCGATGCTGATAGCGATCAAATCGAGCGGTCTGCCTGTCCGACCTGCGGTTCCTGTTCCGGCATGTTTACCGCTAACTCAATGAACTGTCTGACCGAAGCGCTGGGCCTGTCGCAGCCGGGTAACGGCTCGCTGCTGGCCACCCATGCGGACCGCCGCGAACTGTTTCTTAATGCCGGTCGTCGCATCGTTGCACTGACTAAACGTTATTACGAACAGGATGATGACAGTGCGTTGCCGCGCAACATCGCCAGCAAAGCGGCGTTTGAAAACGCCATGACGCTGGATATCGCGATGGGTGGCTCGACCAATACGGTTCTGCACCTGCTGGCGGCGGCGCAGGAAGGGGAAATCGACTTCGATATCTCTGATATCGACAGGCTGTCGCGCCTTGTGCCGCATCTGTGCAAAGTGGCTCCCAGTACCCCGAAATACCATATGGAAGATGTCCACCGCGCCGGTGGCGTACTCGGCATTCTCGGCGAACTGGATCGTGCCGGGCTGATGGATAACAGCGTGCGTAATATTTTAGGGCTGAGCCTGCGTGAAACGCTGGATCGCTACGACATTATGCTGACGCAAGATGAAGCGGTGAAGAAGATGTTCCGCGCCGGCCCGGCCGGCATTCGTACCACGCAGGCGTTCTCACAGGATACCCGCTGGGAGACGCTGGATGACGATCGCCAGCAGGGCTGTATTCGCGCGCGTGAATTTGCCTTCAGCCAGGACGGTGGTCTGGCGGTTCTGTACGGCAACCTCGCGGAAAACGGCTGTATCGTGAAGACCGCTGGCGTTGATGAAGGCAGCCTGGTATTCAGCGGCCCGGCCAAAGTGTATGAAAGCCAGGATGACGCGGTGGCGGCGATCCTCGGCGGCAAAGTGGTGGCTGGCGATGTGGTGGTGATCCGCTACGAAGGCCCGAAAGGCGGCCCGGGCATGCAGGAAATGCTCTATCCCACCACCTATCTGAAATCGATGGGGCTGGGCAAGGCCTGTGCGCTGATCACCGATGGCCGTTTCTCCGGCGGGACTTCCGGGCTGTCGATTGGCCATGCGTCGCCGGAAGCAGCCAGCGGCGGCACTATCGCGCTGGTGAAAGATGGCGATATGATCAATATCGATATCCCGCAGCGCGGTATCCAGCTGGACGTGGCGGAAAACGAGCTGGCGGCGCGTCGTCTGGAAGAAGATGCACGTGGTGAAGCGGCTTATACCCCGCACGGGCGTGAGCGCCAGGTTTCCTTTGCTTTACGCGCCTATGCGACGTTGGCCACCAGCGCCGACAAAGGTGCCGTGCGTGATAAAAGTAAGCTGGGGGGCTAACAACAATGGCTGAGTCTCAACCGCTGTCCGCACAACCCAGTGGGGCCGAATATCTGCGCGCGGTGCTGCGTGCACCGGTCTATGAAGCGGCACAGGTTACACCGTTGCAGAAAATGGAAAAAATCTCTGCGCGCCTCGGCAATACGATTTTAGTCAAGCGTGAAGATCGCCAACCGGTACACAGCTTCAAGCTGCGCGGTGCCTATGCGATGATCGCCGGGCTGAATGAGGAGCAGAGAGCGCAGGGCGTGGTCACTGCTTCGGCGGGTAATCATGCCCAGGGGGTTGCGCTGTCGGCGACTAAGTTAGGCATCAAGTCCCTGATCGTGATGCCGGTTGCCACGGCAGATATCAAAGTCGATGCGGTGCGGGCGTTTGGCGGTGAGGCTTACCTGTTTGGTGCTAACTTTGACGAAGCGAAAGCCAAAGCGCTGGAGCTGGCGCAGGAGCATGGCTATACCTTTGTGCCTCCTTTCGATCATCCGATGGTGATCGCCGGGCAGGGCACGCTGGCGATGGAGCTGCTACAGCAGGATGCTCACCTCGACCGCGTGTTTGTTCCGGTGGGCGGCGGCGGGCTGGCGGCAGGTGTTGCCGTGCTGATCAAGCAGCTGATGCCGCAGATCAAAGTGATTGCTGTGGAAGCCGCCGATTCAGCCTGTCTGAAAGCGGCGCTGGATGCGGGTCATCCGGTCGATCTGCCGCGCGTTGGGCTATTTGCCGAAGGCGTGGCGGTAAAGCGTATCGGCAGCGAAACCTTCCGTTTGTGCCAGGCGTATCTTGACGACATCGTTACCGTTGACAGCGATGCCATCTGCGCCGCGATGAAAGATCTGTTTGACGATGTGCGTGCGGTGGCCGAGCCTTCAGGCGCGTTGGCGCTGGCCGGGATGAAAAAGTATATTCAGCAGCACCAGATCCAGGGAGAGCGCCTCGCCCATGTGCTGTCCGGGGCCAACGTCAACTTCCACGGTTTGCGCTACGTTTCCGAGCGCTGCGAGCTGGGCGAACAGCGGGAAGCGCTGCTGGCCGTCACCATCCCGGAGCAGAAAGGCAGCTTCCTGCGCTTCTGCCAGCTGCTGGGGGGGCGTGCGGTAACGGAGTTCAACTACCGCTATGCCAATGCCGACGATGCCTGCATTTTTGTCGGCGTTCGCCTGACGCGAGGAGCGGAAGAGCGGCAGGAGATCCTGCAACTGCTGGCCGAAGGCGGTTACAAGGTGGTGGATCTGTCCGACGACGAAATGGCGAAGCTGCATGTGCGCTATATGGTGGGTGGACGTCCTTCCAAACCGCTGCGTGAGCGCCTGTTCAGCTTTGAGTTTCCGGAAGCGCCCGGAGCGCTGCTGCGTTTTCTGCAAACGCTGGGCACCCACTGGAATATCTCGCTGTTCCACTATCGCAGTCACGGCACCGACTACGGTCGCGTGCTGGCGGCCTTTGAACTGAGCGACAGCGAGCCGCAGTTTGAAGAGCACCTGGCGGCGCTGGGTTATGACTTCCACGATGAAAGCGATAATCCGTCGTTCCGCTTCTTCCTGGCGGGTTAAAGCAGTTTCCAGAAAGCATCAATCAGCGGCTCCATGAGCCGCTTTTTTTGTACGCATACGCCCAGTTCCAGCGGGGCGACCATCTCGACGTCAGCCAGTTCCAGAATGCGGTTGCGCACCGCCTCTGGGCTGTTTTCCAGCACCACGTCCGGCAGCAGGGCAATCCCGCAGCCGACCGCCACCATAGAGACTATCGCCTCATGCCCGGACACCGTGGCATAGATCTGTGGGTTGGCGATGCGGCGGTGACGGAACCAAAGGTCGATGCGGCGGCGCGAAGGCCCCTGATCGGGCAGGATAAAGGGGATCTGCGACCAGTCAGGTTTTGGCTGGGTTGCCTGCACGCGTACCGGGCAGGGTAGCGCCGGGGCTATCAGCACCAACGGGATCAGCCCCAGCGGGGTAAAGCCAACGCTGGCGGGCAGGGTTTCTGGCCGTCCGGCAATGGCGAGATCCATCTCCCCGGACTGCACTTTTTCCACGGCATCGGCGGCGTCACCGGTGGTGAGTTTGATTTCGACTAGAGGATGTTCGGCGCGGAAGCGGTCGAGGATCGGTGGCAGATGGCTGTAGGCGGCAGTCACCGAGCAGAACAGTCTTAATTCTCCGCTGAGTGACGGGCCATTTTGCCCAAGCGCATGGCGCATTTGCTGATATTGCAACAACGTCTGCTGGGCGAACTGGCGCAGACGTTCACCGGCATCGGTCAGGGTCACCGTGCGGTTATCGCGTAAAAACAGCGTCTGACCGAGGTCGTCTTCAAGCCGCTGGATCTGCCGTGACAGCGTGGACGGACTGACGTGCATAGCGCGTGCGCTGCGCCCGAAATGTCGGCTGTCGGCAAGATGGAGAAACAGTTTCAGGTCACGCAGATCCATCGAATTCAGCCCTTATGTTCACGTTGCAAAATGTGCAATATCACGTTGTTAATATATCAATTTAAGCAATGCATTTCCTGTCATATGATAAGGTCTATTCAGGGCGGGGAAAACAATGCCCGGACAACGAACAATAATGCGAACACAACCTCATACGGAGTACCCATGGCTAACTATTTCAACACGTTGAACCTGCGCAACCAGTTGGCGCAATTAGGCAAATGCCGTTTTATGGCGCGCGAAGAATTTGCTGATGAAGCCAGCTATCTGAAAGGCAAGAAAGTGGTCATCGTAGGTTGTGGTGCTCAAGGTCTGAATCAGGGTCTGAATATGCGTGATTCAGGCCTGGACATTGCTTACGCGCTGCGTGCGGAAGCCATCGCCGAAAAGCGCGCCTCATGGCGTAAGGCGACCGAAAACGGCTTTAAAGTGGGCACCTACGAAGAGCTGATCCCACAGGCTGATCTGGTAGTTAACCTGACGCCGGACAAACAGCATACCTCAGTAGTACAGGCGGTTCAGCCATTGATGAAAGACGGTGCTGCACTGGGTTACTCGCACGGTTTCAACATTGTTGAAGTGGGCGAGCAGGTACGTAAAGACGTCACGGTAGTGATGGTTGCGCCGAAGTGCCCTGGTACAGAGGTTCGTGAAGAGTACAAACGCGGTTTCGGCGTACCTACACTTATCGCCGTTCACCCGGAAAACGATCCAAAAGGCGAAGGTATGGCGATTGCTAAAGCCTGGGCTGCCGCAACCGGCGGCCACCGCGCGGGCGTGCTGGAGTCATCCTTCGTGGCAGAAGTGAAGTCTGACCTGATGGGCGAGCAGACTATTCTGTGCGGCATGTTACAGGCCGGTTCGCTGCTGTGCTTCGATAAGCTGGTGGCTGAAGGCACCGACGCAGCCTATGCGGAAAAACTGATCCAGTTCGGTTGGGAAACCATTACCGAAGCGCTGAAGCAGGGCGGCATTACCCTGATGATGGATCGCCTGTCTAACCCGGCTAAAGTGCGTGCTTATGCGCTGTCTGAACAGCTGAAAACCATTATGGCTCCGCTGTTCCAGAAGCATATGGATGACATCATTTCCGGTGAGTTCTCATCCGGCATGATGGCTGACTGGGCCAACGACGATAAGAAACTGCTGGGCTGGCGTGAAGAGACCGGTAAAACCGCGTTCGAAACCGCCGCGCAGTTCGAAGGTAAAATCGGCGAGCAGGATTACTTTGACCAGGGTGTGGTGATGATCGCCATGGTTAAGGCGGGCGTTGAGCTGGCGTTTGAAACGATGGTCGCTGCCGGTATCGTTGAAGAGTCGGCTTACTACGAATCCCTGCACGAGCTGCCGCTGATTGCTAACACCATTGCGCGTAAGCGTCTGTATGAAATGAACGTGGTTATCTCTGATACCGCCGAATACGGTAACTACCTGTTCTCTTACGCGGCGGTACCGCTGCTGAAAGAGTTTATGACTACCCTACAGGCGGGCGATCTGGGCAAACAGGCGCAGGCGTCCACCAGCGTTGATAACGCGCAGCTGCGCGACGTGAATGAAGCGATCCGTCACCACGATATCGAAACCGTTGGCCGCAAACTGCGTGGCTATATGACCGATATGAAGCGTATTGCGGTGGCAGGCTAAGATTGCCGGGCGGATAAGTTATCCGCCCCGATAAAAAAAGCGCCTTGCGGCGCTTTTTTTAGTTGCGGTACAGCACCTTAATGATGTGATACCCGAACTGGGTATGCAGCGGTCCCTGTGGCTCGATCAGCGGGCAGGAAAACACCACTTTATCGAATGCCGGAACCATCGCACCCTGTTTGAATTCGCCTAAGTGGCCGCCTTTCTTACCCGACGGGCAGGTTGAGTGTTTTTTTGCCAGCTTTTCAAAATCAGCACCCTGTTTGAGCTGCTCTAACAGGTCGAGCGCCAGTTTCTCTTCTTTTACCAGAATGTGCAGTGCTGCTGCGTTTTTTGCCATGATGTTGCCTTGAGTTATGTGGATTGCGCTCGCTATACTACCACGCTGTAATTCCCATCCCCCCGCAATTTCACAGAGTAACTTATCTATGCGTCTTAATCCTGGTCAGCAACACGCCGTGGAATTTGTTACCGGGCCTTGTCTGGTACTGGCCGGAGCCGGGTCGGGTAAAACGCGGGTGATCACCAATAAAATTGCCCATCTGATCCGCGAGTGCGGCTATCAGGCGCGTCACATCGCCGCCGTCACTTTTACCAACAAGGCTTCGCGCGAGATGAAAGAACGCGTGGCGCAGACCCTGGGGCGTAAAGAAGCGCGCGGTCTGATGATCTCGACCTTCCATACGTTAGGACTGGAAATCATCAAACGTGAATACGCCGCGCTGGGGATGAAATCAAATTTCTCGCTGTTTGACGATCAGGACCAGCTGGCGTTGCTGAAAGACCTAACGGAACAGTGGCTGGAAAACGATAAAAATTTGTTGCAGCAGCTGGTCTCTACCATTTCAAACTGGAAGAACGATTTGATGGATCCGCCTCGGGCAGCCGCAGGGGCACTGTCAGAGCGTGACAAGCTATTTGCCCACTGTTATGCGCTGTATGATAAGCATCTTAAATCGTGCAACGTTTTGGATTTTGACGACCTGATCCTGCTGCCCACGCTACTGCTTCAGCGTAATCTGGATGTGCGCGAACGCTGGCAGCAGCGCATTCGCTATCTGCTGGTGGATGAATATCAGGATACGAATACCAGCCAGTATGAGCTGGTCAAACTGCTGGTGGGCGCCAGGGCGCGCTTTACCGTCGTGGGCGATGACGATCAGTCTATTTACTCCTGGCGCGGGGCGCGGCCGCAAAACCTGGTGTTGCTACAGGAGGATTTTCCGGCGTTACAGGTTATTAAACTGGAACAGAACTACCGTTCTTCAGAGCGTATTCTTAAAGCGGCTAATATTCTGATTGCCAATAATCCCCACGTTTTTGAAAAACGTCTGTTCTCTCAACTGGGTTATGGTGCCGAGCTGAAAGTGGTGACCGCCAATCACGAAGATCATGAGGCGGAGCGGGTGACCGGGGAGCTGATTGCCCACCACTTTATCAATAAGACGCAGTACAAAGATTACGCCATTCTCTATCGCGGTAACCATCAGTCGCGCGTCTTCGAAAAGATGCTGATGCAGAACCGTATTCCGTATCACATCTCGGGCGGCACGTCATTTTTCTCGCGCCCGGAAATCAAAGACCTGCTGGCCTACCTGCGGGTACTGACCAACGCCGACGACGACAGCGCCTTTATGCGTATTGTTAACACGCCGCGACGCGAAATTGGTTCGGCAACCTTGCAGAAGCTGGGCGAATGGGCGATGCAGCGCAACAAAAGCCTGTTTACTGCCAGCTTCGACGTGGGTCTGGGGCAAACCCTGACCGGGCGTGGCCTGGAATCGTTGCAGCGTTTCACCCACTGGTTGCAGGAGATCGCCCGGCTTGCGGAGCGTGAACCGGTAGCGGCGGTGCGCGATCTGATCCGTAGCGTTGACTATGAAAGCTGGCTGTTTGAAACCTCGGCCAGCCCGAAAGCGGCCGAAATGCGCATGAAAAACGTCAATACGCTGTTTCAGTGGATGACGGAAATGCTGGAAGGCAGCGACATTGATGAACCGATGACGCTGACCCAGGTGGTGACACGTTTTACCCTGCGGGACATGATGGAACGCGGTGAAAGTGATGAAGAATCCGACCAGGTGCAGCTAATGACGCTGCATGCCTCTAAAGGTCTGGAGTTCCCCTATGTATTTCTGGTAGGGATGGAAGAAGGGCTGTTACCCCATCAGAGCAGCATTGACGAAAACAACGTCGAAGAAGAGCGCCGCCTGGCCTACGTAGGCATTACCCGTGCGCAGAAGGAGCTGACGTTTACCCTGTGCCGCGAGCGCCGACAGTATGGCGAGCTGGTGCGCCCGGAGCCGAGTCGTTTTCTTCTGGAACTACCGCAGGATGATTTACAGTGGGAAAGTGAACGCAAGGTGGTGAGCGCCGAAGAAAGGATGCATACCGGCCAAAGTAGGGTGGCCGGTCTGCGTGCGATGCTGGATAAAGCCAGGAAGTAACGCCTGGCCAGCACTCGCCATCGAAGCATAAAACGGCGTTTTCAGACGATTATCAACGGCCAGTGCACGTAACTCTGCCAGCGTGCTTCCTGCTCCAGCAGTTCAGCACGTAACGGATGTGCTTCCAGCCAGCCAGGCGGCAGCGTCAACGTCAGAGTGTCATCATCGGCCTGCAAACGTACCGCCGGTAATCTGTCATCGCGTCGGCGGCTGGCAAAAATAATCGCCAGGCGTAGCAGGCGAGCCATACGCTCTGCGATGCGCGGGAGTATGGCATTTTGTTGGCTCAGCAGCGGGAGATCGATGTGACCAACCTGATTTTGTAGCAGGGTGGCCAGCAATTTTTTCTGTGCCGGAGTGAAACCTGGCAAATCCAGATGGCGAACCAGATAGGCCGCGTGCTGGGGTGCCTGGCGGAAATCGACGCTCAGCCCAATTTCGTGGATTTGGCAGGCGCTGGCCAATAATTCGCGGCTGCGATCGTCCAGCTTCCAATGCTGGCTGACCTGGCGGGCGAAGCTATCCGCCAGCTGGCGCACCCGCTCTGCCTGTTCCGGATCAACCGCAAAACGGCGCTGCACATCGTGCAGCGTGCGGCTGCGGATATCGCGATCGACCGGCAGATGCAACATGCCGTACAGCAGCCCTTCGCGCAGCGCTCCACCCGCCAGCGTCATGCTGCTGATATTCAGCTCGCTGAAAATGGCAATAAGGATCGACAGGCCACTCGGAAACACCAACGCACGCTCAAGGGTCAACCCCTCAATTTCCAACTCTTCCAGCTTGCCACACTCGATAGCACGCTGTTTCAGCTGTTGCAGTTTGTTCAGCGTAATGCGCTCGTCCATGCCTTGCGCCATCATGATTTCCTGTAGCGCCTGGACAGTACCGGATGCCCCTACGCACACCTGCCAACCCTGGGCTTTTAGCGAGCCGGCTATCGGTCGGATCATCTCGCGTGCGGCCTGTTCGGCCTGTTCGAAATTCACTTTGCCAAGCTGTCGATCGCTAAAATAGCGTTCCAGCCATGTGACGCAGCCCATAGAGAGGCTAAATAACG
Source organism: Erwinia piriflorinigrans CFBP 5888 (assembly GCF_001050515.1). GTDB lineage: Bacteria > Pseudomonadota > Gammaproteobacteria > Enterobacterales > Enterobacteriaceae > Erwinia > Erwinia piriflorinigrans. Next base: position 16,192 of record NZ_CAHS01000004.1, read on the forward strand.
TGGTGGTTTGCGACCCCTTACCGGTGACCAGTTCGGTACTGCCGCCGCCGATATCGACGACCAGGCGTTTATCAGAACCACCGGTAGTATGGGCTACCCCCTGATAAATCAGGCGCGCTTCTTCTTCGCCACTGATCACGTTTACCGGGCAGCCGAGCAGCGCTTGTGCCTGTGCCAGAAAACTGCCCGCATTGGCGGCGATACGCAGGGTCGCCGTTGCCACCACGCGGATCTGTTCCGGGGGGATATCCTGTAACTGTTCGGAGAACAGCCGCAGACACTGCCAGCCGCGATCCATCGCCTCGGCGGAAAGGTTATTATCCGCATCGAGTCCGGCAGCAAGACGCACCTTCCGCTTGATGCGGGCGACGGTCTGGATGCTGCCAGCCACCTCACGCACCACCAACATATGAAAGCTGTTCGACCCTAAATCGATCGCAGCATAAAGTGATGATGCGCTCCGCATAATGGCTTAACCTGAACGTTTACGGTTAGGGCTACGTGGTGCACTGCTACGGCGGTTGTTATTTCCACCACGGCGTGGGCCATTTCCTGAACGGTTGCGGGTCAGGCGTTTAGGCGGCGGAAGATCAGTCATCAGCGCATCGCTGTTGTAACGGCTGACCGTAATGCTGTGACCAATATACTCTTCGATGGCCGGCAGGTTCAGCGCGTACTCTTCACAGGCGAGACTGATCGAGTGACCGTTAGCGCCCGCACGCCCGGTGCGGCCGATACGATGAACATAATCTTCGCGGTCGTCAGGCAGGTCATAGTTGAACACGTGAGTCACCGCAGGAATATGCAGGCCTCGTGCGGCAACGTCGGTGGCGACAAGGATATCGACATCACCTTTGGTGAAGTCATCAAGGATGCGCAGGCGTTTTTTCTGCGCAACGTCGCCGGTCAGCAGGCCGACGCGATGCCCGTCGGCGGCCAGATGGCCCCAGACGTCTTCACAGCGATGCTTGGTATTGGCGAAAATAATGGTGCGGTCCGGCCACTCTTCTTCGATCAGCGTTTGCAGCAAACGCATTTTTTCTTCGTTAGAAGGATAGAAAAGCTCTTCTTTAATGCGATGCCCGGTTTTCTGGTCCGGTTCGACTTCAACGTACTCGGCATTGTTCATGTTCTCAAAGGCCAGCTCACGCACGCGGAATGACAGGGTGGCAGAGAACAGCATATTCAGGCGCTGATTAGCCGCAGGCATGCGACGGAACAACCAGCGAATATCTTTAATAAAGCCGAGATCAAACATACGGTCAGCTTCGTCGAGTACCACTACCTGGATGGCGCCCAAATTGACGTGATTTTGTTTAGCGTAATCGATTAAACGGCCCGTGGTACCGATCAGCACATCGACACCGTTTTCCAGCACTTTTAGCTGCTTATCGTAACCGTCGCCGCCGTAAGCCAGCCCGAGCTTGAGACCCGTTATCTGCGCAAGCGGCTCGGCGTCTGCATGGATCTGAACCGCCAGTTCACGCGTTGGAGCCAGGATCAGTGCGCGTGGTTGGTTGGTCTGACGACCTTCCGGAGCAGGGTGAGAAAGAAGATGATGAAACGTTGACGTCAGAAACGCCATCGTTTTGCCGGTACCTGTTTGCGCCTGACCTGCTACATCACGCCCGGAGAGCGTAAACGGTAATGCCAGCGCCTGAATAGGCGTGCAATTATGAAACCCTTTAGTTTCAAGGGCTTCAATCACCTGAGGGTGCAGGGCGAAGTCGGAAAACTTCTGTTCTGTTAAGTGTGTTTTGCTCATAGTGTGGTAGAATATCAGCTTACTATTGCTTTACGAAAGCATATCCGGTGAAATAAAAGCAGTGATATAAACTCAGCCTGGTGCCGCTCGATGCGACATCACAAGGTAAAGATAATCTCCTGGAGTAAACATGAGCGATAAAATTGTTCACCTGACCGATGACAGCTTTGAAAACGACGTCCTTAAAGCGGATGGGTTAACGCTGGTCGACTTCTGGGCAGAATGGTGCGGCCCTTGCAAAATGATCGCCCCGATTCTCGACGAAGTGGCTGCTGAATATGAAGGCAAATTGACGATCGCTAAGCTGAACATCGATGAAAACCCGGCAACGGCGCCCAAGTACGGCATTCGCGGTATTCCTACCCTGCTGCTGTTTAAAAATGGTGAAGTTGCTGCGACGAAAGTTGGCGCACTGTCTAAAGGCCAGCTGAAAGAGTTCCTGAACGCGAATCTGGGCTAACCTTGCCCTGCCGGCGCCTTGCGGTTCGAATTTTTCGTTGACCGCTAGACGCCCGGCATTAAGCGTGCTAATTTAAGTCTACTGCACGACGAACTTACCTTTACCTTGTAGTTTTAATCTTTAGAATGACTCCTTTGTTGAACAGCTTATCTATTAAAGTCTTACAAACGTTCAGCAATCTGACGGCTAGTACCAACTGATTTCCGGCTTCCTTTCTACCGTCCCTCGTTTCAGATCTGCATTTTCCTACACGCGATCGTCGAGCGGGCTTCCGAACCAGGAACCGATATAAACAGGCATGGATCTTTCGCCATACCATTCACGACAAACAGTTCAAGATATACCCCGAGTTTAAGAACCCACCATTATGAATCTTACCGAATTAAAAAATACGCCGGTTTCTGACCTGATCACTCTCGGCGAAAATATGGGGCTGGAAAACCTGGCCCGCATGCGCAAACAGGACATTATATTCGCCATCCTCAAGCAGCATGCAAAAAGCGGCGAAGACATCTTCGGCGATGGCGTACTTGAGATATTGCAGGACGGATTTGGTTTCCTCCGCTCTGGAGACAGTTCCTACCTCGCCGGCCCCGATGATATCTACGTTTCCCCCAGCCAAATTCGTCGCTTCAACCTCCGCACTGGTGACACCATCTCTGGCAAGATCCGCCCACCGAAAGAGGGTGAGCGTTATTTTGCGCTGCTGAAGGTTAACGAGGTTAACTATGACAAACCGGAAAATGCACGTAACAAAATCCTGTTTGAAAACTTAACGCCGCTGCATGCCAACTCTCGTCTGCGCATGGAGCGTGGTAACGGTTCGACCGAAGACCTGACCGCCCGCGTACTGGATCTGGCTTCGCCGATCGGTCGTGGTCAGCGTGGTTTGATCGTCGCTCCGCCAAAAGCGGGTAAGACCATGCTGCTGCAAAACATTGCTCAGAGCATTGCTTACAACCATCCTGACTGCGTGCTGATGGTGCTGCTGATTGACGAGCGCCCGGAAGAAGTGACCGAGATGCAGCGTCTGGTAAAAGGTGAAGTTATCGCTTCTACCTTTGATGAACCTGCATCACGCCACGTCCAGGTTGCTGAAATGGTGATCGAGAAAGCCAAGCGTCTGGTCGAGCACAAAAAAGACGTCATCATCCTGCTGGACTCCATTACCCGCTTGGCTCGCGCCTATAACACCGTGGTTCCTGCTTCAGGCAAGGTACTGACCGGTGGTGTGGATGCGAATGCCCTGCACCGTCCAAAACGTTTCTTCGGCGCGGCACGTAACGTGGAAGAGGGCGGTAGCCTGACAATCATCGCTACCGCGCTGGTCGATACCGGCTCGAAGATGGATGAAGTGATTTACGAAGAGTTTAAAGGTACGGGTAACATGGAACTGCATCTGGCGCGCAAAATTGCCGAGAAACGCGTGTTCCCTGCGATTGATTACAATCGCTCCGGTACCCGTAAGGAAGAGTTGCTGACAACATCGGAAGAGCTGCAAAAAATGTGGATCCTACGCAAGATTATTCATCCAATGGGTGAAATTGACGCGATGGAGTTTCTGATTAACAAGTTGGCGATGACCAAAACCAACGATGAGTTCTTCGATATGATGAAACGTTCGTAACCCGGCAACGGTCTGCGAAGTTTCACGGCGATTAAATCGTTACGTCGCACGAACACCATCAATAAACAGTACAAAACTCGGGTAACGCCACGCTAAGTCGTGGCGTTTTTTGTTTTTGGTCTATAGGCTATTCTCAACAAGCCCAATTACACCATAATATACGGCACAGGATGAAAGCCACAGGCAGCATTGATTATGCTGGTCCTGATGAATAGAATCAGAATTAGACGAGTGTGCATGGCATAAATGTTGCCTATAACACATCGTCATTCTTAGCAGAGAGCTGGTTAATGTGAATTTACTCAATGTGAGTACGGAGCTTGCCCTAACTTTTTTATTTTCGTTGGCGTTTCTTTTTTTTGCGCGTAAAGCCGCCAAGAAAATTGGATTGGTGGATAAGCCCAACTATCGCAAGCGTCATCAGGGAGCGATTCCGCTAGTCGGCGGTATTTCAGTATTTGCTGGGAGTTGCTTCGCCTTTACATTGACGGATTTCTATATTCCCCATATCGGGTTGTACATGGTATGTGCAGGCTGTCTGGTTATGGTTGGCGCACTGGATGACCGCTATGATATCAGCGTGAAATTCCGCGCGGTTGTTCAGGCTGCCGTTGCCGTCGTCATGATGATGAAAGCCAAGATTTATTTGCTCAGTCTTGGCTATATCTTTGGCCCTTGGGAGCTTATTGTCGGCCCATTTGGGTATGTTCTGACGCTATTTGCCGTTTGGGCTGCAATCAATGCGTTCAATATGGTTGATGGTATTGACGGGCTGTTGGGTGGGTTGTCCTGCGTGACATTTTTCGCGATGGGCACGATCTTACTGTTTGACGGTCAGAATAGCCTCGCCATGTGGTGTTTCATCATGATTGCCGCCATCATTCCTTATATTTTGTTGAACCTCGGACTGCTGGGCCGCCGTTATAAAGTTTTTATGGGCGATGCGGGCAGTACACTGATTGGCTTTACCATTATCTGGATCCTGCTGGAAACCACTCAGGGCCAGAATCACCCGATAACACCTGTCACGGCGCTGTGGCTGATTGCTATCCCGCTGATGGACATGGTGGCAATTATGTATCGTCGTCTCAGTAAAGGCATGAGCCCTTTCTCCGCAGACCGTCAACATATACACCATCTGATCATGCGTGCTGGCTTTACCTCGCGCCAGGCATTTGTGCTGATCACCGCTGCTGCGGCCCTACTGGCGTTGATTGGTGGGGTTGGGGAATATCTGGTATTCGTGCCTGAGTGGGTGATGCTGGTCCTGTTTTTACTGGCATTTATGCTTTACGGCTACTGTATAAAACGCGCATGGCGCGTGGCGCGCATGATAAAACGCCTGAAGCGCCGATTGCGTAATAACAGTAACGGTAAGAAATCCTCTGCTGACTGAAAGACGCCCGATCAAAAGGAAAATGAAGTATGACCTATCCTGACGCTGCCGATAACGAACTGGATATTCGTGGCCTTTGCTGCGCGCTATGGTGCGGTAAAATTTGGATTATTGCTGGGGGTGCCCTGTTTGCTGTGCTGGCGTGGGTCTATTCACTGCTGGTGACGCCGCAATGGAGTACGACTGCCATCGTCGATCGACCGACGGTGAATGCGTTATCCGGATTTTATTCGCAACAGCAGTTTTTGAACAACCTGGATACGCCTACCGGCAGTGTGAATGTGGTTCCAACCACCGTCATCGATGAGGCGTATCAGGAGTTTGTTATGCAGCTTTTTGCCTGGGATACCAGGCATGACTTCTGGCTACAGTCCAGCTATTACCAGAAGAGGGAGAGCGGTAATGTGCGTCAGGATGCCGCGCTGCTTGACGAACTGATCGCCGATATTCAGCTACAGCCCGCCGACAGCGCAAAAAACATCAATGACACCGTCAAGATAGTGGCGGAAACGGCAGCTGATGCGAATACCCTGTTACGTCAGTATGTGGCGTTCGCCAATCAACGTGCTACAGCTCATCTTAATCAGGAATTGAGTGCTGCCTGGGCCGCACGCAGCATACAGTTAAAAGCTCAGATTAAACGCCAGGAAGAAGTCGCCAAAGCGATTTACGATCGTCAGGTCAACAGCGTGCAGCAGGCTCTGAAAATTGCGCAGCAGCATGGGTTTGAGCAGGCAAAAACGCAAACGCCTTCCGAACAGCTGCCAGACTCGGAACTGTTCCTGCTTGGGCGCTCTCTGCTACAGGCGCGGCTGGAAAATCTGCTGTCCAGCGGCCCGTCTTACGGACTTGATTACGACCAAAACCGGGCGATGATGATGACGCTGAACGTCGGGCCAACGCTGGTGAAATCATTCCAGACCTGGCGTTATTTACGTACCCCGGAAGAACCGGTGAAGCAAGACAGCCCGCGCCGCGCGCTGCTTATGATGATGTGGGGCGCAGTGGGCGTGCTGGTCGGCGCTGGCACGGCGTTGGTTCGCCGTCCCCGTCGTTAAGTCTGTCGCAGACTCGTACAGTTAAACAATTTCGGATGAAGAGAGCAACGGTGAAAGTATTAACGGTTTTTGGCACGCGCCCTGAAGCGATAAAAATGGCACCTCTGGTGCATGCGCTGGCGCAGGATGACGAAATAGAGTCGCGCCTGTGCGTGACTGCGCAGCATCGTGAAATGCTCGATCAGGTGCTGCATTTGTTCTCCATCGTGCCGGATTACGATCTTAATATCATGCAGCCGGGTCAGGGATTGACCGAAATTACCAGCCGTATTCTTGCCGGGCTGAAAACAGTATTTGCTGATTTTACCCCTGATGTGGTGCTGGTTCACGGCGATACCACCACGACGCTGGCTGCCAGTTTGGCCGCTTTCTATCATCGTATTCCGGTTGGCCATGTGGAAGCAGGGCTGCGCACCGGCGATATCTGGTCTCCGTGGCCTGAAGAAGCAAACCGTACGCTGACGGGGCATCTGGCCAGCTATCACTTCACCCCGACCGCCAGCTCGCAGCAAAACCTGCTGCGCGAGAATCTCCCTGCTGAACGTATCTTCGTTACCGGTAATACGGTGATTGATGCGCTGTTTTGGGTGCGCGACCGGGCGTTAAGTGATGATGCATTAAGAAACAGCCTTGCGGCACGTTACCCCTTCCTGTGTGCGGATAAAAAAATGATTTTGGTCACCGGACACCGACGTGAAAGCTTTGGCGATGGTTTTGAACGTATCTGCAACGCGTTGGCCGAGATTGCGCGCCTGCATCCGCAGGTACAAATCGTCTATCCGGTACATCTCAATCCCAACGTGAGTGAGCCGGTCAATCGCATTCTGCACGGAATTGATAACGTCATTCTTATTGAACCGCAGGAATACCTGCCGTTTGTCTGGTTGATGAATCGCGCCTGGCTGATCCTGACTGACTCCGGCGGCATTCAGGAGGAAGCGCCCTCATTGGGCAAACCGGTGCTGGTGATGCGTGACGCCACCGAACGCCCTGAAGCGGTGGCTGCCGGTACGGTTCGCCTCGTTGGCACTGACGGCGCGAAAATCGTCAGTGAAGTGACCCGTCTGCTGACTGATGATGAAGCCTGGCAAGCCATGAGCCGCGCGCATAATCCTTACGGAGATGGGCTGGCCTGCCAGCGAATTGTGCAGGCACTGAAAAAAAATTGGACAACACTATGATCTTCAAAACTATTTCAGTGATCGGGCTGGGCTACATTGGCCTGCCCACCGCTGCGGCTTTTGCCTCCTGTCAAAGGCAGGTTATCGGCATTGATATCAAAGAGCACGCGGTTGCCACCATCAATCGCGGTGAGGTTCATTTCGCCGAACCGGATTTGGATCGTGTGGTGAAAGCGGCGGTAGAGGGCGGTTTCTTACGTGCTGCCACCCAGCCGCAGCCTGCTGATGCCTTTTTGATCGCCGTACCTACGCCATTCAGGGGCGAGCATCACCCGGATATGGCTTATGTCCAGGCGGCAGCTGAGTCCGTTGCGACGGTGCTGAAAAGGGGCGACCTGGTGATCCTTGAGTCTACCTCGCCGGTGGGTTCTACCGAGCAAATGGCGCAATGGATGGCGGCTGCCCGTCCGGATTTGACCTTCCCGCAGCAGGCAGGTGACGCTGCCGATATCCAGGTGGCATATTGCCCGGAACGTGTCCTGCCGGGACGGGTGATGGCTGAACTGCGCAAAAACGATCGGGTGATTGGCGGCATGACCGCCACCTGTTCGCAGCGGGCCAGCGAACTCTACAAACTTTTCGTAGAGGGCGAGTGCGTGGTGACTAACTCGCGTACGGCGGAGATGTGTAAGCTAACCGAAAACAGTTTCCGCGATGTGAATATTGCTTTCGCCAATGAGCTGTCGCTGATTTGTACCGAGCAGGGAATCAACGTCTGGGAATTAATCCGGCTGGCAAATCGCCATCCGCGCGTCAATATCCTGCAGCCGGGGCCTGGCGTTGGCGGTCACTGTATCGCCGTCGACCCGTGGTTTATCGTGGCTCAGAATCCCGATCTGGCGCGCCTGATCCGCACCGCGCGTGAAGTTAACGATGGTAAGCCGCATTGGGTGCTGGAGCAGGTACAGCGGCAGGTTGCCGATTGTCTGATGACAAGCGATCGTCGTGGCAGCGAGCTGAAAATAGCCTGTCTTGGCCTGGCGTTTAAGCCCGATATTGATGATTTACGTGAAAGCCCGGCGGTACAGGTAACCGAAATGATCGCCGCCTGGCATCAGGGGACGACGCTGGTGGTCGAGCCAAACGTACAGCAACTTCCCGCTGCATTGCAGGAAAAAGCTACGTTGGTCACGCTGGACGAGGCGCTGCAACAGGCTGATGTGCTGGTGATGCTGGTCGATCACCGGCAGTTTAAGGCGGTCGATCCGTCTGTACTCACCCAACCGTGGATTGTTGATACTAAAGGGGTCTGGACATGAGGCGTATTCTGGTCACCGGAGGTGCCGGATTTATCGGCTCTGCCGTTGTCCGTCACATCTTATCTTCCACGCAGGATCAGGTTCTGGTGCTGGATAAGCTCAGCTATGCCGGCAATCTGGCCTCTTTAGATCCGGTTGCTGACAACCCGCGTTTCACCTTCAAAAAAGTGGATATCTGCGATCGCGCCGCGCTGGATGCGGCTATTGCGGCTTTTCAGCCTGAGCTTATCATGCATCTCGCGGCAGAAAGCCACGTTGACCGTTCCATTGATGGCCCGCTGGCGTTTGTTGAAACCAATGTTGTTGGCACCTATATGATGCTGGAAGCCGCCAGACATTATTGGGCGTCGCTGCCTGCACCAGAGAGATCGGCTTTCATTTTTCACCATATCTCTACCGATGAAGTTTTTGGCGATCTGGAAAACGAGACTGATTTCTTCACCGAAACCACGCCTTATGCCCCCAGCAGCCCCTATTCTGCGACGAAAGCGAGTAGCGATCATTTAGTGCGTGCCTGGCATCGGACTTATGGCCTGCCGGTGATCGTCACCAACTGCTCCAATAATTACGGGCCGTACCACTTCCCGGAAAAACTGATCCCTTTGATGATTATCAATGCGTTAGCGGGTAAGCCACTGCCGGTTTATGGCGATGGCGGGCAGATCCGCGACTGGCTGTTCGTTGATGACCATGCGCGTGCCCTTTATCGAGTGGTCACCACGGGTAAAGTGGGCGAAACCTATAATATCGGCGGACATAACCAACGGCGTAATATCGACGTTGTGGAAACACTGTGCGCATTGCTGGAAGAGCTGGCACCGGAGAAGCCGCGCGGCTTACTTTATTATCGCGACCTGATTACCCGCGTTGCCGACAGGCCTGGTCACGATCGGCGCTATGCCATTGACGCAGGCAAAATTGAGCGCGAGCTTGGCTGGCGGCCGCAGGAAACCTTTGAAAGCGGTATGCGTAAAACCGTGAGCTGGTTTATTAATAATCCCGGCTGGTGGCAAGGTGTGCTGGATGGCAGCTACCGTGGTGAACGTCTGGGGTTATCCTCAGGACAATGAAGAGAGGTAGAGGATGAAAGGTATCGTTCTTGCCGGTGGTACCGGTACGCGCCTGCACCCGATTACACGGGGGCTGTCCAAGCAGCTGCTGCCCATTTATGACAAACCGATGATCTATTACCCGCTGTCGGTGCTGATGCTGGCGGGTATCCGTGACATTTTAATTATCACCACGCCGGAAGATAAACCGCACTATCAGCGGTTACTCGGTACGGGGCGGGAGTTCGGTATTCGACTTAGCTATGCCGAGCAGGCGACCCCTGATGGTCTGGCGCAGGCATTTATCCTCGGTGAGGCGTTTATCGGCGGCGATAGCTGTTGTCTGGTACTGGGCGATAATATCTTCTTCGGCCAGGGGTTTAGCCCCAAGCTGAAGCAGGCGGTGGAAAATCCTGCGGGTGCGACCGTGTTCGGCTATCAGGTGATGGACCCGGAACGTTTTGGCGTGGTGGAGTTTGACGAAAACTTCCGCGCTCTGTCGCTGGAAGAAAAACCCAGCCAGCCGAAGTCGCGCTGGGCGGTGACGGGCCTCTATTTCTATGACAATCGTGTGGTTGAGTTTGCCAAACGGGTGCGTCCGTCAGCGCGGGGTGAATTAGAAATTACCTCCATTAATCAGATGTACTTGGACTGCGGTGAGCTGAACGTGCAGCTGCTGGGGCGAGGTTTTGCCTGGCTGGATACCGGGACGCATGACAGCCTGATTGAAGCCAGCACCTTTGTGCAGACGGTAGAAAAACGTCAGGGATTCAAGATTGCCTGTTTGGAAGAGATCGGCTGGCGCAACGGCTGGCTGTCGGATGATGAGGTGCGCCGCTCTGCGGCCGCGTTGGCGAAAACCGGCTACGGCCAGTACTTATCTGACTTGCTGCATGTCCGTCCACGCCAGTATTAAGCCCCTTGAGTGGGAAAGCGCCTTTTTTGGTCGCCGCTGTGCACTGCTAGAGCTGAAAGGCGATAGCGTGCTGGATGCGGCACGGCTGAATGACTGGGATCTGGTGCAGGTTAAAGTAATGGCGCAGCAGAGTGCTGAACTGGACGCGTTGAGCGCGCTGGGTTTTCGCCTGGTGGAAGGGGAAGCAGACTGCGTGTTGGGCATTGCTGCGGTTGAGCGCCCGGCCGGTATCCGAATCGCTCGCGTTGAGCATATCCCGCAGCTGCGCCATGCGGCGGCAGAACTCTTCACCTACAGCCGCTTTCGTTCCCCGTGGTTTGCTGTCGGCGACAGTGGGCGCTTTTACGCGCAGTGGATAGAGAATGCCGTGCGCGGCACCTTTGACCACCAGTGTCTGTTGGCGGTGGATGAAAAGGGCGCAATGCAGGGTTTTGTCTCGTTGCGAGAATTACCTGACGGCACGGGGCGTATTGGACTGCTGGCCGTGTTGCCAGAGTCTCAGGGGCTAGGCATCGGGCAGCGGCTAATGAATGCCGCCAATGACTGGTGCCGGGCCCGTCGTCTCACACGACTTCACGTTGCGACACAGTTGGGTAACCTGTCCGCGCTGCGCCTCTATCTGCGCTGCGGGGGCGTCATTGAACGTACCGCCTATTGGCTATACAGGGAAATATGATGATTCCGTTTAACGCCCCACCCGTGGTGGGCACTGAAATAGAATACATGCAGTCAGCCATAAGCAGCGGGAAGCTGTGCGGTGACGGTGGTTTTACCCACCGCTGCCAGCAGTGGATGGAGCAGCGTTTTGGCAGCCATAAAGTGTTGCTGACCCCATCCTGTACCGCTTCGCTGGAAATGGCGGCGATCCTGCTGGATATCCAGCCCGGTGATGAAGTGATTATGCCGAGCTATACCTTCGTCTCTACCGCCAATGCGTTTGTCCTGCGTGGTGCCATCATCGTGTTTGTCGACGTACGCCCAGACACGATGAACATAGATGAAAAGCTGATTGAAGCGGCCATCACAGAAAAAACCAAAGCGATTGTCCCGGTGCATTATGCTGGCGTGGCCTGCGAGATGGACACCATTATGGCGCTGGCGGAAAAGTATCGGTTATGGGTAGTTGAGGATGCTGCACAGGGTGTGATGTCGACCTATAAAGGTCGTGCTCTGGGAACTATTGGTCACATTGGCTGCTTCAGTTTCCATGAAACGAAAAACTATACCGCCGGTGGGGAAGGGGGGGCGACGCTTGTCAATGAGGTTACGCTGGTTGAGCGAGCTGAGATCATCCGCGAGAAAGGCACTAACCGCAGCCAGTTTTTCCGTGGGCAGGTGGATAAGTACACCTGGCGCGATATCGGCTCCAGCTACCTGATGGCCGATTTGCAGGCGGCTTATCTCTGGGCGCAGTTGGACATGGCGGAAGCGGTAAACCAGCAGAGGCTGCGCCTGTGGCAAAATTACCATGATGCACTGCAACCCATTGCCGCACGAGGGCGTATCACGCTTCCCACCCTACCTGCTGATTGCGAGCACAATGCACATATGTTCTGGCTGAAACTGCGCGATGGCTGCGATCGCAGCGCGCTGATTGCCTGGCTGAAAGAAGCGGAAATCCTTGCCGTGTTTCACTATATTCCGCTGCACAGTTCTCCTGCCGGACAGCGTTTTGGTCGCTTCAGCGGTGAGGATCGCTATACGCAGCAGGAGAGCGATCGGCTGCTGCGTCTGCCGCTCTTTTATAATCTCTCCGACAGCGATCAGAAAACGGTGATCGGCTCTTTATTAAGCTATTTCTCCTGATATGTCACTGGCGAGAGCATCAATGTGGACGGCGGCTTCCACGCTGGTAAAAATTGTCGCCGGACTGCTGGTGGTGAAGATGCTGGCGGTCTCTTACGGACCGGCCGGCGTCGGGCAGGCGGGAAATTTCCGTCAGTTGATTACCGTGCTGGGAGTACTGGCCGGGGCGGGTATTTTCAACGGCGTCACTAAATACGTGGCGCAGTATCAGCAGCAGCCCGCGCAGCTGCGTGCGGTTGTCGGTACCGCGTCGTCAATGGTGCTGGGGTTCTCGGTCCTGATGGGGCTGGTCTTTTTAATGTTTGCTGCGCCAATCAGCCGGGCGCTGTTCGGCAACGACCAATATCAGCAGGTGATCCGCATCGTTGCGTTTCTGCAAATGGGGATCGCCTGGGCCAATCTGGCGCTGGCGCTGATGAAGGGCTTTCGCGATGCCGCCGGCAACGCGATTGCCCTGATTGTCGGCAGCCTGATCGGCGTTGCCGCATGGTTTGTCTGCTACTGGCTGGGGGGCTACAGCGGTGCGCTGGTTGGACTGGCGATGGTGCCTGCGCTGGTGGTGGTGCCTGCTTTTGTTTTGCTGGCGCGGCGCGACCGCCTGCCCATGAACTATCTGTTACCCCGCTGGCGGCCGGAGTATGTTCGCAGCTTGGGGAAGTTCACTTTGATGGCGCTTATCACCGCCGTCACGTTGCCAGTGGCCTGGATGATGATGCGTAACCTGCTGGCGCAGCATGCCGGATGGCAGCAGGTGGGACTGTGGCAGGGGGTCAGCAGTATCTCGGATGCCTGGTTGCAATTTATTACCGCGTCTTTCAGCGTCTGGCTGCTGCCCACTCTGGCGCGCCTACAGCATAAGGCGGATCTGACGCGCGAAATCGTTAAGGCTCTGCGCTTCGTGTTACCGCTAGTGGCGGCTGTGGCCTTTGCCGTCTGGCTGCTACGCGATTTTGCCATCTGGCTGCTGTTCTCCAGCGAGTTTCACGCCATGCGCGATCTGTTTGTCTGGCAGCTAATTGGCGATGTGCTCAAAGTGGGCTGTTACGTGTTTGGTTATCTGGTGATCGCCAAAGCCTCACTGCGTTTTTATCTCCTGACGGAAGTGAGCCAGTTTGTACTGCTTAGCGGATTTTCCCGTTGGCTGATCCCGCTGCATGGCGCAACAGGGGCGGCTCAGGCCTACATGGCGACCTATATCGCTTATTTTGCACTCTGTGCTGGCGTTTTTATTATTTATCGTAGAAGAGTATGACCACAGTAATTCACCTTTTAGGCTCAGATATTCCGCACCATAACCAGACGGTGCTGAATTTCTTCAGCCAGACCTTATACGACGAGGTGCCCACGGCGGCGGCGCGTCAGTTTTGGCTGGTCAGTGGGCAGTCAGAACAGATAAATCAGTTTCCCCGGCTGAATATCCGCGTCTTTGCCGATAAATCGGCACTGGCCAGCGCCGTGATTGACGCCGCACGCCAGCAGCGCAAGCTGCGCTTCTTTTGTCACGGCCAGTTCAATTTGCGTCTGTGGCTTGCTCTCCTGTCTGGCAAACTCCGGCGCAACCAGGTTTACTGGCATATCTGGGGAGCCGATCTGTATGAAGATGCGGCAGGGCTGAAATTTCAGCTGTTTTACCTGATGCGGCGGCTGGCGCAAAAACGCGTGGCGCATGTGTTCGCCACGCGCGGCGATATTAACCATTTTCACCAGCGCAACTCGCAGATCCCGGCATCGCTGCTCTATTTTCCTACCCGCCTGGCACAGCATGTCGCGGCCAGCGGGCAGCCGGATGGACCATTGACCATTCTGCTCGGGAATTCGGGAGATGCCAGCAATCGCCATATTCAGGCCCTGCAGGAAATTCATCAGCAGTTTGGCGCGGGGGTTAAGGTGGTCGTGCCGTTGGGATACCCACCCAATAATGAAACCTACATCCAGCGCGTGCGTGAAACCGCTGACGATTTGTTTGCGCCAGGAGACGTGCAGCTACTGACGGAAAAGCTGGCATTCAGTGATTACTTACAGCTGCTCAGCCGTTGCCATCTGGGCTACTTTATTTTTCAACGTCAGCAGGGCATTGGCACGCTCTGCCTGCTGATGCAGGCGAATGTGCCTTTTGTACTCAGTCGCAAAAATCCTTTCTGGCAGGATTTGGTCGAACAACAGGTGCCGGTGCTGTTTAATAGTGACCGACTGGATACGGCAACGATAAATGAGGCCCGGCGCCAGATGCAGCAGGTCGATAAAAAACAGGTCGCCTTTTTCGAACCGAGCTATCTGGCGGGCTGGCGGCAGGCATTGCATCTGGTAGAAGGAGATAACGCATGACGTTATTACAGTTCGCTGGCTTGCTGCTGGTCTGGCTGGTGTGCTGCGGCTTTATCCTTACGCTGACCTGGCGTGAATTCCGTCGTGTACGCTTTAACTTTAACGTGTTCTTTTCGATGCTGTTCTTGCTGACGTTCTTCTTCGGCTTTCCACTGACGTGCACGTTGGTCTTTGGCTTTGATGTCGAGGTGGTTCCGGCGGAGTATCTGTTGCAGGCGCTGCTTTCGGCAGGCTGTTTTTACGCTATCTACTACGTCACCTACAAAACCCGTCTGCGAAAACGCCATCGCGCTCCGTCTCGTCCGGCATTTACCATTAATCGCATTGAGGCGCACCTGAGCTGGATGATCATGGCGCTGGTGGCCTTAGTCACCGTGAGTGTGTTCTTCCTGCACAATGGCTTCCTACTGTTTAAGCTGCAAAAATACAGTCAAATCTTCTCGGCTGACGTCTCCGGCGTGGCGCTGAAACGCTTTTTCTATTTCTTCATTCCGGCCATGCTGGTGGTCTATTTTCTCCAGCAGAATATGCGCAGCTGGCTGCTGTTCCTGGTCGGCACCGTGGGGTTTGGCCTGTTAACCTATGCCATCGTCGGCGGTACGCGCGCCAATATTATTATCGCCTTCGCTCTGTTTTTGTTTATTGGCATTATTCGTGGCTGGATAACACTCTGGATGCTGGCTTTAGCCGGCGTCGGGGCGATTGTCGCCATGTTCTGGCTGGCGCTGAAGCGCTATAACCTTGACGTTAGCGGTTCGCAGGCATTTTACACCTTCCTCTATCTGACGCGGGATACCTTCTCGCCGTGGGAAAACCTGGGCCTGCTGCTGCAAAACTACGACAAGATTGATTTCCAGGGCCTGGCACCGATCTGGCGTGATTTCTATGTGTTTATCCCAAGCTGGCTATGGCATGGAAGACCTTCTGTGGTTCTCAATAGTGCTAATTACTTTACCTGGGATGTGCTGGATAACCATTCTGGCCTGGCTATCTCTCCCACGCTGATCGGTTCGTTAGTGGTCATGGGCGGCGCGCTGTTTATTATGCTGGGAGCCGTCATGGTGGGACTGATTATCAAATGGTTCGACTGGCTGTATGAAAAAGGTCGTCAGGAACAGAACCGCTATAAAGCGGCTATCCTGCAAAGTTTTTGCTTCGGCGCGGTCTTTAATATGATTGTGCTGGCGCGTGAGGGTTTAGATGCGTTTGCTTCTCGCGTGGTCTTTTTCTGCGTTATTTTTGCTGCCTGTGTGCTGGTGGCTAAACTGCTTTATTGGTTGCTCGACAGTGCCGGACTGGTGCGCTCTCGGCCCAGTCTTAAACACTGCTTTGTAGGGAATGAATCATGAGTGCCTCTGCCATCGTGCCGCAGTATCAGATACGTGGTCTAACCCTGTCAGGCTTTGCCGATATGGCGCAGTTTGTGGATTACCTCAATCAGCAGGGAGAGTTGAAAAAAGGCACGCTGGTGGCCATCAATGCGGAGAAAGTGTTGACCGCTGAAGCCAATCCTGCGGTTTATCAACTGCTGAATGAGGCAGAGTACAAATATGCCGACGGCATCAGCATCGTGCGTTCCATCCGTAAAAAGTATCCGCAGGCCAAGGTATCGCGTATTGCCGGTGCCGATTTGTGGGAGGCTCTGATGGAGCGCGCCGGACATGAAGGCACGCCGGTGTTTCTGGTGGGAGGTCGGCCTGAGATCCTCGCCAAGACGGCAGATAAGCTCAGTACGCAGTGGAATGTCAATATTGTCGGTTCACAGGATGGCTTTTTCACGCCGGACGAACGTGAGGCGCTGTTTGCGCGCATCAAGGCCAGCGGTGCGCGGCTTATTACTGTTGCTATGGGGTCTCCGCGTCAGGAGATGCTGATGCAGGCTTGTAAGGCCGTTTATCCTGATGCGCTATATATGGGGGTGGGGGGAACCTACGATGTGTTCACCGGGCAGGTGAAGCGTGCGCCCAGGATTTGGCAAAAGATGGGGCTGGAATGGCTTTATCGCCTGATTTTGCAGCCTTCACGCCTCAAACGTCAGCTTGGTCTACTGAAATACCTCAACTATCACTGGCGTGGAGACCTTTGACCGGCGGTGTATTTGTTCACTCCACGGCGTATAAGCGCTGTTTTCGCAGCAAAAAGCACAAAAAACGCTGCGACTTTAGACGGAATGCACAAAGCGTAAGCAAACGCGTTTTTTTGTGAAAAAAGCACTGGACAGGTAGGGCTCTCGCCCGTAGTATGCACATCCGCAACGGCGCTACGCGCCCGTAGCTCAGCTGGATAGAGCGCTGCCCTCCGGAGGCAGAGGTCTCAGGTTCGAATCCTGTCGGGCGCGCCATTAATTTTGTGCGCAAGAGCTGCGGTGGTAACACTTACCGCGTTAGTAAGAAGTAAGGTTGTTCTGGTAGTAGTGGTGGCTATAGCTCAGTTGGTAGAGCCCTGGATTGTGATTCCAGTTGTCGTGGGTTCGAGTCCCATTAGCCACCCCAGATTTTGTAGTATGCGAAGGTGGCGGAATTGGTAGACGCGCTAGCTTCAGGTGTTAGTGTCTTAACGGACGTGAGGGTTCAAGTCCCTCTCTTCGCACCACAAAATCGTCAGCAGTAAATGCAGTTTTCGGCGAGTAGCGCAGCTTGGTAGCGCAACTGGTTTGGGACCAGTGGGTCGGAGGTTCGAATCCTCTCTCGCCGACCAATTTTAACAATCTGCTTGTAAAGCAGGTTGTGTGCACCACAAGGTTGCAGGATGAGAACCTCCGAAGGAGGTTTGAGCCGAGCGAAGTGAGACAACGTTGCTTTAGCAACGGCCCGCAGGGCGGCTCAACGAGCCGTAATCCTCTCTCGCCGACCAATTTTAAAAACCTGCTAAGGCGGGTTTTTTGCTTAAACCCTAAGGGTTTTGGCGAATAAAAAGAAAAGTAGTGGCAATAAAGAAGTATTCGGCGAGTAGCGCAGCTTGGTAGCGCAACTGGTTTGGGACCAGTGGGTCGGAGGTTCGAATCCTCTCTCGCCGACCAATTTAGAAACCTGCTTGAAAAAGCAGGTTTTTTTTCGCCTGAAGCCAACAGGATGAGAACCTCCGAAGGAGGTTTGAGCCGAGCGAAGCGAGACAACGTTGCTTTAGCAACGGCCCGAAGGGCGGCTCAACGAGCCGTAATCCTCTCTCGCCGACCAATTTAGAAACCTGCTTGAAAAAGCAGGTTTTTTTTCGCCTGAAGCCAACAGGATGAGAACCTCCGAAGGAGGTTTGAGCCTGCTGATTATATGCACGGGATCATGTCACAAACAAATCAAGTTTGGTTGATGCTATAACGAAAAGTGCCAGACTTTCCCCTTGTTGACAGATACAAGCAGCATTGTTCCTGAAAGCGACTACCCATCGCCCCGGAACAGAAAAAACCGGCTTATAAGGCCGGTTTTTTTATCTCTGCTTAAAGTGTTTTTGCGCCAAAATCTCCATTTGAACAAGGCATAGGTCATGGTGGCGACCAATAAGCCGTTGGCACGAATTGTCGCTGTTCGAAGACGTATAATCCCCTGTTTTATAAGTGATTGATTTAATCATTCGCGATTTGTCTTTCACTGGCGACGTTTACGCCACCGCTCCGTTCTCTGCTGGCTTCAGTCAATTTAGTCAGTAGTGAGCATTTGAAAGAAATAATCTTAAAAATCAGAAGAGTATAAGTTTTTACGGTGCCGTTGCCATTTTGGCATGCAGTGTGCAAGAATGACTGCGTAGATGCTCATTCCACCTCCTATGTTTGCGTAAGCTTCATAAACCTGGGAATGACGCAGAGCCACTTTATGGTACCTGTTGCCCAACAGCCAATATCGCTCCGGCCTTATTGGATCTCGGGCACCACGTTGAGTCGGGTACCAATCGGTTGTCTTACCGACCTGATATTTATACCTGCCGATCGGCAGGTTTTTTTTTCCTGTCTGTTTATCGCTACCTTATCGTTGGCTTGTACATTTGCGGGCATAAAAAAGCCGGGCTGTGTGCCCGGCATGATGAAATCCTGGATGATTCAGGGATTGTTTTTTAGTGTCAACAGCAGGCCGTCGCGACGCATGGTTGCGGCCTCTTCCGTCTTATGCTGACGGTCAAGCGTATCGGCCAGCCACGCATAGTCGAAGGCGTCCGGGCGCTGTTGCAGTGCGGCCCTGAACGCTTCGCTTGCCTGCTCCCACTCGCCGTGTTTCATCAGCAGCTGGCCCAGCGTACTGTGTAGCAGCGGTGTGGCGCCGTGTTGCTTGATCTGTTGGCGTAACGTTTTTTCCAGCTGTTCCGGATTACCGGTTTTCAGACGGGGCATCAGCAGCACCAGACGCTCATCATAGTGACGTTTCAGACCTTCCAGCACAATTTTCTGCGCGGTATCGTGATCGTCACAGACGATAAGATGGTCAGCCATCGCCACCTGTAGCGCGGTTTCATGGCGAGTTTTGCGACTTTGATTTTGCCACCAGCGTTTCAGACCATCGCTGCCCTGATCGGCCATTGCCTGATTCATCAGGCCAAGCCAGGACTGTTGTTGCAGCTCGATACGATGATTTGCATCGCCTAACTGAATTTTCTCCATAGCGGGCAGAATGTTCAGCAGCGCACCCCAAGCCTGAGTGCGTATGTAAGCCTGTTCCGCCAGACGCAACACTTCAGGATGGCGCGGCGCGATTTCCAACAGGCGGTCGATACCATGACGTGCCGCATGATCTTCATTACGTGCCAGCTGAATACGCACACGGGTGATCTCAACCGGCAGTGGGTCGCCATCATTGAGTTCGCTGGCGCGTTCCATGTGCTGGTTGGCGCGCTTCTCGTCACCGCGCTGCTGCGCTGCTTCAGCGGCCAGCAGGTAGTTGACCATTGGCTGTTCGGCATGGTCGGCATGATGTGACAGCAGCTTTTCAACCTGCTTGTAATCGCCTTCCGCGAGCTTTATCAGCGCGGCATTAGTCTGCTTGTGTGCACGACGCCTTTTGCGGCCGGTAAACCAGCCACGGGTACGGGCACCGGTACGAAATACCCGGCGCAGCAGCCACTCAATGGCCAGAATAACAACCAGGGACAGCAACAGGATGATAACCAGACCTGTGACACTGGTTTCAATATTCCAGTTATCGGTCTGAATCAGCACATAACCCTGGTGCCCGGCTATCATCGGCCCTACGACGACACCGGCAATCAACAGCAGAAATAACAGCAGAACTTTTAACATGATTATTCTCCCTGTTTCGGCTGCGGAACCGCTGTAGCGGAAGGTTGTGCAAGGAGATTGCGCACGCGAGTCTGCGTCAGTTTATCGATAACGGGCTGGCTGAGTAATGTTTCCGGCACATCCATTGAGATACTCTGCTCGCTCAAACTATCTAACTGGCTAAGATAAGCCTTGGTATTCGCGTCGCTGGTATCGTACCAGGCACGTATCCATGCGGAAACGGTGTCGATCGACTGTTTATAGATTTCGTCCTGATGACGAGGAACTGCCTGAGCCGCAATCAGCAGACGTGAACGGATATTCTCGCGCAGATAAACATCCTGATTCGGTGCCAGCAGGGGTTCAGCGGTGGCATCACGGCGGCGAACGGTGATGAAATCATCCATAAAGTTATGCCAGCTTTTCACCAGATTCTGACGCCATTCACGCAGTGAGGAAGAGAGCGCACCGCTGTCGGCATCCATCGGCTCGTCATCGCTGTTGTTATCGGCAAGACGCAGATTATCGATGCTGTTAGACAGCTGATTCAGCTTGAGAATGACGCCGTCATAATCCACCTGGCTAAGAGCGGAAAGCGTGCTGATATCCTGGGCAAGCGCACGGCGTGCGCCGATAAGGCTGGGATCATTCATATCCGCCAGGCTGGCATCGGCACTTTTCAGCAGGGCGGCAGCGCTGGTGACATCGCGGTCGTTCCAAAGTTTGCGTCCGGCCATTTTGACCAGATAGTCTGCCTGGGACAACATCCAGGTTTGGGCATCACTGCCTGAAATAGTGGCGACTTTTTGTTTCAGCTCGTCCAGCTGCTGGTTCAGGGCGGTCTGCTGCTGTCGTGACGTATCCAGCGCGCTGGTTTGCACTGTCAGCTTATCAACCAACGATTGTTTATCGTTCGCGGATTGCTGTTGCAGCTCAGAGAGCTGTGCTGCCAGTGTTTGATTGGTGACGGCCTGAAGTTGCGCCTGATGTTTTCCATACATATAGAGACCCGCGCCTACCGCCAGAGCAATAGCGATAGCGACTGCGCCGAGCACCTTTCCGCTACGTCCAGCTTGCGACGGCGGCTGTGGTTCAGAAGCGGAGGTTTCAACCGCTGGGGTGGTCTCTTCAACCATGGCGGAGGAATCTTTGTGTTCCGTCATAATGGCTCATCCCATTTTTAAGTGATAAAGCCTTAATCTTTCGCATTGCAGGCGTAATGACTGCCTTCCTGTCACGCGAAGTCTTTAAGGATATAATTATATCGCACACAATAGTGCATCATTATCCGCACCGTCGGCGACATCAATGTTCGCCCACCCGAGTTTTCTCGCCAGGGTGGCCAAACGCTCACTGACGACCACTAGCCGACAGTGTAATAGCCATTCATCCCGATCGACATCGGTGAATAGCGAGTAGAGCTGTTGCAACATTTCACCGCTGGTCACCACGATCGTATCAACCCCCTGGTTGCGCCAGCGACGGCCCTCTTCTGCGCCGTGATAGTACTTTTGACAACGTTGATAACACTCAATAAATTCTATTTGAGCGCCCCGGCTAAGCAGTGTTTCCGCGAGTAATTCACGCCCACCGTTGCCGCGCAGAATCAACGCGCGTTTGCCCGCTACGGCTTGCAAATCGGGCAGTTGGATCAGTATTTCACTGGTATCCTGCTCGTGTGGCCAGGAAATTTGATGCCCACTGGCGGCATGAAACGCCAGTGCGGTACTACGTCCTATTGCATAATAGTCCAGGCTGGCAGGCCATGTGGAATCTACACGGTTAAATGTGGCTTGAGCATAGTGAATGACCTGCTGTGACAGAATGAAAACCAAGTCTCCTGCTTTCAGTGACTTTAGGCGATCGGGCAAAATATCCAGCTGAGTACCCGGGGTGAATTCTATCAGTGGGAACGACCAGGCCACTCGCCCGCGCAAACGCAGACGGCTAACCAGCTCATCTGCGGCCGGTGACGGGCGGGTGACCAAAATGCTCATGCCGGTGAGTTCCCCTGATAGACGGCAGCGAGAATATCGTGTGCGCCATTGTCCAATAGTTCTTCAGCCAGTGAGATGCCCATTTTTTCGGCATCTGCTCGCGGGCCGCGGCGTTCGCCGCGTACCATCTCGTTACCGTCCGGTGAGCCAACCAGCCCGCGTAGCCAAAGTTGGTCGCCTTCCAGCAGTGCATAACTGCCAATGGGCACCTGGCAACCGCCTTCCAGTCGGGTATTCATCGCCCGCTCGGCGCTTACCCGGCAGGCGGTGTCATCATGATTTAACGCCGCGAGCAAACCGATCGTGTGCGTATCGTCAAGACGACATTCAATACCGACCGCGCCCTGGCCAACCGCAGGCAGCGACTCTTCAGCGGGCATCACCTGGCGGATACGATCGCCCAGGCCCAGTCGTTTCAATCCGGCAACGGCCAGAATAATGGCATCGTATTCACCCGCATCCAGTTTACCGAGACGGGTACCGACGTTACCCCGCAGTGAGCGGATCACCAGGTCCGGGCGACGGGCGCTGAGCTGGCATTGACGGCGCAGGCTGGATGTACCGACAATCGCACCCTGTGGCAGTGAGTCCACCGATGCGTAATGAGGTGAAACAAACGCATCATGGGGGTCTTCGCGCTCACAGATAGCCACTAATCCCAGCCCTGGCGGGAAGGCAACCGGCACATCTTTCATTGAGTGCACGGCAATATCGGCGCGGCCTGACAGCATCGCCTGCTCAAGCTCTTTCACGAATAATCCCTTACCGCCCACCTTCGCCAGCGGGGTGTCGAGGATCACATCTCCACGCGTCACCATTGGTAATAGCTCCACGCGCAGCCCCGGATGACAGGCGATTAAGCGCCGTTGTACGTACTCCGCCTGCCATAAAGCAAGAGGACTTCTCCTGGTGGCAATTCTTAAAATTTTGTCTGACATGCTTGATACCGTTTTGATCGTTCACTGATTATCCTATCATTGAACCGGGAAGGCTGTCAGTTAAACGGCGGTGAAGGATGGTATTGCGGTGGTTTGAAAGTAAAATGTGCTAGACTAGCAGGTAGCGTAAATTTCTTTATGGTCAATCTGACGGGTGTCAGGTTGGTCACGTTTCCAGCCATAATCTGAACCCTTATTTTTAAAGCAAACGGCAGATTGCGGAAACAGAACTTTTTTATACCCTTGTCGGTCATCAACGGGGTATAGGCACTGGGATAATCAGGTGAGACGTCTTGTACCTCTACATAGAGACACTGAAACAGAGACTGGATGCCATCAATCAGCTGCGCGTTGACCGCGCTCTGGCTGCGATGGGGCCTGCATTCCAACAGGTTTACAGTCTTCTGCCAACCTTATTACATTATCACCATCCACTGATGCCGGGTTACCTGGAAGGTAACGTCCCGCACGGCATCAGCTTTTACACGCCTGATGAAAATCAACTCGCTTATCTGCGCACGCTGGAAGAAAAATCTGGCTCCGATGTTGCCACTCTTGCGCCGGGTGAAATGCCGATTACCGGCGTGTATTCAATGGGTAGTACCTCTTCCGTTGGGCAGAACGCCACTTCCGATCTTGATATTTGGGTTTGCCACCAGTCGTGGCTGGACAATGACGAACGCCTCAGCCTACAGAAGAAATGCATTCTGCTGCAAAACTGGTGTCAGGAAATGGGCATTGAGGTCAGTTTCTTCCTGATCGATGAAAATCGCTTCCGTCACAATGAAAGTGGCAGCCTCGGCGGTGAAGATTGCGGTTCAACTCAGCATATTCTGCTGCTTGATGAATTTTACCGCACCGCCGTCCGCATGGCCGGTAAACGCATTCTGTGGAATATGGTGCCGCGTGAAGAAGAAGACCAGTACGATGACTATGTCATGTCGCTGTATCAACGCGGGGTGTTGACGCCTAATGAATGGCTGGATCTCGGCGGTCTCGGCACGCTATCGGCAGAAGAGTATTTTGGTGCCAGCCTGTGGCAGCTGTATAAAAGTATCGACTCGCCGTATAAGGCGGTGTTGAAAACCCTGCTGCTTGAAGCTTACTCCTGGGAGTATCCTGACACGCGCCTGTTGGCGATGGACATTAAACAGCGCCTGCATGACGGCGAGATTGTTTCTTACGGTCTTGATCCCTATTGCATGATGCTTGAGCGCGTGACCCGATATCTCACCGGCATTGACGATCATGCCCGCCTCGATCTGGTACGCCGCTGTTTCTATTTAAAGGTGTGTGAGAAGTTGTCACTGACATCAGAAAACAGCGGCTGGCGGCGTGAAATTCTCAGTCAGCTGGTGCGGGAGTGGGGCTGGGATAAGCAGCGACTGGCGATGCTTGATAGCCGTGCGGACTGGAAAATCGGGCAGGTACGCGAAGCGCACAATGAGCTGCTGGATGCGATGATGCAGAGCTACCGCAACCTGATCCGCTTTGCCCGGCGTAATAATTTAAGCGTGAGCGCCAGCCCGCAGGATATTGGCGTGCTAACGCGCAAACTTTACGCCGCGTTTGAAGCGTTACCGGGTAAAGTGACGCTGCTTAATCCGCAGATATCGCCCGATCTTTCCGAACCGCATCTTACGTTTATCCATGTGCCCAATGGCCGGGCAAATCGTGCGGGCTGGTATCTGTATAACCAGGCGCCGGACATGGATTCGATTATCAGCCATCAGCCACTCGAATATAACCGCTATCTGAATAAGCTGGTGGCATGGGCGTGGTTTAACGGTTTGCTGACCAGCAACACGCGCCTGTATATCAAAGGTAATGAGAGCTTCGAGCTGTCTCGTTTGCAGGAGCTGGTGGCGGATGTAACGCACCATTTCCCCGTGAGGCTACCGACACCGACACCGAAAGCGCTCTACAGCCCGTGTGAAATTCGCCATCTGGCCATTATTATTAACCTGGAAGCGGACCCGACGGCAGCCTTCCGCAACCAGGTGGTGCACTTCGATTTCCGCAAGCTGGACATCTTCAGTTTCGGTCAGCAGCAGCAGTGCCTGGTGGGCAGCGTTGACCTGCTATATCGCAATTCGTGGAATGAAGTGCGTACTCTGCATTTCAACGGCGAACAGTCGATGATTGAAGCGTTAAAAACGATCTTGGGCAAAATGCATCAGGATGCCTCGCCGCCCGATTCGGTTGACGTGTTTTGCTACAGTCAGCACTTGCGTGGATTGATTCGCACCCGTGTGCAACAGCTGATCTCTGAATGTATTGAACAGCGTCTTTCGAGCACGCGCCAGGAGCCGGGCCGTTTTAAAGCGTTGCGCGTGGCCGGTCAGACCTGGGGGCTGTTCTTCGAGCGTCTCAGCGTCTCGGTACAGAAGCTGGAGAACGCGGTGGAATTCTACGGAGCTATCTCAAATAATAAACTGCACGGCCTGTCGCTGAAGGTAGAAAGCGACCAGACTCGGCTGCCAGCGGTGGTCAATGGCTATGCCAGTGAAGGCATTATCCAGTTTTTCTTTGAAGATACCCATGACGATCACGGTTTCAATATTTATATCCTCGATGAAACTAACCGTGTTGAGATCTATCACCATTGTGAGGGCAGTAAAGAGGAGCTGGTGCGCGACGTAAGCCGCTTTTACTCATCTTCTCACGATCGCTTTACCTACGGGTCAAGCTTTATCAATTTTAACCTGCCACAGTTCTATCAGATTGTGCAGGTCGACGACCGTTTCCAGGTGATCCCTTTTCGCAGCCAGGTGATAACGCAGCTGTGCGCCAATTTGCCGGACGCGGCGGCGGGTGAAGGCAGCGACCGTTGCTACCAGATGCAGTAACATTCAGTACTTCCCGCCGGGCCAGATTCGCTTTTCCTGTTGCTTTTCGGACTTCAACTGCGATGATAGGCGGCATATACAGATTGAAGATGAGCAGAATGAGAATGAAAAAACGAATTAGCCAGCTGGCCTTGATAATGGCTGCCGCGAGCCTGACGGGATGTGGTCTGAAAGGCCCGCTTTATTTTCCAAATCAGCAGCAGGACAAGCCGAAAACCACCCAGGCAGCGCCATCGACACCTTCCGGCAGCCATGCACAACAGTCTGCCACGGCGAAAGGGCAGAGTGCGCAACCGACTCAGTAAATTATGACGCACTCGGCGGAGCAGAAAATGCAGTTCTCGAAAATGCACGGTCTCGGCAACGACTTCATGGTGGTGGATGCCGTTACGCAAAATGTCTATTTCTCTCCAGAACTGATCCGTCGTCTGGCCGATCGCCATCTGGGGATCGGCTTTGATCAGTTACTGATCGTCGAACCGCCTTACGATCCCGACCTCGACTTCCACTACCGTATTTTTAATGCTGACGGCAGCGAAGTGGCGCAGTGTGGTAATGGCGCGCGCTGCTTTGCCCGTTTTGTCCGGCTTAAAGGTCTGACAAATAAGAATGAGATCCGCGTCAGCACCCAGTCGGGTCGAATGGTATTGAGCATCACTCAGGATGAGTTGGTCTGCGTGAATATGGGCGAACCTAATTTTGAACCGCAGCAGATACCGTTCCGGGCCCAAAAAGCAGAAAACATTTATCTGATGCGCGCCGTTGAACAAACCGTCATGTGTGGAGTGGTATCAATGGGTAATCCTCACTGCGTATTACAGGTTGATAACGTCAAAACGGCGGCTGTTGAAACACTCGGCCCGGTTCTGGAGAGCCACGAGCGCTTCCCGGAACGGGTTAACGTCGGCTTTATGGAAGTGGTTCACCGTGAGCATATCCGCCTGCGCGTTTATGAACGTGGTGCGGGTGAAACCCAGGCCTGCGGCAGCGGAGCCTGTGCAGCGGTGGCGGTGGGCATCCAGCAGGGGCTGCTGGCAGAAAAAGTGCGGGTCGATTTACCCGGCGGTTCGCTGAATATTGCCTGGAAAGGGCCAGGACATCCCCTGCATATGACCGGGCCAGCCACTCACGTTTATGACGGATTTATCCATTTATGAAACAGGTCGGAGAACACGCACAGAACGCCGAAGCCACTCTGCTGGACGATGACATCGTGAGTGATTTCCTGCGGCAAAACCCGGACTTCTTTATGCGCAATGCCCGGCAGGTCGAGCAGATGATGATACCTCACCCGGTGCGCGGTTCGGTGTCTCTGGTTGAGTGGCAGCTGAAACGTCAGCGCCATCATATCCAGCAGCTGGAGGAAGAGATCACGCTATTGATGGAGCAGGCCAGCGCGAACCAACAGCTGTTTGAGCGTTTACTCGCCTTACAGGGGCATCTGGTTTCGGCTTCCAGCCTGCATGACATGCTTAATCGTCTGCATCGCTGGGCGCGCGAATTTGGCCTGGCCGGGGCAAATATCCGTTTATTCAGCGAGAAATGGCGCATTGGAGCCCCTTCTGATTTCACCCAACTGGCACTGTCTCGCCAGGCATTTGAGCCGTTACGCATTCAGCGGCTGGGCAAGCAAAATCATTACCTCGGC
Organism: Erwinia piriflorinigrans CFBP 5888; assembly: GCF_001050515.1. GTDB lineage: Bacteria > Pseudomonadota > Gammaproteobacteria > Enterobacterales > Enterobacteriaceae > Erwinia > Erwinia piriflorinigrans. The sequence goes on from NZ_CAHS01000004.1 coordinate 43,666, forward strand.
AGCCTGAATGGCCCAGAATTACTGTTGCTGCTTCCGCAGGCAAAAGCGATCGGTTCGGTGGCCGTGTCGCTGTTAGGTGAAGACGGCGATCTTGGCGTGCTGATTTTCAGCAGCCGTGACGGCCAGCATTATCAGTCCGGTATGGGAACGGTGCTGTTACAGCATCTGTCCGTGATGCTGCCACAGCTGCTGTCGCGTTGGATTGAGCGCGTGTGAACAGCGTATCCCCTCTGCTTGCTGCCGTAGAGGGTTTTCTGCGCTTTTTAAAAGTGGAGCGTCAGCTTAGTCCGCTCACCCAGATCAACTATCGCCGTCAGCTTAGCGCGCTTATTGTCCTGCTCGACGAACTCAGGGTCAGTGACTGGGCGCGACTGGATGCCGCACTGGTACGTTCTCTGGCCGCACGTAGTACCCGCAGTGGATTAAAACCTGCCAGCCTTGCCCTGCGCCTTTCTGCATTACGCAGCTTTCTTGACTGGCTGGTGAGCCAGGGCGTGATCAAAGCCAACCCGGCGAAAGGCGTGGCCACGCCGCGTGCGGCACGCCATCTGCCGAAAAACATGGATGTCGATGAAGTGAATCGCCTGCTGGAGATCGATCTTAACGATCCGCTGGCGGTACGCGATCGCGCCATGCTGGAGGTAATGTATGGTGCCGGGCTGCGTTTATCCGAACTGGTGGGCATTGACCTCGGGCATCTCGATCTGGCGTCCGGCGAGGTATGGGTTGTGGGTAAAGGGAGCAAAGAGCGCCGCCTGCCGATGGGGCGTACTGCCGTATACTGGATTGAAAACTGGCTGGAAATGCGCGAACTGTTTGACCCGGAAGACAACGCTCTGTTCCTGTCGAATAAAGGCAAGCGCATTTCGACACGGAATGTGCAAAAGCGCTTTGCCGAATGGGGAGTGAAGCAGGGCTTATCCAGCCATATTCATCCGCATAAGCTGCGGCATTCATTCGCCACGCATATGCTGGAATCGAGTGGCGATCTGCGTGCGGTGCAGGAGCTGCTAGGTCATGCTAACCTGACCACCACCCAGATCTATACACATCTCGACTTTCAACACCTGGCATCAGTTTATGATGCTGCTCATCCCCGTGCGAAACGAGGAAAATCCTGATGCACTTTTACCGCTCGCTGCGTCCTATTGCGGCCATGACCTTCGACCTCGACGATACCCTGTATGACAATTTCCCAGTGATCCGCCGCACCACGCAGGCCTCTCATGCCGCGTTGCAGGCACATCATCCGGCGCTACAGGACTTTAGCGTGCAGCAGTATCAGCAGGTGCGTGAACGGCTGCTGGCCGCTGAGCCGGAAATTTATCACGACGTGACGGAATGGCGGCGTCGCGCCGTCGAACAATCGATGCTGGATGTCGGTATCCCTTCCGCACAGGCAGCCAGCGGTGCGCATACCGTCATGGACGTTTTCGCTCACTGGCGTAGCCAGATTGACGTGCCCACAGAAACGCACAATACGCTGGCCTCGCTGGCCGCGCGGATACCGCTGGTGGCGATCACCAACGGTAACGCTGAACCTCATCTGTGCGGACTGGATAAATACTTCCAGTTTATTTTACGTGCCGGGCCAGATGGTCGCGCCAAGCCCTGGCAGGACATGTATCACCGTGCTGCTGAACGCCTGAACCTGCGCCCGGAACATATCCTGCATATCGGTGACGATCTGACGACCGATGTGGCTGGCGCAGTACGCTCCGGGATGCAGGCGTGCTGGATTAACCTGCATGAAGGGAATCTGATGCACATCAATGATTCCCGTCTGCTCCCCACGCTGGAAATTTCGCAGTTGGCATCGCTGACTGCGCTGATATAATAACCTGGTTATTTAACCAGTGGAGCGGCCTGCCGCTCCCGATCCCTGATGGTGCCTATGGACGTTTCTGACCTGCTCGATAGCTTGAATGACAAACAACGTGAAGCCGTGGCCGCGCCGCGCAGTAATCTGCTGGTGCTGGCCGGAGCGGGCAGTGGCAAAACGCGCGTGCTGGTACATCGCATCGCCTGGCTGATGGCGGTAGAAAACTGTTCTCCTCATTCGATCATGGCGGTAACGTTCACCAACAAGGCGGCGGCGGAAATGCGCCATCGTATTGAACAGCTGATTGGCACCAGCCAGGGCGGCATGTGGATCGGCACCTTCCACGGTCTGGCGCACCGCTTACTGCGTGCGCACCATCTGGATGCCAACCTGCCGCAGGACTTCCAGATCCTCGACAGTGAAGATCAGCTACGCCTGCTGAAACGCCTGATTAAAGCGATGAATCTGGATGAGAAGCAGTGGCCAGCCCGTCAGGGGATGTGGTACATCAACGGCAAGAAAGACGAAGGCCTGCGTCCGAAGCATATTGAAAGCTACGGCAACCCGATTGAGCAAACCTGGCTGCGTATTTACCAGGCCTACCAGGAGGCATGCGATCGCGCCGGGCTGGTGGATTTCGCCGAGCTGCTGCTGCGTGCGCACGAGCTGTGGCTGAATAAACCGCATATCCTTAACCACTATCGTGAAAGGTTCACCAACATCCTGGTGGACGAATTCCAGGATACCAACAATATCCAGTATGCCTGGATCCGTATGCTGGCCGGTGACACGGGGAAAGTGATTATCGTCGGTGATGACGATCAGTCGATCTACGGCTGGCGTGGGGCGCAGGTGGAAAATATCCAGCGCTTCCTGAACGATTTCCCGGCGGCAGAAACCATTCGTCTTGAGCAGAACTACCGTTCGACGAACAACATCCTGAAAGCCGCGAATACCCTGATTGCCAACAACAACGGCCGCTTGGGTAAAGAGCTGTGGACCGAAGACAGCGACGGCGAGCCCATTGCGATTTACTGCGCCTTTAACGAGCTGGATGAAGCGCGCTTTGTGGTTAATCGCATCAAGGTATGGATGGAGAAGGGCGGAGCGCTGAATGACTGCGCCATCCTGTACCGCAGTAACGCCCAGTCGCGCGTGCTGGAAGAAGCACTGTTACAAACCAGCATGCCGTACCGTATTTATGGCGGCATGCGCTTCTTCGAACGCCAGGAAATCAAGGATTCTCTCGCCTATCTGCGCCTGATCTCCAACCGTAATGACGATGCGGCTTTTGAGCGCGTGGTGAATACCCCCACGCGCGGTATCGGCGACCGCACGCTTGATGTGGTTCGCCAGACGGCGCGTGAGCGCCAGCTGACCTTATGGCAAACCGCCCGCGCGCTGTTACAGGAAAAAGCGCTGGCCGGGCGTGCGGCTTCCGCACTGCAACGTTTCACCGAACTGGTGGACTCGCTGGCGCACGAAACCAGCGAAATGCCGCTGCACGTTCAGACGGATCGGGTCATTAAAGACTCCGGCCTGTGGCTGATGTACGAGCAGGAGAAAGGCGAGAAGGGCCAGGCGCGTATCGAAAACCTTGAAGAACTGGTCAATGCCACCCGCCAGTACAGCTATCAGGATGAGGATGAAGACCTGATGCCGCTACAGGCATTTTTGTCTCATGCCGCGCTGGAAGCGGGGGAAGGACAGGCCGATAAGTGGCAGGACGCCGTGCAGCTGATGACCATGCACGCCGCGAAAGGTCTTGAATTTATGCAGGTATTCATCGTCGGCATGGAGGAAGGCATGTTCCCCAGCCAGATGTCGCTTGAAGAGGGCGGCCGACTGGAAGAGGAGCGCCGTCTTGCCTATGTCGGCGTGACGCGGGCGATGCAGAAGCTGACGCTGACCTACGCTGAAACCCGGCGGTTGTACGGCAAGGAGGTCTATCATCGGCCTTCGCGCTTTATTGGAGAGCTGCCGGAGGAGTGTGTCGAAGAGGTGCGACTGCGTGCCAGCGTCAGTCGGCCGGTCAGCCATCAGCGTATGGGCACGCCGGTGGCGAAAAATGACAGCGGCTTTGCCCTCGGCCAGCGGGTACACCATGCGAAATTTGGCGAAGGGACGATCGTCAACCTCGAAGGCAGCGGTGAGCATAGCCGTCTACAGGTGGCGTTTCAGGGCCAGGGAATTAAATGGCTGGTCGCCGCATACGCCAAATTGGAAGCAATGTAATAGCGGACGGGGCGCACGGGCCTGCTGCTGGCTTGACGCCTTTTTCGTCTCGGCGTAACATGCGCCCATCACTATCATAAGAGGACATTCGCCTTGGACACACCCAGTAGATACTGGCTCACTGACCTGGACAACAGGTACAACTCCTAAGGCTATCCTCCTTTGCCGATAGCCTTCGTGGTTGTTGGCGATGCTATTTTCCCGTCGCTGTGAGTCCTTCCCTATCTCTGACTGAAACGCATGTTTCCGTGTTCGAGCGCTTTGTCCCAATCATCACTGCGAATTGGGAATACAGCCATGCTGAGCGCATTTAAACTGGATAAAAGCCGTCTGACTCGTCTTGAACTGGATGATGCGGGTGGTAGAGACGATCTGAGCGATTCCGTTTGGGTGGATCTGATTGAACCCGAAGATGCCGAACGCGCACGCGTTCAGGACGAACTGGGCCAGGTCCTGGCAACCAGCCCGGAGCTGGAAGATATCGAAGCCTCTGCGCGTTTCTTTGAAGATGAAGACGGTCTGCATATCCACTCCTTTTTCTTTTATGAAGATGCTGAAGATCATGCCGGTAACTCGACGGTGGCCTTCACTATCCGTGAAGGGCGTCTGTACACCCTGCGTGAGCGCGAGCTTCCGGCGTTTCGCCTTTACCGTATGCGTGCACGTAGTCAAACCCTGATCGACGGCAATGCCTTTGAGCTGTTGTTGGATCTGTTTGAAACCAAAATTGAGCAGCTGGCGGACGAGATCGAAACCGTTTATAGCGATCTGGAAAAACTCAGCCGGGTGATTATGGAAGGGAAGCAGGGCGATGAGTTTGACGCCGCCCTGTCGACGCTGGCCGGACAGGAGGATGTTGGCTGGAAGGTGCGTCTGTGTCTGATGGACACCCAGCGAGCGCTGAATTTCCTGGTACGAAAAGCGCGGCTGCCGGGTAATCAGCTGGAGCAGGCGCGTGAGGTTCTGCGCGATATCGAATCCCTGCTGCCGCACAATGAGTCGCTGTTCCAGAAGGTCAACTTCCTGATGCAGGCGGCGATGGGCTTTATCAATATTGAACAAAGCCGCATTATCAAAATCTTCTCGGTCGTTTCGGTGGTGTTCCTGCCGCCTACGCTGGTGGCATCAAGCTACGGCATGAACTTTGAATTTATGCCGGAGCTGAAGTGGAGCCTGGGTTATCCGGGGGCGATTGTCCTGATGATCCTCGCCGGGCTGGCACCTTATGCTTACTTTAAGCGCAAAAACTGGCTGTAGATCACCCGCCGTTTCTTCTTCAACCGACCAGATAAGTCGCGCTGGCGCTGGCAATATGTACGCCAGCGTCATTATGCAGCTCAACCCTTGCAACGGAGATCTTGTTACCACCGCGCAACAGGCTGCTGCTGGCAATAAAGTGTTCCCCGCGTCCTGGCCGCAGATAATCCACCCGCAGGTCGATGGTGCCCATACGCGACAGGCGCTGGCGCAGTTCGTCTTCGTGAATGCTTTGCTGGCGGGTCAGGGCGCTACTGACACACACCAGACCGGCAGCCACATCCAGTACTGAGGCGATAACGCCACCGTGCAAAATGGCCTGGGCGGTATTACCGACCAACGTAGGCTGATTAACCAGGCTTAACTGTGCGAATTCGGATTCAAGACGGTCCAGTGTCAGACCAAGTTGACGATTAAACGGCATATCATAAACAAAAATCTTGCCAATCAGACGGCGCGCGGCCATCGGGTCTAAAGTGAGCACGGACATGATAACAAAGTTCCTTCTGACGCAGTCGACCTGAAAATGTTAACCGGAAGGCATATTTTATGCTGAATATTCAGCCGTTTCTATATTCGGAAATATGGACTCATAGACTAAGAATTTTCTGTGTAGAATGGCGTGCTTTGAACCACCTTATCTGCCTCTCCCGGGAGAATATATGACTCTGCTGAAAGGACTGCTGGCAACCGCTCTGCTGTTGCCGACGTTAGTAGTGGCTCAGGAAGCCACGATTAAACAGGTGCATGACCAGCCTGCGGTGCCTGGCAGTATTATCGCCAATCTGCTGGAAAAACATGACAACCCCTTCGTGATGTACCCTTACGAAAGTAATTATCTGCTGTATACCGACACCAGCAACCTGAATAAAGAAGCGATTCGGACTTACAGCTGGAGCGATAAAGCCAAGCACGATGAGGTGAAATTTCAGCTGAGCCTGGCATTCCCGCTGTGGCGCGGTATTGTTGGCGACAACTCAGTGCTGGCCGCTTCCTATACGCAGAAATCCTGGTGGCAGCTCTCCAACCGCAGCGAATCTTCACCCTTTCGTGAGACCGATTATGAGCCACAAATTTTTCTCGGCTGGGCCACGGACTACCGCTTTGCTGGATGGACATTACGTGACGTCGAAACCGGTTTCAATCATCAGTCTAACGGACGTTCTGAACCCACATCCCGCAGCTGGAACCGGGTTTATGCCCGTCTGATGGCGGAAAACGGCAACTGGCTGGTAGAAGTTAAACCCTGGTACCGTCTTCCAGAAAGTGAAAATAATGACGATAACCCGGATATCACCAAGTACATGGGGTATTATCGCCTGACGGTGGGCTACCAGTTGGGTGACAGCATCTTCAGCCTGAAGAGCAACTACAACTGGAACAGCGGCTACGGCGGTGCCGAGCTGGGCTGGAGCTATCCACTGACAGAACATGTGCGCTTTTATACCCAAGTGTTCAGCGGGTACGGGGAATCCCTTATCGACTACAACCATCGCCAAACGCGCGTGGGTGTCGGCGTAACGCTTAACGACCTGTTCTAAGGTTACAGCAACCGGGCAGTGCTGCCCGGTTGGAATTTATGTCATTGCAGATATGGGGACAATGTGTCTACGGCAGCAGTCATCAATAACGAAGCGCTGGCAGACCAGGTATTGCGTGATACCTTCGGCTATCAGCAGTTTCGCCCGGGACAACAAGCCATCATCCAGGAGTCGTTGAACGGACGTGACTGTCTGGTGGTGATGCCAACCGGTGGGGGTAAATCGCTCTGCTATCAGATCCCGGCGCTGGTGCGTCAGGGGCTGACGCTGGTGGTTTCCCCGCTGATCTCGCTGATGAAAGATCAGGTCGATCAGCTGTTGGCCAATGGGGTGGCAGCAGCCTGCCTCAATTCGACGCAAAACCGTGAAGAACAGCAAAACGTCATGGCTGGCTGTCGTAGCGGAAAAGTGCGTTTGCTCTACATCGCGCCTGAACGCCTGATGATGGACAACTTCCTTGAGCAGCTCACGCACTGTCACCCGGCAATGCTGGCGGTGGATGAAGCGCATTGTATCTCGCAGTGGGGTCACGATTTCCGCCCAGAATATGGCGCTCTGGGCCAGCTGCGTCAACGGCTGCCCGATGTGCCGGTGATGGCATTGACGGCCACAGCTGATGAAACCACGCGTAACGATATTGCCCGCCTGCTACAGCTCAACGATCCGCTGATCCAGATCAGCAGTTTTGATCGACCGAATATTCGCTATACGCTGGTGGAAAAATTTAAGCCAACTGAACAGCTGCTGCGCTACGTTCAGGACCAACGCGGCAAGTGCGGTATTATTTACTGCAACAGCCGGGCGAAGGTTGAAGATACTGCGGCCCGTTTACAGAGTCGGGGTTTGAGCGTCGGGGCTTACCACGCCGGAATGGACAACGCGCACCGCGCCCAGGTGCAGGAAGCATTCCAGCGTGATGACCTGCAAATCGTCGTGGCGACGGTGGCGTTCGGGATGGGCATCAACAAGCCCAACGTGCGCTTTGTGGTTCACTTCGATATCCCACGTAATATCGAGTCCTATTACCAGGAAACCGGACGCGCCGGGCGTGATGGCCTGCCTGCTGAGGCGCTGTTACTGTACGACCCGGCGGATATGGCCTGGCTGCGCCGCTGTCTGGAAGAGAAGGTTCAGGGGCCGCTGCTGGACATTGAGCGCCATAAGTTGAATGCGATGGGAGCCTTTGCCGAGGCGCAAACCTGTCGCCGTCTGGTGCTGTTGAACTACTTCGGTGAAGGACGTCAGCAGGCGTGCGATAACTGTGATATCTGCCTTGACCCACCCCGGCGCTACGATGGCCTGGTCGAAGCGCAAAAAGCGCTTTCCTGCGTTTATCGCGTGGGCCAGCGCTTTGGCATGGGGTATATCGTCGAGATCCTGCGCGGTGCCAATAACCAGCGTATTCGCGATATGCAGCACGATAAGCTGCCCGTATATGGCATTGGCCGCGATCAAAGCCATGAACACTGGACCAGCGTGCTGCGCCAGCTGATCCATCTCGGTTTGATGACGCAGAATATCGCCATGTACTCTGCCTTGCAGTTAACCGAAGCGGCCCGTCCGGTGCTGCGGGGTGAAGTATCCCTGTTGCTGGCCGTACCGCGCCTGGTGAGCGTGAAAACACGCAGCAGCAGCCAGAAATCCTACGGCGGCAACTACGACCGCAAGCTGTTTGCGAAGTTGCGTAAACTGCGCAAGGCGATCGCTGATGAGGATAATCTTCCGCCGTACGTGGTATTTAATGACGCAACGCTGATTGAAATGGCGGAGCAGATGCCGATCACCGCGTCAGAGATGCTGAGTGTTAACGGCGTCGGGCACAAAAAGCTGGAGCGCTTTGGTAGGCCGTTTCTGATGATGATCAAAGAGCATGTTGACGGCGGTGACGAAGAGTAATCTCTGCGGCGCAGGTCACGAAAAAGCAGGCTGCTGGCGCGGAGCCTGCATTTTTTATTCAGGCAATCCGTCTTGCTGATGCCAGTAAAGCGCCCACCGCCATAAACAGGCCGCCAAAGATGCGGTTTAGTAATTTCATCTGATGCGGGCCTTTAATCCATGCTGAAATCCGTCTCGCCAGCGTGGCGTAACCTATCATGACGATGATATCGACCACTACCGTTGTCGCTCCCAGCACCAGATACTGCATGGCCTGTGGCCGATCGGGCATGATAAACTGCGGGAAAAGCGCCGCCAGAAAGATAATACTTTTGGGATTGGTCAGATTCACCATCACCGCACGGTTAAACAGCTTACGGCGCGGCATCGCCGTGGCCAGCGCATTCAAATCTATCGCTCCGGCAGATCGCCACTGCTGAATACCCAGCCACACCAGGTAACCCGCACCGGCCCATTTCAGTATCTCAAAGGCCAACAGGGATTGGGAGAACAGCGCGCCCAGCCCGACACCGACCAGCACAATGTGCAGCGATAATCCTACCTGTAGGCCGGAAATTGAGGCGACAGTACCGCGATAACCGTGGCTGATGCCGGTACTCATGGTATTGATAGCGCCGGAACCCGGCGACAGGCTTAAGATGATGGTTGTTAACAGATAAGTCAGCCACCATTCGGTAGTCATGGTAACACTCCCGGAAAACGTTCAATTGTGACACAATACGTTATTGTTGAACGCCTTGCTACGGGTAACTCTGTTCACGTTGAATGAAGCGCCCCGAGTGGAAAACGTCTGATGAAACTGCGCCAAAAAAGCTGGTTAACGCGTGAAAAAGCCTTTGCGGCTTTTGCTACCGGCCCGCTGCTGGATTTCTGGAGGCAGCGCGAAGAGGACGAGTTTGTCGGGGTGGAAAACGTTCCAATCCGCTACGTCCGCTTCATCTCACCGCAACATGACAAGGTTATTTTATTGTGTCCGGGGCGCATTGAAAGTTATGTCAAATATCCAGAGCTGGCCTACGACCTGTTCCATAGCGGATATGACGTTTTCATTATCGACCATCGCGGACAGGGGCGATCGGGCAGGCTACTGAAGGATTCACATCGTGGGCACGTTGCGGCGTTCGAAGACTACGTCGACGATTTGGAAACGCTGTATTTGCAACAGATCGTAACGCGTCACTATCGCTTTCGCTACGCGCTGGCGCATTCGATGGGGGGAGCGATCCTCGCCCTGATGCTGGTACGACAGCCGGCGGCTTTTGATGCGGTGGCGCTGGCTGCGCCGATGTTTGGTATTTTTCTGCCGATGCCGTTATGGATGGCGCGCCGCATCCTCAACTGGGCGGAAAAACGCCCGTCGGTGCGCGATGATTATGCGCTGGGTACCGGGAAATGGCGCGCGCGCCCGTTTTCGATAAACGATTTGACTCATAGCCGCGAACGCTATCGCCGCAATGTGCGTTTTTATGCCGACGATCCCGGTATACGCGTCGGCGGCCCGACGTATCACTGGGTGCGGGAAAGTGTTCGTGCCGGGCAAAGCGTCTTGAATCAGGCTGCGCAGATCTCTACTCCACTGCTGCTATTGCAGGCCGCCGACGATAAGGTGGTTGATAACCGCGCTCAGGATCTTTTTTGCCAGACGATGGTGGCGGCTGCTCAGCCCTGCGAGGGCGGCAAGCCGTTGATTATAGAAGGTGCTCGCCACGAGATCCTGTTTGAGAAAGACCGGATGCGTGCAGCGGCGCTCGAAGCCGTCCTCACCTTTTTTGCCCGGCATACCTGAGTCGACAAAATGACATTACCGGTGGGCGCTTCCCACCAGGAAAAATTAACCAGAGGTGTTATGTACCCTATTGTTGCTTCAGACCTGGACGGCACGCTGCTGCTGCCAAACCATACGCTTTCCCTCTTTGCCCGTGAAACGCTTCAGCTGCTGGCCCGCAAAGGCATTCATTTTATCTTTGCCACCGGTCGTCACTATATTGACGTGGCGCAGATGCGCGACAGCCTCGGCATTGATGCCTGGATGATCACCTCTAACGGCGCACGCGTGCACAACACCGCCGGTGAGCTGGTATTCAGTCATAACCTTGATGAAGATATCGCGCGTGAGCTGTTCACCATGCAGCATAGTCATGCGGATATTTACACTAACGTTTACCGGGATGAAGAGTGGTTCCTCAACCGTCATCGCCCCGATGAAATGGATTTCTTCCAGGAATCTGACTTCGGTTACCAGATTTACCAGCCGGGGCAGCTGGCAGCCGATGGCATTAGCAAAGTTTTTTTCACCTGTGCCATTCCCGAACTGCTCATCCCGCTGGAGCAGGCGCTGGTAGCACGCTGGGGCGACCGGGTAAACGTCAGTTTCTCGCTGCCAACCTGTCTGGAAGTGATGGCCGGCGGCGTATCGAAAGGCCATGCGCTGGATGCGGTGGCAAAATCATTGGGTTACTCGCTGGAGGAGTGCGTGACTTTCGGTGATGGGATGAACGACAAAGAGATGCTCAATATGGCGGGCAAAGGTTACATCATGAATAACGCCCATCAGCGCCTGAAAGACATACTGCCAGAACTGGAAGTGATCGGTAACAATGGCGAGCAGGCGGTGCCGCATACCCTGCGCCAGCTGTATGAAGTTTAGAAAAGCGTTGAGATGCGCCCGGAAGTTCCACCATCAGCAGAGCTAACCCGCTGACTATACCTGTGGGAAAAAGGATTAACGAGAGGTCATGGTCAAAATTTGCACGCAGTGCACATTGGGTTTACTGTGACACGGTTAGTTAAAGACAGTTCTGTTCTGGCCGGGAGCACCCGCTCTGGGTCGGAAAAAAACCTGACCTCACCCGTCAGGTTTTTTATAAGTAAAATTTTAGTGCATGAGGGTGCATAGGGCTTTATCCGGGAAGCATCCGCTTTTCTCTCATTGGTGCTTGCTACCGATCGGCAGAGGCGGTATTTCACTCAGTCCCGTACCCTTTATGCCGTTTTCCATCATACTAAATACTTGTGCCATCATGGCGTTAACGTCCTGTCTGACCATAATAATATCTTGACCCAGCATGGCGACGAAGGGGTCCCAGTCGAAGCATCCAATAGCCTGACGCCTGTTCACCTCCAGCGCGTCGCGACCGCTTAAAAAGCGCAGCACTCCCTCAAGCGATATCGTCGAATTAACAAAGAAACCCGTGTGGACTTCTTGCCCGATGGCGAAATATTTTTCCAGAGCCTGTTCGGCTTTTTCATGTTCGTAGCCGCACATACATATGTTTTCAGTGGGGACATCCAGCTGAAATTGCTGATGTGCGTCAAGAAACCCCCTCAGACGCTCTTTGGTATTATGATCGGTAGCACGGCCCCCGATGAAGATCAGTGGCTTCAGCAAGTTTCCCAGCTGCTGGTTTTTAGTCAGAATTTGTCGTGTCAGTTCAAGTGCGCCCCGGTAGTTATCTGAGATAACGGAGGGTGCCAGCGTGCCGGGCAGGTCAAGATTCAGCGTCGGAATGCCCGAGGTGGCACAGAGTTCGGTGATTTTATCGGGATCTGTCGCCCCGGTGACCACCATACAGTCAATCTGCCATGAGAGCATGGTTCTGGCCGCTTCCAGTTCCAGTGCGGGATCGCGCCGGGTGCAGGTAATGACTGGAAAAAGTCCGCGATCGCGTGCCATTTCCTCAAATTTTTCCACGATTGAGCCGAAATAATGATTATCGTATTTGGGGACGATCATCCCTATGATTCTGGACTGAGAAGAGCGCAGCATGCTGGCCTGCCGGTTGACTTCATACCCTTCTTCTTCGGCAATTTGTGACACCTTTTCAGCAAGGCGGGCGCTAATGCGCCGTTTTTTCCATGTCCCATTTAGAATGGCACTGACTGCACTTGCCGACACGCCCGTTATTTCCGCCAGGTCATAAATGGTTGTCTTCTTGCTTTTACCGACCTCTGTCACAGAATATAAACCTCTAATTAAATTTCATTTGGTGATTATTTTAAAAAGTGATAAAGATGCTTCATCGATTGAGCTAATTCTTAAAAACCCCGCTGCTAACCTCTTTTACTGTCGGTTACTGGCAATACCTATAGCCATTTATTGCTCATTAAGAAGTAAAACTTTTATTTCCAGGAGTTTAATTTCATTCAGGATAAAATATCTGACTGAATGGATCATCTGTTACGGCCTAAGTTTAAGGATTATAAGATGAATTCTTCGCCCGTCTATGTAAATACTTCCCTTGTTGGAAAAGTCGCTGCCGTGACCGGCGCAGCTGCCGGTATAGGGCTTGAATGCGCCAGAACCTTACACCGGGCCGGTGCCACAGTCGTGCTTATTGACCGCGATGAAGAGCGGCTTCAGCAGGCGTTAAGCGGCCTGAATGAGCGGGCATTCGCGTTACAAGTTGATTTAATGAATGGGCCTCAGGTAGACAACATGCTTAAAGGCATCCTTGACCTGGCTGGCGGACTTCATATCTTCCATGCCAATGCCGGTGCCTATATTGGCGGTGCGGTTGCTGAAGGCGATCCCGATGTTTGGGAAAAGGTGCTGAAACTGAATACCAGTTCCGCGTTCCGCTCTGTGCGCGCCGTGCTGCCTTATCTGATTGAGCAGAAGTCCGGTGACATTGTCTTTACCAGCTCTATTGCTGGCGTTGTGCCGGTTGTCTGGGAGCCGATTTACACCGCATCCAAGTTTGCCGTACAGGCCTTCGTTCATGCCACGCGCCGCCAGGTTGCTCAGTATGGGGTGCGTGTGGGTGCTGTGCTACCGGGGCCGGTAGTCACCTCGTTGCTTGATAACTGGCCCAAAGAAAAAATGGAAGAGGCGCTGGCAAATGGCAGCCTGATGCAGCCCATCGAAGTAGCCGAATCCGTGCTTTTTATGGTGACCCGTTCACCGGGCGTCACCGTACGCGATCTGGTTATTCTGCCGAACAGCGTCGATCTCTGAAAATATTTAAACGGGTAACGATAATAATATGAACAGCAGAACCAGATACCTGATAGGAATTGACGTCGGGTCGGCCAGTGCGCGGGCAGGGGTCTTTGATATTCAGGGTCATCTTCTCGCCTATACCAAACACAACATCACGACTTTCCGTAGCGGTGGGCACATTGTTGAACAGTCCGGCAATGACATCTGGCGCGCTGTGTGTCACTGCGTGCGGCAGTCGGTGGCAGATGCGGGCATCAATCCGGCAGACGTGGTGGGGATAGGCTTTGATGCGACATGTTCACTGGTGGTGGTTGGTGCTGAGGGTGCGCCGCTGCCGGTGAGTCCGGCTGGCGATGCTGAACGCAATATTATTGTGTGGATGGATCATCGTGCAACCGGTGAGGCAGATCTGATTAACGCCACGGAGCACCCGATACTGGATTATGTCGGCGGCCGAATTTCTCCGGAAATGGAAGTTCCGAAGTTGCTATGGCTTAAAAAGAATCATCCGCACACCTTTGATCAGGCGTGGCAGTTTTTCGATCTCACCGATTATCTGACCTGGCGGTCGACAGGAGACCTTGCGCGATCTCAATGTACCCTGACCTGTAAATGGAATTATCTGGCGCATGAGAAACGCTGGGATGCGGATTATTTCAGGGCGGTGGGTTTATCAGAATTTGCCGACGAAGACTTTATCCGCATTGGGCAGCATACGGTTGATCCCGGAACCGCATGCGGAAGCGGACTCACGGCACAAGCTGCACAAGAGATGGGGCTGGCGCAGGGAACGCCGGTTGCGGCTGGGCTGATCGATGCACATGCCGGTGGCGTGGGCACCCTGGGCGCTTTCGATTCGCCGGAGGACAAACTTGCCTATGTGTTCGGCACCTCATCTTGCACAATGACATCGACAGCTTCACCCGCGTTTGTACCCGGCGTATGGGGGCCTTACTACTCCGCTATGGTGCCGGGTTTATGGCTGAATGAAGGGGGGCAGAGCGCGGCCGGTGCGGCGATTGAACGCCTTATTGCGATGCATCCTGCCGCACCTCAGGCTAAAGCACAGGCAAAAATAGCCGGAATGCCGCTGCCTGTCTATCTGGCGAACATGGCGCTCGGCAACTCGCCCAGCCGGTCTGCCGCAGTGCATTTAGCCGGAGAATTGCACATCGTGCCGGAGTTCTCGGGCAACCGGGCACCTTTTGCCGATCCTTGGGCGCGTGCGGTGATATGCGGGCTCGGTATGCAGAACGATCTGGATAGCCTGATCGCGCTATATATTGCGGGCATATGCAGCCTGGGTTACGGGCTGCGGCAAATCATTGAAGCGCAGAGTCAGAGCGGCGTGAATACCGCAAGTGTGGTCATCAGTGGTGGAGCGGGTCAACATCCGCTTGTACGCCAGCTGATTGCCGATACCTGCTGTCTACCGGTTTTGTCGACCGAGTCAGAAGAGCCGGTTTTATTAGGTTCGGCTGTTCTTGCCGCCGTAGCGGCGAAAGAATATGGTTCCGTTAGCGAAGCCATGAAAAAAATGACAACGCGTGAAAAAGAGTATCTCCCTGATGCGAATTATCAATTAGTGCATGAAAGGCGTTATAACGCTTTTAAAATTCTTCAAATGACGGCAACAAATATACGTAAAGACGCAGTAAGAAGTAACGATAGTTAACGCTGTATAATTATTATAAATCATCATCACCCTGAATATATTCAGGGTGTCTGACATCATCTTGCAAACGAGAAAGTTTATGCTGAATATAAAATCAAACCGTAGCTGGTGTGGCTTTCCTGTAAACTTACTATGGGGATACGTCTCTATTGCCGTATTTATGACGGGTGATGGATTCGAACTGGCCTTTCTTTCGCATTATATTAAGTCGCTGGGGTTCTCGCCCTCGGCATCTTCATTAGTTTTAACCGTATATGGGCTTACGGCTGCATTTTCCGCCTGGATATCTGGCGTGCTGGCTGAAATGATCACCCCGCAGCGCACCATGTTTATCGGGTTCTGCCTGTGGTGTGTCTTCCACGTCTTATTTATTCTATTAGGACTGGAATTGAAAAGTTATCCGCTGATATTACTCTTTTATGGCATCAGAGGATTCGCCTATCCATTATTTCTTTATTCCTTTATTGTCCTGATTGTACACAATGTTAAAAGCGAAAACGCCAGCTCTGCGATGGGCTGGTACTGGACTTTTTATTCACTCGGTATCGGTGTTGTCGGCAGCTACATTCCGAGCTTTACCATTCCTCAAATCGGCGTAATCGGTACATTGTGGCTGGCGCTGGCATTTTGCATCGCCGGTGGCCTGATCGCCATGCTGTCGCTTAAACATGTATCGTTCCCTGCCGTGCTCGGGAGCCACGGGCGCGGTAAACTGAAGGAGCTTAGCCGTGCAGTCACACTCTTGTATACCAATAAAAACATCTTCTATGCCAGCCTGGTGCGTATTATCAATACCTTGTCATTGTTTGGTTTCGCCGTCATCATGCCGATGTTCTTCATCGACCGTTTAGGCTTTACCATCTCGCAGTGGCTCCAGGTCTGGGCCGCATTTTTCCTGACCACGATTTTTTCCAACGTTTTCTGGGGGATCGTGGCCGAAAAATTGGGCTGGATGAAAGTGGTTAAGTGGTACGGCTGTATTGGTATGGCCTTATCCAGCCTGAGCTTTTACTACATCCCTCTGTTCTTCAGGCATAATTTCACGATGGCGTTGATACCTGCCGTCAGTCTTGGCATTTTCGTCGCCGCCTTTGTTCCGCTGGCTGCGGTTTTCCCTGCGCTGGAACCGGAACATAAAGGAGCCGCAATCTCTGTCTATAACCTTTCGGCGGGATTATCTAACTTCCTTGCTCCGGCTATCGCGGTGGTAACCTTACCCTTCTTCGATACGTTAGGCGTGGTGCTGGTTTATACAGCGTTGTACATTGCCGCTTTCTGTTTGTGTTACTTCATTAAGGTGGACCAACCCGGCTTTGTCACAGAAGCGGTCAGCTGGAAGCCCACTAAGCCCTAATCTTATGGCACCCGCAGCAGCGGCAAAGGCGGTTGTGCGAACAACCGCCTGCCGATGCGTCAGATGGCACTGAGGTTTTGTCGATGCTTTTTCTCACTGATCATGGTCAGGGTAAGCAATAGCACCGCCAGCACACAGCCGCCGACCATAATGATAAAGCCACCGTTCCAGCCGAAGTAGTCGACGGTATAACCGACGATGGCGCTGGCGGCGACCGAGCCACCCAGATAACCAAACAGGCCGGTGAAGCCTGCTGCGGTGCCAGCCGCTTTCTTCGGTGCCAGCTCCAGCGCATGCAGGCCAATCAGCATCACCGGTCCATAAATCAGGAAGCCGATAATCATCATGCAGGCCATGTCCACTCCCGGATTTCCGGCCGGATTCATCCAGTACACCACGGTGGCGATGGTCACCAGTACCATAAAGAACACCCCGGTCGCGCCGCGATTGCCTTTAAAGACCTTGTCCGACATCCAGCCGCACAGCAGAGTGCCGGGGATACCGGCATATTCATAGAAGAAGTAAGCCCAGGAGGACTTATCGAGGGTGAAGTGTTTCACCTCTTTCAGGTAGGTTGGCGACCAGTCGAGAATGCCGTAACGCAACAGATAAATAAACACGTTAGCCAGTGCGATATACCACAGCAGCTTGTTCGGCAGAATGTACTGCTTAAAGATCTGCTTAGCGGTCAGTTCTTCTTCATGTTTTTCATCGTAATCAGGTGGATAGTCATTTTTGTACTCTTCAACCGACGGCAACCCACAGGATTGCGGGGTATCACGCATCAGCGCAAAGGCGAAAATCGCCACCACGACAGCGCCAAAGGCAGGCATATACAGCGCCGCCTTCCAGTCGTTAAACCAGGCCATGCCCAACAGGAACAGTAACGGAGGAATACCGCCGCCAACGTTATGGGCGCAGTTCCACACTGATACGATGCGGCCGCGCTCTTTCTGTGACCACCAGTGAACCATCGTGCGCCCGCAAGGGGGCCAGCCCATGCCCTGAAACCAGCCGCACAGAAACAGCAGTACGAACATCACCATAATGCTCGATGTTGCCCAGGGGACGAAGCCCATAAACAGCATGACTGCGGCAGCAAGGATCAGTCCGGCAGGTAAAAATATGCGTGGGTTGGAGCGGTCAGACACCGAGCCCATAATAAATTTAGAGAATCCGTAGGCAATCGAAATACCCGAGAGCGCAAAACCGAGGTCGCCGCGTGAAAAACCCTGTTCAACCAGGTAAGGCATCGCCAGCGTGAAGTTTTTACGCACCAGATAGTAGGCGGCATAACCGAAGAAGATACCCAAAAAGATCTGCCAGCGCAGCTTGCGGTAGAGCGGGTCGACGCGGGAGCCATCAACGCGGGGTTGATGCGCGGCGGGTTTAAAAATACTTAACATTTAAGCCTCCCGAGGCTTCGAGACTGACATTCCTGGTGAAATGTGGCGGAGAGAAACAAAATCCTGCCGTGGAGGGCCATCATGTTCCATTTCGCGCACAATATAGGGAATATCAGAGCATGTGACTGTGAAGAAGGGCGCAAATGTTACATTTTTATGACCATATAACACGATATGTGTCATTAAAAGGCTGCATATCGTGGTGTCTGAATGCTGATTTGTGATTTGCATCACGATTATGCACGTGCGAATTTAACGGTTTCGTTTGGTGAGTGGTTCTGTTCTAAAAGGAACGCATTGCTGGCAGGCAGTTTGTGAGGGTAGGCGAAACTGATTAACGCCATGTAATAGCGTTAATCAGCGACAAAGCAATAAGCTTATTTTTTGGCCGGGCGAATTTTCATTGTCAGACCTTTGAGGAAATTACGCAGGATCTGATCGCCACATTCACGGTAGTTTTTGTGTCCAGGCTTGCGGAAGATCGCGCCAATTTCCGACTGACCTACCGCAAAGTCAGCGCTTTTTAACAGCTCGATGATATCGGTAGTTTTCAGATCGAAGGCCACGCGCAGTTTTTTCATCATGATGTTATTAGTCATCTTGCGCTCAATGGAAGGCGCTGGCGCGTCTTCGCTTCTGCCACGGCGCTCAAAAATCAGGCCATTCAGAAAATAACCCATGATGACATCGGGGCAGGGGCGATAACCGGGCTCATCCTCTTTTTTCAGGAAGCTGTGCACTTCGGCTTCAGTGACTTCGCTCTCTGCCAGCGCCAGAATGCTCACGACTTTCGCATCGCTTAAATTCAGCATGTATCGCACGCTGCGCAGGACGTCATTATTGGTCATAAAAACTCTCTTCAGTGAAACTGTTGCAGTGGGCGCAGTATACCCCTTCATCCCCCGGGCTGCATCCCGCTAAACCACCGCCAGCGATATTGCGCACGGCCAATTCAGCCGCTGTGGGCAGAAGGGAGCGGCGTACCGGGACGTGACGCATCGCGTACCCGTGGTAAATGCTGACAGGCGTGCTGACGCGCGGAGCGGGTAAACGCCTCAATGACCGGTTGACGCTGTTCACCGTCGCGCACTGCGGCATACAGCCGACTCCATAAACCCTCACCCAGCGCTTTAGTGACGACTAAGCCCTGGTGTTCAAAACTCTCCACCACCCAGTGCGGCAGGGCAGCGATGCCCATTCCGGCTGAAACCATCTGAATTAACAGCAGGGTATTATCCACGCTTTTCAGCGCCGGACTGATGCCCGCAGGCTGTAAGAAATGACGCCAGATATCCAGGCGCTGGCGCTGCACCGGGTAGATCATCAGCACTTCGCTGGCCAAATCCTCTGGGGAGATTATCGCCTTTTGTGCCAGAGGGTGGTCAGGAGCCAATACCAGACGCACTTCAAAATCGAACATCGGCGAGTAAAACAGCCCGCTGCGCGGCAGAATATCGGATGTCAGCACCACGTCCAGCTCACCTTGTTGCAGGGCTGGCTGCGGGTCAAACGTGACGCCTGATTTAAAATCCACCACCACCTGTGGCCAGCTTTGGCGGAATTCGTTGAGCGCCGGAGTCAGCCACTGAATACAGCTGTGGCACTCAATCGCGATGCGTAGCGTGGTCTGATGCGGTTCATGACAGGCTTGCAGGGCCTGCTGAATCTGCGGCAATACCTGTTCAGCCAGCTGGAGCAGAATCTCCCCCTGCGGCGTGAAGCGTAGCGGCTGGCTTTTACGCACAAAAAGTCGGAAACCGAGACGTTGCTCCAGGTCACTGAACTGGTGTGACAATGCTGACTGCGTTTGATGAAGCTGTGCGGCAGCGGCGGCCAGCGAGCCGGTATTTTGCAGAGCCTGAAGCGTTCGCAGGTGTTTAAGTTCGATCATGAGAGTCCTTCACATCGACAGTGAATATTTTGCGCTTGTGGTGAATACAGTACCTGCGGATTATAGCGGTGTAAACATCTGGACGTCCAAATGAATATTGAAGTGAATCAGGACGTGTTCAGCTAACGATGAATATAAAGAGGCACAACTGATGACTATTTTGAACCATACTCTCGGTTTCCCCCGTGTTGGCCTACAGCGCGAACTGAAAAAAGCGCAGGAAAGCTACTGGGCTGGCAACAGCACTCAGGAACAACTGCTGGCAGTGGGACGCGAACTGCGCGCCCGTCACTGGCAGCAGCAGAAAGAGGCTGGTGTGGATCTGCTGCCGGTCGGTGACTTTGCCTGGTACGACCACGTACTGACTACCAGTCTGCTGCTGGGTAACGTTCCGGCACGTCACCAGAATAAAGAGGGTTCAGTTGACCTTGATACCCTTTTTCGTTTAGGCCGTGGCCGCGCACCGAGCGGTGAGCCCGCCGCAGCGGCAGAAATGACCAAATGGTTTAACACCAACTATCACTACATGGTGCCTGAATTCGTGCAGGGCCAGCAGTTCAAACTGACCTGGATTCAGTTACTGGATGAAGTCGACGAAGCGCTGGCGCTGGGCCATAAAGTGAAGCCTGTGCTGCTCGGCCCGGTGACCTACTTGTGGCTGGGTAAAGTGAAAGGCGACCCGTTTGACCGCCTTAACCTGTTGCAAGATATTCTGCCGGTATATCAGCAGGTGCTGGCTGAACTGGCTAAGCGCGATGTTGAATGGGTGCAGATTGACGAACCGGCGCTGGCGTTGGAACTGCCTTCCGAGTGGCTGGCGGCGTTTAAACCTGCTTATGATGCGCTTCAGGGTGAGACTAAACTGCTGTTGACCACCTACTTCGACAGCATCGGTCAGAACCTTGATACCATCAGTACACTGCCGGTACAGGGTCTGCATGTTGACCTGGTGCACGGTAAAGACGATATCACCCTGCTGAACAGCAAATTACCGTCAGACTGGCTGCTGTCCGTTGGTGTGATTAACGGTCGTAACGTCTGGCGCGCTGATCTCAGCAGCTGGTTTGAACGCCTCCAGCCTCTGGTTGCACAGCGCCAACAGCTGTGGATTGGTTCTTCCTGCTCACTGCTACACAGCCCGATCGATCTGAGCGTGGAAACCCGCCTGGATGAAGAAGTGAAGAGCTGGTTTGCCTTCGCCCTACAGAAGTGTTCTGAGCTGGCCCTGTTGAGCAACGCGCTGAACAACAATGACCCGGCTTCACTGGAAGCATGGAGTGCGCCAATTCGTGCCCGTAAGCACTCAACTCGCGTGCATAATGCCGCCGTGGGTCAGCGTCTGGCGGCCATTTCACCGCAGGACAGCCTGCGTAAGAATAGCTACCCGGTCCGTGCTGAAGCTCAGCGTCAGCGCTTCCAGCTGCCGGCTTGGCCAACCACGACCATTGGCTCTTTCCCGCAAACCACTGAAATTCGTGGACTGCGTCTCGACTTTAAACAGGGGCGTCTGGACGGCACCCACTACCGTAGCGGCATCGCGGAGCACATTAAGCAGGCTATCGTTGAGCAGGAGCGCTTAGGGCTGGACGTGCTGGTGCACGGCGAAGCGGAGCGTAACGACATGGTTGAGTACTTTGGCGAACACCTTGACGGCTTCATCTTTACGCAGAATGGCTGGGTGCAGAGCTACGGTTCACGCTGTGTGAAACCACCGGTTATTATCGGCGATGTCAGCCGCCCGGAAGCGATCACCGTGGAATGGGCAAAATTTGCTCAGTCACTGACCGACAAGCCGGTAAAAGGCATGTTGACAGGCCCGGTCACCATCCTGTGTTGGTCATTCCCGCGTGAAGATGTTTCGCGTGAAACCATCGCCAAACAGATTGCGCTGGCGCTGCGTGATGAAGTTGAAGACCTGGAAAAAGCGGGCATCGGTATCATTCAGATTGATGAGCCTGCTCTGCGTGAAGGGCTGCCACTGCATCAGTCCGACTGGGCGGCTTATCTGGAGTGGGCGGTAGACGCCTTCCGTCTGAATGCCGCCGTCGCGCAGGACGACACCCAGATCCACACCCATATGTGCTACTGCGAGTTCAATGACATCATGGATTCGATTGCCGCACTGGATGCGGATGTGATCACCATTGAAACCTCGCGTTCTGATATGGAACTGCTGGAGTCGTTTGAAGAGTTCGAATATCCGAACGAAATCGGTCCAGGCGTTTACGATATTCACTCGCCAAACGTACCGAGCGTAGAGTGGGTGGAAGCCCTGTTACTGAAAGCAGCACAGCGTATCCCAACCGAACGTCTGTGGGTTAATCCGGACTGTGGCCTGAAAACGCGCGGCTGGACGGAAACTCGCCAGGCGCTGGCAAACATGGTGAAGGCGGCGCAAAACCTGCGTCAGACACAAAAAGCGTAATGATCTGTGTTGTGTTGTTGTGCTTTGTTGTAACGGTTAATTTGGGGCGCTTAGCGCCCCTTTTTTTATGCTTGCGGCGTTACACCATACTGCCTGAACCATGCCAGCATTCGTTGCCAGCCGTCTTTAGCTGACTCAGCATCATAGCTTGGGCGGTAGTCCGCGTTAAAAGCATGTCCGGCATCGGGATAGACAATAATTTCTGCATTGGAGTTGGCTGCACGCAGTGCATGACGCATGGTCTCAACACTGTCGAGAGGGATCCCATCATCTTTACCGCCGTAAAGGCCTAAAACGGGCGCATTCAGATCCACGGCAATATCCACCGGGTGTTTCTGCTGCTTCATTGTCTTTTCCCCCACCAGCTTGCCATACCAGGCAACGGCGGCTTTCAGCTGCGGGTTATGCGCGGCATAAAGCCAGGAAATACGCCCACCCCAGCAAAAACCAGTCACCGCTAAACGCCGCGTATCACCGCCGTGACGTGATGCCCAGTTCG
This sequence comes from Erwinia piriflorinigrans CFBP 5888, assembly GCF_001050515.1. Classification (GTDB taxonomy): domain Bacteria; phylum Pseudomonadota; class Gammaproteobacteria; order Enterobacterales; family Enterobacteriaceae; genus Erwinia; species Erwinia piriflorinigrans. The sequence continues at coordinate 66,606 of NZ_CAHS01000004.1, forward strand.
CCACATGGTCGAGGTCGGCCAGCACCTGACTGTCAGGCACCTTACTGACCACCTCTTTGAGCAACGTGGGGATATCGGTGTAGTCCGCGGGGTCGCCCTGACGAAAATAGAGTTCAGGGGCCACTGCCAGATAGCCTTCCAGCGCCAGTCGACGGCAAAGATCGCGAATATGTTCGTGAACGCCAAAAATTTCCTGTACCACTAAAACCACCGGCAAAGGGCCATGCGCGTGACGTGGTTTAGCGTGAAAGGCGGGCATATTCTCACCCTGAGTTGGGATGGAGGTCTCGCCACTAAGGATGTCGGCGCTGTCGGTAGTAATGGTACCGGCAGCGGCAGGGACGACCGCTGGCGCGAAGCCTTTGTTGCTCGACTTTTGTGTCATGTTATCTTCGGGTTTCATGGTCATCTCCGTGCAGGCGCAACGCGCTGTCAGCTAACTATAGTCAGGAATGTGATGGGATCAGCAATCAAATCAGGGTAACTCCTTATCACCAGATAAAGCCAAACCACAGCACCAAATGTGGGAAAATGGCGATTGCTGATGGTTAAATGTGATATGCATCGCTTTTTGATGTATTTGAAATGTAATTTTCATTTTGATAAATGACGCTTGTCACATAAATTTCGGAGCAAGTTACTTACATTTGCATTTTGTTCACATCCTATTTTTTGTACCAGGAGTTTTAAATGGCACAGTCTGACGTTTTCCATCTTGGCCTTACCCGAGCCGACCTTCAGGGCGCTACGCTGGCCATTGTGCCCGGCGACCCGGAGCGGGTGAAAAAAATAGCCGTCCTGATGGATAACCCGGTTCATCTGGCTTCGCACCGTGAATTTACCAGCTGGCGTGCCGAGCTTGGCGGCAAGGCGGTGATTGTTTGTTCAACCGGGATCGGGGGGCCTTCCACCTCCATCGCGGTGGAAGAACTGGCGCAGCTGGGCGTACGTACTTTTCTGCGTGTCGGGACGACCGGCGCTATCCAACCTGATATCAACGTGGGTGATGTGCTTGTCACCACCGGCTCTGTCAGGCTGGACGGAGCCAGCCTGCACTTTGCACCGCTGGAGTTTCCGGCGGTAGCGGACTTTACCTGTACGACCGCGCTGGTGGATGCAGCAAAGGCGCAGGGGGCAAAAACGCATATCGGTATCACGGCTTCCTCCGACACCTTCTATCCCGGCCAGGAGCGTTATGACACCTTCTCTGGTCGGGTGGTGAGTCGTTTCCAAAATTCCATGAAAGAGTGGCAACAGATGGGCGTGCTGAATTATGAAATGGAATCGGCAACGTTGCTCACCATGTGTGCCAGCCAGGGGCTGCGTGCCGGAATGGTCGCAGGGGTAATTGTTAACCGCTCTCAGCAGGAGATCCCCGATGCGGAAACCATGAAAAGAACCGAGAGTGATGCGGTGAAAATCGTGGTTGAAGCGGCCCGTCGTTTGCTTGAGTGATCCCTGATGCGGGCCACGCCCGTTTGTGGCCTGCAAATATCGCTTCATTGCAATATATCCTCGAGTGGCCTCGCTTTTTGACTTTGACGTCACGAGATCTGTTGCATTTTGTCTGGACATTTATACAGTGCGCCTCTATTTTTCCCCAGTCAGGGTTCAGCAGGAGAAAAAGGGTGGATGTCACAATTATTTACGGGGCAGGCTTTGCTCTGGCCGGAATACTGGCGGGGTGGCTGTTTGCCTCGCTGCGCTGTCAGCAGCAGCTGGCGAAAGGCGAAACTGAACGGCAGCTGCTGCTACAGTCAGCGGAACAGATGCAGAATGAACGCCAGCGTTTGCAGCAGCAGCTGGATAGTTCTCTGCTGATGCAAAAGCAGAGTGAACAGGAGCAGCGCCAGCTGCATGGTTCTCTGGCCGCCGCCGAGGAAAAATTGCATCACCTTGAACACTGGCGCAGTGAAGCCGAGCAGCTGACGCGTGAGCTGCGCGCGCAGCTGGAGATTAACAGCGCCCAGGAGGCTGAGCTGCGCGAAGTCACCACTCGGCTGGAAGAGACGCGCATGGCTGCTGAAGAGAAACAGCGTCTTTTGGTCAACAGCGAACAGCGCCTCAATGCCCAGTTTGAAAATCTGGCCAATCGCATTTTCGAAAATAGCGGTCGCCGTGTTGATGAACAAAATCGCCAGAGCCTGCATGGTTTGATTACCCCCTTGCGTGAACAGCTTGAGGGCTTTCGCCGTCAGGTACAGGATGGGTTCGGCCAGGAAGCGCGTGAACGGCATACGCTCTCCCACGAAATTCGCAACCTGCAACAGCTGAATGCCCGCATGGCGCAAGAAGCCATTAACCTGACAAAGGCGTTGAAAGGGGACAACAAAACCCAGGGTAACTGGGGGGAAGTGGTTCTCAGCCGGGTTCTGGAAGCCTCTGGCCTGCGCGAAGGGCATGAATATGAAACCCAGGTCACTATTCAGCTGGAACAGAATGGACGCATGCAGCCTGACGTCATTGTCCGTTTGCCACAGGGTAAAGATGTGGTTATCGATGCGAAGATGACGCTGGTCGCCTATGAACGCTACTTTAACAGCGAAGATGAAGTACAGCGTGAGGCGGCGGTCAGCGAACATATCGCCGCTATTCGTGGACACCTGCGGCAATTGAGCCGAAAAGATTATCAACAATTGCCGGGTTTACGCTCGCTGGATTATGTGTTGATGTTTATTCCGGTTGAGCCAGCCTTCCTGCTGGCTATCGACAGGCAGCCTGAACTGATTAACGAAGCGCTGAACCAAAATATCATGCTGGTCAGTCCGACCACGCTGCTGGTGGCGCTGCGAACCATCAGCAATCTGTGGCGTTACGAGCATCAAAGCCGACATGCGCAGCGCATTGCCGAGCGCGCTACTCGTCTGTACGACAAAATGCGTCTTTTTGTCGATGATATGAGCGGCATCGGGCAAAACCTTGATAAGGCACAGGACAGCTACCGCCAGGCAATGAAAAAACTGTCGGAAGGGCGCGGCAACCTGATTGCCCAAACCGAAGGTTTTCGCCAAATGGGTGTTGAGATTAAGCGGCCGATTAATCCACGGCTGGTGGAGCAGGCTCTGCCGGAAGAGGCTGAAGAAGCTGAAGAGGCACAGGACGATCTGCGCGAACATGGCGCTGAAAGCGGCGATTTTTCTTCCGACAGAATGCCTCACGGCATCAATGAATAAGTGCAGGGTCAGTGTTTGCATTGCCTGACTCTGATACACTGAGCCAATATATTTGATTGTAGAGCAGGCAAAACAAATGGCAGATGAATCAAAGGATACCACCCACTTCGGCTATCGCACCGTCGCCAAAGATGAAAAAGCCGATATGGTTGCTGATGTTTTCCATTCCGTTGCGGCCAAATATGACCTGATGAACGATCTGATGTCATTCGGTATTCACCGCGTTTGGAAGCGTTTTACCATCGATTGCAGCGGCGTGCGTCGTGGGCAGCGCGTTCTCGATCTGGCGGGGGGGACTGGCGATCTCACTGCGAAGTTCTCGCGTCTGGTTGGGGAAACCGGTGAAGTGGTACTGGCGGACATCAATAGTTCGATGTTAAAAGTGGGCCGCGAAAAGCTGCGTAACAGAGGGATTATTGGCAACGTCAATTACGTGCAGGCGAATGCCGAAGCTCTGCCGTTCCCGGATAACTATTTCGACTGTATCACTATTGCTTTTGGCCTGCGTAACGTCACTGAAAAAGATAAGGCGCTGGCGTCAATGTTCCGTGTACTTAAACCGGGCGGACGTCTGCTGGTGCTGGAATTTTCTAAGCCTCAGTTTGAGCTATTGAGCAAGGCTTACGACGCTTACTCTTTCCATATCCTGCCGCGAATCGGTGAGGTTGTGGCTAAAGACGCCGGCAGCTATCGCTACCTGGCAGAATCCATCCGTATGCATCCCGATCAGGAAACCCTGAAGCAAATGATGACGGATGTGGGCTTTGAAAACACCACGTACCACAACCTGACGGGCGGCATTGTTGCCTTGCACCGTGGATTTAAGTTTTAAACAGGGATACGCATGACATTAATGCCGCTGTTAACTGCTAGTCTGGAAACCGCGCTAAACCAGATTTTATATCGCGACCGTGGACTGAAGTCGGCTCGTCAGCGTCTCAATGGTCGCAGCCTGGCGATTGTTCTGACCGAGCTGAAGCAGCCGATGACTTTTATCTTCAGTGAACAGCAGGTTGATGTGATTGGTCACTGGGATGATATTCCGGACTGTACGGTGAAAACCCGTGTCGCCACGCTGTCAAAATTACGCGATCGCCAGCAGCTGACCTCGCTTATCCGCAGCGGCGAACTGGAGGTCGAGGGTGACCTCCAGGTGGTGCAGCAATTTTCTGCTCTACTGGATATGGCTGAAATGGACCCGGCAGAATACCTCTCGCCCTGGATTGGCGACATTGCAGCCCAGGGGGTGACTCAGTTTGTGCGCCGTGGTTTGAATGCTGTGCGGCACAATGCGCAACGTAAGCAGGGTTATCTGGCGCAGACACTGACCGAAGAGTGGCGTCTGGCTCCGGGGCCGCTTGAACTTGCCTGGTTTGCCGAAGAAGTTGATGCGCTGGCGCATTCACTGGATTCTCTTGATACCCGCATTAGCCATCAGGAGGAAAAATGACCTTCGGTGAACTGCGTCGTCTCTATCTGATTATCCGCGTTTTTCTCAGTTACGGCCTTGACGAGCTGATCCCTAAAACACGCCTGGCGCTGCCACTGCGGCTCTGGCGTAAATGTCTGTTCTGGATGCCAAACAACCATAAAGACCAGCCTCTGGGCACGCGTTTACGCCTGGCACTGGAGCAGCTGGGGCCGGTGTGGATTAAGTTTGGTCAGATGATGTCCACCCGCCGTGACCTGTTCCCGCCTCACATTGCCGATCAGCTGGCAATGTTGCAGGACAAAGTGGCACCTTTCGACGGCGCACAGGCGCTACAGCTGATTGAGCTTTCGTTAGGCGCACCGGTTGAAAGCCAGTTTGATGACTTCAACATTGTCCCGTTAGCGTCCGCATCAATCGCTCAAGTGCATACGGCAACGTTGAAAGAGAATGGCCGTGAAGTGGTGATAAAAGTGATCAGGCCCGATATCCTGCCGGTCATCAAAGCGGACATGAAGCTGATTTACCGACTGGCGCGCTGGGTCCCGCGCTTGCTGCCCGATGGCCGCCGTCTGCGTCCGCAGGAAGTGGTTGCTGACTATGAAAAGACGCTGCTTGACGAGCTGAATCTGCTGCGCGAAGCGGCCAATGCTATCCAGCTACGGCGTAACTTTGCCGATGGGCAGATGCTCTATGTCCCGGAAATTTACTCGGACTACTGTAGCGAGAACATGCTGGTGATGGAACGTATTTACGGTATTCCTATCTCCGATGTGGCCACGCTGGAACAGCACGGTGTTAACATGAAGCTGCTGGCTGAACGTGGCGTGCAGGTGTTCTTTACCCAGGTCTTCCGCGACAGTTTCTTCCATGCGGATATGCACCCGGGCAATATCTTTGTCAGCTACGAACATCCTGAAGATCCGCAATATATTGGCATTGACTGCGGTATTGTCGGTTCTTTGAACAAGGAAGATAAACGCTATCTGGCAGAAAATTTCATCGCTTTCTTTAATCGTGACTACCGCAAGGTTGCGGAACTTCATGTCGATTCTGGCTGGGTTCCGGCAGACACTAACGTGGAAGATTTTGAGTTTGCCATCCGCACCGTATGTGAGCCGATTTTCGAAAAACCGCTGGCAGAAATTTCCTTCGGCCATGTGTTGCTGAATCTGTTTAATACCGCGCGCCGCTTTAACATGGAAGTCCAGCCGCAGCTGGTTCTGCTGCAGAAAACGCTGCTGTATGTGGAAGGGGTGGGTCGCCAGCTTTATCCGCAGCTGGATTTGTGGAAAACCGCCAAGCCTTTCCTTGAAAACTGGATTAAAGACCAGATGGGTATTCAGGCCATTGTGCGTGCGCTAAAAGAGAAAGCGCCATTTTGGGCGGAGAAACTGCCGGAGTTACCGGAGCTGTTCTATGACAGCCTGCGTCAGCACAAGCATTTGCAGCACAGTGTTGACCGACTGACTACTGACCTGAGAGGTGAGCGGGTCAGGCAACATCAGTCGCATTATTTATTTGGTGTCGGTGCGACTCTGTTGCTGAGTGGCACTGCGGTCGTGCTGTCGCGTCCGGCATGGGATACCCTTGCCGCAGGCCTGATAGCCGCAGGCGTTGTGGCCTGGCTGGTGGGTTGGCGCAAGACAAGCTGACCGTCAGGAAAGGTAAATAGGCCGCTTATTGCGCGCGTAAAAGGCTTTGCGCATCGTCAGTAAGACATAAGCTGTTATATACTGGAAACTCGCGTCAATTATTAATATCAGAGGTAATAATGGGTGGCATTACACTTCCGCATTTATTGATTATAGCCGTACTGGTGGTACTGCTGTTTGGTACCAAAAAACTGCGTTCACTGGGTTCTGACCTCGGTTCTTCTATCAAGGGCTTCAAAAAAGCCATGAGCGATGAAGACGATAAAGAAAAAGAGAAAGCAAATGCTGACGATGCTGATTTTAACGCCAAACTGGCTGACAAACAGCATACTGAAGTGAAGAAAGAAGACGTTAAGAACGACAAGGTATAAACCGTGTTCGACATAGGCTTTAGTGAACTGGTACTGGTTTTCGTAATTGGCCTGGTTGTTCTCGGTCCGCAGCGGCTACCGGTAGCGGTCAGGACGGTGATGGGCTGGATCCGTGCGCTGCGTTCGTTGGCAACCAGCGTACAAAACGAGCTGGCCCAAGAGTTGAAGCTTCAGGAACTGCAGGATGGCCTGAAAAAAATTGAACAAGCCAGCAAAGATAACCTGTCGCCGGAGCTTAAAGCCTCGGTTGAGGAACTGAAACAAACTGCGAATTCGATGAAGCGCTCCTATCTGGGTGAAAATGAAAAAGCAGACGACGAAGCGCATACCATTCATAACCCGTTGCAGAAAAACCCGCAGGAAGCCCATGACGGCGTAACTCCCGCGCAGGCAGATCATCAGGCTGATGCTCCGGCACAGGCACCTGTTACGGTAACTCAGAAGGCTTCATCCGAATCACCGCCTGATATCAAACAGGAGCCGCCAGCATCCGTTGCTCCGCGTGCATCCGTGACCTCTACCCCACCGAGCGATGAACGTTAAACATGGCAGTTGAAGATACCCAACCGCTGATCAGTCATCTGATTGAGCTACGCAAGCGCCTGCTGAACTGTATTATTGCCGTTCTGGCCATTTTCCTGTGCCTGGCGTATTTTTCGAACGACATATACCAGCTGATATCTGCTCCGCTGATCAAGCAGATGCCCGCCGGTGCCAGCATGATTGCTACCGACGTGGCGTCACCGTTCTTTACGCCGATTAAGCTCACCATCATCGTTTCGCTATTCCTTGCCGTGCCGGTGATCCTTTATCAGGTTTGGGCCTTTGTGGCTCCGGCTCTTTATCGGCACGAGCGCAAACTGGTGATGCCGCTGCTGTTTTCCAGTTCATTCCTATTCTATCTGGGGATGGCTTTCGCCTACTTTGTTGTCTTCCCGTTGGCGTTTGGCTTTTTTGCGAAAACCGCGCCGCAGGGCGTACAGATTGCCACCGACATTAATAACTATCTCGATTTTGTGATGACGTTATTTATGGCGTTCGGCGTGTCGTTTGAAGTACCGATTGCTATCGTACTGCTGTGCTGGACCGGTGTTACCACGCCAGAAGATCTTAAGGCGAAGCGTCCTTACGTGTTGGTTGGGGCGTTTGTCGTCGGCATGCTGCTGACGCCACCGGATATATTCTCCCAGACGCTGTTGGCCATTCCGATGTATTGCCTGTTTGAAGTTGGCGTATTTGTCTCGCGTTTCTACGTAGGGAAGAATCGCGATGATGAGGAACAGGATGAAGGATTGGATTAAGGCTGGGCGAACGGCAGCCGCTGGCAGTACATCTTGAATCTACTAACCGCCCGTCAGGGCGGTTACCGTTTGGAAGAGATTATGTTTGATATTGGGGTAAATCTGACCAGCACCCAGTTTGCGAAAGATCGTGAAAAAGTGGTGAAACGTGCGCGTGAAGCGGGCGTCAGCGGTATGCTGATCACTGGCACCAATGCGCTGGAAAGTCAGCAGGCACTCAGCCTGGCACGCCAGCATCCCGACTACTGCTGGTCAACGGCCGGAGTACACCCTCATCATGCCAGCGAGTGGTCGGGAGAGACTGCTGCCACTTTGCGTCGGCTGGCGGAAAGCCCCCATGTGGTGGCAATCGGCGAATGCGGCCTCGATTTTAATCGCAATTTCTCAGAACCAGAACAGCAGGCCTATGCATTTAATGCCCAGCTGGCGCTAGCCGCAGAGCTGTCCCTGCCCGTATTCCTGCACTGCCGTGAAGCCCATGAGCGTTTTATTTCAATCCTTAAACCCTGGATGCCCAGGCTCAAGGCGGCGGTACTTCACTGCTTCACCGGCACGCGTGCAGAGTTGCAGTCCTGCCTGGCGGAAGGATTATCCATCGGTATTACCGGCTGGATATGTGATGAGCGACGTGGACAGGAGCTACGTGAACTGATGCCATTGATCCCCGCAGACCGTCTGCTGTTGGAAACGGATGCACCCTGGCTACTGCCCAGGGATATGCGCCCGCGCCCAGCTTCAAGACGTAACGAGCCCTGCTTCTTACCGCATATCGTGCAGCAGGTGGCTCTATTACGTGGGGTAGATGCCGATGAACTGGCGGCGCAAACGGCGTTGAACGCGCGCAAGCTATTCAATCTTTAGTGTGGACGGGGCGTGATATTCGCCCCTGACTAAGGGGCGGGTTTACAGCACCTGAACTGTTGATTGGCGACACTGCGCACGACCTGCTTGTTTAACAGGTTTAGCAGAAGCATCGATCGTGCCTCACCATCCGGTTCAGTAAATATTGCTTTCAGCCCTTCGAATGCCCCTTCAGTGATAATCACGGTATCGCCCGTCTGTGGCAATTCATTGTCATCGTTCGACACCGCAGGATCTCCTTGCAAAGCGTCGATCACATCCAGCGGTACCATCGCGGGTTGATTGCCAAAACGCACAAAATGGCTTACCCCGCGCGTCGCACTGATGGTGGTGGTATGGATCGATTCCGGGTCAAATTCAACAAACAGATAATTGGGGAAGAGCGGTTCGCTGACTTGCGTGGGCTTACCACGCACCGTTTTCTCCAAAGCGACCATTGGACTAAGGCAATGCACTGCCTGGCGCTCAAGATGTTCTTTCGCACGCAGTAGTTGGCCTCTTTTGCAGTAAAGTAAATACCAGGATTCCATAACATCACTTTCCAATTATCATGCCCACAAGAATAGCAAAAGCATTGACATAGTTATAGCGAGATTGGCGACAACAGTGGATGGTAAATCGTTGGCATTCCAGCTTAATGAATCGAAGAAGTTATTAAAATTAGCGAAATGCCCGTATCTGCGCGGCCGTAGAGCGTCTAAACTTACCAACAAAATTAACCCCCATCGGTGGATCGGCACTATAATGGCTGACTCACTGGCCGTACTGATGGAAAGTCATGAAATACCACGACTTACGCGACTTCATTTCTCTGCTTGAACAGCGTGGGGAATTAAAACGTATCACACAAGAGATCGACCCCGATCTGGAAATGACCGAAATTGCCGACCGTACGCTGCGTGCCGGTGGCCCTGCTTTGCTGTTCGAAAACCCTAAAGGTTACAGCATGCCGGTACTTTGTAATCTGTTTGGCACCCCCGATCGCGTGGCGCTGGGGATGGGCCAGGAGAATGTGAAGGCACTGCGTGAAGTGGGAAAACTGCTAGCCTTCTTAAAAGAACCAGAACCACCGCGTGGCTTCCGCGACTTTTTTGACAAAGTGCCGCAGTGGAAGCAGGTTTTAAATATGCCGACTAAACGGCTGCGTCATGCACTCTGTCAGCAGCAGATCTGGCAGGGCGATGATGTCGATTTAACCCGTATCCCGGTAATGAAGTGCTGGCCGGGCGATGCCGCCCCTTTGGTGACCTGGGGCTTGACCGTGACGCGCGGCCCGCTAAAAGAGCGGCAGAACTTGGGCATTTATCGCCAGCAGGTGATCGGTAAAAACAAACTGATTATGCGCTGGCTTTCCCATCGTGGCGGCGCACTGGACTTCCAGGAGTGGTGCCAGCAGCATCCGGGGGAACGTTTCCCGGTTTCCGTCGCGCTCGGAGCCGATCCGGCGACCATCCTCGGTGCGGTGACGCCGGTACCGGATACGCTGTCGGAATATGCTTTTGCCGGTCTGTTGCGCGGCACGAAAACCGAAGTGGTGAAGTGTGTCTCAAACGATCTCGAAGTACCGGCCAGCGCGGAGATTGTGCTGGAAGGCTATATTGAGCCGGGTGAGATGGCACCGGAAGGTCCCTATGGTGATCATACCGGCTACTATAATGAAGTGGATGACTTCCCGGTATTCACCGTTACCCATATCACGCAGCGCCGTGACGCGATCTATCATTCTACCTATACCGGGCGTCCGCCCGACGAGCCTGCGGTGCTGGGTGTCGCGCTGAATGAGGTCTTTGTACCGATCTTGCAGAAGCAGTTCCCGGAGATCGTCGATTTCTATCTGCCGCCGGAAGGGTGTTCCTATCGCCTGGCGGTGGTGACGATTAAGAAACAGTATGCCGGTCACGCCAAACGCGTCATGATGGGCGTCTGGTCTTTCCTGCGACAATTTATGTATACCAAATTCGTTATCGTCTGCGATGATGACGTTAATGCGCGTGACTGGAATGATGTTATCTGGGCCATTACCACGCGTATGGATCCGGCACGCGATACGGTTCTGGTAGAAAATACGCCAATTGATTACCTTGATTTTGCTTCGCCGGTTTCTGGACTGGGATCAAAAATGGGGATGGATGCGACGAATAAATGGCCTGGCGAAACGCAGCGCGAGTGGGGAACTCCCATCCGTAAGGATCCCGCTGTTGTTGCCCGCATTGATGCGATATGGGATGAGTTAGGCATCTTGAGCGATACACCCGCGCGCTGAAGCGCTGGTGGTCAAATGATAATGACGACCCGACAGGGGAACGCATGACAACCTTAAGCTGTAAAGTGACCTCAGTAGAGGCGATAACCGAAACCGTGTACCGTGTCCGCCTGATCCCGGAGGCTGATTTCAGCTTTCGCGCGGGTCAGTATTTGATGGTCGTGATGGACGAAAAGGACAAACGTCCGTTCTCTCTTGCCTCCACGCCGATGGAAAAAGATATTATTGAACTGCATATTGGTGCTTCCGATCTGAACCTCTATGCCATGGCGGTGATGGAGCGTATCCAGCAGCAGCGTCAGATCACCGTGGATATTCCTCATGGCGATGCATGGTTACGTGAGGAGGGCGATCGTCCGCTGATTCTGATCGCCGGCGGCACCGGTTTCTCTTACGCTCGTTCCATTCTTCTGACGGCTCTCGCACAACAGCCGGATCGCCACATTGCGATTTACTGGGGCGGACGTGAGCTGAAGCACCTGTATGACCTGGATGAACTGAATGCACTGGCAATCAGACATCCAAACCTGAAGGTGGTTCCGGTGGTAGAACAGCCGGAGGAGGGCTTTACCGGTCGCAATGGCACCGTTCTGACGGCGGTCATGCAGGATTATAGCAGCCTGTCAGAGCATGATATCTATATCGCCGGTCGTTTCGAAATGGCGAAGATTGCCCGCGAACGTTTCTGCGCTGAACGCGGCGCGCAGGAAGCGCATATGTTCGGCGATGCGTTTGCCTTTATCTGATGAACAGGGGCGCTTTGCCGCCCCTGTTTTATTCACGCAGGCATAAAAAAACGCCTTTGACCGAAAGGCGCTAAAAATGTGCGGTTGGACGGCATCAAATTCGTTCAAATACGGTGGCGATCCCCTGGCCCAGCCCGATACACATGGTGGCAAGGCCGAACTGCACGTCACGCCGTTCCATCAGGTTCAGCAGCGTGGTGCTGATACGCGCACCGGAGCAACCCAGCGGGTGCCCGAGTGCTATTGCACCGCCGTTCAGATTGACCTTTTCGTCAAGTTTATCCAATAATCCCAGATCTTTAATGCACGGCAGCGTCTGTGCGGCAAAGGCTTCATTCAGTTCAAACACGCCAATATCTGTGGTGCTTAGCCCGGCACGCTTCAACGCCAGCTGGGAGGCGGGTACCGGACCATAGCCCATAATCGACGGATCGCAGCCCACCACCGCCATTGAGCGGATGCGTGCGCGTACTTTCAGGCCCTGCTGCCGTGCCTGTGATTCGCTCATTATCAGCATGGCGGCCGCCCCATCGGATAGCGCCGAGCTGCTGCCTGCGGTCACCGTACCATTAACCGGATCAAACGCCGGGCGTAACGCCGCCAGGCTTTCCACTGTGGTATCGGGGCGGATAACTTCATCGGTGTCATAACATTTAAGCACGCCATCAGCATCATGGCCGGAAACGGCAACAATCTCGGCGGCAAAATGCCCGGCCTGGGTTGCTGCCGCAGCGCGCTGATGGGAACGGGCGGCGAACTGGTCCTGCATCTCACGGCTGATACCGTGCATACGCGCCAGCATTTCTGCGGTCAGCCCCATCATTCCGGCGGCTTTGGCAACGTTACGGCTCAGACCGGGATGGAAATCAACGCCGTGACTCATCGGTACGTGGCCCATATGCTCTACGCCGCCAATCAGGCAGGTTTGCGCATCACCGACCATTATAGCGCGTGCGGCATCATGCAGTGCCTGCATGGAAGATCCGCACAAACGGTTGACGGTAGTGGCAGGGACGCGATGGGGAATGTCTGCCAATAGCGCGGCATTGCGGGCAATGTTAAAGCCTTGTTCCAGCGTTTGCTGGACGCAGCCCCAGTAAATGTCATCGAGCGTGGCGGGGTCTACGGACGGATTGCGGCTCAGCAGGCTGCGCATCAGATTCGCGGAGAGATCTTCTGCCCGAACATGACGAAATGCGCCGCCTTTCGAACGTCCCATCGGAGTGCGGATGGCATCAACAATGACAACTTTTTCCATTTTGCTTTCCTCACGCCGTTCTTAATGTTGTGTTATCCAGCGGGGTCGCCGGGGAGTACCAGCTCGCGCCTTTGGCTGCCTTTTCACGTAAACTTTCCGGCACCTGATAGAGCGGGCCGAGGGCGGTGAAAGGCTCTGCAAGCGCGAGGTAACTCTCGTTGCGCTGGGTATCCAGATAGCGGAAAGCACCGCCGCGAAATGGCGGGAAGCCAAGACCATAAACCAGCGCCATATCGGCCTCTGCCGGACTGGCGATCACACCTTCGTCCAGGCAGCGCACCACTTCGTTGATCATCGGTATCATCATGCGAGCCACAATATCCTCATCGCTGAACACGCGTTTCGGCTGACAGACGCTTTGCAGCAGACGATCGGTTTCATCGTCGGCGACTTTCTTCAGCTTGCCTTTGCTATCGGTTTCCCAGCGCCAGAAGCCCAGCTGGTTTTTCTGCCCGTAACGTTTTGCTGCAAACAGGACGTCGATGGCATCGCGGTAATCTTTCTCCATCCGTGCCGGAAATCCTGCGGCCATCACTTTCTGTGCATGATGTGCCGTATCAAGGCCCACCACGTCCAGCAACCACGAAGGCCCCATCGGCCAGCCAAACTGTTTTTCCATGACTTTGTCGATCTGGCGGAAGTCGGCACCATCGCGCAGTAACAGGCTAAAACCGGCAAAGTAGGGGAACAGCACGCGGTTAACAAAGAAGCCGGGACAGTCATTCACCACAATCGGCGTTTTGCCCATTTTGCTGGCCCAGGCGATCACTTTGGCGAGGGTGGCATCTGCCGTTTTGCTACCGCGAATGACTTCAACCAGCGGCATACGAGGTACGGGATTGAAAAAATGCATGCCGCAGAAATTTTCCGGGCGGGTTAACGTTTCAGCGAGCCTGTCGATCGGGATTGTCGAGGTATTTGATGCGAGGATGGCATCCGGGCGGATATGGCGCTCTGTTTCTGCCAGCACGCTTGCCTTCACCTGAGGATTCTCCACCACCGCTTCAACCACCACATCGACCTGCTCAAAACCGGCATAGTGAAGCACAGGCTGGATTGTACTCATGGTGCCGGCCAGCTTGAGGCCATCAATCTTGCCGCGTATCAACTGCTTATTGAGTAGCTTTGCCGCTTCGCTCATTCCCAGCATCAGCGCGTTTTCGCTAATGTCTTTCATCATGATGGGAACGCCTTTACAGGCAGATTGATAAGCAATGCCGCCCCCCATGATACCTGCACCCAGCACCGCAGCACGCCCAGGGGCCTCGACGCCTTTTGTCATTTTTTTGGCTTTGGCTTTTACAGCCTGGTCGTTCAGGAAGATGCCAACCAGAGCACTGGCTTCATCAGAGCGCGCCAGCGGTACAAAGGCCGCTGTCTCCAGCTTCAGGGCTTCATCACGCCCCATGTGGGCGGCCGCTTCAATGGTTTTCACGGCGGTCAGCGGGGCTGGGTAGTGCTTCCCGGCCGTTTGCAGCACCAGCGCTTTGGCGGTGCTGAAACTCATTGCTGCCTCAATTTTGCTGAGTGTCAGCGGCTCCAGCTTGATTTGTCGACGTTCACGCCAGGATAATTTACCCGCAATGGCTTCTTTCAGCACAGAAACAGCCGCCGTGTGGAGCTTATCCATGCTGACGACGGCATCCACCAAACCGATCTTTAAAGCCTGTGCGGTATCAATGTCTTTTCCTGCGGCAATAATTTCCAGCGCACTGTCAGCCCCTAACAGGCGTGGCAGGCGTACCGATCCCCCAAAGCCTGGCATGATGCCTAAGCGGGTTTCCGGCAGCCCAATGCGTGCATCTGTGCTGGCAACACGGAAGTCGGTAGCAAGCACACACTCACAACCTCCACCTAGCGCGTAGCCGCTGATGGCAGATACTGTCGGCACCGGCAGATCCTCCAGCCGATTGAAGATGCCGTTGGCAAACGCCAGCCACTGCGTCAGCTGTTCCGCCGGAGCGGCGAACAGGGAGAGGAATTCCATAATATCGGCACCGACGATAAACGCCGATTTACGTGAACAGAGCAGCACTCCGCGCAGCCCTGGCTGTTGCTCCAGCACCGAGATGGCTTCGCCCAAGCTGGCCACGGTCTGCGTATCGAGCTTATTCACCGAGCCGGGGGCATCAAAAACCAGTTCGGCTATGCCATCTTCCAGCCAGTTTAGGGAAAGGGTTTCGCCTTGGTAGAGCATATCTGTCTCCTGAACCGCGATAAGGGGATCTGGTCATACCAGATGTTTTGGAGTGTGGGAGCGATGTTAATGATTTGCAAATATAGCGTTATGGATTTGCTGACATGATCACAGCTGCGGCAAAACGGCATACCCCAGCAGGCTGTGGTAAGATGGCGACAATTTCGTAATGACGGAGACGGGTCATGGAGTCGTTAGTGACGCTCTATCAGGAGCATATTAAAACTCTGCAACAGCGTGCTCAGCAGGTGCTGGCACGGCACAGTCTTGATGCAATGTTGATTCATTCCGGGGAATTACTCACGGTATTCCTTGATGATCACACCTATCCTTTCAAAGTGAATCCACAGTTTAAAGCTTGGGTTCCCGTCACCCAGGTGCCAAACTGCTGGCTGTGGATAGACGGCGTCAATAAGCCTAAGCTGTGGTTCTATTCTCCGGTTGATTACTGGCATGACGTGGAGCCGCTCCCGCAAAGTTTCTGGACGGGCGAAATCGATCTTATTCCGCTGAAAAACGCCGATGATATTGCCCGTCTGTTGCCCATACAGCGCCAGAACGTGGCCTATATTGGCCCGGTGGCCGCGCGTGCCACCCAGCTCGGCTTCAATACCGACGCGATCAATCCTCAGGGCGTTATCGACTTCCTGCATTATCATCGCGCGTATAAAACCGGCTATGAGCTGCACTGCATGCGTCAGGCGCAGATGATTGCGGTAACCGGCCATCGTGCGGCGAAAGAAGCCTTTAAATCGCGGTTGAGCGAGTTCGACATTAACGTTGCCTATCTTAGCGCCACCGGCCACCGGGATACCGATGTGCCATACGGCAATATCATCGCGTTGAACGAACATGCTGCGGTGTTACATTACACAAAACTCGACCAGCAGCTGCCCGAAAAGCGCCGCAGTTTCCTGATTGACGCCGGGGCGGAATACCACGGCTATGCGGCCGATCTCACCCGCAGTTATGCAGCAAATGATGGCAGCGATTATGCTCAGCTGATTAAAGATATGAATAAGGAAGAGCTTGAGCTGATCGCTACCATGAAAGCGGGCGTACGCTACACCGAATATCATCAGCAGATGCATTACCGCATCGCCAGCCTGCTGCTTAAACATCAGCTGGTCAATGGGCTTACTGCGGAAGCGATGGTGAAAGAAGATCTCACCGGGCCCTTTATGCCGCATGGCATTGGCCACTCGCTGGGCTTGCAGGTACATGATGTGGCAGGATTTATGCAGGACGATCGCGGTACGCATCTCGCTGCGCCGCAGCAGTATCCTTATCTGCGTTGTACCCGTGTGCTGGAACCGGGAATGGTGCTGACCATTGAACCGGGGATTTACTTTATCGATTCTCTGCTGGCCCCCTGGCGTGCGGGTAAATTTAGTCAGTATTTTGACTGGGCGAAAATCGATGAGATGAAAGCTTATGGCGGTATTCGCATCGAAGATAATGTGGTTATTCATAAGAACAGCGTGGAAAACATGACGCGCGATCTTCATCTGGCCTGATGAACGCTTACGATATTCCGGCAGAGCCGCTGAGCTTTAGCGAAGAGATAAAAAAAAGCCGTTTTATTACGCTGCTGGCCCATACTGATGGTGTGGATGAGGCTCGGGCCTTTGTCCAGCAGATCAGACAGCAGCATCCGGCAGCGCGGCACCACTGCTGGGCATTTGTCGCAGGGGCGCCTGACGATTCGCAGCAGCTGGGCTTTTCCGATGATGGTGAGCCGTCCGGCACAGCCGGTAAACCGATATTGGCCCAGCTGATGGGAAGCCATACCGGCGAAATCACGGCGGTGGTGGTGCGCTATTATGGCGGCATTATGCTGGGAACCGGCGGGCTGGTTAAAGCTTACGGTGGGGGTGTCCAGCAGGCGCTACGCTTGCTGCCTCGTCGGGTTAAAGTGCCCATGCTCACATTCAGCCTTATCTGCGACTATGCGCAATTGAGTGAAGTTGAACGCCTCGTGGCTCGCTTCGATGGACAGGTACTCAACAGTGAGTTTCTGGAAAAAATTACGCTTACTCTGGCTCTGCCTCATGCGCAAGTGGCGGGCTTCAGGCAGAATTTGTCAGACTTCAGCCGGGGCTCTCTGCAATTAGTCTCGCTTAAATAACACTTCACGTCAGGAAAGGAACGGCAGAATGCATTTTCGCGCCATTACCCGCATAGTGGGTTTACTGGTCATTTTGTTCTCAGGCACCATGATCGTACCCGGACTGGTAGCATTGATTTACCGCGACGGCGCAGGACGTGCATTCACCCAGACGTTTTTTATGGCGTTGATGATCGGCACGTTACTTTGGTGGCCGAACCGTAAAAAGAAGAGTGAACTGAAGCCGCGTGAAGGATTCCTTATCGTGGTCCTGTTCTGGACGGTGTTAGGCAGCGTGGGGGCGATGCCGTTTATCTTTACTGAACAGCCACACCTCAAGTTGACCGATGCTTTTTTTGAGTCATTCTCTGCGCTGACAACCACCGGTGCGACAACACTGGTGGGGCTGGATACATTGCCGAAAGCCATTCTGTTTTACCGTCAGATGCTGCAATGGTTGGGGGGGATGGGGATTATCGTACTGGCCGTGGCGATCCTGCCTATCCTCGGCGTAGGGGGAATGCAGCTTTACCGTGCCGAAATGCCCGGTCCACTGAAAGACAACAAGATGCGCCCGCGCATTGCTGAAACGGCGAAAACGTTGTGGCTGATCTACGTTTTGCTAACCGTTGCCTGCGCGCTAGCCCTGTGGCTGGCCGGTATGTCGCTGTTCGATGCTATTGGTCACAGCTTCTCTACTATCGCTATTGGTGGCTTTTCCACTCACGATGCCAGCATTGGCTACTTTAACAGTCCGACTATCAATACCATTATTGCCGTTTTCCTGCTGATATCCGGCTGTAACTATGGTTTGCACTTCTCATTACTGAGTGGACGTAACCTGCGCGTTTACTGGCGTGACCCGGAATTTCGCATGTTTATTGGCGTGCAGATCACACTGGTGGTGATTTGTACCCTGGTATTATGGTTCCATGACGTTTATCAAAGCGGGATGCAAACGCTCAACCAGGCTTTTTTCCAGGTTGTTTCGATGGCAACCACCGCTGGCTTCACCACTGACAGTATCGCTCGTTGGCCATTATTCCTGCCTGTATTGCTGCTGTGTTCCGCGTTTATCGGCGGTTGTGCCGGTTCAACAGGCGGGGGCCTGAAGGTGATCCGTATTCTGCTGTTGTTTAAGCAGGGATCGCGTGAGTTGAAAAGGCTGGTGCACCCTAATGCGGTTTATACCATCAAGCTGGGCAATCGTGCGTTGCCTGAACGTATCCTTGAAGCGGTATGGGGATTCTTCTCTGCCTATGCTCTGGTGTTTATTCTCAGCATGCTGGCAATTATTGCTACCGGCGTTGATGATTTTTCGGCATTTGCAGCGGTTGCTGCTACGTTGAATAACCTTGGGCCAGGATTAGGGGTAGTGGCGGATAACTTCACTTCAATGAATGACACTGCTAAGTGGATCCTGATTTTGACGATGCTGTTCGGGCGTCTTGAAGTCTTTACCTTATTGGTTCTGTTTACGCCAACATTCTGGCGTGAGTAAGCGAGAGTTTAATAATGAAAGCGCTAATTCTGTTTTCCAGTCGTGATGGTCAAACCCGTCAGATTGCTTTTTATATCGCTAACCTCCTTAAAGAGCAGCGTGAATGTGATGTTTTCAACATCCAACATGTTGACGACATCGACTGGGCGCAATATGACAGGGTGCTGATTGGTGCATCGATCCGTTACGGCCATTTCCAGCCGGTCGTTGCGAAATTTGTGAAACGACATCTCAATGCATTGCAGCAGCGCAGCAGTGGTTTCTTCTCTGTGAACCTGACGGCGCGTAAGCCGGAGAAGCGCACGCCGCAGACCAACGCTTATACCCGTAAGTTCTTGCTTCAGTCACCGTGGGAACCTGACTGCTGTGCGGTTTTTGCAGGCGCACTGCGTTACCCACTATATGGCTTTGTAGATCGCACGATGATTCAGCTGATTATGCGTATGACGAAGGGTGAAACGGATACCAGTAAAGAAGTCGAGTACACCGACTGGCAGCAGGTGAGCCGTTTTGCCCATGAATTTGCTGAATTATCCAGCAAATTGCAGTAAAAAAACACGTTTCGATGAAAAATGAGGCGCTCAGTCATTTTTTTGCAATAAACCCTTGTCACCGGTCGAGAACTCCCTATAATGCGCCTCCA
>NZ_CAHS01000005.1 GCF_001050515.1 Erwinia piriflorinigrans CFBP 5888
TCTCCCCATGCGAGAGTAGGGAACTGCCAGGCATCAAATAAATAAGGGTGACATTAGTGTCGCCCTTAAAAATTGAGTGTGCTGATATGGCTCAGTTGGTAGAGCGCACCCTTGGTAAGGGTGAGGTCCCCAGTTCGACTCTGGGTATCAGCACCAGTAAAATAGCGTGAGTTCGGCAAATAAAGAATTTGCCTGGCGGCTGTAGCGCGGTGGTCCCACCTGACCCCATGCCGAACTCAGAAGTGAAACGCCGTAGCGCCGATGGTAGTGTGGGGTCTCCCCATGCGAGAGTAGGGAACTGCCAGGCATCAAATAAAGCAAAAGGCCATCCTCCGGGATGGCCTTTTTGCGTTGTGTGCACTCTGCGGTCTGAAGGCAGTTGCCTGCTCGAAAGAGAGTAGGACAGAAGACGAAGTCTTCTGAACGTCGCGCGCGACGGCCCGAAGGGTGAATGACGGAGTCATTCATAAACTGGCAGGCATCAAATAAAGCAAAAGGCCATCCTTCGGGATGGCCTTTTGCTTTATGAAGTCCGAAAACCCCTGTTAAAAAGCACTGCTTGTCGGTAGTTAGATCCATAAGTGATGAATTGCAAATAAAAACTCCCCCCATTTCTGGAAGAGAGTTTTGTATGTTACCGGGGGAGTGAGCTAAGTCAGTGGATCACCTGCGAGAGGAAAGCGCGAGTACGCTCAGACTCTGGATTAGCAAAAAACTGCTGTGGCGGGGCCTGCTCAACAATTTCACCGCGATCCATAAAGATCACCCGGTCGGCAACGGTGCGGGCAAAGCCCATTTCATGAGTAACGCACAGCATGGTCATACCGTCTTCTGCCAGGCTAATCATTGTATCCAGTACTTCCTTTACCATCTCTGGATCCAGCGCGGAGGTCGGTTCATCAAACAGCATAATTTTGGGTTTCATGCACAGAGAACGGGCAATCGCCACGCGCTGCTGCTGGCCACCCGATAGCTGACCGGGGAACTTATGCGCGTGTTCAGCAATACGTACGCGTTCCAGATAGTGCATTGCCAGCTCTTCTGCTTCCTTCTTCGGCGTCTTACGCACCCAAATGGGGGCAAGCGTACAGTTCTGTAAAACGCTCAAATGCGGGAACAGATTAAAGTGCTGAAATACCATTCCCACTTCAGTACGCACACGTTCGATATTGCGCAGATCGTCATTCAGCAGGGTTCCGTCGACAACAATACGTCCCTGTTGATGCTCTTCCAAGTGGTTGATACAGCGTATGGTCGTCGATTTTCCGGATCCAGAAGGGCCGCAGAGTACGATACGTTCGCGTGGTTTTACCTGTAGGTTGATATCCTTCAGCACATGAAACTGCCCGTACCATTTGTTAACGTTTTCAAGCGTTATCATCATCGCGTTGTCAGCCTGGCTCGTTATACTCGTCATATTATTAACCTTAGTGCGGTGTACGCCCGGTGTGGAAGCGCTTCTCCAGATGCTGGCTATAGCGCGACATACTAAAACAGAAAATCCAATAGATAAGGGCTGCGAAAACATAGCCTTCAGTGGACATCCCCAGCCAGGCGGGGTCCACGGTAGCCTGTTGCACGCTGCTAAACAGATCGAACAGTCCGATGATGATCACCAGGCTAGTATCTTTAAACAGGGCAATAATGGTGTTTACCAGCCCCGGTATAACCAGTTTCAGCGCCTGAGGAAGGATCACCAGTGCCTGCGTTTTCCAGTAACCCAACGCCAGCGACTCGGCAGCTTCGTATTGGCCCTTGGGCAGCGCCTGCAGGCCGCCTCGCACCACTTCAGCGACATAGGCAGACTGGAACAGGGTCACCCCAACCAAAGCGCGTATCAGCTTATCGATGGAGCTGCCTTCCGCCATAAACAGCGGTAGCATCACCGAGGACATAAACAGAACGGTGATAAGCGGAACGCCACGCCAGAACTCAATGAATAATACGCACAAGGTGCGGACAACCGGCATTTGCGATCGTCGACCCAGAGCCAATAGAACGCCTGTGGGCAATGCGCCAGCGATACCGACCGCAGCAATAATCAGCGTCAGGGTCAGACCACCCCACTGACGGGTTTCCACTCGATCCAGCCCCAGCCATCCGCCATACATCAGTAGCCATACCAGCAGTGGATAAAGCAGCGCCCAACCAACAATGTAGCTTCCACGACGCGGCAGGTTTTTCAGGAACATCGGGACGATCGACAGCAGGCCGATGACCAGCGCCAGATTAATGCGCCAGCGCAGCTCATGGGGATAAAGCCCGTACATCAGTTGACCAAAGCGTGCATGGATAAATACCCAGCAGGCCCCCTCTTTGCTACAGTCTGCGCGCGTATCACCTACCCAGTTGGCCTGGAATACCAGCCAGCTGAGAGCAGGAGGAAGCGCTTCCCACATAATCCATAGGCATAACAGCGTTAGCAGAGAATTACCGATGCTTGAGAAAAGGTTTTTTCTGGCCCATGCGACAGAACGTGAGAGTGCATTGCTGTCGGGGGGTGACGTTTCATGAGTGATAACAGTCATAATATTCTCGTCTCTAGCGTTCAATCAGGGCGATTTTGCGGTTGTAGATGTTCATTAACAGCGAAATCGACAGGCTGATGATGAGATAAACCCCCATAGTAATCGCGATGGTTTCAATCGCCTGTCCCGTCTGGTTAAGCACCGTACCGGCAAACAACGACACCATATCGGGATAGCCAATCGCCGCTGCCAGCGAGGAGTTCTTGACGATATTCAGATACTGACTGGTCAACGGGGGAATAATAACGCGCATCGCCTGCGGAATAATCACCTGGCGTAGCGTGACCGCATGCGGCAGACCGAGAGAAGATGCGGCTTCATGCTGACCATATGGCACCGACTGGATCCCTGAACGTATCACCTCGGCAATAAACGTGGAGGTATAGATCGACAGCGCCAGGGTGAGTGCGGCCAGTTCCGGGATCAGGACAAAACCACCACGATAATTAAAGCCGCGCAGCTGCGGGATATCCCAGTGCATCGGGCTGCCTGCCAGCAGAAAAGCCACCAACGGAAACAGGATCAACATAGCGACAGCGGCGGGCCATGTATGACGCAGTCGCCCGGTTTTCAGCTGATGCTGTTTGTTGTAGCGGAACAGGCCTGTTGTCATTGCTATCGCCAGCAGCAGAGCAAGCAGGAAGGGGACGGTTCCTGCGGCATATTCAGGCCACGGAATATAGAGTCCACGATTACTGACAAAGGCCAGGTCGAAGGCATTCATCGCCTGGCGTGGCCCTGGCAGGTTGCGCAGTACTGCAAAGTACCAGAAAAAGATCTGCAACAGCGGAGGGATATTGCGGAACGTCTCGACATAAACAGTGGATAATTTACGCAGCAGCCAGTTGTCAGACAGGCGCGCCAGGCCAACAAAAAATCCCAGTAATGATGCGAAAACGATACAGAGCGCGGAGACCAGCAGGGTATTGGTTAACCCGACCAGAAATACGCGGGCATAGCTATCCCCTTCCGAGTAATCAATCAGATGCTGGACGATGCCGAAGCCAGCGCTACGTTCAAGGAAACCAAATCCGGAAGTAATGCCACGGCTGGCAAGATTATTGATGGTGTTATGGATCAAATATCCTGCAACCAGAAGAACCGTGGCGACCGCAACAATCTGGAAAAGCCAGGCGCGCACCGCAGGATGACCAAGGGAAAAGTCCCTTTTTACGGCTGGGCGTGGAGACATGATAAAACCTCAGTGACGAAAATTCACAGGTGGGCACCGGCATTGCGGTGCCCGCTAATCGGAGGTGTTAACGTACAGGCGGTGCGTATTGAATACCGCCATTGTTCCACAGCGCATTCTGACCACGGGCAATTTTCAGCTGGCTGTCTTTTCCGACATTGCGGTCAAAGACTTCCTGATAGTTACCCACTTGCTTAATGATGTGATAAGCCCATTTGTTGTCCAGCTTCAGATCTTTACCGAAGTCACCCTCTGCACCAAGCAGATGTGCCATATCCGGGTTGGATGGCTTAGCTGACATGCTATCGACGTTTTTAGAGGTAATCCCCATCTCTTCGGCATTCAGCATGGCGTACAGTGACCATTTTACGATGGTAAACCAGTCATCATCATCGCGGCGCACCACTGGCCCCAGCGGCTCTTTAGAGATCACTTCCGGCAGAACGATAAAGTCGTCAGGTTTACCCAGCTTGATGCGTAGCGCATACAGCTGTGACTGGTCAGAGGCAAGAGTATCGCAGCGGCCGCTGTCCAGCGCTTTCGCCGATTCGTCAGAGCGGTCGAAGGTTACTGGGGTGTACTGCATTTTGTTTGCTTTGAAATAGTCGGCGACGTTCAGTTCGGTATCAGTACCGGCCTGAATACAGACGGTTGCGCCGTCCAGCTCTTTCGCGCTTTTCAGCCCTGCTTTCTGGTGGGTTAAGAAGCCGATGCCGTCGTAGTAGTTTACGCCAGCGAAAATAAAGCCCATGCCGCCGTCACGTGAGGAGGTCCAAGTGGTGTTACGTGAAAGAATGTCCACTTCACCGGACTGCAAAGCGGTAAAGCGTTCTTTGGCCGTTAGCGGGGTATATTTCACTTTTCCTGCATCACCCAGCACTGCGGCAGCGGCAGCGCGGCAGACGTCGACATCGATGCCGCTGAATTTACCGCTGGCATCCGC
Source organism: Erwinia piriflorinigrans CFBP 5888 (assembly GCF_001050515.1). Lineage (GTDB taxonomy): Bacteria > Pseudomonadota > Gammaproteobacteria > Enterobacterales > Enterobacteriaceae > Erwinia > Erwinia piriflorinigrans. The sequence continues at coordinate 4,664 of NZ_CAHS01000005.1, forward strand.
ATAGGAGAAGCCAGGCAGCCCGTCGCTGATACCGCACTGAACAAAGCCTTTCTTTTTTATTGCATCCAGCGTGGTGCCGGCATGAGCCTGATTGGCAAGCGAAAGCAGTGCTGCTGCGCTAATCAGCGTGGAGAGCATCATCTTTTTCATAAAGCGTCCTGTGTAGCGATTGCATTTATTATTTTTGGCGTACGCTTTGGTGCGCTTTGCCTGTCTGTAGCCGAAGCCATACACAGCATTGCAAGGAGGATGCCAGAGTTTCATCAGTCTGAATTTATTGAATGTTTTAGGCATTTAATACTAATGATTTGCGGTTTAGCCTGATGGTTTGCACCAGGATAGGGCAAAATTAGTGGGGAAGAGCACAAGCGGTGCGAATCGTTTCAGCTGTGGGGACCAGCGGGCGACATGGGGCTATGGACGAGCAAACATTGGGGTTTTGAGGCGTTCAGCGCCCGCAGGCGCTGAGGAGTAGAGGGCGGGTTAATATAATGAGCTGGCACCGGCAGGTCGTGTTTTAAAACGGCGATGCAGCCACATGTATTGGTTCGGCGCACGCATAATTTCGCGCTCAATCACCCGGTTCATATATTCAGCAGCCTGCTGCTCGCTTTCAATCGGATAATCCTTCAGCTCTGGCTGGATCACCAGCTCGTAACCGCTACCGTCTTCTTTGCGCAGAAGTACCACGGTAATTAACGCAGGTTTGGCCATTCGCGCCAGCATCCAGGTTCCGCTGGTGGTAGCTGCCTCTGGGACGGCGAACAGCGGGGCAAAAACGCTGCCTTTGGGGCCGTAATCCTGATCTGGGGCAAACCAGACGGCTTCTCCATGCTTCAGCGCCTGAACCATGCCGCGCAGGTCACGCCGGTTGATCATTGCCTTATTGGAACGCATGCGGCCTTTTGTCTGCACCCATTCCATCAGTTTATTATTGTGCGGACGATACATCGCCATCATTGGCTGACACATGCCCATAGTGCGGCCGCCCAGCTCAAGAGACATGAAGTGCACGCCGATAATCAGTGCTCCGCGACCATTTGCCTGCGCAGCCTGTAGGTTGTGCAGACCTTTGACGCTAAACCAACGTTTCACCCGACGGTCGGACCAGAACCATGCCATGCCGGTTTCCAACAATCCCATGCCAAGCGATTCGAAATTACCGATAATGCATCGTTCCAGATTGTCTTTGTCCATCTCTGGAAAACAGAGTTCCAGATTACGGCGTGCGATTGAGACGCGGCGCTTCATAAAACGCATTGAGGTTCGCCCCATCCAAGTGCCCAGCTTGTGCAGCAGCGGATAGGGGAGCTGGACCAGCAGAAATAAAACGCCAACGCCAAACCAGGTTAACCAGTAACGTGGATGCAGAAAGCTTCTGTGGAAATTCTGTGACTGCTTCATAAATACTCATTCAGACATTAAGGGTAAGAGAACCTGTAACGCATCATGAAGCTTGGCAGTTGCGATACAATGACTCGGACACCTGTTCAGGACGATGGTTTAGCCACATTCTACTCTTGACGAAAACTTTACACTCGTGGGATGTGCGTGCAGCGTAGTAGAGATGGTGAGGGCTCTGCGAAGAGATGTCCATAACGGGCTATTTTATACATAAGATACCGATTCTGCTTTATGAGATTAACAGGTATTTTCTTAAAACAGCGTTTTATGATATCGCTGGCTTTGTGTTGATTGTTTACGCTGCTTCCCGCTGTCGGCCTGGATAATAAAAAAGCGCTTACCCCTAGGGAATAAGCGCTTTTAAAACAACATGATAGCCGGGGGCTATTAGTTCATGCCGTATTTTTTCAGCTTCTTACGCAGTGTACCGCGGTTGATGCCCATCATCAGGGCTGCACGGGTCTGGTTGCCACGGGTGTATTGCATCACCATGTCCAACAGAGGCTGTTCTACTTCAGCCAGTACCAGCTCATACAGATCATTAACATCCTGACCATTTAGTTGAGCAAAATAGTTCTTCAGTGCCTGTTTGACCGAATCACGCAGTGGCTTTTGGGTCACCTGATCCTGTGAGTTTACGGTAGATACGGTCAGTACGTCAGAATTTACGCGTTGTTCGAACATAGTTCTGTCAGCTCTTTATTTCTAATTACGCAAGATTTTCGAAGTATGCCTCCAACGCCTCCAGCTGTTCGCTGGCATCCTCAATGGCGTTGAATGTGCGCCGAAACTGGTCGTTTGGGGCGTGCTCCTGCAGATACCAGGAGACGTGCTTCCGGGCAATACGGTATCCCTTGCGCTGACCATAAAAGTCGTGCAGTTCCCGTAAGTGCCCGATGAGCAAGCGCTTGACTTCAGCCAATGGCATCGGTGCCAGCAGCTCCCCAGTGTCCAGATAATGCTGGATTTCCCGGAAGATCCACGGTCTTCCCTGAGCAGCCCGTCCTATCATCAGGGCATCAGCCCCCGTATAGTCAAGTACCGCTCTGGCTTTATGCGGGTCAGTAATGTCTCCATTCGCGATAACCGGAATGGATACGTTCTGCTTAACTGTCCGAATGCTGTCGTATTCAGCTTCACCGTTGAACAAACAGGCGCGGGTGCGTCCATGAATGGTCAGGGCCTGAATACCACAACGTTCAGCCAATTGGGCAATCTCTACGCAGTTGCGGTTGTCGCTGTCCCAGCCGGTGCGAATCTTTAAGGTCACGGGCACGTCAACTGCATTCACCACGGCTGAAAGGATAGACTTCACCAGCTCAGGGTGTTGCAGCAGCGCCGAACCCGCCATCTTGCGATTCACTTTTTTGGCTGGGCATCCCATGTTGATGTCGATCACCTGTGCGCCTGATGCAGCATTAATGCGCGCGGCTCCTGCCATCTCTGTCGGGTCACAACCGGCAATTTGCACGGTACGAATACCAGGTTCGTCACTGTGAACCATACGCAACCGGGATTTATCGCTGGCCCAGACCTCGGGGTTCGACGACATCATCTCGGAGACGGTCATACCAGCGCCCATTGCATAGCAAAGGGTTCTGAATGGCCTGTCAGTGATCCCGGCCATTGGTGCCGCAATCAAACGATTACGAAGCTGGTGATTTCCTATGCGCATGAAAAAAAAGTGACCATAGTGTGTCCGCAAGGCGGCGTATATTACGCATTTTTTCAGGAAGATGAAAGGCCAAACTTTGAACAATACACCGTTGCAGAGTAAGGTAAAATGAAATCAGCATCGACCTTATGTAATATTATTATGTTTAACAACAAGTTAGGAAAATATGACCAAATTACGTACAGAGAATTTTCTTTTCTTGTCAGTAAGATATCAACATAAACCACGTTATTTTGCCTGTTAAACAAAACATGTGACGTGAAGAAAGCACTGGCACAGCGGCGACAGGCTGTGCCAGTGCCCTGGCTTAACGCCGTATGCCGGTAATGCGGCACCACTCTTCTTTCTCGGCTACGGCATCAAGCTCAAAGAGATCGGCGTAGGCTTCGCAGACGCCCGAAGCCTGGCTGGAGAGCACGCCAGACAGGCCGAGATGCCCGCCCTGTTTCGGCAGAACGCTAATTAATGGTGCCAGCTCACGCAGCGGGCCTGCCAGAATATTAGCGACGACCACATCGGCAATCAGGTTATCCGGCTGCTGATGCGGCAGATAAAGTGACAGACGGTCTGAAACCCCATTACGTTCGGCATTGTCCCGGCTTGCCTGAATGGCCTGGGGATCGATATCAATACCGATAGCGGCGGCGGCTCCCAGTTTCAGCGCGGCGATGGCCAGAATGCCGGAACCACAGCCGAAATCGATAATTGTCTTACCGGTCAGGTCGAGTCCATCAAGCCATGCCAGGCACAGGGCCGTGGTGGGATGGGTGCCGGTACCAAATGCCAGCCCCGGATCGAGCATCACGTTCACCGCTTCCGGGTCTGGCACGTCGCGCCAGCTTGGGCAGATCCACAGACGTTGGCCGAAACGCATCGGGTGGAAGTTGGTCATCCACTCACGCTCCCAGTCCTTATCTTCAATCTGTTCAATCTTATGGTGGAAACCGCTGCCCAGCAGGGGATGGTGTTCCAGCCCGGCAATCACGTCTGCCATCTCGGTTTCGGCGTCAAACAGGCCGATGACGTCGGTATCGCCCCACAGGCGCGTTTCGCCCGGCAACGGTTCAAACACCGGGTTGTCATGGGTATCCTGGAAGGTTACCGACACGGCACCGTTCTCAATCAGCGCGTCACCCAGCTCTTCAGCCTGAGCGCCGCTGGTATTTATCTTCATCTGTATCCAGGGCATAACGGATCTCTTTATTCAAACAGGGTGGAGGCAGACGTTGTGGCGGCCGCCGGGCGGCCAAAACGGTTGCCAATAATAAACGCCAGTAGGCTGAGCAGCAGCGCTGGCACAATCGGGTGGAATCCCCAGGGTTGCAGTGACAGGCTGGCCAGCAGGGTATAACAGGCAGCTCCGCAGATCATACTGCTCAGTGCGCCAGCGGCATTGGCTTTCTCCCAGTACAGGCCGAGCACCAGCGGCCACAGGAACACCGCCTCCAGCCCGCCAAAGGCCAGCAGGTTGAGCCAGATAATCATCTGCGGTGGATGCCATGCCGCCAGCAGCAGCAGCAGGCCCAGCACCAGGGTAACCAGAGAAGAGAGCCGTTTCAGCCGTGGCTCATTATTCATCTGGTGCGGGTATATCCGCAGATAGAGATCTTTCACAATGGTCGCCGACGATTGTAGCAGCTGGGCATTAATCGTCGACATGATCGCCGCCATCGGTGCCGCCAGAAAGATCCCGGCTGCCAGCGGCGGCAATACCGCGATCATCAGCGTCGGGATCACGCTGTCAGGGATCTGCAAATCCGGGATCACCGCTCGGCCCAACGCGCCTGCCAGGTGCATACCCAGCATCAGCACGGCCACCACGATGGTGCCAAGCAGAATGGCCAGATGGACCGCCTTACTGTCCTTATAAGAGATGCAGCGTACCGCCGTATGCGGCAGGCCAATCACGCCAAAGCAGACCAAAACCGAAAATGAGGCGAGGAAAGTGGGGGTCAGAATGTCGCCCACGCCAGAGGGAGAAACTAGTTGGGGATCGATGCGTTGCAGGGTATTCACCGCGTTATGCAAGCCGCCAGCCGCATGTATCACGGCAACCAGCAGCAGGACGGTGCCAGCCAGCATTACCAGCCCCTGCATGGCATCGTTGAGCACGCTGGCGCGGAAACCGCCAAAGGCGGTATACAGCGCGATAGTGCCGCCAAAGATCAGCAGCCCGCTGTCGTAGGGAATACCTGCCGCCGTTTCTAGCAGGCGCGCACCGCCAACGAATTGCACGGTCATCGCGCCAATAAAGGCGATCAGCAGGCTGATGCTGGCCAGCCACACCAGCAGCGGGCTGCGATAGCGCGCATACAGCATATCGTTTAGCGTGACGGCATGGTAACGCCGTGCCAGGATGGCGAATTTCTTGCCGAGCACTCCCAGTGAAAGCCAGACTGCCGGGACCTGTACCATCGACAGCAGAACCCAGCCCAGACCGTATTTATACGCTGCACCGGGGCCGCCAATAAACGAGCTGGCGCTGATATAGGTGGTCGTCAGCGTCATTGCCAGCACGAAGCCGCCCATTGAGCGGCTGCCAAGGAAGTATTCAGTGAGGAAACTCCCTTCGCGCCGTTTGCGCATCGCCCAGACTGACAGGCCCGCCACCAGCAGCAGATAACCGGCCAGCGGCAGAATAATTTCAAGCTTCACCTTTATCCTCCAGAGGGATATTGCGGAAGATAACGCGCACCATTAACCAGCAAAGAAAAATAAACAGCAGCGGCACCAGCAGGCAGGCCATTTCAAACCAGTGGGGTAAACCGGTTAGCCCCTGCTGGTCATCCAATAGCCAGGCGGACAGCGCCCAGCAGGCGAGATAGGCCACCGCCAGCGCGAACGACCAGCGCGCTTCCCGATGGGCCTGTACAAAACGTTTTTCCATGCGCTTCCCCAATAAGAAGGGGCCGATTAATCGGCCCCTGCATCTGTCGATCTCAACCCGGTGAACCGGGCATCTGCCGCACTTACTTCTCTTGCAGGCCGAGTTTCTTCTCCAGATAGTGGATGTTAGTCCCACCGTGCTGGAAGTTCTCGTCCGACATGATTTTCATCTGCAGTTCGACGTTAGTCTTGATCCCGTCAATGATCAGTTCAGCCAGCGCATTTTTCATGCGTGAAATCGCCACATCGCGGTTTTCGCCATAGGTGATCAGCTTTCCAATCATCGAGTCATAGTACGGCGGCACGCTGTAACCGGCGTAAATATGGGATTCCCAACGCACGCCAAAACCCCCTGGCGCGTGGAAGCGGGTAATTTTGCCCGGGCTTGGCAGAAAAGTATTCGCATCTTCGGCGTTGATACGGCATTCCACCGCGTGACCGCGAATAATCACTTCTTCCTGTTTGATCGACAGTGGCTGACCGGCAGCGATACGCAGCTGCTCTTTGATCAGGTCAACGCCAGTGATCATCTCGGTAACCGGGTGCTCAACCTGAATACGGGTGTTCATCTCAATGAAGTAGAACTCACCGTTTTCGTACAGGAACTCGAAGGTGCCTGCGCCGCGATAGCCGATGTCGATACAGGCTTTCGAGCAACGCTCGCCGATATAGCGGCGCATTTCTTCGGTGATGCCCGGTGCTGGCGCTTCTTCCACCACTTTCTGGTGACGACGCTGCATGGAGCAGTCGCGTTCGGCCAGATAGATCGCGTTGCCCTGGCCGTCTGCCAATACCTGAATTTCGATATGGCGCGGGTTTTCCAGGTACTTTTCCATATAAACCATGTCGTTATTGAAAGCCGCTTTGGCTTCCGCTTTCGTCATGTTTATCGACTGTTCCAAGTCTTTGTCGCTACGCACCACGCGCATACCACGACCGCCGCCGCCGCCAGAGGCTTTGATAATCACCGGGTAACCGATGCGTTTCGCAAAGGCACGATTCTTATCCATATCCTCGGTCAATGGGCCGTCAGAGCCTGGCACCGTAGGCACGCCCGCTTTCTTCATCGCGGTGATCGCCGACACTTTATCGCCCATCAGGCGAATGGTGTCCGCTTTCGGGCCGATAAAGATAAAGCCTGAACGCTCAACCTGCTCGGCGAAGTCCGCATTCTCGGAGAGGAAGCCGTAGCCAGGGTGGATCGCTACCGCACCGGTGATCTCGGCGGCAGAAATCAGTGCCGGGATATTCAGGTAGCTCTTTACTGAAGGAGGTGGGCCAATACAGACGGTTTCATCTGCCAGCAGCACATGCTTCAGGTCGCGATCCGCCGTGGAGTGCACTGCGACTGTTTTAATACCCAGCTCTTTACAGGCGCGCAGAATACGCAGCGCAATTTCACCACGGTTAGCAATTACAATTTTATCCAGCATGGTTGGCCTCGTTATTCGATGACGACCAGCGGCTCGTCAAATTCAACAGGCTGACCGCTTTCGAGCAGAATCGCTTTCACGGTGCCGGACTTATCGGCTTCGATCTGGTTCATCATTTTCATTGCTTCAACGATGCACAGGGTGTCACCGACGTTAACTTTCTGACCGACTTCCACAAACGCCTTTGCGTCAGGGCTTGGAGTGCGGTAGAAAGTACCGACCATAGGAGAACGCACGATATGGCCACTGATCTCGGCAGCAGCAGGTGCTTCCATCGCTGGAGCGGCGGCCGGAGCGACGGCGGTTGCCAGAGCGGGCTGCTGCATCATTGGGGCTGCATAAGCCTGCTGCATCATTGGGTAACCGGTATTGACCGGGGCACGGCTGATGCGAACGGACTCTTCGCCTTCAGAGATTTCCAGTTCAGCGATGCCTGATTCTTCAACCAGTTCGATCAGTTTTTTAATCTTACGAATATCCATGAGTGTGGTTCCGTACTCTGTTTAATTAGATGGTGACAGGCGTTTAACTGCCGTCTGTAAAGCCCAGGAATAACCGTCGACGCCAAGTCCACAGATCACACCGGTAGAAATATCAGAAAGATACGAGTGATGGCGAAAAGGCTCGCGAGCATGCACGTTTGACAGGTGAACCTCAATAAACGGTATGCTGACGGCCAGTAACGCATCACGCAGCGCCACGCTGGTGTGGGTGAACGCTGCCGGGTTAATGACGATATAATCGACATTGCCTTTCGCCTGATGAATGCGGTCGATTAGCGCATGTTCCGCATTGGACTGGAGATGGCTAAGCGTGACGCCCAGCGCATTGGCCTGCCGTGTCAGCTCACTGACAATCTCGTCCAGCGAGGTATGGCCGTATTTTTCCGGCTCACGCGTACCCAGCAGATTCAGATTGGGGCCGTTCAAAAGCAGTACATGCAACTTGTCGCTCATTTTGCTGCCATCTCCCGCGATAATTTAGGCATCGCACAAAATACATGGCTAAAGCCAGTTTGTCACCTTTTCAGATGAAAATTGGTGAAAGGCGGCCGGGAAAGGCGGCCATTGTAACCATATCAATGCATTTCGCCGATAAGTCGGGGGCGTATCAGCGAAGTTGGTTATCGGCAGCGAGAGACTGGCAGCAAGAAGCCGGTGATAAAGCACCGTTTACGTTAGCGCGCCAGCCACTTGCGCAGCTTTTTATAGCGCCATGCCAACAGGAACGCGGCGATTAACGCGTAAATCCACGGCTGGGGCGAATACGTTTTTACCGACCACAAATAGTGAATCGGCGCGAGTATTGCCATCAGATAGATGGCGTTATGCAGCGTTTGCCAGCGCTTACCGAGTTTGCGTTGCGCACGCTGGAATGAGGTCAGCGCCAGCGACAGCAAAATCACCCAACTGACAATGCCCAGCGTCAGATAAGGACGCGAAATCAGCTCAGATCCCAGCAGACCCAGGTTATTGATGCCGAGTTCTAGCAGAGAGTAGCTCACCAGATGCAGCGATGCCCAGGCAAAACACCAGAGTCCGAGCAGACGCCTTACGCGGATCAGCAACGGCTGTTTAGCGTAACGCGCCAGCGGGGTCACCGCGAGTGTGGCCAGCAGAAACTTCAGCGCCATCCTGCCGGTAAAATGCTGAATATCCTTCGCCGGATCGGCGCTGAACCCACCCTGATTGAGGGTAAGCAGCAGCCACAGCAGCGGCAGAAAACCCGCCAGATGCAGCAGCACCTTCAGCCAGCCGATCTGGGGTAGGGTCAGGCGCACCATCTCAGAAGTTCTCCCGCAGGTCGAGACCGCGATACAGTGAAGCTACCTGGTCGGCATAGCCATTGAACAGCAGAGTCGGCTGGCGCTGCACATCAAGAATACCGCCGGAGCCAATCACGCGTTCAGTCGCCTGTGACCAGCGCGGATGGTCAACGTGTGGATTGACGTTAGCGTAGAACCCATATTCATTCGGTGCTGACAGGTTCCATGTGGTAGGCGGCATCTCCTTGACCAGGCTGATTTTTACAATAGATTTAATGCCTTTAAAACCGTATTTCCACGGCACGGTCAGGCGGATCGGTGCGCCGTTCTGCGGCGGCAAAGCCTTGCCATAAACGCCGGTGGTTAACAGGGTCAGGGGATGCATGGCTTCATCCAGCCGCAGCCCTTCAACATAAGGATAATCCAGCCCACCGCCAATAAAGCGATCCTGTTGGCCCGGCATCTGGTCCGGCGCGTACAGCGTGTGGAAAGCCACAAAGCGGGCGTTGCTGGTGGGTTCGGCAGCCTGCAACAGCTTGCCCAGCTCAAAGCCAACCCAGGGGATCACCATTGACCAGCCTTCCACACAGCGCATGCGATAAATACGTTGCTCCTGCGCAAAGCGTTTAAAAATGTCATCCATGTTTAGCGTCAGGGGTTTTGCCACTTCACCATCAATTTCAATTTTCCAGTCGGTGGTTTTCAACGTTCCCGCATGGGCGGCCGGGTCGGCTTTATCCAGCCCGAACTCATAGAAGTTATTGTAACCCGTCACTTTCTCTTCCGGCGTCAGCGGCAGGTTGGCCTGGAACTGCTGTGGTTGACTGAAATCAAGCGGTCGGCCTGCAGCGGCGCGCGGACGATCGCTGCCTTTAAACCATGAAAGGAGGTCGGCGTGCGCAGCACCGGGCAGGGACAGCGCCGCCGCGCTCAAACCCAGCATTTTTAGCACCGCACGGCGACGAGCATGAAACAGGCTCTCTGGCGTGACGTCATTTTCTGTCAGTTGGTTAACGGCTTTCATCTGTGGCCCTGCCTGTGGTAATGAATCATTGCGTTTTTCGCGAGCAAACGGTTAACGGATACGCACCAACGTGCGCCCGGTTAGCTGATTATTGAGCAGTTTTTCTGCCGCATCCACCGCTTCAGTCAGTGAGACTTCGGTGGTGGCCTGCTGATAAAACGTCGCGGGCAACACCTGCTGCAAACGCTGCCAGGCCTGATGACGGCGTGCGACGGGAGTCATCACCGAATCGACGCCCTGTAGACGCACGTTACGCAGGATAAAAGGCATGACGCTGGTGGGCAGATCGGTTCCCCCCGCCAGCCCGCAGGCGGCGACCACTCCATTATAATGGGTTTGCGCCAGCACGCTGGCCAGCACCTCGCCACCGGCGGTATCTATCGCTCCGGCCCAGCGTTGTTTCTCCAGCGGACGAGATCGTTCGCTGAACGCGCTGCGCGGCAGAACCTCGCTGGCCCCCAGCTGGCGTAGATAGCCATGGGTTGATTCACGACCGCTCACGGCAACGACCCGGTAACCGAGCGCGCTGAGCAGCGCGACGGCAGTGCTGCCGACTCCGCCGCTGGCGCCCGTCACCAGCACGTCACCGCCATCTGGCGTCACGCCGCCTTCCTCCAGCGCCATCACGCAGAGCATGGCGGTGAAACCTGCCGTGCCGACGATCATCGCCTTGCGGGCATCCAGGCCCTGCGGCATCGGCACCAGCCAGTCTGCTTTGACGCGTGCCCGTTCAGCCAGCCCCCCCCAATGGTTTTCGCCAACGCCCCAGCCGGTCAGCAGTACCGACTGACCGCGCTGAAAGCGCGCATCGCTGCTGCTCTGCACTCTACCGGCGAAATCGATACCGGGCACCATCGGGAACTGGCGAATAATTTTGCCCTTACCGGTGATTGCCAGCGCATCTTTGTAATTAATCCCGGACCAGTCAATGTCGACGGTGACATCGCCCGGCGGGAGGCTGTCATCAGGCAGGTGTTTGAGTGTGGCGATGGTTTCACCTGAAGACTGTTCAAGAACCAGTGCTTGCATAAGGATCTCCTGAAAACGGGATAATCATTCTCTAAAAGCGGTCAGCTGTGACTATACTCGCCAAAATGGATATTGATCTGATTCGAAGCAAGCATTTATTGGACACGATGTGTTATTTTCATCTGCCGCTACAGTCTGACATCCTGTTGCCTACGATCGTTAACAAACAGTTCGCGGTACTGTGTTAATGACATGTCGCCTACCGCATTTAACTGGCATAAGAATGCGATTAACTACCAAACTCTCTGCAATTATTACCCTGCTGTGTTCACTGGCAATGCTGTTAATGTTGGTCGGCTGTGTGCTGAGCTTCTTTTATCTTAGCAACCAGCGGGCAGAGTATCGGGTTCAGCTTATGGCTGATGAAGTTGATAGCGCATTATTTACCCAGTCTCCCCAAGAGATCGCCTCCTGGCTGCGTCCGGTCATGAGTCCGTTGCGAATAGAACGCATAGAGCTTATTAAAGACAACAGGCCGCTGTTTGAGGTGATACGCCATCAGAGGCCGCTGTTGGAGGATGAGCCTAACCGCTATCGCCAAACCGTACTGTTGCTGGCGCAACATGGGGATATGGTTATCCGTATCCAGTGGGTCGACTCTACGCTCACCTGGTTTACGTCATTAATTGGTGCCTCAAGCCTGTCGGCGATTATCGCCGTGGTGGTGATTATGATGCTGCTGCTGTTGCAGGCGCATCGCTGGCTTTACCGGCAGTTACAGGGAATGGAACGCCTGGAAGCGCGCGCCGGGGCGGTGATTAAAGGAGACAGGGCCAATGTGAGATCCGGGTCGGTTCATGAATGGCCGCCGCTGGCCAGCAGCGCCATCGATCTGCTGTTGTCCGATCTTAAAGAAGCGGGCGAACAGCACAACCGTATCGATACGCTGATACGCACTTTTGCCGCACAGGATGCGCGTACCGGCCTCAATAATCGTCTGTTTTTCGATAATCAACTGACCACATTGCTGGAAGATCCCGAAGCGGTGGGGACGCACGGCATGGTGATGATGATCCGTCTACCCGATTTTGACACCCTGCGCGAGCGCTGGGGGCATGTCGAGGTACAGGAATATCTTTTTGCTCTGGCCAATATGCTGTCAACGTTCGTTTTGCGTTATCCCGGCGCATTACTGGCGCGTTATTTCCGCAGTGACTTTGCCGTTTTGCTGCCGCACCGTAGCGTAAAAGATGCGGACGGGATCGCCTCACAGCTGATTAAAGCGGTCGACAGCCTGCCGTCGACACGTATGGTGGATCGCGACGATATGATCCATATTGGTATCAGCGGCTGGCACAGCGGGCAGAGCACGCAACAGGTGATGGATAACGCCGAGCTGGCGACGCGCCATGCCATGTTACAGGGCGGTAACAGCTGGTCAGTCGGCGAAGGTGGGCAGCAGGATCTGGCACGTGGTAGCGTCAAGTGGCGCACCCTGCTGGAGAATACCGTCAATCATGGCGGCCCGCGACTGTACCAGAAGCCCGCCGTAAACAGGCTGGGCCAGGTGCATCACCGCGAAATCATGCCACGTATTTTTGACGGTGAGAAAGAGCTGTTGTCGGCCGAGTATCTGCCCATGTTGCAACAGCTGGGCCTGGCTGAACGCTACGACCGCCTGCTGGTGAAGCGCATCGTGACGCTGACGGAATGGTGGCCTGAAGAGACCCTGACAATTCCTCTGACTCTCGACTCACTGTTGCAACGCCCGTTCATGCGCTGGCTGCGCGATACCCTGCTGCAATGCCCCCGATCGCAAAGAAAACGTATTTTATTTGAACTTGCGGAAGCAGATGTATGTCAACACATTAATCGTCTGGAGCCTGTCTTCCGCTTGCTTTATGGTTTTGGTTGCCGTGTTGCGGTTAATCAGGCGGGTTTGAAGGTGGTGAGCACCGCTTACATCAAACAGTTCCAGATTCGGCTGATTAAACTGCATCCGGGACTGGTGCGTAATATCGACAGACGCACCGAAAATCAGCTGTTTGTACAAAGTCTTCTTGAGAGTTGTAAGCAAACCGCCGCCCACGTTTTTGCGGCAGGTGTACATTCCAGAGAAGAGTGGCAAACGTTGGTAGAGCTGGGCGTTACCGGGGGGCAGGGGGACTTTTTCGCCACTTCCCAACTGGTTAACACCAGCGTAAAAAAATATTCGCAAAGATATCGAGTTTAGTCTCACGCTCACCGGGTTTTCACGTAGAATACCTACGCGGTCGTGGTTGAGAGCGGCGTTATCGCCGACCGAGGCAGAACTAAAAATGTTAATTTTTATGTATGTTATGTCCGTTTATCCGTCTTGAAACCAAGGCTGAATGCCGTAATGACGGCCTCAGTTGCGCCAAATGGCGTACAGGTTGTGTTCTCGGCACGAAATAGCATGATTTTTCACCGGAGCGGGACATTTTTGCGCCTTGTCGCTGCTCCGCGTGGTTGGTAGAGTAAGCGGATTTTATTTTTCGCCCCCAGCTTGCAGGATTATCCTTTAGTATGTTTAAAAAATTCCGTGGCATGTTTTCCAACGACTTGTCCATCGACCTGGGTACTGCCAATACCCTGATTTACGTGAAAGGGCAGGGTATCGTGCTTAACGAGCCCTCCGTTGTTGCTATCCGTCAGGATCGCGCCGGTTCCCCCAAAAGCGTAGCGGCAGTCGGTCATGATGCAAAGCAGATGCTGGGGCGTACCCCTGGCAATATCGCCGCTATTCGCCCGATGAAAGATGGCGTGATTGCCGATTTCTTCGTCACCGAAAAGATGTTGCAGCACTTTATCAAACAGGTGCACAGCAACAGCTTTATGCGTCCCAGCCCGCGCGTGCTGGTCTGCGTGCCGGTCGGTGCCACTCAGGTAGAACGCCGCGCCATCCGTGAGTCCGCTCAGGGCGCGGGTGCGCGTGAGGTGTTCCTCATTGAAGAGCCAATGGCGGCGGCTATCGGTGCAGGTTTGCCGGTTTCTGAAGCAACCGGTTCTATGGTGGTTGATATCGGTGGGGGCACTACTGAAGTGGCGGTGATCTCGCTGAACGGCGTGGTTTACTCTTCTTCCGTGCGTATCGGCGGTGACCGCTTCGACGAAGCGATTATTAATTATGTTCGCCGTAATTATGGCTCTTTGATTGGTGAAGCCACCGCTGAACGCATCAAGCACGGCATTGGTTCCGCCTATCCGGGCGACGAAGTGCGTGAGATTGAAGTGCGCGGTCGTAACCTTGCCGAAGGGGTTCCGCGTGGATTCACCCTGAACTCCAACGAGATCCTGGAAGCCCTACAGGAGCCGCTAACCGGTATCGTGAGTGCGGTGATGGTTGCGCTGGAGCAATGTCCTCCTGAACTGGCCTCTGATATCTCCGAGCGTGGCATGGTTCTGACCGGCGGCGGCGCGCTATTGCGCAACCTTGATCGCCTGCTGATGGAAGAGACCGGCATTCCCGTAGTGGTTGCAGAAGATCCGCTGACCTGTGTGGCACGCGGTGGCGGCAAAGCGTTGGAGATGATCGACATGCACGGCGGCGATTTGTTCAGCGAAGAATAATTTGCCTGAAGGAGCGATGGGCCGCTGCCCGCGCTCCTTTTTCATGTTGTCGAGGAATACGCCGAGTTTATGAAGCCGATGTTCAGCAGGAAATCTTCCCTGCAATTACGCTTATTTTTAGCGATTATAGTGGCAATAGGCGTGATTATTGCCGACAGTCGTATGGGAGCATTCTCCCGGATCCGCACCTACATGGACACGGCCGTTAGTCCATTCTATTTCTTGGCCAACGGCCCCCGCCAGATTTTGGACAATGTTTCTGAAACATTGGCCTCGCGCCAGCAACTCGAGCTGGAAAACAAAGCGTTACAACGTGAACTGATGCTGAAAAACAGCGAATTGCTGATGCTGGGACAGTTCAGGCAGGAAAATGCGCGCCTCAGAGAACTGCTGGGTTCACCGTTGCGTCAGGACGAGCATAAAATGGTGACGCAAGTGATCTCCACCGGCACCGATCCTTACACCGATCAGGTGGTGATCGACAAAGGTAGCATCAGTGGCGTTTATGAAGGACAGCCAGTGATCAGCGATAAAGGTGTCGTCGGTCAGGTGGTTGCGGTGGGCAAAATGACCAGCCGCGTACTGCTGATTTGCGATGCGTCGCACGCGCTGCCTATCCAGGTACTGCGTAATGATATCCGCGTGATAGCCGCTGGAAATAGCTGTACCGAAGATCTACAGCTTGAGCATTTACCGGGCAACACCGATATTCGCGTTGGCGATGTGCTGGTGACATCCGGTCTCGGTGGACGTTTCCCTGAAGGTTATCCCGTTGCGGTCGTCTCGTCCGTCAAACTGGATACCCAGCGCGCTTATACGGTGATTAAGGCCCGTCCAACAGCGGGTCTGCAACGTTTGCGCTATCTTCTGCTGCTGTGGGGGGCCGATCGCAACGGCACCATGCCAATGGCCCCGGATGAAGTGCATCGCGTCGCCAATGAACGCCTGATGCAGATGATGCCGCAGGTGCTGCCACAAACCAGCGACATGGCCGGTCCTCCGACTCCGCCGGCATCAGCCATCTCACCCGCAGGCAGCGTGGCCCCATCGCCAGCGGTGCAGGGAGCTCAGCCTTGAGCAACTACCGCAGCCACGGCCGTTGGGTGATATGGCTCTCTTTCCTCGTCGCGTTAATACTACAAATCATGCCGTGGCCGGATCAGCTGCTGTACTTCCGGCCCTCGTGGTTATTATTGATCATCATTTACTGGGTATTGGCGCTGCCACATCGAGTGAATGTCGGGACCGGATTTGTGATGGGATCCATCATGGATCTCATCTCCGGTTCAACTCTCGGCGTGCGTGCGCTGGCTTTGAGTATTGTCGCTTACCTGGTCGCCTTTAAATTTCAGCTATTCCGCAATCTGGCACTCTGGCAGCAGGCACTGATGGTGATCGTGCTGTCGCTGGCGGTGGACGTCATTGTCTTCTGGTCAGAGTTTTTGGTGGTGAATGTCTCTTTCCGCCCGGAAATCTTCTGGAGTAGCGTTATCGACGGTGTGCTCTGGCCGTGGCTATTCTTACTGATGAGAAAAATTCGCCGCCAGTTTGCCGTACAATAAAGGACTCATATGCTATCCCTGTATCTGGCCTCCGCTTCTCCGCGCCGCCGCGAGTTGCTGACTCAACTGGGCCTGTCATTCGAACGCCTGACTTTGGATGTTGCAGAGCAACAGGGTGAAGGTGAAACGGCAGAACACTATGTTAAACGCCTGGCACGGGACAAAGCGCAGGCTGGCGTGGCCGTTGCCCCGTGCGATTTACCGGTGCTTGGCGCTGATACGATTGTCGTACTCAATAACGACGTGCTGGAAAAACCTGCTGATGCCACCGCTGCCGCTGCCATGCTGGCAAAACTCTCCGGACAGACCCATCATGTTATGACGGCGGTGGCGCTGGCCGATCGTCAACAGACGCTTGATTGCCTGGTGGTGACCGAGGTGACATTCCGCCTGCTCACACCGGAAGATATCTCCCAATATATCGCCAGCGGAGAGCCGATGGATAAAGCGGGCAGCTACGGTATTCAGGGGCTGGGCGGTAATTTTGTCAGAAAAATTAACGGAAGTTATCACGCGGTGGTCGGGCTGCCCTTAGTGGAAACGGCGGAACTGTGGCGTCATTTTCAGGCGTTACGTGAAGTGAGAGGTTGAAATGACAGCTGAACTACTGGTCAATATTACTCCGTCGGAAACGCGGGTTGCCTATATAGACGGTGGCATCCTGCAGGAAATCCATATTGAGCGCGAAGCGCGTCGCGGTATTGTCGGCAACATTTACAAAGGGCGCGTCAGCCGTGTTTTACCCGGCATGCAGGCGGCATTTGTTGATATCGGCCTGGAAAAAGCGGCCTTCCTGCACGCCTCCGATATTATGCCGCATACCGAGTGCGTGGCCGGTGACGAGAAGAAAAACTTTATCGTGCGTGATATCTCCGAGCTGGTGCGCCAGGGGCAGGATTTAATGGTACAGGTGGTGAAAGATCCACTGGGTACCAAAGGAGCACGTCTCACCACCGATATTACCTTACCGTCGCGCTATCTGGTCTTTATGCCGGGCGCTTCACATGTTGGCGTGTCGCAGCGTATTGAGAGTGAAGCCGAACGCAATCGCCTGAAAGCCGTGGTTGCAGCTTACTGTGATGAGCTGGGCGGCTACATTATTCGCACTGCCGCCGAAGGCGTCGGTGAGGACGAGCTGGCTTCCGACGCTGCGTTCCTGAAGCGTCTGTGGACCAAAGTCATTGAGCGTAAAAAGCGCAATAAGACACGTTGCCGCCTGTATGGTGAGGTGGCTTTGTCGCAACGCATCCTGCGTGATTTTGCCGGTGCCGCGCTGGATCGCATTCGTATCGATTCCCGGCTAAGCTTCGAGCATCTGCTGGAATTTACCAGTGAATACATTCCCGAAATGACGGCGAAGCTGGAGCTGTACACCGGCAAGCAGCCGATATTTGACCTGTTCGATGTCGAAAACGAAATTCAGCGCTCGCTCGATCGTAAAGTTGAGCTGAAGTCCGGTGGATACCTGATTATCGATCAGACGGAAGCGATGACCACTGTCGACATTAATACCGGGGCGTTTGTCGGACATCGTAATCTGGAAGAGACTATCTTCAATACGAATATTGAAGCGACACAGGCGATTGCCCGCCAGCTACGCCTGCGTAATCTGGGGGGCATTATCATTATCGACTTTATCGATATGAATAATGAAGACCATCGCCGTCGCGTGCTGCACTCGCTTGAACAGGCGTTGAGTAAAGACCGGGTGAAAACCGGTGTTAACGGTTTCTCTCAACTGGGGCTGGTTGAGATGACGCGTAAGCGTACGCGCGAAAGTATTGAGCATGTGCTGTGCCAGGATTGCCCGGTATGCAAAGGGCGTGGCACGTTGAAAACCGTTGAGACGGTGTGCTACGAAATTTTGCGAGAGATAGTGCGTGTACATCATGCCTATGAGTCTGACCGTTTCCTGGTCTACGCCTCGCCGTCCGTGGGAGAGGCGCTGAAAAGTGACGAATCACATGCTCTGGCGGAGGTGGAAATCTTTGTCGGCAAACAGGTTAAAGTCCAGGTTGAACCGCTCTATACTCAGGAGCAATTTGACGTGGTGATGATGTAAATCTGTCGCCGGTTATCTAAGAAGATGATTGGTCGTGCGTGCATTTTCGCAGAAAACAAGGAGAGGTGAGTGAGGCAACTGCCGAGGATTTTGTTACTGACCTGTGCAACATTAGTGGTTGTTACCGCGCTAGTGGTCAGTGGCCTGCGTCTGCTGATGCCGCACATGAACAGCTGGCGTACGCCGATCCTTGAGTATGTCTCTGCGGCTACGGGCATGAAGGTGCAGGCCAGCGCTTTACAGGGCAGTTGGGAAAACTTTGGCCCGCGCCTTGAGATTGCCGATATTGAGGCTGCTCTCCCTGATGGCGGGGCGTTGAAGATCCAGCGCGTTACGCTGGCCCTGGATATCTGGCAGTCATTACTTCATCTGCGTTGGCAATTCCGCGATCTCACCTTCTGGCATTTACGCCTCTCCACCAATACGGCTCTGTCATTTGGCGACAACCGCAAGTCAGATGTCACTACCGAACGCCTGAACGATCTGTTCCTACGTCAATTTGACCATTTTGACCTGCGTGATAGTGAAATCAGCTTTTTGACGCCTGCGGATCAGCGGGCCACATTGGCTATCCCACAACTGACCTGGATGAATGAAAAGGCTCGCCATCGTGCCGAAGGGCTGGTCAGTCTCTCCAGCATTACCGGGCAGCATGGCGTTGTACAGGTGCGGCTTGATTTGCGTGACAGCAATGGCTATCTCGACACCGGACGCGTATGGATGCAGGCCGATGAGGTAGACGTCAAACCCTGGCTTGGGCAGTGGATGCGCGATAATACTCGCCTGGAAAGTGCTCGTTTTAGCCTTGCTGCCTGGATGGAGGTGAAAAACGGTGACGTTTATGCCGGGGATATCTGGCTGAAAAAGGGCGGCGCTCACTGGCAGGGCGATGCGCAGCCACATCACCTTAGCGTTGATAATCTCACGGCCCATATCAGCCGTTTTAAAGGTGGCTGGGATCTGAAGGTGCCACAGACCCGTTTTATGCTGGACGATCGGCCCTGGCCCCACGGGCAGCTTTCATTGCTGTGGCTGCCAGAGAATAACCAGTTACCCGGGACGGAGGCGCAACCGGAACTCCGGGTACGCGCCAGCGATCTCGATCTTCAACACGTTGAACCGCTGATCCCGCTGTTTGCCAGGCTATCACCAGAGCTGCTGGAGAACTGGCGTGCCTTACAGCCGCGCGGCCAGCTTAGCGCGCTGGCGGTGGATATTCCGCTGCAACAGCCGGAGTTGACGCGCTTTCAGGCCAAATGGCACGATTTAAGCTGGCGGCAGTGGCGGCTGCTGCCCGGCATGGAAAACCTGGATGGCACGCTGGCGGGTGGCGTAGCCGACGGGCGCATCACTTTTGATCTTCATAAGGCGTCGCTGCCTTACGGAGATATGTTCCGTGCGCCGCTCGAGATCAAACAGGCCAGTGGCGCACTGCGCTGGCAGTATGGGCAGGATGGACTGACGCTCTCCGGTCAGCAGCTGGATGTCCAGGCGCGCTCTCTGTGGGCGCGCGGTGATTTCCGCTATCAGCAGCAGAAGGATCGGGCACCCCATCTTACTATTCTGGCCGGTATTAATCTGACTCACGCCGGTGACGCCTGGCGCTACTTCCCTGAACCCCTGATGGGCAAATCCCTCACCAACTATCTGAGTGGGGCGATTAAAGGGGGCGAGGTGAAGAACGCCACGCTGCTCTTCGCCGGCAACCCCCAGCAGTTCCCGTTTACCCATCACGAAGGGATGTTCGAGGTGGCGGTGCCGTTGCGTAAGGCGAACTTTGAGTTTGAGCCGGGCTGGCCAGCGCTGGAGAACCTGGATATTGACCTCGACTTTGCCAACAACGGGCTGTGGATGCAGGCACCGGACGTGAAGCTGGGGGAGGTTAACGGGCGCAATATATCGGCAGTCATCCCGGATTATCTTCAGCAGAAGCTGATTATTGAGGGTGACATCAAGGGCACAGGCCCGCAGATCCGCAATTATTTTAATCACTCTCCGCTGAAGTCATCGCTGGGGGCTGCGCTTGATGAGCTACAGATTGGCGGAGATGTAAGTGGTCGCTTACATCTCGATATACCGCTGGATGGACAGGACGTTCGGGCTACGGGCGATGTCAATTTGCAGCAAAACTCCCTGTGGATTAAGCCGCTGGATACGCGCTTTGAGCAGCTCACCGGGCATTTTGCTTATGATAACGGCAATCTGAAAAGCGAGGCGATGAGCGCCCGCTGGTTCGGACAGCCGCTCGGCGTCCGCTTTACTACTCAGGAAGGCGATAGAGATTACCGCATTGGTGTGGATCTCAATGCAGACTGGCAGCCGGGTAAGATGAAGCCCTTACCGCCCGCCGTACGTCAGCAGTTGAGCGGTAAGCTGCCGTGGCAGGGCAAGGTACAGATTGCCTTGCCGCACCAGGGCGGAGCCAACTATCAGGTCGATATCGACGGCAACCTGAACGATGTAAGTAGTCACTTACCGTCTCCTCTTGACAAGGCCCCAGGCAATGCGCTGCCGGTAAAACTGGCCGCCAAGGGTGATCTAAAGAGTTTTGAGCTGAGCGGTGCGCTTGGCGACAGCCAGCGTTTTAACAGTCGCTGGCTGCTGGGCAATCAGCTACGGGTTGAACGCGGCATCTGGGAAAATAATACGCAGCACATCCCTGCGCTACCGGACAGCGGCGGTATGCGTTTAACCCTGCCGCCGCTGGATGGCGAAGCCTGGCTGGGTCTGCTGGGAGCCGGAACGGGCGCTAATGCTAAAACGGGTAGCACGCTGCTTCCGGGTGATATTCACCTGCATACCCCGGCCTTGTCGCTGGCGGGACAGCAGTGGCGGGATCTTACCGCCACCATCAGTCAGGGGGCGGCTGGTGAGACGAAGGTGAATGCCACCGGCAAGGATATCAAAGGTTCGCTGGCTATCAGCCAGGGCGCTCCGTGGGCGGTTAACCTGAAATATCTCTACTATAATCTGCAGTGGGACGGTAAAGAGAGTGCATCACCTCTGCCCGGCCACGACAGCACGGTGAACTTCAGCAGCTGGCCAGCGCTACGTCTTAACTGCGATGAGTGCTGGCTGCGTGGACAAAATTTTGGTCGTATACGGGCTGAACTGACCCCGTCTGGCGACACGCTGAAATTGCAAAACGGGCTGATAGACAGCGGTAATGCCCGGTTAACGGCCAACGGCGAATGGGTAAACCGGGCCGGGGAGCAGCGCACGTCGCTAAAAGGCGTGCTGAGTGGCCAGAAATTCGATCGGGCCACCAACTGGTTTGGCGTCACTTCGCCGCTGCGCGATGCGCCGTTTAAGTTTGAATACGATCTGCACTGGCGCTCTACGCCGTGGCAGCCATCCATTGAGACATTGAGCGGCGTGCTGAAGTCCCATCTTGGTGCGGGTCAGATTGCTGATGTTTCCACCGGTCGGGCCGGACAGCTGTTGCGGCTGTTCAGCTTTGATGCCCTGCTACGCAAGCTGCGCCTCGACTTCAGCGACACCTTCAGTCAGGGTTTCTACTTTGATGCGATTAATGCCACGGCCTGGATTGAGAATGGCGTGATGCATACCGATAATCTTCTGGTGGACGGCCTGGAGGGGGATATCGCGATGAACGGCGATATCGACCTGGTACAGCGTCAAATGAATATGCAGGCCACGGTGGCTCCGGAAATTTCGGCTTCGGTGGGCGTTGCCACGGCATTCGTGGTTAACCCGGTGATTGGTGCGGCCGTGTTCGCCGCCAGCAAGGTGCTTGGACCATTGTGGAATAAGATTTCCGTCCTGCGCTACCATATCAGCGGGCCCATCGACAAACCGCAAATTGATGAAGTGCTGCGTGAATCGCGTAAGGCCAGCGGGAAGTGAATTTGACGTAGCTGGGGAATTGCCTCAGGCTATCCCTATTGCCATTAATCCAAACCCAGTTAAGTGATCAAGCCAGCAGCAATGACGGGCTTATCCATATAAAGCGAGAGTTCATGAGTCTGAATCTGGTAAGTGAGCAGTTACTAACTGCGAACAATGTGAGTCAAAGCGACCTCTTTTCCATTCTTGGCCAGCTGTCTGAACGCAAGCTGGATTATGCCGACCTCTATTTCCAGTCCAGCTTTCATGAATCATGGGTGCTGGAAGACAGGATCATTAAAGATGGTTCTTACAATATTGACCAGGGCGTGGGGGTTCGTGCCATCAGTGGCGAAAAGACCGGTTTCGCTTATGCCGATCAGATTACGCTAAATGCGCTGCACCAGAGCGCAACGGCGGCACGCAGTATCGTACGTGATCAGGGCAACGGTCAGTCCCGTACCCTGGGAGCCGTTGCTCATCGTGCACTCTATCCGGCACTGGACCCGTTACAAAGTCTGACGCGTGAAGAGAAAATTGCGCTACTGCATCGTGTCGACAGCGCCGCACGCGCCGCCGATAAGCGCGTGCAGGAGGTTTCTGCCAGCCTGACCGGCGTGTATGAGCAGGTGCTGGTTGCCGCCACAGACGGTACGCTGGCGGCCGATGTGCGCCCTTTGGTACGCCTTTCAGTGAGTGTTCAGGTAGAAGAAAACGGCAAGCGTGAGCGCGGCTCCAGCGGCGGCGGCGGGCGCTTTGGCTATGAGTTCTTCCTCGCCAATGAAGCGGGTGAAGTGCGGGCCGAGGCCTGGGCGCGTGAAGCGGTGCGCATGGCGCTGGTCAATCTGGATGCGGTAGCGGCTCCGGCAGGTACTATCCCGGTGGTGCTGGGCGCAGGCTGGCCGGGCGTATTGCTGCACGAAGCGGTTGGACACGGTCTGGAGGGCGACTTTAATCGTCGCGGCACCTCGATGTTCAGTGGCCAGATGGGCCAACTAGTGGCTTCTGAACTCTGTACCGTGGTGGATGACGGCACTATTGATGGTCTGCGGGGTTCGCTTGCCATCGACGATGAGGGCGTGCCTGGTCAGTATAACGTGCTGATCGAAAACGGTATTTTGAAAGGCTATATGCAGGATAAACTCAATGCGCGGCTGATGGGCGTTGCGCCAACCGGCAACGGTCGCCGCGAGTCTTATGCGCATCTGCCGATGCCGCGTATGACCAACACCTACATGCTGGCGGGCCAGTCCACGCCGCAGGAGATTATCGAAAGCGTCGAATACGGCCTGTATGCACCTAACTTTGGTGGTGGTCAGGTGGATATTACCTCCGGTAAATTTGTCTTCTCTACTTCAGAAGCCTATCTGATCGAAAATGGCAAAGTCACCAAGCCGGTAAAAGGTGCAACGCTAATCGGTTCGGGTATCGAGGCGATGCAGCAAATTTCGATGGTGGGCAACGACCTTGCGCTGGATAAAGGCGTTGGCGTGTGTGGCAAAGAGGGACAGAGCCTGCCCGTCGGCGTTGGTCAGCCTACCCTGAAGCTCGACAAACTGACCGTGGGCGGTACGGCCTAACGATCCAGTGATGCCCCTGCTGCGGGCGTGCGGTCATGGGCGGATGGAAAAAGTGCCTGCCCTGGCCGTTCTGCGTATTTCTCCCCCTGCTAACCCTTGCGAAATTCTCGCCAGATGTCCGCCACTCTGTCGACATAGTCGGTCAGCTAGTTGATACACAACCTGGACGCTCAGCGGCATCTGCTGTGCCGCTGCGGTGAATGCGCCCAGCTTAACCACTTTGGTAAAAACGGACATCCCCTTGCGTCTTTGCACTATTAACCCTGACTTAAAAGTGATTTAGATCACATTTAGTAGATAACTTATAGTCAACCGCGTTACTATAGTGGAGATGAGTTACCGCCAAGTTGTCCCACTGCGGTTATAGGCGGGTTGCGGTTAAGCTATCATTAAAAAGCCGCGCTCCCGATCGATGTCTGAATCACTTTCCGTCGATCGATTATCGTTATCAGCAGGCGTACTACCCTGAAACGGGAGGAGAGCGAGTGACGATAGTGAGATGGCCCGGTAGCGTATTTACAAGGATAAAAGATGAGTGTACTTCCGGTTGTTGTCGTCTTTGGGCTGTCATTCCCCCCCATTTTTATTGAAATTATTGTGTCACTGATGCTGTTCTGGCTGATACGGCGTGTGATTACGCCAACCGGTCTTTATGACTTGGTTTGGCATCCGGCCCTGTTCAATACTGCGCTTTACTGCTGTTTGTTCTACGTTGTATCCCGATTGTTCGTCTGAGGTCATAGTGAAAACGCTAACAAGAAAAATTTCTCGTACTGCCATTACTTTGCTGCTGGTGATTATCGCTATCGTGTTGATCTTCCGCGTCTGGGTTTTTTACACCGAATCCCCGTGGACGCGTGATGCTAAGTTTACCGCCGATGTGGTGGCGATTGCTCCCGATGTCAGCGGGCTGGTTTCCGAAGTGCGCGTGCGTGACAACCAGTTGGTGCAAAAAGATCAGGTGCTGTTTACCATCGATCGACCGCGTTATCAGAGAGCGCTGGATCAGGCACAGGCCGATGTGGCTTATTACCAGGCGGTAATGGGTGAGAAACGGCGTGAGGCGGCACGCCGCAATCAGCTGGGGGTTTCCGCCATGTCGCGCGAGGCCATCGAGCAGGCGAATAATGATTACCAAACCACGGAACACCAGCTGGCAAAAGCGGTTGCGTCACGCGATCTGGCACAGCTGGATCTGGATCGCACCGTGGTCAAAGCACCATCAGCAGGTTGGATTACCAATCTGAATGTCTATACCGGCGAATTTATTACCCGGGGATCGACGTCGGTGGCGCTGGTAAAACAGAACTCATTCTACGTGCTCGCCTATCTTGAAGAGACCAAGCTGGAAGGCATTCGTCCCGGCTATCGCGTCGAGATTACCCCGCTGGGCAGCAATCATGTGCTGCGCGGTTCCGTTGACAGTATTGCTGCTGGCGTAACCAACAGCAGCAGCACCGTTGACGGTAAAGGTATGGCGACCATTGATTCGAATCTGGAATGGGTACGTCTGGCGCAACGTGTGCCGGTTCGCATTCATCTTGACACCCAGCCGGGTAATCTCTATCCGTCGGGAACCACCGCAACCGTGGTAGTGACGGGGGCTAAGGACCGCCAGGATAACGATATGCCGCCGCTGATGAAGCTGATGCATCGTCTGCGCGAGTTTGGTTGAGGCGGGGGGATCATGCCGTTTTATCGTCTGCGCTTTCCGATCAAACTGACCTTCGCTATTCTGCTGGCACTGTTTGTCGGCTTTGAATTCAACCTGGAAACGCCGCGCTGGGCGGTGATGACCGCCGCGATTGTGGCGGGCGGCACGGCGTTTGCTGCCGGGGGCGATCCGTTCTCCGGCGCGCTGCGCCACCGTGGGATGTTGCGAATAATCGGCACCTTTATCGGCTGTATTGCCGCACTGGCGATCATGATTGCCACCATTCGTGCACCGGTGGTAATGCTGCTGCTGTGCTGCATCTGGGCTGGGGTCTGCGTATGGGTTTCTTCGCTGATCAAAGTTGAAAACGCTTATGCTCTCGGACTGGCTGGCTATACCGCATTGATTATTGTGGTCAGCCTGAACGCCAGTGGTTCACTGCTGCTGGCACCGCAGTTTGCCGTGGAACGCTGTAGTGAAATCATCATCGGGATTGTTTCTGCGATCCTCGCCGATATGCTGTTTTCACCGCGATCGATTAAGTTGGATATCGATCGCGAAATTGATTCGCTGCTGGTGGAGCAGTACCGTCTGATGCAGCTGTGTGTGGCACATGCCGATAAAGAAGAGGTCGATAAATGTTGGGCCGGGCTGGTGCGACGTACTAACGCTCTCAACGGAATGCGTACTCACCTAATGATGGAAGCCGGGCGCTGGCATAAAATCGATCCACGCCTGCGGGTGCTTCATACCCTGTCACTGACGCTTATCACCCAGGCCTGTGAAACTTTCCTGATCCAAAATAATCACTCTGATTTTGTCCCCCCCCAGTTCCAGCTGTTCTTTGAAAAGCCGGTCAAAAACGTTGCCGATATTCACAAACGCATGAAAATCATGCGCCGGGTTATCTCCGTCAGCGGCAGCAGAAACACCCCGAACACCATCAGCAGTTGGGTGGTCGCGGCCAGCCGTTACCTGCTGTTGATGAGGGGTATCCATAATAACAGCCGTATCAGTCGCCTGGAGGAAGAGGTGCTGAACGCCGATCCGGTGGTGAAGATGCGACCGGCGGAAACACGACATGCGTTGGTGAACGGCGTGCGTACCTTTGTCGCCACCGCCGTGGGGTCGCTGTTCTGGCTGTGGACCGGATGGACGTCGGGCAGTGGGGCGATGGTGATGCTGGCCGTTATTACGTCATTGGCTATGCGTATGCCTAACCCGCTCATGGTCGCTAAAGATTTTCTGTATGGCATGATCGTCGCTATACCGCTAGGTTCGCTCTACTACATGGTGATCATGCCGAATACCCAGCAAAGTATGCTGTTGTTATGTATTGCCCTGGGGGCGATGGCATTTATCAGCGGGATACTGATCCAGCGGCGTCAAATCGGTACGCTAGGCGCGCTGGTTGGCACCATCAATATCCTGACGCTGGATAATCCGATGAAGTTTGAGGTCAGCACGTTTCTGGATAATGCCCTTGGCCAGGCGATTGGCTGTTTTGTCGCGCTGCTGGTCATTCTGCTGATCCGCGACACCTCTAAGGCACGCGTTGGGCGCACCTTGCTCAATCGCTTTATGTATGCCGCCGTGTCGGCGATGACCACCAATACCGTGCGGCGTAAAGAGAATCACCTGCCTGCGCTCTATCAACAGCTGTTTATGCTGATGAACAGCTTCCCTGGCGATATTGATAAGTACCGGTTGGCGCTAACGTTGATCATCGCACACCAGCGGCTGCGCGCCGCAGATGTGCCGATCAATGCCGACCTGTCTGCCTTTCACCAGCAGCTGCGCCACACTGCCGATCGGGTTATCTCTGCCAGTAGCGATGAGAAGAGACGTGACTATTTTGCGCGTTTACTTACCGAGTTCGATGTCTATCAGCAGAAGCTGCAACAGTACCAGGCTGCGCAAAGCGTGACTGAACCCGTTGCGCGTCTGGCGATAGTGTTAAAGAAATATCAGCAAACGCTGATCCGGGTTTGAGTGTGTCTGCGGCAGGCCATAATGCCTGTAGTACGACCTGGTGCTGCCATGCATGTCTACCGTCTGGTTTTCACTTCCTGGTGGCTCTGGAGTCTGGACAAAAAAAAGCCCCGGCGAACGGGGCTAAAGGGATTTTCTGTCAGGTTTATAGGAAGAGCTGAACGAGCAGTGGCATCAGGATAGCGGCGCTGATGCCCAGATTGACGCAGATTATTTATAAAGCTCGGCTGTGGCGTGGTAGTTACCATCGATACGCGCTTCAATAATTCGATACGCCGATGCGCCCTGCTCATCGGCTTTTTGCGACAGCTGATGACGGATATCTGAGGGTGCTCCGTGAAGGCCACTCACACTCACGCTGCCAACCGGCTGCAAATTCTGACTGTTAACCTGTTCGTTAGTGACCAGGTTCGCCGCATTGGCGGCAAACGAAAGCACGGAAGCAAGCGTTAAGGTCGCAATAGTTAATGTTGTTTTCATGGTGATAGCTCCAGAATAGTGGTTATGCGGTAATCGAAAGGGTTGAAAAACGTTTTTTATTCTTGGGATTACCGTACGGATTAATACGTTGGTTAAATTGACAGCTTCAATTATTGATAAAGCTCGGCCGTGGCGTGCCAGTTACCGTTTTGATAGTTTTCGATCACGCGGTAGGCATTTGCCCCTTTCTCGCGGGCTTTATCATTCAGCGCCTCGCGGATATCCATCGGCGATCCTGCAACGCCACTCACGCTGACGATACCCATTGAATGAAGATCTTTTGCCTGATCGGCGTTGACCAATTGAGCGGCAAAAGCGCCGAATGACAGTGTAGAAAGCACGCCTAAGGCAGCAATAGTGGTTTTGATATTCATCCTGTTTCCCTCGTTAACCGGTGTTAACTTTTAAATGGTTTGATTTACATCACGGAAAGAATTATAGATCTAATAACGTAAAAAATTAATAGCCTGCTAATAATATTAATGCGCGTTTAAGGCATTGGATTAGCGCTTTTAATAACTTTTTGTCATAAAAAACGATGAAATATTGTTCATTTACGGGAAATTTTTTTCTAAAACAGAGCGATGGGTGAATTTATCTATTTGTGCTCTTATTTGCGGTAGATCACATTGTTACGCGGAGAGTTTGCAGATTTCAGATAAAACATCTTCCATTACAGGCAGTGAGATGTGCTGCTATTCACGATCATACCGACATAAAGAAATCAGGGTCGATGCTCGGTTGACCCTGTTTAAAGCGATGAAAGAATGGAAAATGCCTGATGCAGACGGCGCCAGGATCTCTCCTTTGTCCAGTCGCACTAATGAGGGAAGCGGCGCTACGATCTCTTCTGCCAGTAGAATGGCAGAAGTTAAAGTTCCTGTTCGAACAGCACCAGGATCGCGTCATGCAGTTGCTTAACGGTGAATGAACGTGCCGGAGTAATAAAAATGGTGTCATCCCCGGCGATGGTGCCGAGTATGCCTTCCGCTTTGCCGAGTGAGTCCAGCAGGCGAGCAATCAACTGTGCTGCACCCGGGCTGGTGTGGATCACCACCAGTGCGTCATTAAAGTCGATGTCTAACACCAGGTTCTTCAGCGGGCTGGTGGTGGTGGGAACACCGAGTTCAGCAGGTAAGCAATAAACCATTTCCATTTTCGCGTTGCGCGTGCGCACCGCGCCGAATTTTGTCAGCATACGTGACACTTTCGACTGATTGATATTTTCGAAACCTTCTTCCTGTAGGGCGTTGACAATTTCGCCCTGTGAGCTGAATTTCTCTTCTTTCAGCAAGGCCTTGAATGCCTTAATCAGGTCTTCTTGTTTTGATGAATTACGCATAGGTTACCGATAAAAGGGGTTATTAAGGGATACCCGCAGCGGGATATTACATTATTATGCAATTAAATGAATTTTTATTCAAATGTCAAATGATGCGTTGACTCGTTAACTCACCGCAAGGTGGCGGAGTCTAACAAATTTTGGCGAGAAAAAGAATTTACTGACTATGTCGTTCCGCGCACAAAAAGTGAACAAGTTGTTATAATATGAAAGTTGTTCCGGTTAGTGTTAAGGGTGTAATGTATCGCCAAATCACGGTAATACCCTGAATATCTGTAGTTGTCGCTCTGTTTGCCGCCGGTGTTCATCCCCGGTAACCTGGCGTTAACAAAGCCCGGTGATCCTCGCATTCGTTGCTATGCGGCCACTCCCGCCATTTCAGAGCGGTATTTCCGGGTTGCCCGGCTCACAAAATGCGCAAAATATAATAAGGAGTATAGGATGAAAGTTACAGTTCTCGGTGCAGCAGGTGGTATCGGCCAGGCGCTTGCCCTGCTGCTAAAGGTCCAACTCCCGGCAGGTTCAGAACTCTCACTGTATGACATCGCACCCGTTACGCCGGGCGTCGCGGTTGATCTAAGCCATATACCGACCTCGGTTAAGATTGAAGGCTTTAGTGGCGAAGATGCCACTTCGGCGCTGAAAGGTGCTGATGTGGTATTGATTTCGGCCGGCGTGGCGCGTAAACCGGGCATGGATCGCTCCGATCTGTTTAACGTGAACGCCGGTATCGTACGCAATCTGATTGAGCAGGTCGCTGCGACCAGCCCGAAAGCGCTGATCGGTATCATCACTAACCCGGTGAATACCACGGTGGCAATCGCTGCGGAAGTGCTGAAAAAGGCCGGCGTTTACGACAAAAATAAACTGTTTGGCGTCACCACGCTGGATATTATCCGCGCCAATACGTTTGTTGCGGCATTGAAAGGTAAGCAGCCTGAAGAAGTCAACGTCCCGGTTATTGGCGGTCATTCAGGCGTGACGATCCTGCCGCTATTGTCCCAGGTTCCGGGCGTGAGCGTCAGTGAGCAGGAGGCCGCTGACCTGACTAAACGCATACAGAACGCGGGTACCGAAGTGGTGGAGGCGAAGGCCGGTGGCGGCTCAGCAACACTGTCAATGGGTCAGGCGGCGGCACGTTTTGGACTGTCACTGGTGCGTGCGCTCAAAGGTGAAAGCAACGTCATTGAATATGCTTATGTTGAAGGGGATGGAGAATATGCGCGTTTCTTCTCACAGCCGCTGCTGTTAGGTAAGAACGGCATTGTTGAGCGTCGTCCTGTCGGAGAACTCAGCGCGTTCGAACAGCATGCGCTCACCAACATGCTGGATACGTTGAAAAAAGACATTGCGCAGGGTGAAGAGTTCGTTAAATAGCATCCTTTTGTGTGACCGGCCCTGTCGCCCGATGGGGCCAACCCGGCTTGCTTACTGACTCGGTTCCTCTTCTGGATACTCTTGCACAGTGACGGGAAGCGTCAGCTTTTTCTCATTACGACTGATTTCAACGTTAATCACGGTTCCAGGACGTATTTCTGCTACCTGATCCATCGTTTCCTGCGGGGACAAAGCCGCTACGCCATTCAGGCGGGTGATGACATCGTTAACCTGCATACCGGCTGCGTAAGCCGGGCTGCCAGGCTTGACCTCTGTTATGGCAATACCCTGACCCTGAATGTTGGTCATATTGTTATTCGGGTCGCTGAAACGCTGGATCGCCTGCCCGGTAATCCCGATATATCCACGAATAACCCGACCATCACGGATCAATTTTTCCATCACTTTGGTCGCCAGCTTGGTGGGGATAGCAAAGCCCAACCCTTCGGGTGTCTCACCATTACTGCTTTTATCAAATGACAGCGTATTAATCCCCACCAGTTCACCCAGTGAGTTAATCAGCGCGCCGCCCGAGTTGCCGCGATTGATTGAGGCATCCGTTTGCAGAAAATCCTGGCGGCGTGAGGGGCTAAGACCCACGCGTCCGGTTGCACCAATAATCCCCTGGGTTACCGTCTGGCCAATGTTATAGGGATTACCGATCGCCATCACCAGGTCGCCAATATGTGCAACACGGTCTGGGTTGATGGGGATCACTGGCAGATTAGTGGCATTAATTTTCAGCACCGCCAAATCGGTCACATAGTCAGAACCGGCTAAAAGTGCTTCAAAAGATCGCCCGTCCTGTAGATTAACGATAATTTGGCTGGCCGCGTTGATCACATGCTTATTGGTCAGAATGTAGCCGCGTGGGTCCATAATCACCCCAGAGCCGAGGGTATCGCTGGCACCGTTAGCGTTGTGGTTGTAGACATAGACGACGGCGGGCGCGGCGCGGCGTACCCCAGGGTTATAGCTGACCGGCTGCTGACTGCTGCTATCCTCGGTTTGCGAAAACAGATCGCTGCCGAGTCGAAGACCCGGTATCGCTAATAGAAGAATGCCGGCTATAAGGAGCCCGTAGATCGCTGAACGTATGAGTTTGGGAATCATGCTTATTCACGATGAATGAAAAAACGACTGGCAGGATAGCATGAGTTACGCGGACACAGTACCCCGTGTCCGCGCAGGGGCTACTGTAGTAACAGGTAGATGTTCTGGTCGCCGCGCATAACGCTGAGCACCAGCAGCAGAGGTTTCGTCGCCAGTATCTTGCGCAATTCAGCCAGGTTTTCTACCGGAGTACGGTTAACCCCGACAATGACATCCCCCTTTTGCAGGCCGAACTGGGTTGCCGCCGCGCTTTTCTCGACGTTATCCACCATGACACCTTTAGTGCCGTTTTTCGCCGTCCCATCGCTCAGGGCCACTCCCAGTAACGCTGGCGTCATCAGATCAACGTTGGCGCTGGTCTGGATACTGTTATCCAGCGTCACGCTAAGGGTCAGTGATTTACCTTCGCGCACCAGCCCCACCTTAACTGCCTGCCCGGGGGGGGTGATACCAATCTTGACGCGCAGTTCGGCAAAGTTGGCAATCTGCTTATCATCGATGCGGGTGATGATATCCCCGGCTTTTATTCCGGCCTTAGCGGCAGCAGACTGGGGTAAGACTTCATTGACGAAAGCACCACGCTGAACATCGATGTTAAAGGCTTTGGCCATATCGGCGGTCATCGCGGTGCCTTTAATACCCAGCTGGCCGCGTTTGATTTCGCCAAACTGGATCAGCTGCTGCGCCAGGCCCATTGCCATATTGCTCGGAATGGCAAAGCCAATGCCGATATTGCCGCCGCTCGATGCCAGAATCGCCGTATTTAGTCCGATTAGCTCGCCATTCAGATTGACCAGCGCACCGCCGGAGTTACCACGATTAATGGCTGCATCGGTCTGGATAAAGTTTTCCAGCCCTTCCAGATTCAAACCGCTGCGGCCCAGGGCAGAAACAATGCCCGAAGTGGCGGTTTGACCCAGACCAAAAGGATTGCCGATGGCAACGGTAAAATCCCCGACTTTCAGCTGGTCGGAATCGGCGATTTTCACCTGGGTCAGATTGCTTGCGCCGTTTAGCTGAATAAGTGCGATATCGGTTTGCTCATCGCGGCCGACCAATTTGGCGGTAAACTCGCGACCGTCGCTTAGCTGCACGCTGATCTTATCTGCCCCTTTGACAACATGATTATTGGTCAGCACGTAGCCTTTTGCCGCATCAATAATCACTCCGGAAGCCAGTCCCTCAGACACGGGGGGGCGGTTATTGCCGGGTGTGACTTCCTGACCTTTCTGGTCAAAATAGCGTTTCAACGGCGCAGGCATTTCCTGCTGCGGGTCGGCGCCTGGCGCTCCCTCGACATGTACGCTAACCACGGCAGGTAACACCCTCTCCAGCATCGGTGCCAAACTTGGCAACTGTTGCCCCTGAATCTGCGTGGGGAGAGAGGCGCTGGCGGCACAGGTCACGTTCAGTTGCAAACTGATACTTAATGCTAATGCGCTTAACAGATAGGATTTTTTCTTCATCGGAGTCAGCTCTCGCAACCAAAAGTAGGCCAGGTACAAAGTATGGCAGGCAGTGTGTTGATGGGCAGGGTGCGGTCGTCAGGCAAAAAAGGGGTGCTGCGCACCCCGATTTATTTACTTAACGGCGCGATCGCCACGAAGCAGACCAGAGGCGCTGTCCGGGTAATCACGCGGCATCTGCACCGGCACCTGATCGTTATCCGCTTCAGATTCGGTTAGCTGGTAAGCAAACGGGTTCTTCTCTCCCGGCAGATTAGGCAGCAGGTCATTAGATCCCTTTGCCATATGCTGATACAGCTGGCGATAGTCGCGTGCCATATTGTCCAGCAGCTCGGCGCTATGGGCGAAATGGTTGCTCAGTTCCTGATGGTAATCCGCCAGTTCTGCTTTGCTCTTCTCCAGCTCGTACTGCAGGCTATGTTGCTCACGCAGTTTTCGATTACCAAAACGCATTGCCACCGCGCCGATAATAACTCCAACGACTAGTCCAATTAGCGCGTATTCCCAGGTCATAATTACTCCCGTTTTGTCTTCGTTGTTCAGTAGGGCTGTTCCATTCAATACCCGTCACTATAACCGCTAATCTGATGGAAGTGGAATCCTGTGGCGGCTTCGCTTAGTGTAGAACGACTTTTTTTTCGACGAACTGCCATCTGGCCGGGTAATTTTCAGGGAATGTAACTAAATTATGCAAACGATGTCTCCACTGGCGCTCTATCAACAGGCGCTGGACGACGGCGAGTATCAGCCCGATGACGTACAGCATGCCGCCGTCACCCGTTTAGACGGTATTTATCAGGTATTAAGCCATGCCAGCGCACCGCCTGTTCCCGCCAGCGCCGGTCTGTTGGGTAAGCTACATAAGCTACTGACAAAAACGAAACCCGATGTTCAGACACCGGCACGCGGGCTGTATATGTGGGGTGGCGTGGGGCGCGGTAAGACCTGGCTGATGGATATGTTTTTTCGGGCCATTCCTGGTGAGCGTAAACAACGCCTGCACTTTCACCGTTTTATGCTGCGCGTGCATCAGGAGCTGACCGAGTTACAGGGACACAGCGATCCGCTACAAATTGTTGCCGACCGTTTTAAAGCCGAGACCGATCTGCTGTGCTTCGACGAGTTTTTTGTCTCTGACATCACCGATGCCATGTTGCTGGGGACGCTGATGGAGGCGTTGTTCAGTCGGGGTATTACGCTGGTGGCGACCTCAAATATTCCGCCGGACGATCTCTATCGTAACGGTTTGCAGCGTGCGCGTTTTATGCCGGCGATAGCAATGATCAAGCAGCACTGCGAAGTGATGAATGTGGATGCAGGGATTGATTACCGCCTGCGCACGCTGACTGCCGCACACCTTTGGATCACCCCGCTGGGCGCGGAAGCGTCTCAAGAGATGGATAGCATGTTTGTTGCGCTGTCGGGTAGGGCACCCCAGGCTAATGAATCGCTGGAAATTAACCATCGCCAGCTGCCGACGCTGGGCGTGGCTGACGGGGTGGTGGCAATGAGCTTTCTGGCTCTTTGTGGCGAAGGGCGCAGCCAGCACGACTATATTGAGTTGTCTCGCCGTTTTCATAGCGTATTGCTGTATGATGTGCCGGTGATGATCTACAAAACCGAAGACCAGGCCCGGCGTTTTCTGGCGCTGGTAGATGAATTCTACGAGCGTCACGTTAAGCTGGTGGTCTCGGCGGAAACCTCACTGTTCGAGATTTATCAGGGCACACGGCTGAAGTTTGAATACCAGCGCTGCGTTTCGCGCCTGCAAGAGATGCAGAGCGAAGAGTATCTGCGTCTGGCGCATTTGCCCTGAGACAGATGTGGGCTTGATAACATCGCAATTTTATCGCAGAAAACGTTCGATCTTTAAGAGCGACTTCTCTATAATCTTGCGACCCCACGTTACAGCAAAGGTTTTTTTCCCAAAACTCTTTGTGTTCCAGTAACTCTATCCGAAGGGGTGGGCTTGCTGGTCAAGATGGTCGTGTGAGCTCCAACCGTTTATTCAAGCGTTTGGGATTTCACCAACGTGTAACTTAATTTGGGTAAGCTTTTAGATGAAAACTTTTACAGCTAAGCCAGAATCGGTCCAACGTGACTGGTATGTTGTTGACGCAACAGGCAAAACCTTAGGTCGTTTAGCGACTGAACTGGCTCGTCGTCTGCGCGGTAAGCACAAAGCGGAATATACTCCGCACGTCGATACTGGTGATTACATTATCGTTCTTAACGCTGAGAAAGTTGCCGTAACCGGTAACAAGCGTAGCGATAAGATTTATTACCATCACACCGGCCACATCGGTGGTATCAAGCAAGCGACCTTCGAAGAGATGATTGCTCGCCGTCCTGAACGCGTGATTGAAATCGCGGTTAAAGGCATGCTGCCAAAGGGCCCGCTGGGCCGTGCTATGTACCGTAAACTGAAAGTTTACGCGGGCAACGAGCACAACCATGCGGCACAGCAACCGCAAGTTCTTGACATTTAATCGGGATTACAGGCAATGGCTGAGAATCAAAACTACGGCACTGGTCGCCGCAAAAGCTCTTCCGCACGCGTCTTTATTAAGCCGGGTAGCGGTAACATCGTTATCAACCAGCGTTCATTAGAACAGTACTTCGGTCGCGAAACTGCCCGCATGGTAGTTCGTCAGCCGCTGGAACTGCTGGACATGGTCGGTAAATTCGATCTGTACATCACCGTTAAAGGTGGTGGTATCTCTGGTCAGGCTGGTGCGATCCGTCACGGTATCACACGCGCTCTGATGGAGTATGATGAGTCACTGCGTGGCGAACTGCGTAAAGCAGGCTTCGTTACTCGTGATGCTCGTCAGGTTGAACGTAAGAAAGTCGGTCTGCGTAAAGCACGTCGTCGTCCTCAGTTCTCCAAACGTTAATTTTTTCTGCTTCGGCAGATTCAATTATCGGAAAACCCGGTGCCCAGGCACCGGGTTTTTTATTTGTCTCTCGCAACAAAATGCGCCCAAGACACGGGGCTTTATCATTTTCCCGGCAATTGCGTATTCCCATCCCCACAAGCAGGCTAAAATCTGGTAAACTATGTGTCACTTTGTGCCCATTAGTCGGGCAAAGATGCGTCTATCCTGTATGGGTAGGGAGCGTTTGTCTTCAGGCTAATGGCAATGATGAGTCGCCGTGTGATGGCTATTCGCAGTAATTTTCTCGATAAACTTGGAGGTTTACATGGCTGTCGCTGCCAACAAACGTTCGGTAATGACGCTGTTTTCTGGTCCGACTGACATTTTTAGCCATCAGGTACGCATTGTACTGGCTGAAAAGGGTGTGAGCGTCGAGATCGAGCAGGTTGAAACGGATAACCTGCCACAGGATCTGATCGACCTCAACCCATACCGTACCGTACCCACCCTTGTCGATCGCGAGCTGACGCTGTATGAATCGCGCATCATCATGGAATATCTGGACGAACGTTTTCCACACCCACCGTTGATGCCGGTCTATCCGGTTGCGCGTGGTGAAAGCCGCCTGATGATGCACCGCGTTGAGCAGGACTGGTACAGCCTGATGCGTAAAGTCGAAAACGGCACGGCGCAGGAAGCGGAAGCTGCACGTAAGCAGCTGCGTGAAGAGCTGCTGGCAATCGCTCCACTGTTCGCGCGCACGCCTTTCTTTATGAGCGAAGAGTTTAGCCTGGTTGACTGCTATCTGGCTCCGCTGCTGTGGCGTTTACCGCAGATGGGCATTGAGCTGCTGGGCGCAGGTTCAAAAGAGCTGAAAGGCTATATGACTCGTGTATTCGAGCGTGATTCCTTCCTTGCTTCCCTGACGGAAGCGGAACGTGAAATGCGCCTGCACACGCGGGGCTGATACGATGGAAATGACTCAACTGACGGCACGCCGTCCCTACCTGTTGCGCGCTTTTTATGAGTGGTTGCTTGATAACGATCTCACGCCGCATCTGGTCGTCGACATTAATTTGCCCGACGTGATGGTTCCTCTGGAGTATGCGCGTGATGGTCAGATCGTTCTGAACATCGCACCCCGCGCGGTAGGGGACCTGGAGCTGGGCAATGATGAAGTCCGTTTCAGCGCACGTTTTGGTGGCGTTCCGCGCCAGGTTTCCGTCCCGTTAGCGGCGGTGTTGGCGATTTATGCCCGTGAAAACGGTGCCGGCACCATGTTTGAACCTGAACCCGAGTACGATGGAATAGACGAGGATCAGGCCTCAAACGGCGAAGATGGCGGCCCGGAAACGGTCATGTCGGTGATTGACGGCGATCGTCCCGATGACAGCGCGACCGATGATGACGGCCCTGGTGACGAACCGCCTCCGCGCGGCGGTCGTCCGGCGCTGCGCGTGGTGAAATAAAGCACCGTCCAGGTGGCTTAAGTCACCTGAATCAAAACGGTGATGGAATAAGTATCCGGTGACCTGAGGGTTGCCGGATTTTTTTTTTGCTGTATCCGTGCGTTTTCGCCGTCGGCCAATAAAGAACATGGCCGACGGAGGACGTCATCAGGTTTTAGTAGACGTCGCGCAGATAGCGTTTCTCTTTCTTCAGCTGGTCAATGTAATCCGCTGCGCGCTCCGATGACATGCCGCCGAACTGGCTAACTATCTGGTACAGCGCTTTATCGACATCTTTCGCCATACGTGACGCATCGCCGCAGACGTAGAAACAGCCACCTTCCTGTAACCAGGCAAACAGCTCTGCCCCCTGTTCCAGCATCCGATCCTGCACGTAAATTTTATCCGCCTGATCGCGTGAGAAAGCCAGATCGAGGCGTGTCAGCAGGCCGTTTTCCTGCCACTTAGCCAGTTCATCGCGATAGATATAATCATGCTCCTGATGCTGATCGCCAAAGAACAGCCAGTTTTTACCTTTCGCACTTAACGCTTCACGCTCCTCAAGGAAGGCGCGGAACGGCGCGATGCCGGTCCCTGGTCCGATCATAATCAGCGGAGCATCGTTATTCGGCGGCAGGCGGAAGGCTTTATTTGGCGAGATAAAGATGGCTGGCTTTTCACCACGCTTCACGCGTTCTGCAAGGTAAGTCGAGCAGACGCCGCCGCGTGCACGCCCGCCGCTGTGATAACGCACGGAAGCGATGGTCAGATGCACCTGGTTCGGATGCGCTTTCTGGCTGGAAGAGATCGAGTAGGCGCGGTGTTGTAGCGGTCGCAGCAGAGCAACAAACTCAGGAATGCTTAACGGGCGGGTCGTATCGAGCTGTAACAGGTCGAGAGTATCTTTCCCCCACAGCCAGACGCCCAGCGCATCCCTGTCATCGTGTTGCAGCACATGGCGCAACTCCTGATTGCGGGTGTTCTGTCCCACCCATTCGATCAGCTTGCGTGAAGGTTCAGAAATCTCGAACTGATAGGTTAACAGATCGCCCAGGCTTCTCTCAAAGCCCGGCACCGGGGTGTCGTAATCGGATTTAAGCTGGGTCAACAGCAGGTTAACCAATGCAGGCTCGTTCACCGGGATCACGCCTAGCGCATCACCGGCCTCGTACTTCAGGCCGCTGTCGCTCAGATCAAACTCAAAGTGACGAATGTCCTTGCCGGAATCTTCGCCGGAAAGACGTTTGTTGGTGACCAGTGTTGCCGCATAGGGGTTATTTTTGTTGCTGCCGGGGATAACCGGCGCTTCCGGTGCGCTGTCCAACACCTTGCCACTGCTGCCGGCGCTGGCGGCGAACTGCGGCATCGACTGGTCGAGCCATGCGTTGGACGGCTCCTCAAAGTCGATATCACAGTCAATGCGTTCATAGACCCGTTTCGCGCCCAGCTGCTCAAGACGCATATCGATGAATTTACCCGCCTGACAGAAGCCGTCATAGCCGGTATCGCCAATCGCCAGCACCGCAAAGTGCATCTGCTCAAGGCGTGGCGCGGTGCTGGCAGTGATGGCCTGCCAGAACAGCTGGGCATTATCCGGCATTTCACCTTCGCCGTAGGTCGAGGTGATCACCAGCACGTGGCGCATGGTGGCGAATACGTCGAGATCGACTTCATCCAGGCCCTGAACCACCGGCACCAGGCCTTTCGCGCGCGCGACCCTGGCGGCGCTTTGCGCCAGCGCTTCGGCGTTGCCCGTCTGCGAACCAAACAGAATATGCAGCTGGGTGGTGGTGGCCGATGCCGATGCCCCGGCTGCCTGGGGCTGATTTTCCAGTACCAGCAGGCGTGAGTGTAATCCGGCAAGAAAACCTGCCAGCCAAAACTTCTGCTCGCCATTAAATGGCGCATCTTCAGGAATATAAGGAATTTTCATCGCTTTTATTTACTCAATCCCGTTGCTGATTCTGTTGATATTCAGTGCATTATCCGGCTAATTTGCCGACCGCTGCCGCTAACTCCGGCAGTGCCGCTCGGGCAAACAGCTCTTCAAAGTCAGGCAGTCGCCCCAGTACTTCTCTGTTGCGCGCATCCTGATACAGGATCCAGCCATATGTGGCCAGGCTGTCCATCGAACGGATATTACGTTGCGTCAGAGCCGCTTTGTAATCCGCCATGCGTTTGGCACCTATCAGGCAGGCCAGCTGCTCATCGCTGTAGCTTTCAATCGCCGCACGGCCGTGACGCTGCAATTTACCGATCAGAGTAAAGTCCTCTGTCATCAGCAGGTTACGTACCGCTTTCTCCACCGCCGGCTCCTGCACCGGCGTGCCTTTCGGCAGACGGGAGAGCGCCAGCTGCTGTGCGCAGCTCAACACGGTGTAATTATTCAGCAGCACCAGCATTTCAGGGGTGTCCATTGCGCCGTAAACTGGAACCGATCCGTTGGCGATAGGTTTACCCGCACGCCACGCGGCTTTAAATTTCGCCACCTGGTGACCCGCAAGCGAGGTAGACAGCTCTTCCAGCAGGTCTTTACGCGCTTTTGCCTTGAGGATTTCCGCAGCGTCCTGATACAGCAGCAGCGAACGTGGCATCACGTAGACAAAATGCTGGCTTTCCGTTTCCCAGTGGTCGAGTAACCACTGGGCGCGTGGCGAACCGGTGGCTTCCAGGTGCCAGTTCAGCATCGTCAATACCGCCTGTTGATGCACGCGAGCCATCTCATTGTCATCACTGATGGCTCCAAGCATCACCGAGTCAGCGGCAGCGGAACCCGCCAGCGTGCCATACGGATCGTACTGATAGGCGAAACCGCCGCTCATACCGTTACCGAAGCCTGTGCCATAAGTGCCAAGGTTCAGTACCGCGCCGTTGGTCATATACTCACAGCAGAAATCACCAACGCCTTCGACCACCGCCGTG
Organism: Erwinia piriflorinigrans CFBP 5888; assembly: GCF_001050515.1. Lineage (GTDB taxonomy): Bacteria > Pseudomonadota > Gammaproteobacteria > Enterobacterales > Enterobacteriaceae > Erwinia > Erwinia piriflorinigrans. The sequence goes on from NZ_CAHS01000005.1 coordinate 45,134, forward strand.
GCTCCCGAGTTACGCACGGCAAATCGGTCGCCCGCCTGACCTTGGGCAAACAGACGCCCGCCGGTGGCACCAAACAGCGCAAAGTTGCCGATCAGCACGTTCCCTTCCGCATCCTGCGAGCCGCCGCCTGGCGATATGACGATAATTTCGCCGCCGCACTGGCCTTTACCCACGCCGTCGTTACAGGTGCCCTGGTGCTGTAGTTGCATACCGTCATTACAGAACACGCCGTACGACTGCCCGGCAGAGCCGGAGGTGACAATAGTCACCGTGGCCGGTGCAAGATAGCGGCGACCGCGATCGTCCTGTAGCGCCGCCGGAATGCGGGCAACATGTTCGGCGTTCAGCTGGTGGTTGAGCAGGCGTTCGATATCGATAGCCAGCTGTCCACCGACGCTTTTATGACGGTTATTCAGGATTATCCCGTTGCCCAGTTCTATCGCGTTCGATCCCTGGGTGACCAGCTGTTCCTGCAAGCGGTCGATCCAGCCGTTATCCAGCGTAAAATCTTTTTCCAGATACACCGGATGGCTGATTTTCATTTCGGGAACCACCGTCAGCATGGCGCGCAGATCGAGCTTGCCCACTTCCAGCGGATGATCCATCAGGTGCAGCAGGTCGGAGCGGCCACGGGCTTCGCGCAGTGAACGCAGACCGAGCCGCGCCAGCATCTCGCGCACTTCGTGTGCCACATTGATGAAATACTGCGCCAGCTGACGCGGATCGCCATCAAACGCCTCGGCGTTGGTGGTCAGTCCCGCCGGGCATTTCACATTACAGTTTTTCGCCATCACGCACTTCAGCATCATCAGTGCCGTGGTGCCGAACTCGAAGCTATCACCGCCCAGCAGCGCGGATTTCACCACATCGCTGCCGGTCTGCTGCGCGCCGGAGCAACGCAGCAGGACTTTCTCACGCAGGCCGTTGGCGCAGAGCGCCTGATGGACTTCAGCGATGCCGATTTCCGCCACGCGCCCGGTGTATTTCAGGCTGGTGACGGAGGCTGCCCCGGTGCCGCCGGTATTACCGGCCACGTTGATCACGTCAGCTCCGGCTTTTGCTACGCCAACCGCAATGGTGCCAATCCCTTCCGAAGAAACCAGCTTGACGATGACGCGCACGCGCGCGGCTTTACAGTCGTGGATCAGCTGCGCCAAATCCTCGATGGAGTAGGTATCGTGGTGCGGAGGAGGGGAGACCAGCTCCACGCCCGGCGTACCGCCACGGGCTGCGGCAATTTCCACCGTCACTTTGGCCGACGGCAGCTGGCCGCCTTCGCCGGGCTTCGCCCCCTGACCAATTTTAATTTCCAGCTCTTCCAGCATCGGGTCAGCCAGATAGGCGGCCCAGACGCCGAAACGACCGGATGCCAGCTGCTTAATACGTGATGCACGGATGGTGCCGTGACGCGAGTAGTGTTCGCCCCCTTCGCCACAGTTGCTCATGCCGCCGACCATATTGGTGCCGTGCGCCACCGCTTCATGCGCCGGAGCGACCAGCGCGCCGTGGCTCATCGCCCCGGAGGCAAAGGTGCGGGTAATTTCGTGCGCTGGCTGTACTTCGCTCATTGGCAATGCCGGGGCAATAGTGAAGATGCGCGCCAGATACTCTGCCGCTTTGCCATGTGCCGTGAGATGCAGCGCGTCTGCTGTCACCTCAGCATGCTCGATGGCATCACCGAAGCGTTTGGTCAGTACGCCGCACAGCGTGGTCAGGCGCTCCTGCTCGCTTTTCAGTCCGGCTACCGCATCGGTCAGGCGCAGTCTGAACTGGCCTTCGCATTCTGCGAGGGCCTCGCACACCAGCCCGCGCACCGCAAAGCCGTTGTTAACCAGCGAGTAACGGCCCAGCTTGCGGGTGAATTCCGCCTCGCTGTCAACGTGGGTTAAATCTGCCGGGAAAGCCAGAATATCGCGTAGCGCCGCCGGACGGCGTTTGCGCTCTTCCAGCATCAGACTGGAGAACTGGCGATAGTCAGCGGTAATGGTAAAGTTATCGATAACCTCGTCAGGAATACGTTCAAAACTGCTGTCGGCGAAGGATTTCGTTTTGATATGAAACGCATTATCCAGTTTTGCCAGCGTCATCAGGCGGATAAAGTTATCCTCCTCGCGCGGTTTATCGGCAAAGCGGATAGGTTGCTCTGTCATATCAATAAAGGTACGCACCGCAATGGTGCCGTAGGAGTGACCTGCCCCTTCCGCCCGCTCTTTGAACAGGCCGAGTAGCGGAACGTCATTTTCCCCCTGCACGCGGAGCGCACTCTGGTGCCAGTCAACCGCCATCTGCGCGATAGAGGCAAAGCCTGCACCGCCTACCGGGGTTTTGATGTTAGGGAAGTACTTTTTCAGCACGCGATCTTCGGTATCAAGGAAGTTCGGCTCAAAGAATTCGCCGCAGCTGTAGCTCTCCACGGTACACAAGCCGACTTTGCCCATCGTTTTCATCAGGGCTTTCTCGGCGGCTTTGGCGTAACGCTTAAAGGCTTTATTGCCGCTTTCACCCTCGCCATATTTCTCTTCGGCACGCATCTGCACGCCCAGTGGATAGATGGCGGAAGCCCCAAAGCCCAGCGCCGCCGCGATATGGTGGGAAGAGATGCTCTGGCCGCTTTCCACCACCAGCGAGACGTCCAGACGCAGACCTTCCTGCACCAGGCGCTGGTTAATGGCGGATACCACCAGCAGCATCGGGATAGCGGCGCTGGTGCTGGAGAGATGACGGTCGGTGATCACCGCGATGCCACCCTGTTCACGGGCGAAATCAACCACCTGCTGTGCCAGCTCATCAATGGCGTGTTCCAGTGCATCAGCATTGGCCGCGCGGCTTGCGGTATCGCTGCCGATCACCGGCGTATAGAGCATTTCAAAGCGAGCATATGGCGCTACGGTCTGCTCACGCAGTTGCAGCATATCAAGGTGCGTCAGGATCGGCGTGGGAACAACGATCTGTTGACCCTTGCTGCGACCTAAATGCGGTTTGGCACCCAGGGCCACCCGCAGGGTCATACCGTCAACCTCACGGATGGAATCCAGGGGTGGATTGGTGACCTGGGCAAAGCGCTGGGAGAAATAGTGCGCCATGCCGCCTTCATGGTCGGACAGGGCGTTGATGGCGTTGCCGTAACCCATGGCGGAGATTTTCTCTGCGCCGGTGGTGAGCATCGGGTCCATCATGAATTTGAAGCTTTCCTGATTGTAGTAGTAAGCGACAAATCGCTGCCAGGTTTTAAGATCGCCGCTATAACGCAATGGCGATCCCTGTTGTTCAGCCGGGATCACCGGCAGATCTTGCAACAGCACGCGGGACTGCGCCAGCAAGGCCGGATAGTCAGCCACCGCCGCCAGTTTTTCCAGCGCTTCAAGCGTGGTGTAGCTGCGTTTTTCGCGGTGATCGTAATACAGCATCCCGCCCGCTTCGATACGGCCACGGCGCAGCACGCTTTCTGGCGGGAAGGCGATCTGACCCGCTTCAGACATGGCACCAATATAGTCGGCGGTTTCCACCGAACGCAGCGGACGCAGGCCGAGGCGGTCCAGACGCGCGCCGATCACTTCGCCATTACCGAAAATCAGCGCTGCCGGGCCGTCGTTCTTCTCTTCATAAAGAGAGAAGTACTCCAGCATGGCGCGCACTTCGGTCGACAGTGTCGGATCGTTTTCCCATGCGGGCGGCATCATGGACACCACGGCGGTGATCAGGTCGAGATTGTCTTCCATCAGGCGGCTGTGGATACTCTGATCGAGACGCGAGCTGTCCGATTGTCCCTTAGGCCGCACGATGTTCTTACCACGCGCCAGCGCCAGTGCGGCTTCCGCAATACGGTTTTTACGGTCGGTGTTTAACTCACCGTTGTGCGCCATGAGCCGGAACGGCTGTGCCATCGTGGTATGTGGATCGGTATTGGTTGAGAAGCGCGTATGGAAGAACAGACCGCGTACCTGATGATCGGTATCGGTCAGATCCTTGAAATAGGGGATCACTTCATTCGAGTTTAGGCGTGCTTTCAGAACCTGAGTGCGCGAGGAGAGTGACAGCGGGTAGAGTCCGCCGAATTCACTTTCGCTAAAGGCGCGGGCTTCGATTTGCAGCAGGGCGCGATAAATGCGCTTCTCAAAATCAATTTGGCTGGTGATATCGTCGGGAGCAGCAAAGATCCATTGCGCGATGGGCAGCTGGAAAGAGATCGCTGCCGGACGTAATACGCTGTTATCCAGCGGGATATCACGCCGGGCAATGATCTTGAGGTCGCAGGCGTGTAGCGTATCTTCAACCAGACGCTCGGCATTGGCGCGCAGCGCGCTGTCCTTCGGCACAAAGAAGTTACCCACGCCAAAACGGCCTGCTTCCAGCGCTTGCCCGGTGATTTTACGGAAGAAGTGCAGCGAGAGATCCACGTTCACCCCGGCTCCATCACCCACGCCTTCGGCAGACATTCCCCCACGATGCGGAACGGTGCACAGGGCGCTGTGTGCCATTTCCAGCACCTCATGAGTTTGCGCGCCATCCTTACGCGTAATGAAGCCCACGCCGCAGCTGTCGCTGTCTTTCGATGGGTCATACAAGCCATAAGGGAAAGGTTTTGAGTTGGACATCGTGGGCCTCCTGAACTTCTTTTGACATTACCTGTATTTTTTCAGGCACAGAGCACAACGGAGTGTTGCCTCAGGCTCTGTATCATTTGCTTGCCGCTAAAATGCGGACACTGTGGCTCCGGGCATTTCATTATCAGACACGTTCTTGCCGTCCTTTAATGTCTTGCTCGCTAAAATCCTGGTCTCAAATTGGAGATAACTTGCATCACGAGGGAATCGTCTTGCTGCATAGATATGCCGACACACTGGCCCATCAGGAAAGCTTCCGGCGAATTCCCAACTTATCGGGAAAGCTGACTCAGGTCAAATGGTCGCTTTACTTATGATTTTTAGCGCTTATTGTGGGTTATTAGATTGATTTGTAAGTGTTTAATGTCTTTTTATTCTCTGTTTAACGGCCGCCCGGCAGGCTAAATAGTGTGAGCTGACTCACTATAGGGCAGTGAGCAAATCTCTGCACCATGCTGGTGCTGGGGGTATTGCTGGCATAATGTGCTGGAAATTTGAGTAAAACTGCATAAACGCACTGTTTTTGTGCTGTCGGTGTATTTGAATAAAAAGGGGCTAAGATATTAGAAAAATTAATTACCAGCGATGTGGTTAATATTTCATAAAATATGAATGGTTATGCGTCAGGCAAGGTTGAAGAGGGCGGTAGTGGTCAGCGCATCGGCAGAAAGAGGCATACTGAATTCGGAACGGCCCTACAGATTATGCAGTTATAAAATTTAGTCAATACTTTTCCGATCAACTTTTCCACAACTGGCAACCTGTCCGATGATGCCGACGGCGAAACAGCGCTTTGCTGGTCTGTTGGTAGGTAGGCAGACGATAATTCTGCTCTATCTTCTGCGTGAGATAAGCTGGGATGCACGATTAACGTGCACAACCGTGGTTCTGCGTGGATTGCACGGCGCATTGGTGTTTGAAACAATTCCGGTATGATTGCCGCTATCAGGCTGAAAAGGACCTTTTATGAAGCAAATTCGTTTGTTAGCGCAGTACTACGTAGATTTGATGGTAAAACTTGGACTCATCCGTTTTTCGCTACTGCTGGCTTCTGCGCTGGTTGTGCTGGCGATGATTGTTCAAATGGCCGTCACGATGGTGCTGCACGGGCACGTTGAAAGCATTGATATGGTGCGTTCGGTGTTTTTCGGCCTGCTGATAACTCCGTGGGCGGTCTATTTTCTCTCGGTCGTGGTTGAACAGCTGGAAGAGTCGCGCCAGCGGCTGGAGCGGCTGGTGGATAAGCTGGAGGAGATGCGTAAGCGCGATCTCGAGCTGAATCAGCAGATGCAGGGCAATATCACCCAGTTAAACCAGGAGATTGCCGATCGTATCAAGGCTGAAGAGGAACGTTTGCAGGTCATGACGCGGCTTAAAGATGAGATGGTGCGTCGTGAAGAGGCGCAGATTGAACTCGAACAGCAATCCTCGTTTCTGCGCTCTTTTCTTGATGCCTCACCGGATCTGGTATTCTACCGCAACAGCGATCGTCAATTTTCCGGCTGCAACCGGGCGATGGAGCTGCTGACGGGCAAAAGTGAAAGACAGCTGATTGGGTTGTCGCCGAAAGAAGTCTATGACGACGATGCGGCCACCAAAGTGCTGGAAACGGATGAAAAAGTCTTCCATCACAACGTCTCGCTCACTTATGAACAGTGGCTGCAATATCCTGACGGGCGCAAAGCCTGTTTTGAAATCCGCAAAGTGCCCTATTACGACCGGGTTGGCAAACGGAGCGGGCTGATGGGCTTCGGACGCGATATAACCGAGCGTAAGCGTTATCAGGACGCTTTAGAGAATGCCAGCAGGGAGAAGACCACTTTTATCTCAACGATCAGCCACGAGCTGCGTACGCCGCTTAATGGTATTGTCGGTTTAAGTCGCATCCTGCTGGATACCGATCTCGATCAGGAACAGCTCAAGTACCTTAAAACTATCCATGTGTCGGCCATTACCCTCGGCAACATTTTTAATGATGTGATCGAAATGGACAAAATGGAGCGACGCAAAGTTCAGCTGGATAACCAGCCGATGGACTTCACCGGTTTTCTTGCCGACCTGGAAAATATCTCCGGCCTGCTGGTCGAGCCAAAAGGACTCAGGTTTGTACTGGAGCCCCAGCTGCCGCTGCCACACAAAATTCGGGTCGATGGCACCCGACTGCGCCAGATCCTGTGGAATCTGATTGGTAACGCCGTGAAATTCACCCAGCAAGGAGAAATTGTGGTGCGTGTCGGCTATCAGAGCGAAGAGTGCCTGCGTTTTGATGTTCAGGATTCCGGCATCGGCATCCCAAAGGATGAGCAGGACAAAATTTTTGCCATGTATTACCAGGTGAAGGATCGGCACGGCGGTAAACCTGCCACCGGCACCGGCATTGGGCTGGCCGTTTCACGCCGCCTGGCGCAAAGCATGGGCGGTGATATCAGCGTCTCCGGCGCGCCGGGTAAAGGCTCATGTTTTACCCTTACGCTTAACGCACCACGTATCGCGGAAGTTTCACCAGACGAGCGGGCGGAAGAGGAAATGCCGCTGCCCGCGCTGCATGTGCTGCTGGTGGAAGATATTGAGTTAAATGTCGTGGTAGCCCGTTCGGTGTTGGAAAAGCTGGGTAACAGCGTGGAGGTGGCGATGACCGGTCAGGGCGCGCTTGACATGTTTGACCCGGATGAATTCGACCTGGTATTGCTGGATATCCAACTACCGGATATGACCGGACTGGATGTAGCACGCGCTATTCATCAGCGTTATCCCCATGCGCAGCTGCCACCGCTGGTCGCGCTGACGGCCAACGTGCTGAAGGACAGGCGGGAATATCTGGATGCGGGTATGGACGACGTCTTAAGCAAACCGCTGGCGGTTCCTGCGCTGACAGCCATGATCAAGAAATACTGGGATGATCAGACAGAGGAGAGTCCGGCGGCTCCTGAGCAGAGCATGGGAGAGAAAGAACTGGCGTTACTCGATTTACCGATGCTGGAGCAGTATATGGAACTGGTCGGCCCCCAGTTAATCCACCAGAGCCTGGCGATGTTTGAGCAGATGATGCCTGGATACCTGGCGGTGCTGGACTCGAATATGATGGCGCGTGACCAGAAAGGCATTGCGGAAGAGGGGCACAAGATTAAGGGTGCAGCGGGTTCGGTCGGACTGACGCATTTACAGCAGGTGGCAAAACAGATTCAAAGTCCGGAGTTGCCGGCATGGTGGGACAACGTTCAGGAATGGATCGACGAGCTTAAACTTGAATGGCGGAATGATATGGAAGTTTTACGGAAATGGGTAACAGACGCTGAAAAAAAATGACCCCGACCGAAGCCGGGGTGCGCGAAGACTGCGCCAACACCAGGGAAATTGGTAATCTGTGCTGTTCTGATAGTTATCATCGGGAGCACAGATTTGGTATTGGGTAAAACTCAAAACGTCCGGTCATTACCTTAGCAAATTCTGAATCACATGTTACCAGATTCATTAAAATGTGTGATGTTGAACAGCGTTTGTCAACAGGAGACCCGAATTTGAACATATAGTCAAGCTCGGAATCAATTTACGCGTTAGATTGCTTGCTTTTTAAGCGCTTCTGTATTTTATTTGACCAAGAAGATTAGGATGAACACGTAACTTGAAGAGGTTTCTCATCGTGACCGATCTTAACTTTGCCAAAATGGCATAAACTCGACTTAACATTCTGTTTTTGTTTATTTTATTTTTTATTTTTACGCAATATCTGAATAGATTTGACTTATGCTGTTGCAAATTATCCGATAGTGAGTGAGAAACATTTAAAAGCTGAGCCTGTTATCGTGTTGAAACTCTCTGACCAGTACCTTTGCACGACGAAATAAGTAGCATAATGAAAAAATCTGCATGAAGTTATTTCAAAGGATGTCAGCTTATATTAATTAAACACCGTGAATCATAAGATATTTAAATCAATCGTGCAGAGTGCGATAGTCCGTTATGCCGTCAAATTATGGTTTTTAGCCCAATCGGGTGCCTCTATGGAACCGATTCCGCTGAGAACAGATTAACTTATCTTTATGGAGAAATCCTGTTGTATTCTTATGCTGAACGAAATTTAGTGGTTCCAGGTGTATGAGTCGCCGTCAAAAAAGCCGTTTAGCGCGCATTAAGAGCTGGCTCTTCCGTCTGGTACTGGGTATGGCGGGTTTATGGCTCAGTGGCATAGTAATTTTTGCTTTTGTACCGCTGCCGTTTTCTGCCGTCATGGTTGAGCGACAGCTAGGTGCCTGGTTTAGCGGAGACTTCCACTATGTTGCTCACTCTGATTGGGTAGGGATGCCGGAAATTTCTCCGTGGATGGCGCTGGCGGTTATTGCCTCCGAAGATCAAAATTTTCCCACCCATTGGGGATTTGACGTGGAGGCGATTCAGTTGGTTCTGGACGGTGATGGCAAGAAAAAAGCCCTGCGTGGTGCTTCGACGTTATCACAGCAAACCGCGAAGAATGTCTTCCTCTGGGATGGGCGCAGCTGGATTCGTAAGGGGTTGGAAGCAGGATTGACGCTGGGCATCGAGACCCTCTGGACCAAACGGCGCATTCTTACCGTTTATCTTAACGTCGCTGAAATGGGGGAAGGCGTTTTTGGCGTTGAGGAGGCCTCGCAGCGTTATTTCCATAAACCTGCCCGTCGTCTGACGCCGTCTGAAGCGGCATTGCTGGCGGCTGTTCTGCCTAATCCTCTGCAATTTAGGGCCGATGCGCCGTCTGCCTATGTGCGCCAGCGCCAGCAATGGATTTTACGCCAAATGCGCCAGTTAGGCGGGGAAGATTTTCTACAGAAACATAAATTGCGATGAAAATTATCTGTCGTTTTATGGAAACGCAGTAGCAATAAGAAGGCTGACTGAAAATGCCAGCCGCTTATCCGTGGCTCAGTCTTCGTCAAAGCCCGCGTTAAACAGATCGATGACGGCTGCCAGTGCTTTCTCTTCTTCCGGGCCGCTGGCTTCCACCTCAATATGGCCGCCTTTAGCAGAGTCAAGCATCAGCAGGGCAATCACGCTGCTCGCTTCAGCTTCAGTACCACTCTCATTGCGCAGCAGCACTTCAGCATCAAAACTTTGTACCAGCTCGAACAGTTTCATTGCAGGGCGGGCGTGCATACCCAACTTATTTTTGATCTCAACGGTCTGTTTTATGCTCATGATCTGCGTTTTTCCAACGTACGATGGCGAGACTGCACGTTTTTGCCGCGCGAACGGAAATAGTCTGCCAGCTGCTCGGCAATGTACACCGAGCGGTGTTTGCCACCGGTACACCCTATGGCTACGGTGAGATAGCTGCGATTGTTGGTTTCCAGCATCGGCAACCACAACTCCAGATAACTGCGCGTCTGATAAATGAAATTATGGACTTCAGTGTGACGGTCGAGGAACGCGGCGACGGGGCGATCGAGACCGGTCATCGGACGCAGCTTCGGGTCCCAGTGCGGGTTGGGTAAGAAACGTACGTCAAAGACGTAATCGGCATCGATTGGAATGCCGTGCTTAAAGCCAAAAGATTCGAAAACCATCGTCAGTTCGCGCTCACGCTTACCCAGCAGGCGGGTGCGCAGCATTTCTGCCAGCTCATGGACTGACATTTCTGACGTATCAATAATCAGGTCGGCACGGGAGCGTAGCGGCTCCAGCAGAACGTTTTCTTCATCAATCGCACTTTCCAGCGAGAGGTTTTTGCTGGAAAGTGGATGGAGACGCCGGGTGTCGCTGTAACGTCGGATCAGGGTGTTGCGATCGGCATCAAGAAACAGCAGCTGCGGCGAAAAGCTATCGGGCAGACTGGTCAGGGCGTTTTCGAATACTTCCGGAGATTCCGGCATGTTACGCACGTCAATGCTTACCGCTGCCGACATATTACGTTCCGCCAGCGAACGAGCCAGATCGGGCAGCAATACCACTGGCAGGTTATCCACGCAGTAGAAGCCCATATCCTCAAGGGCTCGCAACGCCACTGATTTCCCTGAGCCTGAACGACCGCTAACGATCATCAGCACCATTTACTTTTCCCCCAGTTTAGCCGTTTGAACCTTTGTGCCTGAAGCAGCAACGACATTCGCTGTCTGAGCCGGACTGTCACCGTCCATACGGATAACAGCGTTGCTATCGTTCACTTTCTGACGTTCTGCTGTGATCTTATCGATCGCATCAATGATTTTGGCAATATCATTGTTCAGTTACGTCTCAAGGTTACCTTCCGTGATGATTTGATACAGTTCTTCATCACTCCGCGCGGCGCGCAGGCGGCGCAGGACGGTTTTATCCGCCAGACGTTTGGCGACCAGAGAAAGCGTGTGCAGATGTGTTTTACACTGATCTGCCGGTACCAGCAGAGCAAAAAGTAAATCCACTGGCTGATTATCAATGGCATCAAAAGCGATGGGACTTTCAAGGCGAATAAAGACGCCTACGGCGCGTAGCGTATCTTCTTCAAGCTTGCCGTGCGGGATGGCAATGCCATTACCGATTCCGGTACTGCCCATTCTTTCGCGCGTCAGAATAGCATCAAAAATTATCTGTTGTGGCAGGTTAAGCTGTTTAGCCGCCAGCTCGCTGATAATTTCCAGTGCGCGTTTTTTGCTTTGGCAATGTACGTCATTACGCGTGCAGGAGACGCTTAGCACTGAGCCCAGTTCCAGTTTTAGATCATTGTTCATCATAGTTTCACTTACTTATTCACTTTTGCAGGATGAATGCATTTTATTCGCGTTGAATCAGTAGGTTATCACGCAGAACGGCGTAAAGGCCCGTCTGATGAATCACCAACGGGCCATCAACCTCTTTCAGCCTGAATCATGATCCCGGCGCTAAAAAATCACTCGGTGCTTAGTGAAGTTTAGTGTTGTTTTAACTTGTCTTTATGTTTATTTAACTGACGCGTTAGCTTATCAATAAGGCCGTCAATTGCCGCGTACATATCTTTTTCTTCCGAGGTGGCATGCAGCTCTCCGCCGTTTATATGCAGCGTTGCGTCTGCAATTTGCGTCACTTTCTCCACTTTTAAAACAATATAGACTTGGTTAATTCGGTCAAAATAGTGTTCCAGCTTGGCAAATTTGGCAGTAACAAACTCGCGCAATGGTTCAGTGATTTCAACGTGTTGTCCAGTGATATTGAGCTGCATGGTGTCTTCCTTCTCAGTTCGTTCAGACCAGCTGTTTACGTTGGTTTGATGGCGGGATGGATAAAGACTCTCGGTATTTTGCCACAGTGCGCCTGGCGACCATGATCCCCTGTTCGGAAAGCATGGCGGTGAGCTTGCTGTCGCTCAGCGGTTTGGCAGGGTTTTCCGCCGAGACTAATTTTTTCACCAGTGCACGAATGGCCGTGGACGAGGCTTCGCCTCCGCCTTCAGTGCTGACGTGGCTGGAGAAAAAATACTTGAGTTCAAAAATACCGCGCGGGCTATGCAGGTATTTTTGCGTGGTGACACGCGAAATAGTTGATTCATGCATTTCGACTGCGCTGGCGATATCGGCCAGTACCATCGGGCGCATAAACTCTTCACCCTGTTCAAAAAAAGCCTGTTGCCGATCGACAATGCAGCGGGTCACTTTCAGCAGGGTATCATTTCGGCTTTCCAGGCTTTTGATCAGCCACTTCGCCTCCTGCAGGTTACTGCGGATAAACTGCGAGTCGCTATCGCTACGAGAACTTGAGCCAAGAGAAGCGTAATGCTGATTAATTTTCAAACGTGGCACGCTGTCAGCATTGAGCTCGACCGCCCAGCGATTGCTGAGTTTACGCACCAATACGTCAGGGATGACATATTCGGGTTCCTGAGTATGAATCGACTGGCCTGGCCTGGGATCGAGTGTCTGAATCAGCTGCATCGCGCTTTTCAGCACGTCTTCCTTCAGGCGCGTGACGCGCATCAGGCTACGAAAATCGTGGTTTGCCAGCAGATCAAGATGCTCACTGACAATCAGGCGAGCTTCTTTCAGGAAAGGATATTCTTGGGCAAATTGTGATAGCTGAACCAGCAGGCAGTCACGCAGATCGCGGGCGCAGACGCCGACTGGGTCAAAGCGCTGCACGCGCTTCAGCACCGCTTCGACTTCATCAAGTGCCAGCTCGTCGTTACCCATGCTGTCGAGGATTTCCTCCAGTGAAATCGTCAGATAACCGGTATCATCAACGGCATCAACAATCGACGTTGCAATCGCCCGGTCGGTATCGCTAAACGGCGTCAGCTCCACCTGCCACATCAGGTAATCCTGTAGCGACTGCGTGGTTTCCCCCTGGTAAACGGGCAATTCATCATCATGATAGTCAGTGCCTGTTCCAGAAGGCGTGCCCGCCGTGTAAATCTCATCCCAAGTGGCATCCAGCGGCAGCTCTTCGGGCATATCCTTCTGTTCCAGCGCCTCCCTGGTATCCAGAGCCTCGGTTTCCTGGTATTCGTGGCTGTCGACCTCTTCATGAAGATCGGTCTGTTCAAGCAACGGGTTACTTTCCAGCGCCAGCTGAATTTCTTGTTGTAGTTCAAGCGTCGAAAGTTGCAACAGTCGAATGGCCTGTTGCAACTGTGGCGTCATGGCAAGCTGTTGGCTCAGCCGGAGTTGTAAACCTTGCTTCATGTTCAGGATGTCAGTTCCCCAGAAATCGTACCTAAGGTGAACACCTTATCAGAGTCTGAACTCTTCACCTAAATAGACACGCTTCACCTGTTCATCGGCCAGGATCGCTTCCGGGGTGCCGTGGGCGATTAAGTGACCCTGACTGACGATATAGGCGCGTTCACAGACTGCCAGCGTTTCACGTACGTTATGGTCAGTGATCAATACGCCGAGGCCGCTGTCACGCAGATGTTCTATGATTTTTTTGATATCAATAACCGAAATCGGGTCAACCCCGGCGAAAGGTTCATCCAACAGGATGAATTTCGGATTGGCGGCCAACGCACGGGCAATTTCCACACGGCGGCGTTCCCCCCCGGACAGAGACTGGCCCAGACTGTTACGCAGATGTGCAATATGGAACTCTTCCAGCAGCTCATTGGCACGGTCTTCGCGCTGTTCGCTGGTGAGATCCTCACGAATTTGCAGGACGGCCATCAGATTGTCGTAAACGCTAAGACGACGGAAAATAGAGGCTTCCTGCGGTAGATAGCCGATTCCCCGGCGCGCGCGCGCGTGCAACGGCAGAATGCTGATATCTTCTTCATCGATCACGATGCGCCCCGCATCGCGCGGCACGATCCCTACAACCATGTAAAATGTCGTAGTCTTGCCTGCCCCATTAGGGCCAAGCAGGCCAACGATTTCGCCAGATTTAACCTGTAGGCTGACATCTTCAACCACGCGACGGCCCTTGTAGGCCTTCGCCAGGTTTTCTGCAATTAAGGTTGCCATATTTGTTAGTTACTCTTCTTCTGCGCGTTTGACGATGAGCCCTTGTCTTGCAGCTGTGATGGCACCAGCACGGTAATCACACGTTTGCCGGTGTTACCGAAGGCCTGCATTTTCTGTTCTTTAACCAGATAAGTAATGCGATCGCCTTTCACATTGCTGTCAAGCTGTTCGAGATAAGCGTTGCCGCTTAACTCAACCAAATCTTTTGCCAGCTCATAATGCATCTTCTGAGCGTGGCCCTGAACCGGTTTACCGTTATCCTGCATCTGGTAGAACGTAGCAAGATTACCATAGGCGTCCACCACGGTTTTTTTACTGTCGCCACCCGGTCGCGTGACAACTACTTTGTCCGCCGTGATTTTGATGCTGCCCTGGGTGACCACCACATTGCCGGTGAAGGTAGCAACGTTACCCTGCATATCCAGCGCCTGGTTCTCTGAATCGACGTTTACGGGCTTACTGGAGTCGTCGGTCAGCGCCAGTGCCGGCACGCTAATCGCTAGCAACAGGCTGGCTGTCAGTCGTTTAATGTTGTTGTTCATTTTGAATTTCATAAGATGTTTTGACCTTTTCAATCAACTCGGCAGTTTTGTTCCGCAAATTTCCACGCATCTTCTTGCCGGTAGAGTTAAAGCTCCGGCCATAAAGGGTTACCCGATCCTCTGAGGTGACATCTTGTGTCGTCAGATTAACCTGCGCGTTGTCCGTTTTAATCCGCTCAAGCTGTGCATCCTGGGTCAGGCTATCCACCTGCACATGCCCATAAAGATACAACATTCGATCGTTGGTGAGCTTGGCTTTATCCGCTCGGACTGACCAGGACGGCACCTTGTTATCATCGTATGTCGTCAACACCGGGTTATCAAACCAGCTCACCTCATCGGTTGCGTGATAGGTCGCTTTGTCAGAAACCAGCTTATAACTTATTGCGCCTGTGGGGCTATAGACCAACGTTTGTGAGTTATCGCTCATATACGTTGGATCATTATCTTTGTTGGATGAGGCATCCTGATCACCGTCATTGCCCGTCAGATTCCAACCCATTAACACTATTGCGATCGCCGCCAGTATCAGTGTCATCCAGCGTCTTGTTTTGCTCATACAGACTGCCCTATAGCCGTTTCAAACTTACCCTGTGCAATTAAAATCAGGTCGCAAATCTCGCGCACCGCTCCTCGCCCACCGGCGATCCGCGTCACGTAGTCAGCACGGGGTAAGAGTATGGGATGCGCATCAGCGACCGTCACGCTCAGACCCACTTCTGCCATTACCGGCCAGTCGATAAGGTCGTCACCTATGTAGGCGACCTGGTGAGCGCCGAGTGTCAGTGTATCCAGAAGTTCACGGAAGGCCAAAAGCTTATCCGACTGTCCTTGATAAAGATGAGTAATACCCAGTGTGGCGCAGCGATCCTCCAGCAGCTTGGCTTTGCGTCCGGTAATAATGGCCACTTCTATTCCGGACGTCAGCAGGCAGCGAATACCATAGCCATCACGCACGTTAAAGCCTTTTAGTTCTTCGCCGTTATTGCCCTGATAGATCACGCCGTCGGACATAACGCCATCCACATCGCAGATTAACAGTTTGATGTGCTGTGCTTTGGTAAACACCTGCTGGTTTACCTGCCCGTAACAGGTGTCGACGGTCGTTGCTGGATGACTCATTATTCTTCGCTTCCTTGTTAAACTACGCCAGCGCGCAGCATGTCATGCATATGGACCACGCCAAGTAGCCGATCGCTATCAGCAACCATGACGCAGGTGATATTCCTGGTTTGCATCAAATTCAGTGCATCTACTGCCAGCGTACCCGGCCGGACGCGAATGCCGCCTGGGGTCATGACGCTTTCGATACTGGCTTGCTGGATATTAATGCCCATATCGAACACGCGGCGTAAATCACCATCGGTGAAGATACCGTCTATTCGCATCGAGTCGTCGCAAATGACCGTCATGCCCATGTTTTTTTGCGTAATCTCAAGCAGAGCATCACGCAGTGAAGCATCGCGGCTGACGTGTGGCATTTCATTACCGCAGTGCATGATATCATCAACGCGCAGTAGCAGCTTGCGCCCCAGCGCGCCACCGGGGTGGGAGAGGGCAAAGTCTTCCTGCGTAAAGCCTCGCGCTTTTAATAGCGCAACGGCGAGAGCATCCCCCATCACCAGCGTGGCGGTTGTACTGGTGGTCGGCGCCAGGCCGAGTGGGCAGGCCTCTTGCGGAACTTTAACACACAGATGGATATCTGCGGCGCGCCCCATTGCACTGTCCGGTCGGCTGGAGATGCAGATTAACGTCACATGTAGCCGTTTCAGTACCGGGATCAGTGCCAAAATCTCTGAAGATTCGCCGGAATTGGAGATGGCAATCACCACGTCGTCTGGGGCGACCATACCCAAATCGCCGTGGCTGGCTTCAGCGGGATGAACAAAAAAAGCGGGCGTGCCGGTACTGGCAAAGGTAGCGGCAATTTTTTTGCCTATGTGTCCTGATTTACCCATACCCATGACGACGACTTTGCCGCGACAGCGATAAATCAGATTGCAGGCGTGGGTAAAGTCGTCATTGATGTACTGATCAAGTTGTTCCAGTCCTTCGCGTTCAATTCGCAGTACCTCTTTCCCCGCCAGTTGAAAATCAAAGTCATTTTCGGTAGTGAGATGCGCCATCATTCTTGAATCCTTTTACCAGAAGGTCACTGAGGGGCATTGGTAGAGGATACCCACCCAGAAGATAAATCCGCACAGCAGCAGCGCGCCCGCCAGCCGCCCGATACGGCGACTACGCTGCAAACAGATCAACGTAAATACCGCGCTGACGCCGAGCATGACCCAGTAGTCACGGGCGAAAGCAGCAGCATAGAACGCGCCAGGATGTAACAATGCCGGAATGCCCAGCACGATAGCTAAATTATAAATATTAGAACCGATCAGATTACCGATAGCGATATCATCTTCGCCTTTCAGCGCCCCGGCAATGACGGTTGCCAGTTCAGGCAGGCTGGTGCCTACAGAAATAATGGTCAGTCCGATAACCAGTTCGCTGACCCCAAAGTAGTCGGCGATCACCGTGGCGTTATCGATCACCATGTTTGTCGACATCGGCAGTAAGATCAACGCAACCCCCAGCCACAGGAAAGCCACCGTGTTGCCTGTGTCATCACGCGGTAGCTCGGCGAGCTGTTCGCGAGTGAGTGAATCATTATTTTCGCGCTCGGCACGGCGGGCGATTTTGATAATAAACAGCAGGTAGATCACCGCGATCGCGATCAGCATCAGACCATCGCTGCGGCTTAGCTGGTTATCAAACAGTATGGCTCCGCATAACAGCGTCACCAGCAGCATCAGCGGCAGTTCGCGGCGAATTAAATTAGAATGTACCGTTAATGGGTGCAGCAGCGCCGCGCCGCCGAGGATCAACAAAATATTCGTGATGTTTGAGCCTAATGCCGTTCCAATAGCGATGTTCATTTGCCCGCGTGCGGCGGCAGAGAAAGAGACGATCATTTCCGGCAGCGAGGTTCCAATTCCCACCACGGTCATACCGATAATCAGTGGGGGGATCCCCAGAGAACGGCATAAAATAGCTGCGCTAAACACTAGACGATCGGCCCCGTAAACCAGTAAAACTAAACCGATAATCAATAGTGCTGTAGCAACAAGCATGAAGTGTCCTTTTAATCGGTTATAATCGACGGCTGCCGCACACCACAACAGGTTACGGTCTTTTTGATGGCAGTGATTTTGACGGTCTCTAAGCAAAAAGTAAAACTTATGGCAATTTAAGCTACATCTTATGCGGTAAGTTTCTGTAAAAGTGTTCAGCTTCGGAGGTAATACGTTACCATCGGGGTTAAATTAATCGCTGAGAATAAGGATCGAGGTAACTATGAGCCAGACGGAGACGAATCTGGTGGACGTCAGGGGCGTCAGCTTTTCCCGCGGCAATCGGTCGATTTTCGATAACATCTCGCTTACGGTGCCCAAAGGAAAAGTCACTGCTATCATGGGGCCTTCCGGTATTGGTAAAACCACGCTGCTACGCTTAATCGGTGGGCAGATCCCGCCTGATAGCGGAGAAATATGGTTCAACGGCGAAAATATTCCAACACTTTCCCGTTCCCGGCTCTACGAAGCGCGCAAAAAAATGAGCATGCTGTTTCAGTCGGGAGCGCTGTTTACCGATCTCAGTGTATTTGACAATGTGGCTTGGCCGCTGCGTGAGCACTCTCACTTGCCAGCACCCTTGCTGCGCAGCACGGTATTGATGAAACTGGAAGCCGTTGGGTTACGCGGCGCGGCAAATCTCAAACCTTCGGAGCTGTCTGGCGGTATGGCACGGCGCGCGGCGCTGGCGCGAGCGATTGCGCTGGAGCCAGATCTGATTATGTTCGACGAACCTTTTGTTGGCCAGGACCCGATCACGATGGGCGTATTGGTAAAGCTTATCGACGAACTCAATCACTCTTTAGGCGTGACCTGTATCGTGGTATCTCACGATGTGCCTGAAGTGCTGAGCATTGCCGATTACGCCTATATTATTGCCGGCCAGAAAGTGATCGCCCAGGGAACGGCTCCGGAGCTACGCAAAAATGATGATGCCCGCGTGCGTCAGTTTATTGATGGCATTGCCGACGGGCCGGTGCCATTCCGTTTCCCCGCCGGGGATTATCTGCAAGATTTAGTCGGCTCTGGGAGTTAACACACTGATGTTTCTACAAGCGCTGGCGTCATTAGGACGTCAGGGAATTAATTTCTGTGCCTCCTTTGGTCGCGCCGGTTTAATGTTGTTCCATGCGTTGTTTGGCATTCCTCGCTTTCGCAAGCATGCGCCGCTGTTGGTCAAACAGCTGTATAGCATCGGCGTGTTATCACTGCTGATCGTCGTGGTGTCTGGATTGTTTATCGGCATGGTGCTGGGTCTGCAAGGCTACCTGGTGCTTAAAACTTACAGCGCTGAAACCAGTCTCGGTATGATGGTGGCGCTGTCATTACTGCGAGAGCTGGGCCCGGTGGTCACCGCACTGCTGTTCGCCGGGCGCGCCGGGTCGGCACTGACGGCGGAAATTGGTCTGATGAAAGCCACCGAACAGCTTTCCAGCATGGAGATGATGGCAGTTGATCCGCTACGGCGTATTATCTCGCCGCGCTTCTGGGCCGGATTTATCAGCATGCCGTTATTGACATTAATCTTTGTCGCGGTGGGTATCTTGGGCGGGGCGCTGGTCGGCGTGAGCTGGAAAGGCATCGACCCGGGCTTTTTCTGGTCTGCGATGCAGAATGCGGTCGATCTACGCACTGATATTATCAACTGTACGATTAAAAGCGCCGTATTTGCACTGACCGTGACATGGATTGCGCTGTTTAATGGCTACGATGCGACTCCGACGTCTGAAGGGATTAGTCGGGCAACAACGCGTACTGTAGTACATGCTTCACTGGCAGTACTCGGTCTGGATTTTGTGCTTACGGCACTGATGTTTGGGAACTGAAGCAATGCAAACGAAAAAAAGTGAAATTTGGGTAGGTGCTTTCTTACTGCTAGCGCTTTGCGCGATTATTTTTCTCTGTCTGCGCGTGACCGATCTCAAATCACTCGGCAGCGTAACGACTTGGAAACTGTATGCGACTTTCGACAACGTGGGTGGATTAAAGCCGGGTTCTCCGGTGAAAGTCGGCGGGGTGGTTATCGGCCGCGTATCGGATATTACGCTCGATGCAAAAAACTACTCACCAAAGGTCAGCATGGATATTGACGATCGGTACAACAACATCCCCGATACCAGCTCACTGGCGGTGCGCACCTCCGGTTTGTTGGGGGAGCAGTATCTGGCGTTGAATATCGGTTTTGACGATCCGGAAATGGGAACCGCTATACTTAAAGATGGCGGCACTATTCAGGACACTAAATCTGCGATGGTCTTGGAAGATCTCATTGGGCAGTTTCTTTATAAGAGCGGCAACGGTGACGAAAAAAATCCACCTGTTGCAGGTGATAAGGCAGCTCAGGGGCAGGTAGCCCCGGCAGCAGCGAATAATCCAGAAGAGGGAAAATAATGTTTAAACGTTTACTCATGGCGGCGATGCTGGTTATAGCCCCCTTAGCGGTGAATGCAGCCGCTGACCAGACTAATCCTTATAAGCTGATGGATGAAGCCGCAGCCAAAACCTTCACTCGTCTCAAAGATGAACAGTCTGCTATCAAAAAAGACCCTAATTACCTGCGCCAGATTGTCCGTGAAGAGCTGCTGCCTTACGTACAGGTGAAGTACGCAGGTGCGTTGGTGTTGGGCCGTTACTACAAGGACGCGACTCCGGCGCAGCGTGACGCCTATTTTAAAGCTTTCAACGACTACCTGGCTCAGGCCTATGGCCAGGCGCTGGCAATGTACAGTGGCCAGACCTATCAAATTGCGCCAGAGCAACCCACTGATGGAGCGAACATCATCGCTATCCGCGTCACTATCGTTGATCCTAACGGCCGTCCGCCGGTACGTCTGGACTTCCAATGGCGTAAAAATAGCGTTAACGGCCACTGGCAGGCATATGACATGATCGCCGAGGGGGTCAGTATGATCACCACTAAACAGAATGAGTGGAGCGGTCTTCTGCGTCAGAAAGGGATTGATGGCTTAACAGGGCGGCTGAAGTCTAATGCTCAGCAGCCGATCACCCTGGACAAGCAGTCATAATGAGCGATCAACTGCGCTGGGAATTAAAGGCGGAGCAGCTTTGTCTCATTGGTGAACTGGAACGTGAAACGCTGCTGCCGCTGTGGCAGCAGCGCGAGCTGGTGATGGAGCGCGTGGAGAGTATCGATGTTTCCGCTCTGGAACGCGTCGATTCCGGAGGGCTGGCGTTATTGGTCCATCTGCGACAAATTGCCATCCGCCACGGCAGAAAGCCGCGTTTTACCGGTATTAATGACAAGTTGAATTCGCTGATCGCGCTTTATAACCTGCAAAAAATTATCAGCAGCAGCGATTAAAGATATGTCGACCCCTGCTTGCCGTGTCAAAGCAGGGAACATATTGAGTTTATTACCTTTCATTCCCCAGGGGCCGTCCCGGCCCTGTAGGATGTGCCGCCCCATCATGTTATTGATTCTCATTTAGCCTTTTTCTTATGCCTCCGGCATTTTTTGCTTGTTTAAGAGTAGGGCGGATTCCACTAAGATGTATGCCTGTTTATTATTAAGTGAAATTGAAAGCCTCATGGAAAATAGTGAAATTCAGTCCGTGCTAATGAGCGCGTTACCGCTGCAGGAAGTCCACGTTAGCGGCGATGGTAGCCATTTTCAGGTCATTGCTGTCGGTGAACTTTTCGGCGAGCTGAGTCGCGTTAAGAAGCAGCAGACGGTCTATGCTCCCCTGATGGCTTATATTGCCGATAATCGTATTCACGCGGTTTCCATTAAGACCTACACCCCTGAAGAATGGGCGCGTGACCGTAAGCTAAACGGTTTTTAAGCTGCGCAGATTTCACCACGTGCTTTGTGGTGAGGGGCTGCACAGCAGATTTATTGTCTGACAACAGAGAGTAGTTGCAATGGATAAATTTCGTGTACAGGGTCCGACCCGGCTGAGTGGTGAAGTCACAATTTCCGGTGCTAAGAATGCCGCATTACCGATCCTGTTCGCTGCTCTGCTGGCTGAAGAGCCGGTGGAGATCCAGAATGTCCCAAAACTAAAAGATATCGACACCACCATGAAGCTTCTCAGCCAGCTTGGTGTGAAAGCTGAACGTAATGGTTCTGTGCATCTGGATGCCAGCAAAGTTGATATCTACTGCGCCCCTTATGAGCTGGTGAAAACCATGCGCGCTTCTATTTGGGCGTTGGGCCCGCTGGTGGCACGTTTTGGCCAGGGACAGGTATCGCTGCCTGGCGGTTGCGCTATCGGTGCCCGACCGGTTGATCTGCATATCACCGGTCTTGAGCAGCTTGGTGCGGAGATCAAACTGGAAGAAGGTTACGTTAAGGCCTCTGTTGATGGTCGCCTGAAAGGGGCGCATATCGTTATGGATAAGGTCAGCGTCGGGGCAACCGTCACCATTATGAGTGCGGCGACGTTGGCGACGGGAACCACCGTTATCGAGAATGCCGCGCGTGAGCCGGAAATTGTAGATACTGCCAACTTCCTTAACACGCTTGGGGCGAAAATCTCCGGCGCTGGCAGTGACCGGATCACCATTGAAGGCGTTGAGCGTCTCGGTGGTGGTGTTTATCGCGTGCTTCCCGATCGTATCGAAACCGGTACTTTCCTGGTGGCGGGAGCGATTTCCGGCGGTAAAGTTATCTGCCGTGCGGCGCAGCCCGACACGCTCGATGCCGTGCTGGCGAAACTACGCGAAGCCGGTGCGGATATTGAAGTGGGTGATGACTGGGTAAGTCTGGACATGCACGGTAAGCGCCCGAAAGCCGTCAATCTGCGCACGGCCCCGCATCCCGGCTTCCCAACCGATATGCAGGCGCAGTTCAGTTTGTTGAACCTGGTGGCTGAAGGCACGGGGGTGATTACTGAAACCATCTTCGAAAACCGCTTTATGCATATACCCGAATTGGCCCGCATGGGTGCGCACGCCGAAATTGAAAGCCATACGCTGATCTGTCATGGCGTTGAAAAACTTTCCAGCGCACAGGTTATGGCGACCGATCTGCGTGCTTCTGCCAGTTTGGTTCTGGCGGGTTGTATTGCTGAAGGCACCACGCTGGTGGATCGCATCTACCATATCGACCGAGGATATGAGCATATTGAAGATAAGCTGATAGCCCTTGGGGCAAATATCCAGCGAATCAGCGGCGAAGAGTAGTCTTCCCGCCCAGTAAATAAGGGTCGGTAGTGAATACCGGCCCTTATTTTTTTATCGGCGAGCCCGCTCCTGGCGATCGATGAGACGATGTGTCTTCATATCAAAGTAACGACTTGGCCAGATCTTTGATGGATGAATATCCAATGCTCGTGCAATTATCCATTCGCCTTTCGGCCACGGGCGGCACAATGCGTTGGCTAAGGTTGATGAACTCAAGCCTGCCAGCCGCGACTGGGCTGCAAGCGTGGTGCCTTTTTTACGTAAGGCGGCGATAATATCGGCGGGGTGCCAGTCTTGTAGATGATATCTCACGTGCTTATCCTCCTTGAGCACTTTTAAAAAAACAGCGGTAAGTGACTACGTTGTTCGCCAGCTTTCTGCCGATCTCCCTGGATAAAAAACCAGTCATATCTGGTGATAACAGGATTCTTATAGCATTTAATTTCCATTAAATTCCAGTTTATTTCAGGGATAAACTTTTTTTTTGCGTAAAGCTACGCAAAGTTCAGGTAACTGCGTGTTGTCGTTTCAGAATGTTTTGATAGCGCTCAGAAGATCGGGCAGGGGAAGGGGAAAACAAGGAAGCCCGGCGGTGTGCCGGGCTTCACGTGAGATGCTGATATTAGAATGTGCGCTGGACCGACATATGTGCCAATGCTTCCAGTGCGGTGCGCCACGGTGACTCCGGCAGCACCTTCAGCGCGGCAATGGCTTTATCCGCTTCTTGTTCAGCGGCGTTGCGTGTCCACTCCAGGGATCCACACTGATGCATTGTTTCCAGAACCGTTTCCAGTAAGTGGCGTCCATTACCGTTTTCAATAGCAGCGCGGATCAGGCTGGCTTGTTCTGGCGTTCCATTGCGCATTGCGTGCAGCAACGGCAGGGTAGGTTTACCTTCACTCAGGTCATCCCCGACGTTCTTGCCCAGCGTATCGCCATCAGCACTGTAATCAAGCAGATCGTCAATCAGCTGGAATGCGGTGCCGATATAACGGCCATAATCCTGTAAAGCCTGCTCCTGGGCTGTACTGGCACCCGCCAAAATGGCAGAGGACTGTGCTGCCGCTTCGAACAGACGTGCCGTTTTGCTGTAGATCACCCGCATGTAGCTCTCTTCGGTGATATCCGGGTCATTACAGTTCATCAACTGCAATACTTCGCCTTCAGCAATGACGTTGACCGCTTCTGACATCAGCGCCAGGACTTTTAGCGAGCCGAGGCTGGTCATCATCTGGAAAGCGCGAGTATAGATAAAATCACCGACCAGCACGCTGGCTGCATTGCCAAATGCGGCGTTGGCGGTGGCTTTGCCCCGGCGCATATCTGATTCGTCTACCACGTCGTCGTGCAGCAGGGTGGCGGTATGAATAAATTCAATCAGTGCCGCCACGGTAATATGCTGTTTACCCGCATAGTCATTGATTGCGCGCGCAGCCAGCACGGCAATCATCGGGCGGATGCGTTTACCTCCGCCGTTGATAATGTAGTAACCCAGCTGGTTGATAAGGGACACATCTGAGTTCAGCTGGTCAAGTATTGTCGCATTGACGTCCGCCATATCTTGCGCGGTGAGTTCGTTTATCTGTTCTAAGTTCATTAGTCTGTTCAGCTATCGCTCAGTTCGCAGCTATGATAAGCGCCTTTACCCGTGCCTGTGGCATGAAATGTCTGACAGATTGTACTTGAAAAACGCGGCGGTGAAACGTCCCCAATCACGTTGCGTTTTTTTTCTGCAATACAGCGCATCAGGCACTTGTCTTTAGCGGTGAATTTGCGTAGAATTCGCGCCCTATTGTGAATATTTATAGCGCAGCCTGAAATCAAACAAG
Source organism: Erwinia piriflorinigrans CFBP 5888 (assembly GCF_001050515.1). GTDB lineage: Bacteria > Pseudomonadota > Gammaproteobacteria > Enterobacterales > Enterobacteriaceae > Erwinia > Erwinia piriflorinigrans. Next base: position 69,750 of record NZ_CAHS01000005.1, read on the forward strand.
GCAAGCGCGGAAGCGGAGTTCTATATGTACGCGGTTTTCCAAAGTGGTGGTAAACAACACCGAGTAAGCGAAGGTCAGACCGTTCGCTTGGAAAAGCTGGACATCGCAACCGGCGAAACGATTGAGTTCGACCAGGTTCTGATGATCGCCAATGGCGAAGACGTTAAAATCGGCGCACCTTTAGTTTCAGGTGGCATGATCAAAGCGGAGATCGTTGCTCACGGTCGTGGCGATAAAATCAAGATTGTTAAGTTCCGTCGCCGTAAGCATTACCGTAAGCAGCAGGGTCACCGTCAGTGGTTCACTGATGTGAAGATCACTGGCATTAGCGCCTAAGAGGAGATCTGACAAATGGCACATAAGAAAGCTGGCGGTTCGACTCGTAACGGTCGTGACTCCAATGCAAAACGCCTGGGCGTAAAACGTTTCGGCGGCGAAACTGTACTGGCTGGTAGCATCATCGTTCGTCAGCGTGGCACCAAATTCCACGCGGGCAACAATGTAGGCTGCGGTCGTGACCACACTCTGTTTGCTACTGCAAATGGCAAGGTCCAGTTCGAAGTTAAAGGCCCGAACAACCGTAAATACATCAGCATCATTGCTGAGTAATCCGGTTTTCGTGCCGCAGAGCAGCTGTTAAGCTGCTCACTGCGACGAAAAGAAAAGCCCCGCACTAGACTGCGGGGCTTTTTACATTCTGCCCGAGAATATTAATGTCAGCTATCAAACAACAGGCTGGAATGGGGATTGCTCTGGCGTTGATCACCGCGATGAGCTGGGGATCGCTCCCTATTGCCATGAAGCTGGTACTGCAGGTGATGGACCCCTTTACGGTGGTATTTTACCGCTTTTTCCTCGCCTCTCTTGGGTTGGGTACGATTCTGGCGCTGAAACGTCAGCTGCCACCTCGGGAATTTTTTCGTCGTCCACGCTGGCTGATGTGGGTCGTGATTGCCACCGCCGGACTGGTGGGCAATTTTTTGCTGTTCAGCTCATCATTGCAGTACCTGAGTCCAACGGCCTCCCAGGTGATTGCCCAACTGGCACCGCCGGGCATGGTGCTGGCTAGCGTCATTATCCTGAAGGAGAAGATGCGCGCCAGCCAGATTATTGGCGGCATTATGCTGCTCTGTGGGCTGGTAATGTTCTTTAATACCAGTCTGGTAGAAATTTTTACCCGTCTGAGCAGTTACACTTGGGGAGTCATCCTTGGCGTCAGTGCGGCGCTGGTGTGGATCGTGTATGGCGTCACGCAGAAAATTTTGCTGCGTCGCCTGGCCTCGCAACAGATCCTGTTTTTGTTGTACACTTTATGTGCAGTAGCGATGTTGCCTTTGGCACACTTGGATCTGCTGTGGCAGTTAGATAGCTGGCAGCTGGGATGCCTGATTTTTTGCTCGCTAAATACTTTGGTAGGTTATGGTGCGTTGGTGGAAGCCTACGCACGCTGGCAGGCGGCACAAGTCAGCGCAGTTGTGACGCTGACGCCCCTTTTTACCCTGATTTTTTCAGAATTATTATCGCTTGGCTGGCCCGACTTTTTTGCTACTCCGCAGCTCAATACCTTAGGGTTTGCCGGAGCAATTGTCGTGGTGTCAGGCGCCATGTTTTCCGCAATTGGTCATCGCTTATGGCCACGGCGGAGCAATCCCGTTCCGATGTCATGCGCATTGGATCCCGGGCGTATGAGTGACGGAGAAGTAAAATGAAGTTTGTTGATGAAGCGACGATCCTGGTAGTAGCTGGCGATGGCGGTAATGGCTGCGTGAGCTTCCGTCGTGAGAAATATATCCCGCGTGGCGGCCCTGATGGTGGCGACGGCGGCGACGGCGGCGACGTGTATATGCAGGCCGATGAGAACCTGAATACCCTGATCGATTACCGCTTTGAGAAATCTTTCCGCGCAGAGCGTGGTCAGAACGGTCAGAGCCGCGACTGCACCGGTAAACGTGGTAACGACATTCTGATCAAAGTTCCGGTCGGAACGCGCATTATCGACCAGGGAACCGGTGAAACGCTGGGCGATATGACCCATCATCAGCAGAAAATGATGGTGGCAAAAGGCGGCTGGCACGGGCTGGGTAACACACGTTTTAAATCATCGGTTAACCGTACTCCGCGTCAGAAAACGATGGGGACACCGGGTGAAAAACGCGACCTACAGCTGGAACTGATGCTGCTGGCAGACGTCGGCATGCTTGGCCTGCCTAACGCCGGGAAATCGACCTTTATTCGCGCCGTATCTGCGGCGAAGCCGAAAGTGGCGGATTATCCCTTCACCACTCTGGTGCCGAGCCTGGGCGTTGTGCGTATGGACAGCGAACAAAGCTTTGTCATTGCCGATATCCCAGGTCTGATTGAAGGTGCCTCTGAGGGCGCCGGTCTCGGCATCCGCTTCCTGAAACACCTTGAGCGCTGCCGCGTGCTGCTGCATACCATCGATCTGGCCCCTATCGATGAAAGCGATCCGGTAGAGAATGCGCGCATAATCCTCGGCGAACTGGAAAAATACAGCGAGAAGCTGTTCCAGAAGCCGCGCTGGCTGGTGTTTAACAAGGTTGACCTGCTGGATGAGGAAGAGGCAGAGTCACGTGCCAAGGCGATTGCTGAAGCGCTGGGCTGGACCGAAAAATACTACCTGATCTCCGCAGCCAACCGTGCAGGCGTGAATGCGCTGTGCTGGGATGTGATGGCCTTTATTAAAGCTAACCCGAAAGAAGCTGAGCTGGCCGCTAAACAGCCGGAAAAAGTGGAATTCATGTGGGATGACTACCATCGTCAGCAGCTGGAAGAAGCGCAGCCAGAAGTGGAAGAAGACGATGACTGGGACGACGACTGGGATGAGGATGACGAAGAAGGCGTCGAAACCATCTATCAGCGTTAAGCCACGCTAAAATAAACGGGACGCAGTTCAATAGCGTCCCGTTTTGCTATCTGTTTCAGCCAATAATGGTAGTGGTAAGACGTGCCATGCAGCACAACCGGTCCTGCTGATTAAAGATCTCAATCTGCCAGACCTGATTCATCCTTCCGTGATGCAATGCCCGACAGACACCGCGCACCGATCCGCTATAGACCGCACGCAGATGGCTGGCGTTGACTTCAACCCCGACCACGTTCTGACCCGGCTGTGAACAGAGCCAGCCCGCCATTGACCCCAGCGTTTCCGCCAGCGCGACGGATGCACCACCGTGCAACAGGCCAAAGGGCTGCTGAGTACGCGCATCCACTGGCATGGTGGCTTCAAGCCAGTCTGCTTCCAGCCGGGTAAATACCATGCCCAGACTGGTGACCATCGTGTCCTGCGCCATCTGATTCAGTTCGGCGAGGCTGCTTTGCCGTGTCCACATATCAGGCTCCTAAGGTTGCGCCACCGTCGATGACGATATCCTGCATGACAATGTGGCCGGCACTGTCCGAGGCGAGAAACAGCACCGCATTGGCAATATCATCCGGTTTGGCAATTTTTTGCAATGGGATCCCCAGCTTATATTGTTCCGGATATCCGGCAATCATTTGCTGTTCATCTTCTGGCTGATGCCACAGACTTCTTTGCATCGCCGTATCAGTAGAGCCGGGAGAGACTATATTGCAGCGTACGCCGAACGGTGCCATCTCAAGTCCTACCGTCAGGCACAGGCTACGTAATGCCGCTTTTGACGCACCGTAGGCTGACATCCCAATACGCGGGGCGTGTGCGGCATTCGAGGCAATAGTGACTATTGCGCCCGAGCGCTGTTGGCGAAACAGTGGCAGAGCCTGCTGGAACAGATTGAACGCCCCACCCGCGTTGACGGCCATGCAGTCCTGCCAGTCTTCCAGGGCCAGCTCTTCAGTGCTGCCAATGCGTAAAATCCCGGCGGCATTGACCAGCACGTCGAGCCGCCGTGCTTCGGCCAGCAGGCGCTGGCAGGTGCGTTTCACCGCTGCCGCATCGGCAATATCGACAGTCACGCGCTGGAAAGGATACTCCCTTTGTGAGAACTGCCTGTCGAAGCCGACGACGGAGGCCCCCGCCGCGACAAACGCCAACGCGGTGTGGTAGCCAATCCCCTGGCCTGCGCCGGTTACCCATACCTGTTTTCCACTGAAGTCAAAGCGGCACGTCATCAGGCGGCATCCCCCGATAGCAATGACCACCAGCCATTAATACTGGGATTTTTCGCCAGAGTGACGAAATCGATATCGCTGTGCACCTGATGCCAGCGAGCGGCCAGGGCCATCATGCGTACCGAATCCAGCCCGTAATCGATAAGATTCTCGCTGTCGTCGAGATCGTCGGCGTCATCATCCAGTAGCGGTAATACCAGCGCACGCAGCTGTTGTTTACTTTGCGGCACCGGGAGCAAGGTTTCACTCATCACCACGCGCCCGCAGCGACCAGCGGCATAGGTTAATGACATCATATGCTCTTCACGGCTAAAATCTGCCAGCGCATCGGCGACCATAAAGGGTTTGATGTTGCGCATAAAAGCGTCGATCGCGGTGGTCAGGCAGCCGATATGGGCATAAACGCCGCAGATAATCAGCTGATCACGACCGGCTTCTTTGAGCATAGATTCAAGCGGCGAACGGTGAAAGGCGCTGTAACGCCATTTGACCAGAACCTGGTCTTGCTCATCGGGTGCCAACGCAGTGACCACGTTCTGCTGCGCGGGGTGCTTGTTCAGGCCCGGTCCCCACATATCATTCAGCAGCGCACGATCTTCGTCGCTCTGTTGATTCGGCTGTGCGGTATAGAACACCGGAATATTCTGGGACTTGCAGTACTGGCGTAGCTGCGCAATATTCGCCACGACCTGCTTGATCAGTGGGCTATCTTCGCCCCAGAAATTGAGGAAATACTCCTGCATATCATGGATCAGCAGCGCGGCGCGGGCTGGCTCGAATGCCCAGCTCACTTTATTTTTAGGCAGTTCAGCGGCGGTGGGAAGTGCATAATTGTCGAGTTTGGGAATAGTCATCAATATCTCCTGGAAATTATCTGTTCTGCCGGGAGGCTAACTGCTCACGCAGATATTTTTTATCGACTTTGCCAACCGGGGTCAGTGGCAGTGAGTCAACGCATTCAATGCGATCCGGTAATTTAAACTCCGCCACTCCCAGCGTGCGCAAATAGCGGCGCAGCAGCGCTGGCTTTAGTACGTTGCGTGCGACGATAAATGCACAGCTTTTTTCACCCATCAAACGGTCTTCCATCGATACCAGCGCAGCGTGGATCACGTCCTCATGGCTCAACAGCAGGTTTTCAATCTCTTCCGCAGCAATTTTTTCACCTCCCCGGTTGATCTGATCTTTTTCACGCCCGTGAACGGTGATATAGCCATCTTCAGCCATAGCGATTAAGTCGCCCGAGCAGTAAAAGCCGTGACGGTCAAAGCTGGCTGCGTTGTGATCGGGGCTGTTGTAGTAGCCACGGAAGGTGTAGGGCCCTCGCGTCATCAGACGCCCGATTTCACCAGCAGGTAGCGGATTACCCTTGGCATCAGCGACCCATACCTCATCGTCAGGTGATACTGGCCGCCCTTGCGTGGTGAGAATATGCTGCTGGTCATCGTCCAGGCGGGTGTAATTGACCAACCCTTCAGCCATACCAAATACCTGCTGGAGCTGACAGCCTATTTCCGTCTGGATACGCGCCGCGAGTGATTCGCTAAGTTTGGCCCCACCAACCTGTAGCAATGCCAGTGAGGCCAGCGCCCGGTTGCTGCCCCATTCGACTATCGCCTGTAGCCAGAGGCTGACTGCCGGTGGCACCAGCGCCGCAACGTTGACCTGATGCTGCTCAATGAGGGGAAAACAGATATTCGCGCTGGGATCCTGCGCCATCACCACGCAGCCTCCGGCAAAGAACACCCCAAGTGAGCCGGGCGAGCTCATGGCGTAGTTATGCGCGGCAGGTAAGGCATTCAGATAACATGTCTGTTGCGTAAAGCGGCAAATCTCAACGCTGCCACGAATACTGTAGTAATAATCATTGTGGGTTCGTGGGATCAGTTTCGGCGTGCCGGTACTGCCGCCTGAAAGCTGAAAAAAGGCCACCTCGTCGGCAGCCGAGGGGCTGGCGATAAAGTCATCCGCTGGCGCATCCATCAAATCCGTCAGCGAGTCCGCCGTGCTGCTGTCGTTATGCAGGGCGACTACCCTCAGCGAAGGCGTATCCTGCTGCAGCTGATTCAGGTAGTTATCATCACTGAACAGGTTGTGCTGGCGATCGGCGATCAGTAACGCGGGCTGAATTTGTCGCGCATAAGCGTTCAGCTCATAGCGCTGATGGTTGAACAGGGCATTGACCGGGGCAACGCCAATTTTCAGCAGGGCGAAAAAAGTTACGTAGAATTCGGCGATGTTGCCGAGCTGTACCAGGGCAGTATCACCGCTTTGTAAACCCCGTCGCTGTAACGATGCGGCAAGGCGGTCAGACTGTTGCGTCAGTTGCTGATAGCTGTAACGTCGGTCACCATCAATAACGGCAATCGCGCTGCTGTCGGCATGACGCTGAAGAATATCGGTCAAAGGCAGATCCAGCCAGTAACCTTTAACACGGTACTGCATGGCCAGATCGTCCGGCCAGCGGGAATAGGGGATGGTCATCTCGGTACTCTTTAGTTAAGGCCCAGGGCACTCAACATGGTATTCAGCTTGACGCCGGTTTCGCGCCATTCGGATTCAGGAGTCGAAGCAGGGACTATTCCGGCTCCGGCGAACAGCTGCACGCGGTTGCCATTCACTTTGCCGCAGCGAATAGTGACCACCCACTCACCATTGCCGTGCTCATCACACCAGCCGACAATGCCGCCAAAAAGACCGCGCTTGAACGGTTCCAGTTCGGCGATCAGTTTCTGCGCGCAGGCGTGTGGGAAACCACTGAGTGCCGGGGTCGGATGTAACAGGCAGGCCATTGACAGCGCGGTATCCGCTTTATTGCTGACTTCACCTTCAATGGCCGTACCCAGGTGCCAGAGCGTAGACGTGGTGAGCAGCTGCGGCGTGGCGGGTAACTTGAGGGAAGCGCTGCGGGGGTGTAACACATCACGCATAGCATCGGTGACCAGCTTGTGTTCGTAGCGATCTTTGCCGGAATTCATCAACCGCTGGCCAGCCTGGCTGTCCTTCTGCGCATCACGCTCACGGCGTGCTGAACCGGCAAGCGGATGAGTATAAAAACGCTTTTCGCACTGACGTAGTAGCAATTCCGGGCTGGCACCGAGTAATGAACCGCCCTGCGGCAACGAAATATGGAAGTTATAGCTCTCCGGGTTCTGTGCAATCAGTCGCATCATCAGATCGCGGCTTTCCACGGGTTGCGCAGTGACGATCTCCATCAGGCGTGATAGCACCACTTTGTCGAGCTGCCGTGATCCGGTGGCCGCTACGGCCTTACTGACCATAAGCATAAATTCGTCCTGCTCCGGCACAGCCTGACGACGAATCACCTCAGGCAACCCGGCTTTGTGAGCGGACATCTGTTGGCGGAATGCCTTGCCGTCAAAATAGTGGCTGGATTCTGGAATAAACAGGGATGAAGGCTGGCTGACATCAAAGGGAATGGCACCAACCAGCACCGGACTGACGATCCCCTGGCGCCTGGCCTCTGAAAATCGCTGCCGGACCTCTTGTTGAAAATCGCCGTCGAGGGAATTTCCACCGGATGCCGGTGTGGTGATAGTGGTAAAACATCCTTGAGCCGCAAGACTGCGCCAGGGTGACATGAAGAAAAAGCCACTTGCTGCGGCATTTGTTGCAAATTCCAGAGTACTTTCTGACGTTAACGATTCCATCGCACACCTCACCTAAATGATAAAAGAAATAAGAATAGTTATCATTTGCTTTAAGGTTGCGTACGTTACGACGATTAATGCACTGTGTCAATAAAGGTAAATTAATGGGCGCACAAAGGTTGTTACATATTTAAGGGCGTTACGACGGTGCGTAACGCACAGGGTAATAGCGTTTAAAGCGGTGAGGCGGGCGGGATGTAACGGCTGATAGCGTGCGTTATTCTGTAACGGAAGTATTAATCCAGCCGCTGGGGTAGCCAGCAGCTGGCATCCAGACCACTGCGATCGCTGCGATTATTCAGACTGAGGCGGCCGTGGTGGATTTGGACAATACGCTGAACGATATTCAGTCCAAGGCCGCTACCGCCATAACGCCTGTCCATACGACGGAATGCTTTAATAGCATCATGCAGGGTGGCGGTATCAATCCCCGGGCCTTCATCACGTACGATGAGGTTGCTGCCTCCGGCATCAACTGTCAGTAACAGCGTAATGGTTGAGCCCTCCGGGCTATAGCGTGAGGCATTTTCAAGTAAATTACGTAGCATCAGGCGGAGCAGCACGGCATCACCCTGTACCCCGATCCCCGTATCCCCGCAGATAATCAGCCGCTGTTGTCGAAGCGCTAACAGTTCGTCCATCTCCATTCGCAGCGGATCCACCACGTCATGCCAGGTTAGCGTTTGGTAATGACCGCTGGTCAAAGCCTGGCCAGCGCGCGACAACATCAGCAATTGTTCGATGACGTGCATCAACCGATCGATACGCGCGACAAGCATAGCGCCCTGCTGTACCCCTTGTTGCTCAAGCAGTTCCAGGTGTAAACGTACCCCCGCCAGCGGCGTACGTAGCTCATGGGCTGCATCGGCGGTAAACAGACGCTCCTGTTGTAAAGAGTGGTCAAGCCTGCTTAAAAGTTGATTTAATGTGCCGGTAACAGCGGCAATTTCATCCATTTCTGAATGAAGAGGAAGTGGGGTGAGATTATCAGCCGAGCGGGTGAGCAGGCTGGTTTGCAGCGCGTGCAGCGGTCGGATAATCCAGCTGATCGCCCAGAAGGAAAGCAGCAGGGTAAAGCAAACCATTACCAGCGAAGGCAGCAGTAACGAGGCTATCGCCTCACGGATCTCATTCTCAACCTGGTCATTGCGGGCGTGAGCGGTGAGCGTTTCATTGACCAGAAATCCGATCTGTTCGCGGCTCTCATGCCATAACCACAAGGCACTTATTAGCTGACAGCTTAGCAGGATCAGCGCCAGCATGATCAGCAAACGCTTACGCATACTGTTCATTGGCGCTCTTCCAGCCGGTAACCCACGCCGCGTACCGTTTTGATTCGCTCTTTACCCAGTTTGCGCCGCAGATTATGAATGTGGACCTCAAGCGTGTTTGAAGAGGTGTCATCCTGCCAACTGTAAAGATCCTGCTGCAATGTTTCACGATGCACCGTCTGACCAATACGCATCAGCAGGCGGGTGAGCAGGGAAAACTCTTTGGGCGTGACGTCTACCGGCTGAAGGTCTACAGCCACCTGTTGTGAGGAAAGGTTGAGGGAGATATCGCCATGCTGCAACAGGTTATCGCTTTTGCCCTGATAGCGGCGGATCAGCGCACGAACGCGCGCTTTCAGCTCCGCCAGCGCAAAGGGTTTAATCAGATAGTCGTCGGCACCCGCATCCAGTCCGTCGACCCGATCTGAGAGAGCATCACGCGCGGTGAGGATTAGCACCGGCAGATCCTGCTGCTCTTTACGCCACTGACGTAGCAGATGGGCGCCATCACGATCCGGCAGGCCGAGATCCAGCACCACCAGGCTATACTGACCGCTTTGCAAAAATGCAGCCCCCTGAGCCGCATTCGCCGCGCAGTCAACGGCATAACCTTCCCCACTTAGGGCGAGGCTTAGGCCTTGTTGCAGCAGCGTATCATCTTCTACGATCAATATTTTCATCAGATCAGTTATTCCGGTAAACGTCCTTATACAGGCGGCTTTCGAAGCGTACCAGAGGGATACGACGTTGACGCTGATCCTGCGGCGGTACGGCATAGCCTGACAGGAACTGCACGAAGGCAACGCGCTGTCCACTAGCGGTGGTCATAAAGCCAGCCAGATTATAGACGCCCTGTAATGAACCGGTTTTGGCCGACACCTTACCGTCAACGCCCGCCTCATGCAGGCCGCCTCGATAGAGTAACGTGCCATCATGGCCTGCCAGCGGCAACATCGAAATGTAGTCAAGCTGGCTATCGTTTTGTGCAATATATTGCAGTACCTGCATCATAGTCGCGGGTGAGATCAAATCGTGGCGTGACAGCCCGGAACCATCTACCTGAATACTGTTACCCAGATCGATATTCGCCTTCTGACGCAGGATCTGACGCACGGCATCCGAACCGGCTCGCCAGGTGCCCGGCACGCCGAAACGCTCGCGGCCAATGGTGCGAAATATCGTATCGGCGATCATATTATCGGACTTCTTCAACATGATCCTTAACAGGTCGTGCAGCGGCGCCGACTGGGTTTGCGCCAGTACCGTGGCAGGCTCCGTCAGCAGCGTCTGGCGGACAAGGTGACCGCTATAATCAATTCCGGCATTTTGTAGCTCGGCCTTCAGCAACGCCCCGGCATAGCTGGCACCATCCTGAATGGCAAACGCCAGCGGCAGCGGTTCGGCACGCTGCGTCAGACAGCCGGTCAGCGTGAAACGGTTTAACTCGCCGGGCATCACATCCAGTTCGCAGTACTGGGCATCGGGTGAGCCTTTTGCCAGCGTACGCACCTCACTAAACATATTGACCGGGTAGTAAGACGCCACGCGGATAAAGGCCTTATCACCCGGATTGGGTGCGCTGTATAACGATACCGAGAAGCAGTTACGGTCAACGATAGCGGCACCCGGCGGTGCGCTGAAGCACTGGGTCATGTCGTTCCACGGCCAGCCTGGGGCTTTGTCGTGGCTGGCGAACACGGACGTATCAATGACCAGATTACCCTCAATATGCTCGACTCCCTGTTTTTTCAGGGCGTTGACCATATTGCGCAGATCCTGACGCGTCAGCGTCGGATCACCGCCGAAGCGTGCCACCAGATCGCCGCGCAGCGTATTTCCACTCAGGCTGCCTTTGCTCTCCAGCTGAGTATGGAAACGATAATCAGGGCCGAGTTGCAACAGGGCAGCAAGGGCGGTGATGACTTTCATGGTACTTGCGGGCAGTGCCATCTGCTGGCTGTGGTAGTCAATTGATGGTGCTGCTGCGCCAATTTTCTGTACCATCAGCGCCAGATTTGCGCCGTCGGGTAAAAATTGGCTGTATTCTTCGACGGGCGCAGCCTGCGCTTGCAGCATAAATGCGCAGGTAATGCCGGTGACAATTCGTGAAAATCGCATAATCTCGCGGTAACTGACAGGTGATGCTGCCATACTACGGTGCAACGTGGTGGAAAGTAAACGATGACCCCTATGCAACTCTGGGGTAAAATACGTATCAAATTGCAAAATTGATCCCGGCCTGGAGCTTGCTCCGGGTCAGGTTTCTTTCGTTTTAAATCAGTAACAGACGCCGCAGAACGCCTTTTCTGCATACTAGCCGTCAGGATGACGACACTTTGAACAGGACAGATTTTACGAGGTATTGAGATGAATCAGATTCCGATGACGTTAAGGGGCGCGGACAAACTGCGCGAAGAGCTGGAAGAGCTAAAAACCGTCAAACGGCCCAGAATTATTGCCTCAATTGCCGATGCGCGTGAACACGGCGATCTGAAAGAAAACGCGGAATATCACGCTGCGCGTGAAGAGCAGGGTTTCTGCGAAGGACGCATTCAGGAAATTGAAGCGAAATTGTCGAACGCCCAGGTGATTGATGTCACCAAAATGGCCGGCAACGCCAACGGCCGGGTGATCTTCGGTGCGACCGTCGCCGTGCTGAATGTTGAGACCGACGAAGAGTCAACCTACCGTATTGTGGGCGATGATGAAGCGGACTTTAAGCAGAATTTGATCTCGGTGAATTCACCGATGGCACGCGGCCTGGTGGGTAAAGTCGCTGATGATGCTACCGTCATCAAAACTCCCGGCGGCGATGTCGAATATGAAATCGTAAAAGTGGAATATCTCTGATTTCTGCTACTCTCAACAATGTTCGTCGCATTTGAGTGGAACCTGATACGGCTGCGTACGGTGTGCAAATTCACTGCGAACCGATCTGGTGTTCACCCGAATCACTGACGGGTGCCAGCGTGCAGGGATAGCAACGATTGCCGCTTTATCAAGCGGCTCAGGTTATCCAGTGCAGATGAGCGTTTTGTAAAGATAAGAAAAAGGCCGCTGGGCGGCCTTTTATCAGAGTCAGGAGCGTGGCACTTTCTCCGGATCGGGCACTGGCAGGATGTGGGCGATATTCGCCGCACTCTTGCTTTAGCGCGGAATGGAGATCTTGCGTTCCTTCGTTGGACGGTACAGCACCAGCGTTTTGCCGATAACCTGCACGTTAACTGCACGCGTTTCGCGCACGATGGCCTCAACAATCAGGGTTTTCGTCTCACGGTCTTCTGTGGCGATTTTCACCTTGATAAGTTCATGGTGCTCAAGTGCTTGTTCGATCTCGGCCAGCACCCCTTCGGTCAAACCATTGTTGCCCAGCATAACAACTGGCTTCAGCGGATGGGCAAGACCTTTCAGGTGCTGTTTTTGTTTGGTACTCAGATTCATCGTATATTTTACTTACATTGGGATTGAAAACGGGTCATTCTACCGCCATCTCGGGTGTATCACCAAATCGGCAGCGCTGATTTACGCGGTTTATTTATCGCTACGTTGAATCATAGTTGGAAATTGTATGACTGGTAAAAAGCGTTCGGCCAGTTCCAGCCGCTGGCTACAGGAACACTTTAGCGATAAATATGTGCTTCAGGCACAGAAAAAGGGGCTGCGTTCACGCGCCTGGTTTAAACTTGACGAAATACAGCAGGGTGACAAGCTTTTCAAACACGGGATGACCGTGGTCGACTTGGGAGCCGCTCCCGGCGGCTGGTCGCAGTATGTGGTCACGCAGATTGGATCAAAAGGGCGCGTTATCGCCTGTGATCTTCTGCCGATGGATCCTATCGTTGGCGTCGATTTCCTGCAGGGCGATTTCCGAGAGGAACTGGTACTTAAAGCGCTGTTGGAACGTGTAGGTGATACCAAAGTTCAGGTGGTGATGTCTGACATGGCTCCTAACATGACGGGTACGCCTGCGGTAGATATTCCCCGGTCAATGTACTTGTGTGAGCTGGCGTTAGCGATGTGCCGGGACGTTCTGGCACCTGGCGGCAGCTTTTTAGTGAAAGTGTTTCAGGGAGATGGCTTTGAAGAATACCTGCGGGAAATTCGCTCCCTGTTTACGAAAGTAAAAATTCGTAAGCCGGACGCTTCGCGCTCTCGTTCGCGTGAAGTGTACATTGTAGCGACAGGGCGCAAACTATAACCAGCATGGCTGGAATGGCTGTCAGCATTGCAGCGATTCCAAGTGTGAAGGATATATAGTACCCTACGCTGTCTGTTAACACCGTTGTAATATGAGGTTAATCCCTTGAGTGACATGGCGAAAAACCTGATTCTCTGGCTAGTCATCGCAGTTGTGCTGATGTCTGTATTCCAGAGCTTTGGGCCCAGCGAGTCGAATGGCCGTAGGGTTGATTATTCAACCTTCTTGTCGGAAGTGAATCAGGATCAGGTCCGCGAGGCACGTATTAACGGGCGTGAGATTAACGTAACCAAAAAAGACAGTAACCGATATACCACCTACATTCCTGTTAACGATCCCAAGTTACTCGATAACCTGTTGACTAAAAATGTAAAAGTAGTAGGCGAACCACCTGAAGAGCCAAGCCTGTTGGCATCTATCTTTATCTCATGGTTCCCAATGCTGTTACTTATCGGTGTCTGGATCTTCTTTATGCGTCAGATGCAGGGCGGCGGCGGAAAGGGCGCGATGTCCTTCGGCAAGAGCAAGGCTCGTATGCTGACAGAAGATCAAATCAAGACCACCTTTGGTGATGTTGCCGGATGTGACGAAGCAAAAGAAGAAGTCAGCGAGCTGGTGGAATACCTGCGTGAGCCGAGCCGTTTCCAGAAGCTTGGCGGCAAAATTCCGAAAGGCGTACTGATGGTCGGACCTCCGGGAACCGGTAAAACGCTGTTAGCGAAAGCGATTGCCGGCGAAGCGAAAGTCCCCTTCTTTACCATCTCCGGTTCTGACTTTGTTGAAATGTTTGTCGGCGTGGGGGCATCCCGCGTCCGTGATATGTTTGAACAGGCGAAGAAAGCTGCACCATGCATCATCTTTATCGATGAAATTGATGCGGTCGGTCGTCAGCGTGGAGCCGGTTTAGGCGGTGGTCACGATGAACGTGAGCAGACGTTGAACCAGATGCTGGTAGAAATGGACGGCTTCGAAGGTAACGAAGGCATCATTGTTATTGCCGCGACGAACCGCCCTGACGTTCTGGACCCGGCGTTACTGCGTCCAGGTCGCTTTGACCGTCAGGTTGTTGTCGGCCTGCCAGATGTTCGTGGCCGTGAGCAGATCCTTAAAGTTCATATGCGCCGTGTACCGCTGGCCACCGATATCGACGCGGCAATCATTGCGCGCGGTACGCCTGGCTTCTCCGGTGCGGATCTGGCTAACCTGGTCAATGAAGCTGCGCTTTTTGCTGCTCGTGGTAACAAGCGTGTGGTGTCGATGGTTGAATTTGAAAAAGCCAAAGACAAAATCATGATGGGTGCGGAACGTCGCTCCATGGTGATGACCGAAGCGCAGAAAGAGTCTACCGCGTATCACGAGGCGGGACATGCGATTATCGGTCGCCTGGTGCCTGAACACGATCCGGTGCACAAAGTGACGATTATCCCGCGTGGACGCGCTCTGGGTGTGACTTTCTTCCTGCCTGAAGGTGACGCCATCAGCGCCAGCCGTCAGAAACTGGAAAGCCAGATTTCTACCCTTTACGGTGGTCGCTTGGCCGAAGAGATTATCTACGGTGTTGAACATGTTTCTACCGGCGCGTCGAACGACATCAAGGTCGCGACGTCTATAGCCCGTAACATGGTTACCCAGTGGGGCTTCTCGGAGAAACTCGGTCCGCTGCTGTATGCGGAAGAAGAGGGTGAGGTGTTCCTCGGCCGTTCGATGGCGAAAGCCAAGCATATGTCTGATGAAACGGCACGTATCATCGACCAGGAAGTGAAATCCTTGGTGGAGATCAACTACAAGCGGGCTCGTCAGATCCTCGGCGAAAATATGGACATCCTTCATTCGATGAAAGACGCATTGATGAAGTATGAAACCATTGATGCCCCTCAGATCGACGATCTGATGGCACGCCGTGAAGTGCGTCCGCCTGCAGGCTGGGAAGATCCAGGCAGCACTAACAACTCTGATGGAAATGGTACGCCAAAGGCACCGCGTCCGGTCGATGAACCGAATACGCCAAACCCGGGTAATACCATGTCAGAGCAGTTAGGCGACAAGTAACGGCGCACGCTGTAAACTGCTGTTGTTATCAACCCCGGCCATGTCCGGGGTTTTTTTATACCCCAATTAACGGAGACAATTTGTTATGAAGCTGTACGCCAGAGATGCCGTGCTCGATCTTTCTCATCCCCATGTGATGGGGATTTTGAATGTCACTCCTGACTCTTTTTCTGATGGCGGCAAGCATAACGAATTAATCCAGGCACTGACCCACGCGAATGAGATGATTAACGCTGGGGCGACGATTATCGATGTCGGCGGTGAGTCCACGCGGCCCGGTGCCGCAGTAGTCAGTACGGAGCAGGAGCTGGAGCGTGTTATTCCTGTGGTGGAGGCCATCGCTCAACGTTTTGAAGTATGGATCTCGGTTGATACCTCTAAGCCAGAAGTGATCCTCGAAGCGGCCCGCGCCGGGGCGCATATCATCAACGATATCCGCTCACTGCAAGAACCTGGCGCGCTGGCTGCTGCTGCACAAACGGGACTGCCGGTCTGTCTGATGCATATGCAGGGTGAGCCTAAAACCATGCAGCAGTCGCCGCAATACCAAAACGTTTTGCACGACGTTGCGGCGTTCTTCGTTGATAATATCGCCCGTTGCGAAGCGGCCGGGATCAAAAAATCGCAGTTGTTGCTCGACCCGGGTTTTGGTTTCGGTAAGAATCTCTCCCACAATTATCAGCTACTGGCGCATCTGGCCGATTTCCATCGCTTTGGCCTGCCGCTGCTGGTCGGCTTATCGCGTAAGAGTATGATTGGTCAGCTACTGAACGTGGGGCCTTCACAGCGTTTGACCGGTAGCCTTGCGTGTGCAGTGATTGCCGCGATGCAGGGGGCCCATATTTTGCGTGTGCACGATGTCAAAGAAACCGTAGAGGCAATGCGCGTTGTCGAAGCCACTCAGTCTGCAAGGGAAAAATAATATTATGAGCGAGCGTAAATATTTTGGTACAGATGGAATTCGCGGCAAAGTCGGTGAGTCGCCTATCACCCCGGATTTCGTTTTGAAGCTAGGCTTCGCCGCAGGAAAAGTGCTGGCGCGTCACGGTTCCAAGCAAATTATCATTGGTAAAGACACGCGTATATCCGGTTATATGCTTGAATCAGCACTTGAAGCCGGTCTGGCGGCGGCGGGATTGTCTGCGGCATTCACCGGGCCAATGCCTACGCCGGCGGTGGCGTATCTGACCCGCACGTTCCGTGCCGAAGCCGGCATTGTCATCTCCGCTTCACATAACCCGTTCGATGACAATGGCATTAAGTTTTTCTCGACCGAGGGCACCAAGCTGCCTGATGAAGTGGAAGCGGCGATTGAAGCTGAAATGGAAAAACCGATTACCTGTGTAGAGTCTGCCGCACTGGGCCGTGCCAGCCGTATCGTTGATGCCGCCGGGCGCTACATCGAGTTTTGCAAAGGCACTTTCCCCAGCCAGCTTAGCCTCAACGGACTGAAAATCGTGGTTGACTGCGCCAACGGTGCAACCTATCACATTGCCCCCAATGTGCTGCGCGAACTGGGAGCGACGGTTATCTCAATTGGCGTTCAGCCCGATGGCATGAACATCAACAAAGGGTGTGGTGCAACCGATCTGCGGCTGTTGCAGGAACGCGTACTGGCAGAGAAAGCCGACGTTGGCCTTGCCTACGATGGTGACGGCGATCGCATTATGATGGTTGATCATCTGGGGCATAAGGTCGACGGTGACCAGATCCTGTATCTGATTGCTCGCGAAGGGTTGCGCCAGGGGGAGCTGCGCGGCGGCGTGGTTGGCACGTTAATGAGCAATATGGGGCTGGAGCTGGCGCTAAAACAGTTGGGTATTCCTTTTGCTCGCGCAAAAGTAGGCGACCGCTACGTGCTTGAGAAATTGAAAGAGAAAGGGTGGCGTCTGGGTGCTGAGAACTCAGGGCATGTGATCCTGTTGGACAAAACAACCACCGGTGACGGCATCGTAGCAGGTTTGCAGGTACTTACTGCGATGGTGCGCAACCATATGAGTCTGCACGATTTGTGCAGCGGGATGAAACTGCTGCCACAAATATTGGTGAACGTTCGCTTCAGTGGCGCTAACGACCCGCTGGAGGATGCGCAGGTCAAAACGGTGACGGCTGAAGCAGAAACCGAGCTAAAAGGGCGCGGTCGCGTACTGTTGCGTAAATCGGGTACCGAGCCGTTGATTCGCGTAATGGTGGAAGGCGAAGATGAAGCGCTGGTTAGCAAGTTGGCCAACCGTATTGCTGATGCGGTGAAGGCGGTTTGACGGGACGGGCGAAGCGCTCTGAATAAGCACTTCATGTATCAGACAAGGATGACCCGTTTGTACGGGGCATCCTGCACGCACCGGGCCTGATGCCACTGTTATTGCTTATTAAACGCGCACTAGTACTGATAAAAACCGCTCTTTGTCGTTTTTTTCCGCAATCGGAATGGGCTGGCGAAATTGCTCTTGCGTGCACGGTCCCCATTGGTTAGTATTCACACCCGCTTCTGATGGGTAGTGATAAACTATCTTTCTAACTGGTTTGAAGCTTTTGATGTGCGGTTGACGCGCAAGGAACAAGGTTGATTATGTACGAAGCTCTTTTAGTAGTTTTCCTTATTGTGGCACTCGGCCTTGTTGGTCTGATTATGCTTCAGCAAGGTAAAGGCGCTGATATGGGAGCATCATTTGGTGCAGGCGCTTCCGGTACGCTGTTTGGTTCTAACGGTTCAGGCAATTTCATGACCCGTATGACTGCAGTGCTGGCGACCCTGTTCTTCATCATCAGCCTGATCTTGGGTAACATCAACAGTAACAAAACTCAGAAAGGAAGCGAGTGGGAAAATCTGTCTCAGCCGGCGCAGTCGCAACAGACTCAGCCAGCTAAACCGGCTACGCCGGGCAGTGATATCCCGCAGTAAGCAGTACAGTAGTTTCGACGCGACAGAAATAAAAAAGTCGCCTCTTTAGTGCCGTGGTGGTGGAATTGGTAGACACGCTACCTTGAGGTGGTAGTGCCCGCATGGGCTTACGGGTTCAAGTCCCGTCCTCGGTACCAAATCAAAGTTTTGCTTGTGAATTGTGCAAGTTATGCGTATTATTCGGACGCGGGGTGGAGCAGCCTGGTAGCTCGTCGGGCTCATAACCCGAAGGTCGTCGGTTCAAATCCGGCCCCCGCAACCACTTTCCCTTAGAGTTCTTTTTCAAATATACTGTTTACTTAGCAATGGGCATGGCAGCTTATTTTGGAAAAAATTCTTTTGGACTGTGCCGAACCGCCGTTAGCGGTTTACAGGGTCCAGTCACAATAAGCCCCGATATTTCGGGGTTTTTTGTTATCAGGAAGCAGCATCACTGGGCTATAGGCCCTTTTTTTACGTCTTGGGGGTGGGATTGTCCACATTAGAGCAAAAATTAACAGAGCTGATCTCAGCACCGGTAGAAGCGCTAGGCTACGAACTGGTTGGTATTGAGTTTGTACGCGGGCGCACATCCACCTTGCGCATCTATATTGATAGTGAAGATGGCATCAATGTTGATGATTGTGCTGATGTGAGCCACCAGGTCAGTGCGGTAATGGACGTCGAAGACCCGATTACCGTGGCCTACAACCTCGAAGTTTCCTCGCCGGGCCTTGATCGACCGATGTTTACCGCAGAGCATTATGCGCGTTTTACTGGCGAAGAAGTGAGCCTGGTGCTGCGTATGGCGGTTCAAAACCGTCGCAAATGGCAGGGTATCATTAAGTCTGTCGAGGGTGAGATGATTACTGTTGCCGTTGAGGGTAACGACGAAGTGTTCGCGCTGAGTAACATCCAGAAGGCGAACCTGGTTCCCCACTTTTAAAAGTCCGGATTGAGGCATACCAGGATGAACAAAGAAATCTTAGCTGTTGTAGAAGCGGTCTCTAATGAGAAGTCCCTCCCACGCGAGAAGATTTTCGAAGCGCTGGAGAGCGCGCTGGCCACAGCCACCAAGAAAAAATACGAGCAGGAAATTGACGTGCGCGTCAGTATCGATCGCAAAAGTGGCGATTTCGATACCTTCCGCCGTTGGCTGATTGTTGACGAAGTGACCCTGCCTACCCGCGAAATTACGCTGGAAGCGGCACTTTATGAAGATGAATCGTTCTCTCTTGGCGGGTTTGTCGAAGACCAGATTGAATCTGTCACCTTCGATCGTATCACTACCCAGACAGCCAAGCAGGTTATCGTGCAGAAAGTGCGCGAGGCCGAGCGTGCAATGGTCGTTGACCAGTTCCGCGAGCAGGAAGGCGAAATCATTACCGGCGTGGTGAAGAAAGTCAATCGTGACAACATTTCACTCGAAGTGCGGCCAAACGATGGTTCCAGTACCAACGCAGAAGCCGTTATCATTCGTGAAGATATGCTGCCGCGTGAAAACTTCCGCCCGGGCGACCGTATTCGTGGCGTACTGTATGCCGTGCGCCCTGAAGCGCGTGGCGCACAGCTGTTCGTCAGCCGTTCGAAACCAGAAATGCTGATCGAACTTTTCCGCATTGAAGTGCCGGAAATTGCCGAAGAAGTTCTTGAAATCAAAGCCGCCGCACGCGATCCAGGCTCCCGAGCCAAGATCGCCGTGAAAACCAACGACAAGCGTATTGACCCGGTCGGCGCATGTGTTGGTATGCGTGGTGCGCGTGTTCAGGCGGTATCCAGTGAGCTGGGTGGCGAGCGTATTGATATCGTACTGTGGGATGACAATCCTGCGCAGTTCGTTATCAACGCAATGGCCCCGGCGGATGTCGCCTCTATCGTGGTGGATGAAGACAATCACACCATGGATATCGCTGTAGAAGCCGGAAATCTGGCTCAGGCGATCGGCCGTAATGGCCAAAACGTGCGTCTGGCTTCGCAGCTGAGTGGCTGGGAGCTGAACGTGATGACGGTCGACGACCTGCAGGCTAAGCATCAGGCTGAAGCTCATGCTGCCATCGACGTCTTTACCAAACATCTCGATATTGATGAAGACTTCGCTACCCTATTGGTAGAAGAAGGCTTCTCTTCTCTGGAAGAGCTGGCTTACGTGCCGATCAACGAGCTGTTGGAAATCGACGGTCTGGATGAAGAGACAGTAGAAGCGTTGCGCGACCGGGCCAAAAACGCGTTAACCACCCTGGCATTGGCTAAGGAAGAGAGCCTCGGCGACACCCAACCGGCTGAAGATTTACTCAGTCTGGAAGGCCTTGAGCGTGAGCTGGCTTTCAAGCTGGCAGCGAAAGGTGTGTGTACGCTGGAAGATCTTGCCGAGCAGGGTGTTGACGATCTGTCAGATATTGATGGCCTGAGCGATGAGCGGGCTGGTGAGCTGATTATGGCTGCACGAAATATCTGCTGGTTCGGCGACGACGCGTAATAAACTGTAGCAGGAAGGAACAGCATGACGACAGATGTAACCGTAAAATCGCTGGCCGCAGAGATTCAGACACCGGTAGAACGCCTGGTACAGCAATTTGCTGATGCAGGGATCCAAAAGTCTGAAACCGACTCTGTTACCCAGCATGAAAAAGAGACATTACTTACCCACCTGAACCGTGAGCACGGTGGTGGAACGAGTAAACTGACTCTGCAGCGCAAGACGCGCAGCACCTTGAATGTTCCTGGCACCGGGGGCAAAAGTAA
The DNA here is from genome assembly GCF_001050515.1 of Erwinia piriflorinigrans CFBP 5888. Taxonomy (GTDB): domain Bacteria; phylum Pseudomonadota; class Gammaproteobacteria; order Enterobacterales; family Enterobacteriaceae; genus Erwinia; species Erwinia piriflorinigrans. Next base: position 90,672 of record NZ_CAHS01000005.1, read on the forward strand.
ATCGGTGCAAATCGAAGTCCGCAAAAAGCGCACCTATGTAAAAGGCGATCCGGCTAATGCTGAACAGGCAGAAGCTGAAGCGCAGGCAGAGCGTGAAGCGGAAGAACTGGCTCGTCGCGAGGCTGAAGAAAAAGCCCAGCGCGAAGCTCAAGACAAAGCGAAGCGTGAAGCCGAGGAGCAGGCCAAGCGTGAGGCAGCTGATAAAGCCAAACGTGAAGCGGCGGAAAAAGATAAAGTGAGCAATCAACATACCGACGAAGCAACCCGGGCCTCTCAGTCCGACAGGGCCCGCCGTGAAGCGGAAGCGGCTGAACTAAAGCGTAAAGCTGAAGAAGAAGCGCATCGCAAGATCGAAGAAGAAGCGAAGCGTGTAGCGGAAGAGGCACGTAAAATGGCGGAAGAGAAAGGCGAAGAGTGGGCGGTAGTGAAAGAGGTAGAAGATACCTCTGATTACCACGTCACCACTTCAACTCACGCTCGTGCAGCGGAAGACGAGAATGACGCACAGGTTGAAGGTGATCGTCGCACTCGTGCTGTACGTCCGGCTAAAGCCCCGGTGCGTAAGAAAGGCAACAAGCATTCTGAAGCCAAAACCGACCGTGAAGAGGCGCGTGCGCAGGTTCGCGGTGGTAAAGGCGGCAAGCGTAAGCCGAGCACCCTACAGCAGAGCTTTAATAAGCCAGCGCAGGCGGTTAACCGCGATGTGATTATCGGTGAAACTATCACCGTAGCGGAACTGGCTAACAAAATGGCCGTTAAAGGTTCGCAGGTCATCAAAGCGATGATGAAGTTGGGCGCTATGGCGACCATCAATCAGGTTATCGATCAGGAAACTGCCCAGCTGGTTGCGGAAGAAATGGGTCACAAAGTGACGCTGCGCCGCGAAAACGAGCTGGAAGAAGCGGTAATGAGCGATCGTGATACCGACGCGGTGCATGAATCTCGTGCACCGGTAGTGACCATTATGGGTCATGTTGACCACGGTAAAACCTCACTGCTGGACTACATCCGTTCCACTAAAGTCGCCTCTGGCGAAGCGGGCGGCATTACTCAGCACATCGGTGCTTACCATGTTGAAACTGACAACGGTATGGTGACCTTCCTGGATACCCCTGGCCACGCCGCGTTTACCGCGATGCGTGCCCGTGGTGCTCAGGCGACCGATATCGTTATCCTGGTGGTTGCTGCTGACGATGGCGTGATGCCTCAGACCATTGAAGCGGTACAGCATGCGAAGGCGGCGAAAGTGCCGGTCGTCGTTGCGGTGAACAAATGCGATAAGCCAGAAGCCGATCCGGACCGTGTTAAAAACGAACTCACCCAGTACGGCATTATTCCGGAAGAGTGGGGCGGCGAGAATATGTTCGTCAACGTTTCTGCGAAAGCCGGAACCGGTATTGATGACCTGCTCAACGCTATACTGCTACAGGCAGAAGTTCTTGAACTGTCCGCAGTCCGTCAGGGTATGGCGAGCGGCGTGGTGATCGAGTCCTTCCTGGATAAAGGCCGTGGCCCGGTTGCTACCGTGCTGGTACGCGAAGGTACGCTGAATAAAGGCGATATCGTCCTGTGTGGCTTTGAGTACGGCCGCGTGCGTGCGATGCGTGACGAGCTGGGCCGCGAAGTGTTGACGGCTGGCCCATCTATCCCGGTTGAAATCCTCGGTTTGTCCGGCGTTCCGGCTGCGGGTGATGAAGCAACCGTGGTCCGCGATGAGAAGAAAGCGCGTGAAGTTGCACTGTATCGTCAGGGCAAATTCCGTGAAGTTAAGCTGGCGCGTCAGCAGAAATCCAAGCTGGAGAACATGTTTGCTAACATGACCGAAGGCGAAGTCTCTGAACTGAACATCGTCCTGAAAGCTGACGTGCAGGGCTCTGTCGAAGCGATCTCCGACTCTCTGATGAAACTTTCTACTGATGAAGTGAAAGTGAAAATCGTTGGCTCTGGCGTGGGTGGTATCACTGAAACTGATGCGACTCTGGCCGCAGCGTCCAACGCGATTCTGGTTGGCTTCAACGTGCGTGCCGATGCCTCTGCGCGCCGCGTCATTGATACCGAGAGCCTGGATCTGCGTTACTACTCCGTCATCTATAATCTGATTGACGAAGTGAAAGCGGCGATGAGCGGCATGCTGGCACCTGAGTACAAGCAGCAGATCATTGGTCTGGCTGCGGTACGTGACGTGTTCAAATCACCGAAATTTGGTGCTATCGCCGGTTGTATGGTGACCGAAGGTAACATTAAACGTCACAACCCAATCCGCGTACTGCGTGACAACGTGGTTATCTATGAAGGCGAGCTGGAATCCCTGCGCCGCTTCAAAGATGACGTTAACGAAGTCCGTAACGGCATGGAATGTGGTATCGGCGTGAAGAACTACAACGATGTACGTGTTGGCGATATGATCGAAGTATTCGAAATTATCGAAATTCAGCGTACCATCGATTAATAATCTGACAGGTATCCACCCGATTTCGCGTTGCGGTACGATGATAACCGAATAAGCGTCGGTCACCGTTTTTAACCAGTGACCGGCGCAAAAGAGGGCAGTTAACGTCGCAGACGCAAAAGATGATGGATATTATTTGGGAGGCTTCTGGCCTCCCAAATTATTTGGAGATAAAAATTATGGCGAAAGAATTTGGTCGCCCGCAGCGTGTTTCTCAGGAGCTGCAAAAAGAGATCGCTATCATTCTGCAACGTGAGATCAAAGATCCGCGTCTGGGCATGATGGTGACCGTTTCCGGTGTGGATGTGTCCCGTGACCTGGCCTATGCCAAAGTGTTTGTCACCTTCCTTAACGACAAAGACGAAGCGGCCATTAAAGGCGGCTTACGCGCTCTGGGCGATGCTTCTGGCTATATCCGCACTCTGCTCGGTAAGGCGATGCGCTTGCGTATCGTGCCTGAACTAACCTTCTTCTACGATAACTCGCTGGTTGAAGGTATGCGCATGTCTAACCTGGTGACTAACGTGGTCAGAAACGACGAAGAACGTCGCGGACCGGCAGAAGAAAACCCGGAAGAAGGCAAAGCTGAGTAATGAGTCGTCCTCGTCGTCGCGGCCGCGATATCCACGGCGTACTATTGCTGGATAAACCTCTTGGTCTCTCCTCCAACGATGCGCTGCAAAAAGTAAAACGCCTGTATAACGCCAATCGTGCCGGTCATACCGGCGCGCTGGATCCGCTGGCGACCGGCATGCTGCCCATCTGTCTGGGGGAAGCGACCAAGTTTTCTCAGTATCTGTTGGATTCGGACAAACGTTATCGGGTGATTGCCCGCCTCGGGCAGCGCACCGATACCTCGGATGCAGAAGGCAGGGTGGTGAGTGAGCGGCAGGTGACATTCACCACACAAGCTCTGGAACAGGCGCTGGAGAGTTTCCGTGGCGAAACGCAGCAGATCCCTTCAATGTATTCGGCACTCAAATATCAGGGGCGTAAACTCTACGAATACGCCCGTGAAGGAATAGAGGTGCCGCGTGAATCCCGCAGCATTGTGGTGTATGAGCTGTTGTTTATTCGCCATGAAGGTCATGAACTGGAGCTGGATATTCACGTCTCGAAAGGGACTTACATCCGTACCATTATCGACGATCTTGGTGAAAAACTGGGTTGTGGTGCACATGTTAGTTTCCTGCGCCGTCTCCAGGTTGCCCGCTATCCGATCGCGAGGATGGTCACGCTGGAGCAGCTTAATGCGCTGTCTGAAGAGGCGCACCGCACCGGCGTATCGCCAGCGGATTTGCTCGACCCGCTGCTGATGCCGATGGATAGCCCAGCCTCTGAATATCCGGTAGTGAATCTACTGAGCTCCGTCGCTGCTTACTTTAAGCAGGGCATGCCGGTACAGGTGGCAGGTGCGCCGTCAAGCGGTCTGGTGCGCGTCACTGAAGGCGAGCAAAGTAAGTTTATTGGTATGGCTGAAATCGCTGACGATGGACGTGTTGCGCCGCGCAGGCTGGTTGTAGAATATTCTGGCTAGCTATTTGCGCTCGGGCATGGCTAAGAGTAGAATAGTGCGGCTTTACATTGGGTGGCTGAATTAGAGATCGGCGCCTGTACATTTATCTTAAAATTTGGAGTTGTCTCATGTCTCTAAGTAATGAAACTAAAGCAAAAATCGTTGCTGATTTCGGTCGCGATGCTAACGACAGTGGTTCTACAGAAGTTCAGGTTGCACTGCTGACCGCACAGATTAACCATCTGCAGGGTCACTTCTCTGAGCACAAAAAAGACCACCACAGCCGTCGTGGCCTGCTGCGCATGGTATCTCAGCGTCGTAAGCTGCTGGATTACCTCAAGCGTAAAGAAGTGACACGTTACACCAGCCTGATCGAGCGTCTGGGTCTGCGTCGCTAAGTCTTACAGGCTGTCCCGTCACGTTTTCAGTTTTTTCTGACAACACCGTGGACATTCGGACAGCCCGGTGCAAGTTTGCTGGGAAGGGGCCTTAACGGCCCCTTTTTTCAAGCAGGCGGCAGCAATTAAACGCAAACTATTGTATTGTTGATTCGTGTGATCTTCAGTTGCAGATTTTCGCGCGGCTAATGAGAGGCTTTATCCCATCAGGGATTAGGGTTGTCATTAGTCGCGAGGATGCAAAATGAAGATTAGAAAATCCACGGCTGGTATAAAAAACTACCATCCCTGAAGTTAAGGAACTCATTTTGCTAAACCCGATCGTAAAAAAATTCCAGTATGGCCAACATACCGTCACTCTCGAAACCGGCATGATGGCTCGCCAGGCCACAGCGGCCGTTATGGTAAGCATGGATGACACCGCTGTTTTCGTCACCGTAGTGGGTCAGAAAAAAGCAAAACCGGGTCAGGGCTTTTTCCCGCTGACCGTGAACTACCAGGAGCGTACCTACGCTGCTGGCCGTATTCCAGGCAGCTTCTTCCGTCGTGAAGGCCGTCCAAGCGAAGGCGAAACGCTGACCTCTCGCCTGATTGACCGCCCAATCCGTCCGCTTTTCCCAGAAGGGTTCGTTAATGAAGTGCAGGTTATTGCCACCGTGGTTTCCGTTAACCCTCAGGTTAACCCGGATATCGTGGCGATGATCGGGGCTTCTGCAGCGCTGGCGCTTTCTGGTCTGCCGTTCAATGGCCCTATCGGCGCCGCGCGCGTGGGTTACCTGAACGATCAGTACGTCCTTAACCCAACCAGCGATGAGCTGAAAGAGAGCAAGCTGGATCTGGTTGTTGCCGGTACTAAAGGTGCCGTGCTGATGGTTGAGTCTGAAGCCGAGCTGCTGAGCGAAGATCAGATGCTGGGTGCGGTGGTATTCGGCCATGACCAGCAGCAGATCGTCATTGATAACATCAATGAGCTGGTCGCTGAAGCGGGCAAACCACGTTGGGACTGGCAGCCAGAAGCCATCAACGAAGTGCTGTCTACGCGCATTGCCGCGCTGGCAGAATCGCGCCTGAGCGATGCTTACCGCATTACCGAAAAGCAGGAGCGCTACACTCAGGTTGACGTAATCAAATCTGAAACCACGGCTACGCTGCTGGCGGAAGATGAAGCGCTGGACGCCGCTGAAATTAGCGACCTGCTGCACGCGCTGGAAAAAGAGGTGGTACGTAGCCGCATTCTGCGTGGCGAACCGCGTATTGACGGCCGTGAAAAAGACATGATCCGTGGTCTGGACGTGCGCACCGGCGTGCTGCCGCGTACTCACGGCTCCGCGCTGTTTACCCGTGGTGAAACTCAGGCGCTGGTTACCGCTACCCTGGGGACTGCCCGTGATGCGCAGAACCTTGATGAGCTGATGGGTGAGCGTACTGATAACTTCCTGTTCCACTACAACTTCCCTCCGTACTCTGTCGGTGAAACTGGCATGGTCGGTTCGCCGAAGCGTCGTGAAATTGGTCACGGCCGACTGGCGAAACGCGGCGTGCTGGCTGTGATGCCAAAAGGCGATGCTTTCCCGTACACCGTGCGCGTAGTGTCTGAAATCACTGAATCAAACGGCTCGTCCTCTATGGCGTCTGTGTGTGGTGCTTCTCTGGCGCTGATGGATGCAGGCGTGCCAATTAAAGCTGCTGTAGCCGGTATCGCGATGGGCCTGGTGAAAGACGACAACAACTTTGTGGTGCTGTCTGACATTCTGGGTGATGAAGATCACCTGGGCGATATGGACTTCAAAGTGGCCGGTAGCCGTGAAGGGATCACCGCGCTGCAGATGGACATCAAAATTGAAGGTATCACCCGTGAAATTATGCAGGTGGCTCTGAACCAGGCTAAAGGTGCGCGTTTGCACATCCTTGGCGTAATGGAACAGGCTATCAGCGGCCCACGTGGCGACATCTCCCAGTTTGCTCCACGTATTCACACCATCAAAATCAGCGTTGATAAGATCAAAGATGTGATCGGTAAAGGCGGTTCGGTGATCCGTGCTCTGACGGAAGAGACTGGCACCACCATTGAAATCGAAGATGATGGTACGGTGAAAATCGCCGCTACCGATGGTGATAAAGCTAAGTTTGCCATTCGTCGTATCGAAGAGATCACCGCAGAAATCGAAGTGGGTCGCATCTACAACGGTAAAGTGACGCGCATCGTCGATTTCGGTGCCTTCGTCGCTATCGGCGGCGGTAAAGAAGGTCTGGTACACATTTCTCAAATCGCTGACAAGCGTGTAGAAAAAGTGACAGACTATCTGCAAATGGGCCAGGAAGTGCCGGTAAAAGTGCTTGAAGTTGACCGCCAGGGCCGTGTACGCCTGAGCATCAAAGAGGCTGGTGAACAGTCCCAGCCTGAAGCAGAAGCCGTTCCTGCTGCACCAGAAGCCGAATAAGCAATACTGATGAATTCTCCGCTCTCTCTTCTGGGCGCGGAGAGTTTTTAAACGCGAGGGCGGGACGACCTCGTCGATGGCAAGCGGGTGACAGGATGTTCTTCCCAATGTTTGTTTTCGGGAGTGGTAAATGAAGCCATTTTTGCGCTGGTGTCTCGTTGCGACGGCTTTATCGTTAGCTGGATGCAGCAACACCGATTGGCGTAAGAACGAAGTTTTGGCAGTTCCTTTGCAGCCTACACTGCAACAGGAGGTCATTCTTGCTCGCATGGAACAAATACTTGCCAGTCGGTCATTAACCGATGATGAACGCGCACAGCTGTTATATGAGCGCGGAGTGTTGTATGATAGTCTTGGTTTGAGAGCACTGGCGCGAAATGATTTTTCACAAGCGCTGTCTGTCAGACCCGATATGCCGGAAGTATTCAATTACTTAGGCATATATTTAACGCAGGCAGGTAATTTTGATGCTGCCTATGAAGCGTTTGATTCTGTACTTGAGCTTGATCCAACTTACAATTATGCGCGTTTAAATCGCGGTATCGCCCTTTACTACGGCGGAAGATTTAAACTGGCGCAAGATGATCTGCTGGCGTTTTATCAAGACGATCCTAACGATCCCTTCCGCACCTTGTGGCTGTATCTCACTGAACGTGAGATGAATGCCGACCAGGCTAAAGTCACGCTGAAACAGCGTTACGATAAAGCGGTAAAGGAGCAATGGGGATGGAATATTGTCGAGTTCTACCTGGGCAACATCAGCGAAAAAACGCTGACAGAACGGCTCCAGGCGGACGCAACGGATAACACCTCGCTCGCTGAACATCTCAGTGAAACCAACTTCTATTTAGGTAAGTACTACCTAAGTCTGGGGGAGAAGGACAACGCAGAAGCGTTGTTCAAGCTGACGGTCGCCAACAACGTTCACAACTTTGTTGAGCATCGATATGCATTGTTGGAGCTGGCGCTACTCGGCCAGACACAAGACGATTTATCAGAATCTGACCAGCAATAGCTGACGAACTTTTATTGCCCGAATTTTCGAAAAGTCATCATCTTAGCGGATGAGGGCACTTTTGTTCGTCGAAACCACTAATTTGAGCCGGTTCACACTTTTTGATGAAAATGACTGAAAATTTTCACGACGAGTTATGTAGACTGGCCGCCGCAATCTACGAGGCACGTGTACTACATGACTGATATCCAAACTACTTTCGCTGACCTTGGCCTGAACGCCGACCTCCTTGAATCACTGAACGGCATGGGCTACGTGAAGCCATCCCCGATCCAGGCTGAGTGTATTCCTCACCTGCTGGCAGGTCGTGACGTGTTAGGTATGGCGCAGACCGGGAGTGGCAAAACTGCAGCATTCTCGCTGCCACTGTTACACAACATCGATCCTACAGTTAAAGCACCACAGATCCTGGTGCTGGCACCTACCCGCGAACTGGCGGTTCAGGTTGCTGAAGCTGTTACTGAATTCTCTAAACACATGCGCGGTCTGAACGTTGTTGCCCTGTACGGCGGCCAACGTTATGACGTGCAGCTGCGCGCTTTGCGCCAGGGGCCACAGGTTGTTGTGGGCACGCCTGGTCGTCTGCTTGACCATCTGAAACGCGGCACGTTGGACCTGTCTAACCTGCGCGGTCTGGTGCTCGATGAAGCCGATGAAATGCTGCGTATGGGCTTTATCGAAGACGTTGAAACGATTATGGCGCAGATCCCAGACGGTCATCAGACAGCGCTGTTCTCTGCCACGATGCCAGAGGCGATTCGCCGTATTACTAAACGCTTTATGAAAGATCCGCAGGAAGTGCGTATCCAGTCAAGCCTCACCACACGTCCTGATATTAGCCAGAGCTACTGGACTGCTTACGGCCGTAAGACTGATGCACTGACCCGCTTCCTGGAATCTGAAGACTTTGATGCAGCTATCATTTTCGTGCGTACTAAAAACGCGACGTTGGAAGTTGCCGAAGCGCTTGAGCGTAACGGTTACAACAGCGCCGCGCTTAACGGTGACATGAACCAGGCACTGCGCGAGCAGACGCTGGAGCGCCTGAAAGATGGTCGTCTGGATATCCTGATCGCCACCGACGTTGCTGCCCGTGGTCTGGACGTTGAGCGTATCAGCCTGGTCGTTAACTACGACATTCCAATGGATGCAGAATCTTACGTACACCGTATCGGTCGTACCGGCCGTGCTGGCCGTGCTGGTCGTGCTCTGCTGTTCGTTGAGAACCGTGAACGTCGCCTGCTGCGTAACATCGAACGCACCATGAAACTGACTATTCCAGAGGTTGAGCTGCCAAATGCAGAACTGCTGGGTCAGCGTCGTCTGGCTAAGTTCGCCGCAAAAGTTCAGCAGCAGCTGGAAAGCAGCGATCTGGAACAGTACCGTGCGCTGCTGTCTAAAATGCAGCCGGAAGATGAGATGGATATCGAAACTCTGGCCGCAGCGCTGCTGAAAATGGCGCAGGGCGAACGTCCGCTGATCGTTCCTGCCGATGCGCCACAGCGCCCGCGCCGCGAGTTCCGTGAGCGTGACGAGCGTCGCGGTGACCGTCCTGACCGTGGTCCACGCGAAGCGCGTGGCGAAGCACCGCGCGATGGCGATCGTCCTCGTCGTGAACGTCGTGACGTTGGCGATATGGAAGTGTACCGCATTGAAGTGGGTCGTGATGATGGCGTTGAAGTTCGTCACATCGTTGGCGCTATCGCTAACGAAGGCGATATCAGCAGCCGTTACATCGGTAACATCAAGCTGTTTGGTACTCACTCAACCATCGAGCTGCCAAAAGGTATGCCGGGCGATGTGTTACAGCACTTTACCCGCACGCGTATTCTCAACAAGCCGATGAATATGCAGCTGATCGGTGATGCGCAGCCACGTAGCAACGAACGTGGCGGCGAGCGTCGTCCTGGCGGTCCTGCGCGCGGTGGTTTCGGCGCCGGTGCCGGTCGTGAAGGCGGTCGCGGTGGTGAAGCTGGCGGTCGTCGTTTCAGCAACGAACGCGGCGGTGAGCGTCGTCCAGCGGGCAACCGTGGACCACGTCGCGAAGAAGGCGGTAGCGCACCAGCGCGTCGTCGTGATGCATAATCACTGACAGCCGTAAAAAAAACCAGCCTTCGGGCTGGTTTTTTTATGGGCGCAATTCGGTGCAAATCGGTTGATATCAAAGCATGTTGCGTGCCTGCATAGCCAGCTCAAACGAAGCGAGGCGAGCCGTACTATCAAATATTTGACCGTTAACCATGATCTCATCCGCCGCCGTTTCCCGGATCAGCGCCGCCAGCCCGTGACGTACCTTTTCTTTGTCGCCGACTATCGACATACTTAATGCCTGCTGCACACCATATTGCTCTGCTGATGACCACAAATGATCCATGCTGGTTACCGGTGCCGGTAATGGCCCCGGCCTGCCGCGCCGCAGGTTGATGAACTGCTGCTGCATTGAGGTAAACAGGAAGTTCGCCTCTTGTTGACTGTCGGCAGCCACAACGTTGACGCACACCGTAGCATAAGGCTTCTCCAGTCGTTCTGAAGGCTTAAACTTCTCTCGATAAAGGTGGAGCGCCTGTAACAGCATTTCAGGAGCAAAGTGTGAGGCGAAAGCAAACGGCAGTCCCAACTGCGCGGCCAGCTGAGCACTGTACAAACTGGAGCCCAGCAGCCAGACGGGGATATGCAGTCCTCTGCCCGGTACAGGTTGCACCGGTAGTTCAACGTCATCAGCGGCATCAAACCAGTTAATCAGCTGGGACACGTCCGCTGGAAAATTATCCCCCTGCCCGTGACTATGGCGGCGCAGCGCCAGCATGGTCTGTTGGTCAGAGCCAGGCGCACGGCCAACACCCAGATCGATACGGCCGGGATAGAGTGTTGCGAGGGTGCCAAACTGTTCGGCAATCACCAGCGGGGCATGGTTAGGCAGCATCACCCCACCGGAACCGAGGCGCAGACTTTTTGTATTGGCCGCCAGATAGCCAATCAGCACGGAGGTTGCTGCGCTGGCAATCCCTGTCATGTTGTGATGCTCGGCCAGCCAGTAACGGTGATAGCCGAGCTTTTCTGCCTGCTGCGCCAGCGCCAGGGACGTGCGGAATGCCTCACCGGCGGTAGCACCTTGCGGAACAGGGGCAAGATCGAGCAGCGACAGGGGTACTGGTTTTCTCTCAAACATAGTGGCTCACTTATTTTACCGGGTGAAATCCGGTTGCGGTCTAAACCAGCAGGGTACGGTGTCCTTCTGCACAATGATTGTCCGTTTCGAGCACTGTTCAAAAAATAACGGTAAGAGGTTTTAATCATACCGCCTGTCTGCCGATACTGGCGGACAGTCGCTAGCAGGTTTAGTCGGCAGATAGCGACTGGTTTTGATTTGCCGCCGCTAATCACGTATTGATTAAGTGACCAATGACCATTTAAAAGAGATAATTGTTCGACTATCCTGTGGTGGGAGCTATCTCTCGGTGGCAATGCCGTTGCACATGAGGCTTGCTTATGCAATCGGCTGACATTACTGAAGCCTGAATGAAGAGGACGCGAATTCCCGGTGGATCGCGCAGGTATAGCATGTTAATTCGTACAGAAATTGGCATTGATGCGGCCAGCATTGATGCCCTGCTGCGTCGCAGTTTCCCAACCTCCGCCGAGGCAGAGCTGGTACAGCAGCTACGTGAAGACGGGTTACTGACCCTGGGGATGGTTGCCACCGATGACGAAGGCCAGGTCATGGGCTATGCGTCCTTCAGTCCGGTTACGGTTAACGGTGAAGACCAGCAATGGGTTGGATTAGCACCGTTGGCGATTGATAAAAGCGTGCGTAAGCAAGGGCTTGCATCGCGTTTAATTTACGAAGGACTGGATACGTTAAATGAGTTCGGCTATGCCGCAGTGGTTGTGCTGGGCGATCCGGCTTACTACCAACGTCATGGTTTTGAACCTGCGGCGCGCCACCAGCTACGCTGCCGCTGGCAGGACACGGAGGAGACTTTCCTCGTCTATAAGTTGGCAGAAGAGGCTTTCAATGGCGTATCGGGCAACATTGAGTATCCCTCACCCTTTGATCGACTCTGATCGGCAAGCCACTGGATCAGTGACACAGGCTGCTGTTCTGTCAATCTGATCTTCTGTGGCCTTTTAAGTTGTTTAACCTGGTATTCCAGCCTTGATGCCAGAGAACGGTCGCCCGCAGGGCAGTGAAAAACCAGCTCCAGCGGCCCTTTGCCACGTAGCGCTTTGGCACCTTTTCCATTCTGGTGCTGGGTGAATCGGCGCGCCACGTCACGGGCGATCCCGGTGTAGAGCACGCCACCAGCGGTACGCACAATATACAAATGCCATTCGGCGGGAGAAGCGGTACTCATAGGTTGACCCGACTCAATCATCATTATGATACTGTAACGCATAGTCTGGTAAACAGGCCACAACCTACGCAGCCTGGTGTTTAATACCAGACTGTATAACCCTAACGACTGACCCATTCAGGAAGAAAGATGGCCACTCTGCAACTATTACTCGCTTTCGCCAGTTATTTTTTTACCAGCTGCGCGATGGTATTGATGTTTCTGTTGATCTATATGCGCATCACACCGCACAACGAATGGCGCCTGATCAAGGAAAATAATCTGGCGGCGACCTGGGGATTCATCGGTGCTTTGCTGGGCTATATTATCCCTTTGGCCAGCGTGGCGATTAACTCCGTCAACCTGCTGGATTACTTGCTATGGGGTGCAGTGGCGCTGGTGGTGCAGCTGTTGGTTTTCACTGCCGTTCGTCTGTTTATTCGTGATATCAGCCAACGTATTGAGGAAGACCAGCATGCAGCAGGTCTATTTCTCGGTGCCGTGTCGCTCGGGGTGGGTATCCTGAATGCGGCCTGCATGACTTACTGACCGCTGGTTGGCCTGGCGCAGCTGATGGATAACCTGGTTGCTGCTACCGCGCCAGGGCAGCGTCGGGTCTTTCAGCTGCTGAATAAATTTCCCGTCTATCAGCACGTCGATCTCGTTGATAACCCGCCGCTGGCTGATGTTCAGATCCTGCAACCGGTAGCCGGTCCACAGCCAGATATCTTTATCCGGGCATTCGCGTCTTACCCGACGCAGCAGGCGACCCACATCGGCCAGATTGGCCGGATGCAGCGGATCGCCGCCTGATAATGACAGCCCCTGGCGAATAATGCGCGTATCGTTAAGGTCGGCAATCAGTTGATCTTCCATCTCCGGGGTGAATACGGTTCCCGAATTGAGTCGCCAGGTACTTTGGTTGTAACAGCCCCGGCACTGATGCACGCAGCCTGCGACGAACAGCGTACAGCGCGTGCCGGGGCCATTCACCACATCCACAGGATAGTATTGATGAATATTCATTCTGCCTGACCAGAGGGCAGATGTTTCACCCGGCGCTTAACCTCCTCCTGCTTGCCCGCGTTAAACGGGCGCGCGTCCGGACTGCCGAGATAGCCACACACGCGGCGGGTTACCGAAAGGCGGCTGCTGTTGCCGTTAGCGCAGTTCGGGCAGATAAAACCTTTGCTGGTGCAGGTGAATTCGCCATGAAAACCGCATTCGTAGCATTGGTCGATCGGGGTGTTGGTGCCGTAATAGGGCACCCGGCTGTAGCTGTAATCCCACACGTCTTCCAGGGCTTTAAGGTTATGCTGCATGTTGGGGTACTCGCCATAGCAAATAAAGCCGCCGCTAGCCAGCGGGGGGTAGGCGGCCTCGAAGTCGATTTTGTCGTAAGGATTCACTTTTTTCGCCACGTCGAGGTGGAAGCTGTTGGTATAGTAGCCTTTGTCTGTTACCCCCGGCACCACGCCGAAACGGGCAGCATCAAGGCGGCAGAAGCGATCGCACAGGTTTTCACTTGGCGTACTGTACAGGCTGAAGCCGTAGCCGGTTTCCCGTTTCCACTGGTCGACGGCCGTGCGCATATGGGCAACGATTTCCACCCCTTTGGCACGCAGTTGCACATCGTCATAGGGATGCACGCCGCCGCCGCTCAGAGCATTCAGCGTTTCATGAATGCCAATATAGCCCAGCGAGATTGACGCGCGCCCGTGCTGAAAAATGGCTGCAACAGGTTCATCGGCCTCTAAGCGCACGCCGCAGGCACCCTCCATATAGAGGATAGGGGCGACGCGGGCCTTCACCTTTTCCATCCGGGCGATGCGTGTCATCAACGCCTTTTTTGCCAGCAGCAGACGCTGGTCGAGCAGCGCCCAGAAACGGCCTTCATCCCCGTGCGCTTCCAATGCGATGCACGGCAGATTCAGGCTGATGACGCCGATATTACAGCGACCGTCATGGACAGGCTTTCCCTCTTGCTGATAGCTGTCGAGGAAGCTGCGGCAGCCCATCGGCGTTTTAAACGAACCGGTCACGGCGACAACCTGTTCATAGTTAAGGATGTCGGGATACATACGTTTGCTGGCACACTCCAGCGCCAGCTGCTTGATATCGTAGTTCGGCTCGCCAGCATGGCGGTTCAACCCGGCTTTAATGGCAAATACCAGCTTGGGAAAAACCGCCGTTTTATGATGTTTACCCAGTCCGGCAATACGGTTACGCAGGATTGACTGCTGGATCAACCGCGCTGCCCAGCTGGTGCCGAGGCCAAAACCGAAGGTGACAAACGGTGTCTGACCGTTGGCGGTATGCAGCGTATTAACCTCATACTCCAGCGACTGGAAGGCGTCATAGCACTCTTTTTCAGTGCGTGAACGGGCGTAGGCTTCGCTGTCGGCAATCTGCCATTGATGGGCAATGGCACGATGCCTGGCGAGGCTGGCGTCCACGAACGGTGCCAGTACCTCATCAATGCGATTAATGGTGGTGCCGCCGTAAATATGGCTGGCGACCTGCGCAATGATCTGTGCGGTCACGGCGGTGGCGGTTGAGATCGATTTCGGCGTTTCGATCCCGGCATTACCCATATTAAAGCCCAGAGTCAGCATGCCGTGCAGGTCGATCAACATGCAGTTGAACATCGGGAAGAAGGGCGCGTAGTCAAGATCGTGGTAGTGGATCTCGCCGCGCTCATGAGCGTCAACCACATCTCGCGGCAGCATATGCTGACGTGCGTAGTGTTTGGCGACGATCCCGGCTAACAGATCGCGCTGGGTAGGGATAACTTTACTGTCTTTATTGGCATTCTCATTTAACAGCGCTGTCTGAGTCTGTTCTACCAGACCACGGATCTCTCGAGTTAACTGCCCCTGTCGTTCCCGCGCTACATCGCGATCGTGGCGATACTCAATATAGCGGCGTGCCAGCTGCGGATAGCGGCCGGCCATCAGCAGGTTTTCCACCGCCTGCTGTATTTCGGCAATCTCCACCTGCTTACGGTTGCTTAGCGCAGCGCTAATCTGGCCGGCTGCGCTGGCGCAGTAACCCTCATCGTTAATATTTGCTGCTTTTGCCGCCGCGCGAATGGCGGCTTCGATGCGCGCAGGATCGAATACCACCTGACAGCCATCGCGCTTGATGACCTGAGTTAACACTACGACTCTCCTGATGTGTAAAACAATATATGGGGCTTTTAACTATATTAATGCCTATATATAGCGTTTTGCTGTAGTTTAACTGATGTTTTATTGACCTGCGGCAATGTCAGTGAGGATTCATTATTCCCCCGTACGGTGCTGCCGAATGCTATTTTTGCCGATCCGACGTGCTGTGACGGTTGCATTCAACCATAAGGAGTCACTACTATTGCCGGTTGCTGTGGAGCGAAACCATTTTGCTCTTGTTACTCCGGGATACTGCCCAATGTCGTCCGTTGCTTATAACGAAAAACAGATCATTCGCTGGCTCGGTGCGCGCACCGTGGCCCGGGCGCGGGATCTGATTGCCAACGTACAGCATATTCAGTGGCAAAATACGCTGCTAACCGGAGAAGTACCGGGGCGAAAAGCAGAGCCTTTTAGCGTGATTGTTCATTTTAGCCGTCCACAGGGCAAGTTACTCGCTAGCGGCGAGTGCAGCTGTGCGGTAAAAAACAACTGCAAACATGTGGCTGCGCTGATGTTAGCGAATCTACAAACGCATCAGCCGCAGCCCGCCATTGCCATCGACACGATTCAGGCGGTGCCGATACCCGTGCTGAAACTCCAGTCCTGGGCTAAATTTATCAGCGGCTACGGCCATTATGGTCACCGGCAAAAACGTCTTGATTTTGCCGCGGTCAGTTTTGACTATGCCGGAGTAAGGGTGGATGCCGGTAGCCAGGCAGAGAGTTTTGCCGACCGTAGCGGGCAGCGTTTCCAGGTTCAGCGCCTGGTGGATGACGAGCAATATTGGCTGTCACAGCTGGACAGTACCGTGCTGCATAACATCCCCTCCGGGCATATTTATACGCCGGCCCCGCTTCCTGGTGCGATATTTGCCCCTGCATCGCCCGCCCAATGGCGTGAATTCATCAAAAAAGGCTTGCCGGATCTGCGCAAACGCGGCTGGCGCATCAGCATGGAAGATGACTTTACCTGGAATATCACCGAGGTGGATGAGATTGAAGGGCGCGCTGTTCAGGAGGAAGATGGCTGGTTTAACCTTGAACTGGCGATGAAAATTGGCCGTCGCCGCGTGCGGCTGGAACCTCTACTGGCGGGGCTATTCGCCCGCGACCGCCGCTGGATGTCCGGCAATCTCACGTTAATCCCAGACAATGAACAGATCGAACTGCGCGACGATCGTCAGCAGCGGCTGGTTTTCCTCGCCTCCCAGCTCAAGCCGCTGGTGGGAAGCCTTATCGACCTGTTTGCCAATGGTGAGACGCAGCCGTTGCGCCTCGCCGCCTGGGATATCGGCCGCCTCGGTCAGGGGGACGACCGCAGCCGCTGGATATTTGACGGCGAGGATGCGGTTTATCAGCTGGCGCAGCGGCTCAGTGGCCATACTGGCGTACCGTCGGTTACCCTGCCAACAGGCTTACAGGCAACGCTGCGTGACTATCAGCAACAGGGCGTTAACTGGATGCAGTTCCTGCGCCAGCACAATCTGGCCGGCGTGCTGGCTGATGATATGGGCTTAGGCAAAACCGTTCAGACGCTGGCGCATCTGCTGCTGGAGAAAGAAGCCGGGCGGCTCGATCGCCCTGCGCTCATCGTGGTGCCGACCACACTGGTGCACAACTGGTGCTGCGAGGCCGCTCGTTTTACACCCGGACTCAAGGTGCTGGCATTAACCGGGCCGCAGCGCAAAGACTTTTATCAGCAGCTTGAGCAGTACGATGTGGTGATCTCCACCTACTCACTGTTATGGCGCGATCAGCCGCAGCTGGTGGCACATCGCTATCATCTGCTGATCCTTGATGAAGCGCAGTATGTGAAGAACAGCAGCGCGCGTGCGGCATCGGTGATCCGTACGCTGAAAACGCGCCATCGGCTCTGTTTGACCGGCACCCCGCTGGAAAACCACTTGGGCGAACTGTGGTCGCAGTTTGATTTTCTGCTGCCGGGGTTCCTCGGTAGCGAACGCGATTTTACCCAGCGCTGGCGCATTCCGATAGAACGGCAAGGGGACAGCGTGCGGCGTGAGCTGCTGGCGAAACGCGTGCGGCCGTTTATGCTACGTCGACGTAAGCAGGAGGTGGCAAAAGAGCTGCCGCCTAAGAATACTATCTTGCGCAGCGTGGCGCTGAATGGGGCACAGCGTGAACTGTACGACCATGTTCTTGAGGCGATGCAGGATCGCGTACAGCTGGCGGTACAGCAGCAGGGAGCAGGACGCAGCCACCTGCTGGTACTGGATGCGCTGTTGAAACTGCGCCAGATCTGCTGCGATCCGCGTTTAGTGTCCGATCCTCGTGCAGAGAAAGTCCGGCACTCTGCCAAGCTGACGCTGCTGCGTGAAATGCTGCATGACCTGCTGGCGGAAGATCGACGTATCCTGATCTTCTCGCAGTTCACCACCATGCTGACGATCATCGCCGGGGAGCTACAAAAGGCACACATTCCGTTTGTTACCCTGACCGGTTCTACCCGCGATCGTAACGAGCCGGTACGCCGTTTCCAGCAGGGCGAGGTGCCGGTATTCCTGATTAGCCTGAAAGCAGGCGGCGTGGGGCTGAACCTCACGGCGGCAGATACGGTGATCCATTACGATCCCTGGTGGAACCCGGCGGCGGAGAATCAGGCAACCGATCGTGCTTATCGCCTCGGACAGGATAAGCCGGTATTTGTTTACAAGCTGATTGCTGCCGACACCATCGAAGAGAAGATCGTCGCCTTACAGCAGCAAAAAGCCGATCTGGCCGAAGAGATCCTCAATGATGGGCTCAGCGAGCCTGCCAGCTTTAGCCAGCAGGATATTACCGACCTGTTCGCACCCTGATTAGCCCACTGATGCACCGGGCTAAACCCAGCCTGACCTGATGTACCCTGCCCAGTTTGTTCAAAGGATGTTCCACTCAAGGAGGTTTAACGATGCTCCGGTCACCGTGCCGCATAGTGCTTGCTTTCAGTGTTATCTTGCCGCTCTGCGCTTCAGCGACGAAGGCCAGGGATCTGCCGCTGATGCCGTGGCCGCAGAAAGTAGAGCTTGCCGCCGACGGAGCCAGCCTGACGCTGGTGGCTCCGCTGGATATTCAGGTTAGAGGGGACAATCTGCAAGAGGCGCTGCCGCGCTGGCAGCAGCGTCTGGCGCGCCAAACGGGTAAACCGTATTACCCCCTTTCCCCCGGTGCCACGCCGGTGCAAATCAATATTGCAAAGCCGGTTGCGCCAGTGCCCCAGCCTGACAGCGACGAAAGCTATCGTCTGGTGGTCAGCCAGAACGGTGTGCGTCTTGATAGCGCCACCCGCTTTGGCGCCATGCGCGGAATGGAAACACTGTTACAGCTGGTTCAGAATGGGGCGCTGCCGCTGGTGACCATCGACGATCGTCCACGTTTCTCGTGGCGTGGCATTATGATCGATTCGGCCCGTCACTTCATGCCGGTTGAGACCCTGAAGCGTCAGATCGATGGCATCGCCGCGGCGCGCATGAACGTGTTTCACTGGCATCTGACCGATGACCAGGGCTGGCGCTTTGCCTCCCGCGGCTTTCCGCAGCTACAGGAAAAAGCCAGTGGTGGCCTGTGGTACAGCGCGCAGCAGATGCGCGATGTTGTCAGCTATGCCACCGATCGCGGCGTGCGGGTGGTGCCGGAAATCGGCTTACCCGGGCATACGTCGGCGCTGGCAGTCGCCATGCCGCAGCTGTTCGCTCTTCCCGGACGCTATAAGCTGGAACACGGCTGGGGCGTGTTTAAACCGTTGCTTGACCCGACCAATGAGCAGGTTTACCGCCTTATTGACCAGCTTGTCGGCGAGGTCGCGGCGATTTTCCCCGACCCGTATCTGCATATTGGCAGCGACGAGCTGGATGACGCTCAATGGCGTCAATCCGAGCGCATCCGTCAGTTTATGACGCAGCATAAACTGACGGATAGCCATGGCCTGCATGCTTACTTTACTCAGCGAGTGGAGAAAATCCTCGCCAAACATCAGCGGCGTGCCATCGTCCGCAATGGGGTGAGCTATCGCGATCTGCCCGGCAGCTTCGTGATCCAATCTTGGCAGGGAGTTGATACGCTGGAAGAGATGGCGAAGCACAACTATCGTGGCATCCTGTCCACCGGTTTCAATCTCGATCAGGCGCAGACAGCCGCTTTCCACTACCGTAATGAAGTGTGGCCGCAGGGGCTGAACGGTGGCGATCGTGTCCGGGCAGGGGAAACGGCGCAGAGTTGGCAGTTTGTTTTGCCCCGTCTGAAGGGCGATTCGTTACAAGGCAGTTTTACACTGATCGACAATGCGAGCCGCTGGCGTGGTTTCATCGATTTTGCCGATCGGCCACGGCGCATGGTGAGTCACCTACGCTGGCTGTCTCCCACTCAGTTAACCTTCCGCGTTGACAGTGGGCTTGGGGAGCTCCAGCCGGTACTGTCCCTCGCGGGTGAGCGACTCAGCGGCTACTGGCGTGTTGGCAATGTACGGTATCCGACTATCGGCAGCAGACTGGCACAGATACCACAAGGAGTAGAGCCCGTCTTACTCAGTAAGGCCCAGCTCAGGGAGAATCTGCCGGGAGGGGAAGTGGTGCTGTGGAGTGAAATGGTCGATGAAAACAACATCGATACCCGTCTGTGGCCACGGGCGTTTGTTGTTGCTGAGCGCCTGTGGTCGTCTTCAGACGTCACCGACGAAGAAAATATGTATCAGCGGCTGGCAGCCGTCGATCGCTGGTCGGCGCTGTCCGTGGGCCTGCAACAGCATGCGCAAATCCAGCTACAGATGATGCGCCTGGCTAACAGCAGCGATACCACCCCATTACAAATTTTTGTCGAGGCGTTGGAACCGGCACAACATGACACGCGTCCGCATCTCAAGTACTGCGCCGGTCATGCTTCGCAGATGCAGCCGCTTAACCAGTTGGCGGATATACTCCCCGCTGAAAGCAACAAAGTCCGTGAGCTTGACCGCCAGGTTGACGCGCTGATTGACAATCGCGGTGACCGACAGGCGGCGCTGGCGATACGCCGTCAGCTCCGCCTGTGGCAGGAGAATATCCCGCAGGTAGAATCTTTGCTGGCGCAGAATCCGCAGTTGCGATCGTTGCTACCGCTGGCAGATCGGGTGGAGGCGATCAGTACGATGGGGCTGTCATTAGTGGATGCGATAGAAAGTGAACGTATTTTCGGTGCACGCGAAGTGGCGAAGATGCAAAAGCAGCTCGATCCAGAGGTACTCGGTCAGCATGAGTTGGTGGTCGCGCTGGTCTATCCGATTGAAAAACTGCTGCGTGCGGATAAATAACCGCCGGGCATCGGGTGGGAGCTGGCCATCGAAGACGGCCAGTCTCAATAGTGTAGGGGTGGAGCCGCCCCCCTGTTACGCCTGACGTCGTACGGCGATCGCTTCGATTTCGATTTTTACATCTTTTGGCAAACGTGCCACTTCTACGCACGAGCGTGCCGGGAAGCTGGCCTGATATTCTGTGAAAAAGGCTTCGTAGGTGGCGTTAACCGTGGCGAAGTCATTAAGGTCTTTGACGAACACCGTTGTTTTCACGATATCGCTAACCTGCAAACCGGCTGCTTCAACAATCGCCCGCACGTTTTCCAGCGACTGGCGTGCCTGGGCGGCGATATCATCCGCCACCGTACCGGTCGTCGGATCGACCGGGATCTGGCCAGAGGTCATAATCATGCTGCCGAGGTCGACGCCCTGAACATAGGGGCCGATGGCGGCGGGCGCTTTTTCAGTACTGATTTCGCGAGACATTCTTTCTCCTGAATTGATCTGAGATGATCCCCAGCATGACCTGAGGCTGGCGTTTATGCTGGCTGATGAGGGCTACCCACATCCTGCCCGCCTTCGGCGCGAATGGCAAATGGCAACGATCGGCCGTTTGCCATCACCACATGGTGCGCGAACTCTTTTTCGCAATATTTGCATTTAAGGTACAGTTCATCCTGGCGCTTTTTCACCGCGAAGCTGGAATCAACCGGTTCGTTGCGGCTGATACAGTTGCTGTTCGGACAGGTCAGCACGCGGTCGATGCGCTCCGGCAGCGTAGGGGAGAGCTTCGCCACCACGTTGTAGTCATCAATGCGGTTTACCGTGGCGTGTGGGGCATACACCGCCAGCTGATTGACCTGATCGTCGGTCAAAAAAGTGTTCTCAATCTTGATCAGATCTTTGCGTCCCAGTTCGCCGGAGGGCAGATTCAGGCCGATGGTGATGCGCTGATCGGTTTCCGTCAGGCGGAACAACGACAGCAGCTTAAAGCCCACCTGTGCCGGAATATGGTCAATCACCGTACCGCATTTAATCGCTTCAACCTGAAGTTTATTGTCCAGAGTCATGATGATTTTCCTCTTACAGAGCCAGTTCGCGGTTGAGTACCAGCGCCAGCAGCGCCTGGCGTGCGTAAATGCCGTTGCCTGCCTGCTGGAAATACCAGGCGTGTGGCGTGTCGTCGACGTCGTTGTCGATTTCATCAATACGCGGCAGCGGATGCAGCACCTTCATATTGTCACGAGCACCGTTTAAATCGGCAGCGCGCAGCACAAACTGTGCTTTCACATTGGCATATTCCGACGGGTCCAGACGCTCTTTCTGTACGCGGGTCATATAGAGAATATCCACCTGCGGCACCACTTCTTCAATGCTGTTATGGCGCGTCCAGGCAATGCCTTTTTCGTCAAGCATATCGGTGATGTAGGCTGGCATCGCCAACGCATCCGGGGCGATAAACCAGAAGCGGTTGCCGTCAAATTTTGCCAGCGCCTGCGCCAGTGAGTGTACGGTACGGCCATATTTCAGGTCGCCGACCATGGCTATCTGCAAATTGCTCAACCGTCCCTGGGTTTCCTGGATGGTGAACAGATCGAGCAGCGTCTGGGTCGGATGCTGGTTGGCACCGTCTCCGGCATTCAGCACCGGCACGCCGCCGGAGAATTCGGTTGCCAGCCGTGCGGCACCTTCCTGTGGATGGCGCATCACGATGGCATCCACGTAGGTGCCAATCACCGAAATGGTATCAGCCAGGGTTTCGCCTTTCTTACCCAGCGAGGTATTGCCGCCGTCGGCAAAACCGACCACCGAAGCCCCGAGACGGTGCATGGCGGTTTCAAACGACAGGCGGGTGCGGGTTGAGGCTTCAAAGAAGCAGCTGGCAATCACATTATGTTTCAGCAGTTCCGGCTGCGGGTTTGCTTTCAGGCTGGCGGCAGTGCGCAGCGCCAGCTCCAGCTCGGTACGGTTGAGATCGTTAATGGAAATAATATGTTTGCGATATAGCGGATTGGCCATCTTCTCTCTCCTCTGTTGCCTGTCATGGTGGATATTGCAGCCAGTACGACAGGGCGGATCTCTTTTGCACTGCGTTATGGGCAAAAAAAAGCCCCTCAATGAGGGGCTAATTTTTACGATCGGTGATGCCTGATACAGAGAAACGGCGCTGCCCACCGGCGAAATGGCGCGTTGGTGAGGCAATAGTTATGCGATTCAGTTTCATGCATCCTCCCGGCAAACGGGGTGCATTATACGCATTCATCCACGCCCGGCAAGGGAAAAAAATAGCTGAGTAATCGTTTGCCTTGCCTGAATTATTCTTGCTGCGACAGCGTGGCGACCATCACCGCTTTGATGGTATGCAGACGGTTTTCCGCCTGATCGAATACCACGCTGTGCGCGGATTCAAACACTTCATCGGTCACCTCCATGCCGCCATGCAGATCGTACTGCTGCGCCATTTGCTGTCCGAGCAGAGTCTGATCGTCATGGAAGGCGGGCAGGCAGTGCAGGAATTTCACCTGTGGATTGCCGGTCGCCTTCAACAGCGCCATATTCACCTGATACGGACGCAGCAGCGTAATGCGTTCGTGCCACACTTCTTTTGGTTCACCCATTGATACCCAGACGTCGGTATAAATAAAATCAGCGCCCTGTACCCCTGTAGCGATATCTTCTGTCAGGGTGATTTTCCCCCCGGTCTGCTGCGCCAGGTCGCGGCATTCGGCTATCAATGCGGCATCCGGCCAGCAGCTCTTTGGCGCGATCAGGCGCAGATCGAGACCGACCAGCGCTGCCGCTTCCAGCAGGGTATTGCCCATATTGTTCTGCGTGTCGCCCACGTAGGCCAGAGTCATTTGGTTGAAGGTTTTTTCCGGCAGTTGTTCCTGCATGGTCAGCAGATCTGCCAGCAGCTGGGTGGGGTGAAACTCATTGGTTAGCCCGTTCCACACCGGTACACCCGCATGTTCTGCCAGCGATTCCACCAGCTGCTGGCCATAGCCGCGATACTGGATGGCATGATACATACGGCCCAGTACGCGCGCGGTGTCTTTTATCGATTCTTTATGGCCGATTTGACTGCCGCTCGGGCCAATCCAGGTGACGTTAGCGCCCTGATCGAATGCGGCAACTTCGAAAGAGCATCGGGTACGGGTCGAGTCTTTTTCGAAGATGAGCGCAATATTTTTGCCTTTCAGGTACTGAATCTCATCGCCTTTTTTCTTAGTGGCTTTAAGCCGTGACGCCAGCTTCAGTAAACCGTTGATTTCATCGGGATTGAAATCAAGAAGCCGGAGAAAATGGCGCTGATATAACTGACTCATAAAGCACTCCAGGTAATCTCTATTGAATTAAAATTCAATTTAGCGGTATTAATATTCACTTTCAACCCCCGCATGAAGAAACTTTCGTTTAAAGGTAGTGGCGCAAACAGCACTGTGGGAAAATACTTTAAATAATGCCACTAAGAGGAACGGATCATGGCTAACGAAGCATTGCTGGAAGAGCAGCGTGAAGAGACGCGGCTGATTATTGAAGAACTACTGGATGACGGCAGCGACCCGGACGCGCTGTATACCATTGAGCATCATTTTTCCTGTGACAGCTTCGACGCGCTGGAAAAAGCAGCGGTAGAAGCTTTTAAGCTGGGCTACGAGGTGACCGAGCCGGAAGAGCTGGATCTGGAAGACGGTACAAAAGTGATGTGCTGCGATATTCTCAGCGAAGGGGCACTGAATGCTGAGCTTATCGACGCGCAGGTTGAGCAGCTGGTGGATGTCGCCGGTAAATTCAACGTTGACTACGATGGCTGGGGAACCTATTTCGAAGACCCGGATGCGCAGGATGAAGACGACGAAGACGATGAGCACGTAGACGGCGAAGATAACGGCGTACGCCACTGATTTTGCGCTGGCCGGGCTAGCCCCGGCCACGATCCACTTTTCTGATTTGAGCAATCAATACCCAACCCCTTCTTGCCCCCTTTAACAGGCTGCTTCACAGCGCCTTCAGCATTGTCACTTCGCAGTCTACATGGCCAGTGGCCCCCATCGGGCCGTCAATATGGCTAAAGCCAAGCTGTTCATACAGACGTATGGCGCGTGTCAGCGAGGCGGTCGTTTCCAGATAGCAGCGTTTAAAACCGCACTGGCGACCATAATCTATCGCCTGAATCGCCAGATTGCGTGCCAGCCCGAGGCCGCGCACGGCGGGCAGGAAGTACATTTTCTGCAACTCACAAACGTCGTCATCGCTGCCCGTCAGCGGGGCGACGCCGCCGCCGCCGACGATCTTGCCCGCTATTTCCACCACCCAGTAGGCGCTGTTTTCCTCGCTGTAAAGCTCATAAAGATGGTCAAGATTGGGGTCAGAAACCGTGTAACCTTTGTCTGCCGTCAGGCCAAACTCTGCCGACACTTCACGAATAACGGCGGCGATAAGCGGGTTGTCAGCGCGGGTGATAGGGCGTACGCGCGGGGCAGTCTCTGTCGGGGATGTCATACGTTTTGCTCATGGCGTTTCGGTTGCAGACAAGTGTAATAACATTGGTGGTGCCTGGATGCAATGACCGTTTTCTAAGCCCAGGTGGTCATTGTTAAAGGATGCTGTTAAGGCAGCCATCTGCAGCGGGCGTGAGCATAAAAATTGATCTTGGGCAAGCAGGTCTCTGCACAAGCAGCCTGCACGTTGCAATAGTGCCTTCTACATGGCAAATGGTAAAAGTTGGAACTTTTTACCGATTCACAACACTTATCCACCCTGAAAGTTAAAAAAAATTTAAATATTCTTTTTTTCAGGGGTAGCAACAATGTTTAGGATCGGTGGTTTAAGTATTTCAGGCTCACACTCAGGTGTGAGTTCAAGTTATTCAGATAGTGCTGGCGGAGCGACACGATATGGTTTGCACGATAATATCGGTTGCAGGGCTAATACAACAAAAGTCAGTGATTTTGTGGGCAGTAAATCCAACAACGCAATTCCGTCCCTGCTGGCTAATGCCACCCATAAAGGTGATGTTGTCACGGTAGCAAACTCAATGGCAGTGATGGCAGCAATGGGGCAGGGGCATGGTAAAGTGGTGGTTTCCGATTTGTCGGATGCACACCTCGCTGGCGTTAAATCAGTCATTGCACTGGCCGAGAAGAATCACAATCAGGATGGCTGGCTTAAGGATGTAAAAAAGGAGCATGGCTCATCGTATGCTTCACATCTGAGTTTGTTGATCTCCCGAAACGGTGACGACCTCTCTTTTGAACAATTGCAGAGAAGGATCCGCAATCAGGATATTGCATTTTATCATGTCGATCTTGCCAGCTCTTCAGCCAGCGAGATTGAAAAGGATACGCCTCATGGTGTTTCTGCGGTTTATGCGAGCAACATCGAAATGTACTTAGGCGGCTTCCTGAGCAAAGATGGAAAATCATTCTCAGAAAGACAACAATCACTTGATAGCTTCAAAGAAAATCTGACCGGAATGCTGAAACACGATGGCATTCTCATTCACGGCAATACGATGGGGCCGATGGAATTGCACAGTTATCACGACGCCATTAATAACTGGCAGCCAGCCGCAACATAATAACCGATAACGTTGAGCTCCATGAAGTTCCGGGGTTAATACAGGTCAGTCTGGCAAGCGGAATAATATGCTGTGCCGCCATGTTGTGGTAAATGTTTATTTAAACCGTGCGCAACGGATCCTCATCTCAACCAGCATCCGCTTGGCTTTTTCCCTGCCGCTGACAAAAGAAAACCAATGGTTTCTGGACGAGCAACGGGGCCGCGTTGTCACAGGCCGGCCAATAACAAAGGCCGGCCTGCACAGACAGGTTGCACTGATTGTCTTACAGCGCGGCGATCACCGCCTGCTGCTCGATCAGTTTGGTTTTAGCCAAAGCAAAATCGCTCAGGCGTTCACGCTCTTTTGCCACCACCGCTTCCGGTGCGCGTGCGACAAACCCTTCGTTACCCAGCTTGGCGTTGATTTTCTCCATCTCCACCTCCAGCTTAACCACTTCTTTCGCCAGACGCTCCAGCTCGGCGGTTTTGTCCACCAGGTCGGCCATCGGGATCAGTAGTTCGGCACCGTCCACCAGTTTGGTGACGGCAACCGGGCCTTTCTCACCCGCAGGCAGCAGCTCCAGCGTCGTCAAGCGTGCCAGGGTTTTCAGGAAGTTGTGGTTGTCTTTGACGCGACGCACCACTTCATCACTGGCTCCACGTAGCAGTACATCCAATGGCTTGGCCGGGGAGATATTCATCTCATTACGAATATTACGCACCGCAACGATGGCCTGCTTCAGCCACTCGGTATCGGTCATCGCCACTTCGTCTACCTTGCTGGCTGAGAATTCCGGCATCGGTTGCAGCATAATGGTGTCGTCGCTGATATTTTTCAGCACTTTCACCCGCTGCCAGATGGTTTCGGTGATAAATGGAATAATCGGATGCGCCAGGCGCAGCAGGGCTTCCAGCACGTTCACCAGCGTATTGCGCGTGCCGCGCAGCTGGGCCTCGCTACCGCCGTTCATTACCGGCTTGGCCAGCTCCAGATACCAGTCGCAGAACTGGTTCCAGGTGAACTCATACAGGATATTGGCGGCGATATCGAAACGGTAGCTGTCCAGCGCTTCGCGGTAGGCTTTCACCGTGCGGTTAAATTCGGCGAGGATCCAGCGATCTGCCAGTGACAGCGCCAGCTCACCACCGTTGAAGCCACAGTCGTGCTCTTCGGTGTTCATCAGCACGAAGCGGCTGGCGTTCCACAGCTTGTTACAGAAGTTGCGGTAACCTTCCAGGCGTTTCATATCCCAGTTGATATCACGCCCGGTTGACGCCAGCGCTGCCAGGGTAAAGCGCAGCGCATCGGTGCCGTGCGGCTCAATGCCGTTCGGGAACTGCTTCTCGGTGCGCTTGCGGATTTTCTCCGCCAGCTGCGGTTGCATCATGTTGCCGGTGCGTTTCTCCAGCAGGTCTTCCAGCGAGATACCGTCAACCATATCCAGCGGATCGATAACGTTGCCTTTCGACTTGGACATTTTCTGTCCTTCATCGTCGCGGATCAGGCCAGTCATATAGACGGTTTTGAACGGCACCTGCGGTTTGCCGTCTTCATCTTTGATAAAGTGCATGGTCAGCATGATCATGCGCGCAATCCAGAAGAAGATAATATCGAAGCCGCTCACCAGCACGCTGGTCGGGTGGAAGGTGCGCAGCGCCTCGGTATTTTCCGGCCAGCCGAGAGTGGAGAATGTCCACAGCCCGGAAGAGAACCAGGTATCCAGCACGTCTTCGTCCTGGGTCAGTACCACGTCCGCGCCCAGATTGTTTTCGGCACGCGCTTCTTCTTCGCTACGGGCAACGTAGACATTGCCTTCGGCATCATACCAGGCCGGAATGCGGTGACCCCACCACAGCTGGCGTGAGATACACCAGTCTTGGATATCGCGCATCCACGAGAAGTACATGTTTTCGTACTGCTTCGGCACAAACTGGATATCGCCCTGTTCCACCGCTTCTACCGCCACTTTCGCCAGCGGGGCAGTGCGCACGTACCACTGATCGGTGAGCATCGGTTCGATCACCACGCCGCCACGGTCGCCATAAGGCACCGTCAGGTCGTGCGGTTTGATCTCGTCCAGCAGGCCGAGCGCATCTACCGCCGCGACGATGGCTTTACGTGCGGCAAAACGCTCCAGCCCACGGAACTCTGCCGGGATCGCAGGATCGCAGGCATCAGACTCTTCGCCGTTGGTGTCATAGACCTGGGCGGAATCACGGATGTCGCCATCAAAAGTCAGGATATTGATCATCGGTAAGCGATGACGGCGGCCCACTTCGTAGTCGTTGAAGTCATGCGCCGGGGTGATTTTCACGCAGCCGGTGCCTTTCTCCATATCCGCGTGTTCGTCGCCGACGATCGGAATACGACGATTCACCAGCGGCAGCACGAGGAATTTGCCGATCAGGTCTTTGTAACGCGGATCTTCAGGATTAACCGCCACGCCGGTATCGCCGAGTACGGTTTCCGGACGGGTGGTGGCAACCACCAGGTAATCTTTGCCATCAGCGGTTTTAACGCCGTCGGCCAGCGGGTAGCGGATATGCCACATGGAACCCTTCGACTCGCGGTTCTCCACTTCCAGATCGGAAATGGCGGTGCGCAGTTTCGGGTCCCAGTTCACCAGGCGTTTGCCACGATAGATCAGGTTTTCTTTGTGCAGGCGAACGAACACCTCTTTCACCGCGTTCGACAGGCCGTCATCCATAGTGAAGCGCTCACGCTCCCAGTCGACGGAGTTGCCCAGGCGGCGCATCTGGCGGGTAATGGTGCCGCCAGATTCAGCTTTCCACTGCCAGATTTTCTCAATAAAGGCATCACGGCCGTAATCCTGGCGGGTTTTGCCCTCTTCGGCGGCGATCTTGCGTTCAACCACCATCTGCGTGGCAATGCCCGCGTGGTCAGTACCGGCCTGCCACAGAGTATTTTTCCCCTGCATACGCTGGTAGCGGATCATGGTGTCCATGATGGTCTGCTGGAAAGCGTGGCCCATATGCAAGCTACCGGTCACGTTCGGCGGCGGGATCATGATGCAGAAGCTTTCCTGGGACGTATCGCCATGCGGTTTAAAATAGCCCTGTTGTTCCCAGTGCTCGTAAAGCGGCTGCTCAATATCTTGCGGGTTATATGTCTTTTCCATTTCTGCTATGTCTTAGGCAATGGGGGCGTTGCCGTATTCAAGTGGAAGCCAACGCTGCGATACGCTTTGTAGCGGTCACGCGCCAGCTGTTTCAAAGATGCTTCATAGGGTACGAAGTCTATCACTTCATAGAAAGCGGTGGCAAAATCTGCAAACTGCGGCAGCAGGCTGATCAGCAGGTCACGCGGCGCATTGCCCCGGCGCTGCGGCCAGGCCAGTTCGACCGGGGCACCGTACTTCGGTCCTTCTCCCGCCAGATTATGCGGCACAAAGGCGCTGGCCGGACGTTGCCACAGGGCTTCATCCAGCCGGATGGCTTGTGCTTCGTCTTCACAGGCGATCAACACGCGCTTCCCCTCACGCCAGCGGGCCTCGGCCAGCGAGCAGACCAGCGCTTCCAGAGCGCTCAGCTCGTCAACCGGAGCGTCGGTTTCCAGCAGATAGAAAGTTGCGTTTTTCATTAATGATGCCTGCCACACAATAAAACGGAGGAGTTCACGTCACCTGCACCCTGAGGGCGTTAATCCGGAAAAAGATGCCGCCAGTTTACCTGCTGACGGCATGGTATACATCCCTTCCGGTTGGTCTTTGCCCGGGCGCGTTAATCGTCGCCGTTCAGGCCAGCCCGGTTGAGCAGAAACTGTGACAGCAGTGCGACCGGACGCCCGGTGGCACCTTTAGCTTTACCTGAACGCCAGGCGGTACCCGCCACGTCCAGATGTGCCCAGTTGTACTTACGGGTAAAACGCGCCAGGAAGCAGGCGGCGGTGATGGCTCCGCCCGGACGACCGCCAATATTAGCCATATCGGCAAAATTGGATTCCAGCTGTTCCTGATACTCGTCGGCCATCGGCAGACGCCAGGCGCGGTCACCGGCCTGCTCAGAAGCGCCGATAAGTTCGTGCGCCAGCGGGTTGTGGTTCGACAGCAGGCCGCTGATATGGTGCCCGAGCGCAATCACGCAGGCACCGGTCAGCGTCGCGACATCAATGACCACTTCCGGATCGAAACGCTCAACGTAGGTCAGGGCATCGCACAGCACCAGGCGACCTTCCGCATCGGTATTCAGCACTTCTACCGTCTGGCCGGACATGGTGGTCAGCACATCGCCCGGACGATAAGCGCGCCCGCCCGGCATGTTTTCACAGCCTGCCAGCACGCCAACGACGTTTAGCGGCAGGTTCAGCTCGGCGACCATGCGCATCACGCCGTATACGGACGCCGCACCGCACATATCGTACTTCATTTCGTCCATTGCTTCGCCCGGTTTCAGCGAGATACCCCCGGTATCGAAGGTGACGCCTTTACCGACCAGCACAATAGGGCGTGCTTCCGCATCCGGGTTGCCTTTGTACTCAATCACCGACATCAGGGATTCATTCTGCGACCCCTGACCGACGGCGAGATAGGCATTCATACCCAGCTCTTTCATCTGCTGTTCGCCGATGACGCGCGTAGTGATATTTTTGCTGTAGGCGTCCGCCAGCTGGCGTGCCTGCGAGGCGAGGTAAGCGGCGTTACAGATATTAGGCGGCATATTGCCGAGATCTTTCGCCGCTTTGATGCCAGAAGCCACGGCAAGGCCGTGCTGGATGGCACGCTCGCCGCTGGTCAGCTCACGGCGTGTGGGGACGTTGAATACCAGTTTACGTAACGGGCGGCGTGGTTCGACTTTATTGCTTTTCAGCTGATCGAAGCTGTAGAGCGCTTCTTTCGAGGTTTCCACCGCCTGGCGCACTTTCCAGTAGGTATTACGCCCTTTGACGTGCAGTTCAGTGAGAAAACACACCGCTTCCATTGAGCCGGTATCATTCAGTGTATTAATGGTTTTCTGAATAACCTGCTTATACTGGCGTTCATCCAGCTCACGCTCTTTTCCGCAGCCAATCAGCAGGATGCGCTCAGAAAGGATATTAGGCACATGATGTAACAGCAGAGTCTGGCCGACTTTGCCCTCGAGTTCGCCACGGCGCAGCAGGGCACTAATGTATCCATCGCTGATTTTGTCCAGCTGTTCAGCAATCGGTGACAGCCGACGCGGTTCAAACACGCCCACCACGATGCAGGCACTGCGCTGTTTTTCCGGGCTACCGCTTTTTACACTGAACTCCATGTACTCTCCTGAATCTTAAAGACAACGGCGCTTGCTGCGGCTAGAATGGTTCACTTATGTAACCTACGAGCTGGCGCATTACGTCGTTATCAGATTGAGTTTTGGCGATAGTCATCTTTTTTGCCTCACCAAAACGCGATTGTTGTCATACAATTTTAGCTATGACGAGGGCCATTGGTAATAAAAATGGCGTATAAGCGATGAAACTAGCGATTTTCCTGCAAAAAGACAAGTTTTCACAGGCGTATTCAGTGTGATTATCATTAGATATCTGGTTCGGGAAACGCTCAAAAGCCAGTTGGCTATCCTGTTTATCCTGCTGCTGATCTTCTTTTGCCAGAAGTTAGTCAGGATACTGGGAGCCGCGGTGGATGGCGAGATCCCTACAAATTTAGTACTGACATTACTCGGCCTTGGCGTACCGCAAATGGCGCAGTTAATTTTGCCATTAAGCCTGTTTTTAGCCATTTTGATGACGCTTGGCCGGCTATATGCCGAGAGCGAAATCACCGTCATGCATGCCTGTGGTTTAGGTAAAGGCGTGTTGGTGAAGGCCGCCATGATCCTGATGCTGTTTACCGCGCTGTTGGCGGCGGTAAACGTCGGCTGGATGGGGCCCTGGTCTGCCCGCTATCAGAATGAGGTGATGCAAAACGCTAAGGCGAATCCTGGCGCTGCCGCACTGGCCGCTGGTCAGTTCCAGCAGTCGGGGGATGGGCAATCGGTGCTGTTTATTGAAAATGTGAAAGGTGACACCTTTAGCCACGTTTTCCTCGCGCAGCTGCGGCCAAAAGGTAACGCTCGTCCTTCCGTGGTGGTTTCCGAACATGGCCATATGGAGCAGCGCAAAGACGGTTCGCAGGTGGTGACGTTGGACCAGGGGACCCGCTTTGAGGGCACCGCATTACTGCGTGACTTCCGCATTACCGACTTTAAAAACTATCAGGCAATTATCGGCCATCAGGTGGTGACGCTTGACCCGAATGATTCCGAGCAGATGAGCCTCGATACCCTGTGGCATTCCGACAAGCCCGATTTTCGTAGCGAGCTGCACTGGCGTTTGACGCTGGTATTTTCGGTACTGATTATGGCGCTGATGGTGGTGCCGCTTAGCGTGGTGAATCCACGCCAGGGCCGCGTGCTGTCGATGCTACCCGCCATGCTGCTGTATCTGGTGTTCTTCCTGTTGCAAAGTTCACTGCGTTCCAGCGGTGACAAGGGCCGCATCGACCCGGCTGTTGCGATGTGGGCAGTTAACCTCGTTTATCTGGCTCTGGCCCTGCTGCTGAATGTGTGGGATACGGTGTCGATGCGCCGCCTGCGCGCGCGCTTTACTCGCGGAGGATCGGTCTGATGTTTGGCGTTCTTGACAGATATATCGGTAAAACGATTTTCAACACCATCATGACGACGCTGTTTATGCTGGTGTCGCTCTCCGGGATCATTAAGTTTGTCGATCAGCTTCGCAAAACCGGGCAGGGTGAATACACCGTGCTGGGTGCCGGGCTGTATACGCTGCTCAGCGTGCCAAAAGATATTGAGATCTTCTTCCCGATGGCGGCACTACTGGGCGCGCTGCTGGGATTGGGCACGCTGGCGCAGCGCAGTGAGCTGGTGGTCATGCAGGCTTCCGGCTTTACCCGTATGCAAATTGCGGCATCGGTGATGAAAACCGCCATCCCGCTGGTGCTGCTGACGATGGCAATCGGTGAATTTGTCGCCCCGCAGGGCGAACAAATGGCGCGTAACTATCGGGCGCAGCAGCTGGTAGGCGGTTCGCTGCTTTCCACTCAAAGCGGGCTATGGGCAAAAGACGGCGATAGCTTTATTTTTATCGAACGCATACGCGAAGGTAACGAGCTTTCGGGCATCAGCATTTACAACTTTGACCACGATCGCCGCCTGCAGTCGGTGCGCTATGCGGATTCGGCAAAGTACAACGCGGATAAAAAGCTGTGGGAGCTGGCGCAGGTCGACCAGTCCGATCTGACCGACGCGCAGCAGATTAAAGGCAGCCAGACGTTGAGCGGCGAGTGGAAAACCACGTTGACGCCGGACAAGCTGGGTGTGGTCGCACTCGACCCTGGGGCATTATCCATCAGCGGTCTGTACAGCTATTCGAAATATTTGCAGCAGAGTGGTCAGATGGCAGGACGCTATCAGCTGAATATGTGGAGCAAAATCTTCCAGCCGCTGTCTGTCGCGGTGATGATGTTGATGGCGCTGTCGTTTATTTTTGGTCCGTTGCGCAGCGTGTCGATGGGGATGCGTGTGATTACCGGTATCAGTTTTGGTTTCCTGTTTTACGTGTTGGATCAGATTTTCGGCCCGCTAAGCCTGGTGTATAACATCCCGCCGATCCTCGGGGCGTTGCTGCCCAGCGCGGCGTTTTTCGCGCTCAGTGTGGCTATGCTGGTTAAACGGCGGTAGCTATTCTGGGGTTATTTGGTGATCCGGTTGAGATTCATCAAATTGCGAGCAAGGTCAACTGCCAGGTCAAGTTCAAGTTCAAGTTCCAGGGCGTTCCGGCCGCCTTGCAGGCGGTCGGGAAGGGGTGTGCAGTCGCCCACACCCCTTCACCCCGGGCTTGCGGCTGGCGCAGCGCCCACCGCGTGGGTGCCCTCAGCCCGCCTGCTTTCCCGCCGCACCGGTCGTGAATCGACATCCTGTCTCAGCACGCCCTTTCGCCGACGTCCTGCCGGCTCATGCTGGAAATCAGTCGTGCTTCGGCGCTGCTTAACGCCGCCTGAAGGTTAAAGGCCAAGTCAAAGGTCAACAGCCAGGTCAAGTTCAGATCAAGTTCAAGTTCCAGGGCGTTCCGGCCGCCTTGCAGGCGGTCGGGAAGGGGTGTGCAGTCGCCCACACCCCTTCACCCCGGGCTTGCGGCTGGCGCAGCGCCCACTGCGTGGGTGTCCTCAGCCCGCCCGCTTTCCGGCCGCACCGGTCGTGAATCGACATCCTGTCTCAGCACGCCCTTTCGCCGACGTCCTGCCGGCTCATGCTGGAAATCAGTCGTGCTTCGGCGCTGCTTAACGCCGCCTGAAGGTTAAAGGCCAAGTCAAAGGTCGACAGCCAGGTCAAGTTCAGATCAAGTTCAGATCAAGTTCAAGTTCCAGGGCGTTCCGGCCGGC
>NZ_CAHS01000006.1 GCF_001050515.1 Erwinia piriflorinigrans CFBP 5888
CCCCCCGCCTGTTTCCCCGCCGCACCGGTCGTGAATCGACATCCTGTCTCAGCACGCCCTTTCGCCGACGTCCTGCCGGCTCATGCTGGAAATCAGCCGGACTTCGGCGCTGCTTAACGCCGCCTGAAGGTCAAAGGCCAAGTCAAAGGTCAACAGCCAGGTCAAATTCAGATCAAGTTCAAGTTCCAGGGCGTTCCGGCCGCCTTGCAGGCGGTCGGGAAGGGGTGTGCAGTCGCCCACACCCCTTCACCCCGGGCTTGCGGCTGGCGCAGCGCCCACTGCGTGGGTGCCCTCAGCCCGCCCGCTTTCCGGCCGCATCGGTCGTGAATCGACATCCTGTCTCGGCACGCCCTTTCGCCGACGTCCTGTCGGCTCATGCTGGAAATCAGCCGGGCTTCGGCGCTGCTTAACGCCGCCTGAAGGTTAAAGGCCAGGTTAAGGGCCAGTACAGGGTTAAAGGCCAGATGAACATCTTGATAAAGCTAAAGCAAAACACCGGTCAGTTTAAAAAATCCAAGGTTAAATCGGTTTTAGCGCTATGGCGCGTGCGGAGAAACAGGTTGCCAGCCGATTACAGCACCAGTGGCAGCAGCGACAGCAGATAGAGAATCAACCCGATTGTCGCCCCCACCAGCGTGCCGCTGATGCGGATATACTGCAATTCCTTGCCGATATTCAGCTCAACCTGATGTGACATCTCTTCGGCATCCCAGCTTTTCACCGTATCGCTGATATGGCGGCTCAGGAATGCCGAGAACTCCGGCGCCACGCTGCTCGCGGCCTCTTCCATATGCTGATTCAGGGAAGCGCGCAGCGACTCATCCTGCATCAGCGTATCGCCGAACCACTGTCCGGCAGCGCTTACCTTCGCATGCAGCAGCGAGTCCTCGCGGTTAAGATCCTCTTTCAGCCAGCCGCGCAGATCGCCCCAAAGCTGGCTGATATAACCATTCAGCGCCTCATCCTGCTTGAGATACGTTTTGATCTCTTCGGCTTTCGTCTGCATCTCCGGGTCATTACGCAGGCGTTCGATCAATCGCTGCATCGCACGATTAAAACCCTGGCGTAGCTGGTGGCTGTCATCCTTTTCAATATCGTTCAGGATTGACTGCACCGCATCAGCCGCCAGCGCGGCGCTTTTCTCCCCCAGCCACTCGGTGGGTAGCATTTTCTCTTTCAGGGGATGTTCACGTTTCAGCCAGCGCACCACCTGATGCGCGATAAACTCGTGGGTGGCGGGTTTATTAACCAGTTGCAGCACCTGCGCCAGCGCATCGTCCAGCAGCTGCTGATGACGGTTATTTTTCGTCATGCTTTCGAGGATCACCGCCATCGACTGGCTGAGATCGACCTTGTCGATCGCCCGGT
The DNA here is from genome assembly GCF_001050515.1 of Erwinia piriflorinigrans CFBP 5888. Taxonomy (GTDB): domain Bacteria; phylum Pseudomonadota; class Gammaproteobacteria; order Enterobacterales; family Enterobacteriaceae; genus Erwinia; species Erwinia piriflorinigrans. Next base: position 1,369 of record NZ_CAHS01000006.1, read on the forward strand.
GGATGGCGCGCCGCATCAGGTTCTGAATGCGCTGGTCGTCAGCAAGATCAAGAAAACCACGCATCATCTTCAGCAGATAGCCGCTCAGCCGGGCGGCATTTTCCTGTGCGCTCAGCCAGCGGGCGATCAGCCGAGCCGGATCGTGACGGCGGATCAGTGCCAGCAGAGACTCGCTGTTGAGGAACTTATCCTGCACGAACAGCGCGAGATTATCGGCGATACGATCTTTGTTGTTCGGGATAATCGCCGTATGACGCGCCGCCAGCGGGATCGGCACATGCCGAAACAGTGCGCTGACGGCGAACCAGTCCGCCAGAGCACCGACCATTGACGCTTCCGCCACCGCTTTCAGCCCGGACACCCAGAGATTCGGCGGTGCGTACAGCGGCCAGAGCACGGTGAAGATAAACAACAGCGCGGCCATCCCCAAGAGCAATAACGGCAGACGTTTTGCCTGCCGTAGTTCCGTTTCTTTATCCATAATTACTTTTTACGGCCACCCATAATGCTGCCGAGAATGCCACGAACAATCTGCTGACCAATTTGTCTGGCAGCACTACTCGCCATTTTTTGCACTACGCCATCGCGCTTGCCACCGCGCGGCCCGGTGCTGCCAAAAAGAATATCCTTCAGGCTGCCGAGAAGTCCGCTATCCAGCGCCGCATCGCCTTTTGCCGCCGGAGCCCCGGCCTGTTCGCTGGCGGCCTGTACGCCCTGCTGCAAACGTTCGTAAGCCGACTCGCGGTCAACCGCCTCCTCGTATTTTCCCGATAGCGGCGAGTGATTGATTAGCCCGTTGCGCTCGTCATCGCTGACCGGCCCCATACGCGAACCGGGGGCAATCACCGAGGCGCGCTGCACCATCGACGGGCTGCCCTTTTCATCAAGGAATGACACCAGCGCTTCGCCGGTTGCCAGCTCCTGAATCGCGCTGACGGTATCAAATGCCGGGTTGGCGCGCATGGTTTGCGCTGCCACTTTCACCGCCTTTTGATCCTTAGGCGTAAAGGCACGTAACGCATGTTGCACGCGGTTGCCAAGCTGGCCGAGCACCGCATCCGGGATATCCGCCGGGTTCTGCGAGACAAAATAAACGCCGACACCTTTTGAACGGATAAGGCGGATCACCTGTTCTATCTTATCCAGCAGCACCGCCGGAGCATCCGCAAACAGTAAATGCGCCTCATCAAAGAAGAACACCAGCTTTGGCTTATCCAGATCGCCCGCTTCCGGCAGCTGCTCATACAGTTCGGACAGCAGCCACAACAGGCTGGTGGCGTACAGCTTAGGCATCTGATAAAGCTTTTCGGCGGCGAGGATATTGATGATCCCTTTGCCGTTGGCGTCGGTACGCATCCAGTCTTTGATATCCAGCATTGGCTCACCAAAGAAGTACTCGGCTCCCTGCTGTTCCAGCGCCAGCAGGCCGCGCTGAATGGCACCCACCGAGGCGCTGCTGATATTGCCGTACTGGTTCTGGAAGGATTTTGCATTTTCGCCGATATACTGGGTGGTGGCACGCAGGTCTTTAAAATCGAGCAGCAGCAGGCCCCGATCGTCCGCCACGCGGAAGATAATTTGCAGCACGCCGCTTTGTACTTCATTAAGGTTAAGCAGACGCGCCAGCAGCAGCGGCCCGAGGTCGGAGACCGTGGCACGAACCGGATGACCGCGTTCGCCGAAAATATCCCACAGCACCACCGGATTGGCCTGAACTTTCCAGTCTTTGACGCCATTCTTAGCCAGCCTGGCGAGCAACTTTTCAGACGCCACGCCCTCTTCGGCAACGCCGGTCAGGTCGCCTTTCACATCGGCCATAAACACCGGTACGCCGATGTTGGAAAAACTTTCCGCCAGCTTTTGTAACGTCACGGTCTTGCCGGTACCGGTAGCCCCGGTAATCAGCCCGTGGCGGTTAGCCATCGCAGGCAGCAGATGCAGTGAGTGTTCAGGGGTTTGTGCAATCAGCAGCGGCTCGGTCATCTTCAAATATCCATTTGGTTGCAGTTCGGGTGAGGCTTATTGTAAGCATAGCAGGCAACGTTATCACTAGCTCCGCCAGCCCGGCCTGAAGCGCGATAAAAAGGCCACACAAGGTGGCCTGGGAAGGAGGCGGGGAGGGGACAGCCTCACCGCCTTTGAGAGACATTAAGCGATGAACTTCTTGCCCTGCTTCAGCACCAGATCGCAGGCTTTGGTTTTTACCTTTTTACCCATTTCAGTATCGCCCAGCGATTTCAGGTTAACCTGCTGATTATTTCCGGTGTTCAACAGCCCCATCAGCCCCTGCTTGTAGTCAGTGCTTTGCTGCTGTTTTTGCGTATCCGCCAGCCCCAGCTTGCCAAGCAGCTGTTCTTTTACCGATGACACATTGTTGTCGACAATATTGTTCTTCACGCAGTATTGCAGCACGCCGGCCGCATTGCTCATGCTGTTAGAGCTCAGTGATTGATTACCGCCGTTGAGCAGCCCGGCCAGCGAGGCAAGAGATGTACCGCTCTGGGTGCCGGTGGCCGAGGTGCCGCTGCTATTGGCGTTCTGACCCAGCGCGTTGGCAGCGGAGCTAAGCTGATCCTGCCAGTTAGCCGCGTTCGTTGCACCACTAAAAAGCGCGCCGGAAATGGACAATGCCAGAATCATCTTGGTTGCTGCTTTCATCATTATATCCTTGAGCGTGATGTTACGCGCGGCTTCCACTCTGGCACCGCGCCGTTGAATACCTGTTCGGACTGCCGGATAACCGATGAGTTCCCTGTACCACAGTCAGGCTTCAATTATGGTGCATGGTTTAAGAAAATTCCGCAAAAGAAGTGAATGAAAGTCTTGAACAACTCAGCGGAAAAGGTCGTCAATATTGGAAATGACGCCTCTTCGCAAGGTCGATGACGCTGGACGATGGCGGCCCTGTGGGTATTTTTTCATCGTTCAGTAAACGCAAGACGCGAATAAGGTTGCGTAAACAGGGGGTAACGGTATAATCCACAACGTTTTCCGCATACCCTTCAGTGCCGAAGTGGCGAAATCGGTAGACGCAGTTGATTCAAAATCAACCGCCGCAAGGCGTGCCGGTTCGATTCCGGCCTTCGGCACCATAAGTATGTAAATGGACCTCGATGGAGGTCTTTTTTTATGCCTGAAATCCAGCAGTTACTCTCCTTTCAAATATCATCTGTTGTTCAATGTCAGAAATCTCTTATTGTAAGCTTGGTTTGAGCGATAGGGCGTTTTACACTGTCCCCTCTTAAAAGCAGCGTTCAGAGATTTAGCCTGTGAGAAAGTAGTATTCTTACTGTTATATCTAAGGCAGGAGCCATGACTAGTCGCCCGCAGATGATTATTAATGTTCTTCAGGCTAATCCTGATGAACAATTCACCGCTCGCCAGCTTGCGCAAAAGATCATCGATCGCTATGGTGCAGAGCTTGCAGACAAGCGTCAAAACCCTCGTTTTTCCAGCAATGAAGATTTCTTGAGTCAAATAGCTGCTGAAGTCGGTGGGAGTAGAACCGTTCAGGCAAAAGCAATGTGTCCTCAGGTTATGACGCGTGACAAGCCGAGGCCCAGGCTATTTTATTGGGGTAAAGAAAGTGATAATGGCACGCAACAGGAGTCATCTTTTGATATCGCTCCGACTCCATCTGCTGAGACGGTAAGTTTTTCTGAGCATGCCCTTTACCCGCTTTTGATTGAATATCTTTCAGAAGAAGAAGAATTGCTTTGCCGCCGTATCGATGAAAAGCGTTCAAGCAATAACAAAGGCCTTGGAGCAAACCACTGGCTTTATCCTGATATTGTTGCATTGCAGCCTCTCGATAAATGCTGGGATAGTGTTGTGCAAAACTGCGTCCGGTATAGCGAAGGGCGTTTAACCCGCCTGTGGTCGTTTGAAGTAAAACGCCAACTTAACCGTAGCAATGTCCGAGAATGTTTCTTCCAGGCAGTGAGCAATTCAAGTTGGGCCCACTTTGGCTATCTGGTCGCGACCGAAATCAATGAAGATAAGCAGCGTGGCGTTGAAAGAGAGCTGCAAATGCTGTGTGCATTACATGGTATCGGTGTGATCCTGCTTAACCCGCAAGATCCAGGTAATAGCCAGACTCTCATTCCGGCGCGAGAGCGAACCAGCATTGACTGGCAATCCGTCAACCGTTTGGTAATAGAGAACAAGGATTATAAGGATTTTATTGATTTGGTTTCTGATTATCACCAAACAGGAAAAATACATAAAGCGCTATGGAATAGATAAGTTGGTCCAATATTGCAATCAGAAAGATGATAGCGAACCAGTGAAATAGTAAATGTAATCAAGGTGAGCGAGGACACGCTCACCAAAATAAGTTTGGCAGGACTTACGCTGAGGGCGGGACGTCCATTACACCAACAACGTCTTTGTCACTTGAGAAATCATCCGTTTGTGTAAAAATAAACTGTTTTAAAAACTGGTCAATGCGAATATTCAGCTTAAATAGAGGTATGGTTACGCCGTCTTGTTTTTCAAAATAGATCCTGGCTTTTGCCTTGTCTACCGATTCTTTTAATGCGTCGAAGCGACCAAATTCGTTGAGGTTTTTCGCATTAACACTATCAGTCATGAATGCGATTAGTCGTTTTTTATCTAAACCAAGAGCATTAACAACTGCGTTTAATTGCACATTTTCAGCATTATCTTTGTAGGTGTTGATGTAGTCTCTAAAAGTATGGCCTTCGATTAACTGCGCATCGCCGCGCTGCAAGTCGTGCAGGAAGAGTTTGGCGTACTTTTGCTCGCTTTGGGTGAGCGATGCAAATGACTTGTGCAGCTCATTTAATGTGGTTTCAATGCTCGCAGAGTCTTGGGGTTTGTTCAGCTCTTTTAGGTATTTATCAAAGCGGCTGTTCATATAGTCAGCATCGATTTTGCCGGTGTCTATTTCAGTTAAATAGCCACTGATATCAAAAGGCACATCGTCGCCACCTGCGCCATCACGATCGCCTTTGGCTACTAACTCTTTGTAACGCAGGGCCAGGCTCAGGTAAATTTGTTCGTCTATGACCAGCTTTACCTCATGTTCTACATCATTTTCAATAAAGGAATAGACCGACTGCTCCCAATGCAAACCTTGTACTTTAGCCGCTTCCAGGTGCTGGCTAAAGGTATTAAATAATTTGGCGAATTGAGCACAGTTTTCTATATCGTCAGGCAGTTTTTCAAAATTCTCAACGCCAGCACTAATAAAGAGTTCGGTAATGTTTGCCACTAATTCATTCATGGCTTTAAGATTGCTTTCCAATCTATCAACAAATAAACCGATAGGTCTGTCGCCGGAATAGAGTTTTACCGCATCGTTAATGTGCTGCTCCATGGTGTGTGGATAGCGGTAATAACGGATGATGCCGTGGGGTTTGTCGGGGCCAAATAAACGATTGGTGCGTGAGAATGCTTGAATAATGTTTTGGTATCTAATCACCTTGTCTAAATACAAGGTATTGAGCCATTTTGAGTCAAAGCCAGTAAGCATTTGATCGACAACAATCAGTAAATCTAATTGCTTTGAAGGCTCGGTACGAATGCGCTCGTAGGGCTTTTTATGGGCAAGGCGTGCCGCTAAATCTTTTTTGAAGGCTGCATGGCGGGCAAAATCAAAATCCTGGCCATAACGCGCGTTATAGTCGGCCATAATTTCGTCCAGGCCATCGCCTTTAAAGGTGGGCCCACGGTCGCCACTGCCGTCGTTATCAATGTTCGGGTCAAACAGGGCGGATACTTTAAGTTCAGGTTTGGCAGCTTTTAAATGACGGTAATAGTCAATGGCTTCGGCAATACTGCTAGTGGCCAAAATGGCGTGGAATTTATTGCCCTGGCTGAGTACATCCCATTTATGCAGAATATCTTCCACCACCTTGGCTTGGTGAATTTCACTTAAATATTGGCTTTTAGGCACATAGTCTTCAATGCCTTTGTGGTATTTGCCCGTGGCATCTTTATGGCCAGCCATAGGTACATCTTTCATAAAGTGGTTAAATTTTTTCTTTTTGGCCGGGTTATCCATGGCCTCTATCACAGAGTTGGCCTTAGCTTGTTCTAATGCCACAGCTTGTCTTAGATCACTGTCTCTAAACGTGGGCACTTTGTAAGGGTCAAAACCGAGTACGTTGCCATCGCGTATGCCGTCTGCAATGCTATAGCGGTGTAGTTCGTTGCCAAATACGGTACTGGTGGTATTGCCGTTTTTTTCGTTTTCTTCTTGAATCGGTGTACCGGTAAAGCCAAAAAACAAGGCGCGCGGAAAGGTACGTTTAATAATAATCAGCATATCGCCAAAGGTAGAGCGGTGCGCCTCATCGATAATAAATACCAAACGTTTAGCGCGAATTTTTTCAATATCCGCAGAGTTTGTGGCCGTGCCTTCATCGTCTACCGCTTCAAAAACATTACTCATTTTTTGGATGGAGCTAACGATCAAGGTATCGGCAGGAGCGGTACTTTTTAATTTGGTAATAAGTACGTGAGTATTTTCGGTAGCTTGAACGTCTTCGCCATCGCCAGCAAAATTGCGGTATTCCGCGAGCGACTGGGTGCCCAGCTCAATCCTGTCCATTAAAAAAATTACTTTATCGGCATCTTTGGATTGTGCGATCAACTGCGCCGATTTAAAGCTGGTCATGGTTTTACCCGAACCCGTGGTATGCCACACATAACCCCCAAGGCGATCGGGATTATTGGCCGCGCTACCCAGTTGTTGCCAGTTAGTTTTGGCCACTTTGTCAGATATCGCATTGGCGGCGTAATACTGATAACTGCGCATTACCTTAAGCACGCCGTCGGTATCGTCGGCAACGGTATAAAAGCCAATCAACTGGTGCGCCATAGGGATTGAAAGCAAGGTAGAGGCGATATCTTTCCAGTGGTTCATGGGTTCGTTATTAAAATCGGCCCAGTTAAATTGATAGTCAGGGTTAAATTTGCCATCTAGCCCGGGGTTAGCAAAGTATTTGGCCTCGTTTGGCTCCATGGCCACAAACACCTGGATGAGCGAAAACAGGCCGCTAAATACCCCCTCTTTGCTGTACTTTTCAATTTGGTTTACGGATTGGCTAACCGGAATGCCGCTGCGCTTTAGCTCTACATGGATCACCGGCATACCGTTAATCAGTAGCAGCACATCACCGCGTCTGTCGTTACGCAAAGGGCTGCCGCGTTCAAATTTAGGCTGTTGCACAATTTGGTAACGACTTTGGCCGGCAGCAATTTCCTGGCGATCGTATATTTTTAAGCTGACCTCTTTGCCCAGATGCAAGGTATCGGCTGGGTTATCGCGCTTAATCGCCACGGTTTTACCGTTGATTAAACCGTTGAGCTTGAGCGGGGTTTTAAGTTCTTTGATTTGCTCAATAATTTGCTGCATTTCCGTATCGGTTAACGGCACATCGTTTAAGCGATCCCGCTGGCGATTATTTTCAAATAAAATGGAAGCCCAATTTTGCAGTAAATCCGCTTCAGTTTTGTTTTTGAGTATCTCTGTTTCCCAACCCTTATGGGTCAGTACTTCGATAAAGGCCTGCTCAAATTGCGCTTCGGTTTTAAAGGTAATCATGATGGCGCTCCCTGTTAGACAAACATTTTGCTTAAGCAGGCTTGCTTAATGTTATTGAGTTTGGTGATTTGTTGTTGGTGCTGATTGATCAGGTTATCGAGTTTTTGGAAGTAGTTGCCGATTTGGGTTTGTTCTTCAAATGAGTTGGGAATTGTTATTTTTATAGCACTCATAACGTTGTTCATTAGCTTAGGATTCCCGACATGTGAAACGTGCCTCCAAGCTTCTTTGTTTAATATCTCCGCTATAGCTTTGTTGGCATAACCTTCATCTGATAAGAGAACACCATTTACATTCGTACTATAAAATTTACCGTCCCTAAAATTAACAGTCCCAGCATTTGCACCGTCCGTTGTCCATGTAATCGCATTTTCGAATAAGTATTTGTCATAAAAGCCCATCAACCCATTATTTTTTGTTTGTGATGAATATACTGGATAGCGCTTATCAGGAGTTGGTGAAGGGTTTGTTTTAGTTGTCGACAATACATTCCCGCGAGTGACTGTAAACAGTTGGCAAATAGCTTTCTCCTCCCATTCCCCACTAAACCCGTTAAAGCGGATTTCTGGAATGGTTTCGCCTGGCTTGGGGAACATCTTTTCCAGCATGGATTTTTTAATGCTGCTGAGCTTGTCATGCTTTTGTTGGTGTTGGTTGATTAGCGTGTCTAGTTTTTGAAAGTAGTCGCCTATTTCATTGCTTTCAGAAATATTGTTAGGAACAAAAAAGCAAGAGGAGGACACCAGTCCCCAATCAGAGCGAGGCATTTTCGAGCCTGCTGAAAGGTTTGAAATCAACTCAAACTCATTGGTTTGAATTAAATAAAACAAAAAAGTACTTGCAACATTGTCGGCACGTAACACCCAAAAATCTCCAACTGCGAGCCCTTCAAAGTCAGCTAGAAACCAGTTTTTCAAATAGGGTCGCAATTTCCCAAATAAAACATCATCAGCTTCAAATTTTAAGCCGGCTTTAAAGGTTTTTTTCTGATGAATATCCTTATTGAATCTACCTTTCCCTGCAACTATATCTTCGTATTCAACACAAGGTAGGCATGTACTTTGATGATGTGTTGATACTCTGGAGGCGATACCTGAAAACTCTCTCTCCTCCCACTCCCCAGTAAACCCTTTAAACCGAATCTCTGGCTCCTTCTTCTCCATACTCATCTTATTCACCCTTCAGTAAGCTGGTGAGTTCAGTCAAGCCCTGCATATCAAACTCATTACCCGTAAGTTCAGCCATCATCTCCGCCAGCTCTTGCTCGGTAGTTTTAATATCATTGGCCACCTGTGAATAAGTCACGGCGTATTTATCAGCAAGAGCTTGCACTTGGCTGGTGAGCTGGGTGATCACTGCGCTTGGCATAGCAGTGAGTTCGGTGCTTAACGGCGCAATCCATTTAAGGTGCAGCAGGTTGTTCACCTGTTCATCGGTTAAGGCTTCGATAGTTTTTTTCGTTTTTAAGTGCAGAGCAGTGGCGGCATCTTTAACCGTTTTTTTCAGGGTTTTTTCTTCATCAATTAATTTGCTTGCGCGAATGATTTTGGCTTCATAGCTTTCTTCTGAGAATTTAACTTTGCTGTCTTTTTGTTCTTTTAAGAAGGATTTGGCGGCTTTGCTGACTTCAGCATTGGCAAAACCGTCTTTGCTTTCTTTGACCGTATCCTGTTCTTTTTCTTCTTCGCTCAGGGATTCTAAGATTTCTTCCAGCGTGCTGGCGATTTCTGACAGGCGGGTTTCTTGAGCAGCCAGGGCCTGTAAGTCATCACCTAAGTCAGTTTTTTGCACTAACTCAAAGGGCAGGATATGGCCTTTCCAGCCGTCTTGTACCTCAGTGTCCTGGCCATTTTTTTTCTTGATGACAATATTGGGGTCAACTTGTCTGGCAGCGGCGAAGCCTTCAGTTTGCATCATTTCTAAATCAGCGCTGATAAGTTGCCATTGGTTATTCAGAAATTGATAAGCCTTGTATTTGTCGATTAAGGCAATGGGGGCTAAGCGAGTAAATAGCTCGGCACTTAATACCGCCTCTTGTTGGTTACGCTTGATGCTTTGCCAGTTTTGTATTAGCTGGGTGTTTAGCTGGTGATCAAAGCCATGAAAGGCTTGGTTATAGGCGCTGATAAACGCTAACACCTGCGGGTGCCCACTGATGCTGGCATTAACGTCTTTTTTGACAATGGCCAGATCACTGTATGCGGCAGATTTTGGCGTAAACAGAGTACCGTGCAATTGCGGGAAGGCTTGCCAGTAATGGTGCAGCTCGGCAATTTCGCTGTTGGGGATGCCACCCAACATGGTAGCGTGCAAATCCCAGCTTTGTGCTGCCGCAGAGGAATCCACATAGCGCGGGATATTAAGGTTGTAACCGTTGTCGCGCAGTGTTTGTTTGCTCACCAGTTGCGAGAATTTGTCGATACTTTCGCGGTCAATTACTACATCAGTAATGCGTTTGATATCACTGGCTTGCAGTTTGTTGTTTTTACCTTCCTTCATAAAATGCCTGGAGGCATCGACCACCAATACATCGGTGTTTTGGCGTTTTTGCTTGAGCACCAAAATCACGGTGGGGATACCGGTGCCAAAAAAGATATTGGCCGGTAAACCGATAATGGTATCAATATGATTTTGCTCAATGAGTTGCTTGCGAATTTCACCTTCTTCACCTCCACGGAACAAGACACCATGAGGCAGGACAATGGTCATAATGCCATCAGGCTTGAGGTGATAGAGGTCGTGAAGCAAAAAAGCAAAATCGGCTTTGGTTTTCGGTGCCAAACCAAAACGTGAATAGCGTGGATCGTTGCCTTTAAAGCTGGGGTCCCAGCTTTGTGAGTATGGTGGATTGGACACCACGGCATCGACATGCAACGCGTAATAGGATCCTTGTGGATCGCTTTCATCAAAGTAGGGCCAATCATCTTCAAGGGTATCGGCATTACGGGTTTTGATATTGCTGGCTTTAATACCGCGCATGATGAGGTTCATACGAGTCAGGTTGTAGGTATTGGCTTTTAACTCTTGCGCGAAATAGGTGATGCTGTCTTTGTTTTTAGCGTATTTCTCGAACGCCTCACCGATATTGATCAGCAACGAGCCAGAGCCGGAGGTAGGGTCGTAAATTTTGATGGTATCTTTGTGTTTTAACTCATGGGCGATGATGTTCGACATCAGTACCGAGACTTCATGAGGTGTGTAAAACTCACCGGCTTTTTTACCCGCATTGGCGGCAAATTTTTCAATCAGGTATTCGTAAATGTAGCCCAATACGTCATACCCTTGATTGCCATTCATAGGGATGCTTTTGATCAGGTGCAGTAAGTCGCTGATGGCTTTGGTGCGTTTGCCAGCACTTTCACCCAGTTTGCTTAAACCTGTTTCTAAGGTGGCAAAAATGCCTTCAAATAGTTTTTTGTACGTTGGCGAAATCAAACGGCTAAAGGCAGAGAGCGCATCACGCACGTTAGATTCATCAAATTCGGATGTTGGATCAACCCATGTAGAAAACAGGTTATTGTAGGCAATAAAGTAGCCCAGGTTGTCTTGCACGTATTTAACGGTGTCGGCGTCTTCTTCATTGAGGGCTTTGATGTCTTCGGGCGTCATACCCTGTCTGGTGACAAACTGCACCAGCTGGTCGCTTAGGTACTTGTAGAAGATAAATCCGAGTATGTAATCTTTGTATTCGTTGGCTTCAATCTTAGAGCGCATCTGGTTGGCAGATTCCCAGATTTTTGCCGCAAGCTGTTGTTTATTCACTATAAGTCCTGTTAAAAGCAATTCTTTTTTGAAAAGGGCTATTTTAGAGTTTTGATTGTACGTTTGATAAGAGCGTCTTGCCAGCGGCAAGGCTTTACGAGTCTGTGACAGTGAGTAGTTTGCAGTCTCGACTCCTACCAAGATAGCCATCTTTATCTGAGACAGATTCGAAATTGCTATGGACTGCGCCTCTGTTCGGCGGCGTTGTAATTTTTCTCGCCCGCGTGTTCTCTAATGAAGCGGTCGCTGAAAACGAAGAATCCGCCGGAACCGATTGCCGGGTCATATACCCGTTGACCTGCCCCCAGGATTAGATACGACGTCAGTAAGTAATGTCAGATCCTTCACTATCAGAATGAGCCTTTCTCCAACCCGCCGCAAATTCAGATGGCGTCTGATAATTCAGCGTGGAGTGCGGGCGGCAATCAGCCGGCATCCCCTGCTAACTCCGATGCGGTACGCCGCCAGCAGGTATTCGCCCGCCTCGCGTTTCTACCTGCTTCAGGGAAAAAGCGATCTGCTCTTCGGTATAACGCGTCTTATTCATGCCGGATGATCTCATTTTTTCAGGGAAAGAAAGGCCGGAAACCCACTTTACGCCGGTACTGAACAAAGGGAAGAGATCAATTTCGGGAGTCAGGAGCACTTCGGCGCAGAATACTTAATTTCTTTGAGCTGTCCTGATAAATCAATCTATTTTCCAGAAACCACATAATAAATTCATTATTGTTTTTGACTCCGATTTTTCTCATCATCCTCCTTTTGTAATAACTGACGGCTTTCTCATTCAGCCCTGACCATTCGGCTATCTGCTTCAGCGTCATGCCGGTCATAAAGAACCAGGTGACAGCGACTTCATTCTCATTGAATGACAGAAAGCGTTGGGTATTATCCATAAACGTAACAGCTCCTTCATTGCTTAAAACGGATTAAATAATGTCATAAAAAGTTGTCGGCAACGTTATTCTGCCAGTCTGAAAATAGCTTATATAAAATAAAAGCTAATTCAGGGGTTTAGTAAAAACTGCCTCTTTTCCGGTGTCATCTACCAGCGTGTATTTAACGGTCAGATTTTGGCTGTTCATTACCTCCGGTAAACCAAAGCTTTTATTGCCAAAAGGAGCGATCATTCTGTCCATACCCAGCTTTAGTGACTTTTCTCCAGCCAATAACTTCACTTTTACTGAAACAGGCGTCACGTAATATGGCGTAGGATTACTCAGCTCGAGTGAATGACCGTTGTCGGTAAAGCGGATTTTTATGGCTCCGCCAATACTGTTAATGTCCATGCTGCTTTTAAAAGGCCGGTAGATAATTTTCAGCTGGGTGTTTAATCCGACCTCTATTTTATTGGCATTTTTCGCCTGCTGAGACCTTTTGACGCCCGAAATTTCATAAAGATTTATCCAGAATACGGACTCACGGTCACGGGGCAAATCAAGCATTTTTTCCGTGGGCAGTATCTTCAGATTCAAAATTTTACCCGGTGTCATCCTGGCAACTGCCGGAATAACAGCAAAAGGGTAATTTTTTTCTTTATTAATATCGCCGGCACTTCCGTCATCAACCCAGCTCTGAAGTAACACCGGCGCATGACTGTCGTTGTTGACGATGAGCAGGCGCCTGTTGCTGTCTGTGCTGTTGAACAGCACCCTGTCCTGCAACGGCATAACCGTTGCCTGAAGCTCCAGCGAATTAAACAAAAAGATAAAACTGACCCAGTGTAAAAAATATCTCATCACCAGTACCTCACAATAATATGCGCCGTCGCATCAATTTTCCCGGGGGTGACAGGTTTAGTGGTGTCAACGATGCCGTAGAATGCGAAATACTGAGATGTGATATCCACCTGAGAAGGGGTGTTTTGAGAACGCGAGGTTTCCCCGTCGAGCAGCGAAAACCAGCCTGTTTGATAATCATTAGTATACGCATTGGTTATAAATCCAACCGCCTTACCGGCAACAGATAAACCTATGCCGACGTTAGACGCATATCCATCCTGTCCGTAATTATCCGATAACGCGTAACGCGACCACGAAACGCCGTTCCCGGGAATAGGATTGTCAGTGCTGAATGCGACCGATATTTTATCAGGTCCAACACCTGCATTCTGGTTGATAAAGCTATTAATGAGCGCGCCACCACACCGGTAAGTTACAGTAAAGTTCTTACCTGTTGTTTCAAAATCAGACTTTAATTCAGCAATAGTGACTGGCGGTAAAATGACAGGGTTGGTGTAGTTGTAGACGCGACATCCCCAGGACGTTTGTGTGAACGTGTTTGCCGAAGAGTACTGCATACCAAAGCCAATCCAGTTCCAGTTACTGAATCCTCCCCAGTGATTGTTACTGTCGGCGCCAGGGACCGTGATATCCTGGTCGTCGTTCCAGCCCGGTCCGACAAAAACCGTATAGCCGTTGGGCTGGTGACAGGTGTAAGCAATACCGCTGGCGGTATCATCCGCAGGGCCATTACACCCATATTTCGCAATAGGATCGCCTCCCCTTATTGTGGAAGGTAAGCGGTAAATTTCTGCCGTCACACCGCTGAAGTCACGGGCATAAAAATTAAGCTTGTTACCTTCCAGGTGCCCGTTTATGGGTGAATGCTGCCAGTATCTTGAGAACACCTTACCGTCACTGTCACGGATGAGTTTGATGCCAGTGAAAGGAAAATAGGTCTGATAGACGCCATCCCCCGCGCTGACGTTGCCACCCACGTTACTGTCGCCATTGGTGGCAAAATACTCATAGGTCTGTCCCTGGTCGGCAAGATCACAGGTATATAACAGCTGATTTTCTCCTTCAGGGAAGGATTGAGCCTGCCCTACTCTGGAAGTAGTAGAGCCTATCAGGCCGGTTGGCATAAACTCAGTGGGTTGAAGTTTTATTGAACCAAAAGTCAGAGGCACGCCGCCTTCTGTGTCATCGCCCTGTTTGGCTTTATAGACAGGCTGGCATTTGGCGAAGGCTGACGATGTACAGAACGTCGTGATCACCAGGGAAATAAAGACTGCATACTTTTTCATGTTTAAGGCCTTATTGGCAGACTGCGGTAATATAATTCAGCGCTTTCGTGGAATTAATATCCACAGGCGTATACCGGATGGTGCACTGTTCATCGGGCGCACTGCCCCAGCGGGCAGTCAGTGCCTGACGGTTTTCCAGCCGCAGGTAGGTATTACCGGCCTGGCTTACCGTGGCAACGTTATTACCACCGGAATCCAAAATATCTGAACCCAGGGGGACATAGCTGCCATCCCCCCGCCTGAGCTGCATCATGACGGGTATGCCCTGGCGCGTTCTGAAGACCACCCGGTTGACGGAACCCGCGTATGGCGTCACAACGCGCTGGCTGTCAATAATATCGACATTCGCAGACTCCCCTTCCGGCGCATCAAGGTTGATGTTGTTACGTCTGTAGGGCATCAGCGAAGGAATGATGGCGTAACCAGAACTGTCGATTTTGATGTTCTGCCCGTTGAGTAAAGTGGCGCCTTCTGCTCCTTTTGCTTCCACAATGGCAAACGTGTTACTCACGGTATGCCCCAGGGTGAGCCCGCCGCTGTGCAATGCGACGGCACCGCTCATCGAACCGGATGCCTGCCAGCTTCCCGGAGATTTTGAGACCGTTCCACTCACGTTGACTTTGGGCAGAATGGTGGCCAAGTTTAGACCCGAACTGCTCCCCGAGCTGTCCCGACTGTAATTCACACCCCACTGGGTAGTGTTGTCTTTACCTGCGCTGCCGGAGAGCGAGGTCTGGTAGCTGTGTTCACTGTTGCTGCTGATGTATGACGCAGACAGTGCTGTATTACGGGTATCACGTCCGAGAGGCACGGAAAAATTCAGCGCAAACTGGGTGTCTTTGTAATATTCCTTGTGCCGGTTTTCGTCAGGTACTCCCCATCTCCGCGCGTCTGATATCCGGGTGCGGTACTGTCTGGAAATACTGAAATCCATGTGAATGCCGTAAGGCAGTGCCGTGTTGTATCCCGCCTGATAAGAGGTGTCCTTGTTTCGTCCGTCATAGTAGTTTTGCGAGGAGCCGGAAACATAAATGCTGCCCAGTGAACCCAGCGGCTGACTGAGATTGACCTGAAGGCGGTTTTTCTGCATGTACGTTCCACCCTCCACCGACGACAGCGGGGTGTCCGAGTTGTTCAGGGCAACGATGTCCTGAAGATCCCGGTAGCCCCTGGTGGAATATCGGTAGCCGGCAAAACTGATGGTGGTACCGAGCGAATCCAGCGTTTTACTGTACTGGGTATTCACCATCCCGCCCTGCGCGACGCTGCCATTTCTGAGTCTGGCATTGGACCAGGTTGCAGAAGTGCCGAATGCACCGAGCGACGAAGAATAGATGAGCCCGCCGCTGGCCGCCTGATAGCCGCTGCCGATACGTACCCCGCTGTTTGCCGTTACCGAATTAGAAACGCCATACTTGACGGAAAGCTCAGAAAACTGGTTGTCGCGGCTGTAATCGCTGATTTCGCCGGCAGAAAAGCTATAGTCCAGGCGTCCGGGGCGGACGGAACCCGGCAGTGTAGAGTAGGGCACTGAATACTCAATGAGGCTGCCGTCACTTTCCGTCACCCTGACACTGAGGTCTCCACCGTAGAAAGCCGGTGCCAGGTCATCAATTCTGAAGCTACCCGGTGGAACAGTAGTCTCATAAATTTTGTATTTTTTCTGAAAGACTTCGACTTTCGCGTTGGTTCTCGCCGTACCTTGCACCGTCGGCGCATACTGAACCATGGAAGGGGGTAACACACGGTTATCCGTCTTGAGTCCTACACCTCTGAAACTGAGTCCGCTGAAGGCATCAGAGTCCGAGCTAAGCTGACCCAGCGACAGCTCACTTCGCAGCGACGGTAAGCCCCGACTGACGTACAGGCGTGAGGAGTGCCATCTGGATCCGAAGCGGTTACGGTTGAAATTCCCCTGCTGCCGGAACTGCCACTTTCCTGCGTTAAAGCCACTGCTGAGCCCAAGGTAGGTCGAGCTTAACCCGCCTGCATAGGGGCTGTGTGACTCATACTGGTTTACCGTATAATTCGAAAATAAGGCGGTACTGCCTGCCTCAAACTCACTCGACGGAATATAATCATCCGGACGGTGTACCAGCAGAGACTGAGGCACGGTAATGTTTACCCGCAGAGAGGAAAGATCGGGCGCAGTCTTTACTTCCGGCAGAACGGCTTCCAGAACGTATTTTCTGTCATCACCAAGGGCTTGTGGCTTTTTTTTAAGCGGTAAGCTGTTGATAAAATTACCTGTAAATAACGGCGTTAACGTCTTGCCTTTCCGTTCAAAAGTCAGCGTCTTTTTTGAAAATAATTTATTGTTCACGTAAACAGAAACGTCATATTCACCCGGTTTATAAAATGTGTCGTCTCCTGATAATGCGGAAATATCGCTCAGGCCGCCTGCTCTGAGCATGGCGGGGCTGAATTCATATTCTTCCGCATAAACAGACAAAGTGCAGAAGGAAAGAAGCAGGGAATAAATACTTATTTTCATTTTTGTAAAAATATCACGTCATTTATCTGTAATCAGGAAATTTACTGGCGTGCCATAATCATTAATTATTACCGCATTGAGCGGACCACTGAGATGATTGTCTTTGAGGACTGTGGAATAATTTTCACCAGGCAACAACGTCACTTTTTCCGCCAAAACCCGCTTCCCATTGCTGATGTCTCTAATGGAGAGAATATTCGGCGATTTGTTGCTAATCACTAAGGCTCCACTCTGCAACCGGTATGAAATTTTATTTTCATCTTTTGCAGAAAAAGCATTGACGGAAGCCGGTCGGTAGATAATTTTTAGCCGACTCCGTATGATGATATTCAGCCGGTCATCGCCATTTTCATCTTTCCGCACGCCCGGAATCTGAGTGAAATTCAGATAAAAGAGCGACTCTTTATCCAGAGGAAGTTGACTGGACAATAGTTTAACTTTTACCGTCTGCCCGCCTTTCTCTTTAATTTTGAAAACAGGCGGCAGGGCAATAAAATCAGGCTTTTCTTTATTATCTGCCTCAACCTGAACAATAAACGGATTTTCACTGGTGTTATCAAATATAATAGTTTTCTCAGTGGTATCCTCCATCACAATACGCGAAGCGTTCATGACCACAGCCGCATGCGTTACGCCACTGATTAAAAAGAAGTAAACTGAAAATAATTTCAGAAAAGTCACAAATTTCATAATTTATTCCAGCCCCGCGAGAAATCGCGGGGCGCAGTTTTTAAAGATAACTGATAGAGTACTGAACGGTCGCTTCAACTTTACCGGCTGTTGCAGCCCCACCGGTAGCAATATACCGCGCGGTATACTGTGCTTCTCCGCTGGTTTCACCCGTTTTGAGCGAGAATGCTTTAGCAAACGCTTCGCCTGACTTTAAATCAATGACATTATTATCCGGATCCAGTAACTGAATTGCGACGTTACTTGCCGGGGAGGAAGTGGCAATGTTTTTCAGGTTACCGGAAGCATCAACATTAGATGACGCAAAATGCATTTTAATGTCCTGATCAGCTGTTTTAGGATCGGTACATCCTGTCAGCTTCATGCTGAAAGTCGTGGGGGTAGACGTATTTCCCGTGGTCGAAAGCTCGCTGAGTTTTGCCGTCTGCAGCAAGACAACAGGTGCCGATGAAGTTGAATCGTTGATGCTGACATTACACGTTTGGGCGGACACTTCGCCCTTGAAGCGAATATTGTTTTGCTGTGCTGCATATACACTGTTGGCAGATAATACGGTCAGGGAAACGAACCCGGTTAATAAGGTCTTTTTGAACATACCAGTAATCCTTTGAATTTTATTTGTTAATAAATATGCTGACTGATGCCTGAGTAAATGGATCAAGAGATATAGTTATCAGCATTGTAAATAGAGCTAAAATACTTATCTCATCGAAATAACAAAGCCAGCGAAAACATTTTATGTGAGAAGGGAGACGATCACACCTTTGAATTTCACTAAATTTGTTTAAATTCATATGAATTTTATGTTCAAAGTTATATTGTTATAAATCAATAAGTTAAATGGTTTTTTATGGTGATTTATGTGGAATGCAAATGTAAACCTGCACTAAAAAGATGTGCTATAATTATATTACTCAATTTGAGTAATTTTCGTATTTACGATCTTCTGCTTCCAGAAGACCTTTCCCGCTCGTTAGGCACAAGTTTTATGCGGGATTATTATTGCTTAATTTACTGGTGGAAAATGCCTTGAGCAGAAAAATCACTCTTAACAATTTTCTGATTTTTGAACCGGATAAAAAAAGAATCACCGGCAGGGGGAACCCGGCGGTTATCAGCGCATCCGCATCACTGTGTCTGGAACTACTCATTGAAAATGTAGGGCTACTTGTCACACATCAACAGTTTTATGACTATGTATGGCGTCGGTTTGGTACGGAACCTGCTTCAACGACCCTTTACCAGAATATCTCGGCGCTGAGACGCGCACTAAATAAAGCCGGTCTTCAGGAGGATATCATCCGGACCATGCCACGTAAGGGTTTTCTCCTTTCTCCACAGACAACCATTCAGAGAGAAAGCCTTTCTTCCTTCACACCCGTCAGCACTGAGTCGGAGAGAGCTAATACTCTCTCCGCGGGTGGCAATGAAATACCAGACCATAGCCCCCCAGATGAAAGGATGAGAACAGAACAGAATAAGCAAGAATCTGATTCTGGAAACAAGAATTTTTTATATTCTGCTTTGACTGAATGTCAATTTTTTCCAGCCTTTCTTAAGTCAAAAAAAAGGATGGCCGTAACCTTTATGCTTGTTTTTGCACTTTTGTTTTCGTCTTTTTTTTATATCAGATCCGGACTGAATTACAATGATGCTGTGTTTATTTACAGTACCAACTACAAAGGCTGTATCATATTCAATAATGCGGATGGGTGGCTGAGAAAGGATGAGGTAAAGAAACTGGTTGATGAGATGAAAATAAAATGTAGTACAACATCTTATGTCTATCTTACCGCATTCAAACATGCAGACAGTCTTTCCTACTTTGATTGCGAGCGTCCGTTGAGTGGACATACCAGAACAAACTGCCGTTCACACTACTATGTGAAGAACCTGAATAATGATTAAAATTACTCTACTGATTATCTTTTGCATTGCTATTTATTTATTTACGCCATTCATCAGGAACGGGGGGGACACCATTTCATGTAAATCCGATGTGGCCTATCACTGGAAGCAGGACCGGCTGGATTTACTCACTACGCAAACCCTTCATGGCGGAAAGGGCGTTCTTTCAATGTCTGGAATTTTATATGAGAAAGATAAAACAAAAGCTTATCTGAGTAAGACGGTTTCATTTTCATACTTACAGAATAGTTTTTTTTACTACTTCAGGTCTGAGCTGGTCATTGATTCCCCTCAGATGACGATGAGCCTTTCCGATCAGAAGAAATGGCTACCCGAATTTTTTACAGAGAACAATATGCCGCTGGTACTCAAGATCAGGCCCTATGGTAAAGATGCCTGGGTTTTTTATAGTGAAAATACACCGCTTTTTATCTGTGAGAGAAGCAATTAACGGCTATGCTGCCGGCTAATCACACGCGTAATCTGCGTTCGGATGATGCGGACTAGAAAAACGTACCCTCAGGGTAAGTGAACCGAATGTACCGGGGTCACTACCCGGTTCCGGCCTTCATGCTTGGCCCTGTACAGAAGCTGGTCTGCCACAGCCAGCGCTTTTTCTCTGTTATCGCCATCTTGAGCGAGTTCACAAACGCCTGCTGAAATCGTGATGTGCTTCACTGTAGGGAACTGCACATTTGCAATGTTTTCACGGATACGGTTTACAACCCTTCCGGCTTCGGTCAGCGTTGTGTCTGGAAACAAAATGACAAACTCTTCACCACCAAACCGGCAGATGATGTCCTGAGTGCGGCATCCTTCTTTTAATAAACCTGATACAGCCACCAGTACCTCGTCCCCGGTATCGTGTCCGAACTGGTCATTAACCTGTTTAAAGTGGTCGATATCAATCAGAGCCAGGCTGTGTGAACCCTGTCCCCCGACAAAAGGTGCAGTGAGTTGATCGAATCCCCGCCGGTTGTGCAGTTTCGTCAGGTGATCCGTCAGGGCATCATCGCGCAGTACAGAAAATGTTTTATTGATGGTTCTTGAATAAGCCTGAAACGCTTTTTTTAGCCTGTCAGCCTCTCGATACCAGGTTTTTATTTCATCCACTTTTCCTGATAGCCGCCCGGCCGTGCCTGAGCTCGTCAAGCGGGTCAGATTCTCGAGTGGCTGTGAAATCCTGGCGGAAATGTACAGACTCGCAATGACCAGCAGAAGCGCCAGCACCAGCCCGTAGAGGATCACATCTCTGACGATGCGGTTGAGTATTGCGGTCGTCACGTCGGATGAAACGCAGACGAACACATGCCAGTTCGTTTTCACAACGTCCGAATAACCCAGCAGGCATTCCTGTTGATTCAACAGGGTTTTCACCGCACCATATTTTTTCTCTTTCATTTGCGCCGAGAGGTCCGCACTCAGGTTGATTTTTTTCCCGGTCAGAGTCTTATCCGGTGAGTGAACCACTTCGCCGGTATCAGAAACAATGCTGACAGTCGTCTTATCAGCGTAGAAGTGCTGGTTCAGAAGACGGCTCAGCATACTGCTCTTTGTCAGATAGATTGAGCCTGCCAGATAACCCAGATATTCGCCTGACGGCGAATGTACCGGGTTCGACAAAAAGACGAGGTAGTTTCCCGTATAGGGGGTCACAGGGTCAGAAACAAAGGGGCCTTTTTTTACAGCCTGCAGCTGCCAGGGCGCTACACTGAGCGAAGTACCGGACGGAAGTAAATTTAATGGAGAAGCGGCCACAATCCGCCCCTCGGGTGACAGGGCCAGTACGGAACTGAACATGTCTGACTGCAGACGGAGTCTGTCGGTTTCATACTGCAACGCCTGCAAATCTCTGTAACTGGTTATCTGTCCGGCGCTGAAAGCGAGTTCCTTCTGGGCCGTCCGGAACATGTTATCTGCAGTGTTGGCCAGCTTGCGTGCATATGCAGTGTTGGATTCAAGGATACGTTGTTCGGTCAGGTTCCTTAACGCAAAGCCGGTCACTATGGAAAGCAGGATTGCTGTAAGGAGTATGCCGCATACCGAGTGCAGACACAGCAGACTCTTCAGTGAGGGCTTGTTGAGCATGGGTTGTCCCTAAATAACGTGTTATTTGTGCTGCCGAATTAATGTTGGTACTGACAGTTAACAAGATAGGGGCGGTTAAGCAATGAGTAAATCAAAATTATTGTTCATACGAATATAGTATGAAGCCATTTGCAGACGACAAATCCAGCTGACCGTTTCAACGGGTCATCTTATTACCGTTCTATACAGAACATCCTGAGAGCAGGGCCAGACTTCCTTTTAGACGTGCTGTTAATCTCAGGCTGAGAATTCACTTAATCCCCATATTACAGGCAGCAGTGAATCACTCCGCTAACATATTGCCCCTGACCAGAAATCCTGCTCCATTCAGAAACAGAATTCCGCCATGATAAACACTCCCCTGAACGGAGGTGGTGCCGATGAAAAAGCCACAATTCACTGAAGAGCAGATTGTTTTTGCCCCGAAGCAGGCCGGGCAGGGGACGTCCGTGCCGGATGTCTGCCGCAAGCTGGGTATTTCTGATGCTATGTTCTATACGTGGCGAGGGAAGAAATCAACTGGCGGAGCGGTATCCGGCGTAGGATTTTGGCCTGATGTTCAGGAAGTGATCTCTTCCCTTTGTTCAGTACCGATATTTGGAGGAGATCAACATCACTACTGAAAGTTAGCTAAAAACCCGGTCTAGCAGGAAGGAGGATGCTTGTAGATACATTGTTTATCATCTACAATGTATCTACAAATGTGGGGGGGGGAAATGTTAATGACAACGGTAACGCTAAAAAAATGGGGCAATAGCCCATCGATCAGAATACCAGCCAGCGTAATGCAAGCAGCAGCACTTAATGTCGAAGATAAACTCGATTTGAAAATTGATGAAGCTGGCCAAATTGTTTTAGTGCCATTGAAATCTAAAGAGTATTCACTGGATGTACTGTTATCAGGTATCACACCAGATAACGTTCACGGAAAAATAGATTTTGGTTCGCCAGTTGGAAAGGAATTGATCTAAATGGTTTCACGTTACGTACCAAATTCTGGTGATCTAATCTGGCTGGATTTTGACCCCGTAGAAGGTCACGAACAGGGGGGCCATCGCCCTGCTGTCGTCCTTAGCCCTTTTTCTTACAATAATCCCGTAGGGTTGCTGCTTTGCGTTCCGTGCACCACTAAAGCTAAAGGCTATCCATTTGAGGTAGAACTATCGGGTAGCCGCGAAAGTGTTGTTCTTGCCGATCAAGTTACCTGTGTTGACTGGAGAGCGCGAAAAGTAACAAAAAAAGGCACTGTATCGCCTGAAGAACTTGCTGAGATCAGAGCAAAGGCTAAGGCTCTAATTGGATGAGAAAATCCCTGCCGCGCTTTGCTTGGCCAACACTTATCTGGTACATAAAAAATTTATGCACCAGATAAGTTTTCTCAAAGGTGATCTCCTCCCAATATCGGTGCCAGGATAAATCAGAGATCCGCGCCTGTTTGCAGGCTTCGGGCAAATTCTGCCGGAGTCTGGTTATTTAACGAGGTATGTGGCCGGTACTGGTTATATTCCTGCCGCCAGTGCTCGATCTTCTCCTGAGCATCTTCAGTGACAGGAACCTGTGCACGTTCAGACATTCATCACGCAGGTGGGGGCTTCAAAATGAGGAGTATTAGCTCAAAGACTGAAATTAAAGGGATTAAATAAGGTCTTTTTGTTGACTGGAAGCGTCCTGATTTTCATTTGAGCTTCTTCTAATAGTTTGTCTCTGATAGACGAGTCTTCTGAAGGTGATATAATCTCCTTGCTAATTTTGGTATATATTCAGAAGACAGCATCTCCCGCATCAGGGTGATGTAATCCTCTTAGCTCAGAGCTCAACAGAGCCAACGTCTCAACATTTTCTGTTTTATGAAAAATGGTACCGTTCGGACCCAAGGTATCAATTTTTCGTATAATACGTAGGGCCTCTTTTTTGAGGTTAGAGAAAGCTACAGCTTTTGACACTATAATCCCCATATAGCCGCCTGTTACAAGGCTCATTATGATGTTGATGAGTAAATCGCACATAAAGTATTATCCATTTCGATTGTTAAAGTCTTTAGAAATTATCTGCCTATCTCGGTTAATCATAAAGACTATCCGCCAACCCCACAAATTTAGAAAAATGACGAGGTAATTATGTGCGCAGTTAATGCAATCAAAATAAAGCACCTTTTGCAAGGTAGTCAGGTTGAAGATATCTATAATTCAGATGGCCATGATGATTTAAACGGTATTTTAGAGTATCTCGCGGATAAGTATGTACCTGTTCAACCTATCGAAGCACAGCCGCGAGGCGGGGCGAGAAATTTGATAAGTAAAAGAAATCTCATCGAGAATGGTGTGAGTAGCGTTGCATATTTTGATGACGTCGAGGAAGTATGGGTTGAGTTACAAGATCAGGAATTAACGAAAGTTTAATCGTCTCTTGGACTGAACCCTATACACATACACGGTTCTTTTCAAACCGTGCTAGCCAGAAAAAAGGCGTTAAAGGGGCAAAAAACGGACGCAAATAAGCCGCTGTGTATCCAGCGGCCGTTAGCACTAATTAGCGGTTCGGCATGATGTGCCATAGCGCCCGAGTATCTGGTGCTCTCTGACCTTTTCTTGCGTAATCGCTGGTGCGGGTTCCGGCTGCGGCGGGCAGGTAATCACCTCAATTATGCTCTCATTCGTCTTGAACGTGCTGGAGCATTCAATCTTGGTGCATTGCCAGTATCGCCCACGCCCGCTCTAACAATCTAAAAACCCGCCATCCATAGCCTCTACCTACCGGCTGTTTCCAATCAGATCATCTACCGTGCGCGCCACGACGTATTGTGCGGGATTATCCCCGCTGGCCAGGGCCTGGAAGTGCGCATGTCCGCAGATGATTTTTGCCTGCTCTTTATCGCGCAGATCGTCGGAAAACAGGCTGCTTTTGGTTTCCACCACAAAGTAAAGACGCTGGGTGTCTTCCTCTTCGATCAGCACCGCCCAGTCTGGATTGTAACTGCCAAGCGGGGTAGGGACTTTAAACCATCCCGGCAGTTTGGCGTAGAGCTTCACGGCGGCGTTTTTCTCCAGCGCGTCGGCAAAGTCCCGCTCCTGAAGCGAGTCGTAGACCACATGTTGGTATATCGATTTACGGGTCTCTTCCAGCATGTTTTTCAGGTAGCCCGTCAGGGTTTCTTTCCCGAGCAGCTCCTGGGCGTAAACGTCATGCTCCCCCAGTTTTCGATAGACAATCCCCCGGACCAGCGCCAGCTGTTTGCAACGGTTGATCACCTCGGCGGCCAGTTCGATAAACTGCTGCGGGTTGCGTCTGAAGTCGTCCAGGCGTTCGCTGGCGGTCAGGATACGGGCAAGGCTGCG
Source organism: Erwinia piriflorinigrans CFBP 5888 (assembly GCF_001050515.1). Taxonomy (GTDB): domain Bacteria; phylum Pseudomonadota; class Gammaproteobacteria; order Enterobacterales; family Enterobacteriaceae; genus Erwinia; species Erwinia piriflorinigrans. The sequence continues at coordinate 26,247 of NZ_CAHS01000006.1, forward strand.
GCGTGTGAGGTGAGTCCGGTCCTGTAAATCCGTCAGAATATCCGGCAGTTCGCTATGCGTTTCGTTCAGTGTTACCGACATTGCGCCGTTTTTCTCAGTCGCTGCCACGCCCGCTCTACCGATAGCGATATCGGCCTTGCGCCACTGAAGACGCGTTCGGCTTATGTCTGGCGCCGCCTGCAAACCCGCGATGCACTCGGATATCAGCTGCTCATTATCTAACTGTAGGCGGTAGGTGGTTTTATGCTTGATGCGATCCCACAGCGCGCGGAAAGCCTCACTCAGGTACAGGGCTTTACCATCGTTGCCTTTACGTAGCGGTACGGCACGACGTTCATCGGCATTTTTGATCACAAGGCGGCCTGACATCTTGCGCAGCACCTCGACGATCTGCCCGCGCTGCGCCTCAAACTCGGCAGGAAGCGACAGCGTGCCGTCATTCAGCGCCTGTTTCAGTGACTCCTGTACCTTGCCTTTCGCATCGAGATGTCCCTGCGTTTGCAGGCTTTGCCACAGCGTTTTAGACCGGTCAACGCCCAGCGGGGCTGATGTTCCGTCCACGCTCATTACCGGGATAGCGGCGAACTGGTGCGGTTCGATAATGCCGAAGCGGATGCCGGTATCTCTCTCGATTTCCGTCTGAAGCTGTTCGGCAAACTGCTCGTAGCTCTCGGTGGCGATCACCGTCAGGGTATTAACGTCAAAGCCACGCACCCGCTCACCCTGCTGGTTGACGCACAAACGCAGGCCACGTCCAATGGTCTGGCGGCGTTCCCGCTCGGTCTGAATATCGCGCAGCGTACAAATCTGGAAGACGTTGGGGTTGTCCCAGCCCTCTTTCAGCGCCGAGTGCGAGAAAATAAACTGTAACGACGTCTCGAAGGAGAGCAATTTCTCCTTCTCTTTCATGATCAGGTTGTAGGAGCTGGTTTCAATATCTTCTTTTTTTGCCGATTTTTTCAGCTCAAGGTCGGAAAACGGAGTGACCACCCGCTTATCAATGGAAAAATAGCCGTTATGTACCGCCTGTGCCAGGGCCTCCACGTCGGTGTCAGCAAACAGGCTCTGATAGGCAGGGAGTTTGCTGGCACGTCGGTACTCTTCCTCAAAGATCGTCGCGTAGACGCCTTTCAGCGGCTGGCCGCTGGCGTCGTACTGTCGGTACATCTCGACGGCATCGATAAAGAACAGCGACAGCACCTTGATGCCCAGCGGGCGCAGGCGCAGCTCCTTGTCCATATGCTCGCGGATGGTGCGGCGGATCATCTCACGTTGCAGGGCGAGCGCATCCACGCCGCCGTGGGCTTGTCCCGGCTGCAACAACACTTCGCCGCCGGGATAGCGCAGCTCCATAAACTGCCCGCCTTTGGCGGTGCTGATTTCACCGATGCGGAAATCGGCGTACAGCGGGCGGCGGGAGAGCCGCGCCAGATCGTCGCCGTCCTGCACGCTCACTTCCTGGCGTCTGACACCGCCAGCGGTAGCGATATCCAGCTCGATGGTCGCGCTGATGTTGCCGCGCTTGCTCCCGGCTTTGATCAATCGGATAAACGGCGTGTTGTACGCGTCTTCGACCGTAGCAGAGGCGACTTCAATCTGTTTCACCAGCCTGCGCTCGTAAGCATCCACCGCATCCAGGCGATACACCATATGGTGCTTGTCGGCGTGGGTGGCGGAGTAGCGCAGCGTACATAGCGGGTCCATCGCCGCCAGCGCCTCTCTACCGCGTCCCTCCAGGCCGCCGTCGACGCTCTGTGGTTCATCCACGATGATCACCGGGTGCGTGGCCTTAATCAGATCGATGGGCTTCTCGCCACCGGTCTTTTCGCTCTCTTTGTAGAGGTTGTTGACGTCTCTTTTGTTGATTGCCCCGACCGTCATCACCATGATCTGAATGTGTGGGCTGGTGGCAAAGTTACGGACCTGGCCAAGCTTGCCGGAGTCATAGAGGAAATAGTCGAACGTCACGCCCGCGTATAGCCCCTTGAAGTGATCTTCGGTGGTTTGCAGGGTTTTATAAACGCCTTCTTTGATGGCAACCGATGGCACCACAATCACGAACTTGCTAAAGCCGTAGCGTTTGTTGAGTTCAAAAAGGGTGCGCAGGTAGACGTAGGTTTTACCTGTACCGGTCTCCATTTCAACGGTGAAGTTGCCGGAGGTTAAGGCATCGGATGGCGGCAGGCCGCTCCGTAGCTGGATAGCCTCCAGGTTTTGCTGTATTGCATCGTCGGGCAGGGTCAGACGGTTGCCGACCCCGAGGTCGGACTCGGCGATCCCGAGTGACATCTGCTGCGGCTGTGCGCCAGGCGTTTGCTGGGTGACCGTAAATTCGGTGCGGCACACTTCCTGCCCGCGAAAGAGATCGCATACCGACTCAATAGCCTGTCGCTGATAGTCTAAGTTTGCTTCAAAATTCAGTTTCATCAGAGCTTTCCAAGCCAGTTCACAACATCAGCTGAGGTGTTTGCATTTACAGGCCAATCTTGCGAATCCTTGCCTATTTTGATGTTTGTGGCATTCATCGAGGTGATTTCCTGTAGTCGTATTTCTGGCTTTTTTGTCGAGTAATACAGCACAACCAGCGGAATGTGGGATGACTGCGATCTGCGGTAACGCGTGGCCAATGCCTCCAGCCGCTGGTACTTACGGCGATCGGGGGTCGGGTAATATTCATGCACTAAATGTTCGCTAATCGGCGTATCCAGCGTGTGCTTTTTGTATTCAATGATATAGCGTATCCGATGCTGGTCGTCGACAATCACCGCGTCCGCGTCGCCTGGGAAAGCCGCTTTTGTCCTCGACAAGGCGCACTCCACCGCACTGGTGCCGTAGGTCAGGCCTTTATTCCCGACGGAAACCGGGCCGCCTGAATGATGTTGTATGCGTGTTTTCAAGTGACTGACAGGACATTTCCCGAACTGAGGCTCCCCGTTTTGACCCCTGATAATCGCCCAGATGGGCGTATTGTCATCAATATCGCCAACAGGAATTTCCGGCAGCAGAATGACAGACACCTGTTGGCCGCAGGGTGCGAAGATACGCTCCAGCTCGGCAAATTCCTCAAACGTTCCGCCGTCATAAAACTGCGCCAGGATCTTATCTTTGCTGATGTTGTCGAGCGTGTCCCCCACATCAAGCCGTAGTTGGCGGGTCATCCAGATGCGATCGGCCACCGCAAGCGGCGTATGGTTCCAGTCGACGAAAAAGTGGAAGCTTACCAGCCGCCAGCCGAGAGGTAATGACGGCACAATCCAGTTGCCTGGCTCTGGGCCACCGGTGATCTGACATCTGTCCGTGCACCGCGCCTGTTGCAGGGGAGCAATAACCATGAGAAGCGTCTTCCTTATAAGCTGCGAATGTTTTTAATACCGGACTGCTGCAGAATCGCCGTGATGTTCAGTTTCGCCCTATCATCAGCAAAGGCATCATCAAGGAAGACGCAGGTGGGATCTGCCTGCGGGGCGAGTTCGCGACGCCACTCAACAATCCCCGCCGCCAGCGCTTCTACATCGTCTGCGGCAATAGATGGCGTCAGGCAGGCGATTAATACGCCGCCCGCCACCGAGAACACCTCGTGGCCTGCAAAGGTCTTGGTCACAACGGGGACGCACAGCTCAAGCCCCAGCTTCAGCAGCAGTTCGCTGAGCACATCCGCCGCGCTACGGCCTTCAAGGATATGCGGCGCGGTGTCGAAAAGCGATTGCTCCAGGCTCTCTGGTGCCGGGTCCCAGGCGCGGATATTGGAGTTGCTCAGGCGGTAGACGCGAAACCCAGTATCCCCTTTATAGTCCTTATGATGCTCGCGCAGCGCGACGGCAGCGCGGCGGATCCTCTCCGTTGTCATATCCGCAATCGTGCTCAGCGTCATCCCGTGTTCACTCACCGGTCTGGAAAGCGGATGAGGAAGCTGAACGCAGATGAAGCGGCGGTTGCCATTGTCCTGCGCATTGGATTCCAGCACCGCCTGCGCGGTGGTACCGGAACCGGCGAAGAAGTCCAGCACGATGTGTTGCCGATCCGCGCTGGTCGCCAGATGGATCATTCGTTGCAGCAGACGGACGGGTTTCGGGTTGTCGAAAATGCCGCCCAGTCCCAGCGCTTTAAGATCGCTATTCGCCTCATGGTTATGCCCGACTTCCTGATACGGCCACAGAGTTACCGGCGTCACACCTTGCTTGACCTCGCTTAAGAACGATTTTCGCTGTGGCGTCAGGCTGCCGTCTTCTCCAAACCAGATCTCATCATCTTCGTCCATCTGCTGCATGGCGGCATCATTGAACCGGCGATAGGTGCCTTTCGGCGGTGCCCAGACAGCGCCGTTTTTGAAGGTAAACGCTTTGGTGTTGGTGCCGCTTTTGGCATGCAGTGGCGTGGCTTTCCACGGGCCTTTCGGATGGTTGTCCTTGTTGGTGTAAGCCTTGAGCTGATCTTCATTACGCTCCTGGCCGTTGAGCGTCACCCGCTCTTTGTTTTTGCCATAGGCGAGGATATGGTCATGGTTATCGGAGAACCATTTTGCGTCATTGGAGCGGGTGTATTTCTTCTGCCAAACGATGTTGGCGATAAAGTTCTCTTCGCCAAAAATTTCGTCGCAGACCTTACGCAGGTTGGCGACTTCGCCATCGTCGATGGACATAAACATCACGCCGTCGTCGCTCAGTAAGTTACGGGCCAGCTTCAGGCGTGGGTATATCATATTGAGCCAGTCGGTATGAAAACGCCCGCTGGCTTCAGCGTTGCTGTTCAGCTTCTGCCCGTTCTCCATCTGCCCGGTGAGTTCCAGATAGTTTTTGATGTTGTCCTGAAAATTGTCCGGGTAAACAAAGTCTTTACCGGTGTTATAAGGCGGATCGATAAAGATCAGTTTGACCTTACCGGAATAGCTTTTTTGCAGCAGTTTGAGGACTTCGAGATTATCGCCTGCCAGCATCAGGTTCTGGGTGGACTCCCAGTTGAGGCTAACCTCGGTGGCCGGACGTAGGGTGCCGGTGCTCGGCGTCAGCGCAAGCTGGCGGGCGCTACGCTTTCCATGCCAGCTCAGGCCATATTTCTCATCGGCATCGGTGACGGTGCGGTCACCCACAAGTCCTTTCAGCACGTCAACATTGACCACAACGCCGTCTGGCCCTTCGGTGACAAGCTCAGGAAACAGCGCGTTGAGCTGTTCAATATTTCCTGCTACCAGATCGGCAGAGTGAGCCTCGTTACTGTTGATGGCGATTTTTTTCATGGTTATCTCAATAGTCCATTTCGGCGGCGCGGGGGGTGATCTTAAACCAAGCGAGGCGTTTTGCGTACCTTCTCGCGCTATAGTGTGGCCACAAGCGCCGCAATCCGATGTTTAAGCTCTCAGGTTTCCAGGCAGGAGTTAACTTTTTGATTCATTTGTAGCGCTTGGCGGCTTTGATTGCGCAGAGCGTTAGGGGGGACTGACAGCGCTTTCAGCGGCGAAAGTCTTTGCAAAAGGGGAGCATCGTTGCTCAGGTAGGCATGCGGCGCGATCTGCGCACGAAAGTAAGCCCCTTAGGTCATTTCCCTAAGGGGCTTTCATCTGGTTCCCTTTCCAAACGTTAATCCGCGCTCATCACCAGCACCGCACTGCCGGTAAAATCACCGGTGTCGACCGTGCTGTTGGCATTTTTCAGCAGGACAAACTCAAACTGACTGCGGCCAATGCCGCTGACTAGCTGCGTGTGCACGGAATCACCCGGCTTCACCAGCTGACCATTCTGCAACATCTGTACACCGAGGTTGGCGTTGGAGGTTTTTATCGTGTCGCTGGCGAATGTGGCGCTGTCGGCTGAAAGGGTAATCGCCACCGACATCGATACCGGATTCTTACAGTTATAAGGGACTTCTACCTGTCTTCTGAACGGGCTGTAAGAACCGGCGCTGGTCAGCTGCCATCTGGCAACCTGGCCAAAATCTATATCGATATTGCGGCCGCCGTTAATCTCGCAGCTGCCTGAAGAAAATATGGAGTCATTGGCGGCGATGATATTCCACGTGAAGTCTTGTGTATCCTGAGGACCGCCGGTAGTGGTGGCGTATTTATGCAGTCTCAGGGTGGCCAGCGTCTGGCCTTTAGATATTTTTACCAGCTCCCCTGGGGTGTCCTTCATCGAATAGTAAACCTGTATCGGGACATTATGGTAATTGCTGTCGCCCCCTTTCGGCAGGGAAAAAACGTTCACCTTGGGGAGCGGGAAGTCGTATTTCCCCCCGTTAATCAGAGCACCGGTGTCAAACGACGCGGGCAAGGTGGTCGACGAGGCGTTAGCCTGGGTCTCCATATAGTCGCTGTAAGTTCCCGGATTATCGTTCTTACATTCGTAATACTGGCCGATATCAAAGACCACCTGTTCGCCGAACGTCAGCGTACGGCTTATCGGTACGGTCACGGAGGAGTTACCTCCTTTGAGGCTCTGACCGGTCTGCTTGTTGCGGCAGGTATAGGCCGATGCATCAAGGCTGATAAAGAACAGCAAAGCCGCAGCGACAAGGCCGGGAGTAGAACATGTTGATAAACGGGTAAATCGCATGGGCTTTCCCTTACTCATAGCTCAGTCTGAAATCAACAACCGCCTGGTACGGTCCGGCGATCGGCGTTGCCGGCGTTCGCTCAGGCACGGCGTAGTAGGTCAGTTGGGCGTTCCACGGGGTGAGAAACAGCGGCATTCCCCGGCTACCCAAACGGATATCTCGGCTCTGTTCGTCCAGGATGCGCAGGCCAACGCCGGAAACGCCTTTAAGTTGGATCAACTCCGGCTTTTGCATGTCGCTATTGCCGCTAAAACTTAGCGTCACCACGGGCTGTTTCGGGTCCCATACTCGTCCGGCGGTGCGCCGATCCTGCTGGCTGCCTCCGCTCATCATGCAGTCACGCAAATAAAGCTGGAAGGCAACGGGCGTACCGCGATCGCCAACGCGCCTCAGGCTCGACAGCGGGGTTGTACCCATAGCCACTTCTTGACGGGCTGATTGCATATCCAGCCGACAGGCGGCGGCGCTCAGCGCGCCGGTGACGTGCAGTACGCCGTTTTCGCCTTCAACGTTCCAGTTATCCACCGTGGCCAGCGCAATCGCCGGGCATAACAGCATGGCAATCGCGCCTGACCTGACGATGTATCGTCCGTTACGGACTTCCTGATGCCCGGTTCCTGCCATCGTACTCTCCTCCGCGATGGGCAGAGTCTGACGACCATACCCTATCTGTGTTATCCGTTAACTATCCTGCAACCCTGCCGATGTTCAGCTTAGCCCGGCAGGTTCTCTTTCACGCTACAGGTTGCGCCGTTACAGCTAAACACCAGCTTCGGACGGCCGCCAAAGTCGTTGATATAGGTCAGTACCGGAGTACTGCCGAGGGTTTCCGCGCTTAGGGTAAGCAGCGATGAGTTTTGTGGGGCAACCATCAGCGGATTAAAGCTGGCGATATCCTTCCCGCTCTGCGACGTTTCTGCCGCAACAAGGGTGACGAAGTAGGGGGTTGGATTATTCAGGCGATACTTATCGCCTTCGCGCGTCAGGGTGATCTTTTTCTGCCAGGGATCGTTGTACTCATTTTGCCCCGCCTGCAGTCTGGCCGGCCTGTAAAACAGCTTAATGCGAGTTTGCAGCGCAATTTGCAGCGTGTTAGGTTTTTCGCTGCGCGGCGGGATCTCGCGCAGATTGAAGTAAAAAAGGGATTCGCGATCCTGCGGCAGTGCATTCAGTGCCGGGGTGGCCTGGATTTTTACCTGACTCTTTGCCCCTGGCTCCACACGCTGTAGCGGGGGAAGTATCATCAGCGGGGACTCAATCTTGTTGCCTTTATCGTCCTCAATCCATCCCTGTGCCAGATAAGGTAGCTCTCTGTTCTGATTGCTGATATTCACGCTCATGGAGTGATTCGCGCCGTCGAAAATCACGCGGGTGCGGTCGAGCGCTATGGCCGCGCTGGCCTGCTGTACGCCCGCAAGCAGGCCAGCCGTTGTCAGGGTTACTGCCGCCAAATATTTCATCACCGATCTGTTCACTTTATCACCTCATTAGCTTTCGCCGGGGGAGGGAAGTTCACCCCGGCGTGCGTCATCTTCATCCGGCCTTTACAGGCCGTTCTCTTTCTCTACGGCATCGTCTTTTGCCAGGTCGTTTCCTGCTGCGCGACACGGCAGCAGCAGGTTGCTGGTCAGTGGCGGCAGCGGTGAAGGCAGAGAAATAACGCACTGCGTTTTGCCATTCCAGCGCACACGCATTGTTTCCCCAGGCTTAATACCGGTTAACCATGCGCTGCCATTATCACCAACGATGCCGGTTTGATAGTGGTTCTGGTTCACGACGGTGGCACCAAACGGCGGAGAAGAACCATCCGCTAACCGCAGGTTTGCCATCGCTTTTTCTCCGGAAATCACGCCAAAGCGGCGGTAACCCACGGCACCTTCGGTCAGCGTGCCTTGCACCACCGAGCGGGTGGCATCAACGTTATCCGGCAGGGCGTTGACATCGACCGAGATGCTGTTGCGGTAGTAACTGTTTACGTCACTGATAACCGCCTTACCGAAGTGGTTACTGTGGCTGAGACCACCATAACCGCGTATCGGAACATCGCTGACTCCGTCGGTATCGACCATCATGCGGGTGCCTCCCAAGGCATTAACCCGGTGCATCGCGGCACCCTGCGGCGTGGCGGTGATACCTCCCTGTAACCCCAGTCCGACCGAAGAGTATCTTCCGCTTTCATAGCTGGCATTGGCGGTCATCTGCGCCATATCACCATCATGAGTGAAGTAGCCGCTGGCCGCGCCACGACCCTGCTGTGCGACGCCGGTCTTGACGTTGTAGGAGTTGTTATCGTCGATACGGTCGTAATAACCCACCATATTGCTGCTACCACTACTGTTGAACTGTCCGTCATAGGTGACGCTGGCAGTATTTCCCCAGGGGACGGTCAGGCTAAGGAACATGCCGTCGTCATCGCGGTTGTTATAGCTGTTACGATAGGCCGAAAGGTTAATACTGACATTGTGCACGCGGCCTACGTTGAAGTAGCGCGATAGCGACAGGTTATAGTTGTCGTTAGCCGGACGATCCCAGTAAGTACGATGGCTGTAGTTGATATAGGAACTGATCCCAATATCCGGGAACTGCTTATTAAAGGTGACGGTATAAAGTTCTTTACTGCTGCCGTAGTTGTTACCGTGATAGCGGGAATCAAGGTACTGCGTCATGCTCATATAGTCGCGCTCGGAGAAGCGATAGCCGGCAAAGGTCACCTGGCTGTCATACTCGTCGAAGCGTTTTGAATAGCTCAGGCGGAACGATCGCCCGCTTAACATTCCCTGCTGTGGCAGAGTGGCGCGCGACTGGGTGACGTCGAACGCCAGCGCGCCGAATGACAGCAGATCGCGCCCCACGCCAACCGCCGCAGAGTTGTAGTCTCCGGCCAACACGGTTCCGCCGTACAGCGACCAGCCGTTATTAATTCCCCATGAGAGTTCGCTGGCGGCGAATCCCGGCCCCTGAGTGTTATGCTTCAGGTCAGAGGGTTTACCTAGCGCTAACTTATAACGCAGCTGGCCCGGTCGGGTCAGATAGGGAACGTTGGCGGTGCTGACCTGGAAAGTGCGGCTGGTTCCGTCCTGTTCCTGAATGTTGACATCCAGCGTACCGGTGGTTGCCGAATTAAGATCCTGGATGCGGAACGGCCCTGAGGATACGGTCGTTTCATAGAGTACGCGTCCCTGCTGACTTACCGTGACTTTTGCATTGGTTTTAGCCACTCCGGAAACTTCCGGCGCGTAGCCGCGCAGGTTGGGCGGCAGCATATTGTCGTCGGAGACCAGGCTGGCGCCGAGAAAGCGGAAGCTGTCGAAAATGGTGGAGTTCAAATAGCTCTCGCCCATCATCAGCTTGGCACGCAGCGATGCAATAGCCCGATACGCGTAGTAGCGGCTCATATCCCAGTTATTGTTGCTGCCCTCGCCCTTACCGGTAGAGTGGTCGTAACCTCCCTGCCAGTCGGCACGCAGTCGCCATGCGCCGAGATTAAATCCGGTGGTGCCGTTACCGCTCAGAGTCTGGGTTTCGTGACCTTTAGACTGATGGGTGCTCTGGGCATTCAGGTTATAATCGAACATCAGCGCGCTGATACCGTTATCCCAGCGTGAGGGTGGATCCCAATTGTCAGCAACGTACTCCAGATACGCCTGGGGAACGTTTATGTATAGCGATGCGCTGCCTAAATCTCCACGGGCGGTCATTCCCTTCAGGGAGTCTAATCTCAGACATTGCCCATTATTCCACCAGCGTAATTCGCGCATGGCAGACGCGGTGAAGCCGAGCTGTTTAACAAGCTCCGGCGTCAGGCAGGGTATGCTGCCTTTTGGGTCGTCTGCGGGCGGCATAAACGTAATGTTTTGCTCGCGCAGCTCGTTTTTGTTGATGCGGACAACCATCTGATATTGCCCCGGCATCAGATAATCAGCTCGGGAGAAATCACTGAGATCGATTTTGCTGCGGTCTTTAACATCCAGCACATCGGTGTTGAACTCGATCGTTTCTACAGCCAACGCCGGAAGATTCACCAATGCAGCTAAAGCCAGCAGCGCGGAAAGAGGGCGTACGGCGAAATAGCGGTAGACATTCATCAGTAATAGTCCAGCTTGAAGCGAATAGTGGCGGCATAGGTGCCTGCACGCAACGTTTGACGGTTGCTCACCAGGCGCAGCGTGTAATCAAGATTTGAGTTACCGGGTTGCAGATTGCCACCGGCCAGAGGCTGCCCAGGATCGGCAAGGTTGCCATTGGCATCGGCAATTTGCAGCCCAACCCCTTTGCCCTCTCCGGATACGGCAAACAGGTTATCGTTGGTGGTTGCACCGTCAAAGGTGACGCTGAACCTGGAAACCATAGGCTGACCCGGTTTTAGCGGGGTTAGCACACAGTTAATTAATCGAATAGTAAATGGACGTGTAGGTCCCTGACCGTCGCGCATAATTTGGCTGACAGGGATCACCGACATATCAATGCTTTGGTTACGATCGGCAACATCAATGGCACAGGGGGTATCGATAATCGATCCCTGCATTTCAACCAGCCCGTGCCCTTGATCGGCCTGGCGGTCGGCAAAAACCGCCGAAGGCATCAGCATAAGGCAAAGTAAAAAAACAGAATTGTGGCCTGTGACCATCGCTCCCCCTTCCCGTTGATAACCGTTAACTTCTGTAAATCAGGCGCACTGAGGCGCCTGTCACGACGTTTCAGGCTTACTGGTAGGCGAGAGTAAAGTTAGCAACTGCGGAGAAGTCACCTGGCACTACAGCGACATCGGCAGAGTCACCCTGCAGGTATGCAGCATAAGAAAGCGTATTGTTGCCGGTCTGCACGGAAGTTGGCAGTGATGCGCTGCCCAGGTCGATAGAAGCACCGTCACCATTGGTGATAACCAGCGCTGCACCGGAAGCCTGACCCACTAACGCCAGGTTTTTAGGCTGTGCTTTAGATGCGGTGCCGGTAAAGGTGGTGGTGACGGTTTTGTTGGTCAGTGAAGAGACGTCGCAGTTTTCCAGCTTGATGTAGAAAGGACGCGCGGTTGACTTACCGGTGTTCTGCAGAGCCTTGTTAGAGATCTGTCCCATATCAACAGTCTGGTTAGCTGTTTCAGGAGTGATTGAGCAAGGTGAATCAATAATAGATCCTTTAAAGGTCACCGTTCCATGACCCTGATCAGCAGCGAAAGCGGCACCGCTCGCCAGTACAAAACCTAATCCTAATACGGCTGACAGTTTATTCAATTTCATTACTTCTATCTCCTTAATAAAACACATTGATGCACTACGCTAATAAGCGAGAAAAGCTGCCCCTCCCGAAAAGGGAATAGGTGCGTCTCTTGCTAACTTGTATGAAACGTTAAGTTAAGAGTAGGTCTATGGATTTTAAGTAAACCTATCCATTTAAAAACTAAATTTAAGAATATCCAGGTAAGGCTGGCAAAATAGTATGGTGGCGAGTAGATAAACCAGCCCTGCCATATTTATTTTTTTATTGATTGAAAATACTTCTTTCAACTTTCTGAAACCCATTTTGCATAACGCATTTTGTTTATGCTGACTAACGGTTTTCGCACTACATCCCCGTTCTCTGGCAATAAGCTTAATCGTTTTTTCACCGCTAAGTTCGGCCAGCACCGTACGCTCCATTTGAGTCAGCGTGACGCCTTCATGGGTAAGACGATTTTTAAATTCAAGGTGCTCACCGTCAACCTGTCCAGCAATAGATGGACTAAGGTAAAGGCTCGATGGAGCGAGAGTTATGGTTTTTGGCAGACAGCTTAAAATATCTTGTTTGGTAATAATGATATTTACCCCAAAACTTCTCATCAAGATAACGGATGGAGTATGAGGGAAATCAACCACAACGACCGTTCTGATATCAGGGTAGAATCGCTGTAGCTTGTCGAGAAGATGCAGCGTTCTTGTCCAAACAGGATTATAAGAGACAAATACAATGTCGATATCGTCATTCATCGCCAGGCGGTAGAAAAAATCATCCGAATGGCTGGTCGCACTAACAATGATGTTATTTAACCCTGCCCATTTTTCTACGGCATCAAGAAAATAACTGTTATTATCCAGAACCAGCGCTCGGCGCGTGGTGTGCGTCTGTTTCGATATGGTTGGCATCCCGTTCATTCCCTTTGCATCCCTGGCCATTGCAAAGAACAATGGCTCAAATACGAACCGCCTGTTTTCACACTTGGTTACGTTATCTCGCAAATCAACATTTCGTATGCATATATCCTACTTCAACTAATGCATTAAGCAACATAATAGATCGTTAAATCGATAAAAACAGAGTATTAACCTAACATCATTTAAGATTATTCCTATTAGATAATACATTATCTACTCGATAATAATAATTATGGTTTTTATGGTTACATAATAAGGTCAATCTTAAAAATAACCGTTCTGGATAAATTATTTTTTCTTAACTCAAATTTAACGTAAATATCCTATTTCTTTATTTTCATAATATGGTGATTGCTGGTCTTAATGCGCATAAGAAGCAAGATGGTGGTGTGATTAGTTTTACCATGAGGCAAATTTTTAGCTGAATGATCTGTCTGAATGTGTTTCTGAAAAAAATGATGTATGCAAGTGATGGCTATCGACAGCGGAGAGGATGCAAGGGAGATACTCCGAAAAAACTGGATTAATTCCAAGTTATACACATATATGTCAGCTATAAACTATTAGCGTGGTGAGTGTTTTTTTCCGTGCATTATGACGACATCATCAGGCTATGACGCTATTTTCTCTTGCTACAGAATGACGGACGGCAGGCTGAAAATAGCGTTGCTCTTCTGCTAAAGATTGCAAACGGCCGGCGCACGAAACGTCAGAATAAGATCCGTCAGCCTGGCGAAAGCACATCGATTAAGGTGGATTTTTCCCTTCCTGCCGCCCAGAATAGCCCCAGACCGGCAGACGCCGGATGAAAATCCCTATGCGCAGCGAGGAGATAAGTATGCAGCAAGGACCATTAACAGAAGAAGAGCTGGAGTGGCTGGACGATATCTTAACCAAATATGGTAATGAAGAGTCGGTACTTGATGCCTCTGAGCTGGACGGACTGTTTACCGCCATTCTCTCCGGCCCAACGCTGGTGGAGCCGCAGCTGTGGCTGCCGCTGATCTGGGGTGGGGAAGAGCACGACCCTGACTGGGAAAGCGAGGAGGAGTTCGAGCAGTTTATGGACCTGATCGCGCAGCATATGAATGATATTGCCGACCGCCTGAATGAATATCCCGACCAGTTCGAACCGCTGTTTGGCACCCGTGAAGTGGAAGGCCAGGAATTTACCGTGGTGGAAGAGTGGTGTTTCGGCTATATGAAAGGCGTGGCGCTGGGCGACTGGTCCAGGCTACATGAATCCCTGCACCCGGCGCTACAGGTGATTGCGCTACATGGCAAGGAAGAGCACTTCGCCGAACTGGACACATTTTCACCGGATGAATATGAGCGGAGCATTGCGGCTATACGCCCGGCGGCGTTGAGTCTGCATCAGAAAAGACAGTTGCATTAACGCCCATTTCCGCCACGCGTGTCGTCGCGTGGCGTTTGCTGTCACGATTTACCAACCCACCACGGCACCGCCGTTAAAGATTTTTTCCGCCGCCGCTGCCACCTCCGGCGACTGATAAGCATGAATGAAATCGCGCACGTTGGCTGCGTCTTTGTTGTCTGCTCGCGTCACAATAATATTGACGTAGGGTGACTGCTTATCTTCAATAAACACGCTATCGCGTAGCGGATTCAGGCCGGTCTGCTGGATATAAGTGGTATTGATAATCGCCACCGTCACCTGGGCATCGTCAAGTGCGCGCGGCAGCTGTGCGGCTTCTATTTCGATAATCTTTAAACGCCGTGGATTCGCGGTGATGTCCAGCGCCGTTGGCAATAGCCCGGTGTTGGGCTTCAGGGCGATCAGCTTTTCTTTGTTTAGCAGCAACAGTGCGCGCCCGAGGTTGGTCGGATCGTTAGGGATGGCGATGGTATCACCGTCTTTCAGTTCGGAAATCCGTTTAATCTTTTTCGAATAACCGGCTATCGGGAACACGAAGGTATTGCCGACGGCAACCAGCGACGTGCCTTTGGCTTTATTATCCTGTTCGAGGAACGGGCGATGCTGGAAGACGTTGGCATCAAGATCGCCATGGGCGGTCGGCTCATTGGGCAGCAGTGAACCGCTGAAACCCACCAATTCAACGTCCAGCCCATATTTTTCTTTCGCCACTTTGCTCGCCACTTCTGCCACATCCTGCTCGGCACCGTTAATCACACCTACCTTAATATGATGGGCGTCCGAATTTTTGTTGTCACAACCCGCCAGCAGGGAACCCAGCATCAACAGCGCGGCGGTTACAGTATGATTCAGGGCAGGCTTCACGTTATTTATCCTTAGATTCAGTCAGATAGCAGAATAATAAATAACCGCAATCAGGCCGCTGAGTCAATGACGCGGCTTATGATAAAAAAGCATGATTTATAAGCAGAAAAAGACGAGGCGGGGCTAAGATTTGCTTTTATTGCGTTGTTCATGCCACAGCAGGATCTGCTCGGCAAGATCATCTTCAACCGCGTAAAGGTAGCAGGAAGGCACATCCAGCACTGCCGCAAGCCGACAGACCAGTTCAAAATCAGGAACGTGTATGCCGCGCTCGTATTGATTCATCCGTGCGCTGGCGGTGGCTTCATCAATGCCCGCTAAAACCCCAAGCTTCTGTTGGGAAAGGCCTTTTTTCAGGCGAGCTTCTTTCAAACGATGTGGCAGCATGTCGATCCTGACTTCTGAATAACTAACAGGATTCTCTTAGCTGCTCAAGTAAATTGTACTAAGTAATACTTAGTGCTAACTTTTAAGGGTAGCAGGAGTTAAACGGACATAAATCATAAGCAGAGGAAGGCATGAAAAAAAGAACAGATATGCATCCGGCAGATATTCTGGCCGCATTCAAAAAACGCAAGACGTCACTGGCGGCATTGTCGCGTGAGGCCGGTTTGAATTCCGGTACGCTGGCGAATGCGCTGAAGAGGCCGTGGCCAAAAGGGGAGTTTATTATTGCTGCCGCACTGGGGCTTCATCCGGCAGCGATCTGGCCCAGCCGTTATTACGACAGCCGGGGACGGCTGCTGGCTCGTGAACAGCGGCTGCGTCGGTCACGCGTCACGGGCGATAAAGAGGATATTATTATCATACCGCCAGAAAGTGCCGCTTAACTTCGCTTTCTGGCGGTGTTGCTCAGTTAGCCATAATGCTGGCGGCTAGCCGGGCGCTGCCGGAGGTATTGCCAATAAGCTCGGTTAACAGATTATTCGCTCCGTCGCTCATGGGCGTAAAGCGAGTTTCTGCCGACCGGGCAACCACAATAAATACCCCTACGCTGTACTGCGGCACCATTGCCATATAGGTGATAAAGCCGCCGCCGCCGCCGGTTTTTTCAATAATACCCGGGCGGCCATCGTGCGGTGCCATATAGACCCAGCCCATCCCCAGCGCATCGGCCCGTCCCGGCACATCCATTCCATCCACTTTCGTCAGCTGGCTACGCTGATAAATCATCGTTTGCAGACGATCGGCCTGCGGGCTGCGGGTATGCACATCAGATGAGAGGAATTGCTGCATCCACCGCCCCATATCATCCGGGGTGGAATAAACGCCGCCGCTGCCTATAGCCGCCAGGGAATTATCGCAAGGACTGGGGCTTTTGGCCGGGATGATCAGGCGACCACACTGATCCGGCGAGGGGGTAAAGGTGGTGTCCTTCATTCCCAGCGGGCGAGTGATCTTCTCGCGGAACAGAGCCGAATAAGGCTTACCGCCAGCCCTTGCCAGTGCATCCCCCAGCAGATCGAAAGCGAGGTTAGAGTAACCGGCCCGTTCACCGGGCGCCCATTTCAGCTGCGCGCTGCGCAGCCAGTTCCAGCGTTGACTGTAGGTAGGCCAGGTAAATACCGCCCGTACCGCTTTACCGCCGGGCTGCTCTCGCGGCAGGGCGCTGGTATGTGTAGCCAGATTAATCAGGCGGATAGGCTGCCCGTCAAAGCTCGGCACCCGGCTGCCGGGAGGAGCATATTTGCTAAGCGGGTCGTCCAGCTGCAAACGCCCCTCTTCGGCCAGCTTAACCATCAGCTGGCTGGTCATCAATTTGGTGAGTGACGCCACGCGGATCAGGGAATCTTTTTGCGGTGGCTGCTGGCTACCGGGACGCACCGAACCACGGCTGACGAACATCCGCTGATTGGCATCGATCGCCACTATCGCCATTGCGCTGGCTTTGGTGTTGTAAAAAATATTATCGGCGTAGCGCTCCACCGTCTTAGCTGCCAATAAGGGATCGGGAGCGGTTCGCGCATGGCCTGCCAGCGGCAGTGCCAGTACGGGAAGCAGCAAAAAAGCACAAAGCAAGGGTTTCAACGGGTGGCCGCTCTTGTCAGTGAATGAATGGGCGATTCATAGTAGTTTTTTTGACTTTAACTGCAAGTCTTTCCTGTGGAGTCATCGTGCTGGTCATGGCTGCGGAGTGACAAGCAGGCTGACAAGGCCAATGCCGAGTTTTCGCGCGGCAAAGCCGTCCATTGTTCCCTCAGTGGACTCTGTCGATTGCGATGGCGTGATGGTAATAGTGCGCGCCCGTGCGGGATTATCGACCGGCAGAGTCAGGGTGGTGTCATGCGCGGAAAAAGTCACCTGCTGCTGCCAGTTACCCATTTTCACCGTCACCGGGTGCAGGCTGTTATTGCCCCAGGTGCGCGCGGTTATCGTCAGTGTGAAGGCTGCGGGCAGCGGCTCCCGATACTGTATGGTGACATCCGGCTGTAGGTTGGCATCCGACCAGCGCCCCCAGGGTTCAGGATAAGAGAGGCCGGAGATCTTCTGCACCTGCTGCGGCATGCCGGGCAGATTAAATAGAATAGTGTCGGAGTGATATGTCAGGTCGGTATCGGCAATTCGCAGGCGTGCCAGGCTACGCAGGTAGCGATCCTCACTCTGTTCGTTACTCGCCGGGAAAAGGATTTTCCCCTGCGAGGTGCCAGGCTGTACTTGCAAAATGGTCGGTTGCACGTTGAGCGTGCCGTTAGCCACGCACAGGCCGCTATTCAGCGCCAGCGCATCATCCCAGATACTGCCGATCTTAAAACAGTGGTCGATCCAGACGAACTTTTCATCGGCGGAGAATCTTGCCAGCTGTTGCTTTAGCGGTGTTGCCAGCCAGGCATCCAGCTTGGGTTCGATCCTGTTCGGCATCACGGACAGCAGCAGCGGCAGTTTGAAATGCGCGCCCGAGAAGCTGAAAGTATTTTTCGCCGTATCGATTGTGTAGTCTGAAATCGTCTTAGGGAAGTTCCACAGCTTTATCACGTCTGGTTTCCACTCATTGATCTTCTCTTTGATATTGAGATAAGTGGTAGAAAGCGAAGTGGATGACAGGCTGCTGCGCCCCAGACCAATAAAGTTATCGCCGCCCATCGCATCCAGCACGGTTGCGCCGTTATCCAGGGTATTGCGTTTATTATTGAGCACCCGGCCGTCGGCGTCATCGCCGCGCAGCATAAAGAACAGATCGTGACGATCGTGTTGGTTAAGGGATTTCCAGGCGGTGTTGTTCATCGCAAGATGGTCGGAACTGACCACGATAAGGGTATCTTTGAACCAGGGAGTGGCACGGATTTTTTCAATAAGCCGGGCAATATGCTCTTGGCTACAGGCCACTGCCGCAAAGGATTTATTCTCTTTCCCCTCGAACGGGTAAGCGTTGCGCTGACAGCTGCGTGAGATAAATCCGTCCGGATGATGGGTATCAACAGTCAGGGCAAACAGCGAGAAGGGTTGCCCCTTCTGCGCCAGCTCTGTGTATTTATCGAACACCTGTTCGAGCACCGTATCATCATACCAGCCCCAGTCGTTGCGATACTTCTCGTCTTTCACCACGCTTTTCAGTTCCTTGAATCCATAAAGATGGTCAAAACCGTGAGAGGAGAGAAACAGGTCCTTACCGGCAAAGCTCAGGCTGGAACCCTGATAAAAATAGTTCTGATAACCCGAAGATTTAAGAATATCGCCCAAACAGATATTTTGCGGATAGAAGGTGGAAAGCGAGCTGGACGCATTGCCATCAAACGGGGCGAACAGGGGAATGCCGCACTGTGAAGCGACCATACCGGCAATGGTGTATTCGGTGCCGGGTAACTGCTCGGTATGACTGAAATCAAGCGACTGGTCTTTTATCTTATTCAGTTCTGGTGCCAGATTAGGGAAGGCCTGCTCGTCAAAATAGGTGCGTTCCAGACTTTCCGCATAGATATACACCAGGTTAGGCCGCTCGCCGCGCAGGGTTTTAGCGGGTATCCGGTAGTTGCTGTAAAAGTCAGATTCGCCTTTATTCGTTTGTGACTGGATCAGCGCCGTCACCTGCTGGTAAGCCGGGGTGGTTTTAATGGAGGCCAGCGCCAGTATTAATGCCAGTATGCTGTAAAGCGGGCTGTAATTGTGGCTTTTGCGCAGGCGTAAAACCCACGCGAGCAAGGCAAACAGCAGCAATAAAATCACGACCAGCCCTGCTGCGGGCAACATATATTTTTGCAGTCCGGCGCCGCTCAGGCTGCTGGTGATGGTATAGATGACCGCGTCATTGATCCCTTCGCCGGTAAAATAGTCACTGGCTAACAGCGAAGCATTAAGCACGATGTAGACGCCGAGCAACGACAATACTGCAATAAACCACAGCTTATGGCGTCCAGCCTTCCAAGTGTAGAGGAGAGCCGAAGTGAAAAATAACAGCAACGCTATCCATTCTGAAACCATTAGGTTGAGTTTATCCTGTTTTGACGCACTCCCTGTCAGGTAGCTGCGAGGAAAGAAATGATGAGGAAATTTAACGCAGTAAATTACCCCAGACAACCCTCCGTAGAAACAGGGGGTTAGGTGGTTTTCACTGCATAATGGGTTGTGTTTATATTTGGTTTAACAAGCAATCGATCGGGGATGAACCCGCTACGGATAATCGCTTTGCCTCTGTGATGTGGCAGCATCGTGCAGGCAGTTCCTTGTACGCACCTTTTGCCGAATAAAGTTCAGGTCACAATGGTTTGATTGTGTTAACAGATTCATTGTTTGACATACTTGCTTAATCTATTCTGACATAAATACAGACAAATTAGCTCTGTTACCGCTATTAAAGGACAGCCATCAGGATAGTATGCGCTGGCTATTCCTTTTTCTATACTACACAGGGCTACGAAATGTTAACCAAAAAACATATTTTAACTCAGGCCATTGGTCTGGGGCTGGTTATTGGCAGTGCCTCCTTCGCTGCAAATGCGGAGATTACCGTTCTGAAACAGAATCCGCAGGCAGGCGATCCATTAAGCCGCCTTAATTTTACCGTGGGTGGCAGCATTCGTCCGCAGTTTAACAATTTAACCGGCGACGGTGACAAGGGATCCTACAAACGTAACGGCTTTGATGGCGGCAGCCGTTTACGCTTTGCGGCTGATTACTATCTTTTTGATGATATCAGCTGGGTAAACTACTACGAGTTGGGGATAGATTTTCCAACTCTGTTCGACTGGGATAGTCACCATGCTGACGGGGCGAATAACACCTCGCGCCGCATGTTGTATACCGGCCTGAAAAGCAAAACCTGGGGGCAGCTCACCTTTGGCCAGCAAAACAGCGTGTATTACGATGTGGTCGGGGCGAAAACCGATCTCTGGGACTACGACATGCTGGGCCAGGCTCCGGGTAATGGCATTAAAGGCGACTACGATGGTTCATATCGTTCACGCAAGATGCTGAAATATAAAAATACCTTCGGCGATGCTGATGTTTACGCCTCCTACCTGTTTGCTGATAATGAATACCTGCCGGGCAATGGTCTGCGTTATAAGCGCCAGGGCGGCGGATCGCTGGGCGTGGATTATCATATCTCTAAAGAGCTGACCTGGGGCACCGCATGGAACTACACCCGGGCGGAAATGCGCAATCCTGGCAACGGTGATGAAAAATCATATGACCAGAACATCTTCGGTACTGCTCTGAGCTGGACGCCGGACAACTGGACCTTTACCGTCGGCGGCGGCTGGTATGATAACTTCCTGCCGAGCAAAAAAGTCGATGTTAATCACTACTTCTCAGGTGATGCCTGGGGTATTGAATACCTCGCCGGATATACCGTTGCGGTTAACCAATATGGCCTGAAGTCAGTGATGCCGTATGTGATGGGTGACCGTATGCAATATGTCACCGGGCGCGACTACCAGCGTATTGATAACGGTGTGGGCGTCACCTTCAAGCTGGACTACGGCTTCCGCGTTGACTACGAACACGTCTTTACCTCCAGTACCGACAACCTGGGCGATATGAACCTGGTGCGTCTGCGTTACGACTTCTAAGTTTTACCCGTTCCCCGGTGTCATACCGGGGAACGCCTGCCTGAGAGAGACGGAGACATGGAAGCACACGGCATCGCCGATATTATTCAGCCCGGTCTGCGGGTGCTGTTCTGCGGTATCAATCCCGGAAAGTCCACGGCTCACACCGGTTTTCATTTTGCCCATCCCGGCAACCGCTTCTGGAAAACCATTTTCCAGGCGGGATTCACCCGGACGCAGTTAAAGCCTGAACAGGAACAGCAGCTGTTGGAAACCGGTTGCGGCATCACCATGCTGGTCGAGCGGCCAACGGTGCTGGCCAGTGAACTGGAGGGCAGCGAATTGCGCAGCGGCGGGCAGGCGCTGATGGATAAGATAGAACGCTTCCAGCCCGCTGCGCTGGCGGTGTTGGGCAAGCAGGCTTATCAGCAGGCCTTTCGCCGTACTAAGGTGGAGTGGGGCAGGCAGCCTCTGGCTGTGGGCGAGACGGAAATCTGGGTACTGCCGAATCCTAGCGGACTGAACCGTGCTTCCCAGCAGGAGATGACCGAGGCCTACGCGCAACTGTATCGGTCACTGGGTTAGCTGGAGCACGGATTACAGCGGCGTGAACGGCGATAGCGTCTAAACAAAAAAATGGCCCCTTGCGGTGAGCGAAGGGGCCATTTTATATCGCAGACTAGCGATTAATCATCGAGGAAGCTGCGCAGAACCTCGGAGCGGCTTGGATGACGCAGCTTACGCAGCGCCTTCGCCTCGATCTGACGGATACGCTCACGCGTAACGTCAAACTGTTTGCCTACCTCTTCCAGCGTATGGTCAGTATTCATATCAATACCAAAACGCATGCGTAGAACTTTCGCCTCACGCGCTGTCAGGCCTGCCAGCACATCATGGGTGGCAGAGCGCAGGCTTTCTGAGGTTGCCGAGTCCAGCGGCAGCTCCAGCGTGGTATCTTCGATAAAATCGCCCAGATGTGAATCTTCATCATCACCAATCGGCGTCTCCATAGAGATCGGCTCTTTAGCAATTTTCAGCACCTTACGGATTTTATCTTCAGGCATCAGCATCCGCTCGGCCAGCTCTTCCGGCGTTGGCTCACGGCCCATCTCCTGCAACATCTGACGCGAAATACGGTTGAGTTTATTAATCGTCTCAATCATATGCACCGGAATACGGATGGTTCGTGCCTGGTCGGCGATAGAGCGGGTGATGGCCTGACGGATCCACCATGTGGCATAAGTGGAGAACTTATAACCGCGACGGTATTCAAATTTATCTACCGCTTTCATCAAGCCGATGTTGCCTTCTTGGATAAGATCGAGGAATTGCAGGCCACGGTTGGTGTATTTCTTGGCGATAGAGATAACCAGACGCAGGTTAGCCTCAACCATCTCTTTCTTCGCACGGCGCGCTTTCGCTTCACCAATGGACATGCGACGGTTGATATCTTTCACCTGCTCGATGGTCAGGCCGGTTTCTTCTTCAATCTGTTGCAGCTTTTGCAAACCACGGGCCACGTCATCTGAAACATCTTTCAGCTTCTCTGACCAGGGCTTGTTCATTGCCAGCGCCGCTTTGAACCAGGTTTCACTGGTTTCGTTGCCGGTGAACAGAGTGATGAAGTTCTTCTTAGGCATTTTGCACAGTTCAACACACAGCTTCATGATAAGACGTTCTTGAGTACGAACGCGATCCATCATGACACGCATGCTGTTTACCAGGAAATCGAACTGCTTTGGCACCAGGCGGAACTGTTTGAATACATCGGACAGGTTCTGGATCTCTGCGATGGCGTCAGCATGGCTGCGGCTTTTCGCTTTGATCACCGTACGGGTGGTTTCGTACTGGATGCGTAGATCGCTGAACTTTTCACGCGCCAGTTCAGGGTCAATGCTGTTGTCATCATCCGAACTGTCGTCATCAGATTCTTCATCTTCGTCGTCATCTTCACGCTCTTCCGCAGACAGCTCAGAACCCACGTGCGTGGCGGTCGGCGCAATATCTTCTTCGGCGTTAGGGTCGACAAAGCCAGTGATCAGGTCGGACAGGCGCGCTTCACCGGCTTCAACACGATCGTACTGTTCAAGCAGATAGGTTATCGCTTCAGGGTATTCTGCAACGGAGCACTGAACCTGGTTGATGCCGTCTTCGATGCGTTTTGCGATATCGATCTCGCCTTCACGCGTCAACAGCTCAACCGTACCCATTTCACGCATGTACATACGCACCGGGTCGGTTGTACGCCCGATTTCAGACTCTACGCTGGATAGCACCTGAGCAGCCGCTTCGGCAGCATCTTCATCGGTATCGCTGCTGTTTTCATTCAGCATCAGATCGTCGGCATCAGGCGCTTCTTCCACGACCTGGATGCCCATGTCGTTAATCATCTGGATGATGTCTTCGATCTGATCTGAGTCGACGATATCTTCCGGCAGATGGTCATTGACCTCGGCATAGGTCAGATAGCCTTGCTCCTTACCACGGGTGACAAGTAGCTTCAGCTGTGACTGCGGGTTTTGCTCCATAAGACGGTGTCCACACTTCTGTTAAATTAGATTGGTGTCGGTCGGCTAACGTGCCAACAATAACAGTGAGGGCGTTGAGATTATTGCCGCTGCCCGTCGTGGCGGCTGTCAGGATTGACCTGACGCTTATTCGGCACTTAAGCCGCTGTGTTCTGTGTTAAAGCTATCTAAAAAACCGATAACATTTCTAAATTCTGTTTGTGAGTCGGGTAATAACAAAAAGGGTTCACCTTTTTATTGTTTTTTCAGAGCCTGGCTTAATGCCCAGAACTCACGACGTTCTTCAGCACTCAATACGTGAGTGCGATCGCGGGCGATCAGCTCTTCCAGCCTGCGCTCCAGCGCATTGTCGTACATGCTGGCTAGCGCATCCTGAAACATGGTTTCCACTTCGTCATCTACGATCATGTGGTTCCATGTTGCCAGGGTTTCAAGGTTCTGGCTAAATTTTGTGCCGCGATATAACTCTAGTAGCTGTCCGGTCGTCAGGCCAGGATGAGCAACGCAAGTGCTCACTAACTCAACAAAGAGCGAAAAACCAGGCGTTTCCGACTGTGCTAACCCCTCCAGGGACGGCACCATCGCCGCCAGCCGTGGATTCTGCACCAGCAGCCCAATAAGTATACGCATAGTTGTACGTTTTAGCTGAGGTTGTGCTGCGGGTTTCGCACTTTCCGCTTTCTCTGGTAAGAGCTTTTCCAGCTGAATGTGATCGGGGATACCCAGCTTGTCGCCCAGTACCTGACGCAAATAGATGCGCAAGGTTTCTCCCGGTACCTGTCGAAGCAGGGGCAGTGCCAGTGTCGCCAGCTGAGCACGGCCATCAGGAGTACTCAAGTCTACCTGAGGCAACAAGGTGTCGTATAAGAAGGTCGAGAGCGGCATCGCCTGCTCCATGCGTGTTTCAAACGCCTCTTTACCTTCTTTACGCACCAGCGTATCCGGGTCTTCGCCGTCAGGCAGAAACATAAAGCGTAGCTGACGACCGTCATTCATGTAAGGCAGAGCGGTTTCCAGTGCGCGCCATGCGGCTTCACGCCCCGCTCTGTCGCCGTCATAGCAGCAAATAACCGTATCGGTCGAGCGGAACAGCAGCTGAATATGTTCCGCCGTGGTGGAGGTCCCCAGGGATGCAACGGCATAATCCACGCCAAACTGAGCCAGCGCCACCACGTCCATATAGCCCTCTACCACCAGCAGCTTGCCCGGTTCAGGGTGATTTTTTAGTGCTTCATACAGGCCATACAGCTGGCGGCCCTTATGAAATATGTCGGTTTCCGGCGAGTTAAGGTATTTCGGCATGGCATCGCCCAATACCCGTCCACCAAAGCCAATCACCCGTCCGCGCTTGTCATGAATGGGAAACATCACACGTTCACGGAAACGATCGTAACTGCGTCCCTGGTCATTGGTGACCAGCATCCCGGCATCAATCAGCGACTGGCGATCGTCGGGATTACTGCCAAAACGTTTTAACGCGTTGTCCCAGCCTGCCGGGGCGAAACCGATGGAAAAATGCTTAATGACCTCATTACTCAGCCCGCGCTGCGCCAGGTAGTCGCGAGCGCCGGATGCTGAGCCCTGGCCCAATGACTGCTGATAAAAATCGCGTAGGCCAGTCATCAGCTGGTAGAGACTTTGACGCTGGTGGCGCTCGAGCTGACTGGGGCCGCTACCGCTTTCATACGGTATTTCCAGTCCATACAAGGTCGCCAACTCTTCAATACTTTCGACAAATTCCAGACGATCGTAATTCATCAGGAAGTCGATGGCGTTACCGTGTGCGCCGCAGCCGAAGCAGTGATAGAACTGTTTTTCACCATTAACGGTGAAAGAAGGGGTTTTCTCATTATGAAAAGGACAGCATGCGTGATAGTTCTTGCCCTGCTTTTTCAGCTTAACGCGAGCATCGATAAGATCCACGATGTCCGTGCGTGCCAGCAAGTCATTGATAAATACACGCGGAATGCGTCCTGCCATAAATCCCCTTCATCTTTCAGCGTCTGGCGGTGTTGGCTGCCTTCGTTCACCCCGGTCACTTACTGTTTGTAAGTTCCCGGGATTCGCTCAGTTGCTTCCAACTGTTTATGGCTCATAAACGGCAACAAGCCGCGCATTCCTTTCGGAAGCACGGCCTGATAACTACTAACTTGTCTGTTAAGCGTGAAGGCGAACCTTCAGGATATTAGTACAGACGAGTGCGGCGTGCGTTTTCGCGAGCCAGTTTCTTCGCGTGGCGTTTAACTGCTGACGCTTTAGCGCGCTTGCGTTCGGTAGTCGGTTTTTCATAAAACTCACGACGACGAACTTCAGCCAGAACGCCTGCTTTCTCACAAGAACGCTTGAAGCGACGCAGTGCTACGTCGAATGGCTCGTTTTCACGTACTTTAATTACCGGCATGTAACTCTCACCTCGATAAATTCGGTTTTGCTGCTGGCATCGGTGCCAGCTCATTTCAAAATGGTGCGGAATTTTACTCCAACACAGGCTGCGTTGTAAAGCACCATAGCATTATGTCACCAACAGATGCGCCTGTGCGGCTGCCGGTTTTTTTCAGGGGGCTGATTATACACGAATCGCATACTTCGGGTGTGAAAAAAAACACCTTATTGTACAAGGTGTAACCGTCCCGTGGGTAAATTTGCCGCTCGGCAGGGCGCCTTCATGCTACACTGCGCGCCGCAAGAATGAGGTGAAAAAAGCCATGCGTGTTCTCGGAATTGAAACATCCTGCGATGAAACCGGCATTGCCATTTATGATGATGTCGCCGGTTTGCTCGCCAATCAACTTTACAGCCAGGTCAAACTCCATGCCGACTACGGTGGCGTGGTGCCGGAACTGGCTTCGCGTGACCATGTGCGCAAAACCGTGCCGCTGATCCAGGCGGCGCTACAGGAAGCCGGGCTACAGGCACAGGACATTGATGCGGTAGCCTACACGGCTGGGCCGGGGCTGGTCGGCGCTCTGCTGGTGGGAGCCACCATCGGCCGGTCGCTGGCGTTTGCCTGGGGGGTGCCAGCGATTGCCGTACATCATATGGAAGGGCATCTTCTTGCACCGATGCTGGAAGATAACCCACCGGAATTCCCATTTGTTGCGCTGCTGGTTTCCGGCGGTCATACGCAGTTAATTAGCGTGACCGGTATTGGTGCATATACCCTGATGGGTGAGTCAGTTGATGACGCCGCAGGTGAAGCGTTTGATAAAACGGCCAAACTGCTTGGGCTGGACTATCCCGGCGGCCCCATGCTGTCAAGAATGGCGCAGCAAGGGGTGGAAAAACGCTTTATTTTTCCACGCCCGATGACCGACCGACCCGGCCTGGACTTCAGTTTTTCCGGGCTGAAAACGTTCGCCGCCAATACCATTCGTGACAATGACGATAGCAGCCAGACGCGTGCAGATATTGCCCGTGCTTTTGAAGACGCCGTGGTTGATACACTGGCGATCAAGTGCCGCCGGGCGCTGGATCAGAGCGGTTTCAGGCGGCTGGTGATTGCCGGGGGCGTTAGCGCTAACAGTACGCTGCGCGCTAAGCTGGCCGAAATGATGCAGAAACGCGGAGGAGAGGTGTTTTATGCCCGCCCGGAATTTTGCACCGATAACGGGGCAATGATCGCCTATGCTGGCATGGTGCGTCTGAAAGGCGGCACGCACGCTGAACTCAGTGTTACCGTGCGTCCTCGCTGGCCACTGGCTGAACTGCCAGCTATCTGAATCAGAGGGTCAGGTTTCTCCTGACCCTTGCCTGTTTTTTTTCTTCCATATCTTATTTTCCTGCCCGCGCCACAGGCGCTGAATGTTGTCATGATGACGTAACAGGATCAGGCAGGAAAGCATCGCCACCGGAAAGGTAAACTGCGGTTTAAACCACCAGACGTAAAAGGGCGCGATCAGCGCGCTAACTATTGCGCCCAGTGAGGAGTAGCCGCTTAACAGCACGGTGAGCAGCCAGGTGCCGGTCATCAATCCGGTCAGGTCCCAGCCAATGGGCGCAATCGCTCCCAACGCCGTGGCAACGCCTTTACCACCTTTAAAATGGAAAAACACCGGGTAGATATGACCGAGGCAGGCGGCAATCGCGGTTAACCCAAGATAAAAAGGTGTCGCCCCGAAGTGATAAGCCAGCCAGACTGGCAGCATTCCCTTGACCACGTCAAAAACCAGTACCGTGGCTGCCACTCCTTTGCCACCGATGCGCAGTACGTTAGTGGCACCCGGATTTCCTGAACCGTGATGGCGAGGGTCGGGTAATCCGAACAGTCGACAAACCAGGATTGCACTGGAGAGGGAACCACACAGATACGCGAAAAGGATCATGCCAGGCGCGAATACACTCATAACACCGTTCCGTCTTGTTGGGGTCGTTTTGTTGTCACCATCTGTGGATAATACGCATAAACTGCCGGGGATGGTATCCGGTGACCACAAAAACAGAGAGCCACATCATGGATATCGTATTTATCGATCAACTGTCCGTTATCACCACCATTGGCGTTTACGACTGGGAACAGACTATTCAGCAGAAGCTGGTGTTCGATGTCGAAATGGCTTGGGACAACCGCAAAGCCGCTGCCAGCGACGATGTGAACGACTGCCTGAGCTATGCCGATGTGGCCGAAGTCATCATTGAACATGTCAGTCAGGGTAAATTCGCCTTGGTTGAGCGCGTTGCGGAAGAGGTGGCAACCTTGCTGCTGGCTCGGTTCGCCTCACCGTGGGTACGGATTAAGCTGAGTAAACCGGGCGCGGTAGCGCAGGCACGGCAGGTGGGTGTGGTGATCGAGCGCGGGACTAATCCGAAATAAATCCAATGTGATTGCCATCACAATGAAACCAAATCACATTATCCTCTGTCCTAAGGTTGCCCTAATGCATAACGGGTACAATTTGGCGGTAGCGTAAAGCGACCGCCTTTTTCATGTTTTAACAGGGGTAGATTTAATGGCAGACATTCATCAGCTGTGGATAGCGGCAATACTTGGCCTTGTGGAGGGGCTGACGGAGTTTCTCCCCGTATCCTCTACCGGACACATGATCCTTGTCGGTCACCTGCTGGGGTTTGAGGGAAACAAGGCAGAGACTTTTGAGGTGGTGATCCAGCTTGGCTCAATTCTTGCCGTCGTGGTGATGTTCTGGCGTCGTCTGTTTGGTTTGATTGGCATTCACTTTGGTGAGGTTAAACACGAAGGGGTCGGGCAGGGCAGACTGACGTTAATCCATATTCTGCTGGGTATGGTGCCAGCGGTAGTGATTGGTCTGCTGCTGCATGACCAGATCAAAACGCTGTTTAATCCGGTCAACGTGATGTATGCGCTGGTGGTCGGTGGCGTGCTGCTGATTGCGGCAGAACTACTGAAGCCAAAACAGCCAAAATCGGAAGGCGTGGATGATATCACTTACCGCCAGGCCTTTATGATTGGTTGCTTCCAGTGTCTGGCGTTGTGGCCAGGTTTCTCGCGTTCCGGTGCCACTATCTCGGGCGGGATGCTGATGGGCGTCAGCCGTTATGCCGCTTCAGAGTTCTCATTCCTTCTCGCGGTGCCGATGATGATTGGCGCGACCGGGCTGGATCTCTATAAGAGCATGGGTTTCCTGACAAGGGCCGATCTTCCCATGTTTGCCGTTGGTTTTGTCACGGCCTTTATCGTGGCGCTGGTTGCGATTAAAAGCTTCCTGCACATCATCAAACGCATCTCGTTTATACCCTTTGCTATCTACCGCTTTATTGTGGCAGCGGCGGTCTACGCCCTGTTCGTGCTGTAAGTATCACTGTACCGGCCTTTGGGGCGATCGCTTTCCCGATCGCCCCAAAGTCTGATACGAGGTCAGTGCTATGACTGCATCTGTTTCCAGGCATCCAGTGCGGCAATCCTGCGGCGCGTCAGTTCATCGCGCACTGCCATTCCTTTGAACCCTGCTTCCACCACTTCTTTAGCCGATACGCCTTGCACTACCTGCCAGGCTTCGCGCAGATAATCACCCTGCGGGTAAGGATTACTTTCAAAGCCGGTGCGCCCACGGGCATCGGCTTCACTGGTCAATGCGATCTGCTGCACGCGGTGCGGTTTGCGCCAGGCATCTACACGGTCGAATAGCGCAACCAGCTGAGCTGGCTGCTGGCACTGAACAGTGTGTACCAAATCATGAAATTCGGTCACCAGCAGCGCCAGGTCACGCAGCGCATTCGGCACGCGCAAACGTTCGCATAAGGCGGCAACCAGAGGCACTCCTGCCGGGCCATGCCCGTGATGGCTTGGCCACTTTTCTGGTGGCGTCAGGGCCTTACCTGCATCGTGGAACAGGGTGGCAAAGCGAATATCAAGCTCCGGGCTAAGCCTGGCAGCCATCGCCAGCGCCATCAGGGCATGTACCCCGGTATCGATCTCCGGGTGCCATTTTGCCGGTGCGGGCACACCGTACAGGTTATCCAGCTCCGGGAAGAGCACCGCCAGCGCGCCACAGTCACGCAGCACCTGGAAGAACACCTGAGGGCTGCGCGTTTGCAGGGCGAGTTCCGTCTCTTTCCATACTCGCTCCGGGGTCAGATGGTGCAGCTCTCCGCTTTGCGTCATAGCCTGCATCAGTGTTAGCGTGTCGTCAGCTATGTGAAAGTCAAGATGGGCGAAACGGGCGGCAAAGCGCGCCACGCGCAATACGCGCAGCGGATCTTCATTAAAAGCGTCAGATACATGGCGTAGCAGGCGCTGCTGTAAATCGGCACGCCCACCGTAAGGATCGTAGTAATTGCCGTCAGTATCCTGGGCAATGGCATTGATGGTCAGGTCGCGGCGCGCCAGATCCTGTTCAAGGGTGACATCCGGCGCAGAATAGCAAACGAATCCGGTGTAGCCCTGGCCTGATTTGCGTTCGGTACGGGCCAGCGCATACTCTTCGTGGCTTTCCGGGTGCAGGAATACCGGAAAATCACGGCCAACCTGCTGATAGCCTCGATCCAGCATCTGTTGGGGAGAGGCTCCCACCACCACCCAGTCTTTATCTTTCAGCGGTAAATTTAACAGTCCGTCGCGCACTGCGCCGCCGACAAGGTATGTTTTCACTGAGCATCTCCAGAAAGCGAATCACCAGAATAAACTGATGATGAATCGTCGCACTATATCATTCGTGTTGTTGAAATGATAAATCGCAGACACGGGAAAAAGGGCATCCGCAGATACCCTGAACAGTGTCAGTTACTTAATTCATCCAGCGGTTGTTTTGTTTCCTACGCGGGATCATCCGTGGCAACAGCAAACCAAGCAGCAGGCCAACGCCAGCTACGCCGCCGCCATACATAAACCACTGCATAATGATGGTGCGCTGCTTATCGTCAAGCTGGACATTAGCGGCATCGACCTTTTTCCTCGCCACCACCAGCTGATTTTTCAGCTGCTGATTCTCGGCTTTCAGGCTGTTGATCGCATCATCACTACCGGCGACTTTTTTCTGCATATCAGCCGTGCGTTGATTCCAACTGCCGTCGATGTTTGCCAGCTTGGCGGAAAGGTCTTTCACCTGCTGTTCCAGCTGTGGCACACGGGTACGCAGGCTGGGCCGATCGCTAAGCTGGGCCAGTGGGATCCAGGTAGTACGCCCTTGCTGGTCGAGGATCTGACCGTATTTGGTGTTGGCATTTGTCTGCAATAATTGCACTTCTTCGCCAGCGTTTAAGGTGCCAACCAGACGGTAATCATTGCCGGGACCGCTGCGCGCCCAAGTGGAAAGGTCATCGGAAATATAGCGTTTTTCATCGGCATGCACGTTCGCTGCCACGCTAAAAGCGAATAAAGTCAGGCTAATGAGATGAGTCTTTTTCATTCGAACTCTTTGTGATATCAGTACTGGAAAAATTCATGGCACAGTCTGGAGCGGCCTCACAGAAATCTGAATGAGAACTGTCCTGTTCTCATTCTGTTGAGAGGACGCGTACGAATGCGTAATTTAAGCAGAGACAGCCCCGTCTTTTGTGCATTACTCTTTGCGGCAATATCAGACCCGATTCACCGCAAGACAAAAGCGGACGCAATCTGACACGCTGACCGTGCCCCTAACGACGTTAATAAGACACTATGACCATTGAAATCGAATTAAAGTTCATTGCTTTGCCAGATGCAGCAACAAAAGTGGCAGCCAAATCGGCTGCGTGGCCTCATAAGCATACGCCTGGACAGAAGTTAACCAATATTTACTTCGAAACAGACGACAACCAGCTGCGGCAATGGGATATGGGGTTGCGCATTCGTGGTTGCGGTGACAGCTATGAGATGACGCTAAAAACCGCCGGGCAAACCGTCGGCGGGCTGCATCAGCGGCCGGAATATAATGTGCTGTTAAAGCAACCCGAACTGGATATCCGGCAATTACCGTGCGAAGTATGGCCCGTCGGTACAGATGTTGACGCTTTACAGAAGCGGCTCAACCCCTTGTTCAGTACTCACTTTGTGCGCGAAAAGTGGGTGGTCACTTATCTG
The DNA here is from genome assembly GCF_001050515.1 of Erwinia piriflorinigrans CFBP 5888. GTDB lineage: Bacteria > Pseudomonadota > Gammaproteobacteria > Enterobacterales > Enterobacteriaceae > Erwinia > Erwinia piriflorinigrans. Next base: position 58,166 of record NZ_CAHS01000006.1, read on the forward strand.
CAAAGCGAGATTGAGGTTGCTTTCGATAGTGGGGACGTTAGTGCAGGTGCGCTGAGCGAACCTCTGATGGAGATTGAGCTTGAGTTAAAAAGTGGCCATCGTGATGACCTGCTGGACTTTGCCAGTGAGCTGGCGACGATTGACGGGTTACGCCTTGGTAGCCTGAGTAAAGCGGCTCGGGGCTATGCGCTGGCACAGGGCAATCCGCCACGACCACTGCGCCCGCTTCCGCTGTTGAAAGTCAGGCCGAAGGCGACGGTGGAAGAGGGGATGCAGGGGGCCTTTCTACAGGCGCTCAACCAGTGGCAGTACCATGAAGAGTTGTGGTTGCGGGGTAATGCCGATGCGCGGCGTGAAGTAAAAGATGCGCTGGAAACCCTGCGCCAAGCCTTTTCATTGTACGGTGCGCTGGTACCTCGCAAGGCCAGCAGCGATCTGCGTCAGAAACTAACATTGTTGGAAGAGGCCATGCTCGACAAAGGTACCGCGGCAGAAACGCTCTGTTTCAGCGCGCTCTGGCTGCAACCCCAGTTAGCGCTTACTAACTGGCTTGTCAGTGCAGGATGGCGAGAGTTTGTCGACAGCAAGGCTGACGCTAAACTGCAAGGCTCCTTTAAACGCTTTAGCGATATTATGCTGGGTCGCATCGCTGCCGACCTGAAAGAGACTTTTTCTCAGGTGAATCATTCGGGCGAATATCAGGACAAACTGGCGCGTCTGCATCGCCAGCTGCTGGCCGTTCAGCTGTTGGCAGGGGCTTATGATGCCGCTGCGGTCAATGCCTGGACTCAGAGCTGGCAGCAGTTGGGCCAGGCGATCGACGGCCAGCAGGATACTTGGCTCGATGCCCATCTGCGTCAGGCACTGAAACAGCCTGCATTCTGGAAAAACGGTAGCCTGTAATTTTTGTTCAGTCGTAGGATTCTGAAGGGAGCGTTTACCTTATGGTGCCATCATTCACTCAGCCCTTGCCCGTGCTGCTGGCGGACCAGGTTACGCGGCTTGACCCGCTGTTTAGCGGCGCGTCTTTCCGGCAGCAGGCGGTGTTGGTTTTTAGTGACTTTATCCGTACCAGCCTGATTCAGTTCCCGACATGGTGGCAGCAGCTGCAAGCGCAACCGCCCCAGCCGGATGAATGGCAGCATTATCGGCAATGGTTGCAAACTCAGCTTGCTGCTGCACAGGACGAAAATGCGCTAATGCGCGAATTGCGGCGGTTTCGCCGCCATATGTTGACGCGTATTGCCTGGATGCAAACCCTGGCAGAAAGCACCACTGAACAGAGCCTACGCCAGCTGAGTGAACTGGCGGAAACGTTGATTGTCGCCGCTCGTGACTGGTTGTGGCACGCTTGCTGTGCCGATCTTGGTACCCCGATGAATGCTGCCGGGGAGCCACAGCCTTTACTGATCCTCGGTATGGGAAAACTGGGCGGCGTAGAGCTGAACTTCTCTTCAGATATCGACCTGATTTTTACCTGGCCGGAAAATGGCACCACACGGGGGGGACGGCGTGAACTGGATAATGCTCAGTTTTTCACCCGCCTCGGCCAGCGTTTGATCAAAGTGCTGAACCAGGCGACCGCTGACGGTTTCGTTTACCGTGTCGATATGCGTCTGCGCCCCTTTGGCGATAGTGGCCCGCTGGTTTTAAGCTTTGCCGCACTGGAAGATTACTACCAGGAGCAGGGACGAGACTGGGAACGCTACGCGATGGTCAAAGCGCGCTTGATGGGCGATAGCGGCGATCGCTGGAGTGAAGAGCTGCGCCAGATGCTGCGGCCGTTTGTCTTCCGCCGTTACATTGATTTCAGCGTTATCCAGTCGCTACGTAATATGAAAGGGATGATCGCCCGTGAAGTACGGCGGCGCGGTCTGACGGATAACATTAAGCTCGGTGCGGGCGGTATCCGTGAGACGGAGTTTATTGTGCAGGTTTTCCAGCTGATCCGTGGCGGGCGTGAGCGATCTCTCCAGCAGCGTTCTCTGTTGCCAGCCCTGTCTGCCATTGATGAGTTGCATCTTTTGCCGCCAGAACAGCCCGGGCAGCTGCGTGTCGCCTATCTTTTCCTGCGGCGGCTGGAAAATTTGCTGCAAAGCATCAACGATGAGCAAACCCAGACGTTGCCGGATAGCGAACGGGATCGTGCACGCCTCGCCTGGGCGATGGGCTTTGCGAACTGGGCGGAGCTACACGACCGGCTTGACCTTTATATGGCAGAGGTTCGCACTATTTTCAACGAGCTGATTGGCGATGATACAACGGATGGTGATGACAACCCTGAAGTCGCCGAATACGGTTCACTGTGGCAGGAGCCGCTGGAAGAGCAGGATCTGGAACCGCTGGTGCCACATCTTGCCATTGAGGCTCGCCAGCAGCTGTTACGCGTGATTAACGATTTCCGCCAGGATCTTGATAAGCGCACCATTGGTCCACGCGGGCGACAGGCGTTGGATCAACTGATGCCGCGACTGTTGAGCGAAGTGGTACCGCGTGATGATGCTCCGGTTACGCTGATGCGCCTGACGCCGCTGCTGCTGGGCGTGGTGACGCGTTCCACCTATCTGGAATTGCTCAGCGAATATCACGGTGCGCTACAGCACTTAATCCGCCTGTGTGCCGCCTCGCCAAAGGTTGCCAGCCAGCTGGCGCGCTATCCGCTGCTGCTCGATGAGCTACTCGACCCGGCTACGCTGTATCATCCTACCGCCACCGATGCCTATCGCGACGAACTGCGTCAGTATCTGCTGCGTATTCCGGAAGAGGATGAAGAACAGCAGCTGGAGGCGCTGCGCCAGTTTAAACAGGCACAGCATCTGCGTATTGCCGCTGCGGATATCGCCAAAACGCTACCGGTTATGAAAGTCAGCGATCATTTGACCTGGCTGGCGGAGGCGATAACTGAATCCGTGGTGCAGCAGGCGTGGAATATGATGGTTCAGCGCTATGGCCGCCCTTCGCACCTGGCTGACGATAGCGAACGCGGTTTTGCCGTAGTCGGTTACGGTAAGCTCGGCGGATGGGAACTCGGCTACAGTTCCGATCTCGATCTGGTATTCCTGCACGATTGCCCGGCCGAAGCGGTGACCATGGGGGAGCGCACTATTGACGGTCGTCAGTTTTATCTGCGCCTGGCGCAACGTGTGATGCACTTATTCAGTACCCGCACCTCTTCGGGCATTCTTTACGAGGTGGATGCCCGCCTGCGTCCCTCCGGGGCAGCGGGCATGTTGGTCAGTACTTTTGATGCTTTTGATGAGTATCAGCGCAACGATGCCTGGACCTGGGAGCACCAAGCGCTGGTACGTGCCCGTATCGTTTTTGGCGACAGCGCGTTGAGTGAGCGCTTTGCGCATATCCGTCACGGCATTCTGGCACGACCGCGTGAAGGCCAGACATTGCAAACGGAAGTGCGTGAGATGCGTGAGAAAATGCGGGCGCATCTCGGCAACAAGCACAAAGGGCGCTGGGATATCAAAGCCGATGCAGGCGGCATCGTCGATATTGAATTTATTACACAATATCTGGTTTTGCGCTACGCCTCCGAGGTGCCTGAACTGACGCGCTGGTCTGATAACGTGCGCATTCTTGAGCTTCTGGCGCGCAGCGGTAAAATGGAGTCGGTTCAGGCTGAGGCGCTGGCACATGCCTATGTGACGCTGCGCGATGCGCTTCATCATCTTGCCTTGCAGGAATTACCGGGGCACGTTGCGATCGACGCTTTCGCCCAGGAGAAAGCCGAGGTGCAAGCCTGCTGGCAGACGTGGTTAAGTCCCTGAGCACCATTCGCACTCGATGGTTAGCCAGCCAAACAATTATGCTATCATCGCGCGCATTCATTTTTACTGCAGTCTGGAGTCTCTGGAATGAAAATTACCCTGCCCGATTTTACGCGCGCGGGTGTGCTGGTAGTGGGCGACGTGATGTTGGATCGCTACTGGTATGGCCCCACCAACCGCATCTCTCCTGAAGCGCCGGTTCCGGTGGTAAAAGTTGATAGCGTGGAAGAGCGCCCCGGCGGCGCAGCTAACGTTGCCATGAATATCGCTTCTCTTGGCGCAAAGTCGCGTCTGGTTGGCCTGACCGGGGTTGATGACGCGGCGCGTGCCCTAAACACCGCCCTGTCTGGGGTAAAAGTGCAGTGCGACTTTGTTTCTGTGGCGACTCATCCGACTATCACCAAGCTGCGTGTGCTGTCACGTAACCAGCAGCTGATCCGCCTGGATTTCGAGGAAGGATTTGAAGACGTCGATCCCGAGCCAATACTTAAACGTATCCAGCAGTCACTGCCGGGCATCGGGGCGCTGGTGCTGTCTGACTATGCGAAAGGGGCGCTGGCCAGCGTGGAAACCATGATAGCGCTGGCGCGTAAAGCGGGTGTTCCAGTGCTGGTAGACCCCAAAGGAACGGACTTCTCTCGCTATCACGGCGCAACCCTCCTGACGCCAAACCTGTCTGAATTCGAGGCGGTAGTGGGTAAGTGTAAAAGCGAAGCCGACATTGTGGAACGTGGCACGGCGCTGATGCAACAGCATGCCCTTTCTGCGCTACTGGTCACTCGTTCCGAACACGGTATGACGCTGCTGCAACCGGGAAAAGCACCTTTCCATATGCCGACCCAGGCGCAGGAGGTCTTTGATGTCACCGGCGCTGGAGATACGGTAATCGGTGTGCTAGCCGCAGCGCTGGCTGCAGGGAACACGCTGGAAGAGAGCTGTTTTCTTGCTAATGCGGCGGCAGGCGTGGTTGTGGGTAAGCTCGGCACCTCCACGGTGTCTCCGATGGAACTGGAAAATGCCATTCATGCTCGCCCGGAGTCGGGTTTTGGCGTGATGAACGAAGCACAGCTGATTGTTGAAGTGAACAAAGCCCGCCAGCGTGGCGAAAAAGTGGTGATGACCAACGGCGTGTTCGACATTTTGCATGCCGGTCATGTTTCTTACCTTGCTAATGCGCGTAAGCTGGGGGATCGCCTGATTGTGGCGGTGAATAGCGATGCTTCCACCCGTCGTCTGAAAGGTGAAACACGCCCGGTTAACCCGCTGCTTAACCGTATGATGGTATTAGGTGCGCTTGAGGCGGTAGACTGGGTGATCGGTTTTGAAGAAGATACGCCGCAGCGAGTGATCGCTGAAGTATTGCCGGATCTGCTGGTGAAAGGTGGTGACTATAAACCGGAAGATATTGCCGGGAGCAAAGAGGTTTGGGCGAACGGCGGAGACGTGCAGGTACTCAATTTCGAAGACGGCATTTCTACCAGTAATATCATCAAAACCATCATTTCAGGAAGCGGGAAAAGTTGACGGTTGACGGCTGCCCGCTCGGGGCAGCCATGATCCACCGTGGCTTACTCTGCTGGCTTTTCGGCTATTTCAGCAGGCTGTTGCGCACGGTTTTCCAGTTCGGACAGCCGCTGTTCCAGCGCGGCCAGCTTCTCGCGCGTGCGCAGCAGTACTTGAGTCTGTACGTCAAACTCTTCCCGGTTAACCAGATCCAGCCGCGTCAGCTGTGATTGCAAAGTCTGACGGATTTTCTTTTCAACATCGTCACCCAAATCACGAATGCCTTTCGGCATGGCGTCATGGACCTGACGGGCCAGCTGTTCAATTTTTTTTGCATCAATCATGGCAGGTTTCCTGATAGCAGCGAGTTTGCCTCTAGTGTAATCGCTCCGCTGTCAGCCACAAACTTTAAAATGCCTTAGTGATAAAATGGATAGCCAATAGCCCTTTTTGTTCGTTGCTCTGTTACTTTTTCAGCGCTATCATGAACTCGCTTATTCTCAGGGCGGGGCGAAATTCCCCACCGGCGGTAAATCAGCTGATGCTGAAAGCCCGCGAGCGCTTCAGATCCATTCTGAAGGTCAGCAGATCCGGTGTAATTCCGGGGCCGACGGTTAAAGTCCGGATGGGAGAGAGTAACGATTCTTGACGGGCTGAAGCTCGCCTCGCGTTATTTGTTGTCACCGCATAACACTCCTAAGCACGCCCTGGTTCTGGTAACCCATACATTTATTAAGGTTTATTTACCATGAATCAGTCGCTACTTTCTGAATTTGGCACGTCTGAACAACGTGTTACTCATGCCATTGAGGCGCTGCGCGCAGGCCGTGGCGTGATGGTACTGGACGATGAAGATCGTGAAAACGAAGGTGATATGATCTTCGCCGCCGAAACCATGACCGTTGAGCAAATGGCACTCACCATCCGTCATGGCAGCGGTATTGTCTGTCTGTGCCTGAACGAACAACGCCTGGAACAGCTTGATCTGCCCATGATGGTGCAGGACAACACCAGTGCTTACGGAACAGGCTTTACCGTCACTATCGAAGCAGCCCAGGGCGTGACGACCGGCGTGTCTGCTACAGATCGCCTGACCACCATCCGAACCGCTATTGCAGATGATGCGAAGCCCAGCGATTTGAATCGTCCCGGCCATGTATTTCCGCTGCGCGCCCGTTCCGGTGGCGTGTTAACCCGTGGCGGTCATACTGAAGCAACCATTGATTTGGTCACTCTGGCCGGTTTCAAACCAGCTGGCGTGCTTTGCGAACTGACCAACGATGATGGTTCAATGGCGCATGCGCCAGAAGTCATCGTGTTTGCCCGCCAGCACGATATGCCGGTGGTCACCATCGAAGACCTGGTGTCTTATCGTCGTAGCCGCGAAACGCTTCAGGCAAGTTAATCCTGTTTCGGGCCGGTTTCTCCGGCCCGTTAGTATCAGCCTGGGCATCAACAGCATCAGGCTGATACCTGTCAAAACATGCCTCTTTGGCATTCAAATTTACTGAATATCTTCTTCAGGGTTATCCAGGTTCATCCGTCGATGAAAGGGCGTAATGTGGTGTCCATTGAGCAACATTTTGCCTGGAGTCACATCATGAGTAAGCAAATTATGCCTGCGCTTTTTCTTGGACACGGTAGCCCGATGAACGTTCTGGAAGAGAATATCTATACGCAAACCTGGCGTAAATTGGGGGATGCGTTGCCAAAGCCGAAAGCGATTGTTGCGGTCTCCGCCCACTGGTATACCCGTGGTACTGCGGTAACGGCAATGGAAAATCCGCGCACTATCCATGATTTCGGCGGTTTTCCACAGGCGTTATTTGACACGCATTATCCGGCACCGGGATCTCCGGCGCTGGCACAACAGGTTGCTGAGACATTGGCTGTTGCAGTAAAGCTCGACCGGGAGTGGGGATTCGACCACGGTTCGTGGGGAGTGCTAATTAAGATGTATCCTGACGCGGATATTCCGGTGGTACAGCTGAGCGTGGACGCCAGCAAACCACCGGCTTACCACTTCGAGCTTGGACGTAAGCTGGCCGCGCTGCGTGAGCAAGGGATTATGATTATCGCCAGCGGCAACGTAGTGCATAACCTGAGCCAGATACGCGGGCAGCATGAAGCCGCAGCGTGGCCCTGGGCGGAATCTTTTAATCAATATGTACGTGATAATCTGAGTTGGGAAGGAGACGTTTCGCAGCATCCTCTGGTGAACTTTATGCAACATGAGGGCGCGGCGCTGTCGAACCCGACGCCTGAGCACTATTTGCCGCTGCTCTATGTGCTCGGCGCACGCGCACCGGGCGAAGCGGTGTCTGTTCCGGTGGACGGAATAGTAATGGGGTCACTCAGTATGCTGTCTGTGCAGGTAGGTTGACCGGGCGTTGGCTGGAAGATTATTGTCTGTGTCAGCGGCATGCTGACGCCTTATATCGCATCTCAAAATGGCACAAGGGCGAGTGATGACTCGCCCTTACCGATCATTCAATAAACGCGTGCGGATAGAAGCGCGACAGATCCTGGGTGATCAAATCGCGATCTTCGCGTATGCCGATGCCGGCTGGCAGATCGTTGATCAACCAGCTGCCAATCAGCGTATAGCTGTCACCGAATTTAGGCAGCGGATGGAACTGTTGCACAATCATCCCTTCCTCACCGTACGGCCCGTCAACGCGCGCAATCTCCTGACCGTTTTCTACGATGCGAATATTTGCTCCCTCGCGGGAAAATAGCGGCTTCACCACATATTTATCCATGTGGGGCACGTCATCTTCTGCAAACCAGGCGGGTAACAGGTTCGGATGATTAGGAAACATTTTCCACAGCAGAGGCAGCAGCGCTTTATTGGAAATGATGCTCTTCCAGCCCGGTTCCAGCCAGCGCACGCCAGCATCGGCCAGTTTGGTGGAGAACGTTTCGCGCAGCATAAATTCCCACGGATAGAGCTTAAACAGGTTACCAATCACCTGGTCATGGACATCGGTAAATTGCCCTTTTTCACCGAGGCCGATTTCATCCATATAAAGGAATTCAGTCGGCAGTCCGGCTTCCGTGGCGCAGTCCTGTAGGTATTGAATGGTGCCCCGATCTTCTTCAGAATCGCGGCAGCAGGCAAAGTGCAGCCAGCTAAAACCGTGCTGTTGATGCAGCTCACTAAAGCGTTCGATCAGCTTCTCCTGCAGGCTGTTGAACTGGTCGCTGCCTGCGGGTAGCTGACCTGCCTTCAGCTGGTCTTCCAGCCAAAGCCACTGGAAAAAAGCGGCCTCATACAGTGAGGTGGGCGTATCGGCATTGTTTTCCAGCAGTTTGGCCGGTGACTGACCATCCCAGGCGAGATCGAGTCGGGAATAGAGCGATGGCTGACCGCTTTTCCAGGATTCGCGCACAAAGTCCCACGTATGTTTGGGGATGCGGAATTTGGTGAGCAGCTCTTCGCTACCGGTAACCCGTTCTACCGCCTGCAAACACATCTGATGCAGTTCGCTGGTGACATCTTCCAGTGATTCAATTTGCTGCAAAGTGAACTGGTAGTAAGCATCTTCACACCAGTATGGTTCGCCGTGCATGGTGTGAAAGCGAAAACCATATTCAGTCGCTTTTTCACGCCAGCCCGGTCGTTCTGCAATGGCAATACGCTTCATCAGCGATTAGCCCCCCATGCTGCGGTTGGTGCTGGCAGCACTGCTACTGCTCCGCTGCATGGTGTTTTGTTTGGCGACGCTGTCACCAAAGCCACCGCGCGTTACGGTGCTGGTGGTCGCAGGTTTAGGAGCCATCGCACTTTTCGGCACCGTCATGGTACGGCCCGGTGTGGCGGCACCATAACTTTTACCCGTGGCATCAACAAATTTACCGTTGGCGGGGCTGGTGGGGGATTTTGAACTGAAAAGCGGCTGCTGCTGGCCGCCCATACCACCGCCCATCAGTCTGCCCATCATATAACCGGCCATCAGCGGCATCCAGAAGCTGCCGCTGGACTGAGATTCCGCATTGGTATTGCCAACCCCAGCCTGAGCCGGTGCCTGCTGACACTGGCCTTCGCCAAATTCTGCTACGCAGTCTGCGCGGCTGGCATATTTCGGCGCGGTTTTGGCCGCTTCTTCTTTAGCGCTGTTAAACGCCGTGGTGCACTGCGCGCTCTTGCCGGGGTTAGCAGCCGAGCAATCATCAGCATTTTGATACATTGATACGGTTTCGTCGGCCTGTTCACATGCGGCCAGCATAAATACAGCACTTACCGCCAGCGCCACCGGCGTTAAATGGCGGGCGCTCCAGCTTTTGCGAAAGGAGGCGTGATTAATCTGTTTAGTCCGTTTCATCAATTTTCGTCCTGTGCCCATAGGTAGCGCTTAGGATAGGGGAACTGCGGCGAAAAATGAAGCGATGGGGCCAGAGTGGCGGGGGATCTTTACTTAGCTATACGTTCAATGGTGTGGGAAGCGCCAGTCCTGTAAAAAGGGGCAGCGGGTGCTGCCCCGAAAGGGATTAATGACTGAAGGGATTATTGCTGGTGCGGGTAGCCGCCGGGCGGCTGGTGGCATTGGCTTTGCTGCTGCGTGACTCGTGAGCAGCGCCATCGGCACTGGCATCCTGCTGTGGATTCTCCGGGGCAACGGCGTCTGGCGCGGTAACCACGTCTTTACCCAGCTGGTTATTCAACGTCTGGAGGTCCTGTTCGTTAAGCGTACCCAGCGCAGACTTGATATTCAGCTGGTTTATCATATAGCTGTAACGCGCATTAGACAGCTGCTGTTTTGCATTGAACAGCGTCGTGGTGGCATCCAGCACATCGACGATGGTGCGGGTACCCACCGAATATCCGGCTTCCATTGCATCCAGCGAACTTTGTGCTGAAACAACGGCCTGTTTGTAGGCTGCAATACTACTGATTGAAGCATTCACGTTGTTGAACGAAGAGCGCACGGTCTGAACGGCAGTGCGGTGAGCGCCTTCGAGCTGTTCGCTGGCGGCGACAAAGGCATACTGCGCCTGCTTAACCTGTGAGCTGACTGAGCCACCGCTGTACAGCGGCAGGTTAAAGCTCAAACCGACCTGGTTACTGCCGCTGATATTGTCCTGATTGCTGGATGACTGGTTAGCTCGGCTTCCGCCGTAACGGTTGTTAGATAAACCGGTAGACGCGGTCAGATCCAGCGTTGGCATATGGCCAGTTTCGGATGAGCGAATTTGCTCACGCGCCAGATCCTGAGAAAGGCGTGCTGATAACAGACTCAGATTGCGATTTTCTGCTTCTTTTAGCAGAGCACTGACAGGCTGCGGTTTATCCGTTTTAAAGTTATCAACGTTCAGTGAGGCCAGGCTTGAATAGTAGTTGCCGGTGACCTGACGCAGGGTTTCCACTGCATTATCAAGCGCATTGCGTGCGGTGACTTCGCTGGCTAACACGGTATCGTACTGTGAGCGAGCATTCTGCACATCGGTGATGGCGACCAGACCTACGTTAAAGCGCTGTGTGGTTTGATCAAGCTGGCGATAAATAGACTGTTTTTGTGCCTCGGTATATGACAGGGTATCGATGGCATTCAGTACGTTAAAATAGGCGGTAGCGGTATTCAGGATCAACGTCTGCTGCGCGGTCTGCCAGGTGACATCCTGAATCCCTGCGGTCTTTTCCTGTAAGGTCAGTGCTCGCCATTTTGACATGTCAAAAATGGTTTGAGTGAGTTTCAGTGAGGCACTTTTGGTGTTGCTGTTAGAGCCACTGCTATCGCGGTAGCCGTTGGTGTAAGAATAGTCTGCCCCAAGGCCAAGCTGGGGTAACAGCGGGCTGCGTGCTTCATTAATTTTCTCAAATGCCGCATCACGATCGGCTGCTGAGCTACGAAGGTCAGGATTTGATAAACGCGCCTGCTGATATACCTGCAGCAGGTTTTCAGCCTGGCTGGCAACACTGAAGCCGCCCAGGCTCAGACCGATAAGTAAAGGGAGCAGTTTGTTCATTTGCATTCCTTGTAGTGCAGCAAAATTGCTATGGTAGCGCTGATGAAGGCCAAAAATTATCGCCGATAATAGCAGAGAGTCCGGATAAGGTAAGTTGGCTGAAAGTGCCATCCTTCTTTTAATTTACTCAAATAATTCATCAAGAACCAGACATCCGGCAGATTACTATTGAACTTAACATTTTCGCCACCATTTTGCAGGAGATGCACTGATGACAGCAGTTAACGATTATCCGGTCACTTTTACCAAAAACGATGTAGAAATCATTGCCCGCGAAACGTTATACCAAGGTTTTTTTTCGTTGCAACGTTACCGCTTCCGCCACCGTCTATTTAATGGGGGCATGAGCGGTGAAATCACCCGAGAAATTTTTGAGCGCGGTCATGCCGCAGTGCTGCTACCCTATGATCCGCAGCGCGATGAAGTGGTACTGATCGAGCAGATCCGTATCGCTACTTACGATACCAGCCCCACTCCCTGGGTGCTTGAGCTGGTGGCCGGTATGATTGAAGCGGGTGAAACGCCGGAAGCGGTGGCTCGCCGAGAGGCGGTAGAAGAAGCCGGTCTGACCGCCGGACGCATTAAACCGATTATCAATTATCTTTCCAGTGCGGGAGGAACGTCTGAACGGCTGGCGGTGTTTGTTGGTGAAGTGGATGCCAGCGTGGCGCAGGGAAACCACGGTCTGGAGGAAGAGAATGAGGATATTCTTGTGCATGTGGTGAGTCGTAGTCAGGCTTATCAATGGGTGGAACAGGGGAGAATTGATAATGCTGCTGCCGTTATTGCTTTGCAATGGCTGGAGCTGCACCATAGACAGTTACGCCTTGAGTGGAAAAACGAATAATGAAACGCTATGTCCCTGACTTTCCTGAAATGATGCGCGTCTGCGAAACAAATTTTGCGCAGCTACGCCGCTTATTGCCTAAAGAAGATCGGGCAGGCGAATCTGTTGCATATCAGGTCAACGGGGCCAGTTATCAGATCACTGTTCAGGAATCGACCCGTTATACCACGCTGGTGGAAGTCAGACAGACCGCACCGGCAGTCAGTTACTGGAGCCTGCCTTCCATGTCGGTACGCTTATATCATGACGCTATGGTGGCAGAAGTGTGTTCCACTCAGCAGATCTATCGCTTCAAAGCACGCTATGATTATCCTAATAAAAAGCTGCATCAGCGTGACGAAAAACACCAGATTAATCAGTTCTTAGCGGACTGGTTACGCTATTGTCTGTCCCACGGTGCAATGGCCGTGCCGGTCTGTTAGCGCCAACGACAGATTGTATGACGCAATAATCCGGGTTGCAGCCAACTCACCTGCAGCTTTTCGGCATAACTGGTAGCGATCTTACTTTAAGGACTTTGATTGGATAGCCTGTTAAAACTTCCTGTGGCGAGTGGGTCAAGAGTCAGGATTTTACAGATAACGGATACCCACCTTTTTGCAGGTAAGCATGAAACGCTGTTGGGGGTGAATACCTGGGCCAGTTTTGACGCGGTGCTGGAAGCTATCGTTGCAGAACAAGCGCACTATGACCTGATCGTTGCCACGGGCGATCTGGCGCAGGACCACTCGATGGAAGCCTATCAGCATTTTGCTGAGGGTATTGCTCGCTTGCCTGCGCCCTGCGTCTGGCTACCCGGCAATCATGACTATCAACCAATGATGTTCAGAACGTTGGGGGCATCCAGCATTGCTGACCAAAAGCAGGTGCTGGTAGGAGATCGCTGGCAAGCCGTGCTGCTGGACAGTCAGGTCTACGGGGTGCCTCACGGTGAACTGAGCGATTACCAGCTGGAATGGCTGGAACGGGCGATGGCCGCTGAACCGCAGCGTCACACGCTGATCTTACTGCATCATCATCCCTTGCCTTCCGGCTGCTCATGGCTTGACCAGCACAGTCTGCGTAATCCGCATATGCTTGATGCTGTTTTGCAGCGCTATCCGCTGGCAAAAACGCTGATATGTGGTCATATTCATCAAGAGCTTGACCTCAACTGGCAAGGACGACGCGTGTTGGCAACGCCGTCAACCTGCGTGCAGTTCAAGCCGCACTGTACTAATTTTACGATTGATGCCGAAGCGCCGGGCTGGCGCTATCTGGAACTGCATGAAGATGGCCGTCTGGAGACTGAGGTTCGGCGTCTGAACACCCGCATGTTTAACCCGGATCTCGACTCGGAAGGGTACTGACCTATGGCTACGTTGCTTTATCTGCATGGTTTTAACAGTTCGCCACGATCGGCTAAGGCGACCCAGTTCGGGCAGTGGCTGGCGCAGTATCATCCTGATATTCGCCTTTATGTGCCTCAGCTTCCGGCTTATCCGGCAGAGGCTGCTCAGCTGCTGGAGGATTTCGTGATGCAGTCGGCCGGCGAGCCGTTGGGGATTATCGGCTCTTCGTTGGGCGGCTATTACGCAACCTGGCTGTCGCAATGCTTTACCCTGCCTGCGGCGATCGTCAATCCCGCCGTGCGCCCATTTGAGCTGCTGGTCGATTACCTCGGTGAAAACGAGAACCCGTACACCGGCCAGCAATATGTGTTAGAGTCACGCCATATTTACGATCTAAAAGTCATGCAAATTGACCCGCTGGAGTCACCGGATTTGCTCTGGTTACTACAGCAAACGGGCGATGAAGTGCTCGACTACCGCCAGGCTCTGGACTATTACAGCGCCTGCCGACAGACGGTAGAACAGGGCGGAAATCATGCTTTTGTCGGATTCGAACGTCATTTCTCCGCCATCCTCGATTTCCTTAGCGTTAAGGATTGAGCCGAGCCGGAGTCTGGCCACGCATTTTTAGCCACCACTAATCAGATTGTTACCATGACCCAATCCAGCTACAACGCAGATTCCATTGAGGTTCTCAGCGGACTTGAACCCGTGCGTCGCCGCCCGGGTATGTACACCGATACCTCGCGCCCAAATCATTTAGGCCAGGAAGTGATCGATAACAGCGTGGATGAAGCGCTGGCCGGTCACGCCAAACGCGTGGAGGTGATCCTGCATCCCGACCAGTCACTGGAAGTGATTGACGACGGGCGCGGCATGCCGGTGGATATCCATCCCGAAGAGGGCGTACCGGCGGTTGAGCTGATTTTCTGCCGTCTGCATGCCGGAGGAAAATTCTCTAATAAAAACTATCAGTTTTCCGGCGGCCTGCACGGCGTGGGGATCTCGGTGGTTAACGCGTTGTCAAAACGCGTCGAAGTCACCGTACGCCGCAATGCCGAAGTGTATGAAATGGCGTTTGAGAATGGTGATAAAGTTCAGGAATTAACGGTTACCGGCACGGTCGGTAAGCGTAACACCGGTACTCGCGTACAGTTCTGGCCAGATGAGTCTTTCTTCGACAGTCCCCGCTTTTCGGTGTCGCGTTTAAGCCACCTGCTAAAAGCCAAAGCGGTGCTCTGTCCCGGCGTGGAAATCGTTTTTAAAGACAAGCTGAACAAAACCGAACAGAGTTGGTGCTACGCAGATGGTCTGACCGACTATCTGATGGAGGCGGTCAACGGCCTGCCCCTGCTGCCCGAAAAACCCTTTGTCGGGACATTCTCCGGAGATGTTGAAGCGGTAGACTGGGCGCTGCTATGGCTGCCGGAGGGGGGAGAGCTGCTGACCGAGAGCTACGTGAACCTGATCCCTACGATGCAGGGTGGCACTCACGTTAACGGACTGCGCCAGGGCTTACTGGATGCGATGCGCGAATTTTGTGAATACCGCAATATTCTGCCGCGTGGCGTGAAGCTGTCGGCGGAAGATATCTGGGATCGCTGTGCTTACGTGCTGTCGGTAAAAATGCAGGACCCACAGTTCGCCGGTCAGACCAAAGAGCGCCTGTCATCACGTCAGTGCGCCGCGTTTGTTTCAGGCGTAGTCAAAGATGCTTTCAGCCTGTGGCTGAATCAGAATGTCCAGGCGGCAGAAATGCTGGCCGAGCTGGCGATCTCCAGCGCCCAGCGCCGTATGCGTGCGGCAAAGAAAGTGGTGCGTAAAAAGCTCACCAGCGGCCCTGCGCTGCCGGGGAAACTGGCTGACTGCACCGCACAGGATTTGAGTCGAACCGAACTGTTTCTGGTGGAAGGGGACTCGGCGGGCGGTTCTGCCAAGCAGGCGCGCGACCGTGAATTCCAGGCGATTATGCCGCTGAAGGGTAAAATCCTGAATACCTGGGAAGTTTCCTCTGATGAGGTACTGGCCTCGCAGGAAGTGCACGATATTTCGGTGGCGATCG
The DNA here is from genome assembly GCF_001050515.1 of Erwinia piriflorinigrans CFBP 5888. Classification (GTDB taxonomy): domain Bacteria; phylum Pseudomonadota; class Gammaproteobacteria; order Enterobacterales; family Enterobacteriaceae; genus Erwinia; species Erwinia piriflorinigrans. Next base: position 73,655 of record NZ_CAHS01000006.1, read on the forward strand.
GCATCGATCCTGATAGCGAAGATCTCGGCCAACTGCGTTACGGGAAAATCTGCATTCTTGCCGATGCTGACTCCGACGGTCTACATATTGCGACTCTGCTATGCGCCCTGTTTGTGCGCCACTTCCGCATGCTGGTGAAAAATGGCCACGTTTATGTCGCCATGCCGCCTCTTTACCGCATCGACTTGGGCAAAGAAGTCTATTACGCGCTGGACGAAGAAGAGAAAGCGGGCATCCTTGAGCAGCTGAAGCGTAAGAAAGGCAAACCGGGCGTGCAGCGCTTTAAAGGGTTGGGTGAAATGAACCCGTTACAGCTGCGTGAAACCACGCTCGATCCTAACACCCGTCGTCTGGTGCAGTTAACGATAGGCGATGAGGATGTGGATCAAACGCTGGCGGTGATGGATATGCTGTTAGCGAAGAAACGATCCGAGGATCGCCGTAATTGGCTACAGGAAAAAGGCGACAGCGCCGAAGTCGAAGTCTAAAGCCGTTGCCGGGAAGATGTATCAACTGACAGAGAGCAGCCGGTGAAAATTACCCTGGAAGAGCTACGTGCGTGGGTGGTGGTGGTCGACAGCGGTTCGATCACCGCTGCCGCAGACCAGCTGAATCAGACGACATCCGGCATCAGTCGGGCGCTGAGTCGGCTGGAAAGCAAACTGCAAACGACCCTGTTGCATCGCACGACCCGCCGTATTGCGCTGAGCGAAGAAGGGCAGATTTTTTTGCAACATGCGCGGCAGATCATTCGTTCAGTAGAAGCCGCTGAAGAACAGATTGCCAGCGGCGAGAGATCCCCTCCGGGCGGCTGCGCATCAATGCCGCTACGCCGTTTATGTTACATGCGATCGTGCCGCTTATCCCCGAGTTCTCACGGCGTTTCCCGCTGATCCAGCTGGAGTTAAATACGGATGAGGTGGTAATCGACCTGCTAGAGCAGCAGACCGATATCGCTATCCGCATCGGTGAACTGCGCGATTCTACGCTGCATGCCCGCTCTCTGGGCAACAGCAAGCTACGTCTGGTGGCAAGTCCGGCCTATCTTGCCGAATGCGGCGAACCCGAGAGCGTGGCGGATCTGGTCGCCAATCACCGGTTGCTGGGGTTCTGCAATTTGGAACAGCATAATATCTGGCCGATCTGGCGCTCGGAAGGCGAATTATTGCATATCAAACCCACCATTAGCGCTTCCAGCGGTGAGACGTTGCGCCAGCTGGCGGTAAACGGCATGGGGATCGTGCGTATTTCCGATTTTCTGAGCCGTGAGGATGTGGCTTCTGGCCGTCTGGTGCCGGTACTGGAATCGCAAACCCATGAAATGCGCCATCCAATCCATGCGGTCTACTATCGTAACAGTACGCTTTCGGCACGTATCAGCTGTTTTCTTGATTATCTGGCCGAGCAGTTTGCCAGCAACACGCTGCTGTAAAAAGGCCGATCCACAGCATGGATCGGCCGTAACACCTCTGGCCAGTGTTATTTAACGGTGGGTTCCAGCACAAAGATTTTTACGTCAATAACATCATCCCTTATCGCAGCCCGGTGATGTTCCATGTGTCGCGCTTGCTGATGCTGTTCAAGATGACGCAGCGATTCCCAGTGTTCCACCATAAAAATCGAATGTGGGGAGTGCTGTTTCCAGGGGACTTGAGCCTTATGATCGATCAGTGCCTGGTAGCTTCCGCAGCCTTCCTCCGCCAGTACCATCGGGATCAGTTCCTCAATTGCCTGTAAAACGGCATTGCGGCGGCCTGGCCTGATACAAATTTCAGCGAGAACGGTCAGCATACGATTTCCTTTTTTCTACAAATCAGGTAATCAGTTAAGCAAAGATTTCGCTCAGATGAGTCCGATAGCGCACAATATCACCGGTGACATCTGGCTGTTTGATCACATCGTTACAGATAAAGGTCGGCAAAGCGTGCATGCCAAGGAATTGATTCGCCTTGTGAAAATGCAAATACAGGCCATCGACTCCCACGCCTTCAAAAAACTGCTGCGGATCGGTAAAGGCTTGTAAAGGGGCATTCCAGGTCAGGGACAACATATAATTTTTGCCCTGCAACAGACCGCCGGAGCCATATTGCTTTGCCGCATCGGTGCGGGTGCGGCCATCGCTGGCATAGAGTTTTCCATGGCCTTCGGTAAAGACTTCATCAATGTATTTCTTCAGCGTCCACGGCTCTCCCATCCACCAGCCCGGCATCTGATAGATGACGGTATCGGCGGCGAGATATTTTTCGACTTCGTCGGCTACCACGTAGCCATCATCCACAACGGTGATATTGACGTGATGACCCGCGTCACGCAGCAAGCTGGCGGCAATATCGGTTAAGGTGTGGTTTAGCTCACCTTTAGAGTGAGCAAAGGCTTTACCAGCATCAATAATAAGGATCTGTTTCATGAATATCTCGCAACGGTGGGCAATGAATGCGAGTCTACAGGACGGATATTGCCGAAAAAATGTGGTTTAGGTCACAATACTATTGCGTTTAAGGCAATAATCCGTAGTCATAAAGACCCATAACGAGAGAGAAAATGATGATGAAAACAGGGATTTTGGCTCTGATGTTAGTGGCAGGTAGCGCCAGTGCGCAATCGCATCTCGATAGGGTGATGCAGAGTAAAATCCTGACCGTTTGTACCACCGGGGACTATAAACCCTATACGTATCTGCGTGCGGATGGCAGCTATGAGGGGATCGATATTTCACTGGCGCAGTCACTGGCAAAAAGTCTGGGAGCGGAGGTGAAGTGGGTGCCAACTACATGGAAAACCCTGACCGACGACTTTATCAACAAACAGTGCGATGTGGCGCTGGGAGGCGTATCGGTCACCCTGAAGCGCCAGCAGAGCGCATGGTTTGCTAACCCGCTGGATAGCGATGGTAAAATTCCCCTGGTGCGCTGTGCAAATAAAAATAAATACCGCACCCTTGAGCAGATGAATAAGCCGACGGTGAGGGTGATCGAACCAGCGGGCGGCACCAATGAGGCTTTTGCACATGCTTATCTGCCGCAGGCTAACCTGACGTTGTTTCACGATAACGTGACGATCTTCCAGCAGCTGGTCGACAAAAAGGCGGACGTGATGATAACCGATGCCTCTGAAGCGCTCTATCAGCAGAAACGCTATCCACAGCTTTGCGCCATCAATCCTGACAAGCCTTTGCAGTACGGCGAGAAGACGTGGATGTTGCCGCGCGATGATATCAGCTGGAAGATGTACGTTGACCAGTGGCTACATCTGAGTAAAGCCAACGGCGAATACCAGATGATAGTGGGGCAATGGTTAGCGATGAAGGGCTGAACGAAAAGGCCGGAGCGCAATGCCTGGCCTTCACTCATGGAGCCTTCGGACAATGATGCCTCCCCATTTTTAGGTGATTCAGCGAAGGATCGCGGCGTAAATCCTGTTTCACCGCTGCATGATACTATTCGTTGCAGGCAGCCCCCCGCTTAACCACCGATCTCTGTGACAGACCCTTACCAGATAAGGTACTATCCTCGCCAAACTTACCGCTGTGGCGGTGCTGGCCCTGAACGCGCCGCGATATGAGGAAAAGATAAAGAATGAGTGACCTGACGCCGGATGGTGCAGAGCGTCTCGCCCTGCATGAGTTTACTGAAAATGCTTACCTTAAATATTCCATGTACGTCATCATGGATCGCGCGCTGCCCTATATTGGCGATGGGTTGAAGCCTGTCCAGCGCCGTATCGTGTATGCGATGTCGGAGCTGGGGCTGAGCAACAACGCTAAGTTTAAAAAATCGGCGCGTACCGTCGGGGATGTACTGGGTAAATACCATCCGCACGGTGACAGTGCCTGTTATGAAGCGATGGTGCTGATGGCGCAACCCTTCTCCTATCGCTACCCGCTGGTGGATGGCCAGGGAAACTGGGGCGCGCCGGACGATCCTAAATCTTTTGCGGCAATGCGTTACACCGAGTCGCGTTTGTCAAAGTATGCTGAAGTGTTGCTGGGGGAGCTGGGCCAGGGCACCGTCGACTATGTGCAGAACTTTGACGGCACCATGCAGGAGCCGTCGATGCTACCGGCACGCCTGCCGAATATTCTGCTGAACGGCACCACCGGGATTGCCGTCGGCATGGCCACCGACATTCCCCCGCATAACCTGCGGGAAGTGGCGAAAGCCGCCATCACGTTGATCGACAGCCCAAAAACCACTCTGGATGAACTGCTGGATATTGTCCAGGGGCCGGACTATCCGACCGAAGCGGAAATCATCACTCCGCGTAGTGAAATTCGCAAAATCTATCAGAACGGGCGCGGTTCGGTGCGTATGCGCGCGGTGTGGAAGAAGGAAGAGGGCGACGTGGTGATCACCGCGTTGCCGCACCAGGTTTCCGGCGCACGCGTGCTGGAACAGATCGCCGCACAGATGCGCAATAAAAAGCTGCCGATGGTTGAAGATTTGCGCGATGAGTCCGACCATGAAAACCCAACCCGGCTGGTCATCGTTCCGCGTTCCAATCGTGTGGACATGGATCAAGTGATGAATCACCTGTTCGCCACCACCGATCTGGAGCGCAGCTATCGTATCAATCTGAATATGATTGGGTTGAACAATCGTCCGGCGGTAAAAAATCTGCTGGAGATCCTCTCCGAGTGGCTGGTGTTCCGTCGCGATACCGTACGTCGCCGTCTGAATCATCGTCTGGAAAAAGTGCTGAAACGCCTGCATATTCTTGCCGGTTTGCTGGTGGCCTTTCTCAATATTGATGAAGTAATTGAGATTATCCGTGCCGAGGATGAACCTAAGCCGGTGCTGATGTCGCGCTTTGATATCTCAGAAATCCAGGCAGAAGCGATCCTTGAACTGAAACTTCGCCATCTTGCTAAACTGGAAGAGATGAAGATCCGTGGCGAACAGGATGAGCTGGAAAAAGAGCGCGCCCATCTGGAAGGTCTTCTGGCCTCCGAACGCAAAATGAATACCCTGCTGAAGAAAGAATTGCAGGCCGACAGCGATGCCTATGGCGACGATCGCCGCTCACCGTTGCGCGAGCGCGAAGAAGCAAAAGCGATCGGTGAGCATGAACTTATGCCGTCAGAACCGGTGACTATCGTCTTGTCACAGAGTGGCTGGGTGCGCAGCGCTAAGGGCCATGATATCGATCCCGCTGGCCTCAGTTACAAAGCCGGGGATAGCTTCCTCGGCGCGGCGCGCGGTAAGAGTAACCAGCCGGTTGTGTTTATTGACTCTACCGGGCGCAGCTATGCGCTTGATCCGGTGACGTTACCGTCAGCGCGCGGTCAGGGCGAACCGCTCACCGGTAAACTGACCCCGCCGCCGGGGGCGGTGGTAGAACAGGTGCTGATGGCTGAGGATACGCAGAAACTGCTGATGGCTTCTGATGCCGGTTATGGTTTTGTCTGCACCTTTGCCGATCTGGTGTCGCGTAACCGCGCTGGCAAGGCGCTGTTAAGCCTTCCGACAAATGCCAAAGTGATGGCTCCGTTAGCCATCCACAGCAATGACGATTTGCTGCTGGCGATCACCGCTGCTGGCCGTATGCTGATGTTCCCGGTGGGCGACCTGCCTCAGCTGTCGAAGGGTAAAGGCAATAAAATTGTTTCCATCCCTTCTGCCGAGGCGGCTTCAGGGGAAGATAAGCTGGCCTGGCTGCTGCTACTGACGCCCGAAAGCGATATTACCTTGCATGTCGGCAAACGTAAGCTGACGCTGAAAGCTGCTGATTTGCAGAAATTCCGTGCCGAGCGTGGTCGCCGAGGCACGCTGTTGCCGCGTGGCCTCCAGCGTATTGATCGGGTTGACGTGGAAGGTGCGGTGCGTGCAGCTGCCGTGGATAACAGCGGGGAGTGATCCTCTGTTTTATCTGAAAAATAGCTTAGTCAACTGACTGAATAGTATGATTTCTACTTTTAAGAAAGCGTATTGCTGTATCGTCAGGGCCTGGATGTTGGTGATTCGCACTGCGAAATACACCAGCGTCTGTGCTGCCTGAACGATGACGGGAATAAGGGATATGAGGTTCTGATGCTTGCTCTGTTACGAACAATTGTCGTCGTGGTTTACTCTCTGCTGGTGTGTATTTTTGGCTGTATTTACTGTCTGTTCAGCCCCCGGAATCCACGCCATGTGGCGACGTTTGGCCATCTTTTTGGTCGCCTTGCGCCGGTGCTTGGCCTCAAGGTTGAGCTGCGAAAGCCCGCAGGAGCTGAAAACTATCCGAATGCGATTTATATCTGCAACCACCAGAATAACTTTGATATGGTCACCGCCGCTGCCATCGTGCAGCCGACTACCGTGACCGTTGGCAAGACCAGCCTGCTGTGGATACCGTTTTTTGGCCTGCTTTACTGGCTGACCGGCAACCTGCTGATCGACAGGGGAAACCGCACCAAAGCGCATGGCACTATCGGTGAGCTGGTTGCGCAGTTCAAAAAGAAGAAAATCTCTTTCTGGATGTTCCCGGAAGGAACCCGCAGTCGTGGTCGTGGCCTGCTGCCGTTTAAGACCGGCGCGTTCCATGCTGCCGTTGCGGCTGGCGTGCCGATTATCCCGGTAGTGGTTTCCAACACTCATGGCAAAATTAAGTTGAACCGGCTGAAAAATGGTCTGGCGATTGTTGAAATGTTGCCGCCGGTAGATACCCAGGCCTTTGCCGACCAGTCGGTGCGTAAGCTGGCGACGCATTGCCGTGAGCTGATGTCCGCGAAGCTGGATGAGCTAAATGCCGAAGTCGCCGAACGCGAAGCCTCAGGTAAGCTATAAATTTAATGGCATCGCCATGCGGCCAGACCGTCCGCGCAGAATGATAAAAAGTAACGGGGCCACCGGGGTGGCCCATTTTTGGCTTACGGAGTGGGTATGTCCTTCAGTCGTCGTCAATTTCTTCAGGCCTCGGGCATTGCCCTCTGTGCTTCCTCTTTACCTTTCAGCGCCCGTGCCGCAGTACCGGGCATCGCGCTACCGATCCCTCCGCTGATTGAGTCACGTCGTGGGCAGCCGCTTTTTCTGACGCTGCAACGTAGCCATTGGTCATTTAACGGTAGCACTAAGGCGGCAGTCTGGGGAATTAACGGCCAGTATCTTGGCCCAACGGTACGGGTGTGGAACGGCGACGACGTGAAGCTGATATACAGCAACCGTCTGACTGAACCGGTGGCGATGACGGTCAGCGGTTTGCAGGTGCCGGGTGCGCTGATGGGCGGGGCCGCACGTCTGATGTCGCCTGGCGTTGACTGGGCGCCGGTCGTGCCGATCCGTCAGGCGGCGGCTACCTGCTGGTATCACGCCAATACGCCGAACCGTATGGCTCCGCACGTCTATAACGGGCTGGCAGGCATGTGGCTGGTGGAAGATGAAGTTAGTAAGTCCTTACAAATTCCTAACCACTACGGCGTCGACGATTTCCCGCTGATTATTCAGGACAAGCGTCTGGATAATTTTGGCACCCCGATGTACACCCCCTCCGGGAATGGCGGATTTGTTGGTGATATCCTGTTGGTCAACGGCGTACAAAACCCGTTTGTCGAAGTCTCGCGCGGCTGGGTGCGTCTCCGTTTGCTGAATGCGTCAAACGCGCGCCGCTATCTGCTGCGGATGAGCGATGACCGTCCATTCAATGTGATCGCCAGCGACCAGGGATTCCTGCCAGCACCGGTTGCGGTGTCACAGCTCTCATTGGCTCCGGGAGAGCGGCGTGAAGTGCTGGTGGATATGTCGCAGGGGAATGAAGTGGCGATCACCGCCGGTGAAGCGGCGGGTATTGTTGACCGCCTGCGTGGTTTCTTTGAGCCATCTTCTATTCTGACCTCAACCCTTATTCTCACGTTACGGCCTACCGGCCTGTTGCCGCTGATGACGGACAACTTACCGATGCGTCTGCTGCCCGATCAGATCATTGAAGGTGCGGTGAGCCGCACGCGTGAGTTACGTCTTGAGGATTCGCCGCCAGGCATTAACGGTGCTCTGTGGGATATGCTGCGCGTTGACGCCCAGGCGCAGCAGGGAAGTTATGAGCGCTGGACCATACACGCGGATACGCCGCAGGCGTTCCATATTCAGGGAGTGATGTTCCTGATCAAAAACGTCAATGGCGCGCAGCCGATGGCGGAGGATCGTGGCTGGAAAGATACCGTCTGGGTTGATGGCAATGTGGAGCTGTTTGTCTCCTTTACACAGCCATCGTCCGATCATTTCCCGTTTGTCTACTACAGCCAGACGCTGGAGATGGCCGATCGCGGAACGGCGGGGCAGCTGGTGGTCAACCCGACACCGCAGGCGGGCTGAATCAGCAGTGGGCGACCTTTATGGTCGCCCTGCATCTGCGGGTTAATCCAGTTCTTCCGGGTTCGGCCCAAGGCGCTTGCCCTGGTCCAGCGCGGTAATCTCGCTGATTTCCGTTTTTTCCAGACGAAAATCAAACACGTTGAAGTTCTCTTCAATACGTGATGGCGTGATCGATTTAGGGATCACCACCAGACCACTGTCCAGGTGCCAGCGAATAACTACCTGTGCCGGGGTTTTGCCATATTTTTTCGCCAGTTTCTTGATCTCTTCCCGGTCGAATACGCCTTTACCCCCCTGAGCCAACGGGCTCCATGACTCCGTCTGAATCTGGTGCAGGGCGTTCCATGCATGCAGAGTGCGCTGCTGTAACAGCGGATGCAATTCTACCTGGTTGATCACCGGCCTGACGCCCGTTTCGTCCATCAGGCGTTTTAAATGCGGTTCATTAAAATTGCAGACGCCAATGCTTTTGGTCAGCCCCTGCTGTTGCAGTGAGATCATCTGTTGCCAGGCGGCGACATAATTGTCTGTCTGCGGACACGGCCAGTGCATCAGGTAGAGATCGACACGCTCTAGCTGCAATTTTTTCAGACTGGTTTCCAGCGCCTGCTGTGCGTTCAGCTGATCGTCATTCCATAATTTGGTGGTGATAAAAATATCGTCGCGAGCAACATCGGTCTCCCGCAGTGCCTGGCCGATGCCTTCCTCATTTTTATAGATGGCGGCGGTATCGATGGAGCGATAGCCCACGGAAAGTGCTTTAACTGCCGCGCTGCGCGCCTCATCAATGCTGGCCTGCCAGACGCCCAGGCCGAGCTGCGGCATCCTGTTTCCGTCGTGTAATTTGATGATCGGTTGATTTGGCATGATATCTCCTGTTGTGCAGGTTAACCGGTGTACTGAAACCGATGGGTGAGATTAATTCTAGTTGATGCATAGATAAGCGGTGGGTGAGAAACAGACATTCGATGCGCGTGAGGGGGCGCAACGTGTTATTCAGTGCCCATTTCTCGCTGAATCTTGCCCAATCCTCCAAACTGCTGGAGAAAAGATCTGCCTCCGGTGATGATAGGCGCATGATTCTTTCAGCGAGCGGCTAACACCTATGGATCGAAAAATCGTCTGTGCCCGGCTGGCGCAACAGGTCACCCGTCTGGTGAAGCAGGATAAATTAAACCCGGTCCCGGGCATCACTCTGTTTCATTCCGAATCTGGCTCGGTACGTCAGCCGGTGATGTATAAACCGGCGATTGTGATTGTGTTCCAGGGCGAGAAAACCGGTTATCTCGGCCAGCGTGTTTTTCACTATGATGCCAGCAAATACCTGATGCTAACGGTACCGCTGCCGTTTGAATGCGAAACCTCTGCTACCCCTGAACTGCCGCTCGCCGGGCTGTCACTGCGGGTGGATGCGCTCCAGCTACAGGATCTGCTGATCGATATCGGTGAAGACGACGAGCTTCATCCGCCTCCGCTCACTCACGGCATCCACTCCGCGCTGCTAACGGAAGAGATGCTGTGTGCCACCGAACGCCTGCTGGATGCGATGGCGCATCCGCGCGATGCCCGCGTGCTCGGCCCATATATCGTGCGTGAAATTCTCTACCATGTGCTGCAAGGGCCCTGTGGCGGTGCGCTGCTGTCTCTGGTCAGCCGTCAAACGCAGTTCAGCCAAATAGCCCGCGCGCTGCGGCGCATTGAACATCATTTCACCGATAGCCTGAGCGTTGACCAGCTGGCGGCGGAGGCCAATATGAGCGTTTCGGCCTTCCATCATAACTTCAAGGCCGTCACCAGTACCTCTCCTTTGCAGTACCTGAAAAGTTACAGATTGCATCAGGCGAGGATCATGATGTTACAGGAAGGGATGAAGGCCGGCGTGGCGGCGCTGAAGGTCGGCTATGAAAGCCCGTCGCAGTTTTCGCGAGAATTTAAACGTTACTTCGGCGTGACGCCGGGAGAAGAAATGATGCGTATGCGCTATATGGGGTAGCGTTCACCACGCATTGTAACAGACGGTAACGGAGAAAATAACATGTAACGCACTGATAATTATTAACAAAATCTTAAAAAAATAAGTGATTGAGAAGATACTTAAAAAGCCATATATTGGCCGCGTTTTTAACAGTGGTAATTTTCCTTTAATTTAAATTTTCAACTGCGGCGTAACTGATACCCCCAGTTGTAGGAGTGATATGATGACGGATAAAGTCCGTATTGATAATTTAGGTGCGACTTCATTTGATGGTAACAATGAAACCTATTTGGCGCGACAAGCTGAATTTGAATCGAATGTCAGGAGTTATCCGCGCAAATTGCCGTTAGCCATTGCAAAGGCTGAGGGCGTGTGGATTTCTGATGTTGAGGGTAATCAATATCTTGATTGCCTGGCTGGTGCAGGTACGCTGGCACTGGGACACAACCATCCTGATATATTGCAAAGCATCCAAAATGTCATTACCAGCGGCTTGCCGTTACATACACTGGATCTGACTACGCCATTAAAAGATCGCTTCTCTGAATATTTGCTCTCTCTGCTGCCGGGCGAAGGCAAAGAGTATTGCCTACAGTTTACCGGTCCCTCCGGGGCTGATGCGGTTGAAGCCGCACTGAAGCTGGCGAAAAAGTACACCGGCCGTACCGGTGTGATCAGTTTCTCCGGTGGCTATCACGGCATGACACACGGCGCGTTGGCGGTAACCGGCAATCTGTCACCGAAAGAAGCGGTGAACGGCATGATCCCGGAAGTACAGTTTATGCCTTATCCGCATCAGTATCGTTGCCCGCTGGGCATCGGCGGCGAAGCGGGCGTACAGGCATTAACCTACTACTTTGAAAACCTGATCAACGACGTCGAGAGCGGCGTGCGTAAACCTGCTGCCGTTATTCTGGAAGCGGTGCAGGGCGAAGGTGGGGTTAATCCGGCTCCGGCAGAGTGGCTGCAACGCATCCGTAAAGTGACGAAAGAACACGGTATTCTGCTGATTATTGATGAAGTTCAGGCTGGCTTCGCGCGTACCGGAAAACTGTTTGCCTTTGAACATGCGGGTATTGAACCGGACATCATCGTGATGTCCAAAGCGGTCGGCGGCGGTTTACCGCTGGCGGTACTGGGTATCAAGAAGCAGTTCGACGCCTGGGAACCGGGTCATCATACCGGCACTTTCCGTGGCAACCAGCTGGCGATGGCAACCGGTCTGACTACCTTGCAGTATCTGAAAGATAATAAACTTGCCGATAAAGTCGCCGCACAGGGCGAATGGCTGAAAGCGCAGCTGGCTGAGTTACAAAAACGCTATCCGGTCATCGGTCATGTGCGTGGCCTCGGCCTGATGCTCGGGGTTGAGATCGTCAAACCTGGCGAAGCGCAGGATCACATGGGCTGCTACCCGGCTGATGGCGAGTTATCGGCTCTGCTACAGAAAAAATGCTTCGAGAACGGGCTGATCCTTGAGCGCGGCGGGCGTCACGGTTGCGTACTGCGTCTGTTGCCATCCCTGTTGATCTCCAATGAAGAGCTGGCGATTTTCCTCGATAAATTTGAAATGGCGCTGTTAGCCGCTGGCGTCAAGCCGGTTTGTGTGGAGTAAATTGATGTCCAGATTGAATCCTATTCTGGCCGCCAGCGCGCAAAGCCGCGAGGCATACCAGCAGGCGATAGCGCAAAGTAGCGAAGCCGTGGTGCAGTGGTTGCAACAGCCCGAAATGTATCAGGGCAAAACCGTTGCCGAACTGCGTGAACGTATTGCGCTGGATTTCAATCCTCAGGGCCTGGGCAACCAGGTCGCCATTGAGCGTGCGGTTGAATTCTTTTTGAAAGACAGCCTTGCGGTGCATCATCCGCAGTGCGTGGCGCATCTTCACTGCCCAAGCCTGGTGATCAGCCAGGCAGCCGAGGTGCTGATTAACGCCACCAACCAAAGCATGGACTCCTGGGATCAAAGCCCGTCAGCCACCCTCATTGAGATGAAGCTGATTGAATGGCTGCGTACCCGGGTTGGCTACCAGGCTGGCGATGCTGGCGTATTCACCAGCGGTGGCACCCAGAGTAACCTGATGGGTCTGATGCTGGCGCGTGACGCCTTCTTTGCCCGCCAGGGTCATTCCATCCAGCAGGATGGACTGGTGGGCGATCTGCGTAAGATTAAAGTGCTGTGCTCTGAAAACGCTCACTTCTCGGTACAGAAGAATATGGCGCTGATGGGGCTGGGCTATCAGTCGGTGACGTTGGTGAAAACCGACCGCTTCGCGCGCATGGATATCAATGATTTGGCGGAAAAAGTGGCGCAGGCCGAGGCCAACGGCGAACAGATCCTCGCGATCGTCGCTACCGCCGGAACCACTGATGCTGGTGCTATCGATCCGCTGCGTGACATTGCGCAACTGGCGGCAGAACATCAGATCTGGGTGCACGTTGATGCTGCATGGGGCGGCGCGCTGCTGATGTCTGAACAGTACCGTCACTATCTGGACGGGATTGAACTGGTGGATTCCATTACGCTGGACTTCCATAAGCAGTTCTTCCAGACCATCAGCTGCGGCGCTTTCCTGTTAAAAGAAGCGCGCCATTATGAGCTGATGCGTTATCAGGCCGCTTATCTGAACTCTGAGTTCGATGAAGCGCAGGGCGTACCCAACCTGGTCTCCAAATCGTTACAGACCACTCGCCGTTTCGACGCATTGAAACTGTGGATGGGCCTGGAAGCATTGGGCGAAAAACAGTATGCCGAGATCATCGATCACGGCGTCACGCTGGCACAGCAGGTTGCGCAGTATGTGGATGAGCTGGCGTCACTGGAGCTGGTCATGCAGCCGCAGCTGGCTAGCGTGCTGTTCCGCTACCGTCCGCAGCAGCTGGCTGACGGCAGTGATGCTGCCGTCGCGCTGCTTAACCAGCAGATTGGCGATGCGTTGCTGGAGTCCGGGCGAGCCAACGTTGGCGTCACTGAGTTTGCGGGCATCACCTGCCTGAAGATGACGTTGCTGAATCCGACGGTGAGCCTACAGGATATTAAACTGCTGCTGGCTCTGGTTGAACGCACGGCAGAACAATTGCAGAGTGCCTGATATCAGTGCGGCTGGGCGCATAGCCCAGCCCTCCGATCGTCCGAGCGGCATGAGCGCTTAATCTCGCCATGTCGTTACCGCTTCAGGCCCGATATTTATCGGGCCTTTTTACTGCGAACCACCACCGCAATACTGCCAATCAGCCCAATGGACAACATCACCAGCGGTAGCACCATCAGGCAGGCCATCATCTGATCTTCATGGCGCTTAATAAATGGCACCTGGCTTATGGCATAACCGAGGCCGACCAGAATCATCACCCACAGTAAACCGCTGAGCCAATTGAACAGCTGAAAACGCCCGTTTTTCAGGCCGGAAATCCCGGCAAGCGTAGGCAGGATAGTCCGAACGAACGCCAAAAATCGGCCAAGCAGCAGAGCCATCAGACCGTGACGATTGAACAGATGCCGGGCGCGCTGGTGATACTGTTCCGGCAGGTGGAACAGCCAGCTTTTCACCAGTTTGGTATTGCCCAACCAGCGGCCTTGCAAATAGCCCAGCCAACAGCCGAGACTGGCGGCCACGGTCAGGATCATCATGGTGGGGATAAAATCCATTACCCCTTTGGCGATCATGGCACCGGCTAATAGCAGCAGGCTATCGCCCGGTAAAAAGGCGGCCGGAAGCAGACCGTTCTCTAATAGCAATGTTAAAAACATCACTCCATAAACAATCCAAATGACGTTCGGATTGGCCAGCGCGGCAAAGTCCTGATGCCATAACGCCTTAACAATTTCGCACAGTACATCCATTTTTTTTCCCGTTTATTCCGTCGCTTTGATACCCAGTCTTGCGGCAGCAATGGCAGCTTGCTAACGCTATTTCGTCGCCAGCCCGCGAAGTGCCACCTGCCGTACTGCTAATAAGATTGGCTATTCTAACGTCATTACGCGCAAAGACATCGATGAAAGACACACAAATCGCAAGGTATCATCGATTCTTTTAGGCTTTATTGATGCAAACGTTCGAAACCCTTACGCAAATCGTCGATAAGATCTTCCACGTTTTCCAGCCCGATATGCACACGCACCAGGGTGCCGCTAAAGTCGATCGCGCCAGCAGGACGAATTGCCGCCAGCTCTTCGGGCTGATTGGCGAGGATCAGCGACTCATAACCTCCCCAGGAGTAAGCCATGCTGAAGTGGCTAAAATTATCCAGATAGTGCGCAAGCTGCGTATCGCCGATCTTTTCCTTTAAAACAAAGGAAAACAGACCGCTGCTGCCGGTGAAGTCGCGCTGCCAGAACGTATGGCCCTTGCACTGTGGCAAGGCAGGATGGTTGACCACCGCGACTTCCGGACGTTCAGCCAGCCACTGTGCCACCTGAATAGCGCTCTGTTCGTGCTGGCGCAGGCGTACTGCCAGGGTGCGCAGGCCACGGCTGGTCATATAAGCGGTATCGGCATCGACCATTTGCCCCATCAGGTAGGAATTTTCCCGCAGCTGTGCCCAACAGCGCTGGTTGGCAACGGCGGTGCCGATCATCGCATCGGAATGACCAATCAGATATTTTGTCCCGGCCTGAATAGAAATATCGACGCCGAAATCCAGAGCACGGAAGAGAATTCCTGCTCCCCAGGTGTTATCGAGCATAATGATCGCGTCTGGCGCTTTGCTGCGTACAGCCGCAACGATGGCCGGGACATCCTGCACTTCCATCGTAATGGAAGCCGGAGACTCAAGAAAAACGACGCGCGTGTTCGGCTGCACCTGCTCGGCGATTTCGCACCCTAAGCTGTGGTCAAACCAGGTGGTGCTGACATTCATCTTGCTGAGGATCTTGGTACAGAAGTCCTGCGTGGGTTCATACACGCTGCCGCTCATTAACACGTTGTCTCCAGCAGAGACAAAGGCAAGGATGGCATTGGCCACCGCTGCCGCACCGCAGGGATAGAGCGCGCAGCCTGCGCCGCCCTCCAGTTCAGTCATCGCCTCCTGCAACGAAAAATGGGTCAGGGTGCCACGGCGACCATAGAACAGTTCGCCGTCTGCACGTCCTGCCGTAGCGCGTTTTTTCTCGGCGACGTTTTCAAATACCAGCGATGAAGCTCGCTGAATAACCGGGTTTACCGAACCCTGGGTATAACGTTTGCTGCGCCCGGCACTGACGAGTGCCGTTTCAATTTTTTTGCTGGTCATGGAAATCCTGTGTCCTTTGCTGCCCTGTTTCAACGTTAACACGCCAGCCGCCGCGACGATATTAAGCCGATGGATAAGTGACAAAAAAATACCGCCCTGATAGCCATAGGCACGCAGGGAAAAAGTGTAAAAAACGCCCCGTTTAAGGTAAATAGTAATGAGACACACTATCAATTCCCGACTGTTTTGGTATCATTCGCACTGGAATTTTTTAGGTCAGCAATCAGACCTTGGAGACGCAGCGTGACAAATAATTTGATGCAGATGGACCTGTCCGTCTGGGGCATGTACCAGCATGCAGACATCGTGGTAAAAGCGGTGATGATTGGGCTTCTGTTGGCATCGGTTGTTACTTGGGCGATTTTCTTCAGCAAAAGTATCGAATTAAGCCGCGCGCGCAAGCGTATTAAGCGTGAGCAGGCCCTGCTAAGCGATGTGCGTTCGCTGGAAAATGCAGCGCAAACCTGTGACGGTTTTCATCGCCAGAGCCTCAGCCGTTTGCTGGTTAATGAAGCGGTAAACGAGCTGGAGCTGTCCACCGGTTCTGACGACAACAACGGCATTAAAGAGCGTACCGCCTTCCGCCTTGAGCGCCGAGTGGCAGCCATCAGCCGCCATGCGGGCCGGGGTAACGGTTTTCTTGCCACTATCGGTGCGATAGCGCCGTTCGTCGGTCTGTTCGGAACCGTTTGGGGCATCATGAACAGCTTTATCGGCATTGCTCAAACCCAGACGACGAATCTGGCGGTTGTCGCTCCCGGTATCGCCGAAGCGCTGTTGGCTACCGCCATTGGTCTGGTTGCGGCCATTCCTGCGGTGGTGATCTATAACGTCTTTGCACGCACTATCGGTAGCTATAAAGCCTCACTCGGGGATGTCGCGGCGCAAGTTCTGCTGTTGCAAAGCCGTGATCTCGACCTCGGATCCAGTGAAAGCGCTCACCGCGTTCAGCCTGCTCAGAAGCTGCGGGTGGGTTAAGCATTATGGCAATGCGATTGAACGAAGATCTCGATAGCAACGGTGAAATGCACGACATTAACGTGACGCCGTTTATCGATGTGATGCTGGTGCTGCTGATTATCTTTATGGTCGCCGCCCCGCTTGCTACCGTTGACGTGCGTGTCGATCTGCCTGCTTCTACCAGTGCGCCACAGCCGCGCCCGGAAAAACCGGTGTACCTGTCAATTAAAGCGGATAAACAGCTGTTTATTGGCAATGATGCGGTAAGTGAAGAGACGCTGATCGAGACCCTGATACAGCAGACCGAAGGCAAGAAAGAGACCACCATTTTCTTCCAGGCTGATAAGTCGGTGGATTACGAAACGCTGATGAGCGTAATGGATAAACTGCGCCAGGCCGGATACCTGAAGATTGGTTTGATGGGCATGGAAACTGCCAGCAAATAACCTGGCGGTGGATGCAACGTTTATCAGGGCGGCTCATTGAGCCGCCCTTAATTTTATACCTCGATAGCCGGTTCCAACAGGCGCTTCACCTGATACTGTTTCACCAGCCGCTTAATAATCAATGTTCCGATCAGGCCGCATATGGCGGCGAAAGAGAGCCACACGCCCGGCATCGCTTTATCCCCCGTCACATGGATCAGATAGCTACACACTGCCGGAGTAAAGCCGCCAAACAGTGCCGTCGCCAGACTGTAAGCCAGCGAGAATCCGGTCGCGCGCACCTCGGCGGGCATCACCTCTGCCAGGTAGACTACCATCGCTCCGTTGTAACTGCCGTAAAGGAAAGAGAGCCAGAGTTCGGCCGTCAGCAGGTGCGCTAAGCTCGGCGATCCGACCAGCCAGTGCAGTACCGGCCATGCGGTGGCGATCATCAGCACGGTAAACAGCAGCAGCAGCGGACGGCGGCCAACCCGGTCGGACAGTGAACCCATTACCGGTAACCAGAACAGGTTAGATATACCCACGCACAGGGTCACCATAAAGCTCTGTTTATCGCTGATCATCAGCACGGTTTTGCCGAATGTTGGCGTGTAGGCGGTAATCATATAAAACATCACGGTGGTCGTGACCACCATCAGCATGCCAGCCAGTACCAGCGCCCAGTTGCGCGCTACCGAGTGAACAATCTGGCGTATGGAGGGGTGGTGCTTGCGCTGGCTGAATGCTTCCGTCTCTTCCAGCATGCGGCGGATCCAGAACAGGAATGGCACGATCAGACAGCCAACGACAAACGGTATGCGCCAGCCCCAGTCGGTCACTTCACCTTTATCCAAAAGGTGGTTCAGCAGCAGGCCGAGCAGCGCGGCAAAGATCACGGCAATCTGCTGGCTGGCGGACTGCCAGCTGACGTAGAACCCTTTTTTCCCCTTTGGCGCAATTTCCGACAGATAAACCGACACGCCGCCCAGTTCGACCCCGGCCGAGAACCCTTGTAACAGACGACCCAACAGGATCATTATCGGTGCCGCCATTCCGAGCGTGCTGTAACCAGGCGTGAGCGCGATGGACAGCGTGCCAAGCGCCATTAATCCGAGGGTAAGTAACAGACCTTTGCGACGTCCGTGCCTGTCGATATATGAGCCGAGGATGATGGCTCCCAGCGGACGCATGAGGAAGCCCGCACCAAAGGTCATTAGCGTCAGCATCAGCGAGGCAAAGGGATCATCACCGGGGAAAAAGGTTTTGGCAATGGCAGTGGCATAATAGCCAAATACCATAAAATCATACATTTCGAGGAAGTTACCGCTGGTAACGTTGAAGATACGTCGGGCACCGCTTTGAGGTGAGGTGGATTGGCTTACATGTGAGGTCATTAACGTTTCCTTATGTTTTTCACCCTTTTAGCCTGGCAGCGGCGGTTTTAATGTGATTACGATCTGCTTTCTAAATTGTAAATGATACATTTTTGTAACAAAAATATAACAAGATACCCTGTCTTAGGGGTGAGCCGGGCTGGATGCACAGGAAGCGTTTTCCTACACAGGGAGCCGTTTGGAGTTGGTGTTGTGAAGAGAGGTCATTGCAATGAAGGCCAGCGGTCGCTGGTCAGAGAGGGTTAGCGGAAACCGAACGCGAACCGCTGGAACGGGTAAAAACAGCCCGTTCCAGCGGTTATGCATCCTGCGGGTGACGTTCCCTGTCAACCCACGGGTAAACAGGGTTTAGCCCAGGTGATTACCACCCGTTACACCGTGAACCTCGGCGGTAACATAGCTGGACTCCTGAGAAGCCAGGTAAACATAAACGCCCGCCAGTTCTGCCGGCTGTCCTGCGCGCTTGAGCGGCGTCTGCTGACCGAATGTCGGGATGGCGTCCTGCGGCTGCCCACCGCATATCTGCAATGGCGTCCAGATAGGCCCCGGCGCCACGCTGTTTACGCGGATCCCTTTAGCGGCAACCTGTTTGGCCAGCGCCCGGGTGTAGGCGATAATTGCCGCTTTGGTTGAGGCATAATCCAACAGGTTGGGGCTGGGCTGGTAAGCCTGGATAGACGATGTCGTGATAATGCTGGCACCCGCAGGCAGCAGAGGAATGGCCGCTTGGGTTATCCAGTACAGGGCGAAGACGTTAGTTTCATAGGTTTTACGGAACTGCTCGCTGCTGAGGTCGGCAACATCTTCCACCGCAACCTGTTTTCCGGCGACCAGTGCCAGGATATCCAGTCCGCCGAGCGCTTTGTGGGCGTCTGCCACCAGCTTTTTGCTAAAGGCTTCATTGCTAATGTCACCCGGCAGCAGTACGGCTTTACGTCCTGCCTGTTCCACCAGTTTTGCCACTTCTTCCGCATCCTGCTGTTCGTCTGGCAGGTAGGACAGTGCAACATCTGCGCCTTCTCGCGCATAGGCAATGGCGGCTGCCCGGCCGATACCTGAATCAGCCCCGGTCACCAGCGCTTTACGATCCTGCAAGCGTCCGCTACCGCGCCAGGTTTTTTCACCGCAGTCCGGCGCCGGACGCATTTCGGCCTGAACGCCTGGCGCTGGTTGGTGCTGTTTTGGGAAATCAGTGGCTGGATACTGAGTAAGGGGATTCTGTATTTTATATTGGTCTGTCATTCGTCCTCCAGCTGTTAATTAATTTTTTTTAACTTTCTAAGCTTGGCAGACGAGAGTGATACGTCCAGAAAATGTTGGGAATTTATTTTATCTCACTGAAATCATGCTGAAAAAACATTGTTTTTAAAAGCAACAGAATATTGCTAAATATAAAAAAATACAGAAATTTGCATAATTAATGCGCCACCTCATAATTTCACTCGTCAGCGTCAACCGGAAGGGGGCATAAATGCCAGCCCTCCCCGACAGTCGGTTAAAAGGACAAATCAACCGTCACCGTATCGCTGTAGGAGCCGGCCATCGGCGTATTTTGGCTGGTCAGGATCAGCGCATTGTAGTTAAAGGTTCGCGTTAGCTGATCGCTGCTGATTGAGTTGGAGGCTGAGCTGGATACGCGAGCGGTGCCGGTATCGCCCCAGTAAGTACTCCCGCTGCCCTGATAGATTTGGTAGGCCAGCAGATTACCGCCGCTTGCCATATAACGCTGATTTCCTGTGGCGTGTAGCCCGTTGTTAAACCCCACGGTGTAAGTGCTGCCTTTGGTACAAATTACGCTGATTGACTGGCTGACCGGCAGGAAACTGCCCACCAAAGGCGCGCTGCCAAAGTTGATCGCTGGGGCTGTTATCGTCGTGCAGTCGTTAGTAATGGTGATGGTCACGTTAATGGGTACGGTAAACGTGCCGGTTTGTTGCTGGCCCAGCAAGCAGGCACCGAACAGGCCGATGCCGGTACAGATCCGATAGGTGAACAGCACCGACAGCTGGCCCGTATAGGTTCCGGCCGGTACTACCACATTGGGCAGCGTACGAATATAAAACGGGATCGGGAAGACGAATCCCCCCAGTAAATTGGCGAGGTTTATCAACTGGCTCTGGCTGTAGGTGGTCGCCGTGCCGCCTATCGTTAACTCGGTGCTACAGTTAGAGGTGGAACAGAGTTGGATCGGGATGTTGTCGGATCCAAACGCCAGTTCACCGCGCCCCCCGGCGTTAGGCGTGGCGCTCGTCAGCTGGACGGAGACAAAGTCACTGCTTAGCAGCACCACCAGGCCACTACCGCAGTTAACGGTGATAGTGGTACTGACGGTACTGGGGGTGGTGTTAAGGACAAATGACGTCACCGTACCCAGGCTGACATTATCGATGGTAGGGCTGATGCTACATGCCGCCCGGCCCGCCAGAGAGTACAGCATCAACAGCAAAAAGGTGCAAAGCCACAGTGGTTTTTTCATCGGGCGGTTCCCGTAGGTAACGATGACAGCGCGCAGACCACAGGGCCATAAGTCATCAGTGATTTTGGCTTAGTCTCCGCAACCGTCAGCTCGGTGTTGCAGTGGCGCCCGTCAGGGGTCTCGGCACGAATAACATTACGAATAGCCAGATTTTCCATCCAAACGATGCCATCGTAGCCGACATATTCATCCTGTTGTCCTTCTCGGGTGATGATGGTGGATACCGGCAGTGGCTCACCGTGCTGGTCTTGCAGGATCACATTGGCGGCGCGCAGCGGTGTTACCGGTAAGTGCAGCAGATAGCCACTTTGTCGTCTGACCGCGAAGCGCTGCTCCACGCTGCTGCTGGTCATATCCGCAGGCAGGTTGAGCGTATTAATCTCGTATTTTGCCGGATACCAGGCGCTGACGCGCGGCACCAGCAGATACCCTTTACTATTGGTTTCGCCCATTAGCTGATTTTCATAACTCACTTTAATACCCGGATAGTCGGTTTTCACCAGCACAAAGGCGTCGTTCACCTGATTAGCAGCAAACAGGTTGTTATCCATCAGGATCAGCGAGCCGCTCAGTTCGGCCCAGCGCGTGCTGTAGCTGTCGTCGCCATAGAAACCGGCCGATGCGTCCAGCTGGTTATTACGCCATTGCAGCGTGGCCTGGCGGTAATCACCATTGATGCTTTGGTTGGCCCATGCGGCGTTGTAGGCCAGGCCACCATCAGACGGCATCGCCCTGGAAACATCTATGCGCTGTGAGTTATTGCCCTGTGCATCGCGCTGCATCGTCATGCTGACGTTGCTCAGATCGCTGAACGGTACGATCAGCGAAAGCGCGCCGGACCAGCTCCCCTCCTGCTGATCGCGGGTGGCGGATAAGTACAGGTTGCTGTTTTTAAATATCGTTTTACTCCACGACAGGTTTAACAACCGGGTACGCTCGCCCATGCCGGGGGTAATATCGATCAACGCTGCCCCGAGATTGCCTAATCTGTCCAGCGCCAGACTGGCGCTATATTGTGCGCTGCGGCGGCTCAGAGAGGCGAATGTAAGCGTGCTTGAAATCTGCCGCTCGCCATACAGGGCAAGGTTAGCGAATTCAGCGGAGCGAACGGTTTGTTGAAAACCGAAGCTGTAACGGCTGGCGCTATACTGATAGCCCCAGTTGTACTGCTTGCCAGTCTGACTCTGCATCTGGCTTTGGCTGATGGCACCGTTTACTACCCCAAAAGGCCCTATCCCCATTTGCAATCCGCCGCCGCCCAGAGCCAGCGATTTTGCTGCTTCAGCATGGCTTTCCAGAGTGAGCCAGTCACTGACCCCATAGCGGTATGATCCACTGCCTGCCGCCTGGCCATAATCAAAGCTGTTTAATCCGTAGTTTTCACGCAGTGCGCCGCCAGATATTGCATAGTCAGAAAGACCTTTCTTCAGCAACGCGCTGGCAACATAAAAGGGCAGAGTGGTACTGACGCGCCGTCCCAGCGCATCAGTGGTCACCACGACCGCCTCTCCTGCACCGTTGACAAACGGCATATTGGTCAGAGAAAACGGCCCTGACTGAACGCTGTTACTGCTGTTTTTATAACCATTGATAAACAGGTCGACGGTGGAGGGGACTGCCGCCTGGCCGGCAAATGAAGGCAGTGGATAGGTGATTAAATCTGGTCTTACCGAGAAATCACGCCCAAATTGAACCCCGCCAAGACGTACGCTGTTGCTCCACGCCAGTGAGTCTGTGACCAAGTCCCCGACGCGCAAAGTCTGGGCATTTTCTTCATTTTCACTTGTCCACCAGGTGTCGTAACGCGTATAGCCATCATTCTGAGCAGCGGAAGCGCCAGACAGCTGCTGTTGCCAGATGCCGTTGCTGGAAAACTGCCCTTTGCTGCCAAACAGACGCAGCTCGTTCCAGGCGGAAAGGTGTGAACCGCTGCCGCGAGTATTACTGGTATAGAAGTCGTAGTTGAATAACGCCCCGTTGCTACTTCGCCCGGCGTAGAAGTCGCCATTACGTGCCGCGCCGCTGATTGTTTGCTCGGGTAACCAACCGGGCGGCACGGTCAGGACGATACGCTGGCCCTGACTGTCATAATCTGCTTTCACCTGCTCCATAGCCGACACATCCATAATAGTGGAAGTGATGCGCGAGCTTGGAATACCGACACGCAACAGATCGCTGGCGCGGATCAGATAATGGTTGTCATGGAACTGAACCGGGATCAGTTCGCCAGTATCCCGGCCGTTAATGATCAGTGCCAGCGTCCAGGTTTGTTTTTCTCTCGTTGACGAAGCGGCAGGTGGCGGAGGCGGTAGCCCGTTGAATGTTTCCGCGCTGATGCCTGATGAGACCAGGCTGCTCAATAGCCCGGTCATCGCCAGGGTGCGGCTGTATAGTGAGGCAGCGCGGCATCTTTGCATGGGTTACCGCACTGCGCTGCTGCGCCAGCTGATTTTATTGCCCAGCTCTGCGCTGATTTCTGCGCCATCCGGGGCCTTAAACGGCAATGGGAAGGTATGACTGGCGTTGGCCAGCACGTAGCCCATCAGGCTGTCGGTGATACTGCGTCCGCCCAAAGTCACATTACTCAGCCGTGCATGGCCATTGCCATGATTGATAATTTCGATAGCCTGCTGGTTTCCCTCCCTTACCCACCGCCAGCTTAGGTTTGGTTTAATCGTGTTTGCGCTCAGGCCGGAACCATAGACAAAAAGCGGCACGGAGTAGCGCATTTGTAAATTCAGCCCGACGTTATTCTCTTCCTGTTTTTGCGGCGTAGGGATTTCATCGAGTACCACCTGATAGGCAGACTCTTGTCCGGCTGCGGGGGGCGTCTGCTTGATTAAGCGTATTAACTGTCTCTTTCCCGGTTCAATGCGCACCATCGGCGGGCTGGCCATCACCTGTTGCTGGGTATGGAACTGTTCCTGGCCCTGATTTTGCTGCCACTGAAATACCCGAACCTGCATTAATGTCGTGCTGGTACCGCGATTCTCCAGCCACAGCTCGGCGGCTTTTTCATCACCATTGATTTTTGGATCGATAGGCCAAATCAGCACGGAGTTTGCTGCACGGCTACTCAGGGAAAGCAGCATGCTGAACGCAACCCATAACAGCCCGGAAATACGCGGTAATGACATCATCCTTTATGGCTCCTTGTGGCAAAAATCACCAGTTCAACGTCACCGTTAACGTGTCGGTATAGCTACCGGCAGTATTCACTCCGGTCACCTGAAGATGACCATAAACAGGTAAAATAATGTTGTTCGCATTGCTATAGCTCAGCGCCACGTTCTGATTAACCGGAATAGCGGTCGTCAGGCCGGCATTGCTGTACAGGCTGTAAGCCACCCGATTAGTTCCGGTAGTCTGCTGGAGTTTACGGCTGCCGCTGGCGTAGTAACTGCCGCCGTTAATGCTCATATTCAGCGTGGTGCCGGGCGTGCAGGCCAGCGTAATGGTTGCGTTCTGAACCAGACTGGCGTTAGCGCTATAGGTGCCAATAGCCGGTAAGGTGCCAAAATTCAGCGTGCCATATACGCCGGTGTTGGTGCCGGATATCACGCAACCGTTAACAATCGCGGCGTTAACCGCAAAGGATTGGGTTGGTAACGACGATCCGCTATGGCTGAACAGCAGCAGTAGCGGGATAAGCGGGCGCATAGCGCCCGCAAACCGATAAGCCCGATGTGGCACAATAAGTTCCCCGGGGCAGCAATCAGTAGTTCACGACAACGTTGATCACGTCAGCATAGGTTCCTTGCGGAATGGCCGCACTATTACCACCACCGGTAATTTGACCAAAGATCTGATAGTTCGATCCCAGGACCGGATCGGGCGTGCCGTTCGCCGCCAAATTGGTATTGTTGGCGATGGGTGTGCTTGAGGATGATGTTGGGTAAAGGGTATAGGCAATACCCGTAGTGGCGCTGGTGGTACTGATCAGATAGCGCGGGGAGGCCGTTACGGTGCCGTAAACGGTCGTCGGCGCAGTGTTACTTCCGGTGATCTGAACGTTATAGGTGTCGCCCGAACTACAGTTAACGTAGATACCGCTGCCCGCCGATCCGGATACGGAGGCGGTCAAGGTGGTGAACGTTGCAGGACTGGTACCGAAGTTCAGGCTACCGAAGTTAACCCCGGTGGTTCCCGTTTGTCCGTTGACCAGACAGCTATTGGTCAAATTAAGGGTTGCATTGATGGTGCCGGTCACGGTTGCAGCATAACCCGTAGAAATGACGCCGAGTCCAAGACCACAGCCCAGCAAGAAAAGCTTCATTTTCATAACTATTCCTTACTTATCAGAGTGAGAAGGTTTTTTTTCCTGATGAAGTCTTATTGTCTGCCATAAAAAGCAGCATAAGAAATAAGGGCGAAAATGTGACGGAGTTAATAATTTAGCCATCAGTATTAGTAACTCCTGTTAACAAATTTGGAGTTATCTGGAGAAACTATAGGGGGAATAAATCTGTTGTGTGAAGTGAAATATAGCGGCGTATAAACATATAAGAATATCCCTATGTATAAAAAATGTAATCTGCTGTTTTAATTGTTTTCATCGAGGGTAGGTTTTATTTCTATACCTAATAACAAAAGGTTAGCCATTTTTAATCAGGTTAAAATATCATTATTTGGTTGACTCGATTTAACAATAATATGAGCTGGGACTCTGCTGGCAGCGCGAATTTCACCACGCGTGCTGTGACTTTAGGACCATCTGCAACCTGAGGAATAAGGGTATATACTGTTGAGCTTTCATTGATGGTAGCGAGTTGTAGCGCAGTGGCAAAATATGAACAATTGGTGGCGCTAATTCGCCAGCAAATAGAATCTGAAATATGGTTGCCGGGAGAGAAGTTGCCTTCGCTGCGCGATCAGGTCAGGTTGAGCGGCATGAGCCTGATGACGGTAATGCACGCTTACCAAGTACTGGAAAGCCAGGGATTAATCCAGTCTCGCCCGCAGTCAGGCTACTTTGTTGCGCCTCACGCTGAATTTCTCAGCCAGCCGTCCAGCCACCAGAAGGTGCAACTCGCTGAATCCGTGGATATTAATGCTTTTATTTTTGATGTGTTGCAGGCCTGCCGCGACCCGCGCATTGTGCCGTTTGGATCTGCGTTTCCCGACCCTGAACTGTTTCCCCAACGCCAGATGATGCGTGCGTTGACCACCGTTTCACACAGTATGAAAGCGGTTGATGCCCTGCATAATCTGCCCCCCGGTAATGAAGCGCTGCGCAAAACGCTGGCGCAGCGCTATGCCTCACAGGGCGTTCAGGTCTCGCCGGATGATATTGTTATTACCAACGGTGCGCTGGAGGCGTTGAACCTCAGCCTACAGGCGTTAACCGAGCCAGGAGACTGGGTGGCGATTGAAAACCCCTCATTTTATGGCGCGTTACAAGCCATTGAACGACTCAAGTTAAAGTCGGTGGCCATTGCCACCGATCCGCAAACCGGCATCGATCTTGATGAGTTAAAGCGTACGCTGGAGCGCTGGCCGATAAAAGCGCTGTGGATGATGACCAACCAGCAGAATCCGGTGGGCTGCACGTTAAGCAGAGAAAAGAAACAGCAGCTGGTCGCGCTGCTGGCGCAATATAGCGTCACGCTGATTGAAGATGATGTTTACAGTGAACTCTATTTTGGCAGCGAGAAGCCGCTACCGGCAAAGGCGTTTGACCGCCATGATCATGTTCTGCACTGCTCTTCATTTTCAAAAAATCTGGTGGCAGGATTTCGTGTCGGATGGGTTGCGGCGGGGAAACATGCCCAGCGCATTCAACGGTTGCAGCTGATGAGCACGCTGTCGACCAGTGCGCCAATGCAGCAGGCGCTGGCCACCTATCTGGGCACCGGAAGCTATGACCGCCATCTGCGGCGTTTGCGTCAGGTGCTGGAGCAGCGTAAGAATCTGGCGCGTCAGGCGCTGAAAAAATACCTGCCCGCAGGGGCGCAAATCAATGATTCGCGCGGCGGCTATTTTCTGTGGATTGAACTGCCGAAACAGATAGATGCGACCGAGCTGTGCTATCGCGCTCTGCGCCACGATATCAGCATTGCGCCGGGCAAAATGTTCTCCTCCAGCGAGCAATACGCCAACTATTTCCGTTTTAACACCGCATGGTGGAGCGAGTCGCAGGAAACAGCGGTTGCCACGCTGGGACGGCTGATCGCCGACGGTATTGAGCACTAGTAGCGGGCCGGTACGGCCGTATTAGCGGTCGTCCGGTATCCGCGATCAATGCCCTATACCGTGGCCGCGCGCTTCTGCCCCCAGGTTAAGTGGAACACATCATAGAAGTCCACTTCGCCCTTCAGCGACAGCAGTTTATTGATGCCCTGCTTAACGTTAGCGGGGACGTTTTCACTGGCAAGAATATCAGCTACCGCCTGCTGAGAAAGGGTGCGCACATAATACCATTCGCCGTTGTAGCACACGCGGAGGTCAAGTGTGTCGATGTCTTCAAAGCGATATCGGGGGTTGATATCCATCAGCATCAGGCCACTCATCAGTAGAACAAACACCGTTGCTCCCCAAAATGCAGGCCAGCCGAGAAAATCGGTGGTGAAAATCAGTGCAACGGTCAACGCGTAGCAGCCATACATGGATGCCCAAAGGCCGGGGTGGGTCTTCAGGAACTGAAAGCTGAAACGGGGTCTGTTATCGCGCTTTTCCTCGCGGTTTATCGTATCGATCTCGCGCAGTAGTATCTGTTTCACTTCTTCCATTTTGTCTCTCCGATAGACATTCCGGGCATAATGTTATTAGACACAGGTTTCAGCCATAATAGCAGACACAGTTTAGGCCAATTAAGTTATAACAGTGACCTATGCCCCGGTGCGACAGTAGCCAGCTGACATCGCAATGTGTAGACTCTCGGCTTCGTACAGGGGCTGTGCGAATGTCCCTTGGTTGGTGAAAGAATGACGTTGAAAAAAATCCTTCCCTTATTGCTTTTCTCTTGGCTGATAGCCGCGACGAATCCAGCCAGTGCGCTGGATTGTGGTCGAACGGTAAATACGGCGGAATATACCGTCTGTACTCATCCTCAATTGCTCTGGCTCGATCGGCTGTTCAATGATGCTTTTCATCAACGGATGACTGAAGATCCCCATCATGCCGCTCTGTGGGTCGCGCCCCAACGTCAGGGATCGCCTTGGTGTTCCAATACCAGCTGCCTGCGTGGCGCTTATCTTCGCAAGATCGGCCAGTTGTACGGGGCCGATCGTCCCTATGACTGGCAGGGGACATGGTGGAACAGCACCGCCCGCGCTGGCAACAGCGGTCATATCCTGATTAATAAATATGACGGTCAGCACTTTCATATGGATGCCAGCGTAAAAGGCGGTGCTAACCGCGCGGTTTTCGCGGGGGATGTGCGCCTTTATACCGGCGTCGGTTTTACCGATAACATCAAGTGGGGTGGTGACTGTGCTATCGTCCTGGTGCCACTGGCAGATGGCAGGTTGAAAGTCAGTAGTGACAGCGCCGGGAGTTGCAGCCTGCTGTTGCCGGGAGAGATGGCCATAGATGGTATTTATGTCAAGAGTCAGACCGACCCGCGCCCGCCCGCGACATTGTTCAGTATCGGGATTTTCCCCGACAGGGCAACGGATGATAAATTCCGCCAGCTGGTAGGGGCGGATTATCAGCAGTATGTCGATACCGCCACGGATTTTGCCAGAGGAAAGGATCTCGACAATATCGGGGCAACCGTGATGGTTCTATGGGTTAAAGGTCTGGCGAATCAAAAAGCCGCGATGATTATGACCAGCCCGCAGGGGAAAATATGGGCGCTACGGCTGGAGCCTGCGGGTGAAGGGAAGCGGGTAAAGCTGCACTATGTAACCACCGAAAACGATAAAAAGACGCTGCCCAAAACCCTCGCCAATTGGCAGGCGAGGTTTACAGATCGATAATCTCGCCTTAATGATAGCTGTAAATTTGCCCTGAGGGCGTAACGATGAGGTGTTTGTCTTCAAAATCGAGAGTAACAAACGCGATGCCGTTACGCCCGGAATTACCAATGATGCTTTTAATCATGCGCGCCTGATGACTCTCGGCAAAATAGACCAGCTGATAATCAAAAGTGACGCCTCTGAAGATTGAGTTGTGCTGCTGCAGGTAAATTTTAAGCACAAAACGGCTATCGTTAGGGCTGGTCAGCGTCATCAGCGAGGTTTTGTCATGGGAGACAATACTGGAGTCGTAAACTTCACGCTGCCTTGACAGCAAATCGTAGTATCCCAGTTGCAGATCTTCTGCGGCAAATCCGGGAGATAAAAGCGCCTCCTGTTGACCAGGCAGCCGTTTCATCAGGGCGGCCACCAGCACTATCGCCAGGGTGACCAGCAGTAGACTAATTGACGCAGTTCGCCATTTCATTCAGCTTTCTCTCACTTTCCCGATAGATCAAAGCACTAAGCAGATGACCATTCATACGCCAGTTGACGATATTCATCGCTAGCTGCTTACTGTCGCAGCGGCTTTTCAGCGTCAGCGTGTAATTAAGCGAAACGCCGGATGAAAAAAAGAATACTTCCATGTCGACCTGCTTATTTTTTAAATTCTGGTTGAGAGCATAAAAAGCGGGTTCCAGCTGTTTACTCAATTCGCCAGCGGCGGAGGTTTTCTCATTGCGGCGGTGTAATTCAAGCAGGCGAATATTGCTGTAAACCCCCGCATCCTGTTCGAGTATTTGTGTGCGAAACCAGAGTTCGCGCGGCACCAGGATCCAAACCAGCAAACCTATTAAAAGAATGACCTGCAAAGGAACCAGCCAATACCATAGCTTACGCACGGCGGGCCTCTGGCGATGTTCAGGTTGTTGGGCAGTATAAGGTGCGGGGAAAGCGGCAGACACGGACTCGGGTTCTGCGGGTGCATACGGCTCAATCGCCGTATCAGCGTCTGCCCGCTCTGTTTCTGGTTGAGGATTGGGGATCAGTTCACAGAATTCAGCCTCAAGAATATAGCCCTTTTTGGGGACGGTCTTGATAATTTTCTGCTGCTTACCATCATCCTCAAGCGCGATACGCAGCGCATGGATCGCATTCGGCAGGCTGTTATTGCCAATAACACGCCGTTCCCAGACCAGGTGATTTAACTCTTCTCGCGAAAGCGTTTTTCCGGCATTCTCAGCCAGGACGCGCAGCAGCTTGAGCTGATACTCCCCCAAACGGCGTTGTTCGCCGCTGCTTTGATGGAGCAAAGTACCGGTAGCAAAATCAACGCTCCAGTGATTAATAATACAATCCACAGTCATAGTCGCCGTATATCATCGGAATAAACGTGAGTCACCACTTAATAGCCGGTTTCACTCTACAAGTTGGCATTATCCTCACTGCATGCACGCTGATTATAAACGGTTATTATTATGAAGTCTGATAATTAATTAAGGCGAAAAACAACTGAGAAATTAATGAATTATATCATCAGGTGCTCATAGCCTGATGATGTTGCTCTTTTGCTCTTGCCGGAAAACGGCATCACCGACACGGAGCTGAATGGTGAAACAGATCGTTCTTTCCTTAATGCTGAATTATTTATTTGTCATCTCTTTGATATCGAACCGTCATTTTGGTGGGGTAGTGTGCCGATAACCTACCCGGAGGTGAGCCTGTGTTTACTGTCGAAAGCCTACTCAACGATTTGCGTCCCAAATATCAGGCATCAGCCTGGCAAAAAAACCTGTTGCGGTATCTGCTGCATGAAAAAGAGTTTCAGCTTTTCAGCCAGCGAAACAGACATCTGAGAGGGCTGGATATGGTCGAGCAGGTGCTCGAATATCTGGATATCAGCTGTGAGCTGAGCGAGCGCGATCTGGAGCAGATCCCCAGTCAGGGGCCTGTGGTCATTGTGGCGAACCACCCTCTTGGCACGCTGGATGGTCTGGCGATGCTGCATGCGGTTTCACAGGTGCGGCGGGATGTAAAAATCGTCACCAATCGGCTGTTGAGCTGCCTGGGATCGTTGAATAGCCTGATGGTGCCGGTAGACAACATGGGTAATCGCACTAGCCGCCAGCAGGTTGAGATGATGCAGCAGCAGCTGGAGCAGCAGGGGGTACTCATTTTCTTCCCGGCGGGAGAAGTCGCGCGCCTGGGAATGCAGGGGATAAAAGACGGTCAGTGGAGCAGCGGTTTTTTGCGGCTTGCTGCGCGTTTTCGTGCTCCGATCGTGCCGGTTCATATTAGTGGTCACAACAGCATGCTGTTCTACCTCACCTCCGTCATTTATCAGCCACTGTCAATGCTGCTGCTGGCTAAAGAAATGTTTAACAAACGCGGTACGCGGCTCAAGCTGATCGTCGGCAAGCGTATCCCCTGGGCCAGCTGGCACGATAGCTGTTTCCCGGCGAAGGCGCTCGCGACCCGTTTTCGCGACCACCTGTACCATATTGCTCAGGGTAAACCCGAACTCTTTCATACCGAAGCGGCCATCGCCCGTGCCGAAGATCGCGCGGTGCTAAAACGTGCGCTGGGTGGCTGTGAGATGCTGGGGCAGCTGCCGGATGGTAAAACCGTCTGGCTTTACCGCCGTAACGGTGAGGAATATGTGCCAATCCTGCGTGAACTGGGGCGACTGCGCGAAATTGCCTTCCGGGCAGTGGGCGAAGGGAGCGGTACGCGGCGCGATCTCGACGATTTTGACGATGACTATTATCACCTGATCCTCTGGGATGACGAGGCCCTGGAGATCGTGGGTGCCTATCGTTTTATTCCTACCGCCCAGCAGCTTGAGCACAAAGGGATCGATGGCATCTACAGTCACAGCCTGTTCCATTACGATCGGCGCATGGAACCGGTGCTGATGCAGGGAATTGAGCTGGGACGCAGTTTTATTCAGCCAGCCTACTGGGGTAAACGCGGCCTTGATTATCTGTGGATGGGCATTGGCGCGTATCTGGCGAAATACCCGCAGTATCGCTATCTGTTTGGCCCGGTGTCTATTTCCGGCGGTCTTCCGCTGGCGGCACGCGACCTGCTGGTGGCATTTTATCGTCTGTACTTTGCTCCCGAGCTGCCGCTGGCGATCTCGCGCCGTCCTTATCCGGCTTCGTTGCCAGACGTGCTGGCACAGTTCAGCGGCAATAATTACGGCGAAGATTTGAAGCGGTTGAAGCAGCTGCTTGGCAACCTCGGCTGCGCGATCCCTCCTTTATACAAACAGTATTCTGAACTTTGCGAAACCGGCGGGGTGCAGTTTATCGATTTTGGCTGCGACCCGAATTTTAATCACTGCATCGATGGGCTGGTATTGGTCGATATCACTATGTTGAAAGAGAGCCGTTTCCAGCGCTACATCGCGCCTTATCAGCCGACATTGAAGCCAGCCCATGCGGGATAAAATCTTGAACGGTTTTATCTGTTACCGAATATGAATTGCCATAAAAACGTCATCTTTTGCGCTTAGCCTGGCTGTCGGCAAGGTTCAATTTATGATGATAAAAAGGATAATGTATGCGCTTTCGTTACACGTTACTCACCGCTGCGCTGCTGGTCAGCCCGCTTACCCAGGCTAAAAACGCCGCCGACCTGCCGCAGGTGGCGGCGACCGCGAATGAAACCACGGCGGCTGGCAGCAGTACTGCTTTTGTTGAGTTGGAAAATCAGGCGCATAGCTCGCTTATCAATGCGCTGAAAGGGGAGAGCAGCACGCTAACCCGCAGTCAGCTGGAGAGTGCAGGGCAGGGCAAGGCGCTGGCGGATAAGGCGTGGTTGAAATCCACCGGCTACGATTTTGCTAAAAAAGAGCAGCAGCAGGCGGGTATAGCCCTGCTGGAAACGTTTAGCCATCTGCCGAAAAATACGCTGCAACAAAATCTGGCAACGGTGGAGAGCATCAATCTTAATGCGACCAGCGGGCTGCGTCAGCAGGCGCTGGTGGATGCCGAAGGACAGAATTATCTCTTTTTCCTCGCCGATGCGCTGGGGCCTCGTCTCGGCCAGGCCTTTATCCGTGCCTATAACAACGGTGAGTTAAACAAAGCCGCCGCGCTGATCAAAGCCAGCGAAGTCAGTACCAGCGAAGCGAAAAAGCATTTCGGCTATCCGCGTCCGTTCCTGATACCTGCTAACACCATTCATCTGGTGCCGGACAGCGCGGTAGTCAAAGATAACCACCCGTACAGCGCAGATGGCGGCGCGTTCCCCAGCGGCCATACCAATGCCGGCTACACCGATGCGCTGCTGATGGCTGAAATGGTTCCGGAGCGCTTTGTTCCGCTGGTGGATCGCGGCGCGCGCTACGGCTATTCGCGTGTTGTGCTCGGCGTACACTACCCGCTGGACGTGATGGGATCGCGCATGGTGGCGCAGCGTAACGTGGCGCATTATCTCAATGACCCGCAGTACCGGGCTCTGTTTGAGACGGCGAAACAGCAGTTACGCACCGCGTTGGAGAAAGAGTGCGGCATGTCACTCTCTGCCTGTGCGAAAGTACCGTTAAAAGACGATCCTTACGCGGCGGCATCGATGCAGACCTTCTATCGTTTTACCATGACCTACAACCTGCCGGGCGAGCGGGTAGCGCCATCACCGGTACAGGTGCCGCAAGGGGCTGAAGTACTGCTGGAAGCACCGTTACCTCATCTGAGCACGGCGCAGCGCCGTCAGCTGATGGTGAAAACGGCACTGGCGGGCGGCTATCCGCTGTCGGGGAGTGCCGACCAGAGCTTCTGGCAGCGTCTGAACCTGCATGATGCGGTAGCCGCTGCGCATTAACCGCCAACGATAAAACGGGCGCAGGCTGCTATACACCTATACACCGGCAGCTTCGCCCGCACCTGCTATCTCGTCCTTCCCGCCAACAGACATCTTAAGAAATCTCCTGACGCATATTGTCATTGTTTTTTATTCGTCGTAGCATCCCGGTGCAGTTTTGAGATTGATAATAATAATCATTTTCTTTTGTGTGGGGTAGGTTATGACATTCTGGGGTAAATTATTGATTCTGGTTGGCGGTTTGCTCACGTCTGCGACGCTGCTGGCGGCACCCTTTGTGGTGGAAGACGTCAGTGGACGTAAAGTTGAAATCAAGTCTGAAGTACAGCGGGTGATCCTCGGAGAAGGGCGGCAGATCTATCTGCTGGCTGCCTTTGATACCGACGCGCCGTTTAAACGCGTGGTCGGCTGGCGTGACGATCTGCCGAAAGCCGATTTCGACAGCTATCAGATTTACGCCAAGAAATATCCGTCAATTACCGCCTTGCCGACCTTTGGCGGTGCAAAAGATGGCACTTTTAACATTGAACAGGCGCTGACGCTGAAACCGGATTTGGTACTGATGAATCTTGAGTCTAAGGCCGCGACCGATGAGTCCAAACTGACCGAAAAACTCGGCAAATTGGGCATCCCCGTTGTCTTTATCGACTTCCGTGAAAAACCCTTTGAAAATGCCGAAAAAAGTATCCGCATCATGGGGCAGCTGGTGGGTAAGTCAGCGCGCGCAGAAGAGATCGTCGCCTTCCGTCAGCGGCAGATCGATATCGTTACTGACCGTCTGAAAAACTTCCAGGGCAAGCGTCCG
This sequence comes from Erwinia piriflorinigrans CFBP 5888, assembly GCF_001050515.1. Lineage (GTDB taxonomy): Bacteria > Pseudomonadota > Gammaproteobacteria > Enterobacterales > Enterobacteriaceae > Erwinia > Erwinia piriflorinigrans. Next base: position 107,932 of record NZ_CAHS01000006.1, read on the forward strand.
AAAGTGATGTTGGATCGTGCGGGGGGGTATACGGAAGAGTGCTGCATGTCATTTGGTGACGAGAACTTTGGCCGCATGGTTGAAGTCGCCGGAGGCGTCAACATCGCCAAACAGCTGATCCCCGGCACCTTCGGCATGCTTAATCCGGAACAGATTATTGCCGCGCGCCCGGATGTGGTGGTGGTCACCGGAGCCAACTGGAAAAACTACAATACCGCAGGCGGCTGGGTGGGCGTTGGGCCGGGTGCTGATTTATCCGTTGCCAGCCAGCGTTTGACCGCGCTGATGGCGCGTCCGGCATTCCGTACTTTGCCAGTCGCCACCAATGGCAATGCGCACGCCATCTGGCACCAGTTCTATGACAGCCCGTATCAGTTTGTCGCGATCCAGGCGTTGGCGAAGTGGCTGCATCCCGAACTGTTTAAGGATCTCGACCCGGATGCGACTTTCCGTGAGTTTTATCAGCGTTTCTTGCCGATAGATTATCAGCCAGGCTACTGGGTGACGTTGCCAGCGACCGCAGGATAAATACGACAGGATAAAAAAAGGCGGCCGCTGAAACAGGGCCGCCTTTTTTAATCGATCATACTGAAGGCTCAAGCCTGAGGGTGTGCGCCGGGCTCGCTCATTTTCTTCAGGTCTTTATCCACGAAGAACAGTGCCTGACCGCTATTACCGACCAGCGCCAATTTATCCAGCACGGATTTGAACAGTTTCTCTTCTTCATGCTGCTCGGAGACATACCACTGTAGGAAGTTAAACGTGGAGTAATCCTGGGTGGTGATAGCGGAGTGCGCCAGCTCATTGATCTTGCCGGTGATCAGCTGCTCATGCTGATACGCCAGCTCCAGCACTTCATGCAGGGAGTTAAAGGTGACCGGTGGCGCATCAATGGTACCCAGCACCGGCATGGCGCCGGTATCGCTCAGGTAGTTGAACAGACGCTGCATATGCTGCATCTCTTCTACCGAATGCTCATGCAGGAAAGCGGCAGCGCCTTCAAACCCCTTGTTATTGCACCATGCGCTCATCTGCAGGTACAGGTTGGCAGAATAGAATTCCAGATTCAGCTGATCGTTCAGCTGAGCGGTCATTTCGTTAGTCAGCATGGTGACTCCTTTACCCGATGGGCGGTATTAAACAGGTGATTTCGGTGCATTATGCACATGTTACGCGCAAATAAACACGATTAATTATAGCAGTGGCTAAATTAATATTCCTGTCCCGTTTTTTTTAGGTAATTGATAATCATTCCATTATTTAAATTCCTCTCCTCAAATGATTTAAATAAGTCTGATAACCATTCTTATTAAGGATAAGGGCACTGAGGATAAATGAGAATCAATGCTGATTAATAGTATTCTGATACGCTATTGTGCCCCAGCAGGGCGGCTCGTTGTATCGGCGTTCTGCGGGAAAAAGAGCCGCAGCGCGCATGCGCCCGTCCAGCCCTGACGCAGCCTGTCACCGTGATGGCAGTGGCGGCGCGTTGCGGTAAGGCTGATGAGGTGCAGCCAAAAAGCGCTGACTGAGATGATTATTGATAGTGAGTTAATTGGCAAAATGCATGATATAAAAAGCGCCTGTTATTTCTCACAGAATGCCACCCTTTTTTTTGGCAATGTCAGACGCCATGTTTTTTTATATCTTTATCCGGATCATATCGTTATCACCGGACGTTAAAATAATCGCCGTAAATAGCCCAGTGCGGATGACCCGGCTATATACAGACAGAGAAAGATATTTAATTTTCATCAATGAAGGGAAAAAGGCGTCGACCTCATTTGCCAGAGGAGACGGCTGCCGTGTTTTAACGCATCGTTGCAGATAAGCCAGAATCAACCCCTCTTTTGGGTCGATTCTGGCCAATAGCTGGGGGTTAGAAATCCATCTTCACGGTGAACTGCACTTCACGCGGATCGCCAATCTGATTGGACAGATTGTTAGTGGCGATAGACGAGGTGTAATACGTCTTGTCAAACAGGTTCTTCACGTTAACTTGCAGGGTCACCGGGTGCTGCGTCTTAATCTTATAAGCGGCAAACGCATCGGCCACCGCATAGCCCTGTAGCGAATAATCCTCAGCGTTATTGCCTGAACGACGGCTTACCGCATGGCCACCGCCGCCAACGGTTAACGTATTACCGCCGATAACATTATGGAAATCGTACGTCAGGAACAGCGACCCGGTGTGGCGCGGGACGTTAGGCAGCATTTTGCCTTTATAATCGGGATCTTCCATCACTTTGGCATCGGTATAGCCGTAGCTGGCGATCAGGTTAACGTTCTGTGTTAGCGCACCGGCAACGTCGACCTCAACGCCGCGAGAACGGACTTTACCGGCGGTTTTCGCCACGCTTTCGTCGCCAACCGTTTCGGTATACAGCACGTTACGCTTGTCGATATTAAACAGCGTCACGTTGGCGGTCACGCCGCTGAACAGATCGAATTTAGCTCCCACCTCATAAGCCGTGGCGGTTTCCGGCGGCAGTTCGCCGATATAGCTGGCGATTGAATACTGCGGCATAAACGAACGCGAGACGTTACCGAACAGCGATATGTTTGGCGTCGCTTTGTAGACCAGGCCAAACTTCGGCACCCAGGCGCTGTCGCTGCTGTCAGTATTGGTATTAAACGGTCGGCCTTTTCCAGCAAATTCGGTGAAATACTGGTAGCGCATGGCGCTGACCGCAATCCACTTATCCGTCAGGTAGAGCGCGTCCTGGGCGTAGGCGGAGTAGCCCACCTGTTGAATACGCTGATCGCTGTCGGATGCCGACACGCTGCTACAGGTTCCGCTCGAACCATATGACGGACGATAAATATTAAAATCCTTCACGTTTTTACAGCGGATCATATCGGTACGCAGCAGATCGTAGTTCTCGTAAGCGATCCCGGTCAGGATCTCATGATAAAACCCGCCAATGTCGACATTACCCTGCAAATCGGCGCGTGCCGCGTGCTGCCGCTGGGTCGATCCCTGGGTCGCGTCAACGCGCCTTGTCAGCGTACCGGTGGTGGCATCGTAGGCCATCACGCGCGCCTGATTATCGCTGTACTTGTCCTGGCTGAAGCTGTAATCAAATTTTGCGGTCCACTGATTATTAATGCGGTACTCGCCGTTCAGCTGCGCCAGATCGGATTCGCCGTCGGTGACGTTATACGCCTCGTCAAAGCGCGTTTCACGACTGACGTTGACCGCATGGCCGGTGTTCAGGTCGAAGAGGGTGCCACGGTCAAAAGGCGTAGAGTAGTTGCGGTGTGAATAAGAGATATTCACGGTGGCATCGTCGCCGAACCAGCTCAGTGACGGAGCGATAAAGCTGCTGCGCTCTTTGCCAAAGTTACGCCAGTAGTCTTCATGCTGATAAGAACCAATCAGGCGGTACGCCAGACGGGTGCCTTCAATCGGCCCGGTGATATCGACGCTGCCGGTTCCGCCGCCAAAGCTGGTCGAGGTCGCCTGAAGGGAACCGCCGAAGGTGGTTTGCGGCCGTTTAGTCACCACATTGATCAACCCGCCAGGGTCGAGAATGCCGTACAGGGTGGAGGCCGGGCCTTTTAGCACCTCAACGCGCTCTGTAGCGGCATTAAAACTGCGCGGCAGCACGGTTTTCAGCCCGTTGGTCATCACCGAACCGTCACGATTACTGCCAAAACCCCGGCGCACAAACGCGTCCTGGGTGCCGCCGAGTGTATTGGTCTGCACAACGTTACTGACGTTATTCAGCACTTCGTCGAGCGTGGTGGCGTGCTGGTCGGCAATGACCCTGTCGCTGACGGTGTTCACCACCTGTGGAATATCCAGCAGCGGCATGGTGGTCAGGGTGGCGGTCGAGGAGCTCAGCGGCTGATAGCCGGAAGTCATCGGCACGTCGGAGGTGCTGGCATCGACCGTCAACGTGCCGCCATCGCTGGTGGCCTTGTCGTCGGCGGTGGAGGGGCTTTTGGCCGCCATCGCCGTCGGTGAACTCAGTGCCCCAATAAACAGCACTGAAAATAATCCATGCCCTTTTTTCCCCAGAAAAGAAGGTATTAACTCTGTCATTTTTGTTATTTCCCGCAGGCTTCGCATTTTCAGTTAAATGAGAAGAGGTTGGTAAAATCATTGCTCGCTCAATGGCATCAAGCGCTTTTCTATCTGTTGTGCACGTCAGACGTGGCGCAGATATGTAATTGAGAATCATTCAAACATGTAGTGGTGTAGTAGTAAATGAAAAAAAAGACAAATAATATGACGCTAAATGAGCGGCAAAATGGCGTAATAAGAGTGCGGGATTGTTTTTTAAATCCGTTTTTTATCAATATGATAACTCTTCTTTTCGTTTTCATGCTCTCACATGATTTGATGTAATCAATCAGGCTGATAAGCAGGGCTTTAATTCTTGACTACTACAGCCATTCTCCGCATGATCTTGAAAGCGAATGAGATTTGTTTTTATTTAATAACTGTGCACGCGCAGGCTTTATCGCCATGCCGCCGCACAGCGGGAGTAAGAAATGCCACAGCAGGTGGAAAACGAAGCTGGCGCATCCGGCGCGTGCGCAGAGCAGGGGATTGTCCTCGATCGCCTGTCGGCTGGCTACGGTAAACAGCGTATCGTTGATGATGTCAGTCTGACCATTCCACGGGGCAAACTGACGGTATTGGTTGGCGCTAACGGTTCTGGTAAATCCACGTTGTTGACCACCATTGCGCGCATGCTTAACCCACTTGGCGGCAGCGTGCGTCTGGACGGCAAATCTATCCATCACCAGCCCACCAAAGCCGTGGCGCGCCAGCTCGGTATGCTGCCGCAGTCACCATTGCTGCCGGAAGGAGTGACGGTATTTGAGCTGATATCACGCGGGCGTTATCCCTGGCAGAAATTTATGCGCCAGTGGTCGGTACAGGATGAGCAGGCGGTAAACGAAGCCATGCGCCTGACCGGCACGCTGGAATTTGCCCATTTGCCGGTCGACAGCCTCTCCGGCGGCCAGCGCCAGCGCTGCTGGATTGCGATGGCGCTGGCGCAGCAAACCGCCACCATCCTGCTGGATGAGCCGACCACTTTCCTCGATCTTCGCTATCAGGTAGACATTCTTGAACTGTTAAGCGATTTGACGCGGCGGCACGGGCGCACGGTTGTGGTGGTGCTACACGATCTTAACTTCGCGCTGAACTATGCCGACACGCTGGTGTTTCTTAAACAGGGGCAGCTGGCAGGTATTGTGAGCGAGGCTGAAAAATGCAGCGCGGCGTTAATTAAAAGTGTGTTTGACGTTGAAGTGCAGATGTCGGTCAACCCGTTAACCGGTCGGCCCTTCTTTATCCCGTTTCGCCGCCGCGACGAGGGTGATGAATGAGTGCGCAACCTCGCCGCCAGTCCCGCACGATATTCATGACGATCGCGCTGTTCGTGCTGTTATCCGCAAGCGCGGTGCTTCACCTCGGACTGGGTACGCGCTATATCGCGCCGCAGGCCGTGATCCGCGCGCTGCTGGAATATGATCCGCGCAACTTTGACCACCGGGTGATTGTTGATCTGCGCCTGCTGCGGCTGGTTGGCGCGCTATTAACCGGGGCGGCGCTGGGTGTCGCCGGGGTGCTACTCCAGTCGGCGATCCGTAATCCGCTGGGAGAGCCGCATATTCTCGGCCTGAATGCCGGGGCGGCGTTGGCGGTCGTCGCCAGCACGGCGCTGGGCGTCAGCGGCAGCAGCCTGTTAACCGGTCGGCCGCCGATCGCCGCCTGTGGTGCCGCGCTGCTGTTTGCCGTGGTGATGCTGCTGGCCTCAGCCGGACGCAGCGGGCTGACACCACTGAAGGTGACGCTGTGCGGCGTGGCGCTCTCTGCATTTGCTTCTTCTGTCACCGCCGCCATCCTGATCCTTGACGAGCAGACCCTGCTGGCGATGCGCACCTGGCTGGCGGGCGACCTGGCCGGACAGAGCTGGGAAGTCACGCGCGCGGCGGCGCTTCCGGCGCTGGTGGGGCTTATGCTGGCGGTATGGATTGCCCCGCGACTGAACCTGCTGGCGCTTGGCGATCTGGTCGCCAGCGGATTGGGGGTGAATATCGCCCGTACGCGCCTGCTCGGCCTGGTGTCTGCCGCCTTATTATGCGGAGCGGCGGTATCGGTGGCGGGCCCCGTGGGCTTTATCGGTCTGTTGGTGCCTCATATCCTACGCCGTGGGGGAGTGGAAGATATACGGCTGGCGGTGCCGCTCGCGGCGCTGTGCGGCGCGCTGCTGCTGCTGCTGGCCGATATCGCGGCGCGTATGCTGGTTGCGCCACAGGAGCTGGCTACCGGGGTGATGACCGCACTGGTCGGCGCACCGGTCTTTATCTTTATTGCCTCAAGGTTATTCAAATGAAACCCATTGCACAGCAGGTCGGTTTTCGGCCTCTTCAGCTAGGACGTTATACCCTGTTGCTGCGTCCACGCGTACTGGCGCTGGGGTTGGTGCTGTTCGGCGTGCTGTTGGGGCTGGTGATAGTGGGCGTGACCCAGGGCTCCCTGCCGGTTCCGGCCTCGGCGATTGGTCGGGCGCTGTTATATCCGCAAGTGCTGCCCGCGCAGCAGCACTTTATCGTGTGGGATATCCGGCTGCCGCGTTTACTGATGGCCGCATTGAGTGGTGCCATGCTCGGCATGGCCGGGGCGGCGATGCAGTCGATCGCCCGTAACGGCCTGGCCGATCCGGGGCTGATCGGGGTGAAAGAGGGCACCAGCGCGGTGGTGCTGACGCTGATCCTGCTGTTCCCGGGGCTTAGCCTGCTGTGGCGGCCGCTGGCGGGAATGGCGGGTGGCCTGCTGGTGGCGTTACTGGTGGTGTTGCTGGCGCGGGATATAACGCGTCCGCGTTTTATCCTGGTCGGCATTGGCGTCTCATGGCTGTTTGCCGCCGGTATTGGCGCGTTTATCACCACCGCAGACGTGCGTGATGTGCAGACGGCGCTGGTGTGGATGACGGGCAGCCTGCATGCGGCGACCTGGCCACTGCTGGCGTTGGCGGCAGGCTGGGCGCTGCCGGGCGCGCTGATCCTGTTTCTCACCGCCCGTGCTTCTGATGTGGCAGCGTTGGGCAACCAGGCGGCCAGCGGGCTGGGCGTGCATTTAACGCGGCTGGCGCTGTGGCGTTTCACCGCTCCGGTGCTGCTGACGGCGGCCAGCGTCTCCTGCGTTGGCAGCCTCGGATTTGTCGGGCTGATCGCGCCACATATGGCGCGTTTCCTGCTGCGTGGCGGGCAGGTGGCCTTGCTGAGCGGCAGTGCGCTGCTGGGTGCGCTGCTGGTACTGGTCGCTGATTCCATCGGGCGGCTGGCGTTTGCACCGTTGCAAATCCCGGCGGGTATCGTGATGGCGCTGGTCGGCGGGCCGTTTTTCCTGCTGTTGCTCTGGCGTCGTCGTGACGTGTTTTAACCCTCTGTTGCAAGGAATATTTATGCGTTTTCTGTTCACTTCTCTGTTGCTGCTGATAAGCGCAGCTACCGCCGCCGCCACGCCAACCCAGGCGTTTACCGACGATTTGGGGCGAACCGTCAAGGTTCCGCTGCACCCACAGCGTATTGTTTCGTTACACGATCTTGATATCACCATTCCGCTGATTGAGCTGGGCGCGCCGCCGGTAGCCAGCCACGGGCGCACGCGGCCGGACGGCAGCCATTTTCTGCGTTCCAGCGCATTGCTGACCGGGGTCGATTTCGACAACTCGGACATTCAGTTTATCGGCACTGCCGATATGGATATTGAAGCGATCGCCGCAGCCAAGCCGGATCTGATTATTACTGAACCCAACCGCAACGTGGCGGTGGAGCAGCTGGAGAAGATCGCGCCGACGGTCAGTATCGATCATCTGACGGGCGGTGCACCGGCCATCTATCGCAAACTGGCGCAACTGACCGGACGGCAGGCCCAGCTGGCGATCCTTGAGCGCCGTTACCAGCAGCAGATTGACCAGCTGAAGCATGTCGTCGATACGCAACATACCCGCGTCGCGGTGCTACAGGCCAATAATGGCAAGATCACCGTCCATCACAGCTATCATTCGCTGGGGCGTGTCCTGCGAGATGCGGGGTTCCGCTTTCCGCCGCTGATTGATGCGATCCCCGACGGTGGGCGTATTGACGTCAGCGCGGAGCGTTTGCCGGAGCTGGATGCCGATTTTGTTTTTGATACCTGGCGTGCCGATACCGGCGGGAAACCGGCGGACGAGCTGGCAGACATGAATCGGGTACTGCCGGGATTTTGCGAGTTTTTAACCGCCTGCCGCCGTGGGAATTATATTTTACTGTCGCGCGATGAGGTGATTTCAAACTCTTTCGCTGCCCTCGCGCTGCTGGTAGCACAGGTTCAGTCGCAGATATCCGGTCGGCCGTTACCGGCGCAGGTGGAAGGAGAATGAGCCAGCCCGAGGCGCGCAGGCGCATTGACCTGTTGGGCGACCGCTTTCGCGCTCGCGCCCATCAGCTGTCGCCCAGACTGTTTGCGGTGGCCAGCTATATCAACGAGCATCGCCATGTGGTGCTGGAATGCACCGCGCTGGAGATTGCGGCGGCAACGCAGAGTTCGGATGCCACGGTGATCCGTGCGGTGCAGGCGCTGGGCTTCGCCGGACTGCGCGATCTGAAGCTCACGATTGAACGTTTTCTCGGGCCGGGAATTAACTCGGCGGAAAAGATGGATACCACGGTTGGTGCGCTGGCCAGCGATATTAACGCCAGTATTGATTTTGTGGTTGAAGGGCATCAGCGCGCCTGCGAGGCGTTAAGTGCCCCCCACAACCGCGCGGCGATGGCGCAGGCGGTGGCGCTGCTGGCAGAAGCACGTCATGTGGCAATTTTCGGTATCGGCGCTTCCGGCATTCTGGCGGATTATACTGCCCGGCTGTTTACCCGAATTGGCACTCCTGCCTATGCGCTGAACCGAACGGGTATCCTGCTGGCTGAACAGCTGTTAACTATGCGGCGCGGCGATGTACTGATCATGATGGGGCAGAAATCGGCACACCGTGAAGGATTGACCACGTTGGGTGAGGCACGCCGTCTTGGTATTCCGGCGATATTACTCACCAATGCGCCCGATTCCCGTTTCAGCCGCGAGGCGCATACGGTTATCAATGTGCCGCGTGGCGGTGAGAACGGTAAGGTGCCTTTGCACGGTTCGGTACTGGTGTGCCTGGAAATGTTGGTGATGTCAGTGGCCTCGGCCACGCCGCAGAAGACTATGAAATCGATGAAGCGCATTCAGGATTTGCATCGGGGGATTGGCAAATCAGGGGGAAGGAAGGGGTAATTGATCGGGAAGCCGGTATGACCTGCATGATGCGGTAATTCCGACATTTCTTTCATCGTCGCCAATATATTTTACCCTATTAAGGAACCACGCGGCGTTTTCAACCACTTATCGCCACTCCTTTGGTTCTGCATTTCAGATTATAAGCTTTGGGTGCGTAAATGTATTACCCGGAATGAGAACGGAGGAGAGATCATATTATATTTTTTCTTTTCCTCGCTAACGGAGTCATACATGTATATGTATTTACCCTTTTTAATCGGAGCAGGTATTGTCTTCAGTACGCTTGCCGGTAAACAAAAGCTGGCTTATCTGCTTTGGTTCGCAGACCTTGTTATTATTCTCGCCTGGTTAAGATTTCACGCCACCGATGCGCTTCTCCTTTCGTTCTAGAGGTCACTATGCAATCACCTGTTAAAAAAGACTTATCCCGTCCGCTGAATATGATTATGCTGGTGCCGGTTATTATTTCTCTACTCTGCGCATTTTACTTTCAGCTGAGATTTTACGATCTGCCATGCCCACTTTGCCTGCTTCAGCGCGCAGCTCTACTGCTGACAGGGACGGGACTGCTTTTTAATCTCTATTTTGGTAACAGGAAGCTGCATTATGGCATGGTCATTATCGGTGCCTTAGCGTTAGCTGCCGTCGCCACCCGCCATGTTTTCCTGCATATCACGCCGGGTGATGCAGGCTATGGACTGCCGTTCTTCGGCATACATTTATATACATGGAGTTTAATTCTGGCCGTGGCGATTATTATTGGCGTGGCCGTGACTTTGATGATTACGCCAGATTCTCTGGCACCTCGCGTTGTTACACAATCTCTCACGCAAAGGTTACTTATGATTATTTATTCCCTGATTGTGGTTGCCAATCTTTCGTCCACAGTACTGCAATGTGGCGGCGGTCAATGTGATGACAACCCGACGTATTATCAATTGCTGAAATAGTTTTTTCCAGGTACTACCTGCTAAAAAATATCCCGCAGGCTGCGGCCTGCTTAATAAATGAATTGAGCAGATTAATAATGAAAAAAGTTTTCGCTGTCGCTGTGGTGGCATGTTTTCTTATTCCCTTCAGTGGGTTCACTCAGACTGTTGACTGGGACAGTTCCGAGGGGATTCAGCGGTTATCACAGGCCGCCGTCAAGCAGGACTTCTTTGCGCTGGCTCCGCAATTTGAAGGTCAAAGTAATAAGGTCTATTGCGGGGTTGCCTCGGCAACTATCGTACTTAATGCGCTACGTCTGCATGAAAATAAGCCAATACAACCTGATACCAGCTCAATAGCCACCGGGGACCGGGCCTGGTTCCCGAAAAAGGACGGCTGGCTTCCGTTCTGGGATCGTTATACCCAGAACAGCGTTGTTGCCTACAGCAGCAAACCGCGCATTGAAATTTTCGGCAAGCCAGAGGCTGCCGGCGAGCAGTCTGATTACGGTCTGCATCTTGACGATGAACGCCGGCTGTTGACCAATGCCGGATTAAGGGTTAATGCGGTGTCTGTCAATGATCCCGGGCAGCTGGATAAGATGAAGAAAGAGATCATTGCCGCGCTTGAGCAGCCAGATTCGTTTGTCATCGTGAACTTTTTGCGTAGCGCCATCGGACAGAAAGGCGACGGGCACTTTTCACCTTTAGGGGCTTATGAGGCTAAATCAGATTCATTCCTGATGATGGACGTATCGAATACGCAACATCCCTGGGTATGGGTCGACAGCCAAACGCTGTTTAAGGGAATGCATACGCTTGACGGCCAGCAGTATCGCGGATATCTGACGGTTAAAGAGTCTGATAAACTATAAAGTTATTATTTATCATAGTGTTGGGTTTTTTTCTTTTCGCATGGTGTAAAACAAAGAGATAATATTCAATGTCACGCAAGTTTTTTTTACATTTTCTGATGGCGTACAGCGCTATTTCAGGGATGAACGCGCAGGCTGCTTCCGCACCTGCCGTTGAGGCCCGCCACGGGATGGTCGTCAGCTCGCAGGCGATTGCCTCACAGGTGGGGGTAGATATTCTCAAACAAGGTGGCAACGCCATCGATGCAGCCGTTGCCGTGGGTTATGCTCAGGCCGTGGTTAATCCCTGCTGCGGCAATATTGGCGGCGGAGGATTTATGCTTATCCACCTCGCCGGTGGCAAAGAGACCTTTATCAATTTCCGTGAAACGGCACCGGCCGCTGCGCGTGCTGATATGTATCTTGATGCTAAGGGTAATGTCCGTTCTGACGCCAGCCTGCATGGTTACTCCTCGGTTGCCGTTCCCGGAACGGTAATGGGGCTGGATTATGCACAGGCACATTACGGCAAGCTAAGCCGCCAACAGGTGATGGCCCCGGCAATAAAACTGGCGAAGGAGGGGTTTGTATTAACGCGCGCGGATACCGATATCCTTGATACCACCGTCAGCCGCTTCCGGCAGGATGCGCAGGCTGCGCGGAGGTTTTTGCGCGCCGATGGCACGCCGCTCCAGCCTGGCGATCGCCTGAAACAACCTGAACTGGCCGTGACCTTAAGCCATATCTCCCGATCGGGAACGGATTATTTCTACCATTCGCCTGTTCCCCAGCGCGTTGAGGCTGCGGCGGCCAAAGGGGGCGGCATCATCACCGCAAAGGACTTTGCTGATTACCGCGTCACCGAAAGCGCGCCGCTACGCTGTCAGTACCGGGGCTACGAATTTATCTCATCTCCGCCCCCCAGTTCAGGCGGCGTTGCGCTGTGCGAAATGGTCAATATCATGGCCGGCTATGATATGCGCGCACTGGGCTTCAATTCTGCCGACTCTGTACACGTCATGACGGAAGCGATGCGTATTGCCTACTTTGACCGTAATAACTCGCTGGGCGATCCGGCATTTATCAACAACCCGCTGGATAAATTGTTGAGCACGGCATACGCCGATCGGGCGCGGCATCGTATTCATCAAACGGATGCTACCCCATCGAAGCTGCCTGAAAATAAGCAGGCCACAGGCGAACGCCCGGAGACGACGCACTATTCCGTGGTTGATGGGCAAGGTAATGCGGTTTCGACCACCTACACGGTCAATGGGCGATTCGGTGCCGTGGTCATGGCACCTGATACCGGCTTTTTCCTCAATGATGAAATGGACGACTTCACCACCAAAATCGGCGAAAAAAACATGTTCGGCCTGGTACAGGGAGCCAGTAACGCCATCGCGCCTGGGAAACGCCCACTGTCCTCAATGTCGCCGACCATTGTTACGCGTCATAATCGCGTATTTTTAGTGCTCGGTTCCCCCGGCGGCTCCCGCATCATTACCGCTTCGCTACAGGCTGCGCTGAATATCATTGATTACGGCATGCTGCCGCAGGAAGCGGTCGATGCGCCAAGGATCCATCATCAGTGGCTACCGGATGAAGTCTATTATGAACAGCGTGGACTTTCGTTTGATACCCTGAAACTGCTGCGCCAGCGCGGCTATAAAATGACTGAGCAGACGCCGTGGGGCGCAACTGAACTGATTATGGTTGCCCCGACGCTGAATGAGAGTGAAAAAGCGGCCGATTCAGGTAACGATTCTGCCGTATCTGGTCAGTTAAGACCCGGTTATCTGTACGGGGCGAACGATATACGTCGACCTGCCGGGGCGGCGATCGGGTTCTGATATTTAAGTGGATTAAGTCGGGCTGATGGTGGCTGGACAGTATTTAATTTGCCCAATCTCGATTAGCCTATTTTGGAGCGAGGCGTGGTCATTGACTGCGCCTCGTTTTTTTAGTGCTATCAATGAATAATAAGTATAAAAACCTTGGGGTAGTTGTCCGGGTATTTTTGGACAGGACCATGACATGTTCGGAGAAACGATTGAGAGAGTTCTGGATAGTTATTTAGAGGACGAAAACCAAAAAACGGCTCTAAAGGTTTACAATGAAGCGGAAAACTTACTGGCGTTAGATGACGACAAACTGATAAAAGAGTTTGCAGCTATTTTCCAGGGCGGGTTTTATCCAGAACCGTGGGGGTAACTGCACGTCGTTTTCTGCATAAGATTGAAAGTCATATCCATCCCAACAATTGACGTCTTCGTCTACTCTGTATCACATTACGCGTGCTGGGATAAGGTGCTGGTCTGAAAATGATTTCAATGTAAAACACTTATATTCAATGCATTGAAGTTATATTAAAGGGTAAGGGGCGAAATATTATCGCCCTTTAGCCAATGACGTAGCTGATTTTTTATTAGCTTCTGAAGTGGAGTCAACCCGTTACGCGAGAATATTTCTTCTGCCATATACGTGTTGCCTGGCCTGACAATTGGTCGATACCGTCATGATCGGCTTTACCGAAAATTTTGCTCGCCACAGCAAGAGACGCTTCATTATCTGTATCAACGATAGTTTCAATGTAATACTCTTGACTGCGACAGGGAAGATCGTGCCTGAAGCGATCCAGAATTTTTTCAATAAAGGGGACTGTGACTCCAGTGCCTCTCAACTCTTCGTGTGTACCATAAAAAAGGCAGAAAAAAGGCAGGCCGTCGAGTGACTCATTACCTTTCAAAACAACGGTTTGTCTGACCTTTTTGTTCTCCAGCACTGCATGGATATAACGGTCAGATCTCAATGCTTTGTCCTTGGTAAAATAAACCCATCTTATTTTTTGAGCGAAAATAAATAATTAAATGACTGGCTCTAACGTTCTGCTAAACCAAATAAAAATTTTTCAATATCAAACACACCTTCAAAATTTTTTTATACCTATCACTAACACTGTCAACTATAACTGTAAGTATCCCCGCTTTAGTTTCTGTAATGAAATAGGAGCGTGAGTTATCTTCAGCAGCGATTGAATCTGTTTTTAAGGGTTATTCAGAGCAGGGGAACCGCCCAATGACTTCACGGCTTACCGTAAGCAGAATATTTATTGACATTAAATGACGAAATACGGATAAATGATTTTCAGCTATCGAGTATAGGGGGTATCCAGACCCATTAAACGAAACGGTAAGTGTTCTTCATATAAGATAAGAGATCATATCTATACAAATCGTGACTCCTTTCTGATTCCCAGTAAGTGGATGCGAGATCTCAAAATTAATACGGAACGAAAGCTGAATGTTTACAGCGTTTATTGAGTCTGATAGCTTGTATTTTTAGATGCTTGATCCCAGTTGGTCGTTTAAGTATGACATCATAGACATTAATATGAGTGCGAATAAATACGTTTTATCAGGCAATAAATATTAATTGAACACGATTGTAAAAACACGCTTGAACCAGGGTCATTTAATTATTTTCAGAAACTGATTTTTTCTATGCAATTGAAAAAATTGCAGCATGTTGCGTGAGAAATATTGATCACATTGACTTCGGGAAATACATCATCAATCAACCTGATCGAGTTATCGATTTGATCAATGCCACAAAGTAAAAAATATGGCCGGGAAGAGAGATGGTCAGGTGTAAAGAGTCCCTTTTCCTTCATAGCATGCGCGGGTTGCCAGAACCCAGGCTAAAGGCTGGCATCAATCCACGTTTATTGTGGCGGAATGAACGTTTTATTCGCTAATGGCACCGTCACAGGCTGTTTTTTGCACCAAACAGGGTTCATATCCCCATTCATTTTTCTGGGGAATATGGATTATCCAAACCTTTTGCCTGACCAGCGGGCATACCATTGACCACCACAGGAGTTCAAATGATCGACAAAAACCACTGCCTGATCCTCGATGAACAGGACCCTCTGGCGCACCTGCGTCAACAGTTCACCCTGCCTGATGGGGTGATCTACCTCGACGGTAACTCCCTGGGCGCGCGCCCCCGAAACGCAGGGGAACGCGCCCGGCGGGTTATCGAGCAGGAGTGGGGCGATGGGCTGATCCGCAGTTGGAACAGCGCTGGCTGGCAGAAGCTGCCCCAGCGGCTGGGGGATCGCCTGGCAGCGCTGATCGGAGCCGATGCTGGCGAGGTGGCGATCACTGATACCACTTCGATCAACCTGTTTAAGGTGCTCAGTGCGGCATTGCAGGTACAGGCCGGGCGCGAACCGCAGCGGCGGGTGATCGTCTCCGAAAGCAGCAACTTTCCCTCCGATCTGTATATCGCCGAGGGGCTGATCAGGATGCTTGGGCAGGGTTACTCCCTGCGTCTGGTGGACAGCCCGCAACAGCTACCGGCGGCTATCGGCCAGGACACGGCGGTGGTGATGCTCACTCACGTCAACTACAAGAGCGGTTACATGCACGACATGTCGGAAATGACCGGGGCGATCCACGCAGCAGGTGCTCTGAGTATTTGGGATCTGGCCCACTCTGCTGGCGCGGTGCCGGTGGAGCTCAAGCGTTCCGGTGCCGACTACGCCATCGGCTGTACCTACAAATACCTCAATGGTGGCCCCGGCGCACCAGCCTTCCTCTGGGTTGCACCAGCGCTTTGCGATCTGGTGCCGCAGCCATTGTCCGGCTGGTTCGGCCATGCCCGTCCGTTCGACATGGCTACTCACTACCAGCCCGGCAGCGGCATCGTCCGCTACCTGTGCGGCACCCAGCCGATCGTCTCGCTGGCGATGGTCGAATGCGGCATGGACATCTTCGCACAGACGGATATGCAGAGCCTGCGGCGCAAGTCTTTGGCGCTGAGCGATCTGTTTATCCAGCGGGTTGAACAGCGCTGTGCCGGGTATGACCTGGAGCTGATCACCCCACGGGATCACGCCAGACGCGGTAGTCATGTCAGTTTCGCGCATCCCGAGGGTTACGCCGTGATCCAGGCACTGATCGCCCGAGGGGTGATCGGCGATTATCGTGAGCCAGGGATCATGCGCTTCGGCTTCACCCCGCTATACAACTGCTTCAGTGACGTTTGGCAGGCGGTAGAGATCCTTGCACAAATCCTCGAACACAAGACCTGGTCCCAGGCACAGTTCCAGGTGCGCCATAGCGTCACCTGACACGGAGCGTCCAGCCAGTCTGCCTGCGGCGACCGGGGTCACTGGCGCAAACACGGGTCGCGACAACGATTGATGCGTACACATAGCCATAAAGAGGCACTCAAAGTGACCACGACAAATAACAAAGGATTTGAGGCGATTTCCCGGCGCGAGCAGGGTCTGAAGCGGCAGCTGACCGCCGGGCAGATGAGCATGATCGCCATCGGTGGGGCAATTGGCACCGGGTTGTTTATGGGCAGTGCCTACGCTATCGGCTATGCCGGGCCGGGGGTGCTGGTGAGCTACGCCATCGGCGCGTTGATCACGCTGCTGCTGATGGGCTGCCTGGCGGAAATGACGGTGGCTCACTCCACATCAGGCTCTTTCGGTGCCTTCGCCGAGTTCTATATTAGCCCTCTGGCTGGTTTCCTGGTGCGCTACGCCTACTGGGCAGCGATGGTATTGGGGGTGGGAACCGAGGTAACCGCCATCGCCATCTATATGAAGTACTGGTTCGCTAACGTCGCGGAGTGGGTGTGGATCGTCTCTTTCTCCAGCGTGCTGATCCTACTCAACGCCATCAGTGTGAAAACCTTTGGCCGCTTTGAATACTGGTTTTCCACCATCAAGATCGCCGCCATCGTCGGCTTTATTCTCCTCGCGGTGTACGTGATATTTGGCTCCGGTAATGGCGATTACGGGGTACATCACTACACGGCCCACGGCGGCTTTCTCCCCAATGGTTTTCAGGGCATGTGGGTGGCGGTGATAGTGTCGATATTCAGCTACGTGAGCGTGGAGATGATTGCGGTGGCAGCGGGAGAGGCTAAGGATCCGCAGCGCGCGGTGAAGCAGGCTTTTCGTGCCACTATAGTACGTCTGGTGGTGTTCTATCTGCTGACCCTGGCGCTGATGCTGGCCATCGTGCCCTGGGCCGATGCGGGTAACGTCCAGAGTCCTTTTGTCACGGTTATGCAGCTCACCGGCATTCCCTGGGCCACCGGAGTGATGAACTTTGTCATTCTGATCGCCGCCCTGTCAGCGATGAACAGCCAGCTTTACATTACCACACGCATGATGTTTAGCCTGTCACGGGGGGGCTATGCGCCCAGGGCTTTGGGGAGTGTGAGCAAAAGCGGGATTCCGTTAAACGCGCTGCTGCTATCCAGCTCCGGTATCGCTCTGGCGACCCTGGTCAACCTGCTGTACCCGGCAAGCTCATTTATCATGATGATGTCCCTGGCGATGTTCGGCGCGATCTTCACCTGGTTTATGATTTTTCTCACCCACTACTTCTTCCGGCGTTATTACCAGCGTCACGGCGAGTTGCAATTATCGTTCCGCATGCGCCTGTTTCCCTACAGCACGCTGCTGGGGCTGGTGCTGATGGGCGCGGTGATGATCACCACCTTCTTCACCGAAGCGTTCAGGATGACTCTGGTATTCGGCGTACCCTTCCTGCTGCTGCTGACCCTGGTCTACTGGCTGTTTTTGCGTAAGCCAAGGGACGCCGTCGACGCGCTCTGAGTTTAATGCCGTCACTCGCAGCTTCTGCCGCACACAAACGCGGCAGAAGCTGGCATCAATGATTTAGCGCATTCCCAACTTACGGATCATTCTGCTAAATCCGGTTACTGCTGTTCTACGGCGACTTATAAATCCTCGCCGTTGCTGGCAATCACCTGCTTATACCAGTTGAAGCTCTTTTTCTTTGAGCGCGCCAGGTCACCGCTGCCGTCGTCGTTTTTATTGACGTGGATAAAGCCGTAGCGCTTGTCGTACTGGCCGGTGGTGAAGGAAACGCAGTCAATACAACCCCACGGGGTGTAGCCCATGAGGTCTACGCCGTCTTCCAGCACGGCGATTTTCATCTGCTCAATGTGTGCCTGCAAATAGGCGATGCGGTAATCGTCATTAATTTGGCCATCGGCTTCCACCTTGTCGTAAGCGCCAAATCCGTTTTCCACGATAAACATCGGTTTCTGATAGCGTTCCCAGAAGGCATTTAGCGTGTAGCGCAGGCCGACCGGATCGATTTGCCAGCCCCAGTCGGACGCTTTCACATGTGGGTTCGGGCGGCTGCCGGGGAAGCCTTCAATATGGCGGCCATCGCTGCTGTCCTTCGCCGAGAACTGCACCGCGTTACTCATGTAATAGCTAAAGCCCAGATAGTCGGCGCAACCCTCGCGCAGCGTCTGCTCGTCACCTGGCTGCATCTCAATTTGATAACCTTTGCGCTGCCACTCTTTGACAATATAAGACGGGTAGTAGCCGCGCAAATGCACATCGCCGAACAGATGACGTTCACGCATCGCTTGCTGGGCGAACATCACATCGTCCGGGTGGCATGACCAGGGGTAGAGCGGCACAATCGCCAGCATACAGCCGATTTGCAGATTGGGGTTGATTTGGTGCCCCCGCTTCACCACCTCGGCGCTGGCGACAAACTGGTGATGCAGCACCTGGTACATGGCCTGCTCTGGCTTTTCGTGATCGGTGAAAATTACCCCGGAGTTACAGTAGCCGAACAGCGGATAACGCCAGTTGCGCTGGTTGTTGATCTCGTTAAAGGTCATCCAGTATTTCACTTTATGCTGATAGCGTTTCAGCACCACTTCGCTGTAGCGCACAAAGAAGTCGACCACTTTGCGATTCAGCCAGCCGCCATACTCTTTTACCAGATGCTGCGGCATCTCGAAGTGCGACAGGGTGATCACCGGCTCAATATTGTATTTCAACAGTTCGTCAAAAAGATCGTCGTAGAACTGTAATCCGGCCTCGTTTGGCTCCAACTCGTCACCCTGCGGAAAGATGCGTGTCCAGGCAATTGAAGTGCGGAAACATTTAAAGCCCATCTCGGCAAACAGCGCGATATCTTCTTTATAACGATGATAGAAATCTACCGCCAGATGGTTGGGATACTGATGCGTCGCATCAATACCGTCGGTTATCACGCGGTCCACGCCGTGCGCCCCGCCGGACAGCACGTCGACAATGCTCAGACCTTTACCGCCCTGGTCCCAGCCGCCTTCAACCTGGTGCGCTGCCACAGCGCCGCCCCATAAAAAATCTTTTGGTAATGACATAACCTTTCCTTTCCGGTGAGGATTAACCACGTTTGAAAATAACCGCGCTTGTACGGCGCGAAGAGAAATTAAATGAGTCGTCTGCCCAGCCTGGCCTGTGGCACGTCCAATTTGTCAGAACGGAGTGAATGTTCCTGATCAATAGCTGCCAGGGAAGGGCAGCAAATGACGAAATGACATTCTGACTTGATGAAGATCAAACCCTGCGATCAGGTCGCCTGAGGTAACGGGCGATCGCTGTTTACCTGCTTCAGCGCCTGCACTTCGCGGTGAAGAATAACGGTCTCTTCTGCCAGTTCGCGGCACAGCATGGCGTTCATCAGGTGATCCTGCGCATGCACCAGGATCAGATTGACCGGCACCTTGCCAACCCCTTCATCTGCCCCGATTAGTGCAGTCTGAACCTTATGTGCACTCCTGGCGGCGGCGGTAGCGGCCTCCAGATGGCGATCGACTTCTGCCCAGTCATAACGGCGTGCGGCACGTAGCGCCTGCATCGCACAGGAACGGGCGTCCCCAGCCTGAATAATCAGCTCCATCACGGTTGTTTCCATATCCATCATTGGCTCTCCACGGCGTTCAATTTGTCTTCAGCCGCAACGGGCCGTTCCTGTTGTAACAACTGGCGTTCGTACATTTTGAAAAATGGATAATAAATCAGTGTTGAAATGACTATCAGTACGCCGACCAGAATCACGGCGCGATAGTCCCAGCCGGTGGACCATGCGGCGCCGATGGGGCCTGGCGTCGTCCACGGGGCAAGTGATATCACATGATTCACCATATCTGTGCGGGTGGCGATCCAGGCGATAATCGCATTAACCAGAGGAGCGGTGATAAAGGGAATAAACAGCACGGGATTCATCACTATCGGCGAGCCGAAGATAATGGGCTCATTGATATTAAACATGCCTGGCACCAGGCCCAATTTGGCAATAGAGCGCAAATGTGCCGAGCGGCTACGCAGATAGAGAAAGACCAGGCCCATCGTCGAACCGGAGCCGCCAACGACGATAAAGAATTGCCAGAACGGTTCGATAAAAATTTGGCTAATCGGCTCTCCGCTGTTCAACGCCTGCTGATTAACTCCGAGATTAGTGAGCCAGAAAGCCTGCAAAATACCGCCGACGATCACGGCACCGTGAATACCGGCAAACCACAGCAGGTGGCACAGCAGCACGGCAATCAGCACCGCAGGTAGCGAGTCAGAGGCTGAGATAATCGGCTTAAACACTGCCATAATCGCCTGCGGTAGCAGCATCCCGAACTGGTCCTGAATCAGCAGGCTGAGCGGGAACAGCGTCAGGAAAATGGCGAGGATCGGGATCAGCAGGTCAAAAGATTGACGTATTTTGGGCGGAACCTGCTCCGGCAGCTTGATGCCAATATGATGCTTTTGCAGAAAGTGCATCAGTTCGGTGGAGTAAAGGCTGACCAAAATCGCGGTAAAGATCCCTTCTCCGCCCAGTGAGCCGACCGGGAGCGTGCCGCTGCTCTGCGGTGCGGCCACCACCAGGAATGACATCAGTGCCAGACATGCCGCCATAAAGCCGTTCATTTTATAGCTGATGGCGAGGTTGTAGGCGATTGCGGCGGTGATATACACCGCCATAATGCCCATCGTCATATTGTAAGGCATCATGATTTGCGCAAAGTGGCGATCCACCATCCCCAGCCACCACTGGGCAAACGCCCACTGGCTATCGGCTGCGAACGGTGGGTGAGCGAACAGCAGCATAAATGAGCCAACGATCAGGAATGGCATTGAGGAGATAAAACCGTCTTTGATCGCCACGACGTGACGTTGGCTGGATAATCGAGCGGCTATCGGGCTGATGTGGTTTTCAATAACGGCAAACAGGCTGCCACTGAGGCTGCTCATTGAGCGATCCTGGCGTTCTCTATCATCGAGATGGCTTCAGCCAGAATCTTTTCACCATTCATCATGCCGTAATCCATCATATTGATGACCGCTATGGGTTTGTTCAGCTTCCCGGCCAGCGGAGCAAAGTCTGCCAGTTTATATTTAATTTGTGGCCCCAGCAGGCAGCAGTCGCAGCCGCTAATCTGCTCGCTAAACTCCTCAAGCCCTACCGCATCTATCTCGACAGCAATATTTTTTTCCTTTGCCGCTTTTTCCATGCGCTGGACTACCATGCTGGTGGACATACCTGCGGCACAACAGAGTAATATTTTTTTCATGGCGGGTCTCCGGTCTGTTTTTTATATAAATATCTGAAAGAGCCCTGTTTCTGCAACCGGTTTCATATTATTTGATTTATTCTGTGAGCACGATCTCAAACGGTGTAAATTCGCAGGGGAATGGCCTGGTTTTAACGTAAGCGCGCGATGTAAAAATATTTTATATTCAATATATTAAATAAGTTATGCGGTAGTCTGAACGGCGAAAATCTGATGCGTTTTAGCACGCAGCATAAACCCGAATCAACATAGCCTTATTCATCCAGTGGTTTACCATCATGACTTGGGCGAATGTGATAAACAGTCTATTATGACAGCCGGAACTTAGCCTTCAGGATGATATGATGATTACCATGCTGGACGTTGCAAAAAAAGCAGGTGTATCAAAAGCAACGGTCTCCCGTGTATTAGCGGGCAATAATTATGTCAGTAAAGCGACTCATGAGCGGGTATTTAAAGCGATCGAGGAGACCGGCTACAGGCCCAATTTATTGGCGCGTAATTTAGCAACCAGTAAATCACAAAATATTGGGCTGGTGGTGACGAACACTTTATATAATGGCCCCTACTTCAACGAATTGTTATTTCAGGCAGCGACAGTGACTGAACAGCATGGTCGCCAGCTGATCCTCGCTGATGGGAAGCATGATGCGCGTCAGGAGCGGCAGGCTATTGAGTTTCTTCTCGATCTACGTTGCGATGCGATTATTATTTACCCCCGCTTTCTGAACACTTCCGAACTGGATGATATTATTGAGCAAACCAGCCGACCGATTATTGTGGTTAACCGCTGGCTGGAAAAGCATCCCGCACATTGCGTGATTGCCGCCCATGAGAAAAACAGTTTTGAGGCGGTGAATTATCTGGTGGCTCAAGGGCATCGCGATATTGCTTTTATTCACGGTGCGCCAGACTCGCCAACCGGACTCAGCCGCTTTAAGGGTTATCACAAAGCATTACAGGCGCATGATATTCATCTGGATGAGCGACTTGTGGCACAGGGAGAGTGGACGCTGCAAAGCGGTTTTAACGCCGTGCAGGAACTGATGAGCCGGGGAGTCGCGTTTACCGCGCTGGTGGCCAGTAACGACGATATGGCGATGGGCGCGGCGCGTGCGCTCTACGCTGCCGGAAAGCGCATTCCGCAGGATGTCTCACTGCTTAGCTTTGATGATATTCCGATGGCGTCCTTCTTCGTGCCGCCGCTGACCACGGTGCATGTACCGGTTGGAGAGATGATCAGACACACTCTTGAGAAGCTGGTATTGATGCTGGGTGGGCATGCCAGCCAACCGCTGCCAGCGATCGCTGGCAGCCTGATGGTGCGTGATTCGGTGGCACCGGGCCCCTGGCGGGGAGCTGAACCGCTGTTACAAAGCAAGCCTTAAATCAGACATTTGACCCAAGCGCCTGTTATTCAACGACAGGTGCCATTGCCCGGTTACGCAACGCCAGCATCAGCAGGTAATAAATGACGCATGAGACCAGCAGCGAGTTAAGCGTCGGAACCCCCCAGTGGAGTGACAGACCCACCACACTGCCGATAATGGTGGCGATGATAGCCACCCAGCCGATAGCCGGTGTTTGGTTGTCGTCGGGCAGTTTGCCCTGCATGCGGCTGCGATCCAGCACCTCGCGATGCGTACGCAATAGCAGATAATCGACCAGCATGATGCCGAGGATTGGCGGAAACACCACGCCGAGAAAGGTCAGGAAGTCGACGAAGCGGTCAAGAATACCGAGTACTGACAGCAGAGTACCTACCAGACCGATTGCCAGAGTGGTATAGCGGTATGGCAGCTTTTTCCCGAATATCCCTTCTACGGCATTGATCACGCCCAGTGAAGAGGAGTACAGGTTCAAATCGTTAACGCGCAGAGTGGAAAGGATCACCACCAGCAGCCCGACTCCGCCCGCAGCGTGCGACATGATGCTGACGACATCGGCCGTTTGCAGAGTGCGGGCAATCATAATGGCCAGGCCGTTGACGACAAATTCGCCGGCAATAATCGTCATCAATATCATTGCAGCCACATGCTTCGCCGAACGGGAGTAGCGCGTCAGGTCTGGCGTCATCAGGCTGGCTACCGTAGTGCCACCCACCACCATCGTAATGGCGGCGCTAAAAGCGAGCGGGCTACCGGTGGGGGGCAGATCGATGATCTGCTGTAGGCTGTGTCCTGACAGGGTATTAAACGAGATAAAGCCCATCAGGCAGATAAATAGCGGTACCGCGATACGTGCCGTGATGCGCAGCGCCTTGAAGCCAAATGTGACAAGGATGGTCAGCAGTAAGCCGGTAAGGCTGGCCGCCAGTGGAAAGCCCAGCGCATCACCGAGGGCAAAATTCAGTGATTTGGCGAAGATGGCGTTTTGAATGCCAAACCAGCCCAACAGGCTGATCGCGACCACCAGCCCGATCAGTACTGAACCAATACGACCAAAGCCGCACCAGCGCGCCAACAGGCTACCGGCAATGCCCTCTTTCATTCCGGCATAGCCAAGCCCGAAGGTAACGATGCCAAAAATCACGCTACCGGCAAAAATAGCCAGGAGCGCCATAGTCAAACTCATCGAGTCACCGAGAATAGCGGCAAGCATAAATTGATCGAGCGCGGTTAGCATGCCCATATGGACGATGGCAACGCTGAGAAACGAGACGCGCTTATTTTTGGGGACGCGGCTGAGAGGATAATCTTCAATACGAAGCACGATAAATTTCCTTGTATCAGATTAAATAAACGGGATCCCTTTTTTTTATATCAGGCGATCCGGTATGAAATGATCCAGCCCCGCCTGACAACTCTATTTTGACTGCATCGCGTTTATACAGCTGTCAATGCTTTGAACCGCCGTTGCTTTATCCTCGGCGCTGAGCGCTTGATATTGAGCTATCGATAACTGCCCCAGCCGATCATCGTAGGCTATCTGCTTGAGTGACCATGAGTTGTTTTCGCTGACGATCACCGCGCGAAGTTTATCCGTAAAATCCTGCGGGCTTTCCGGGGGGCCGAGAACCACTACTGCCGCGCAGGTTGCAGCATCGTAATGCGCATCATGCGTTGGTGTACGTAATGTAAACCATCCCAGTAGCAGGGCGATAACGGTAAGGATTAACAGCGAGAACCGCTTTTTCATTTCAATTTATCCGAGCGGGCGACAACAGGGGGCGCATTATACGAAGAAACCCGGACGATAATTTGTCAAATATGCACTTTTTGGCATTCATTTTATAACGGTCGTGCAGAATATTATCCGTCGGAAAGAGTCAATGACCCGCCGCCGCTATGGGCGTACCGCTACGAACCATCCACTGACTGCGTTTTAGTGCGTGTCGACCACCAGCAGAGTAGCGATCCCATACTGACCATGCCCGCTCCCTGCCAGAAGCCTGGCGACAGGCTGGAGTCGAGCAAAAAGGCCGCCAGCAGCGCAGAAATAACCGGAATAAAGTAGGATGCCGTCGCCAGCACGGTGACGTTGCCGTGTAGAATACCAACATTCCATGCGGCGTAGCCGAAGCCCATTGCCATCGTCGCCAGCCCGAGATTGACCAGTATCGACAGACTGAAAGTTATTTCCGGCTGCGGCGCGCAGAAGTATTTCCCCCACAGCACCAGCGCGGTCAACATAAAGAACAGCGTGATACCGTTACTTCCCCTGGCCATTTTTTGCGTCAGTACGCAATACAGCGCCCAGATAAATGCACCGCTCAACGCCAGTCCGTAACTGAGGGGGTTAGCCGTAACGTTATTGGCGATTTCAGCCAGGGACAGGGGGCGATCGCCTGTTAGCACCAGACCGATGCCGATCAGTGAGACAAGCATCCCCGGAATAATCAGCAGGCTGCATGCTTGCCGGGCGATAAGCACGCTTAGCAGCACGGTCAGGCTGGGCCAGAGGTAGTTCACCATGCCGACCTCGATAGCCTGGTTACCGCTGCGGGCATAGCCGAGCGATAAAGACAGGCAGAGTTCGTAGCTGACGAACAGCAGGCTGCCGAGGATCAGATAACCGCGTGGAAAGGTGCTTATCTTAGGAAAGCCGACCGTGAAGACTAACAACAAAGCGCTAAGCGTATAAATCATGGCTGCCCCGCCCACGGCACCCAATCCCTCGCTGACGCTGCGTATCAATCCGACAATGGCACTCCATAGCAGGATGGCGATTAAGCCAATTAGCGTTGCTTTTTGTTGTCTCATGGCTGGCGTCCCGGCAGTGGTGATTTGTCCCTGCTATCACTTTACCGATTCGCCCGCCGTAGTGCATCTTAATACGTTGGCAATGCCAGATTGGCTTCATGGACGCGGCTTCAGGCGAGCTTAATGATCACCATACCGATAAGCAGTAGCAGCACACCTGCCCAGCCTCTACGGCTCAGGCGCTGGTCGAAGAGTATCCACCCTGCGGCGATGGTGGCAATAATGCCGAAACCTCCCCACAGCGCGTAGGCAACGGAGAGATCGATGCCTTCCACCGCTTGCGACAGTGCGCTAAAGGCGGCAAGTACCGCCAGCAACGACATCAGGCCGTAAACTTTACGCTGGAAGCCGTTGGAGAGTTTAAGAAAGATATTGGCGACAATTTCCAGTATCACCGCTGCTATCAGCCAGGCGGCGTGGATCCATTCAAACGCTGACATGCGGCCTCCTGCTGTAGCTGCCGGATTTGATCAGAGCGATCCCTGTCACCAGCGTGACCAGACCGGCCATCTTGATCAAAGAAAATGACTCTTCAAACAGCAGCACGCTGAACAGCGTAATAAACAACAGCCCGATACCTTCCCACATAGCGTAGGCAACACCCATTGCAATCTTTTTAATCGAGATGGAAAGGGCAATATAAGAGAGGGCGATCATGAGCAACATAATAATGTAACCCAGTTGATTACCGCTGACGCTTGACCACTTCATAAACAGGGTACCGGTGATTTCAAGCGCAATCGCCAGTGCCAGTAACATCCAGTAAATCATGATTTATCTTCCGCAAGATAACGTAATAACGTGCGTGTCGGAAAAAACCGACAGACAGCCTGAATAGCATTATGTTAGTAGCAGGAAGCGGGACTAAAGGGCGTTACGCCAGTGTTGTTCAGCGGAAAGGGTAAAAGCAGAAGAGAAAAGAGAGAGGAAACGTTTTTGCCAAGCCTTGCTCTTATTGTCCATAATTTTTACAACTTATCCGCATTGTTGCTTCTCGTCGGTGCGGAAAGGAAATTGTCCTCAGGAGTTAAACACCTCTACCTTTTACCACGTAAAGCGATAGCAAAGAGAAGTTTTTCAAATCTTTACCCTCTATTTTTCGGCTAATGATGGTTAATAATCCTTTTTTTATCTTTGAAATTAATATTATGTTTCATCAGGAAGGGCGTGCGAGCCGCGGCTGAATGGCTGGTTTTTTTGAAAAAATTTTCGTACCAGCTCGCATTTCATTCACTGGCAGAAAGCAAGATGGCGGCAGTCAGGGTATGTTGCCTGCTTCAGCGCATCAGAGTTTCAGAGAATGTACGAATTGAAGTTAATTTTACTGCTGCTACAGCAAATGTGTGTGTTTCTGGTTATCGCCTGGCTGATGAGCAAAACACGCCTTTTTATCCCATTAATGCAGGTGACCGTTCGCTTGCCGCACAAGCTATTGTGCTATATCACCTTCTCAATTTTTTGCATCATGGGCACCTTTTTTGGCCTGCATATTGATGATTCTATTGCCAATACACGGGCGATTGGTGCGGTGATGGGCGGGTTGCTGGGTGGGCCGGTAGTAGGGGGATTGGTTGGCCTGACCGGCGGGCTACATCGCTACTCGCTTGGTGGCATGACCGCGCTCAGCTGTATGATCTCCACCATTGCCGAAGGGCTGTTGGCTGGGGTTTTACATGCGATTCTGGTTAAACGCGGGCGCAGCAATAAAGTCTTCAGCCCGTTAATGGCCGGCATTATTACCTTTATTGCCGAACTGCTGCAAATGGCGATCATTTTGCTGATCGCCCGACCGTTTAATGATGCCTTGCACCTGGTGCAAAATATTGCTGCACCCATGCTGATCACTAATACCCTCGGCGCGGCGATGTTTATGCGTATTCTGCTGGATAAGCGTGCGATGTTTGAGAAATATACCACGGCGTTTTCCACAACTGCACTGAAAGTGGCAGCTTCGACCGAAGGCATTCTGCGTCAGGGGTTTAACACGCAGAACAGCATGAAGGTGGCACAGGTGCTTTATCAGGAGCTGGACATTGGCGCGGTGGCCATCACCGACCGTGAAAAACTGCTGGCGTTTACCGGCAACGGAGACGATCACCATCTGCCGGGTAAACCGATCTCCTCTTCATTGACGTTAAAGGCCATTGACAGCGGAGAGGTGGTTTACGCCGACGGCAACGAAGTGCCTTATCGTTGTTCACTGCACGCGGCTTGCAAGCTGGGTTCGACTTTGGTGATCCCGCTACGCGGTGAAAACCAGCGAGTGATTGGCACTATCAAACTGTATGAGCCGCGCAATCGGCTATTTAGCTCGATTAACCGCACGCTGGGCGAAGGGATTGCACAGCTGCTGTCGGCGCAGATCCTTGCCGGGCAGTATGAGCGGCAGAAGGCGCTGCTGGCGCAGTCGGAGATCAGGCTGCTGCATGCGCAGGTCAACCCGCATTTTCTGTTTAATGCGCTCAATACCCTTCTGGCAGTGATCCGCCATGACAGTGATAAAGCCAGCCAGCTGGTGCAGTATCTGTCGACCTTTTTCCGTAAAAATCTTAAACGTCCTTCGGAAATCGTCACGCTGTCTAATGAGATTGAACATGTTAATGCCTACCTGCAAATTGAACAGGCACGTTTCCAGTCACGTCTGCGGGTACAGCTGCGGGTGCCGCCTGAGCTGGGCCATCATCAGCTACCGGCTTTTATCCTGCAACCGATTGTGGAAAATGCTATCAAACATGGCACTTCACAGCTGATCGGCTGCGGTGAAATAACCCTGCAAGCCAGCAGTGAAGGTCGGTATCTGCTGCTGACCATTGAGGATAATGCCGGTCTTTATCAGGCAAAAAATAATGGCGTTGGTGGTCTGGGAATGAGCCTCGTCGATAAGCGGTTACGCGTTCATTTTGGCGATGACTGTGGCATTCACGTTGATTGTGAAGCGAACCGCTTTACCCGTATTACCCTGCACCTGCCGCTGGAGGAGCCAGTATGTTAAGCGTATTAATTGTCGATGACGAACCGCTGGCGCGCGAAAATTTACGTATCCTGTTACAGGATGAAAGCGATATCAAGATTGTTGGCGAGTGTGCCAACGCGATTGAGGCGATAGGCGCAGTGCACCGACTGCGCCCCGACGTACTTTTCCTTGATATCCAGATGCCGCGTATCAGCGGCCTGGAGATGGTCAGCATGCTGGCCCCGGAACATCGTCCGTGGATTGTGTTTCTCACCGCGTTCGATGAATTTGCCGTACAGGCGTTTGAAGAACATGCTTTTGATTACCTGCTGAAGCCCGTGGAGCCAACACGGCTGGCAAAAACATTAGCGCGTTTGCGCGACGACAGTCACGGGCAGGATCTCTCGGTGCTGCCGGGCAGCCAGCAGCCGCTGAAGTATATCCCCTGTAGCGGCCACAGCCGCATCAGCCTGTTACATATGGAGGAGGTGGCTTTTGTCAGTAGCCGCCTGAGCGGGATCTATGTCACCCGTCTGGACGGCAAAGAGGGTTTTACCGAGCTGACTTTGCGTACCCTGGAAAGCCGCACGCCGCTGCTGCGCTGTCATCGGCAGTTTCTGGTGAATATGGCGCACCTGCAGGAAATCCGCCTTGAGGATAGCGGCCAGGGGGTGCTGCTGCTGCGCGGAGATCATATCGTGCCGGTTAGCCGCCGCTATCTGAAAACCCTGAAAGAGGCGGTCGGGCTGTGAGCGCTACGCGTTTTTCAGGCGCGTAAACGCTGCACGGATCTCCTCTTCCGGCAGCTGCATGCCGATAAATATCAGTGCGCAACCGGGCTGTTCATCGGGACCCCATTCGCGATCCCAGTCGGCGCTGTACAGGCGTTGGACTCCCTGAAACAGCAGGCGGCAGGGCATATCCTTGATCCACAATATGCCTTTGTAGCGCAGTAGCCTGTCGGCAAAGCCTGCCAGCAGCTCCTCCATCACTTTTGATACCGCATCCAACGCCAGCGGATAATCCAGCTCCAATACCAGAGAGGCAATATCATTCCGCTGCTCAGAGATAAAGTGCAGGCGAGGCCTGGCCGCAACGACCCGATCTTCCAGCATAAAACCACCGGTATCAAACAGCAGCGCCAGGTCGATTTCACCATTGACTACCGGATAGATGGGCGCACGGGCATTAATGCGCTGTAGCCGCTGCGTCAGTTCTGGTACGGCTCCGGCTATATCGGTTTTGCTAAGAAGAATACGGTCGGCGTAGCCCACCTGGGATTGTGCAATGGAGAATTGATCCATCTGTTGCCCGGCGTGAACCGCATCCACCAGGGTGATAACCCCATCCAGCAGATAGCGCTGACAGAGCGTGTCATGTGAGAAAAAGGTCTGAATAATCGGGCCGGGATCGGCCATGCCGGTGCATTCAATCATCAGGCGGTCAAACGCCAGTTCGCCCCGGTCGAGGCCGTCGAGTAGCTCCAGCAGCGCCGTTTCCAGCTCACCGGAGCGCGTGCAGCAAATGCAGCCGTTGGACAGGGTTTTCACCTGGCTGGCACCATTGCCCAGCAGCCGATCGTCCACCGATACGGCTGCAAACTCATTTTCAATCACGGCGATTTGGTAATCCTGCTGTTGGTGCAGGATATGGCGCAGTAGCGTGGTTTTACCCGCGCCGAGAAAGCCGGTCAGTATCGTAACGGCAATCGGTTCCATTTTCTGTCCTTTTAACAACAGCGCATCCCACCTTTACCCTCTCCGCCGTAACGCACCTGCTGGCGCTCGCGGAAGAACTCTTGATAGGTCATCGCCGTCTGGTCCGGGTGGTTAGTCTGCATATGCAGCACATAAGTATCATAATCAGGAATACCGACCAGCATTCTGGCTGCCTGGCCGAGGTATTTTTTCGCTGCGCCTAAATTATCAAACATGGTGTTTTCCTGTAGCCCCGCAGCGGCGGGGCCGTTGGACAGCTTCAGTGGCCAGAGGAGAGTTTAGCCCCCTTCTTTTGGCACGACGATATAAGACGTTTCGGGATCTGTGCGGCCGCCGCTTTGACGCGTTCGCAGCCAGGCTTTAATGCCGTAGAAGATAATACTGTAAACCACCACAAGGAACAGGATACTCAAACCGGCATTAGTGTAATTATTGACCACAATATGATTCATATTGGCGATCTGCCCGGCGGTGAGATCCGTGCCGCCAGCGGCGACTTTTACTTTGTACTCGCTCGCCATATAGAAGAAGCCCTCCATCTTTGGATTCTGGCTGAGCAGCTTCACCCCCAGCGCCCATGTGGTGCAAATCAGCAGCCATACGGCTGGAACGACGGTGACCCAGATATAGCGAGTCTGCTTCATTTTTATCAGCACCACGGTGGACAGTACCAGCGCCACGGCAGCTAGCATCTGGTTGGAAATACCAAACAGCGGCCAAAGGCTTTTCACGCCGCCTAGCGGGTCGACCACGCCCTGATACAGCAGATACCCCCAAAGCCCCACGCAGCCAGCCGTTCCCACCATGCCCGCCAGCAGCGAGTCAGTTTTTTTCAGGAATGGAACAAAGTTGCCCAGCAGATCTTGCAGCATAAAGCGACCGGAGCGCGTACCGGCATCGAGCGCAGTGAGAATAAACAGCGCTTCAAACAGAATACCGAAGTGATACCAGAAACCCATATCGGCAATCGGCAGTATTCTGTCAAAGACCCAGGCAATACCAACTGCCAGCGTTGGCGCTCCCCCGGCGCGATTCAGCACCGAAGGTTCGCCGATATCTTTGGCGGTTTGCATGATCTGCTCAGGAGTGATGACAAACCCCCATGAACTGACGGTTGCCGCCGCCTGGGCGGTCACATCCTGTAGCTGCGCCATAATCAACGGCGCGTTAGCCCCGCTCAGCTCGTGCAGGTTTGGCATGGTAATGCCCAAACCGGCCGGAGGCGTATTCATGGCGAAGTAGAGACCGGGTTCAATAATCGAGGCCGCCACCAGCGCCATGATCGCCACAAAGGACTCCATCAACATCGCGCCATAACCAATAAAGCGCGCATCGGTTTCGCAGGCCAGCAGCTTCGGCGTGGTGCCGGAGGCGATCAGCGCGTGAAAACCCGAGACGGCACCGCAGGCAATAGTGATAAACAAGAACGGGAAAAGCGCCCCTTTCCACAACGGCCCCGACCCATCAATATAAGGGGTCAGCGCCGGCATCTTCAGTTCCGGATTCAAAATGACAATCCCGATCGCCAGACCGACGATAACGCCGATTTTCAGGAAGGTTGCCAGGTAGTCGCGCGGGGCGAGGATCAGCCAGACCGGCAGTAGCGCAGAAATAAACGCATAGCCAATCAGGGTGAAGGTAATCGTGGTGTCTTTAAAGGTCAGCGCCGGGCCCCAGTAAGGATCGGCCGCGACCACGCCACCAAACCAGATACTGGCGATCAGCAGTAATACGCCAATCAACGAAATTTCGCCCACGCGTCCCGGGCGAATAAAGCGCATCCAGATGCCCATAAACAGTGCTATCGGCACCGTTGAGCAGACGGTAAATACCCCCCACGGACTTTCCGCCAGCGCTTTCACCACAATCAGCGCCAGCACCGCGAGGATAATAATCATGATCAGGAAACAGCCGAACAGTGCGATAGTGCCGGGTACCTGGCCCATTTCATTTTTGATCATCTCGC
This sequence comes from Erwinia piriflorinigrans CFBP 5888, assembly GCF_001050515.1. Lineage (GTDB taxonomy): Bacteria > Pseudomonadota > Gammaproteobacteria > Enterobacterales > Enterobacteriaceae > Erwinia > Erwinia piriflorinigrans. The sequence goes on from NZ_CAHS01000006.1 coordinate 140,238, forward strand.
CGAGCGATGCGCCATTGCGGCGGGTGGAGAGAAACAACACCATAAAGTCCTGTACCGCCCCGGCAAGTACCACCCCAGCCAGCAGCCACAGCACGCCGGGCAGATAACCCATCTGTGCCGCCAGTACCGGGCCAACCAGCGGCCCCGCCCCGGCAATCGCCGCGAAGTGGTGACCAAATAAGACGTTGCGGTGAGTAGGGACATAGTTCAGCCCGTCGTTGTTGATCACGGCAGGCGTAGCGCGGCTGGCATCAAGTTTCATCACCTTCTGGGCGATATACAGGCTGTAGTAGCGATACGCCACCAGATAGACCGAAACGGATGCCACGACGATCCACAGCGCGCTGATATGCTCACCGCGCCGCAGGGCAACCACTGCCAGGCAGCAGGCGCCGAGGATCCCGAGGATCATCCACGGGATATGTTTGAAAAAATTATTTTTATTCATAGGAACCCCGGTTTTTACCAAGAGAGACAGCGTTGGAAGAAACAGATGCTGATAGCCGGATATGGTGGCAAAAATAAATATCGATCGGGGGGATAATTGTTTAAGCGGTTAAATATCACCATAAGCGGTTGTAAAGCGGACTAAGCGGTTTTGTCGTCGGGTTAACAGCCTGAAAGTTGTGATAAAGATCTCACTGATTTGCAAGGGGCCATTGATACGAGATATGACTCTTTTTATGTACCCATATCAGAAATAATAAAATATATTATTTTTACTCATTATATGGATGGGAGTAAGTTTTGGATTTCTTCAGTAATTGCTGTCCCGCTCTGTTTGGCAACAGAGTTTCATCAGAGCAGTCAAAAACCCTTGTTTGTGCGAATGAATTTTTGATGTCTTTAGAAAATATTAAGCACATCGTGCTTGAAAGAGACGCAAGGGTTATGGGGGCGTTAGATAACACGGTATCGAAAACCGAGGCTTTAAAGGAAAGTGTAAAGAAAGGCCATCTTCTAAATTATTGTATTGATAATGTCGCGGCGAGTTCAGATTATTTCTTTCATATCATTAATGATGGTACAAATAACCCAGCCATTATTCATGCGCAAAATTGCAGTGATAGTTTAATTGAGGCGGCGAAGTTCGTCAGGCCCGCATTAGTTTCCAGATAATGGTGAAAGCATCATCCAGCTTCAGGGAAGCCCACAAAGTCCCCCCTGTTTCCCTGAATCAGTGCGCTGTCCCCGGCTTTGATTTTGCCGCTGGTGACCAGCGCTTCCAGAGGTGTCAATAGGCGATCTAATCGCCCGATGGCATTGAGGTTTCAGCCGCTATCGTTGCCAGCAACCACGCGGAAAAATCGCGCATGGCGGCGGTTTCTGCCCGCGATTGCAGGCGGGTTAACCAGTAGCCGCCCAGGCTGACGCTTTGGCTGAAGGGCTGCACAATGCGCCCGCTGTTCAGCAGATGGGTAAACATCATTGGCGGGGCCAGCGCGATGCCTGCACCCATCTGCGCCGCTTCCAACATGCTCAGCGACGAGTCGAACAACATGACGGGTTGAGAAGGTGAGGGAATGCGTGCGCCGACAGAGGAAAACCAGCTTGACCATTCATCGCGTCGATAAGATCGCAGCAGGGTAAAGCGATGCAGGCAGTCAGGGGTGCGCAGCTGCGCGCCCAGCGCCGGGCTGCACAGGGGGGAAAGCGGGGCATCGCAAAGAAACTGCGACCCGGTGCCGTGCCAGGCCCCGCTGCCATAGCGTATGGCGTAATCCAGCCCTTCAGCCACGCTGTCGACGTGATTATTGTGCGTTGACAGCAGCACATCCACATGCGGATGCAGTCGACGAAAACCCTCCAGGCGTGCCAGCAGCCAGCCAATGGCGAAGGTGCCGACCACGCCAACCTTCATCTTTTCGCGCACCTGGCCGTCCGAGAAACGATCCAGCGTATTGGCAATGCGATCAAAGGAATCGTTAAGGATCGGCAGCAGGCTTTCTCCTTCGGCGGTGAGCATCAGGCCGCGCGAAATACGGATAAACAGCCGACAGTTCAGGTGTTGTTCCAGCGCCTTAACCTGCTGGCTGATGGCAGCATGGGTGACGTTTAATTCTTTGGATGCCTTAGTAAAACTTAATAAACGGGCGGCTGCTTCAAATGCACGGAGTGAATTTAGAGGAATATATGAGCGTGTCATGATGGTATCTGTAAGTTTTTCTATTACCTGACGCTAAATATAACCGTTTGTCACTGCGGGTCAATCCGTTCACACTTTGCGGCGAATGGAGCACTCTCACCGTCACCTAATGGAAAATATCTCATGAAGAAAAAATCGCTTAATACGCTGTTACTGGGCGCCACGCTCGCCGTTACCACCCCGTGGATCTGCTTCGCGGCAGCCCCAATGACGCAGCAGCAGGTCACCGAGCTGGTGGATAGCACCATCAAGCCCCTGCTGGAAAAACAGCATATCCCCGGCATGGCGGTGGCGGTGCTGTATCACGGCCAGCCGCAGTTTTTTAACTACGGCGTTGCGGAAACAGAACACCCGCGTGCAGTCACGCAACACACCCTGTTTGAACTGGGTTCGGTGAGCAAAACCTTTACCGGGCTGGCGTCGGGCGTGGCCATGCAATCGGGCCTTATCAATCTTAACGACAGGGTTGCGCAGCACAGTCCTGAACTCAAGGGCGCGCAGTGGCAGAAGATAACCCTGCTCAATCTGGCGACCTACACCGCTGGCGGCCTGCCGCTTCAGCTGCCGGATGCGGTGACCGATTCACCCGGCCTGTGGCACTATTTTCAGCAGTGGCAGCCGCAGTGGCCTGCGGGCACCATGCGCAATTATTCCAATGCCAGCATTGGCCTGTTCGGCGCGCTGGCGGTGAAGAACAGCGGCCTAAGCTATGCTGACTACCTGACAAAATCGGTATTGCAGCCGCTGAAGTTAACCCGGACTTTTATCACGATTCCGCCATCGGCGCAGGCCGACTACGCGTGGGGCTATAACAACGGAAAGCCGGTGCGCGTCACGCCGGGGATGCTGGATGCTGAGGCTTATGGTGTGAAGTCGAGCACCGGGGATTTAGCCAAATATTTACAGGCGAACATAGCTCCGGCTGATTTATCCTCTGACAACAAAGTGTTGGCGCAAGCGATCGCCAGCACGCAGACGCGCTATTACCGCGTTGGCAACATGTTCCAGGGACTCGGATGGGAAATGTACGACTGGCCGATTTCGCCTGCTGAAGTGATTGCCGCCAGCGGAAATGATATCGCTCTACAGGCCAGGCCGGTGACCGCGCTGAAAGCGCCGCAGTCTGCCGTTGCCTCCTCCTGGGTACATAAAACCGGCAGCACTAGCGGTTTTGGTGCCTATATCGCGTTTATCCCTGAGAAGCAGCTGGGCATTGTGATGCTGGCTAACAAAAATTACCCTAACCCCGATCGCGTGACGGCTGCGTGGCAGATCCTGAAGACATTGGCCGATCGGAAATAGGAAACGTGAGTGGCGGAAGATCGTCTGTTGTCTGCCATAAAGGATTTTTTGAAGCGAAAATAGTGTTCCACTTTCGTCAGGATCTTTCAATATTGTGGGAACCCAAACCCTGCGTGGGCGACATAACCCCAGTGAAGAAAAATTGTCTGCTGTCATCAGCCGACGCCTTTATTGGGGGAGATCAATATGCGCATTTCGTCTACGCCACCACCTTACGGTCAGAGTCCGCTTATCGCGCCGGAGACCACATCGCCACAGGCTGCGATAAAAGCGCCTTCGGGCCAGGATATTCAGTTTGGCGCCGCGCCTGCTCAACAGCAGGATGCGGTGGCCACCGCCACCTTAACCGGGTTGATTAAAGCTATTCTGCAAGCGGTTATTGCCCAAAAGGGCAATGCCGCGCAAGGCAGCGCTGGCGTAAAAGCGCCACCTCTGGCAGACGGTACGACGGCGGCCCCCGGCCGGGCGGCCTCTGCCGGCGATACGGCAGACTTTCTTGATAACTCGCCCCTGTCATCACCTGACAAGTTGAAACAATGGCAACCGATGGTGGCTAACCTCGCGCCTGAACAGCGCCTACAGGCGGAAAAAGAGCTCAACCGCCCGCTGGCTGCGGCACAAATGGTGCTGGACGGTGGGCCTGATGCCCAGCGGGCACAGGCGTATATCGATGCCAATCCGGCGCTGAAAAATGCCATTGATGCAGGCAAGCACGGCGATAACCCGGATGGCAAAGTGACGCGCGCAGACTACCAGGGCTTTATTAAGCGCATGAGTAAAGCGCGTGATGGGGCAGATCGTGACATCAATGATTTTCTGAAAAAGCATCCGGACGCCGATGACGGGTCGCGGCAGATGGTGATTGAGGCAGCAACGCTGCGCGCAAACGAACCGCTGGTGCGGGTTGCGGCGCTGGAAAACGGCAAGGCGGGCAGGGATATGACCGGGGACGGTCTGAAAAACCTTGCCGGGAAAAATACCGGTCTGGCGGGTTCACTACGCCAGGCGGCGCGCAGCTTCTCCTCTCCCGGCCTGTTAGCGCAGCTTGACCAGGGAGGAGTGAGTGGTAAGAAGCTGGCACAGCACGGACCTGATAATCGCTTCAACATGAAAAATATCGATAACTGGATCAAGAAACAGGCACCGACTGACGGAGCCGCCTTTGCCAGCCTGATAAACCAGGCTGCGCTGGTCAATGCCACCGCCGGGGTGGATATCAAACATCTGGATAAGGATATTTTTACCCATGCGGAAAACTACAGCGGCGCAGAAAAAGCGGCGGTCATGGTGAAGCTGCAACAAACTCTGGCAACGGTGCAGGCCGGGCGCAGCCTGCACAAAACGCAAAAAACCGAACAGGCGCTGAACGAAAAAATCGCCCAGCTGCAAAACGATCCTGCGGTGAACCGCTTTCTGGCAGAAGCGGTGCCGGCACAGAGCCGGGCGCTGGTCAACGGCGATTCTGGCCTGCGCCAGGCGATCGATCGGCGTTATGATCAGATAGCATCCGGTAAGACCCTGAGCGACGATATGCAGCGCCAGCAGGCCGGGCAGAAAGACAAAAAATCACCGGCAGATTACAGTGAAGCGCTGCTGCGGCTGGATGACGAACTGAGCTTACAGCAGGCGCTGCGTGGGGATGGCGTTCCCACGGCGAAAGAGATTGTCGCCGGACAGCCGGGACTGGGCCAGCAGCTGGAGGATGCCTGGCAGCAGCAGATAGCCCAGGGAGGGTGGGTTAAGGATCGCATTAAAGACAAGCATGCGGATCCGTTACAACTTTTGGCCCAGTCCGATGTGAAAAAGAGTGTCTATGAGGCGGTACTGCCGCAGCAGGTCACCTCGCTGAAAGAGGACGGCTACACGGAGGCGGTGCTTGATGCGCTCAAGGTCGGCAAGAAGGGGGTGGGTATGCTGAAAACCCTGAAGGACGCCGGGCTGCTCTCCGGAGACGTGAAGAAAATGAGCGGTAAAGAGATCCTCGATGCCCTGAATAAAACCGACACGCCGCTCACTGGAATGAAGGGGCTGATGAAAACCGGAATGGGCAGTGCGGCAGGCGTTGCCGGGCTGTTCTCCGTCGCGGGCATGTTGAAGAGCGGCGATAAGGCCGGTGCGGCTAAAGCCATCTATGACGGCGTGCACGGCGGCGGCGAACTGGCAAAACTGGGAGTGGATACTGTCCTGAAGAGCGCCGGAAAAGGCGTTACTGCCAGCTTCGGGCGAATGGCCGGCATGGCGGTAGGGCGTGCGGTCGGCATGGTGGCCGGAGAAGCCAGCGGCATGGCGGCGGCCAGCGCTATCGGTGCGGCGGCAGGGCCGGTGGGCTGGGTTGTCGATGGCGCGCTGGCGATTGGCTTTGGCATCAGCTCTATCGTCGGCGCGGTGAATAAGCATAAAGAGCAAAAGCGCTTTGACCATAACGTCGATCCAACCCTGGATCGGTTCGGCATTCCCCGGGCGCATTAAGCATCGATGGCCAGGGAAAGCGTATGATGGCCCGTTCACCGCGAGGCAGGCGCTGATGCAGCGCCTGCAAAGGGCGTGATTTATCCGAGTATCTCAGCCACTTTCTGCGGAACGGTGGGGCGGCCGTTGACTAAACAGGTGGCGGTGAATACCGCTTCGGCATAAATCACATCGTTAACCAAAATCTGCTGGGCAAAATTCACCCGGCTCCGCTTTTCATTTTTCTGCGGCTGGCAGGTGACGACCACTTTATCACCGGCTTTCAGGCTCTTCTTAAATTTGAGGGTATATTCCAGCAGCATATGAATGCGGCCCTGGTTAAATTCTTCCTCGATATCCATTCCCAGCGCTTCCGCCATATAAGCGTGACGCGCCCATTCAAAATAGAAAGGATAGTAAAGGCCATCCACCACGCCCTGAAAATCAACATGGTTCGGGTCAACGTCATAGTGTTTGCAAAACATGATTTTTCCTTCATTACTTATTTTAAAACAGGTTAACAAGGGTAAGTCGTCGGGTCTAATCGTCCAGCCGTTTAATTAAATAATGTTGTCGATGATGATGCGGTATCTGTTCCAGCGTCATTTGCAGGCGGTAGCCCTGCTTTTCATAAAACTCCCGCGCCTGAAAGCTGAAGGTATCGACGCAAACGTTGCGACAGCCGCGCACGATGGCCTCAAGCTCCGCTGCCCGTAGCAGCCTGGCACCGTGGCCGCTGCCGCGCAGTCCCTCTTCGACCCATAAAAACTGAATATGCATCCAGTTTCCCCAGGTGGTGGCAAGCAGCCCGGCTATTTTATTGCCGTCATCGTCATCAAGGAAAGCAGCCAACTCTTTAATTTCTTCAACATCAACATGTTGTGCATTGAACGCCATCAGTTTCTGACGGATATGATCCGCATCTTCAGGAAGCGGTGTGGCGGTCACTCTCATATTCATTGGCGATGTTCCTTGCGCATTTTTCAGGGAATGGGTGGCGAACGGCAGCGAAAAGTTCCTGCTATTCGGCCTCCAGTTCAATCACCTCATCATTGATCTGGCCTTCCAGCTGACGCAGCACGCGGTAAACCTGGGCTACCGCCTGTAAGGTATGGCGCGGGATCAGCTGCCCCTCCTGCGAGCGGTAAAGCGTACGCGCCAGCCAGATAAAGCGGATAACCGGAATATTGGCCTGCTGCGCACGGGCAATCAACTTCTTCGCTTCGCCGTCTTCCCCTTTGCAGATAATACGCGGCAGCGGTGTCAGTTCAGGGCGATAATAGAGCGCCACCGCATAGTGCGTGGGATTGACCAGCAGCAGATCGGCCTCTTCGACCGGCTTGCTCTTTACCGCTGCCGCTGGCTGATTGAGTAACTCGTGTGCCAGCGCATGGCGGTGGCCTTTCATATGCGGATCGCCTTCAGACTGTTTGTGTTCATCGCGAATATCCTGATGGCTCATGCGCTGCTGCTTGATAAAGAAATATTTTTGCAGGCCAAAGTCCAGCAGCGTCAGTACCAGCAGCGTCAGTAGCGTCTGGCGCGAAACGCGGGTGAGCAGCACCTCAACGGCGGGCCAGAAACTGTCGAGATCGCCATAGGCCAAGCGCGCCAGCGATTCGAGATCCGGCGTCAGTACCAGATAAAAAATGGTGCTGATAGCGGCGGCTTTCACGATGTTGTTAAACATTTCACTGAGCTTTTTGACGGAAAACATCTGCTTGAACTGATTGATCGGGTTCAGGCGGTTAAAATCCGGCTTCAGCGCCTCCGGCGCGAACAGCGGGCCGTACTGGATCCAGCCGCCGATAATGCGCAGCAGCGCCGCTATCGCCACCGTTAAACCACAGAAGGTGGCGACCAGTACTAAAGCGCTGCTCACCACTTCGCTTAACGCCAGCTCAAAAGGTTGGCCAATGCGCGCCAGCGGCAGCCTCATCAGCGCCTGCAACTTTTGCATACCGACATCGTCCAGTGCCAGCACGGTCTCCACCAGCCCGGCGCAAATCAGCAGTTTGGGAACATCCTGACTTTGCGGAACCTGACCCTTACGGCGTGCATCCTGTAGCTTTTTAGCCGTGGGTTTTTCCGTTTTTTCCGCCACGCTAGCGTCCTCCGAGGATTAACGGCATAAGTTTGCTGAGATCGTGCAGTTGCAGCAGGCGGTCTTCGCCCAGCGCATTTAGCGTGGGGATATAAATCACAAAGAACAGCAGGCCAACCAGACACTTAGCCGGTACGGACAGCACGAATACCTGTAACTGCGGGCTGTAGAGACTGAGAATGGCAATACTGAAATCCAGCAGCAGCAGCAAGGCCACCAGCGGGCCGGCGTAAATAATGATATGCGTAAAGGTATCCGCCAGCAGCGCAAGATACTGCTGGAATCCCTCTTCATGCGGCAGCGGTAGCCATTGCAGCACCGGCCAGATGTGGTAACTGTCCCAGATAATCTGCGTCACGCCGCGCAGACCGATGCCGAGGATCAGCAGCAGGATCAGCGTCTGTTGCAGCAGCAGGCCCAGTGGCGTGACGTCGCTGCCCAGCGCCGGGTTAAGCTGGCCGCCAATCAGTGCGCCGCGCTGGTTGTCAAACAGCGCGCCAACCGACTGAAACAGCCAGAACGGCATACCCAGCAGCAGCCCGAGCAATATGCCGATGGTGACTTCTTTCAGCATCAGACCAATCAGCTGCGGCCAGTCGGGCATGTGCTCCGCCAGCTGCGCCTGTAGGCCGATGGCGGGCATCAGCGCCAGCGCCAGCACCACGCCGGTGCGCACCATGCCTTTGAGGATATTGAAAGAAAATACCGGCATCAGGATCAGGCAGGGGTAAATCCGTGCTGCCCCCAGCGTGAGCGCAAAAATAAACTGATAAACCGTGTGGATGGCATCGCTACTCATGTTATGCCCTGGTCTGCGGGATCATGGTAAAGGCCTGCTGCGCCAGCTCGATCAGCTCTACGCCTATCCAACGACCGCTGAGCGCCAGCGCCACCCCCACCGCCACCAGCTTGATGGCAAATGGCAGGGTTTGATCCTGTAACTGCATCACCGCCTGCAATAATGAAACCAGCACTCCGACGATCACCGCCACCAGCAGCGGCGGGGCGGAAAGCAGTACCACCAGCAGCATCGCCTGTTTGAACAGATTCAGTATGTCCATGCTTTCCTCACAGGTAGCTGTAAAACAGGCCGTCGAGCAGGCGGGTCCAGCCGTTAATCAGCACGAACAGCAGCATTTTCAGCGGCAGCGACAGCGTCATTGGCGCTACCATCTGCATGCCGAGCGCCAGCAGCACATTAGAAACAATCAGGTCGATGACAATAAACGGGATATAAATCAAGAACCCAATCTTAAAACCGGCCTGTAGTTCGGACAGCACAAAGGCGGGGATCACCAGCAGCAGATTGTCTTTGCTCACGCTGTCCGACATCTCTTTTGGCCACATGCGCACGCTGTTTTCCTGTAGATGGATCAGGATGTCGGGATCGGTATTGTGGACCATAAATTTCTGTAGTGGAGCCACTCCGTTAGTGACGCTGCTCTTCAGGCTATCCATGCTGGATAAATCGGCGGGAGCCTGGCTAAACTGCTGCTGCATCTGGTTAAAAACCGGGGCCATAACAAACAGCGTGGCCGCCAGGGCGATGCCGTACAGCGCCATATTGGGCGGCACCTGCTGTACCCCGATGGCATTGCGCGTGATCAACAGCACCATTGAGATCTTCAAAAAGCAGGTGCAGACGATCATCAGCATCGGGATCAGTGACAGCGCCCCGAGGAACAGGGCAAAGGTCATCGGATCGAATTGCTCTGTGTTCATTCGCTCACCTGTTGGGACGTCAGCAGCAGGTGGGTCAACTGTAATCCCAGCTGCCCTTCCACATCCACCAGCTCCCCGCGCGCAATCAGGGTGTCGCCGTGGTACAAACCGGCTTCGCCCGGCGTGACGTTATTCAGCGTCACCACACTGCCCGCCTGCAATTGTTGCAGCTCGCCCAGCGTGATGGCCGTGCGGCCACAGCGTACCTCCAGTGACAGCGGCAGCGCTGCCAGCTGCCCGCTCTCTTCATGACTCAGGTATTCAGACTGTGGATCGTAGGTTGATTCATCATCGGCAGCGTTGTTCAAGGGGATGTTCTCCAGGTGGTTAAGCAAAAAATGGTGGGGTAACTGCAACTCACCGTATAACCGCCGCCCGGCAACGATCAGGCTGCCCTGTCCATCTGCGGTGAAATAGCTGACGGGGGGGATCAGTACATCGCCAGCGTTTAGCGCCTGTAGCTGGTGCGTGGATAAGGTGATGCGGGCCAGGATCAGCGGCTGGCGGTAGGCCAGGCTGGCAGATAGCGCCGCCGTCCTGCCTTGCCAGCCTGGCTGGCTGAGCCAGTGCGCCAGCTGCGCGTGGCCCAGCCGCAGCTGGCAGTCAGCATGGCGATCGCCCAGCCTGACGTGCAGTCTGGCGTTGACCTCGCCGTCATCCGGCCCGTCGGCTGGCTGGATATCGCCAAACAGCAGGGCCAGCTCCGGGCTTAAATACTGATTGAACAGCGCCCACTGCCAGCCGTCGTCCAGCGGGCTAGCGTCCCGTGCCGGAAGAGGAGAGAGTGACAGCAGGTTAAGCAACGGTGCGCCATCGCCGAGAGAAAAACCCCCCAGCGCGCAGCGCCAGTGGCTCTGTTCTACGGGCTGCTGCTGCCCGTCTGGCAGTAAACAAATCCTGCCAGCTTCATCACCCAGCGTAAAAGCGTAATGGTGAGCGGCGGCAAGGTGGTTTTGCGAGCGTGCGCGCGTGCGGCTGATGCGGGGAAAATTGAGCAGGGCTGCTTCGCTCACGGCGCTTCTCCCTGCTCAATGGCCAGTTTTACCGGGCCGTTCAGAGACTGGCTCAACAGGCGGCGGCACTGGATTTCCCGGCGCTGCCAGTGACGCCAGACCTGCGGTGGAAAACGCAGGGAGATTTCCCAGCCGACGGGCTGGCGCGGCGCGAGGGTGACATCCACTTCTCCCGCCTCTGGCAGCAGCAGGGTAAAGGCGCATTCTGGTGCTGCGCTCCCGGCTATGCGCTCATGCAGCTCCTGATGCAGCATCTGCCAGTCGGGTGACGGTGCTTCCCCCTGCGCTGGCTCATTTTCAGGAATATATTCACTGGCGCAGGTGAAAAACACCGAGCCAGGCGTGGTCGGGGCCGCTTCTTTGCCATCGTGCTGGCGCAGCCTGGACGGCGGCAGGCGATCGCGGCAGCGCTCATCCGCCTGGGTCTGGCGCGGAGAGGGCGGCAGCCGATCAGGATATCCCGAGGTATTCATCACGCCTCCCCCAGGTGTTCAGACAGGTATTCCAGTTTTTCCACCGCTTTCTGCTGTTCCCGTGCGCGCTGCGCGGCCTGCTCCAGCTGATATTCGGCCTCCTCACTGGCCTGTTGTGCCTGCTGGCATTGCTGCTGCTGCTGCCCCACCGCCTGGAGTGCCGACTGTTCACTGGCCAGTCGCCGGGTCAGTTTTTCCCGCGATGGCTGGCGCTGCTGGAATGCATCGCGCTGGTGCTGATAGTCCTGCTGGTATTGCACCAGCTGCTGCTGCTCTGTCAGTTGCTGCTGCTGCGCCTGGTCCAGCTGCCATTGCTGCTGGCGCTGTTGGCGCTGGGCGCGATTCAGGCGCTGACGGCGGATCGGCATCAGGATGCTTAACGCCTGCTGCAAGTTTTGCCGCTGGATATCCGGCTGCTCGTCAAATTCATGATCAATCAGGGGCATGGGCGCTGACCTCCGCAAGGTGATACTGGGTTTGTTCAAAAGGATCGGGGGCGCGCATCGACTGGCGCAGGAACTGGTTGATGGTCTCATTGGCGTTGACGGCAGCATCGGTCAGGCTGTCATTCCCCGGCTGGTACTCACCGAGCCGTATCAGCATTTCCACCTGCTGGTACGCCGCCATCAGGCTGCGCAGCTGTCCGGCCTGTCTCATATGCATCGGTTCAACCACATTGCTCATGGTGCGGCTCAGGCTGGCGAGAATATCGATGGCGGGATAGTGATTGCGCTCGGCCAGACGGCGGCTCAACACGATATGGCCGTCGATCAGCGAGCGCACCTCATCGGCCACCGGATCGTTCATCGAGTCCTGTTCGATCAGCACCGAATACAGGGCGGTGATCGCCCCCTGCCGGGTTTGTCCGGCACGCTCCACCAGCCGTGGCAGCAGGGTGTAAACCGATGGCGGCAGCCCCCCGCGCCCGGGTGGTTCGCCGAGCGCCAGGCCGATTTCGCGCTGGGCGCGGGCAAAACGGGTGAGTGAATCGACGATCAGCAGCACGCTTTTGCCTTCAGCGCGGAACGCCTCGGCAATGGCGGTGGCGGTAAACGCGGCGCGGGCGCGCTCCATGCTGCTGCGATCCGAGGTGGCGCACAGCAGCACCGTGCGGCTGCGTAATTCCTCATCCAGCTCGTGATCGAGAAATTCGCGCAGTTCACGGCCACGTTCACCGATCAGGCCAAAGACGATGACATCGCACGGGGTATTACGCGCCAGCTCCGCCAGCAGCGTGGTTTTGCCACAGCCCGCCCCGGCAAAAATGCCGACCCGCTGGCCGTTGCCGATGGTCAACAGGCCGTCAATCGCCCGCAGCCCGGTGGGCAGCGGGGTGGCAATACGCGGGCGCTCGGTGGGGGGCGGCGCATCGTTCAGCACCGGGACGGCGCGCACCTGGCTGCCCGGCTCGGCGAACGCGCTGTGTCCACCCGGCTCCAGCGCCCGCCCGAAGCCGTCCAGCACGCTGCCCAGCAGTTGCTCACTGACGCAAATACTGTGCGGCAGATAAAGCGGGATGATGATGGCCCCCTGTGAGATACCGTCCAGCGCGCCGAGCGCCGACAGCAGGATTTTTTCCGGGCTGAAGCCGACGATCTCTGACAGCACGCTGCCGCCGTCGCTGCGCTGAATGCGGCATAAATCCCCGATGCGCGCGCCAGGCAAGGTGCATTCGATCAGGATGCCGCTGATACCGGTCACGCGCCCGTAGCGCCTGACCGGCGTATAGCCTTCCAGGCGCTGGCGCTGCTGCTGCGCCCACTGCGCCAGATCTTGCTGAAGCGCGCTCATCACCATTTCACCTTGATGTTTTCACGTCCGGCAAACTCAATACTGTCGGCATTAATCGCCACCAGCCGCAGCCGATCGATTTCATCGCCGATAAAAATGCGCTGTCCGTCGGCGGTCACGATATTGGCGTGCGGGCCGCTGCTGATTTGCACAATGTTAAACGGCAGGCGCGTACTGACCGTGGTCGCCCGATTATGGATCGGTAGCCGGACGTCAAAACGTTGATAGAGATTGCTCAACATGCGCTCCAGCCGCTGGTTATCCTCGCTGCTGATACTGCCCGACAGCGTCAGGCTTTGGCCGTCGGATGACAGCGTCACGCTTTTCTCCAGGCTGCGATCGAGCAGCATACTGCTGACGACCTGGCGCGAGCGCTCTACGCTGGACAACTGCGGTTTACCCGGCGCGGGCGGGGCCGAAGGGGAGGCGAGGCTGTCCTGTAACAGCCAGCTGCCGAGCATCATTACCAGCAGCAGGATCAGCAGCAGATAAAGCGCTTTTGCCCAAATCGGCAGCGGGCGTTTTTCCACCACGGCTTGCGGAGCACGGCTTTCCGCCGGAGCGATCGCTATTGGCTCCGGGGTAGCGACAAATAAGTCCTCCTCTTCCTGCTCCTGTTCATCGTCTTCTTCCGGCCAGGGCGTGGAGGCGCTGACGATACTTAGCCAGATATGCCCGAGTGCGAAAGCGGTTCCGGGTTGCAGGTCGGTCAACTGCTCACAGCGCTGCCCTTCGTTGTCGTTAAGCGCCCCCTCCAGCGCGGTGACTTCCCATCCCCGATCGGTTTTGACCAGCTGGCAGTGGCGGTCTTTGATGCCGGGATCGAAAAGCGCCAAATCCGCATCCTGCGCGGCACCAATCCACCACTGCTGGCCGCTCAGGGGCAGCGCCGCACCACGGTGCAGCCCGGTCAGTACGCGTAATTCATGCATGGGTCATTTTCCTGAAAATCTGGCGGTGACTGTTGTAAATCGAGCCGTCCCAGCACGTTGATGGCGACGTTACTGGTTAATTCAGCAAAGGAGAGCACCGGCACGGCGTGGAATTCGTCTTTCAACAGGGCGCGCAGCGGGCTGCGTAAATCCTGGGCGACGAGGATCAGCGCGTGATTATGGTCATAAGGCGGGAAGGCGCTGCGCAATTGATCCAGCAGGTTGATGCCATATTCCTGGGCCAGGGAGAAGAAGGTTTCGCTCTGAGCCTGACGCAGCGAGTCGCGCAGCAATTCTTCGGTCTCTGGTGTTAGCAGCCACACATCCAGCCCGTTGGTCTGCTGATACTGGTGGCAGATATGCTCTTTCAGCGCGATGCGCACAAAGTCGGTCAGGGCGGCGCTGTCGCGTTCGTGCTGGCCGTGTTCGATCAGCGTTTCGGCAATGGTACGCACCGAGCGCAGCGGGATCCGTTCCGAGGCCAGACGTTGCAGCACCGCCGCAAAACGGGAAAGCGGCATAATGCGTTGCAGCTCTTGGGCCAGCTCCGGCTGCTCGCTCTCCAGCCAGTTGAGGATCGATTTGCTCTCCTGCAAGCCGATAAACTGCGCACCGCTTTGGTGGATCGCCTGTTCCATCCTCAGCATGATCAGCTGTTCGGCGTTCCAGTAGCGCCGATCTTCCTGTTGCAGTAACGGATGCTCTGGAGGAAGCCAGCACCAGTGATGTTCATCGCGTTCGGCCTCGCCGGGCTGGATCTGGCCATCATTGTCGGCATCGGCAGCATGGACTTCAATACTGCTTTTCCTGACCGCCAGCTGCGTGACGGCGAAGGTGGCGGTCACCAGCGGAATTTCATACACGCAGAAGCGGAATTCGTCATCGTCCAGCGCCGGGGAGAATTCGATATCAAAGCTCGGCAGGGTAAAACCAAAGTGATAAACCAGCCGGTTACGCAGGCGGCGAATATGCTGGACAAGCGATTCAGCCGCTTCGCTATGACTGTGTGCCTGACTGAACTGCAACAGATAGGCCCGCGTCGGGTTAAAGCGGCGCAGATCCTGATGGCCGTTATCTTCCGGTGCCAGCTGCTGTGCCTGAAGATCATCGGCCTGCTGCTGATTATCCTGCTGTTTGGTGCGCCATAGCTGGAACAGGCCGCTGCCGAGAGCGATGGCGCTGATGACGATAAATACCGCCGTGGGCATACCGGGCAACAGCGCGAAGCCCAGCATCCCGGCGGCGGACATAATCCAGGCTTTCGGCTGGCTGGTAAGCTGCTCGGCGATTTCGCGGCCGATATTGGCATCAACCTGCTGACCGTCGGCGGAAACGCGGGTGATGATCATCCCGGCGGTCAGGGAGATAAGCAAGGCGGGGATCTGGGCGATCAGGCCGTCACCGATGGTCAGTACCGAATAGATATGCATCGCCGCGCCTGGCTCCATGCCGTTTTGCAGCACGCCAATGGCAAAGCCGCCGATCATATTGATAAAGACGATCACCAGCCCGGCAATGGCATCGCCTTTGACGAACTTCATTGCGCCATCCATTGCGCCGAACAGTTGGCTCTCTTTCGCCAGGTTTTCCCGGCGTTGGCGCGCCTGATGCGCTTCGAGCAGACCGGCACGCAGGTCGCTGTCTATCGACATCTGCTTGCCCGGCATGGCATCAAGGGTAAAACGCGCGGCGACTTCAGCCACACGTTCTGAACCTTTGGTGATCACCAGAAAGTTCACCACCGTCAGGATCAGAAAGATCACCAGGCCGACCGCCAGATTGCCGCCAACGACGAAGTTACCGAAGGCTTCTACGATATGCCCGGCATCCTGTTGCAGCAGGATCTGGCGGGTGGTGGAGATCGACAGCGCCAGGCGGAACATGGTGGTAAGCAGCAGTACGGAGGGAAAGGTCGAGAAGGCCAGCGGCTTTGGCAAATACATCGCCAGCACGATAAGCAGTGATGAAATACAGATATTCAGCGCAATCAGCACGTCGATCAGTCCCGTGGGCAGCGGAATGATCATCATGAAGACGATCGACATGACGATCGCCGCGCCTACCACTTCCGAGCGCTGCATTGCGCTGATAGCGAGGCGATTCAACCAGACAAACAGAGCACTCATTTATGACGCCGTCCGGGGTTGTGACAGGCTGGCGCGCGGTTCCTGTGCGGCGTATTCGCTAATCACCGTGCGCAGCAGATTCAGCGCCATCTGGCGGTTTTTACTTTTATCATCGCGCCACAGTCCCAGCGGCAGGTGATAAACCAGCGGCACTAATCCACTGAGGAACAGTAACTGATGCTGGGGATGCTGGCCCGCCACGTCGCGTGAGAGGTTTTGCAGATCGCGCAGATAAGCCCCGTTGCCGCTCAGATTTAACAGGCGACGGGTCAGTTCCAACGAGGTGAAACTTATGGTGGGAAGTTTGCCAGCCAGCCGCGTCAGCAGGGTTTTACAGGCGGTCAGCGTCTGGCTGATATTGCCAGCATCCTGTAGGCTGCTGAGAATTTTTTGCAGCGCACGCCTGGGGATGGAAGAGCTGCGTGACGCAATATCATCCGCCAGCGCCCGCTGTAAGGTGCGTAATCCCTGGTTAAAATGCGCACCACCAAAGCTGTTCAGCAGGGCGTCGAGCATCGCATTACCCGATTGCAGGTGAACAATCGTCTGGTAATAGAGCTGGCGCATTGCCTGCTTTTGCGAAGGGTCGGTACTGAAACTGGCAATCGCGCTGGCGGTGTTTAAGCCGGCACTGACTTCTGCCCCTTTTTCCTTATGCAGGCGTTCCAGACTTTGCGCCGCGTTATTGGCCAGCTCGCCGTTTTGCGTGCGTTGCGCCTGTAGCAGCGTATGGCGCAGCAACACGTCACAGCGTGCCGGGTCCCCGCCTGCCGCATCGAGCAGCGCATCCATGCTCGGTGAGGAGAAGTTTTGCAGCAGGGTTTGCATTTTTTGGTTTTGCGTTTCTAAACGCGCATGCTGCGGGTGCTCCAGCAACTTGAGTAATTCGTCTAACTTTTCAATACGTTCAATATGTTGCTGCGCCCGGTTGCCCGGTTGTGCCACCACCCGTCGCTGATTCAGCGCTTTGCTTTTCCGCTCCACATGTTCCGCAAAGGTCATGGAGACTTCCTCCATTGAGTCTTCCAACGGTGATGACGGCACACGCGCTGCCGCACCGGCGGCCGCTGGCGGCGCAACGCTGGTCGGGGGGGAGGCATCATCTGGCGCGCTTATCGTGACGGAGTGTGGCGGCTGAATGCCGGGTAAAACCGGAGCTATTTTCATCCTGGCGAACCTTAAATGGTGGGAGCAGTTGCTACTGTGTGGCGTGATTAGCGCATCGGTTCCCTGGGGATGTCGTTGTAAAAAAAATTCCGCATTGACCTGTGCAATTTATTGCAAATCCCGAGGTAACTTCTGGCAACTTTTTGCCAAAAGTTACCCGTACCATGAAAGGTAATGTGTTTTTTATCAGGTGGTTATATCGTTTTTTTGGATTGGCATAAGCCTTGCTAAAGCCTTGGTGCCGTTGGGGCATCAATGAAATGAGTACTGGAGCATGTCATGACAGAAGTTCACCTGCAGACGACAGAAAAAACATCGATCGGCGATGCGCTGCCGCTCAATATCGATTGGGAGGGGATTTTTCGTGAGCACGGGCGACGCGTGCATCATTTTATTCGCAAACGTGTTTCCCATCGGGAAGATGCAGAGGATCTGGAACAAATGACCTGGCTGGAAGTGCTGCGCAATCGCGATAAGTTTGCCGGTGCATCAAGGCCTGAAACCTGGGTGTTTGGCATTGCCCTGAATCTGGTACGCAATCATTTTCGCCTCCAGTCCGGCCGTCCGCGCTGTGATGAACTGGAAGACGATATTGTCTTAACCCAGGGCGACGATCCCAGCCATATCACCGAACATCAGCGCATATTAACCTCTACGCTCAACTCCATTGCCGCGTTGCCGGAAGATACGCGCCGTCTGATGAGCATGCTGGTGGAGAAAGACGGCAGTTATCAAGCCATCGCGGCGCATTTAAATATTCCGATTGGCACCGTGCGTTCCCGTTTATCGCGTGCGCGCGTCTCGTTGAAACAGTCAGTGTTTTCTTAATGTTGGATAGACGAAAAATTCGCTAAACCGTAAAGTGATCTGCACAGTGTCCTGCTTTGCCATCCGGGTGCTGCCTCAATGCAACGCGACTTGATTGCAGACAGGCAGCCAAACCGGGTAACAATGTTTACAGAAAGGAGACGAGATGCAATTTTCCGTGCGACAGGTGAGTGCAAGCAGTGAGCCGCTCAAATTGCTCGAGTTTGCGTTGAACACGGTGAAAGACGCCGTCTATCTGATTGATAGCAATACCCGTTTTTTTTACGTTAATGACGAGTCGTGCCGCATGTTGGGCTACAGCAATAATGAATTAATCAGTATGTCCGTGCCGGATATCGATCCGGCGTGGAGCAAAGAGGATATTTATGCCATGTGGGAGCGGGTGCGGGAACGCGGCAACGGTAAAGCGTTTACCTTTGAAACGCATCATAAAACCAAACAGGGCATGCTGATACCGGTTGAGGTCAGTTCAAATCCTTTTGTCTATGAAGAGGGCAATTACAGTATGTGCGTGGTCAGGGATATGAGAGAACGTAAGCATCTGGAACAGATGTCTTATGCGAGAGAACAGGAGTTCCAGGTGCTGGTTGAGAACTCACCGGATATGGTGGTGCGTTTTGATCCCAATTTGAATTGCCAGTATGCCAACCCCGCTGCATTACGTCACCTGAACGTATCGGCAGAACAGCTGAGGGGGCGACGTTTCCGTGACCTGCTGGGAGATTTGGCGTGCGTGCAGCATATCGAACGCCTGGTGGCCGAGGTGGTGCACAGTCAGCTGGAGGCCGAAGGAGAGCTGGTGGAGTCTGATAACAAGACATCCGCCGGGACGGTGATTCACCATATTCGCTGCGTGCCGGAGTTCGATCGCTATGGTGCGCTGATCTCCGTGATGTCTGTTGGGCGTGATATTACCGCGATCCACTATGCGGAAAAAAAGCTGGAAGACTCGCATATGCGCCTGAGGCTGTTGGCCCGGCAGCGTGAAGTTTCGCGTGAAGAGGAGCGTAAGCGCATCGCACGGGAGATCCACGATGAGCTTGGTCAGCATTTAACCTCGTTAAGAATGGGCATCTCCATGCTGCGCATTCAGTTCAGCAAAGATAACCCGCAGCTACATGAACGTGTTGTGCATCTGATGGGCCTGACGGACAAAACCATTCAGGTGGTGCGTAATGTGGCAACCCGGCTGCGGCCTAACGTACTGGATATGGGGCTGACGCCAGCACTGGAATGGCTGCGCGATGAGTTTATCAGCCGCCATATTGGCTGTTGCTGCCGCCTGATCACCCCTGAAAAGGAAGTCAGGCTAAGTGATGAACAGGCCACGGCGGCATTTCGCGTGGCGCAGGAATCACTGACCAATATCTCGCGCCATGCTCAGGCATCGGAAGTGATTATTTTACTCGTTCGCCACGCTAATTCGGTGGTGCTTACCGTGCGCGATAACGGGCAAGGCTTCGACTGCCAGCAAGGTAAAGACAACGCATTCGGCCTGATGAGCATGAGAGAGCGCGGGCGGATGATGGGTGGAAATGTCGACATTGAAAGTAAGCCGACGATTGGCACATGCATAAAACTCACCATTCCCATGACACAGGATTCTGATAATAAAAAGGTTTTGGAATAATACATGGATAAGAATATTCGCCTGATGGTTGCGGATGATCACGTCATCATGCGCGAAGGGTTGAAGCAGATATTTTCGCTGGACGATCGCCTGGTTGTCGTGGCCGAAGCCGGTAATGGCACGCAGGTGATGGAAGGGTTACGCGTTGAGCAGATTGATTTGTTGTTGCTGGACATGAGTATGCCGGGAGTCTGTGGTGAGGACCTGGTCACCCGTATTCACTTACAATACCCGAAGCTGCCGATTCTGATACTGACGATGTATAGTGAACCGCAGATAGCGCGGCGCGTGTTGAAGTGTGGCGCGCTGGGCTATATCACTAAGGACAACGACCCTGAGACGTTACTGGCAGCTATACACCGCGTGGCGCGAGGACAGCGCTTTATCGACCATATTTTGGCTGAGCAGATTGTTTTTGCCGAGTGCACTCAGGTGGGGGAGGCACTGCATGCTCGCCTGACGGCACGAGAAATGCAAATTATGCTGATGCTGGCGCGTGGCGAGGGCGTCAACCACATTGCCGAAGCGCTGACAATCAGCAATAAAACTGTCAGCACCCATAAATCACGCTTAATGGATAAGATGATGTTTACGACCAACGCCGACATCGTGAAATATGCCATTAGTCATCGTTTGATTACTTAGGATTGCTCTTATATTTCCTGCGGAAAGCTTCTGCCGGATGATGTTTCCCTTGTTTGTATTTATTTGTAAATTCCTTACATAACAACAAATTAAAATGGGTGTGTACCGCACCCGCTTCCACTTATTTGACCATTCGTAGGGCAATCCCTACATTCACACCCGAAATTTCCCTACTTAATCTTCAGCATATGACGATGGTTTATGAACGTTAGTATGGGTATTTCTAAATGCCAGCGTAAGCTAATAGTAAATTTTTAAGCACAAAATGTAATTAATTATGTACGATACGCTGGCTGTAACAAAGCTGTGCTGGTGAGCGATGTTAAAAAAAATAATGAATAGGGTAGGGGTAACTTTTATGACCATCAGGAATAGTGAACACTCGTTTCGGCCCTGGCCGGGGCGGGGAGAACACATCTCTTTGACAGAAGAACAACCCATCGATATTCACGACACGCTGGCTGAGATGATCAAAACCGTGGCGCCTTTGAAAATTGATTTGGTGCTGGAGGGGGAGACCGGCACCGGTAAAGACACGCTGGCACGAAAAATTCATCAACTTTCCGGCTGCCCTGGAAAACTGGTCGCGGTCAACTGTGCGGCAATACCGGAAACCCTGGCCGAAAGCGAACTGTTTGGCATCAATAATGGGGCTTACACCGGCGCCGGACAGGCGCGTGCGGGTTATGTGGAAGCCGCGCATAACGGCATTTTGTTTTTGGATGAGATAGACAGTATGCCGCTTTCACTCCAGGCAAAAATGCTACGCGTGCTGGAGAACCGGGGCGTTGAACGCCTGGGGGGAACCCGCTTTACCCCGGTCAATATGCGCGTGATCGTCGCAACGCAGACTCCCCTGTTAACCCTGGTTGAACGCGGCAGCTTTCGACGCGACCTCTATTTTCGCCTGAATACCGTCAGTATCCAGTTGCAGCCTTTGCGCGCGCGCATTGAGATGATCATCCCACTGTTTCGTTATTTTATTCAGCAGGCGGCAACCACGCTGCAATGCCCGCCGCGTGAAATTACCCAAGACCATTACGAGTGTTTGTTGAGCTATGGCTGGCCGGGAAATATTCGTGAACTGAAAGCCGCCGCTGAACGTTTTGTGCTGGGGCTACCGCCACTGGGACTCTCCTGTCATTGCGGGCACGAGCGGCCACAGTTAAAAGAGATGATGCGACGTATTGAAAAGAGCCTGATCCATGACTGTCTGCTGCGTCATGGGCACAGCATTGATGAGGCGGCGCAGGAGCTGGGCATCCCTTTACGCACGCTCTATCACCGCATCAAGTTACTGAACGTGGCCACCGGCCGGATGGTCGCCCAATAATTGCGCCGCAAAAAATAAATAAAAACTGATGTTGTCCGGGAACCGATCGAAACGGCCCGCCACTTAATTAACGAACATTGTGTGATGTTCCAGGGTACAACCTCAATAATTGGAGAGATTAACATGAGCGGAATTTTAGCAGGTCTGGCAGGTAGTTCACTTTCAAGTGCAAGCAGTTCAGCATCTAAAACGCTGGAATCAGCAATGGGTCAGTCACTGACCGAGTCTGCCAATGCGCAGGCGTCTAAAATGAAGCTGGATACCCAGAACTCCATCCTCGATGGCAAAATGGACTCTGCTTCTAAATCGTTGAACTCCGGCCACAACGCCGCGAAAGCCATTCAGTTCTGATTTAAAACCGGGCGTAAGGTGCACAACCTTCGCCCGGTTTTTTGTCACCGCCGATGAGGATGAGCCATGAAAATCAATGCCGGAAATCCCCCCTCTCTTGCTATCAGCGCCGGGAATAACGACCTTAGTTCTGCCCCTGGCAGCACGGCGGATGCTTCCTGGTTTAGCGCCGCGCTGCAAGCGCCCGCTAAGTCGGCCAGTAGCGATAATCAATCGTGGATAAATAAAGTCTCCAGCCTGTCTGAAGCCGCCAACGGCCATGCCAACCAGGCAGACAGGGCGCTGGCTAAGGTCTCGCGTAGCCTCGATTCACAAAGCGTGATGGACGCTAACCGCACCTTATCCTCTTACTATCTGGAGAGCTTGCTCAACGCAAAACTGGTTGGCAAAGGCGTACAGAGTCTGGAAAAACTGACCAACTTGCAGTAACCCTCTATGGCTAAATTATCTTTTAAGATACTGCTCCTGCTGCCGGTCTTATTGCTGTTCGGCTGCAATGACCAGGTCGATCTCAATCACGGTCTGACAGAAAACGACGCCAACGAAGTGGCGGCGGAACTGGGGCGTTATCATATCCAAGCGGAAAAACGTAATAATAAAGACGGTATTACCGTGCTGGTCAATGCCGAAGAGTTAAACCGGGCGGTACATATTCTTGATGCGGCGGGTTTGCCGCGTCCGGCACGCACCAACCTGGGCGAAGTGTTCCAGAAGAATGGGGTGATCTCCACGCCGCTCGAAGAACGGGCGCGCTACATCTATGCCTTATCCCAAGAGGTGGAATCAACCCTGGGTCAAATTGACGGGGTGATTGTTGCCCGGGTGCATGTGGTGCTGCCGGAGCGCATTGCGCCCGGTGAACCGGTGCAGCCCGCCAGCGCGGCGGTGTTTATTAAATATCGGCCCGATCTCGATCCTGATGTGATAGAGCCGCGCATCCGGCGCATGGTTGCCAGCAGTCTGCCCGGGTTGGCTGGGCGTGCGGACAAAGACCTGGCGATTGTATTTGTTCCCGCCGAGACGTATCAGGATAAACCGACTGAAGTCTCCTTTGGCCCGTTTAGGGTCACGCCAGAGCGCTCCGCCCAGCTAAGCTGGCTAAGCGGCCTGATTGGTGTGCTGATCCTGCTGGTGGTGGCGGGCGTGCTGGGTTGGCCGCACTGGCAACGCTATCGTCAACGGCAGCAGCAGCCGAAACAGAACGGTGAGTGAGATGCCCGCTGCTGAAAATGCCGGGCTAAGCTGGCTGCGCTGGTGGTGTATTGACTGCTGGTTAGCGGCCGATCCCCAGTGGCGGCAGGCGGATTTTTATCAGCTTGAGGATGCTCAGCTTCAGCGGCTGGCGCGCACTCATCATGGAATGATTTGCCAGCAGTTGCAGCTGGCTGCGCCGGTTTGCGCCCCAGACCCGGAGCTGTTGGCATGGTTGCGGCTAACGGTGCCGCAACGCCAGTTAGCGCTCAGGCTGGTGGCAGAGGTCTGTTGGCGTGGCTCTACCCAGGGCAGCCTGCTGCCGGAGCAACAGCGCTGGTGTCGGCGTATTGCCCAGGGGATGCGCCCCGGACTGTGGTTGACCGTGCCTGGTGAGCTACCCACAGAGAAGGGGGAGATCAATGGCCTGTGGTTACTGAGCCTGCGCGCCGGGCCAGGGTGCTGGCCGAGGCTGCGGCTCTCTTTCCCGCCGGACGCGGTGCAGGCGGTGGAGCAGCTACCGCAGATGAAGACATTTCCCGCACGTCTGTTACCGCTTTGGCAGGCGGTTTTCTGGTATGCCTCACAGGAGCCACTATGTTGACGCGTAAACGCATTACCCTGCTGAACGGAGAGGCCGATCTCGCCCCGGTTATCAGCCAGGCGCAGCTGACCATCCAGCAGCAGGGGCAGGGTATCCTCGAACAGGCCCGGCAACAGGCGCAGGCGATGTGGGAAGATGCCGAACGGCAGATTGAGGCCGACCGCCTGGATGCGCAACAGCGTGCCGGGCAGGAATTCTGGCAGCAGGCGGATGCCCTGTTACACGGCTGGCAGCAGCAATATCAGCAGCTGGAAGCCCAGGTGCTGGAGGTGATGGAAAACGTCATGACCCAGGCGCTAGGGCAGCTGCTGACCGAGGTGCCGGAACCGCAGCGGCTGGCTGCGCTATTGCGTCAAATCATGCGGGCAAACGCCCTGGAGGATCGGGGAAGCCTGTATTGTCATCCGCAGCAGCAGGATGAGGTAGCCGACTGGTTGCAGCGTCATGCTCATCTGGGTTGGCGGCTACAGCCGGACGAATCGCTGGCGGTTGACGGCCTGAAGCTGGTCACCACAAATGGCGAATTGCACCTCGACTGGCAGCAGGCTGTGCGCCAGCTGCTTCCCTCTGCGGCGCAGTGCTAAACCGCCTTAAAAAACTTCACTTCACCACGGAACTCCCGCAGGCGTCATTCCACTCAATGACAGGTTCCACTCAATGCGAGAGTTTAATGATGTCATCACTTAGTGCGCTTCAACGCCGTCTGGACAGCCAGTTTAATCGGGCACAAAACCAACTGGACGATGCCACCCAGAATGCCAGCGAAGGTTACAGCCAGGAAGACAGTTTCGCCTTTTTTGAGGCCAGCATGGGGCTGTCCAACGCCAGTTGGGCGGCGAGTCAGGAACTGACGGTTAAGCACGGTCTGGCCAAAGCCATTATCAATGAGATCAACTGAATTGCAGCAGTGGGCGCAGCGCTGGCTGGACAACGTGGGTGAAGACCAACAGCTGACGGTGGATGACGGCGTGGTTTGGTTGCAGCGACGGGCCGGACAGTATTTCGCGCTGGCAGAGTTGGCGCTGACCACTCCGCTGGATGAGGAACTGTTGGGGCTGGCGTTACAGCTTTCTGCGCCAACGCTGCGTTATTTTGGCCGTGATGCCGCCGCGTTGGCGCAGCAGGGCAGCAGCCTGATATTAGTGTTAACCGTGCGCCAGCCGGAGATTAATGCCGTCTGCCTACAGCTGGAATCACTGCTAAATCAGCGTGATGTCTGGCAGACGATGCTACAACAACCGCGACGAAAAGCGGCAATCCAGGGCGCGGTGCCCTTGCACAGCCTGGCTTTTTTACCAAGGGGAAACCATGGTTGATAAATGTGATTTGCGTTGCCGGCTATTGGGCGCGCTATTGATGCTGTGCGCCACACTTCCGGCAGGTGCGCAGACTCCCGCCGACTGGAAAGAGCAGTCTTACGCCTATTCTGCCGATCGCACCCCGCTATCCACGGTACTGCAAGATTTTGCTGACGGGCACAGTGTCGATCTCCAGCTGGGCAATGTCGAAGAGGTCGAGGTCACCGCAAAAATCCGCGCCGATAACGCCAGCGCGTTCCTCGACAGGCTGGCGCTGGAGCATCATTTCCAGTGGTTTGTTTACAACAATACGCTGTACGTCAGTCCCCAGGATGAGCAAAGTTCGGAACGGCTGGAGATCTCGCCGGATGCCGCACCGGATATTAAGCAGGCGCTCAGCGGGATTGGCCTGCTGGACCCGCGTTTTGGCTGGGGGGAGCTGCCGGACGATGGCGTGGTGCTGGTGACCGGGCCGCCGCAATACCTGGAGCTGATCAAACGCTTCAGCGAGCAACGCGAAAAGAAAGAGGACAGGCGTAAGGTGATGACCTTCCCGCTGCGCTATGCGTCGGTCGCCGATCGCACCATTCATTACCGCGATCAGACGATGGTCATTCCCGGCGTCGCCACCATGCTGAATGAGCTGATGAGCGGTAAACGCTCGGCTCCGGCCGGCGCCAACGGCAGCGACAGTGCGCCCGGTGCGCCCGATACCAGCAGTATGATGCAAAACACACAGACATTGCTGTCGCGCTTATCCACCCGCAATAAATCCCCTGGCCGGGCGGGCGACAGGGACAGCGGCATTGACGATCTGAGCGGCCGAATCTCTGCCGATGTGCGCAACAATGCGCTGTTGATCCGCGATGACGATAAGCGGCGCGATGAGTACAGCCAGCTGATTGCCAAAATTGATGTGCCGCAGAATTTGGTGGAGATTGACGCGGTGATTATGGATATCGACCGCACGGCGCTCAACCGGCTTGAAGCGAACTGGCAGGCGACATTAGGTGGCGTCACCGGTGGCAGTTCGCTGATGTCCGGTAGCGGCACGCTGTTTGTCAGCGACTTCAAACGCTTTTTCGCCGATGTTCAGGCGCTGGAAGGTGAGGGCACCGCCTCGATCGTCGCCAATCCTTCGGTACTGACGCTGGAAAATCAGCCTGCGGTGATCGACTTCAGCCAGACGGCCTATATTACCGCCACCGGTGAGCGCGTGGCGGATATCCAGCCGGTGACGGCAGGCACCAGCCTACAGGTGACGCCGCGTGCGGTGGGTTATGAAGGCCATTCCAGCATTCAGTTAATGATCGATATCGAGGATGGACACGTACAGACCAACGATGATGGCCAGGCTACCGGCGTCAAACGCGGAACGGTCAGTACCCAGGCGTTGATTGGCGAAAACCGGGCGCTGGTACTGGGCGGCTTTCATGTGGAAGAGAGTGGCGATCGCGATCGCCGTATCCCTCTGCTGGGCGACATTCCGTGGATCGGCAAACTGTTCACTTCAACGCGCCACGAAATTTCCCAGCGCCAGCGCCTGTTTATTCTCACCCCGCGTCTGATTGGCGATCAAACCGATCCCACGCGCTATGTGACCGCAGATAACCGCCAGCAGTTAAGCGATGCGATGGGCCGGGTGGAAAGGCGTCACAGCAATGTGAACCAGCATGACGTGGTGGAAAATGCCCTACGCGATCTGTCCGAAGGGCAGTCGCCAGCCGGATTCCAGGCGCAAACTTCCGGTACGCGTCTTAATGAAATTTGCCGCAGTACGCCCGCACTGTTGTTCGAAAGTACCCGTGGTCAGTGGTACAGCAGTAGCAATAACAGCGTGCAGCTCAGTGTCGGAGTGGTACGTAATACCGGTAGTAAACCCATGCGTTTTGATGAGGCCAACTGTGCCAGTAAGCGCACGCTGGCGGTGGCGGTATGGCCACACAGTGCGCTGGCACCCGGAGAATCGGCAGAGATCTATCTGGCGCTGGCGCCACACCGGGTGCTACACGCGTCACGCGAATCCTTGTTAACTCGTTGATAAAAGGGAAACTATGAAAATTGCATCATGTTTGCTGCTGGTGACTACGCTGCTGCTCACCGCCTGCGCCGGACGCCATGATAATGGCCTGGAGTGCACCTCGGTGGACTGTCGCCCGCAGTCACAGGCGCATCAGCTGGTTATCTGGTGGCAGCCCGACTTACGCAATGGCCCGGCGGATTACACCCGGGTATCGGTTAATGAATAACCCCTGTCCACAGGTTACCTCGCTGTCGGCATTAATGAGCCTGTTGCAACTGCACCAGAGCTGCCGCTGGCAGGTAGCACAGGGCGTGGAGTTACAGGCCCTGTGCGGTGAGCGCGGGCGCGAGGTGATGCTCAACCTGCAAACGGCGTTCCAGCCTTCCGGGCTTTATCAGCAGTTGCTCACTCGCCGTGGGCAACAGCTGGATGCCTGGGATGGCTGTTACCTGTGTCTTAACCGCGACCGGGTATTATCCTGCTGGCGTCAGCTGCCCGAATCCGCCGTGAGCGATAAACAGCATATTGCTCAGTTGTTCAGTCTGGCGGGTATTCGTCTGACCGATTGATCCCGACAAGTGGCTGCATCCTTTCTTGATGTCTCTGGTTATTTTTTTCACCCTCCCGGAACCAGTACGACATTACCTGCACTCAATAGAGGCTCGACCCGGCACGTTTAACGTGCCGGACTGCAGGGTAAATTTTACTTATTCACAGAGGAAGACGGTATGAGTCTGAATACGAGTTCGCTGGGCGCGTCAACGTTGCAGATTACCCTCGGCGGTGCGGGGAGTAGCAACGGGTTGTTGGGTACCAGCCGCCAGAATGCGGGGCTGGACACTCAGTCCGCGCTGGGCCTCGGCGGCGGCAATCAACATGATGCGGTGAACCAACTGGCCGGTATGCTCACCGGCATGATGATGATGATGAGCATGATGGGCGGCGGCGGATTAACCGGCTTGCTGGGCGGTGGCTTGGGCGGTGGCCTGGGTGGCGGTCTGGGCGGCGGTCTGGGCGGCGGTCTGGGCGGCGGTCTGCTGGGCGGCGGTTCAGGTGGCGGCTTAGGGGGGCTGGGCGGCGAGCTGGGCAGCACGTTGGGCGGTGGCCTGGGCGCTGGCATTGGTGGTGCGTTAGGCGGCCCGCTGGGTGCTACCGTGGGTAACTCACTCGGTTCGAGCATCGGCGGCAGCGCGGCTTCCGGAGTGGGTTCCTCGCTGGACCAGGCGCTGGGCCTTAGCCCAACCTCTTATGGCGACAGTTCAACCTCCGGCTCAGATTCCAGCTCGGGCGCAAGCGATCCGATGCAACAGCTGATGAAGCTGTTCAGCGAAGTGATGCAAAACCTGTTTGGCGAGGGGGCGCAGAACGGTTCCCAGGCAGGCAAACAGCCGACCGAAGGCGAACAAAGTGCCTATAAACAAGGCGTAAGCGATGCGCTGTCAGCCCTGATGGGTAACGGTCTGAGCCAGAGCCTTGGCAACAGCGGTTTGGCGGGCGGTCAGAGTGGGAGTGCGGGTGCGGGTCTGGACGGTTCGTCACTGGGCGGCAAAGGCCTGCAAAACCTCAGCGGCCCGGTTGACTACCAGCAATTGGGTAACGCCGTGGGCACCGGTGTCGGTATGAAGGCGGGCATCCAGGCGCTGAATGATATCGGTACGCACAGCGACAGCTCAACCCGTTCTTTCATCAATAAAGGCGATCGGGCGATGGCGAAAGAAGTGGGTCAGTTTATGGACCAGTACCCTGAAGTCTTTGGCAAGCCGCAGTACCAGAAAGGCCCGGGCAAAGAGGTGAAGACCGATGATAAATCCTGGGCGAAGGCGCTGAGCAAGCCGGATGATGATGGCATGACGCCAGCCAGCATGGATCAGTTTAATAAAGCCAAAGGCATGATTAAAAGTGCGATGGCGGGTGATACCGGCAACGGCAATTTGCAGGCGCGCGGTGCCGGTGGCTCTTCGCTGGGTATCGATGCCATGCTGACCGGTGACACCATTAACAATATGGCATTGGGTAAACTCAGCGCGGCTTAATTTTCTGCATGGCGGGCAGGCGTGGCTTGTCCGCCTTATCGATGATTAGGTGACTCGTGGAAAGTTGTTATTTGCTTCCACGCCATACATCAAGGTTACCCGTGGGGGACTATGGTGATCATACAGGATTTAATGGGTGCGCTGGCGAGGCGGCTGGAAATGGGGGCACTGTCGCTGGATGCGGGTCAACTGTGCTGTCTGCGGGTTAACGGCCTGGAGATGACGCTGGAGTGGCTGGAACAGCAGAATATGCTGTTTGTTTACCTTAGCGTTGGCACGCTCTCTGGCGCACAGGGCAGTACGCTATTAAGCGATATTCTGGCTGCCAATCTTTTCCACTATGGTTCGGGCGATGGTGCCGCATTTGGTCTGGATAAAGAGAAAAACGAACTGCTGCTGTTTCAACGTTTTCTGCTGTCATCGGTGGATGAGGCGAGCTTCGTGAGTACCTGTGTACAAATGATCGAGGTGGCTAAACTCTGGCAGGGCAAGCTACTGCACGATCGCGTTCCGTCAACCGTTGCGCCGCGAATGCTGGCACAGCCGGGGTTAACGTTGAATATCGCGGGGAAAATAAAATGAATATATCGGGTCTGAGAGGGGGGCAAAGAAGCCCGTCGCAGCAAACGGACGGTGCTTCTTCCTCATCGACACGGGCCACGCCTGAACCGTCGGGCAGACGGTTACAGCGGCAAGACGCGCTGCCCGTCAACAACCGTTATCACGCCAGTCAAACGCCCGCTACGCCTGCGCACGCGCGCGTCGCTGGCCGCTATAACGCCGGGGCCAGCGCTTCGGCGGCGCATGCAGGGCCATCCCTGTCTTTATTACGTCAGAATGGCCACCGCGAGAATCCGTCGCTTGCCAGATTCCATGACGCGATGCAGCAATCCCCTAAAATGTCGCGCGGCGATCCTCTGCCGGAAAAGCCGGAGGTTGTGCCGAAACGTTTGCAGGAAAAGATAGACGCCATCAACCTGCCACGGTTAAAAAAGCTGGATAACACTCTGTATGAATACGCCAAAATGGCGACCGAACTGGCAAAAGAAGGTTCTGGCTCCAGCAGCGCACTGACGCGCATGGATAAAAAGGTTCTGCCGTTATTGGCCGATGCGGAAAATGCGCGTCATCCCGGCCTGAATCTGCATGTTTATAAGAAGGGTGAAGAGTGTTATCAGGCGATCAAGGATCAGCATAAAAGCGTACAGCAGTCCGGGCAGGCAAAGACGATGCGTGCGGTCTATGCCCCCTTTAAAGGCATGCCTGACCACCATATCGCCCTGGATATTCAGCTGCGACCGGGCCATCGCCCTTCGATTGTCGGCTTTGAGTCGGCGCTGGGACATATGATTGAGCATCTCAAACAGGGTATTGCCGAAGGGGTACGAGGGGCTAAAGTGCATATGGTAGGCAATAGGATTCAAAATTCCGAGTGGGATTGCACCATGTACTCTTTGAATAATGCGTTAAAATCCTTTAAGCATCATGATGAGTACACGGCCCATCTGCACAAAGGCGAAAAAGTGCCTGTCCCTGCGGAGTTCTTCAAACATGCACAGTCGAAATCAGTGATAGAGGGTAAACCGCATCAGGATGCCATCGTCACTAAAGATAAAGGCGGGCTGCATGCTGAAACCCTGCTGCACAGAAACCTGGCCTATCGTGCCGACAGGTTCGATCGTGCTTACAGCACCTCGATTGAGGGTTTCCGCATGCAGGAAATTCAGCGTGCTGGCGAGTATTTGGCGGGGCAAAAACGCAAAAGTTAGCGGCTCAACGGATCGGTAAAAAACGCGGCGGCATACTAACCGGCGCGTTTTTTTCTTTCTGAATAAGCCAGCGAGGCTTCTATTTTTGCCCCGCTGGCAGGATGAGACTTATTCGCGCCGTTGCTCTAACTGTTGCCACTCCAGCAGACGATCCGCCAGATAGCGGGTTACCCACCAGGCGGTTTGCCCGACGTCGCTGTCCTGGCCTTTGCCGTCACCGTGGAGAAAGTCGGCATGCAGGCTGTCGACAAAGCTATCCAGCTCAAACTCCCCCTGGCGTTGTGGCATCGGGCTGCCGAGTACCTGTTGCAGCCGCTGTTTCACCTGTGAAATGGCCTGTTGAAAAGCCTGATACTGCGCCGGTGACAGGCGCTGCTGGCTGTCGACCACATCAACCCAGCTCTCTGCCGGACGTGCCTCTTGGGGTGCCATCATCATTCAGCCACCTTCAGGCTGGCGGACATCGGAACCTTGTAGTGGTTTTGCACGTTATCCAGCGAGATATCCTTGGTATTGACGTTTAATCCCTCGCTGTCGCTTTTAACGAACGAGAATTTGCCGTTTTCTGCGCTGATATGGCTCAGGTTCAAATCCCAGTTGCCCTGCTGGCCGCCGTTGGTGCGCACGAAAGTGCCAAAGTCTTTGGCCTTCACGTTATCAACGGTCAGGTTAGTATCGGCATTCAGCTGTAGGATCTTGTCAGAAGCGTGCTCGAAGGAGCTGTTGGTGATTTCAACGTGAGATTTTTTGCCCGCGCTGTTGGGCTTCACGGTAATCGCGTCCTCTCCCACGTTGGTGACGTGCAGGTTATCTATTTTCGCATCGCCGTAGAGATGAATGCCATCCGCGCCGTTATTGCCGATAGTAACGTTTTTCAGGCTGGCCCCGTCCTCCAGTTTGAACAGCGGCTTCTGGCTTTCCGACTGGCCGCCATCACCTAATTCCGAACCGGCGGTAAAGGTTTGCCCTTTACCATCAAACACCTGGCCCGCCTTTACGGTAATGGTGTCATGCACCACCGTGGGGTTGGCGCTGGCGGTAGGGAAATCAACGGCCTGTCCGGCTCCCACGCCTGAACTGCCAACAGGATCGGGAAGATCGGTTACCGGCGTACTGCCACCGGCACCGCTGGTGGGGGAAGACGGGAAATCAAGCGGTGAGGTGGGGGATGTTGGCGTGGACGGCGGTGAGTAAGATTGGGTTGGCGATGTGCCGCCGGAAGAGGAAGGGCCGGAAGGAGTACCGCTTCCTAACAGATCGTCGAAAGGGGAATTCCCCGATGAAGCAACGCCAGAAGACGCATTGTTATTGCCAGCGCCCTGCTGGCCGAGCGGATCGCTTTGCCCGTCCATCATCCGGGCGATAAGTTTCAGTAAGGCTTTCAGCAACGGATTATCACTGATTTGCCCCCCGCCCTGGCCATCAGGGGTCATGGTCTGATCCAGCCCGTTGTTGCCCATCTCGCTTAACGTGTTCTGGCTATTATTCTGTGGCGTTGCCCCCACTGCACCATTCTGTCCTGGCAGACCACCTGCGTTACCCACACCTGCCAGCTGGCCGTCACCGTTAGCACCCGTCGCCGCATTGCCTGCCTGTGGCGATAGCAGCGGCTTTAGCAGCTCTCCCAATAACTGCGCCATTTGCTCAATGGTTTGTTTGTCGAAGGGCTGTTGCCCCAGCCCCGAGTTGGCATTGTTGCCTGTGGAGAACCCGCTACCCGCGCCGGGCTGCATCAGCCCCTGCGAGGACGGAATAGTAATGTTAAGCGTAAGAACTGACATGAATGTTTCCCCTTATAAAACGTTAACCCGCCGAAAGCGTGCAGCCTTTGCTGCCTGAATTAAGTGGTGATGGCGTCTTCGGGGTTCCCATATAGTGCCAGGCAACAGACTTTTTTTTAACCGTGAAGGGAACCCGTAACGGTCGTATGCAACATAAACATCACTAATGTTTTATGCCGGATGGTGGGGGCGAAAAGTCATGGTGTTAAAGTTACAGGGAACTGAACATAAGGCCGCAGTAAACATAGCGGCGCACAGTCCTGTGGGGCCGGGTGCGGCGTTGCAACAGGGCAGCAGCAGCAGCAGTGTGCAAACTGCCGCCGTATCATTGGCAGAAGAGGGTAAAAATCGCGGCAAGATGCCGAAAGTTCGCCAGCAGTCTGTCGCTACCGATGGCAGTAGCGCCGCTCACCAGCAAAAGAGATCGTTTAGCCTGAAGGGCCTGCTGGGGTTGAAAAAATCGGCCAAACCTGTGCCGCAGGCTCAGCCAGCGGCCACGCACGGCAAAGGTACGACATTACGCGATCTGCTGGCCCGCGAAGAGAGCGCCACCCACCATGAGGCGGCTTCGCCTGCTGCGGCGCGTTTAACCCGTTCAGACGGCGTCAAACGCCAAAGTGTGGACGATATGGCCGGGCGGCCAATGGTGAAAGGTGACAGTGGCGGAAGCAAGGAGCCAACGCAGCAAATTCAGCATCAGTTGAACAATTTCAGCCAGATGCGCCAGAACATGCTCAGTAAAATGGATCATCCGTCGTCATCCGGCACTGCCGCACCAGCCCATAGCGCTCCGGCAGAAATCACCGAGGAGGATGACGACAGTGAATTCCAGCAGCTGCATCAACAGCGGCTGGCGCGCGAACAGGAAAACCCACCGCAGCCGCCAAGACTCGGCGTTGCCACGCCGTTAGCCGCCAGGTTCCAGCCTAAACTGTCATCGATTGCGGAAAGTGTTCATGAAGGGACGAGCACTACGCCGCCGCCGCTTCAGCCACAGTCGGCGCTGAAGGGAACTGGTGCCGATGTGACGCCGCTGTCAATGACGCTGGATAAAGGGAAGTTACAGCTGGCATCCAGCAACCCGCCCGCGCTTAATACGCTGTTAGAGCAGACATTGGGTAACAAAGACCAGCACTATGTGGCGCACCATGCCAGTAGCGACGGGAGTCAGCATCTGCTGCTGGACCAAAAAGGTCGCCTGTTCGATATCAAAAGCAACGGCACCAGCTATAGCGTGTTGCATAACAGCCAGCACGCAAAGATTAAGGACAGGCTGGCACAGGGCGCAGATGTCGCCATCAGCGTAGACGGCAAAAGTGGCAAGGTGACGTTGAGCGGTGGTGCTGAAGGCCATAATAAGATGGCGCTAAGTCAACCGGGGGATGCGCATCGCTCCACGCTGACCGGGATTTGGCAGCATCCCGCTGGCGCAGCGCAGCCCCAGGGTGAATCCATCCGCCTGCATGACGACAAAATTCATATTCTGCATGCGGAGTTGGGCGTCTGGCAGGCTGCGGACAAAGAGACGCATAGCCAGCTTTCTCGACAGGGGGACGGTAAACTCTATGCCCTGAAAGACAGCCGCACGCTGCAAAACCTTTCCGATAACCAAGCCTCGGAAAAGCTGGTCGACAAAATCAAATCGTTTTCTGTCAGTGAGCGTGGGCAGGTGGCGATCCTGACGGATACCGCCAGCCGCCATAAGATGACCATTATGCCTGCGCTGAATGCGCCGCCTGAGAGCCGTATGTCCCTCAGCCTGCATTTTGCCGATGCACACCAGGGGCTGTTGCATGGCCAGTCGCAGATTGAGGCGCAGTCCGTCGCCATCAACCACGGGCGGCTGATCGTAGCCGATAGCGAAGGCAAGCTGTTTAGCGCGGCCTTACCGCAGCCTGGGAAAACTGAACTTGAGATGAAAGCCATGCCGCAGAAGGCGCTGGCAGAACATCTGGGTAATGACCATCAAATCTCCGGCTTTTTCACCGACGATCATGGTCAGCTCAATGCGTTAGTGAAAGATAATTTTAAACAGCAGCATGCCTGTCCATTGGGCGACGACCATCAATTTCATCCCGGCTGGAACATGAGTGATGCGCTGGTTATCGACAATCAGCTTGGGCTACACCAGGTCAATCCTGAACCGCACGAAGTGCTGAATATGGGGCGTGAGGGCAGCCTGGCGTTACAGGAAGGAAAGCTACACTACTTTGACCAGCTGACCAAAGGCTGGACCGGGGCGGAGTCGGACTGCCAGCAGCTGAAAAAAGGTCTGGACGGAGCGGCCTATATTTTGAAAGAAGGAGAGGTGAAACGCCTGGATATCAATCAGAGCACCTCTTCCATCAAGCAGGGGGAGGATAATATCTTTTCCCTGCCGCATGTCCGTAACAAGCCGGAGCCGGGTAGCGCCTTACAGGGGCTGGATAAAGCTGATAAGGCCCAGGCGATGGCGGTGATTGGCGTGAACAAATATCTGGCGCTGTCGGAAAAGGGAGATATTCGTTCCTTCCAGATTAAGCCCGGCACCCAGCAGCTGGAGCGCCCCCCTCAAACGCTGAGCCGCGAAGGGATTAGCGGTGAACTGAAAGATATCCATGTCGACCACGAACACAATCTGTATGCGTTAAATCATGACGGCGAGATATTTCATCAGTCACGCGCTGACTGGCATAAGGGCGCAGAAGGCAGTGGCTGGCAGAAAATGGCGTTGCCACAGAGCGAAAGCGCGCTGCAACGCCTTGATATGAACCATCAGCATCAGCCGGTTGCCACTTTGGCGGACGGTTCTCAACATCTGCTGAAAGCAGGCGGCTGGCACGCCTATACACCCCCGGAACGTGGGCCGCTGGCACCGGAAACGCGCGGTTCACAGCAGGTATTCGACAGGTTAACTCAGGGACTAAAGGGAAAAGTGATCCCCGGAACCGGGGTGACGGTGAAGTTATCGGCGCAGGCCGGCGGTCTGAGCGGCATGGAAGGACGTAAAGTTAGCAGTAAGTTTGCCGACAGGGTTCGCGCGTATGTCTTTAATCCGACCATGACCACGCCGCGACCGATAAAAAATGCTGCCTATGCCACACAGCACAACTGGCAGGGGCGGCAGGGGCTGAAACCTCTGTATGAGATGCAGGGGGCACTGATTAAGCAGCTGGACGCGCATAACGTTCGCCATAACGCGACACAGCCAGATTTACACAGCAAACTGGAAAATCTCGATTTAGGCGAGCATGGTGCAGCATTGCTCAATGATATCAAGCGTTTCGGTGACGAACTGGAGCAGAGCGCCACCCGCTCGGCGACCGTTTTAGGTCAGCACCAGGGAGTGCTTAAAAGCAGCGGTGAAGTGAACGGTGATTATCAGCCGTCGCGCAGCAAAGGGTTGGTACAAAGCTTTAACGTCAACCGGTCTGGCCGCGATCTGAGCCAGTCATTACAGCAGGCCGTGCGCGCGGCACCGCCTTCGGCGCAGAGCAAGCTCGAGAAAGTGCTGGACCATTTTGTCAGCGCCGGGATCAACATGAGCCACCAGAAGGGTGAAATTCCCCTCGGACGCCAGCGCGATCCCAATGATAAAACCGCTCTTACCAAGTCGCGCCTGATCCTGGATACGGTAACCCTCGGTGAACTGCATCAGCTGGTGGACAAAGCGGCGCTGGTATCTGGCCATCAGCCGGATGACAACCAGATAAAACAGCTGCGCCAGCAGTTCGATACGCTGCGTGAAAAGCAGTATGGCGAAAATCCGGTGAAGCATTACACCGATATGGGCTTTACCCATCATAAGCCGCTGGAAGCGGATTACGATGCGGTGAAAGCCTTTATCAACGCCTTTAAAAAAGAGCACCACGGCGTTAATTTGAGCGCGCGCACCGTACTGCAAACCAGTGGCAACGCCGAGCTGGCACAAAAGTTAAAGGATACGTTGCTGTCACTGGACAGCGGTGAAAGCATGAGCTTTAGCCGGGCATACGGCGGCGGCGTCAGTACGGCCTTTGTGCCTTCGCTTAACAAGATCCCGGTGCCGATCGTTCCCGGCGCGGGCGTCACGCTGGATCGCGCTTATAACCTGAGCTTCAGCCGTACCAGCGGTGGCTTGAGCGTGAGTTTTGGTCGTGACGGCGGAGTGAGCGGCAACGTATCGGTTGCGACCGGGCACGATTTGATGCCCTATATGACCGACAAGAAAACCAGCGCGGGTAATGCCAGTGACTGGCTAAGCAAAAAACACAAAATCAGCCCGGATTTTCGTATCGGTGGAAGTTTGAGCGCCAGCGTACAGAGCACGTTGCAAAACAGCCTTAAATTCAAACTGACTGAAGATGAACTGCCTGATTTTATTCATGGCTTAACGCATGGCACCCTGACCCCGGCAGAGCTGTTGCAGAAAGGGGTGGAACATCAGATGAAGCAGGGCAGCAAGCTGGTGTTTAGCGTCGATACCAGCGCGGCTTTAGATCTGCGCGCCGGTATCAACCTGACTGAAGACGGAAGTAAGCCCAATAGCGTCACCGCCCGTGCTTCGATCGGCGTAAGCGCATCGGCCAATCTGGTTTCCGGCTCTCGTGAACGTAGCACCACCGCCGGGGAGTTTGGTAATACGGCCGCTGCCAGCAATAACCGCCCGACCTTTTTCAATCAGGCTGGCGTCGGTGCTAACGCGACCCTTGCCGCAGGTGTCGCCCATTCATCGACCCATGACGGGAAACCGGTCGGAACCTTCCCGGCCTTTACCTCCGCGAATGTCTCGGTGGCGCTGGCGATGGATAACCGCACCTCACAAAGCATTAGCCTGGAGATGAAACGCGCTGAGCCGGTGACCAGCCACGAGATCGACACATTGGCCTCGACGTTAGGAAAACACTTTAAGGACAGTACCACCACGCAGATGCTGGCCGCTTTTAAAGAGCTGAAAGACGCTAAGCCTGCTGAAAAATTAAGCATTTTAAACACCCATTTCAGCGAAAGGCCCATCGTGGGTGACGATCGGTACGAAGCGGTACGCGGCCTGAAAAAGTTGGTATCACGCCAGCAGGCCGCTGACAGTAACAGTACGGAGTTGGGTTCTGCCAGTCACAGCACAACCTACAAGAATTTGTCCCGAGTCAGTCATGACGGCATTTTCGAACTGTTAAATCGGCATATCAATGCGGCTTTACCACCAAGCAGTGCCAGCCGTCTGAGTGCTTTAATGGATAACGATCCGGCACTAAAAGGTTTAATTAAACAGTTGCAAAGTACGCCGTTCAGCAGCGCCAGCGTGGCGATGGAGCTGAAAGACGATCTGCGTGACCAGACGGAGAAGGCGATACTCGACGGTAAGGTGGGGCGTGAAGAGGTCGGTATTCTGTTTCAGGATCGCAACAATTTGCGCATCAAATCGGTTAGCGTCAGTCAGGCCGTCAGTAAAAGTGAAGGCTTCAATACTCCCACTCTGTTACTGGGGGCGAACAACAGCGCTGGCGTGAGTATGGAACGCAATATCGGCACCATCAACTTCAAATATGGCCAGGATCAAAACACTCCCCGGCGCTTCACGCTGGAAGGAGAGATTGCCAAGGCTAACCCTCAGGTCGCATCGGCTCTTTCTGAGTTAAAGAAAGAAGGGCTGGAAATGAAGAGCTGATAGGGATGTGAATGCCGTCAGTCATGCAGACAAGATAATCACCGAATAAGGATCGACATAATGACATCGTCACAACAGCGGGTTGAAAAATTATTGCAGCACTTTTCTGCCGGGTGCAAAACGCCCCTGCATCTGAAAGAGGGGGTATGCGCGCTGTATAATGAGCAGGGCGAGGAGGCAGCGGTGCTGGAAGTGCCGGAACACAGCGACAGTCTGTTGTTACATTGTCAGCTGGCAGAGACCGACCCACAGGCTTCATTAACACTCTATCCCATGTTGTTGCAGTTAAATTTTGAGATGGCGGCTATGCGCGGCTGCTGGCTGGCGTTGGATGAACAGCACAAGGTGCGTCTCTGTTTTCAACAGTCTCTGGCGCAGCTTGATGAAGCGGAGTTTAGTCATATTGTTAGCGGCTTTATTGAGCAGGCGGCAGAAGTTCGTGAATTTATTGCGCATATAATCGATCGTAGCGCGGCCTGAAGCATCGCGGCTGAATGCTTATTCAGCCGCGACTCACTGGCATCAGGTGAAGGCGATGGGGCAGTCTAATCCATACGGCTTGGAAGGATATTTTGAAAGCTCGATCTAATTTCATGCGTTATTCAGGTCATTGACTTCTACTTTTCAACAGCCGTTTCAACACTCCGCAAAATCAGGATAGCTTGCTGAATTAACGCTGTGCATAATAGCCTGTATTATGTCGTTGCTAACCGTTGCCAATACCATTGGCAGAAAGTCATTTTTGCTGTAACGGGAAGCGGATTTAAGTCCCTGTTATTTTATGAAAAACTACCCTATGCTTACCATGAGCAGGATCGCACATACAGAGTCATTCATGGATAAACAATTCAAATATATTTAATGATGAAACGCCATCAAAAAATGATTTTTTTTTGCGTTACTGCGTAATAAGTCATTAATATCTTGACGGTAAAAACATCATTGACAGGAAAGATCTTCGTTTGATTGCCAAGATCGTTGATTTTCACTGCTTAATCCTGCTGTTTTGGCCCTTTTTTTATCTCTTTTTTTGTTTTGCAGGTAAAACCTTTTTTTTATTATTTATAATAAAAAATGTTATGGGAATATTCCTAATGGTATGTATAACTACCTGTCAATACAGTAAAGGGATTTTTATATGTTTATATCTAAGTCGATGCAGGTTTTTATCACTCTGTATCAGGAGAAAAGTCTTAAAACAGCGGCTGATAAGCTATGTCTGACGGTTCCTCCGGTGTCACGGATGTTAAAGTTAACTGAAGGATGGGTGGGGGAGCAACTGTTCATCATCGAACGGAATAATATAACGCCAACCCCTACGGCAGATTGTATCTATCAGCAGCTTTTACCGCTTTATACCGCATTAAAAAATATGACGAGAAAGCATCCAGAACAACAGGACTTTTTGATCGCGTCACCTTATATAGCAACGTCAATATTATCAGACCTGCTGACGATAAGCGAAAGTGCACTGCCCCAGTGTTCATCGATAAAATATGCAGAGTGCATACATCCTGATGACGATATCTTTATCAGCCTACAGCCGATTGAATACCCGATGCATTTTGAATTGATACGAATGGATCTGGTTCTGGAACTTTGCTGTTCTAAAGACGTTGGTGACAGGTGGTTGCATATGCCAATTTTAGCTGAAAGTGAAACTAAGAAATTAAAATACTTTCAGCGTTCTATTGCTGAATTACATGCGCGAGGGGGCAGCGGAATACTGAGGCAGGTTGATAACCCATCGCGACTTGAATCCACGTTTAAATGTGGTGAAGGGCTGCTGTTTCGTCTTCCTCAAAAAAATATAGTCGTAAAAGATTACCAGTCGCTTCCGATTATATCGCATTGCCCATTATTTATTTATGTTAATACGTTAAAAAAAGATAAAAGACACAGTTGCTTCACGGCTAAACTTTTAGAGTTGTTCCCCTGACGGACCTCGTATTTTACGTTCAGATGATTGGCGTTCTTCTTTTATTTATAGTGTTTTTTGAAATTAAAATAAATATTGATAATCTATTGTGACATATTATATTGATGTTTTTATAGGGTGGCGGTATTCATTTTATTTTTGTTCTAAAAAAGACTTGTGCTGCCAACTGATGCGTAAATATAAAGAAGGAAGGTCGGTGTGTATATTGAGGCAACTTCGTGGTTAGTCGTCGGTTTTTTCTCCGCATGGGGAGGACTGGTGCGCTATTTAATGGATATCAGCCCTGCGGGAGCGAAATGGTGCTGGATGGCTGCGGTAAGTCAGATAGTGATTTCCAGCTTTACAGGTTTTTTGGGGGGGTTCTACAGTTACGAACAGCAAAATAGTCCGCTTATGACGCTGGTGATCGCCAGTCTCAGCAGTACGCTGGGCGGTACTTTGCTCCGTTGGCTTTGGAAGCATTTCTTGCATATAAAATAGGATAAATATTGATATGGATATTGATAAAAGATAGTGCGTGAAACCGTATCGATCGCCAGGGAAATTTGTCGGGCGACGTGGTGACAGAGATCGCTTACCCATTATTGGCATAGGGTAGCACCTGTAATTTATTCGGGAGAGATATTTATGTACAACATTTCCTTCAGGACGATGGGAATAATCATGCTAACTCTATTTGCAGTCGGAAATATGCTTTGGCAGCTTTATCAGCAACGTGAGTTGGCTATTTTACGTCAGCAAAATAAACAATTAACGCAGCAGGGCGAGATGCTAAAAGAGCGACTGTTTCAGCTCAAATATCAGGCTGCGAATATATCTGCCGCCTTGAGTGAGCAGAAAACGGTTCAGCAACAGCTGGAGAAAAACAGTGAACAAACTCGCCGACAGTTACGCCAGGCGGCATCCCAATCTCCTTGTGCCAGTCAGCCTGTTCCTGATGATGTTATCCGGTTGCAGCAAAACACCTTTGGTGGCCCCCCTGACGCCAGATGAACTGGTATCACCACATCTTCTGGAGCCTTGTAAGGCACCGATTTTTACCGTTGGAGCCTGGGGAGATTACCCCGATTACGTGAGTCTTTTGCAGTTGGCATTGGATAAGTGCAATACCGATAAAGCGGCGATTGCTCGCTTATTACGCATCAAGATGCACTGACCCGGTCGGGCTGATATTCTTGCGATGCCATCTCATTTGCGGCGAATTTGATATGACGTGGGGCGTTCCCGTGATGGTAGAAAAGGGAGAAAAATAATGCCGGGACATAGCATGCCCCGGCATTAATATTTTTTTACAAACCGCTGGCATCTTGATTCAGGTTAGAAACAGAAGTGGGGCAGTCCACCAATGCGGCAGGGTCGTCTAGCGGTATAGGGGCAGCCCAATTAAGTCGGAAAAGTGTCAACACTATCCAGGACGGGTCACCGAAATGAAAAAAGCCTCGCTTTTCAGCAAGGCCTTATAATTAGTGGTGCCCGGACTCGGAATCGAACCAAGGACACGGGGATTTTCAATCCCCGTGTCCTTGCGTGAATTCCAATGATTAGTTGATGGTAATTTGTTGTATCTCACCCTGTTTATAATTCAGGTGTGAAAATGCATTTAAATTCATCAAGTCACTTATCTTGTGGCGTTAAGCCACAGGTGCTTCCAGTTGTATCTACCAAAGGTGGCGAGGGTAAATCAACCCAGGCTGCTAACCTCGGCGGTTTTCTTGCCGATGTAGGCATAAAAGTCCTTCTTATTGACGGCGATCATGCTCAACCCACCGCCAGCAGCATCTATCCACTTGCCCATGAAGCGCCCTATGGTCTGTACGAGCTGCTTATGCAGACAGTGGATCTCTCCTGCCCAGAAAACATCATTTCACATACGGAAATAGATAACCTGGATCTGATTGTTTCCAACGATCCCCGCAACCTCCTGCCAACCTATATGCTCAATGCACCTGATGGACGTGTCCGGCTTCGCAACGCGTTGTCTAACCCGGTTTTCAGCCAGTATGACGTGATCCTGATTGATTCACAGGGCTCACGTTCTGTGATGTCCGAACTGATTATCCTGGCGGCCACTGGTGAAATGATCGGCATGGTCAAGCCGGTGCTACCCGATGTGCGCGAGTTTATGCGTGGCACTATTGCACTGATGGAGGAACTTGTCCCTTATACGGCTTTTGGCATCAGCCTGCCGCATATCCGCATGCTGGTGAACTGTATGGACTATACGAGCCTTGCCAGAGCGACGGTTGAGCAGGCTGAAAAAATAATCAGCGAAGGCCAGTACAGCCAGCATACAGACAAAATCAGCATGTCCATGCTTGAGACGCGCATCTATGACCTTGATGTTTACAAACAAGGTCATGCCCGTGGCCTCCCTGTTCATCGACTCGAAAAGAAAACCACACGCAAAAGCGACTCTGCTTTTTCCTCCATGCATCAGCTGGCCTGCGAGCTGTTCCCACAGTGGCAAAACCGCTTTGACGCACTGGCCTCGGAGGGGACTACTCAATGAGTAATTTAGCGGAATTCAGAAATAACATTCCGGGTCTTGTCTCCCGGGACGCTGAACAGTGCGTTATCGGCGGGCTAATGCTTGATAATCACAGCTGGGACGATGTGGCATTGCTGATTAATACGGAGGATTTTTCTTATAGCGTACACCGCGTCATTTTCCATGAAATGACCCGTTTAGTCAGTGCGGGACGCCCGATTGATTTGGTTACGCTGGCAGAAAGCATTGAGTCTCGGGGTAAAGATAAGCTTGACCAGATTGGTGGTTTTGCCTATCTGGCCGAGCTGTCGAAAAATATCCCAAGTGCGGCAAATATCGTGCCCTACAGCGAGATTGTTGCCAAATATAGCCGCGCCCGCCAGCTGGCGGCGATTGGTACGGAGATTACCGATAGCGTAAAGGCTCCGGGTGCGGATATCGCGCAAGTGATGGAAGAAGCCGAGCAGAAAATTACCCGTCTTGCTGAGCGTGCCGAACCACAGCAGGCGGTGACCATCGTGGACGGGCTTGAAAAGCTATTTATCGAGCTTGAGCGGCGTTGCAATACACCGGACGGGATCACCGGTGCCCCTACCGGCTTCGATGATTTCGATGCCATGACCAGTGGCCTGCAGGCGGGTGACCTGATACTGATTGCGGCGCGCCCGTCGATGGGAAAAACCGCCTTTCTGATCAGCCTGATGCTGAATTCCCTGATTAAAAAAGCGGGCTCTTTTGGCCAGTTTTACAGTCTTGAACAGCCTACCGAGCAGATCCTGATGCGTATGATTTCCTCCCTTGGAAGCGTCGAGCTACAGCGTCTTAAAAGCGGCCAGATGGATGAAGAAGACTGGGCACGCGTATCGAGCGCCTCAGGCCTGCTGTTGAGTGACCTGAAAGAACGCCTAATCATTGACGATAGCAGCGGCCTTTCACCTGCGATGCTGCGTATCCGTGCACGACGTAACGCCCGTCGTTACGGTCATCCATCGATTATCGGACTGGACTACCTGCAGTTGATGCGCTGCCCGGGGCAGGAGAACCGTACGCAGGAGATTGCGGAAATCTCCCGCTCACTAAAAGCGCTGGCCAAAGAGATGGGTTGCCCGGTGGTGGCACTGTCCCAGCTCAACCGCCAGCTGGAAAGCCGCGCCGATAAGCGCCCCAATAATGGCGATCTGCGTGACTCCGGTGCGCTGGAGCAGGATGCAGACGTCATTGTCTTTATCTACCGTGACGAGGTCTATAACGAAAACTCGCACGATAAGGGCGTGGCAGAGGTCATTATCAGCAAGCAGCGCCAGGGGCCGACAGGCACTGTTCGTTTGCAGTTTGAAGGAAAATATACGCGCTTCGCCGATGTGTCATCTCCGGCCGGGAGGTACGCATGAGCAAAGTACGCGACCTCAATCTGAGCTCGGCGATGCTACAGCGCGGCAAGTCACCCGTGCAGCCCTCTGAAGCGCTGCCGTCTGCGCCGTTGCCGGTCACTGAAATGGCGATGGTTCTGACGCTGGATCAGCTGTGTCCAAATCCGGACAACCCCCGCACCGGGCGCAATCCGCGTTATGAAGAGATCAAGGCGTCAATTCGCGCGCGCGGGCTGGACTCTATTCCCAAAGTGACCCGCGATCCGGATGGTGAACAGGTCTATATCTTTAGCGATGGCGGCAACACGCGCTATCAGATCCTCTGTGAACTGTGGCAGGAAACCGGCGATGAGCGTTTTCACCGCATCCACACCATCTTTAAACCCTGGCCGGGGCGTCTTAAATGCCTGGTAGGCCATTTGGCCGAAAACGAAGTCAGGGGAGATTTGGCCTATATCGAGAAGGCTTTCGGCGTACATAAAGCCCGGATTATTTACGAAGAGCAACTTGGCCGCAATGTCACGCTCAGGGAATTGTCAGACCTGTTGGGGAAAGAGGGCTACCCGATTGATAATTCGAGCGTAAGCAGGATGGAAGACACCCTTAACTACCTGTATCCACATATGCCACGGCTGTTGGAGAGTGGGATGAGTCGCGGGCAGGCGATCCCGCTTTTGAGCCTCAGATCATCAGCAA
The DNA here is from genome assembly GCF_001050515.1 of Erwinia piriflorinigrans CFBP 5888. GTDB lineage: Bacteria > Pseudomonadota > Gammaproteobacteria > Enterobacterales > Enterobacteriaceae > Erwinia > Erwinia piriflorinigrans. The sequence goes on from NZ_CAHS01000006.1 coordinate 185,067, forward strand.
TGAAAGTGTGGAAATCATTCAGTAGTGACGTGGAACCGGGCTGCACGCTTGACGATGTTTTTGGCTCGGTGTGTCGCGTTTTTGATGAGCCGGACAACTATTCTCTGGATGTATTCCGCGATGAGCTGATTGGCCAACTGGTTAAGGCTTTGCCGCATCCAAGCCTCAACTACGATCGCTGGCTGATTGAGCTGGATCCCAAAGAGCAGAAACGCCGGGAACAGTTCGGCGAGCCGCCACCGCTCCCTGAACTCACCCCGGTGCCTGAGCGTAACGGGGCACGGGATCGTAGTGAGCCCACCGTGTCGGTTCTGCCATCTGACCCAACCACGCAGACACCGGTTACCAGCCTGCGTTCCGGTACGCTGACCACACCAGGCCGTCCTGAACCTGTGCCAGACTTAGCGGAAAGTTCAGCCCTGCCTGACAGCACCTTTGTCAACGCCGGCAGCCAGCCCCGCAGCGAAATCCAGCATGATTTTTTGGGCGGTGCCCCCGTGATTTCCGGTGACGGTGTTTCGCACGGTGATGTTGAAACAGACTTTGCTGATTCAGATGCGGTCAGCCTGGTTTCCGCGTTGGGTGAACATGACGAACCAGCCACCGCGCCGACCAGTAGCGTGGCCTTTGCCGCCAACGGTCTGGAGCCCGTCAGCGATATCTGGTACATCCCGGCGCTACAGGACGATATCGAGCACCTGCAGGATATGGCCTACCGGCTGGCCTTTGAGATCGCCGAGGCAATGGGCTGTCAGGATGCTGTCAGCGAAGACAAACACCTCAAATCAGCAGGATTTACCGTAGCAGAGACGGCCGGTGAGTTCGGCCTGTTCCTTGCTGGTCTTTCCGGCCATATTCCCGGACAGCCTTTCAATACCTTCATGTTCTGCATGAATTTCTTGGGCTCCCAGGAGCCGACCGATACTCCCGTTTTTGACGACGTTCTGGTGGTGAAGACGATGCGTCTCATCCGCGTTATCCGCCGTCTGCGTGAGTTGCAGCGCCAGGCGGCTAAGGGAGGGGAAAATGTCTGATGACCTCAACGATGAAATGGCTCAGGCCAGTACGGCGCTGTTTGTGCAGCGCGGTATTGATGCTATCCGGGCGCAGGTTCATTGCACTCAGCCGTCAAAAGCCGTCTGTGCGTGGTGCGCAGCCGCTATCCCACAGGCGCGCCAGCTGGCCGTGCCGGGCGTTGAGCTGTGCGCGGGATGTCAGGATGTGAAAGAGCATAAGGGCAGGCATCTGTCTGCCGCCGCAAGGAGAGAGCGAGATGTCTGAACAGCAGAAACTGATGGGGCGTATCCAACGACTGATGGCGTTGGGTACGCGTAACAGCAATCCACATGAGGCCGCGCGTGCACTTGCGCTGGCACAGCGCCTTATGCAGCGTTATGGCCTGTCGCCGGACATACTGTTGCTGGCAGAGGTGAGTGAGTCAGTCTGCTCCGGCCTGTCGAGTAATGCGGAGAAGGTACCCGCGTGGCTTAACTCGCTGGCAGCAGTGGTCTGCATGGCCACAGGGTGCCGTTGCTGGTTTGGCTGGTATGTGTATACCAGCGTAAGCGGGGCGCGCACCCTACGTCGGTCACTGCATTTTTACGGTTTCAGTGAACGGCCAGAGGTGGCCGCCTATGTCTTTAGCGTATTGCAGCGCCAGTTACGTGCCGGTACTGATAAACATATGGCGAGGTATCGCCGACGCCGCATTCTGATCCGGACGGTTCGCCGGCGTGCCGACCAGTTCCGCGAAGGGTGGGTATCCGGTGTCTGGCAGGTTCTGCACTCCTTCGACCCTTCCGCCGGTGAAAGTCGTGTGCTGCAGCGCTGGCTGACGCAGCGCCTGAAGGGTGACTCACTTACCGCGCTTACCGTTCGTGAGGCAGGTAGCTGCCGTGGCGACAAAGCGGCTCGTCAGGCGGGCTGGTTCGCTGGCCGTCAGGCCGACCTTCATCACGGACTTGCCGGAGCGCAGGCTGCGCATCTGATTACCGCAGGAGGTTCCGGTCATGACTGACATTCTGTTATGGGGTGCCTGCCTGTCAGGTTGGCTTTTTGACGCATTGCTCATTGCAAATCAGGCGACATTCGGAGGTGCCTTATGAGCCTGCACAATCTGTCCCAGGCCACTACGACCATCTTGTCCTCACTGCTGATGGATGTGAAAAACGGCAATATCCGCCGTTGCGAATCGCTCGGCATGTCGGTTGAGGAAATCCGTGCTCTCAGCCAGCTCAGCCTTGATGAACTGCATTATCTCAGTCAGTCGCATGTATCGGTGCTCGACGTCACTATCAACCATGAAAACTTCTGGCTGATGCTCAATCAGGCGCGCATCGAACAGAAACGTATGCTGATGATCGATCGTGCGCTGGAGCTGGGCGGCTCAATGGAACTGATGGAGAAATACTTTGGTATGTCACCGTCTGAGGTCAGTGCGCGTCGGCGACTGATGGGTATTGAAACCCGCCAGGGGCGCACACAGTCGCTCAGTGAGCCGCAGGACACGTCGCTGTGGTCTGAATGGAAAACGGCCGGCTTGTCGTCACCGGATTCGCACCAGGCGCTGGAGGTGATGATGCTGGCGGCCGAACAGTACAGCCTGTCACTGACCGCCGTCTGGACACGGGTTTGCCAGTGGTGCCGCGAAGCGAAGGCTGGCCGTAAGGCCGATACCAGCGTACGTAAGGAGACATGATGAAGCTGTGCGATTTCAGTAAGCGTCAGCAGGTTTCTCCTGCGGTGCGCCGCCGTGCGCTGCGGCTGTTTAACGCAGCCCATGGCGGTAAGAAAGTGTTTCGCCGCCTGGCTATGAACGGCTATCTGAAGATGGATGTCGGCCCGTACTGGCGCATTCTTAGCAAAGATGGCGGGCGTCACTGGTGGCTGATGGATCATGAGACGTATAACCGTGAAATTCGCAGGTAGCGAGCAGCAATTGGCTGACGGAGTGCGATGCCGGGTCATGCCCGGCATTGTGCTGTGTCAGGTGAAAGAGAGGAAAAAGGGATGACCATACCGCCCGACAGTATTGTGGCGCACACGCTGTCCCGCATGCAGCATAATCTTGAACAGCGTTCAAATACCGGCGACGTCAGTCAGGAGCGCAGCGGGCTGCTTTTTATGGGCAATGTGCACGATGCGTTTCCCCGCAGGCTGTTTCTGGATACCCGGCTTTCTCCGCTGGACAAGACGGCCTGGGTGATGATCCGGCTGTATGCGCAGCAGCATGATGGTGCCATCTTCCCGACCTATGACGAACTGCAGGTTCAGCTTGCGTCTGCGCACTCTGATAAAGCCTCGCGGGATACGGTTAGTCGGGTGCTGCTGATGCTTCGTCTGACCGGCTGGATCAGCCTGTGTAAACGTGTACGTGACGATCGTGGACGCGTGCGCGGAAATATCTATGCTCAGCACGACGAACCGCTGGGATTTCGCGATGCGGAAACCTTTGACCCTGGCTGGCTTGAGCTGGTAGAGACCAGCTGCATGAGCAAGAACAAATCCATCCGTATGACGGCGCTGGCCGTGCTTAACGACATTCTTCAGGAGCCGGGTATGCGCCATCGCCATTCCCGGCTGGCGCTTATTGAAAGCCGACTGAGTGCGTCGTCCGACTCTGCTGAAATGGCGCGTCAGCGGGAGAGCAGGGCACAGAGTCTGGAAAACGGACTCGGTAAAAAAAGTATCAATAATAGCTCTGCTGCACTCAGTCCGATAAAAAGACTCGGTTCATCTCTGAAGGATAAACAGGCGGGGAAGAAATCACAAAAAATAGCTAAATCAGCAAGTTACGCCGGAGTCCGAAATCCGGACGGTAACGTACGTAGTTTCACACTCAGTGTGAATAAAAAAACGTACGTACCGGGCGCGAACCGTTCGTTACTGCCGGACGACTTCCTCAATGGCCTGAACAGCGAGGATCGGCAAATGCTGCTGAACCAGATGGCTTCTCTGCCTGACAGCGTGGCCACCGCGCTGACCGGCATGCTCCGCGAACAGCTAACCCGCCGTAAGCTGGCCAACCCGGTGGGCTGGATGTTTGCCATGCTGCGCCGGGCGCGCAACGGTGAGCTGAACCTGCCAGAAATTGCGCCCGATGAGGCGTCAAAACGAACAGGGGTACCTGCTGCTGCAACGCCCGAAGCCCACCGGGCATCTGCGTCAGCCTCTCCCGCTGTAACGCTGCCAGCCAACAAGGCCTCGCAGGAGCAGGTCAGGGCGGTGATTGCTGCCATTCGCAAGCAGACTCTTTAGCTATATGAAAAGTGAACAGTATTGCGTTGTGCGCTATTGGTTAAAAAATCGTCTTGCTGCGGGGCGCAGCAAGGTCAAAAAATAAGCAGGTGAAATTTCCCTGTGCAGATAATGAGTTTCGTATTGTTGCTAACCCTGCTGTTTCAGGACTATGCCCCCTCGTCTTAACTGAATACAGGTGACAACGATGGCAGAGCAAAGTGAAAAAAGGACCGGTTCACTCCAGTCTGAAATGACGATCGCGCTACATACAAACTACGCGATTGGACTGTGGCAGGGGCGACGCCCTGAGAAGCAGGAGCAGGAAGGTGATAAATCCGCCAGGCACGGCATTATCGGGATGCCGCAGTTCTTTCAGCGTGCCACGCTCATTAACCAGGATTCATTAAAGAACAATCCCTGGGCGGATGAAGCGATGTATAAGCTGGACGAGAAAATCAGAGCCGCGTCAGACGCTATGGCAACGCTTATTCAGCAACTTGATGCTGAGATGTCAATGCTGCCGCAGGGCGTGTCGCTGACGGATGTTGCGTCTGTCGAGCCGCTTGATGTGCAAGTCTTTACGAAAACGCCGCTGGGCTACCGCTGTGTCTTTTTGCTGGTTGGATTCGATCAGTTTGCCAAGAAGGTGTTGCAGGGAGCGCATTACGGTCTGATCACACGTTCCCGCCGCGACAGGTATCTCAGCGAGGGTGGTCGCCTGTTACGCCAGATCTATGGCTTAGTTTTATCTTATCGCCGTATCGATGCGACCCGTTTCGATGCGCTCGAAAACAATGAGATATGGCAAAAGGCCTGTGCAGAAGCTGGCGAGCCTGACCGCGCCGTCCTGCTGGGGGAAAAGCGTTCCGCTTTCTCACCACCGGTGAATGAGGAGAGCGTAGATCTCCTGCGTCTGCGCTTTCAGGCTGGCTGAGCCGCAAGGGGATGACGATGCGGCTGTTTATTTGTGAAAAACCCTCTCAGGGGCGTGACCTTGCGGCGGTTCTGGGGGCAACACAACGCGGCGATGGTTTTCTTACCGGAAGTGGCATCACCGTTACCTGGGCGGTGGGGCACCTGCTTGAAACCGCTCCGCCTGAGGCTTACGGTCAGCAATACGGCAAGCCCTGGACGCTGGCCGCACTGCCGATTATCCCGTCACCCTGGCAGGTGGTGGTGAAAAAAGAGACGCAGCATCAGTTCAAAATCATTGAGCGTCTGCTGCGTCAGGTCGATGAAGTGATCATCGCCACCGATGCTGACCGCGAGGGTGAGGTGATCGCGCGCGAGCTGCTGGACTACTGCCGCTGGGAGGGGCCGGTGCAGCGCCTGTGGCTCTCATCGCTTGATGAACTCAGCATCCGTGCCGCGCTGCAGAACCTGCGGCCGGGGGCTGAAACGCTGGGGATGTATCATGCTGGTCTGGGCCGTGCGCGTGCGGACTGGCTGACTGGTATGAATCTCTCCCGCCTGTATACCCTGCGGGCGGCTGAAGCCGGTTTTGACGGCGTGGTGTCGGTCGGCCGCGTGCAGAGCCCCACGCTGGCACTGGTTGTCAGGCGCGATCGTGAGATTGCCGCTTTTGTTCCGAAGCCTTACTGGCAGGTGAAGGCGCAGCTCAGCGCCGGTGGGATCACCTTCCCGGCTCAGTGGGTACCGGCGAAGGTGTACACCGATGAGGAAAAGCGCTGCATATACCAGAATATCGCGCAGCAGGTGGTACAAATCTGCCGCCAGTCGGGTGCGGCAACGGTCACCGAATGCGAGACGAAGCGGGAGAAAGCGTCACCACCGCTGGCGTTTTCGCTCGGTACGCTACAGCAGGCCGCCAGCCGACTGTGGGATATGTCGCCGCAGCAGGTGCTGGACACGGCACAAAGCCTGTATGAAAAGCACAAGGCTACCAGTTACCCGCGCACCGACTGTGGTTATCTGCCTGAATCCATGCGTGAGGAGATCCCCGCACTGCTTGACGCTATTGGCCGGACCGATCCGGCGTGTCTTCCGTTGCTTTCACAACTGGATGCCTCTCTTGTCTCACGCATCTGGAACGATAAGAAGATAACTGCCCACCACGGAATTATCCCCACGCGCAATGCGTTTCAGCTGTCCGCGCTCTCCGAGACCGAGCGGCAGGTGTATATGCTTATTCGTCGCAACTATCTGGCGCAGTTTCTCCCCCTGCACGAGTCTGATATTACCCGTCTGGCGTTTGATATTGGTGGTCAGCTGTTTCGTACCACTGGCCGGACCGAGGTGGTTAAGGGCTGGAAAGTGCTGTTCGGGAAGGCTGAAGAAGAGGGCAGCGCCGCTGATGACGAGGCTGTCGTCGCACTGCCGCCGTTGAAAAAGGATGATCGCTGTGGCGTAACGGGGGCAGAGGTGGTGCAGCTGATGACTCGTCCGCCGGCACATTACACCTTCGCAACGCTGATTGGTGCGATGATGAATGCGGCATCGTTTGTCACCGACGTGGCATTGCGCAAGGTGCTGAAGGACAATGCCGGGCTGGGTACCGAGGCTACCCGTGCCGGCATCGTTGAGCAGCTGCTTAACCGTCGGTTTATCGTGCGCAAAAGCAGTAAGCTCCTTGCCACCGACCTGGGCAGCGACGTTATTGATTCTCTGCCGCCCCAGCTGACTGAGCCGGGGATGACGGCGCTGTGGGAGCAGGCGCTGGATGAAGTGGCCGCCGGGCGCATGAGCCTCAGTGATTTTCTGCAACGCCAGACCGGCTGGACGCGTAATCTTGTCAGCCAGGGCGCGCAGCAGCAGGTCAGTATCCGTATTCCACCTACGCCACCCTGTCCGCTATGCGGCGGTAAAACGCGTCTGCGTAAGGGGCAAAAAGGCGATTTCTGGAGCTGCCAGCGCTATCCGGACTGTAAAGGCGTCATCAATATCGTTAGCGGTAAGCGTAAGAGCCCGCGTAAGGCTAAGTCACCAAAACCTAACAAGAATTAATCCGCCGTCTCTCATTGCGGGCGGTTGTGGCCTTTGCTATTGTTACCCCGGCTCTGAAGCCACACCCCGTGACTGCGGGTTCCGTCAGCATCTAATGCATGTGCTGCCGGAATACAGTCTGGCCAACCCCGTCCACACCTGAACGGGAGTCGGTAAGGCACGAAAACTCCGTGAAACCCGTGCCGGGCCCTTTCAGCCAGCGGAGCGACTGCGTTAAGCAGCTAAACATCAGGTCGATGGTGTAGACCTCAGAAGGCGGTGCCGTAGGGTGCCGCTTTTTTTATTTTTCCGGGTTGATAATTTATGGTGCGCAGCGGCGTTGACATCCGCTTCGTCTGAATGAATGATGAGCAGGCTTATCGTTGTCATCACGACAACTGCCAATGTTCCGGTGATTTGAGAGGAACGCCTTCGGGTAATCATATGCCAATGCCATCACAACCTGAGAGATGGCGCTTTAGAGCGATTCAAACCTGTTTAACCTTTGCAAACAGGGACCTGATGACCAGGTTAAGGTTCACTTCACTTATACAGCCTGTCGGCATTTCACTGCTGACTCCCTGCGGGAAACTCTCTCCCGCATGGGACCGATGTTTCTCCGCACCCTGTTTATTGTTACTCCGGAGAAAACATCATGACTGCAAACGCGAATCCTACCCCTGCTTCAAACGGCTCTGCTTCTGGCTCTCAGAAAAAAGAGTATTTCAACCTTAACGTCAATGGTATCGGCTATCTCAGTTCGATCCGCCGCGTTCAGGGCCCTAACGGCGAATTTACCTGCGCCGTTATCAATGCTCTGACCGGCCCGACAGATAACGCGTCCTATACCCGTTTTGACGTCACCATTGCTGGCGCTGATACGACAAAGCTTATCAACCGCTGCCAAAAGGCGGTCGACGAAGAGGAAAAAGTCCTGCTCGGCTTTGTTCTCAGTGGACTTAAAGCCGATGTATTCACCCTTCAGTCGGGTGAACATGCCGGGGAATCCCGTCCTTCTCTGAAGGCCCGCCTTATCAAGGTGGACTTTATCAAGAAAGGGCAGGAGGTGGTCTACACCGCGCCGAATGCGTCCAACACACCAGATCAGGGTTCAGCTTCTCAGGCTGAATATGACCCTAACTCGTTTTAACCCGAATTTTTCAACCAATTATTCAACCTTCTGTCTGTCGGTAAATCTTCCGTATGGGGGATTTACTCTTGCTCTCACAATGAGGCAATGGACGCAGCGTGAATGGGTACAGGAGATAACATCATGGCAAGTCGTGGAATTAACAAAGTTACTCTCGTTGGCCATCTGGGCCAGGATCCTGAAGTACGTTCCATGCCAAACGGTAATGCGGTGGCTGGGTTAAACCTGGCTACTTCAGAAACCTGGCGTGATAAACAAAGCGGTGAAACTCGTGAAAAAACCGAATGGCACCGTGTGGTGCTGTTTGGCAAGCTGGCAGAAGTGGCCGCTGAATACCTCCGCAAGGGGGCTCAGGTCTACATCGAAGGTCAGATGCGCACACGCAAATGGACGGACAACAACGGTACTGACCGCTGGACGACGGAAACGGTGGTGGGCGTTAACGGCACGATGCAGATGCTGGGCGGACGCAACGGCAGCGACACGGGCGGAAACAACGCTCAGCAGGGTGGCCGGGGGCAGCCTCAACAACCCCAACCATCTCAGCAGCCCCAGTCTGCGCCAGCGAATCCGGCGAATCAGCCACCGATGGACTTCGACGATGACATACCTTTTTAGGATTTACTTTTAAAAAATACCCTCCAATGCGCCAGTTTGACTGGCGCTTTTTTATGCAAGATAATCGTGTCAGAAGCGAGGTGCCTCATTAATGCCGGTTATACTCAGACTTAACGGATTTAAGTTTTTCTTTTACTCGAATGAGGGCAACCCTCGTGAGCCAGCCCATATTCATGTCCGCAGCGCCGAAGGTGAAGCAAAGTTCTGGACAGACGATGGGGTAAAGCTGGGCAGAAATGATGGCTTTAATGCCCGTACGCTCAGGGAGTTAACAAAAATGGTTGAACAGAACCAAACGCTGTTTGTGGAGGCCTGGAATGACTATTTCAGCTAAGAATGTACGCTTTGATCAAACCACCATGTGGGTCGAATTGAGCGATGGTCGGGTGATGGGCGTTCCTCTGGCCTGGTTCCCGCGACTACTTAATGCTTCTGTAAAGGAGCGCAGCGATTATGAACTTAGTCAACGCGGTATCCACTGGGATGCGCTGGATGAGGATATCTCTGTGGACGGCCTGTTGGCGGGGCGCGGTGATGTGACCCATATTCCGCATCACGTCGCGTAACGGCGATAAACTGTTCTGACTAAGCGCCGAATGACCGGCGCTTTTATTTCGCCTGAATGTAGTGAATTTTCCAACGCATGCCCTGTACGCCTGACCGCCTTTTTTCTTCAATCCCAAGACATAGTTTCATATTGTTCGCATTTTCTTCGCCGCCAGAATAGCACCCCTGACTAATACTATTTCTGGGGTAAATCCTGATGGCAGTACCTTCCAGACGAGCGACAAACTGTGTCGGTCTGCTTGCCTGCTCCGTTATGCTTGCCGGTTGTACAAACACGTCCTCCACAGCGACGCCTTACCAGCCGGGGCGCTATCAGCAGCCCGCACGATTTGATGATATCTACCGCAATCGCTCGCCGGAGGTGGTGCGCTACGATCGCTATACCCTCGTCAGTACGCGCCCCGCCGATGCGCAACGCGATCCGCTTAATCAGATAGTTGATATCACCATGCCGGCGCAACTGGTTAACACGGTAGGGGAAGGGTATCGCTACCTGCTGCTGGAGTCAGGCTATTCACTGTGCTCGGCCACCTCTTCCGCATTTTCAGAACTTCTTAACCGCCCGCTGCCTGCCGTGCAGCGTACTATCGGGCCGGTTAAACTCAGCGAGGCGTTGCAGATAGTTGCCGGTCCTGCCTGGCGGCTGCGGGTAGATGAGGTGAATCGCGAGGTTTGTTTTGAGCTGCGCGACCAGTACCGCAGCTTTGCCGCATCTGCTGTTATGGCCTCCGCGCCCGTTAAGCAAGGCTCGGTATCTCTTCGTACAAATCCTTCCTCCGTCTCTCAGCCTGTCTCAACCTCCGTTCCCGTGGCACAAACGACGGCGCGTAATCCCTTTACCGCTGAAGTCGCGCCTACAGCCTCAACCCCGACACAGCAGAAAACCGCGCTGACGCCGCAAAGTCTGCCCGTTCCGTCACCGGTGATTTATGCCAGTAAGCCAACGCCTTTAACCCCGGACAAGACAATCAGTACGACGAATAGTGCAGCAGGCGCGGTTAAAACCCCGGGCACCAAGCAGGCTGCGGTATATGCGGCTGCCGGATCTGATATCGCCCGCCCGGCAACCCCTGTCACTACCTTGGCAGCTGACAATCGCATCACGCCGACCGGCACAGCGGTTACCGCATTATCAGTCGGGCAGAGTTGGCGCGCCGAGCCGGGATCTACCCTGAAAGAAACCCTGAACAATTGGGCGTCAAAGGCCAGCTGTGCGCATGGCGGTAGCTGGGTGGTGGTCTGGCCGGTAGCGCTGGACTACCGCATCGATGCACCGCTGGTTTTCCAAGGTAATTTTGAATCGGTGCTTGTTCAGGTCTTCGGGCTGTATCGCCAGGCTGAAAAACCGCTGTTTGCCGAAGCTAACCGCATCCAGTGCCTGCTTTCCGTCAGCGACACGCCAGCGGGCGGAGGGCGCTGAGATGGGATTTGCCCTACCGATAGTCGCTCTTTGCCTGTTTATCGCGCTGATGGCCAGCGATGCGCAGCAGCGGTCGGCTGAACACACGCGTACGTCATTGCAGCAAACCCTGCCGGGTCAGCTGGCCGCTGACATGTTGCGCACTGCTGATGCGGTCAATAACTGGCGACATAGCCGAACTCCGCCAGACGGGCCGGTGACGCCGGCACAAACCGGCATGGTGCCGATGCCCGACGGTCGGATTAACAGCGTCATTCATAGCGGGCGTCTCTGGGTCTGGGTGCCAGCCACCGACGGCGTATTTGCCGCGCTGCGTAAGCAGTCGGTGACTTCAGCGCTGGCGCTAACGGTCAGCGGCGGTCGTCTGAAAATGGCCGATGGCACCGACATGAATCTCGCCCTTCCGTCCGGCATGGCGGAAGGCAGCATTGTTTACCTTAATTGAGGAGTAGCGGATGCCACGTATACCTTTCTGTCTGACCGTGCTGGCCGCCGCCGCAGTGCTGTCGTCATGCTCGCTGAAAGAGATCGGTAAAATGGATAAGGAAGCGACAGCTCAGGCCGATATCGCTCAGCGCATTCTGCAAAGCCGTCAGGCGATCACGCAGCCCACCGTGGTGTGGTCAGATAAGCCCTGGGTGAACCTGAAGCCGGTAGCACCGGTGGTATCGACGCCCGATGATAAAAGCCTGCCGTCCTGTCAGGTGACGATTAATCGCCCTGATGGCATTTCTCTGCCGGAGCTGGGGCAGCGTATTACCGCACTCTGCGGCATTCGCGTATCGCTTACCCCGGATGCCGTTGCCGCACTCGGCCGCGTATCAACCGGTGGCGCGGTGACGTCGCAGATGAATGGTCAACTGCCGTCACCGGACGATAACGGTCGCGTACCGCTGGCGCAGATGACACAGTTATCATCTCAGTCTCAGACGGTCTCACCGCAGGTGGAACCCGCCCTTATTCGGGGCCTGAAATATCAGGGCGATCTTCGCGGGCTGCTGGATATGGCTGCCAGCGGCCTCGGTCTTTCCTGGCGATCGGAGGCGGGCGTGGTCTATTTCTATCAGCAGGATACCCGCACCTTCCAGCTCGTCATCCTGAATACCAGGGTTAACAGCAGTGCTTCGATCTCCTCCGGCACGGGCAATCAGCTCGGCAGCAGCGGCGGCACTACGGGCGGGGCGACGGGTGATATCAGCTCGAATCAGAAAACAGATTACGGCATGAACAGTGACCTGTATGACGATATACGTAAGACCATCGAACAGATGGTGACCCCAAAGTCCGGTCGTTTCTGGCTTTCAGCAGCCACCGGCACGCTGAGTGTGACGGACTCACCGGACGTACTGGAGCGTATTGGTCGCTATATTGAGTATCAGAACAAGGTACTGAGCCGGCAGGTTCAGCTCAATATCCAGATTGTCAGCGTCAGCCAGTCGCGTAACGAGCAGCTGGGACTGGACTGGGGGCTGATCTACCGGTCGCTCAATAATTACGGCGCAAGTCTGACCGGTTCGATGGCGAGCGCATCTTCGTCTGCGGCAAGCGCCGGTATTTCGATTCTGGATACCGCCACGGGCAACGCCGCGAAATTTTCTGGCTCCAGCATGTTGATTAAGGCGTTGTCTGAACAGGGCAATGTCAGCATGGCGCTGAACCAGACCGACCCGACCGCCAATCTGATCCCGGTCGCCTACCAGCTTTCTAATCAGAAAGGCATCCTTTCCAGCTCCAGCTCTACCGCCACAGCAAACGTGGGCGTCACCTCCACCATGACCACCACCACCATCACCACGGGGCTGTTTATGACCATGCTGCCGTTTATTCAGGAAAACGGTGACGTGCAGTTGCAGTTTGCCTTCAGCTATACCAGTCCTCCGCAGATTGAAAAGTTTATCAGTGCTGACGGGAATACCCGTAACGATCTGCCAACCACGTCGACCGAAGGGTTGACCCGCAAGGTCAATCTGCGTTCCGGCCAGACGCTGGTACTGACCGGCTCTGAGCAGCAGAACGTATCCACGGATAAGCAGGGCACATTCACGCCGGGCAACTTTATCATGGGCGGTGGTCAGGCTGGCACGCGCGGCCGCACCACGCTGGTCATCATGATTACGCCCGTATTGTTGAGGTAACGATGGCACGGATCAATAAGAAGTCTGTCTTACGCCCCGGCGTTAAGATCGCTCACCGTCGGCGCGACTGGCTTGCCGGGCTGCGCTGGGAGCATCAGCCCGGCAAGCTGGAATTTTCTCTGCGCAGCGCAAAGGTGCCGGATACCCATCACATCAGGGTCGGACGTCGCCCGAAATTTATCACCGGCTATGCCTCGCCCGGCCGCGTGCGGCGCGGCGTATATGCGCTCGCCGTCGCTTTTCAGCTCGCGGAGGGCGGTAATGCCTGGGGAATTTACCGCCTGAATCGCCAGGAAAACCTGTGGGCGTTTTTTGCCACAGGTGGCGGACAGCTGTCCGTGATGGGCGATGTGACCGGTTCGCGGGCGGAAGCCGAGGCGGCGGCGCAAAACTTCCTGCGCTTCAATGATACTGATGCATCTGGCATGCGCTGCTGTGCAACGGCGGATGAAGAGAAGAGTGTCACGCACCTGGTGGATGTACTGACGCGCACGCAGCTGAAGCGTTGCCGCCTGCACAAACGGCTGACGCCAGCCGCCGCGCTTCTGCCAGTGACACTTATGACTACCGCACTGGTAGCCGGTATTTACTGGCAGGATGCCGTGCAGGAAAAAGCCCGTCAGGCCGCCGCACAGGCTGCGTTTCGCGCCAGTCAGGCGATGGCACCGCAGAAACCGGCAGCGCCCGCGCCTGCTGCGCATCCCTGGGCGAGTCAGCCGCCGGTCCCGGTACTGCTCGACAACTGCTGGCTGACCCGTGAACCGCTTGATGTTTCGGTTGCCGGCTGGCGGTTCACCGACGGTGAGTGCGTGTCGGAGGGCCTTCGCCTGCGCTATGTGGCCACGCCTGGCTCGACGGTGGAGGACTTTTCCCGCCGCGCACGCGAACTGCTGGGATATGCGGCCATATTCAACCTGCAAGAGGGGGGCAAAAACGGCGACGTGTTTATTCCTTTTCCACGCCCGTCTACGGTGAGCTTCACCGATGAATCCGTACCCGGCGCGGACACCCAGCTGATGCGTTTTATTTCTCACCTTCAGCGCCGCAACCTCGACGTCAAGTTCACCGAATTGAAACCGCCCGCCGTTGCGCCGGGAGAGGTTCAGGCCACGCCGCTTCAGGACTGGCGTGAATTTACCTTCTCCATCAGCTCGCGCCTGCAGCCTGAGCGGTTGCTACAGGATTTTGATGCCACAGGGCTGCGTCTGACCAGCGTAGCGCTCACCATGAGTCCGCAGGGTCAGTTTGATTACACCATTAAGGGGAGCATTTATGCGCAGAATTAACCCAGCCGGGATCTGCCTGTTTCTGTGCATTTTGCCCGGTGGGCCGTTGCTGGCCGCTGGCACCAGCGACAACCTGTCACCGCACGTCACCATCGGCGAGCTCGAAGCCGCGCAGGCGCGCAACCTGATCCTCGAGCAGAAAGTCCAGACTGCTCGTCTGAAGCAGCAGCTGCGCGAAAGCGAATCATCTCAGAGCGCCGGGCAGAATTATCTGGCCGCAGCCCAGCAGCCTGCGACTCCGACGATTACCCAGCCTTCCGCCTCGCGTCAGCCGGATAACGTTGCCAGCGACAGGCAGCGTGACGGCGTGCGTCTGCAGGAGATTTATGGTCGCGGTACGCAGCTGCGCGCCAGGATCCTGCTACCAAACGGTGGCGTGACCGAGGTGGTTAAGGGCGATGTGATCCCCGGTACGTCAAAACGCGTTATCGGGGTGACGGCCACGGTCGTGCGCCTCAGTGATAACACCGAGCTCTCTTTCTGAGGTGATGATGACTCCCGATCCCGATAAAGACATCATGGATTTTGTGTTTGCCGAGCAGCACCCGACGCAGGGCATGACGCTGCATATTGATAACAACCGTCGACAGGACCCGCGTATCCAGCGGTGGGTGATGGATATCGTCCGTGTACACCCCACAGCCAGAAGCGAATTCGTTACGCTTAGTGAGCTGAACCGCAGACGGGAGCTGGCAGAGCGCCAGGGCTACGATCTGAGTCAGGGTATCAGCGAGACGGATTTAAAAAGCCGCGATGTCAGTATCTCGCAGGAGAAACTGCTGAGTTATTTCCGTCTGGGCGAACAGCTGGGTGCGTCAGATATTCATATGGAAATCAGTGAAGATCGCAAGCTCACCATTATTCAGCTGCGTATCCACGGTGAGCTGGAGGTGGTGGACGAGCTGAAGCATACCGAGGGTATGACGCTGGCTTCGACCGGTTATATCTCAATGTGCGATGTGCATGAGCAGTCATTTTTCGCCGGGCGCGAGCAGTCTGGGCGCATTGATGCCAAATTTGCCCGTCAGGCTGGTCTGTTTGGTGCCCGCTACGAGCACCGGCCAACGCCGGATGGCCTGATTGTGGTTATGCGTCTTATTCCTGACGATGGCGATCATGTTCCCACGCTGGAGCAGCTCGGCTTCCTGCCGGAGCAGATACGCCACATCCAGCAAATACTGCGTCTGCCCGAGGGGATGGTTATCCTCACCGGGCCTACCGGGTCGGGTAAAAGCACCACTCTGCGCGTATGCAGCCGACTCTGGCTGGATCGCACCGCCGGCAAAAAGCGCCTGCTGACGCTGGAAAATCCGCCCGAAGGGCGCATTGTGGGCGCGATCCAGACCCCGGTAATGCCGGTGGATAATTCGCCTGAAGCGATTAGCCGCGCCTGGACCAACGCCAATGCCTCTGCCCTACGTCTCGATCCGGATGCCATTCTTAACGGCGAGATGCGCGATCTCCACTCCCTGAATGCCGGTATCCACGCCAGTGAAACCGGACATAAGATGATGACCACCCTGCATACCAACAGTGCCATTGGTGCATTGCCGCGTATGGAGAATTTCGGCGTCGACCGTCGGCTGATAGCGGACGCGACTTTGATTACCGGCCTGGTTGGTCAGCGGCTGGTGCCGCTGCTGTGTGAACACTGCCGTATTCCCTGGCCGCTTAAAGCGGCACGGCTGGATGCTGACACCCGTACCCGTCTGGAAAAATACTGCACGCTGGAGGGCGTCTGCCACCCGGAGCAGCTTCGTTTCAGAAACCATGAGGGCTGTGAGCATTGCCGGAAAACGATTCCGCAAACGGGGCGTATCGTCAGTCGTGGCGTCACCGGACGTACCGTGGTGGCCGATGTCATCCGTCCCGACGCAAGGCAGATGCAGCTGTGGTTGTCGCATGGCACCGCAGTGGCCCGACAGTACTGGGTTAATCAGGGTGGCATCACCCGCCGTCAGCACCTCCTGATGCACCTGTCCGCTGGTCGCGTCGATCCACTGGAAGGCGATCTTATCTGTCCGCTGGATGAGGACGAGATAATGCAGTGCGAGGTGCCCAATGGCCTCTGAACCGCGTTTCAGCCCGCAGCGCGATATGTCGCTGCCGGAATGGCTACGCTATCGGGTCGTCAGATCAACCTTTAGCGCGCAGTACCGTCAGCCATTCTATGAAACCCTGCACTTTCTGCTGGAAAACCGTAAGGCGCTCGACGAAGCCCTGCACATGATCGGCAACGTCCATACGGACTTTGGCGCACGCTGGCATCCTTACCATGAGCTGGTGCAGGACTGTCTGGAGGGCGTCAGTGATAACCGCCCGGGGCGCTCCGTGCAGGACGTGCTGGCCGTCTGGGCACCGCGTGAGGAGGCGGCGCTGATCGGTGCCGGGATGGAGACCGGCAATATTCCACGCGCGCTGTTGCAGGCGAACAAGCTGATTGTTGCCCGCCAGCGCATTCTGGGCCAAGTGATTTTCGCCTCGGTATATCCCGCCGTGCTCGGCATTCTTGGCGCGGGGCTGCTTGGCGTCAACAATCTTGTGCTGGTACCGACGATGAGCCGGATATCCGATCCTGCACGCTGGAGCGGTGCGCTTGGCATGATGAACGGGCTGGCACAGTGGACCAGCGCTTGGGGGATCGCCGCCGCTGCGGTGACGGGCGGGCTGACTGTTCTGACGTTCTGGTCGCTGCCACGCTGGCGCGGCAGGCTGCGTCGCTATGCCGATCGCCTGATGCCCTGGTCGGTTTACAAAGACTTGCAGGGCGCGGTGTTCCTGATGAACGTTGGGGCGCTGCTCGGTGCCGGCGTGCCGGAGCTGAAAACCCTGCGCACGTTGCACGGGTTCGCTGCGCCGTGGCTGCAGGAGCGTATCGAGGCGGCGATGGTGTGCATGAGCGAAGGTAACTCTCTGGGGCTGGCGCTGCGCAACAGTGGCTATGACTTCCCCAGCCGTGAGGCCGTCAACTACCTCTCCCTGCTGGATGAGGGCGAAAGAGCGGGAGAGCTTATTAGCAATTATGCCGACCGCTGGCTGGAGCAGGCTCTGAAGCGCGTCGCGCGGCGAGCCAACGTGACCAAACTTATTTCCCTGGTTCTGATTATGACTTTCTTCTTACTCATACTGCAGATGGTGATGCAGATTCAGGACATCAATACTTTTAACGCACACTGAGGAATAACTATGTCAGTTCAAACTGTAGATAAGCGTCAGCAAGACAGGGGCTGGGGCATTCTTGAGCACGGTACCATCGGCATCATTACGCTGATTGTTCTGACCGTGGTCGGAGCCTGGCTCTGGAGCCTGTGGAGTAAGAAATCCGTTGCCGTCGAAACCTCGAATATCCAGACCATCGTTGCCAACGCGCAGATGCTCAAAAGCAATAACGGCTATAACTTTACCAGCGCCAGCACCATGACCGGCACGCTGATCCAGATAGGCGGTGCGCCCAAAGGCATGACTATTCAGGGTACGGCCAGCTCCGGCAGCGCCACCCTGTGGAACGGCTACGGCGGCCAGGTGGTGCTGGCACCGGTTGCCTCCAACGGCTTTAACAACGGTTTTTCCGTCACCGCGCAGAAGGTGCCACAGGCTGATTGTATCGCGATTACCACGCAGTTCGGCTCTGCCGGGGCGTTTAGCGCCATTACCATCAACAGCACCAGCTTTAGCGATGGCGTGGTCAGTGCCGAAAGCGCCGGTAAGGCCTGCTCGTCTGACAGCGGTATGACCGGCAATAACACGCTGGTCTTCACCCACAACGGCTGATGTTATGTCGCGCCTGGTTATCGTGATGCTGTTTTTTCTGTTCTGCCCCCATGCGGGGGCGTTCTGCTTTGATACGGCGGGCGCGAAATATCATATCGATCCGCTGCTGATAAAGGCCATTGCCAGCGGAGAAAGCGCTCTGCGGGCAGACGCCACCAATATTAACCGCGACAAGAAGACCGGCCGTGCGCTCAGCATGGACTACGGGTTGATGCAGGTGAACTCCATGCATATCCCGCAGCTGATGGTGCTGGGCTATGTCGACAGTGCGCAGGAGCTGCTGACCCGCCCCTGCCTGAACGTGCAGATCGGCACTTGGATTCTGGCGCAGCATTTTCAGGTTTGTGGGATTAGCTGGAACTGCCTCGGTTCATATAACGCCGGTTTTCGCCAGGATCGCCATGAAACGCGTGAGTCTTACGCCAACCGTATCTACGCCATTTATCGTCATCTGCTTCTTACCGAACGGGGGATCGGGCTGTGACGCTGCTGACGCTGAGTATGCCTTGGCCTTTTCTGGTGGTGATATTTCCACTCTGCCTGTTGGCCTTTTTTCTGCTGGCCGCACAGATCCCCACGCTGCTGGCCAGCCTTGATGCTGGTCACCTTTACCATCGCAGTACTGTTGTCCGCGCGGTATGGCTGTATGCCGCCGCGACAACAATTGTTCTGTTAGCGCCGGGACCTGACGCGGTATTAGCGTTTTTTTTCTGCCTGTTTCTGTTTCGTATGGCCATTACCGACAGTCTGACCGGGCTGCTGCCGCGAAAAATGACGCTGGGCTGCCTGTTGGCAGGGCTGGCAGCTTCGTTGACCGGTTCTGAATTTGTCGCTCATTTGTTGGCGGCACTGGCCGCGCTATTACTTTTCGGTGGCTGGCGTTTTGCCGCCGCAAAATGGTCAGGGCGTGAGGTTATCGGGCTGGGCGATGTCTGGCTGGCGGGCGGCGTCTGCGCCTGGCTTGGCTGGCAGCCCGGGCTGAATGCCCTGCTGACCGGCGTGGTGCTGTTTGTTCTGTGGCAGCTATCACTGCGCCGTACTGCAGAGGGCGGCCCGCTCGGGCCCTGGCTGTGCGTGGGGGCGCTGGCCGCCACAATCCTGAAGCTTTATCAGCCTCTTATTACATGGTGACTCTGATGCCTGCATATAAACATACTGACCGTGGCTGGGCGATCCTCAGCACCGGCGTGGCGCTGATTATTCTGCTGCTGGTCAGCAGCTGGGGATATTCGCTGGTGAATGACTGGCTGGCAAAGCGAACCTGGATAAATACCGCCGCGCAGGTCTCGCGCTTCACCCAGGCGGTGAAAAGCTATACGGGACGCTACTACGACATGCTGCTTAGCACTGCCACCGCAACCGCCCCGGTCACGGTAACCCCGGCGATGCTGAAAAACACCGGCTTTCTTGAGCAGGGCTTCAGCGAGACCACATCCGACGGTCAGAGCTACCGCGCGGCCATTGTGCGTAACGCCACCAATACGGACCAGCTACAGGCGCTGGTCTATACCCAGAACGGCGCGGCGCTGCCGTTTCTGGCACTGCGTCAGATATCGATGGATATCACGTCAGGGATGGGCGGCTATATCTGGACCCCAGGCATCGCCACCGGAGCCATGAGCAGCTGGACCGTGCCGCTGACGAGTTTTGGTGCCAGCACCACGCAGGGGCATATTGCGGTGCTGTTGACCAGCGACGAACTGGGCGCAGCGCGTGGCGAGAACGACCGACTGTATCGCTTCTCCGTCACAGGTAAACCAGACCTGAACACCATGCATACCAGCATTGATATGGGGGGCAATAACCTTAACAACACCGGAACCGTCAATGCGGCAAACGGCAATTTTAGTCGCAACGTTGCAGCCGGGGAGAGTGTGACCGCCGGCGGTACGGTCACTGGCCAGGATGTTAACGCCCGTGACGGTATCACTGCCGGCAATGATATTCGCAGCAACAACGGCTGGCTTATTACACGCGATGGCAAGGGCTGGCTGGACGAATCTCACGGCGGCGGTTTTTATATGTCGGATAATGACTGGGTACGGGTGCTCAATAATAAGAGTCTTTATACCGCAGGACAGGTGCGTGGCGGCAACGTGCGGTCAGACGGAAATGTATCTGCCGGGGGGGTGTTACAGCCTGAACAGATAAATTACGCCGGTGCGGGTTGCCCGCAAAACGGTAATATTAGCCGTGATGGTTCAGGATCTGTATTATCCTGTGTCAACGGGATATGGAAAACCACATCAATAACCGAGACGGTAAACGGCTACGGGGATGTTAAATGCAACAATAAGTCCGGTCAGTCGATTGCTTATTGCCCCCAGGGATTTCGCCTGTTGTCTGGGGGGTATGAAATGACGCGCTGGGACATTAATGAAGGGCGTAATTCTCCAGATTCTTCTTCACCGGATCCTTCAATTAATGCATGGCGCGTATCGCCTCCCGGTTCCGCCGGCGGGTGTATGCGCGCGGTTTCCCTGTGCGGTAAATGATATTCAGTGCTTCTGCGTTACGCCACGTCGCCGGGCATGGTTGGAGCTCTTATTAAAGGAGAAGTAAAAATTAACAAGTTAGTAAGTGTTCAGGTACTCAGGGGGCTGGCAGCGCTGGCGGTTATGTTTTTTCATTTCAGATGGAATATCAACCTTGTTTCCCCCAGCGTGGGTGACGCCTTATTTGGCTGGGGGGCGATTGGTGTCGATCTGTTTTTCATCGTCAGTGGTTTTGTATTGGTGCTGTCGGCAAAAAAATTGCAGCCCGGCTGGCCGAGCGTTGTCCATTTTATCAAACACCGCCTGGTGAGAATTCTGCCGGTTTATTATTTTATCCTTGTAGTCTCATTCTTCCTCTGTGGAGCAATGAGTAACTTCCATTATGAGGATAAAGTTATCAATCTAATGAGTGCCTTATTATTCCATCCGGTACTGCCCGAACATGCACCTTTCTATGTTAATGACAGCACATTCTATGGCGTCAGGTGGACGCTTAACTATGAGCTGGCATTTTACGCGCTGATGTCACTGTGCCTGTTTAGTAAATATCGCTGGTACATACTCTTCGCGGCTTTCTGCTGCCTGCAGTACGTGCTGCCGTCACTCTCCGGTCAGCAGCCTTCACTGTCGACACAGGGATATCAGTTCTGGTCGATTTACGTCCAGCTGCTAACAAACCCGCTGATGTTGATGTTTATCCCCGGCGTGCTTTTGGGGTTGGCATATCCTTACCTCAACAGTATACCCACGGCGGTTAAACGACTGATGCTGATTGCGGCGGTGGGTTGTAGTCTCTACTTTATCTTTATCAGTCACCGTACCTGGCACGGTATAGACGGCTCGGGATGGTATCTGGCTTTGCTGCTGATGGCCTGCGTGATAAATGATGATCTGTTTGAGAAATACACGCCTTCATTTTTCATTCTTGCAGGAAATGCCTCTTTCTCTCTTTACCTGATCCACGGTCTGATGAATGACGGTATTGGTAAAAGGTTTGCGAAACTCGGTATTGAAGATGGCATGCCGCGCTTTATTGCGTCCTCGGTATTGTCGATTCTGCTGGCCGTGGTCTCTTACCGTTATCTGGAAAAGAAATTGAGCGGTTCATTCTTAAGAAACAAAAAATCTCATGCCGTTGAAGGCCGACGCACATGGGTCAAAGGTGAGTGATGCCAGAGATACCCAGTATCCGATAGGGTAAACTCCGATTGCTGCAAAGGGTGTCCGTTAATGGGCACCTTTTTTTATCTGCAAATAACCTACCTGAAATCTTCAGCAATGGCTGATGAGTTAATCATCGCCATTTCACCACGCTTTTTGCACCTTATGGCCATTCTGCACTAGCCATAAGGAAGCCAGAGATGTCACTCAGTGATGCCACACAAGACGAGGTTGGCGGGGAGTTGCCTCCAAAGGAGGCCTCGCCCAACGCTTTTCGCCGCGCCCCCTTAAATATCAGACGCATTACCCGTAACGGTGCGGTTGCCCTGCTGGTTGTGGCGCTGACCGGGTCTCTCATCACGACAGGCGTACTGGTCAGTCAGCTGTCTGACCTGACCATTCGCGTCAACACCCTCGATGCTGCCTTTCGCAGCGGTCAGATTGGTCAGCTCACCACTAATGTCACCGCCTTGGAAGCACGCCTTAAAACGCTGGAAACACAGGCTAACGGACTGGCACCACTGCCTGAGGCGGTGCAGTCGAACGCTGCGGCGCTGGCATCCGTAGGCGATCGGCTCTCTCAAATGCGTACATCTGCCGATGACAGCCGCGAGGAGATGGCGCAACTGCTGCAACGGGTCAACGGGCTTGAAAATGACCTGAAGCAGTCCGCAAGGAGATTCGATGAAGTTAGCCGCCAGCTGACGCAGAAGCCCACTGAATCAGAAAAGGCTAAACCGGCACCGGCATTGAAAGCGGCGGTGTCGGCAAAAAAGATTAACCGGTCAGCCAGACGCGTGGTGAGGCTGGCCGCCCCCTTTGTGCTGACCGGCATTGAGCGTCGCGGCGGTCAGACCTTCGCGGTGGTGATCCCACGCGGAATGACGCAGATATCGGCGATGCGCCTGCTTTCCCCAGGCGATGGTATGCAGGGCTGGACGTTGCGTGCGATTGAAAGTGGCGGTACGGCGCTGTTCGAGGTGAACGGCAGCGAGCAACGGCTACAGGTTCAGTAAGAGGAGACAAATTGATGATGAAAAAAACGCTGCTGGCAGGTCTGGTTCTTCTGCCGCTGTGGGCGAAGGCTGCAACGGTACAGCCCCCTGCCAGCCAAAGTAGTATCTCGCCGCTGCAGGAGTCTGCCAGCGTTCAGCAGAATTCACAGCAGCAGGCACAGCAGTGGGGGCTGTCAGACAACGAATGGAGTCGCTATCAGGCGCTGATGAAGGGTGCGCGCGGCATTATGTCGCCTGGCCTCGATCCGCTCACGTCGCTCGGCGTGGAGTCAGACAGCAGCGCAGATCGCCGTCGCCTGGCGGAGCTCTGGGTTAAACACGAATATCAGCGCAGTGAAAAGGAGCTGGCGTTTCAGCGGGAAGTTAATGCAGCCTGGCTGCGTCTCTATCCGGAAACGCTGGCGGTCAATATGGGCAGCAATGCAGCGGGGATTGCGCACGACACCCGGGGGCGTCTGGCGCTGTTTGTCAAAGAAGCGTGCTCACGCTGTGATGCGCGCCTTGCAGCAGTACTCGCCGACAATCGTCCGGTCGATATCTATCTTGTCGGCGGTAGCAGTGATGAGGGCGTGCGGGCATGGGCGGTGCGCCACAATATTCCGGTAGAGAAAGTTCGTAGTCGACAGATAACCCTCAACCACGATCGCGGCCTGTGGCTGCGCTACGGGCAGGGTCAGATGCCGGTGATCCTGCAGCAGGGGGAAAACGGATGGCAGCTCGCCGCATTCTGATGACGATCGCCGCCGGGTTATGGCTTACCAGCACCACCTGCAGCGCGGTGCCTGCCGCTGGCGGCGGTGCGCAGGTTGTCCCGGATGTCTACCGCCAGATCGCCGCCGCAGAACGTGTGCCCGCCGAGTCGCTCTATGCGCTGGCGATGGCGGAAAGCACGCGCAAAACCGCCTGGGGATCGAAGCCGTGGCCCTGGACGATAAACGTGGCGGGCAAGGGCTATCACTACGACACTCGCGAGGAGGCCCTGGCCGCACTGCTGGGGTTTGTGCAACGCTGGCCGCTAAAACGCATTGATGTCGGCGTGGCGCAGGTCAATCTTGGCTGGAACGGCCATCTCTTCCCGTCATTTCGTGATGCTTTTGATCCCTGGTTCAATCTGCGTGCGGCTGCACAAATTCTCCGAGCCTGCTATGACGCCCGTCCGGGCAGCTGGGTCCGGGCTGCGGGCTGCTATCACCACCCGGCAGGCGGTCAGCCCGCCGCAAACTATATGGCCGTGGTGCGTCGCAAGCTCAGCCAGATAGCACAAGCGAATTCAGCCGTTTTCAACGACCAGCCGGTTGCGCTGGCCAGCTCCTCACTCACCTGGATTGAACCACAATGAAAACCACTAAACGCCGCCCCCGGAAGGTACTGCTCTGCGCGGTACTGCTGGCTGGCATCTGTAGTACCGGTAGCGCTCTGTCCCTGACCGTGGTCGGTGACCTCGGCGGTGAGTCAACAGCGCCGCTGTTCGAAGCGATTAATGCGGGTTCCGGAGCCGTACCGACGGATCGCCCATTACCGCAGCAACCCCCTGAGTCTTTATCCATCGCTGACATGCTGCCGGTCAGCACGCCGGAGATGACGCCCGGACAGGTTACAGCCAGACCGTTAAATCTGCCGGGCATGCCGCCGGTATTTGTCGTCGGCGACGACCCCGCCTCGCGTCAGTGGCTGGAAGCCCGCGCTGCCAGTCTGCGGCAAAGCGGTGCCACCGGGATGGTGGTTAACGTGAGCAATGAGGCCAGCCTGAACACGTTGCGCCAGCTTGCACCGGGTCTCAGCCTGGTCCCCGTGCGCGGGGGCGATCTGGCTCGTCGTCTACAGTTGGCGCATTACCCTGTACTTATTACCGCTTCGGGAATGCAGCAGTGATGCCTGCTGATCTTATTGCACAGATGCTGTGGGCGCATCCGTTCCAGGCTGCGGTGCTCGCGATACTTGTGCTGCTGCTGGCGCTTCAGTCATTTGGTCTATTCACGGCGCGGCATCGCAGGCATCGCCGCTATCAGATACAGGCCGCCCGGGCATTGCAACGTCTGCCGCAGCTGCGTGACGATGCGGCGCGCATCGTCTGGCTGAGGAAAATGAATCCCTACGTGTTTGAAGAAATGCTGTTAAGCGCGCTGTCCGCCCAGGGGCACCGGATCAAGCGCAACGCCAGTTACAGCGGCGACGGCGGTGTCGATGGCCAGGTCTGGATTGACGGGCAGCGCTGGCTGATTCAGGCCAAACGCTACGCCGCAACCATCAGCGCGGCGCACGTCAGTGACTTTGGCCTGCTCGTGCGGCGTGAAGGCTGTCGCGGGTTGTTTATTCATACCGGCCGGACCGGCGCTGTCAGCCGTGAAGCATTCAGCCACTACCCGGCTATCACCCTTATCAGCGGTCAGAACCTGCTGATGCTGCTGGCGGGTGACGCCCGCTGGCAGCATTCCCGTAAATAGCCTGGCGCATCAACAGATGCCGCTTCAGTCTTATCCCGTCAATGTACTAAGGAGTCATCATGCGTCTGTCCAGTAAATCCATCTATGACCGGACGATTACGTTTCGTAAGAGTTTTATATTCGCCGTTATCGCTGAGCTACTGAATTTCGCCTTCAGGGCAATCATCTTCCGGCCGCTGCTGATTATCTGCTGCATTTTGCTGGTATTACTGACGGCGATACCCGTCGCCGTCTTTATCAGCCCGTCATTTACGGAGCCTGCGGCGATGGCCGGAGTTGTCAGGCTGGCGCACCTGATACCGCATATGTGGCCCTGGCTGTTTATGACGGGATTGATGTTTGAACTGGTCTCCATACTGCGCCGACTGACCGGCTGGCCGTGGCAAGATGACGCCTGTGGCGTAAGCGGGAGCGGCAGATGAGCCATCGCTACGTTATGGAATCCTTGCTGCGCCCGGCCGTTGAGCTGTATTCCGCGACCGTGGCGGGCAGCGCCACCTGTATCTGCCTGACGGCTCCCTGGGCGGTTGCGCTGGCACCGTCGGTCAGCTGGGTGACCGCTGCCGGTTTTGGTGTGCTGGCGCTCAGACGCACCTCGCAGGGGCTGAAGATTATCCGCTATCGCCGTAATATTCGCCGACTGCCGCGTTATGTGCTGACCAGCGAACAGATACCGGTCAGCAGACGTCATCTTTTTATCGGTAAAGGATTCCAGTGGTCACCGCGCCACACTCAGCGCCTGCTGGAAGCCAGACGCCCCGAAAGTGAGATCTACGTGCAGCCTTCGGTGCTGTATCGCCTGGCGCGAGATATGGAAAAAAGAATGGAGTACAGCCTGCCCTGGCTGTGCCGGCTGACGCGCACCGATTCGCCGGTCAATCCGTTCCGCCCGCTGCCGCCGGTGGGAGGCAGTCCGGTTTATCATGGCGTAGAACCGGATGAAACCACCGTCAGCTACGATCTGGGTGAGCGAGTGGGGCATATGCTGGTGATCGGCACCACCCGAGTCGGTAAAACGCGCCTGGCCGAGCTGCTGATTACTCAGGATATCCGCAGGAAGAGTGCGGCCGGTGATCATGAGGTGGTGATTGTTTTCGACCCCAAAGGCGATGCGGATCTGCTGCGCCGGATGTATGCCGAGTCACATCGCGCCGGAAGGCAGGATAATTTCTGGGTATTTCACCTTGGCTGGCCGGACATCAGCGCCCGCTACAATGCCGTCGGGCGCTTCAGCCGTATCTCTGAGGTCGCCTCGCGCGTGGCCGGACAGCTCTCCGGTGAGGGGAACTCTGCCGCCTTCCGCGAGTTTGCCTGGCGCTTTGTCAATATCATTACCCGGGCGCTGGTCGCGCTGGGGCAGCGACCGGACTACGGCCTTATTCTGCGCTATGTGACCAATATCGGTGAGCTGTATGAAACCTACGTTGAGAACATGCTGAGTGAGAAAGCGCCGCAGCTGATGATGACGGTACAGGCACTGATGCAGAGCGGCATCAGTGAAAAAGACCTGCCGCGCCATATGCAGGGGCGTCCGAACGGCCTGAACATCTGGGCCATCGAGCAGGTGCTGGGCAGCCCGGAGGGCAAAAAACTGTGGGACCCGGTGCTGGACGGGCTGCGCAGCGCCGTGCAGTACGACCGTACCTACTTCGATAAAATCGTTGCCTCATTGCTGCCGCTGCTGGAAAAACTGACCACGGGCAAAACCGCAGCGCTGCTGGCACCCGATTATACCGATCTGAACGACCCGCGCCCGATACTGGACTGGCACAACATCATCAAGTCACGCGGCGTGGTATATGTCGGCCTGGATGCGCTGTCTGACCCGGTAGTGGCGGCGGCGGTCGGTAACAGCATGTTTGCCGATCTGGTCTCTGAAGGTGGTCATATCTATAAATTCGGCCTTGGCGATGAGGATGAAGGCAAATCTGGCAAGGTGGCCATCAACCTGCACTGCGACGAGTTTAACGAGCTGATGGGGGATGAGTTTATCCCGCTTATTAACAAAGGCGGCGGTGCCGGTTTTCAGGTCACGGCCTACACCCAGACGCTCTCCGACATCGAGGCGCGTATTGGCAGCACGGCCAAAGCAAATCAGGTGGTGGGTAACTTCAACACCCTGGTGATGCTGCGCGTGCGCGAGAAGAACACCGCGATGCTGCTGACCGACCAGCTGCCCGAGGTGGACGTGTATCAGAAAACCCTGACGTCCGGCGTCACCGACGTGTCGCGTCCCGGTGAGGGAACCGACTTTAACAGTAATGTGCAGGATCAGGTGAGCCTGGTGAAAGTGCCGATGATAAGTCCGGCCGACATTATTAATCTGCCGAAAGGGCAGGCGTTTGCGCTACTGGAGGGGGGCCGGCTGTGGAAAATTCGTATGCCGCTGCCGGCAGACAATAACGATCGGTATATGCCTGCCAGCCTGAAGCAGCTCGCGGATGATATGGAGCAGAACTACCGCACTGGCGAAACCTGGTGGAGCGGCGGCGAAGCGAGCTTAGCGGGAGGGCGGAATGTCACAGCATGAGGGGGATAACGATCGCCACAGTGCAGCTCCACGACAGCGCCAGTCCGGGCCGTTTGGCCTGCTGTTATGGGATCTGCCGTTAAGCCTGATGGGTATTTTGCTGGGTTCTCTGCTGGTCAGTTTACTGATCGAATACGCCTGTATTGCCCTGCTGTGGCCGGAAGAGGGCGCTGCACACAGCTACCGGGTGATGGTGGCGGAAAGTCACTGGCTGTCTGAGGGCTATACCCGCAGTCTGCTGATGGCCGCCCCGGTGGAGACGGTCAGTCGCTGGCTGCATGTTGCCTGGCAGTGGTTGTTTATCGATAGCGGGTTCAGCCACTGGCTGCGGTCGTTCAGGCAGCTAAGTGAGAAAGGCAGCGGCGCTATTCCGGCGCTGAACGGGTTAGGTGCCTCCCTGGTGAGCTGGCTGGGTGAATATCTGCAGGCAACCGTGTGGGTTATGCTGATTTTCTTTATCCGGGTGATGATCCTGTTTCTGAGCCTACCGCTTTTCCTGCTGGTTGTGATAACCGGTGTAGTGGAGGGGCTGGTGCGGCGCGATCTGCGCCGTTACGGGGCAGGGTATGAGTCGAGTTTTGTTTACCATCATGCCAAACGCTTTATCAAACCGGCGCTGTACGGTCCCTGCATGTTCTATCTGGCGTGGCCAACTGCGGTGTGGCCAAACCTGCTGCTGCTGCCTTCGGCGCTGTTGGTTGGCGGGGTATTGGCGGTGGTGACGGCATCGTTTAAGAAATATCTTTAGCAATTCGTACTAGTGGTGCGGTACAGCGGATGGTTTTTTTCCATTTATTTTATTCCCCACTGTTATAGGGGCATTATATGATATCAACGGCGCATACATACCCCATTACTCCGCATGAACAGTAAAATTTTGTTTCGAATGATCCTTCGCTCATATTCATGACGATTGGCAGCTTAGCTGCAGATCTATGGTTACAAAGGATAATATCTGCGATATTTTAAATAAATTAAAATTGTAGAGAATAATTATGGGACTTCCGAAAGTTGGTGCAACTTATGCTCAGGAACGTCTGGGAATTGCATATGTGCAGAATTATGCCGCTCAACGACAACAAATTTGGCGCGAGACGGCTACTGGAGATGTGGGAATAGACGGGACCCTTGAATTTGTCAACCCAGAAGGGGGTGCCACGGGAAGGATGATGGCTGTTCAGGTCAAATCTGGTCTTTCATATTTTACTAGGCCGTCAGAGCATGGTTGGAAGTTCTATCCTGAAGCTAAGCATCGTAGTTACTGGGAATCATTTCCCCTTCCTGTTCTCCTTGTTTTGCACCATCCGTGTTCTAATGTTTCGTATTGGGCCGATATTCGACAAGCATTGCGTTCGCCAAGTAGAACAGAAGAAGCCTTTGTCGAAGTCTCTGCGCAAAACATGCTAGGCAACACCGATGCAGCCGAATTATTCACTACCGCAGGCGTACAGAGTCAGCCTTTTATAGAAAATATCGACAACGTACTTGAAAAGCTTTTGGTTACACGTTCAAAAGAGAAAACTTTTCCACTCAGCCATTTTGATCTGTTCACGCACGGTCTTACGAACATTTGCCGAAGCATTTATTATGGAATGGATTTGGTTTGCGATGCTGTTGAATATAACCTCCATGCTGCTGATGTTTCCTTCGGCATGGGCATGGGGGACACTGAGCACCATTTTGTTTTCGATTTCGTAAAATTCTTGTTGGCACAGGATTTAGCTCAAATTGATTATTCTGACTGTCTCATCGACTGGGTGGATCGACAGATGCAACCGCATTTCGTCGCACCTCTTACGGCTCGCGGCAGGAAGCTAGTGTCACTGATTCACAAGAGAGAAACTGAACTGGTTGCTGCTGGAACATTGCCTGACGGATTTGGTCTTCGTGTAGCTCAGGAAGGTTTCTTCGGAATGATTCCGGAGTCTTATACACGGCGTTTTTCCCGAATAAGAGACTTTCAGAATTTGAGCGCCAACTGAAAATTCTTGATTATCTGCTCAGACGATTACCCTATTTTGTCCAATGTCATATCTCAGGAAAGGCCGTCAGAACAAAGTAAGGCTTACCACTCCAAGGCTGGAACTGTAGCCCCCCTGATGCCATGGCATCAGGGGGGCTCAGTGATCTTCATCCTGCAACGCCTTACTCACTTTTTCTCTGACCAGCGATAAAAAGGCACCGGCGGTCGTTCCCCATAGTTCAGGCCCAAAGTCATACTCATAACGTGCGTCAAAGTCTTTTTCGAGGTCGTCACATTCTTCCAGGAAAAGTTCAATATCGGCTATCAGGGCATGTTTCTGACCTTTATGCGAGGCTGCTATATAGGCCTCGATTTTTGGCTCAATTTCAATGCCATTTACGATGAGATCATGATCCTGCCCAAAATAAATTTTGACGAGATCATCCAGTTCACTGATGTTAATCTTTTCCATATTCAGATATCCGGAAATGCGGTGAGGATAAAGTAGGGTTTACCATTCCACTGTTTGAAGTCGAGAATAACCCGAACGCCGTAGCAGGTTTTCACTTCCTGCGAACCCCTCTTAATTATAATGCCGGTCTGGTGTGCAAAAGCACGATTCAGGCGCATTCTGGCTGGCACTCCCGGATGGGCGTGCTTCACCCACATCTCAATCTGGTTCTTGTTATCACGGAGAACCTTAGAGATTAATTGTTCAGCTTCACGGGTTGTTCTGAAGCTACTCGCTGCTCTCATGTTAGAGTTACTTGCCAGTCTCGCTTTGAGGTCATCCGGGGTTTTGCCAATATGTCTCTCCAGCGTGTGCCCCCCCGGCGTTCGTCCTGAAAGGGATTCATGCTTCGCCAGGCTAATTCGTCCACTGCGAATCGCTGCAACGCGTACCGCGCCCACCGCAGAAGCAAAACCCATCGGGATAGCCAAATCCACGGTCATGCCGACATTCATCGCGGTGCTTTTATCGGCACCCAACGATTCTGCCAGGGCGACGGCAGAGTTATAGGTATCGGTATTAGTCTGACGTCCGCTCCAAATTTGCCGGACGGAGGCCTGAATGGTATCAAGACCGTGGGTACCGACAAACACACAACCTACTTTTGTCAGCATGGTCGGTTCAGGGACGACACACATTACCCCGGCACCGAACATTTCCGTTACTCCGCCCGCCAGCCCCAGCCCGCCGAACAGCCGGTTACTCAGCGTTTCGCCCTCACTGATGCTCTTGTCTGACAGTACCGCCGCCATTTGCACCGGGGATAAGGCGAGTTTTATTCCATATTCATTATCCATTTAAGTGAACTCCCTTGTTGTTGCATTTATCCGCATAGTAACAGCAATGACGTAACCTGACGCAATACCGCATCCTTGTCGTTGATCGGAAAACCGCCCTGACTCAGCAACTATCCGCTTTTATTTTTGCAGACCCATAAACAATTTACAGCTGTAAGCCCTGCGGCTTTGCGTCACTCTCCCGACCATCAGTTACCCGGGAGAGCCGCCTGTGCGATACACCAAACCCCTTCTTTTGCTGCTGATGATATCAGCAATGTCTGCGATGCCGTGTCAGGCCTCTGAGAAAGACGAGCTGGCGCTGGTGATGCGTCAGCTCGACCAGGTGCAGGCCAGCCTTGACCGCGCCCGCGTGGTGGCCAACCAGAATCAGGATGCCCGCTTTTATTTCGACTATCAGCAGGCGACACGCGATATCACCACCATCAGGCAGGGCATTTCCACTTACCTCGAACCGTCACGCGCCCAGCCCTCATCCCACTCTGCTGCGGTGAGCGGCCAGTACCGTGGCGAGGAGCCGTCATGGCGATGAACGCAGCCCAGCTCTCCGGCTGGAGTGCCGGCACCGGCAGCAGCCTGACGCCCGCACAGCTCAATACGCTGATTCTGGGCTCTCTGGCCATTGTCCTGTTGCTGTTTGCCGCCTGGGCGATGGTGCAGGCCTATCGCGGGCTGGCCAGCAAAGCCGTGACGTTCCGCCAGTTCAACGAGCTGCTGATACGTCTGGTGGTGCTTATCCTCCTGACCCTGTTTCTCTTCTTCCACTGAAAGGACACCGTTATGAAATTCGTTACGCTATACCGTGCGGCGCTGTTGCGCGCCAGGCTTCTACTGCTGCCGGGGCTGCTCTGGGGCGGGCAGGTCATGGCAGATCTGCCCTCTGTTGAACAGCCGACCACCGGCGGCGGTGGCGGCACCTATAACACCGTGATGGGCTACATCAAAATGGGCGGTCTGGCGCTCGGCCTGCTGGTCTGCGTGGCCGCTTTTCTCGCCGTGGCTCACGCGGTGATCACCTCCTTCCATGATATCCGTCGCGGCAAGGGCTCCTGGACCGAGTTTCTGCTCTATCTGGTGGTCGGTATCGGCCTCATCCTGCTGGTTATCTATCTGGCCACCAAGGCTGCCGACATCATTTAAGGAGTTTTCATGGCCGTCATCGACTTTCTTCCTGACAGACTGAACAACCCCCCTGTGGTGTGGAAAGGGTTCACCTCCGGTGAGTTTTTGCTGGCGGCCGTTACCGGCATTCTGGCCGGCATTCCGCTGGCCGTGCCGCTGTCGCTGGTGCCGTTTATCGGCTGGCTGGCATTCCCCACCTGCATGCTGCTGACGCCGCTGGTTGTGGTGTTTCTCGGCGGCGGCTGGATTGCCGGCTATAAGCGCGGTAAGCCGGAGAACTATATCTGGCAGCGCATGGAGGAGCTGCGCTGCCGCGCCCGGCTGTCGCGCTCGATGATCCTCGACAGCCGCGTGTG
Source organism: Erwinia piriflorinigrans CFBP 5888 (assembly GCF_001050515.1). Lineage (GTDB taxonomy): Bacteria > Pseudomonadota > Gammaproteobacteria > Enterobacterales > Enterobacteriaceae > Erwinia > Erwinia piriflorinigrans. The sequence continues at coordinate 217,591 of NZ_CAHS01000006.1, forward strand.
GGAGATGAAACGCGCCGCGCCGGTGAAGCGTGGAGGTCAGGTATGAGTCGTTTTCGCAACGGGATGACCGCGCGCGACAACCATATTTTCTCGCTGCGCATCGCCTGCGTGCTGCTGTTTAGCGGCCTGTTATTCACCACTCTTGGCTGGATGCGCGCGCCGTCTGAGCTGACCATCCATAACCCGCCCGATCTGCGATCCGGCAGTATCCGTAAGTGGTGGGAGGTGCCGCCGTCAACGGTGTACAGCTTCGCCTTTTATATCTTCCAGCAGCTCAACGCGTGGCCGAAAAATGGCGAGATGGACTACCCGGCGAAGATTGCGCAGATGAGCGCCTACCTGACGCCGTCCTGCCAGGACTTTCTCAACAAAGACGCGGAGATGCGTAAGAACAGCGACGAGCTGCGCGACCGCGTGCGCGTGGTGTATGAAATCCCACGGCGCGGCTACAGCAGCCGCAGCGTCACCATTATCGGCCAGGATAACTGGATCGTCCGGCTGGATCTGGCGGCCGACGAGTATTACCACACCGAACCGGTTAAGCGGGCGCTGGTGCGCTATCCGCTGAAGGTGGTGCGCTGGGAGGGCGATCCGGAGCGTAATCCTTTCGGCCTGGCGCTGGACTGCTATGCTGCCACGCCGCAACGGCTGGAGGCGATGCCGCTGCCGGAAGCGGAGAAAAAGTCGGGAGCATTCAATTGAACAAAATCACACTGATACTGCTGGCCCTGCTGCTGACGTCAGGTGCAGCACGGGCGGTAGAGCTGATGAAGTGGGAACGTATCCCACTACAGATCCCGTTAACGGTCGGTCAGGAGCGCATCGTCTTTGTGAACAAAAATGTGCGCGTGGGCTTCCCGTCCGTCCTGAATAATAAGCTGCGTATTCAAAGCAGCGGTGGCGTGGTCTATCTCGCCGCCAGCGAGGCGTTCGCGGTGACGCGCCTTGAGCTACAGAACAAGGAAAACGGTGAAATCATTCTGCTCGACGTCAGCGCCGAACCCGGCAAGGCCACGCGCGAGCCGGTAAAGATCGTCTATGACGGTGAGGTGGCCAACGCTAGCGCCAGTGATAAACAGACGGTCAGCGGCGACGGCAGCACACGCCAGCTACCTTCGGATGATGCGCAGGCCAGCCGTAAGCCGGCAAAGCTTAACGCCCCGCTCCCCGTGGTGCTGACCCGTTATGCGGCGCAGAACATGTACGGCCCGCTGCGCACGGTGGAGGCGGTGCCGGGTATCAGCCCCGTCTCCCTGAAGCTGCCGCCTGCCATCACCACGCTGATGCCGTCCGAAGCGGTGAGCGTGACGCCGATGGCGGCCTGGAGCCTGCAGGGCAGCAGCGTTATCGCGCTACAGGTGCGTAACCGCTCCGCTGACAAGGTTATTCTCGACCCGCGCGTGCTGGAAGGGCAGTTTGTCACCGCCACCTTTCAGCACCGCTGGCTGGGCAGCTCTGGCACGCCGGAGGACACCACGGTGCTGTATCTGGTGACGGCGGGCCGTGCGGAAAGCGCGTTTATTGCCGAACCGGCGGTTAAAAGCAGCAGGAGAGCGAAATAATGAAAGCGCCATCTTCGAATCTGTTGGTGAAAGTAGCCGTTCCGCTGGTGCTGACCGGCGCTATCGTGCTCGGCGTCAAATCCTGTGCCGAAAGCAGCAGCCAAACAGCCGGCGGGCAGAAAACCAGCAACGTGGCGCTAAAGGATCTGACGCCGGAAGACCTGAAAGCGCTGGGCATTGAGGGAGATACGCCTCAGGACACGCTGCGCACCATCGTGGGCAATTTTCGCAAGGTACAGGAGCGTCTCGACGGGATTGCGGATGACAATAAAAAGCTCAGCGATGAGAACAAGGCGCTGAAAAAAACCAACGGCAACGTGGATCGGCAGATAAGCCAGGTGGTGGACAATGCCCGTGCCGAAGAGGCGCTAAAGCGCTCACAGCTCGGTGCCCAGGTTACCGATCTGAGCACCCAGGTCGACAGGCTGATGGAACAGCTTCGAAACGGCGCTTCCGGCGCAGCAATGGTCGGTAAAAACAGCATTTCCGGCAGTGATATCCCGGTCGGTATGGGTTATGACAACGGCTCTGGCGTGAACGCCAGTACGCCACCGGCAGACGGCATGCAGTGGGTCGAGCCGAAAGACGGTATCCCGACCGACGCCAGCGGCCGTCCGGTGTCGGGCAGCAACGGCAATAACGCCACCGGCTTTGCTTTTGCCAGCACCTTTGACGATGTCAGTGATGCCGACAAGACGGTTAATGCGGCGACCTCGGCCGTGCAGAAAACGCTGTCTGAAGCCGAAAAGGCGACTGACCCCGTCTATACCCTGCCGGAGAACGCCACGCTGGTTGGCAGTCAGGCCATGACGGCGCTGCTGGGGCGCGTGCCGGTTGACGGTAAGGTGACCGACCCTTACCCCTTCAAGGTGATGGTCGGCAAAGACAACCTGACGGCTAACGGTATCGAGCTGCCCGACGTGCAGGGGGCCATCGTATCGGGGACGGCGACCGGCGACTGGACGCTGTCCTGCGTACGCGGTGCGATTACCAGTATCACCTTTGTCTTTACTGACGGCACCGTGCGCACCGTGCCGTCACCGAACGGGCAGAACGGCAGCGGCGCTAACCAGAACGGCCAGGGTGGCGACGGTAATAACAGCAGCATCGGCTGGCTGTCGGACGACAACGGTATCCCCTGCATTTCCGGCACGCGTAAAAGCAACGCCTCCACCTATCTGCCGACCATCGCGGCGCTTGCCGCCGCCGGCGCGGCCGGTGACGCGCTGGCACAGAACCAGAATACCACCCAGACCAACGGCTACGGCGGCGTCACCTCCAGCCTGACCGGCGATGCAGGCCAGGCCGTATTGGGTAAGGCGTTTTCCGGCGGCATGCATGAAACCGTTGACTGGGTTAAGGCGCGCTACGGCCAGACTTTCGACGCCATCTACGTGCCACCCGGCCAGAAGGTGGCGCTGCATATCACGCGCCAGCTGGCGATCGATTATGAAGAGAAGGGCCGCAAGGTGAAATATGACTTCAGCCTGGCCGGCAGCGGCACGGGCATGGACTGATGGGGATAATGATGCACGATAACGACAAACTCGAATACCGCGTGGGGTACAGCCCACTCAGCGGCGGTCTGTATGCCGGATTTGTCAGACGCGACAGCGGCAAATGGGAAGGTCAGCCGCAGGAGGTCACCAACTGGGCGATGTTTGCCGTTGGCCAGAAGCTCTGCCGTGAGGGTAACGATATGCTGTTTCCGCTGCCTGATGGCCGTGTGATGCAGCTGTCAGCCACCATCGGTGATGCGGATGATAAGGAGGTGACGGATGCGCAGGCATAACCTTCTGGCCGTTATGGTGCTGTTGCTGGCGGGTTGCAGTACCTCTAAAGATGAGATGCTGCCCCCCGGCGACAGCTCGATGCTGGAGCTGTGGAATAACGGCGCATCGTCCACCCACGCCACGGCGGAAAGCCGCACCACGCTGCGCAGGCCGGTTGCGGACAGCGAGCGCACGCTGGCACAGCAGACGCGTGACAGCTACAGCCGCAGCCAGCAAAACGAAATCCAGCAGACGTTTCCGCGCCTGCCTAACCCTGACATGGTGATGTACGTATTCCCGCACCTGGCGGGCGGCAACATGCCGGTGCCGGGCTACAGCACCGTGTTTCCCTTCTACGGGCAGGTGCAATATGCGCTGCCCGGCGAGCGCACCGAGGATCTCTGATGACATTCCCTCTTTTCCGCCGCAGGCCGAAGCAGCAGGACGCACACCAGTACGGTGACGGGCCGTTTGCCGTAAACGGTCATCAACCCCTGACCCGCGACGGACGCCTGACGCGCACCGACGAAGCGCGTCTGTACGCTACCGCACCGTCGGTTATCGATCATGTGCCGTGGGGCGAGTACCTCCCGGAACACCAGTGCCTGCTGCTCGATGACGGCGTGTCGGTTGGCGCGGTGTATGAAATTATCCCGACGGGCACCGAGGGGCGTCCGGCATCGCGACTGGACGAGATCCGCGACGTGGTGGAAAACGCGTTGCAGGACAGCCTGCCGGAGCTCGACTCCCATCAGTGGGTGGTGCAGTTTTACTGTCAGGACGAATCCGATCTCTCCTCTTATATGGATAAGGTCAGGGGCTACGTCAGGCCGTGGGCGCAGGGAACCGCTTTTACCGAAGCCTGGCTCAGCGAACAGGCGCGTCACCTGCAAAACGTTGCCGTTGAACAGGGGCTGTTTATGGATGACGCGGTGACCGGAGCCCCCTGGCGCGGGCAGATGCGCCGCACCCGCATGGTGGTCTATCGCTGGGTGGAGACGCCTTACCGGGACCCGATGGCTGCGGAAGTGCTGTTGAATCAGGTATGCGACCGGCTGACCGCCGCCATAAGCGGTGCCGGCATCCAGAGCCAGCGCCAGAACGGCGAGCAGATCCACAGCTGGCTGCTACGCTGGTTCAATCCCGAACCGCAGTGGGTGGACAAGGCGACGCTGTATCGCTGCGCCCGCTACCGCGATGATGCGCCGGGCGACCTGCCGCTGCTCAATGATTTCAGCGAAAGCCTGTGGTTCACCCGTCCGCGCAGCGATGCGGAGAAGGGCGTCTGGTGGTTTGATAACGTGGCGCATAAGGCGGTGCCGGTTGCCCGCCTGCGTAATGCGCCTTCGACCGGGCATTTAACCGGCGAGGTAAAACGTGGCGACAACATCAACGCCATCATGGATCTGCTGCCGCAGGGCACCGTTCTGACGCTGACGCTGGTTATCCAGCCGCAGGACAAACTGGAGGAGAATTTTGCCCGTCTGAGCCGCGACTCGATGGGGGAGAACGTCGACTCGCTGCGCGCCCGCGAGGATGCCGCCCGCGCACGAACCTTCCTCGGGAACAAGCACAAGCTCTATCGTGCGGCCATTACGCTGCTCATCAAGGCGCGGGATCTGGAAACCCTCGACAAACGCTATCTCGACCTGAGCAGCAAGCTGCTGAACTGCGGCCTGGAGCCGGTCAATCCGGAGCATGATATCGGCCCGCTCAGCGGCTACCTGCGCGCGCTGCCGATGTGCTTTAACCCACAGCAGGATCGCCATCACTGGTATACGCGCCTGATGTTCGTTCAGCACTTTGCCTGCCTGGCACCGGTGTATGGCCGTGATACCGGCACCGGCAACCCGGGCTTTACCTTTTTCAACCGTGGCGGCGGTCCGCTTTCCGTCGACCCGCTGAATAAAAATGACCGTACCCAGAATGCACATAAGCTGCTGTTCGGCCCGACCGGTGCCGGCAAGTCGGCTACCGCACTCTGCGAACTGGCGCAGATGATGGCCATCTACCGGCCGCGTATCTTTCTGCTGGAGGCGGGCAACAGCTTCGGCCTGTTCGGGGATTACTGCGCCTCGCTGGGGCTGACGGTACACCGCGTCAGCATCAAGCCCGGCAAGGTGATCTCTCTGGCTCCGTTCGGTGATTCGCACCTGCTGATGCAGGCCAGGCCGGATGCCCTGCTGGTCAGCGAGGAGGCGTTGCCGGATATCGATGAAGACGATGAGGACAAGGATGAAGAGCGTGACGTGCTGGGTGAGATGGAGATTGCGGCGCGCCTGATGATCACCGGCGGTGAGGCGGCGGAGGAAGCGCGGATGACGCGCGCCGATCGCGGCATGATCCGCGAGGCGATACTGATTGCGGCGAGAACCGCGTTTGACGCAGACCGCCAGATGCTGCCGGAAGACCTGATGTATGCGCTACAGAATATCGCGCGTGATGTCAGTACCGGCGACGACGGCCGCGAGAAGCGCACGCCCGCACGCCGCGCCCGTGCCGAAGAGATGTCGGAAGCGCTGCGCATGTTTACCGAAGGCTTTGAAGGTGAGCTGTTTAACCGGCCAGGCACGCCGTGGCCGGAGGCCGACGTCACCATCGTCGACCTGGGGACGCTGGCGCGTGAAGGGTACGAGGCCCAGATGGCGGTGGCCGTCATCTCTCTGCTCAACACCATTAACAATATCGCCGAGCGCGAGCAGTACAGCGACAGAGAAACCATTGTCCCGATCGATGAAGCGCATATCGTCACCGCCAACCCGCTGCTGGGGCCTTACGCCACCAAGATCGTCAAGATGTGGCGTAAGCTCGGTGCCTGGCTGTGGCTGTTTACCCAGAACCTGGCGGACTTTCCCGATACGGCCAAAAAGATGCTCAATATGGCGGAGTGGTGGATTTGTCTCGTTATGCCGCCTGATGAGGTGGAGCAGATAGCGCGCTTTAAGACGCTGACGGACGAACAAAAGACCATGCTGCTGTCTGCCACCAAACTGCCGAGAAAATACACCGAGGGCGTGATCCTGTCGCGCAAGGTGCAGGCGCTGTTTCGTGCCGTACCGCCGAGTCTCTATCTGGCGCTGGGGATGACGGAGAAAGAGGAGAAAGCCGAAAGGCGGTCGATTATGAATGAACACCATTGCTCCGAGCTGGAGGCCGCTTTTCACGTTGCGCGGCGTCTTGATGAGAGTCGCGGTATGGTTATCTGACTGGGGACACTATGAAAAAGCTGACCATGACACCGCCGATGGTCGTGCCTGACAAGGCGCTGATCGCTTCCGTTATTTTTACCGTGCCGCCGCAGGGTACGGCATCCATTGGCCAGTCTGACCGCCGGTCGCTTGACCAGCTACAGAGTGAAATCCTCAACCGGCTGGAGAAACCGGTGCTGCTGTCGGTCTATCCACACCGCGTTGGCCGGCGCAGCTGCGTGGCGGTGCATCTCTCTGACGTGCAGGATAAGACGCTGGATATTCTGGTCACCGTCACCGGCAATACGCTGTGGCCGGGTGAATCCGAATACAGAACGGGTATCCGCTGGAATATCTGTGTGCCCGACGCAACGGATATGCTCTGGGTGCTGAAGGAGATTGACAGGGTAACCGGCGAGCGGGGGGGTAAGTAGAAGAACCCCGGCATTTGTCAGGCAGCGGGGTGTGGCTGCCTGGCAAATACCGGGGCTGCGGGTGCGGGCGGCATAGAGCCCGTGGTGGTTGTTAGTTCACATGTTACTTAGCTAGTTTTTGATACTGTAACGTTGATCTCTCATACCATATCTTCAGGCTGGATAGCTGCCGTTCATGGTTAGGAAATTGAATCATCTCTTTTGAGAAGGATGGATCACATGCGGTATCACGATCTATTCCTGTGAGCGCACGGTTGTGCATGAGTTTTGAGTAAAATATCTGCCATGGCTAATTAGTCGTTTGCCTAGTCGTCACTAAAATCAAACTCATCCATCAGCATTCAGTCTTTGGGGAAGAACAGCCGGAATGCCGGGGCCGGTGAGAACCCCAGCAGACCCAGCTCGTCTCGTATCGCCTCCCGACAATCCTACGCATACCGGTCAGAACGCAGCAGGTCACGAGTGCTCTTCATCGACAGCAACTTCCCCTGAATTGACTGCCCGGTTTCGTGCGTGAGTGAAGCAGAGCGGCATGTTGTGCATTGTGGTGCCGTAAGTACCGTTCTGGGTCAGCACGTCGAGCAGCTCCACGGCCAGCCGGATGTTGCCCGTGCGTAGCAGGCCCGCATCCGCCATGAGGCGGCACGGGACCCGCAGGTGGGGTTGTACATCGGTACATCTTCACACTGCGCCGCTACAATGCCGAAATTCTCGTTCCCATATCAGCAAGTGTCCCAGCCCGTGTGCACTCAAACTCATCACGCAGCCGTACAGCCAGCATTATCACGTCGCCCGTCTGACGGTGTTGAGCGGCATCGTCACCCAAACGGGCGACGTTGGGAATGATCGCTCTGGACTCTGACCTGGACAAAATGCCGGCCTTAGGCATGTTTACTACCTCGTTAACATGTTGAGTTGTAGTTTGATTGAGTGTGTATTATGTGCAGATCATATCATTCGAACTTGTTTCTTTACGTAGACTCATAAAAAGGGAAAGTAAGAAGGAGTGCAAATAGTCAAAGCGCCCATTATACAGGGCGTACTAAGGAGGATTTACTTGCTTAAGTAGTTTAATGCAGTATGAATCGCCACTGGTAGGCATGGAATGGCGCCAGCAATGGTTACAAGATTGGCAATGTCGCCGAGCAAATCAGAGATTCTCTCCCCGAATTTAGTGCCCGTTCCCTTACTAATTTCGTCCCGGTAATTAGCATCAACTACAGCCAAGCCGATAGTAGACTGCACTGCATCCATAATGGGTTCAACCCCGGAAATACTGTAAGACTCAAGAGCTTCCTGAAGCTTGAAAAGCTGTCGGAGAAGCATTGTTTTCATAGGCGCGGAAAGTTCGGAACCTCGGATTTCATTACGTAATTCTGCAATTTTTTCCAACAGAGTTTCAATCTGCTCATCATCGAAATCGCTGTGTGACCCGCGGGTCTCAAAAGTCATTGACAGTAGACCAAGCTCTGATAAAGTCTGGGAATCAATATGCTTTTTGAATTCTTTCCACACCCCCCTTAATTCTTGGGAAAGGAATGCGCTCTCAACGGAGTCCTTCCAGTGCGTAGACTTCCAGCGAGAATCAGAGAAGTGATCATCCATCACTTGCGAAATGCGCGCAGGTAGCTCCATAACCTTTGCCAGTCGGGTGATTAAAACCTGCTCATTACAGCTCTCAACATTCAGTATTTTTTTCCACACTTCACGGCAGTTCTGATGCTCGGCATAAAGTCTCCCTTTCTCTAGAAGATCCAGTAACCGTTGCGCTGGGTTGTCAATTTTTAAATCCGTCATTTTTCCTTATTCTCCAGTTATTATTCCGTCCAGTTTTCCATTGTCAGTCCCGGCACTCATCCGAACTTCTTTCGAAGGCACTATAAAATGAGTTACATTGGCACATCAGCCGAGCTGTATCGTCCTTCATTCAATACTACTTGAATACCTTACTTAGCCATGTTGTTGAAAAGTTTGTGAGCGAGGTTTTTACTCCTCTCAACAACAAGTTCTTTATCCCAGCGGTTGTATGAGCGATAGTAACTGATGAAGTCGGCTACGCTGTTCAAATCAGACTCACCATACAGATTGATTTTCTTTTCAACGGACAGGTTTCCACACTTGTCATTGATGGAAACGCTAAGCGGAATAAGGTTTCCAATCATGCCAACATACTCAGGATCGAACATGCTCTGCGGGCCAATGTGTTCCAGGTTAGTGTTATTTAAGGATATTTCATCTGACCCCCTGTTGACAGACTCTAGCCTGTGGTACACATAATTTATTAGTTCAGTGTTGTTTCTTTTCTTTTTCGCGGAGGCTGTTCGCGAGTACCAAAGGTGATTAATCATCCTTTCAATGAATACTGATTCTGTAGGCATTTTGTCCGTAAAAGCTTTGACCATTCTTACCAGAATTTCATTCATGGCTGTCTTCGTTTGTGCCTGAGCTATTTCAGAAGCATATTTTGCAAACATGGCATCGACACCAGATGGTTTCATTTTACATATTGTCGTGAATTTAAACTGAAAGTCCTCGATAAACTGAAGCGTGCTTATCATTACAGACTCTTGCAATAATCTTGCTGTCTTTTTATTTTCCCTTACCCTTAATAAAGCCAGTATCAATGGTCTTTGTATCGAGACGTTGAATGTTTCCAGATTCTTCAGGACTCGATATATTTTTTTTTGATTAAGACCTTTCCAATCCATCTCCTGAGGATCGCAAATTTTAAAGAATAATACCGAGTCCCTCTCCATACCAAACAAAAATGACTCAGGTGTTAAGTTTGTATCTTTTTCTGAAGTTTTCTTTTTGAACGATCTGTAAAGCTGGTCAGTTCCGATATATCCGAAATTTGACATCCACCATACGCGGACATAATCTGACATTGACATTTTGCTGTTAAGTGCTATCACGCCATCTTCAATTGAGGACCATAATTTTTTTGCCGTATCTTCGGGATACGTATCTTTAGAGCAATACTGTAGGATTTTATTTTTTATCAGATCAATTGAGCTGAGGCTTATCCCCCTTGCATTCAGAACCTCAAAAACATCATACGCATCATCTGTTGATGGAACGAGTATTCTTACCACTTTAAGATAAGATGTTATCATTTTCATAATAGCATCCAGGCACTGAATATATTCATCTTCTGAATACCTGACACCTAATTTACTTTTATTTAGGAGCTTACAGGCTTCCTGTTTTCCGAGTCTTTTTTCGAAGTATGCATAGGCATCATTAATTTTTTCATCTTCATCAGATTTCACCAGAGGATTCATATCTTTTTTGGACTGACATTTCAGTTTGAAAAAATCTCGCCCATTACTTTTTTTAATCTTCTCTATCAAATGTGTTTTGGCAGAAATGATCGCAGCCTTGGATACCAGGTATGTATTTACAATGTCATCCGCACTTTCTGTGTATTTAAGATCTCGAAGGTTTCTTGATATTATTGAAAGTATTATTGTTATAACGGATAGTCGCTGTTGACCATCTATTATTTCAAGCATGGAGCTGTCAGTTGAGCCTGATAGTACTACGGTTCCTAGAAAGTATTCAGAGTGGTTGAAGCTTCCATTTTCGAAGCGGATATTTCTTTTTATATCGTCCCAGAACTCATCCAACTGTAACCTCTCCCAGCTGAAGTCTCTCTGATTTCTCGGGATGAGATATCTCCTGTTTACTGACAGTATGTCATTCAGGTCAACCTGAACTGCATCAAAATTCATTTGTTCCTCTCTTATCCATATGATGTTGCTCAGTCAAGTGAAAAAACCATATGTCATGGCTGCCTTAAAGAGTCATGATTGACGGATTCTTGCTGTATCAGTATTTCCAAAAAAAAGAAATTTTCAATTTTTTTATTGCTTTTGAGCCAATAATTTTTGCATGAAGATAAAATTATTGAAAGTTTTGATGAAAATCTGAAACATTCCACTTTTCGTAAGAGCTCCGAAAAAGGAAAGTGGAATGCTGCGGGCTATGTGGTCTAGGGTGTGTCCCGTAACTGATTTTTGTACAATATGACGTATGATTTGGCCACAAGAAGTCCTTTAATTTGGCTCGTTACGATTTCCCTGATGATGCATGGTCTCTGATTTCTCCCATGTTGCCCCCCCTAAAAAAGTTCTCCCAGGGGAGGACGTCCTTACTTTGCGTGAAGACACATTATGAATGGTATATTCTTGGTACTTTGTTCAAGCGCACTCTGGAAAGATTTATCTGAACGTTATGGTCACTGGAAAACGATTCACAACCGCTTTAACCAGTAGGCAAAACGGGAGTCATGAACAGCATTTTCAATGAATTATCCCAGATACTAGATGAAAAGGAGTTAATTGACTGGGATGTCATTGTGCTTAATGGCAGCAATTTTCGTGCTCTGAAAGCGGCTGCAAGAGCGAAAAAATACATCAGGATGAACTCAACGATCATGGGTTGCTCTCGCGGCGGCTTTGGCACCAAAATCCCTCTGGCGGCAGATGGTACAGAATTACCATTAAGTTTCTGCCAGAGCGTTGGGTAGGCTCACGAAAGCCAGTATGCACAGGCTTTGCTCAACTAGGTCGGCGTTATACGTAAAAGTGGATATCTGAAGTTCCGGCCCAAAGCGGTGCTGGCAGATAAGGGATATTCAGGAAAAAAACTGCGTACTCATTTGAAAATAAAAGGGATAAAAGCAGTTATTCCCTTTAAGTCGAATGAAAAAGCCAGCAAAGACGGGCGCAGAAAGCTCAATATACGGCTATATAAAAAACGTAATGTTGTGGAACGTTGCTTTGCGATACTGAAAGAAAACCGCCGCATTGCTACACGTTCAGAAAAAACAGCGAGAAACTACCTGAGCATGCTAAAGCTGGGGGGCGTTCAGGTTGTTTTTGAAGCGATTGTTAGGTTAAGGGACACAGCCTAACATCGGGAAGCAGGTCACCCCTTTGACAGGGTATTTCCAATATTATAATTGATTAAAAATTCTTTTTTAATTATGGCGTCATATGAATCCAAAGCGATTTGATAATTAGCAAACATCTGATTGGCTGCCCAGTTGAGTGAAGAGAATTCGACCAGTGCTTTTGTGAAAGTGTGAGAGTAAATTAATGGGCCATCTTTACTTCTCATTTCAACTAAGTATTTTTCAGTAATGAAGCTAAATTCTAGTTTGTAATTACCGGCAGTCTCATTCAAGATTTCACAATCGAAAAATAAATATATGGAATAAAAATCCAACATAAATGCAGTGTAAATTTCAGGGTCATCAATGAGTAAGGGGTAAGGATAAAATAAAGAATTATCCTCTTCATTTTTGAATTGATTAAGTGAAAAGAATGCAGGTTTTTTCAATTCCCTTATAACTAAAAGATCTACATTATCTTGATATTTAGAGCCATTATAAAAGCTTAAACAGTATAATCCATTTTCTATTTTTGAAAAGTTGTACCCGGTATCCTTTGAATCTGTGAAGTGTTTATTAAAAAGTTCTTTATTACTTTTTTCATCTTCACTCATCGTAACTCTTTGGCTAATAATGCCTCCCCCTCTGAGAGTCGTGCTGACATCTTTCTCTAAGTAACTATGAATTTCTTGCATGCTTTTCAGTTGTTTATTAGCCTTGACTCTGCATGCCGCGCTTTTTTTTATTTCCATAATAAAAGGAATTTCCTTATCCATCAGGGTAAGATCTCCATAACGCATAATACTTGTCAAATCATTTAAAAGTGCTTTGGAACCGTTATCAATAGCGTAGCGGAAGCTTTTAAGTTCGAGATTAAGGCCATCTTTACCATGAATATCTCCCGATAGTTCTTTAAGGTTATCTGAATTTACAGAGTATGAATATGCTCTTAGGCTCCCTTTATCATAATAAAGATGAGGGAGGGAATTTCCAATATTCCTCAACCATAACTTTAACTCCTTTAACTCATCTAACTGCACCATGTTTTTATCGATTGAAGATTTTATCTGTAAGGATATTCCTTTCGTGTTGGCAGGGTTTTTCTTAATTCGTTTAAGAGTGTTTAACCTAATTTTCCTTGTGTTACATTTGCACTCTACCCAGTGATGATATTCAAGTAGTTTTTCTTGAATGTTGCCAAGGATTTTTAAATTATTTTTATCTTGTTGAAGTTTGTTGATTTCAGTTTTTATACTCAGTAGTTCATTATAAAATAATTGTTTCATTTCCCAACCAAATTGCAAGCAATAATTATCAAAATGATACCATCAAAAAAATAGTCAACCAATATACAACATTAGATAAAATTATGGTAGGAATTGTTATCGTCTATTTTTTATCAAAAAAATTTGTGCACTGTCCACTTTTGGCTGTGAGTTCAACTGGTCGATGCAACGCTATCCTTAAACGAGGAGGATATTGCCATGAAACGAAGAACGTGCATTAACTACACGCCGGAACAGAAAGCGATTATTTGGGACAGATATAAGCAAGGTGATCCCCTGCATTACATCGCCAGAATGTTTGACAGATATCACTCTTCTGTTATGCCCACCATCCACCAGACTGGTGGATATCGTCCTCCCATCCGAAAACGGCACCGGCTGTTTCTTTCGCCTGACGAAAGGGAAGATATATCCAGAGGGCTGGTAGCAAAAATCAGCGTCAGGGACATCGCCAGAAAATTATCAAGAGCGCCATCAACTATCAGCCGCGAGATCCACAGACACGGAGGTTTAAAACAATATCGTGCAGCACATGCTGACAAAACAGCATGGGATAATGCCCTGCGGCCTAAACCCTGTAAGTTAATTGAATGCCCCGAATTATGTATAGTCATTGCAGAGAAAATGCATAAGGGCTGGTCGCCAGAACAAATCGCCGGTTGGTTAAAACGCTGTTATCCCGATAACCAGGAAATGCATGTGTCACACGAAACGATTTATAAAACGCTTTTTATACAAACCCGGAGGGCTTTAAAAAAAGAGCTGCGGCAGTGCCTCAGAAGCGGAAGAGCATTATGTAAATCCAGAACGACATCGCTTAAAGGGAAGGGATTAGGCTCAATCCCGGATGCGATACCCATCAGCGAAAGGCCATCTGAAGTTGCAGACAGAGCCATACCAGATCACTGGGAGGGAGACCTGATACAGAGTTCTAAAAACTTATATATTGTCACGATGGTAGAACGCCATTTCCGCTTTGTTAAGCTTGCCAAAATCAGTGACAACAAGACAGCCACACTCATATCCGCACTCATCAAACAAGCCCAACAGTTACCTGTTGAACTGTATAAAACATTAACCTGGGATAGAGGGTCTGAAATGACTAATCACACCCTTTTTACTATAGCGACAGACATTCAGGTCTATTTTTGTGATCCTCAATCTCCCTGGCAACGTGGATCGAATGAAAATACAAACAGGTTACTCAGACAGTATTTCACAAAAGGAACTGACTTATCAGTTCACAGCCAGCAACGATTAAATAGCGTTGCCAGACAACTTAATGAGAGACCGAGAAAAACGCTAAGCTGAGTCACCCGCAGAACGTTTTAACAAGTGTGTTGCATCCATCGGTTGAACTCACAGCTCAAAGCAGCCTGCTATGAAAACTTAACGTAAGATGTTTTTCAGGCGGGGTTCTAATAGTACGGTAGCCAACTCTAAGCATGGGTCAAGACTGATGCTTTTCACGAGCCACCAATTTAATTGGTTGGCTCGCGAGATTTGACTTCAGGTTAACCCATGAACATGTGGTGCAGAAGATTTACTGGTTTTTCGCATTCAAATAGTGAACGCTCGACGTGGCCCAGGAAATCCTCCTGATTCCATTTGTATAGCTAAGTCTGAAGTGGTTATCCGACGTAAACTAGATGCCGCAATAAACTGAACTCCAAGAGCCAACCGAACAACCTGAAGACGCTTAAGCCCCGCTGGCTTATAGCGGCTGGCTACATAAGGGGGAAGGTTATCAATCACGGCTTTAATTTGTCTATCGTCACGATGGTTTTTTTTATTCATCACTGCTTGTGCCAAATAGGCAAGATTATGGCCATTCTTACCTTTCAAGGTGTTTAAATCGACTCCATTCCAAACTAAAGCAGCTTTCAAGGAGAGCTCTGCTACCATGCAGATAGGTTGGATAACTGAATCATGGCTAAAGCTATTGGGTAGTGTATTTGCAATGTCTTCTAGATTGGATCGGGACATTTGCCAGAGTGTCAATGCCTCTGAAGGACAATGTTCAATTTCATTTAGCCCCATAGTGAAATCATGAATATCAGCAATAGCAAAAGATACTTCTGAGGCGACTACTCGCTCTTTTCTACACCACACCCACCATTCTTCGTTACTTAAAAATCCTGCTATTTGCCAGACTTCTAGCTCTTTCTCCCCGTATAAGACAGGAAAGGTTATTTTCCTAACTTGATCCATGGATGCAATTAGACCTATTCCTGCACCAGGCCAGCTTGTTTCGACTTCAGGTATCATAGCAGTGTAAGCATCTACTATGTGCTGAACCTCAGGATTACTAAAGATACCAAAACTGAAACTTGTTCCTAGGAGATCAATTGCGGCGTTCAGCGGTCTTTGATGAACGTGAATACCTTCCTCTGCATATTTTTTATCCAATCTACGTAGATCATCTAGCGTCCACATAATCTTGTCGATTCCTTCTCATATGTTGCCAACTATAATGTAAGACTACAATTTAGCTTATAAAAGCTTTATGCCCTCTCCATATATGGCAGGGGGGATTTTTTAAAGAGTTTGTCTCTTTCATACAGGATGGTGATGAAGAAAGATACGATGATACATTTATCTACGCGTTTCTCAAAAAAGAGTGGAAGAAGTGGTTTTTGTGATCTCTTCCCTTTGTTCAGTACCGGTCACATTCTTCGTTAAATAACCAGACTCCGGCAGAATTTGTCCGAAGCCTGCAAACAGGCCCGGATCCCTGATTTATCCTAGCACCGATATTGGGAGGAGATCACAAGTATGGACTGCCCCCATTAATTATCACCATCGCGCTAAGAGTTAATTACTGACCTGACGCGCCGCTGAACGCACCCTGAGTGGGTTACTCACTCTGGGAGTGTTCTTGATGAAAATACCCGTCTGCTGCCTGACAGCACTGTTCCTTTCCTCCGGTACCCTGGCCGGCACCGTTATTTATACCGACAATGCGCATCCCGTCGCTGATGGCCTCGCTGCGGACGTTACCGTTGTCGAGCTTGATGCCCCCGACCGTTTGCAGGCGCAGCTGTTTGGCGAACTGACCGCTGACCCTGCGCAGGCAGAGCGCCAGGCGCATGCGGTGATAGCCTCACCCCTCTTTCAGCAGCGCCAGCAGCAGCTGGCCGGGAAGTATGCCGGCGTGACCCGTGCCTGGTCGCTGGGGTTGGAGAAATATCCCGCCGTGGTGTTTGACGATAAGTGGGTGGTGTACGGCACCACCGACGTCGCCGTGGCCACGCGGCAGCTGAATGCCTGGAAGGAGAAAGCTGAGTGAACATCATTTTTTCCCGTCCGCGCAGGGTGGCGCTGGCCACGATCATGGCCTGTAGCGGCACCCTGGCCAGCGTGAACACGGCAGGCCTGCTCGCCAGCGCCGCCAGCCCGGACTGTATCAGCTGGCGCGTCAGCGGTATCTGTTACTGGCTGATGTGTACGCCGTTCGGCTGCTCGGTCAAAACCTCCGTCAAGGTGACGCATTTTATCCCGCAGGCCGTCGTCTCCGCCTGGCTCAGTCCGGGCGACAATCCCTGGACGGAGATGTCTGCGCTCAGCGCCACGACAGACGGCGCAGAAAGCGTCCTGCTGGGCGGCGCGGCAGGCGTGGCAACCGGCGGTGGCCGTCAGGAGATGAAAGTCCCCGGCATGCGCAGTCAGAACCTCCATTTCTATTACGCCGGTGCGTATGGCCATCCGGCGACAAAGATTATCGGCGGTATGGTTCCCGGCTACTCCTGTGACAGTGCCGCCACGCCGTTTATTCCCTATTTCGTCAGCGCGCTCGATGCGCTGGCCTGGCGCACCGGCGTGCCGGAGTCGGTGTATCCGGAGGCGCTGATACCCGGCCAGCGCGAAGTGGGCAGCACGCCGTACGGCAATATGTGGGGCAACGTCTACCCGCGCAGCGGCTTCGTCACGCAGACCGACGGTTACAAATCAGCTGCGGTGGTGGTGCAGCGCGTGGCCGACATCATCACCAGTCAGGGGCAGCTTCACGTCTACACCCCGCTGGTCGGGCAGCGCTCAGCGGGCTACTGGCCACCGGGAGCGGTCAGCGAAAACAGCGGCTCGAAAAACCATAAGTGGCAGCGCCTTTCACCCCAGCTCTCGCAGAGCTGTGCGGTGTTTCCCGACGTCGGCGGTCAGATTGCGCAGAACGGCAACTACGCTTGGGCGCTCTGGCAGCCCTACAGCTGCTGCAAACGTCGCGGTCAGACCTTCCTCTACAGCACGGATTTCTCATAAAGGGTGCAAGCATGAACAGATATCTTCTGATGGCCGGCATTTGGCTGGCAGTATCCTCGCTGCCGGCAGCGGCCGTTGACGCGTCACTCTCTTCTTCAGGCGGGTCGGTAAGCGGGGCGGTCAGTGACGGCCTGTTTTATTCCATTGGCGGTGGATCGGTGACCTCTCCGCCGCCCAGCCGCAGCAATATGTCGCGCCTAGGGCTCAACGGCGGCTGGAGCAGCGACCTGATGTGCGGCAACTTCGACCTGAAAACCACAGTGGGTAACCAGCTCAACGGTATTACCAGCGGCTTTAAGGATCTGATGGGTAACGTTATCCAGGGCGCGACGGGGGCGGTGATGAGCATGCCGGCGATGGCCATCCAGCGTGCGAATCCGGGGCTGTATGAAATGCTGACTAACGGCGTATTGCAGGCGGGTATTAACTTCGACAAGGGGCAGCTCAACTGCCAGAACATGTCGAAGAAGCTGGCCGACTATACAATGGGCAGCAAATGGCAGCAGGCTGCGGTGTCGGAGGAGTATAAGGATATTGTCGCTGGCAGCGGCGGTGATGCCGTCTCCAGCGACCAGAAATTGCAGAAAGCCACCGGCGAGGAGGGCGTCACCTGGGTAGGGGGCGAGAAGCGCGGAGGCAAGGGGCAGCGCGCCATCCAGCCAACCCGTGACCTCGCCAAAGCGGGCTACAACATGATGAACGGCCTGCCGGTCACCAGTAACAACAGCGTTGCTGCTGCCAGCTGCAACGGCAGCGCCTGCCAGCGTTACAAAACCTCTGACGAGGCGTCGGCGGCAGTGGTGAAAGTGCTGGGCGACCGCTCCATCCGTACCTGCCGGGAAACCAGCGAGTGTGCCAGCGGCGGGAGCGAAAACCAGCCGGGCAGCACCATTGCCGGTAGCGGTTTCTCACCGCTGCTGGAAGATGCCACCAAAGAGAACCTTGAGCAGCTGGGTAAGCTGGTTAACGGCCAGCTGCCGCCGACCGCCGATAACCTGGCCGGGATCAGAACCGGCAGTCTGGTGGTCACGCGCGGGGTGATACAGGCGCTACGCGACGATCAGGATAAGGCCGCGCTGGTTCAGCGTCTTGCCGGTGAACTTGCTATGGCCGACACCGTGGAGACCGCGCTGACCATGCGCCGTATGCTCACCACCGGTCAATCAGAACCTAACGCCGCCGGGCAGACGGAAGCCATTGCCGAAGGCGACCGCCGCATCGATGCGCTCGATCGCGAAATCGCCGCCCTGCGTAACGAGATGGAGCTGCGTAAATCCATCAGCAGCAACAGCCTGCTGACCACGCTGGAGCGTCAGGGGGCGCGCAATCAGGACAACCGCCTGCAGCAGACGTCCGGCAGTGAGGATCAGGGGTTCGGCAGGATGGGGCAGACGCAGCCGTCGGGAGAGAACTGATATGAAACTGACCCTGTTCAGCGGCCGCACCGGCCGCATTGTTATCGTTCTGCTCCTTGTACTGCTGATGACGGTGGCGATGTTCGCCGTGGCCTCGCTGTTTATGGCTTACGATCCGGATGGCCATCTGACCCGCAGCTGGCTGCATCAGAGTCGCTGGGGGCTGTTTGGCTGGCGCATCACCCTCTATGTTGGCCTGGCGCTCGTCTGGCTGTTGAAGGTGCGGCCGCAGGCAGTGCGATACTGGCCGCAGATCCGTCAGCGCCTGCCGCGTACCGAGCTGCTGGCGGTGCTGTTTATGCTCGCCACGGAGTACGTGGCCTGGACCAGCGCGACGCAGGGAGGCTGAAATGACCGCGAACAGTTATCTGGAGTATTTTCTCGTCCTGTTTGGCTGGGTTATGAACAATGCCATGTGGAGCATCCTCGGCAGCACCGGGCTGTTTGCCCTGCCGCTGGTGTTTAAGGTGCTGGGCGTCTGGCTGAAGGTCAGGGAAGAGGGGGCCGACGAAGGCAACAAGGGGCTGCTTGCGCTGCCGCGCATCGAGCACGCTATTTACGTTTCGTTTCTGGTGATGCTGTTCTGCTGCATTCCGCTGCTGCCGGTCGATATCAGCACCATTAAGTTCGACAGTTCGCGCGCGAAGCAGTGCGGCGTCAGCGTCCCGACCCCGCTAAACTCCGGCTATAAGGGGCTTATCAATGACTTTGACGGGCGCACCGCCGAAGTGCCGGTGTGGTGGTACCTGCTGCATTCCATGTCGAAAGGCACCACTCAGGCGATGATCGCCTCCATTCCCTGCGGCACCCAGCTGCGTCAGATGCGTTTCGACGTGCAGAACACCAGACTGCGCGATCCGGTGCTGTTGCAGGAGGTGCAGGAGTTTGCCGATCAGTGCTATTCACGGGCTTATTTCAGGCTGAAGAACAGCAACAGCCAGCTGAGCGATGCCACCATCAACGCGGTGGGCTGGATTGGCAGCAGCTACTTCCTGAACACCGCCGGGTACTACGACGACTATACGGCGATGAAGCCGCGCAGCCAGTGGCCGTACGACAGCAGTCGCGACAGCGGTTACCCGGATACCGGTCAGGGCGGCTATCCCACCTGTAAAACCTGGTGGTCAGATGGGGAATCCGGACTGAGCAAGCGCGTGCTGGCCAACTTCAGCGACGGTACGCGCAGAGAGATGCAGCGTCAGTTTCCGGGAGCGCAGTGGGAGGAGCTGGCTATGCGCTGGCTGGTTAGCCCGCGTAACGCGGGGTTGTCGGGAGCGGGAACCACTTATGCGGTCGGTGGTAACGATACGAACTCGGGCCTGGCCGGAAATATCACGCGCCTGACGTCCACCATCGGGCTCGGCCTGAAACAGGCTGAAGCGCTGCCGGGGTTTGATGCGCTGAAGCAGGCTCTGCCGATGATACAGGCACTGTTGCAGATGATGATTATCACGGTGATACCGGTACTGATGATGTTCAGCGCCTATGAACCCAAAACGATTGTAACCATCTCGTTTGCGCTATTTGCGTTGCAGTTCATCACCTTCTGGTGGGAACTGGCGGGCTGGCTCGACGACCGGCTAATCACCATTCTTTACGACAATATGGCAGAGCAGGGGATCTCCAACAGCAGCGTGCCGTTTGCAGGGTTCTTCAGCTCCACGGCCGATGGTTGGATTATGAATCTTGTGTTGGGAATGATGTATCTCGTTTTCCCAACTTTCTGGATTGGAATGCTAGGCTGGATTGGCGTTAATTTGGGAACCGCGATAAATACGGGGCTGGAAAAGGCGAGTTCTCAGTCTCAACAAGCTGGTGCAGAGGCTGGCAAGAATGCGCAGAAAATGGTAACGAGCAAAGTAGGAGGAACAATGAAAGGGAGCATCAAGTAATATAGATTTTAAGATGAACTGCAAGGTATAAATTGTATTAGTTCAGGTATAACCCTGATACCTCTGTGGTTCAGGGTTATACCTAATCTGACAGACAGCTTTGTGCAAGGAGTGGACATTACAAACATTCTGAGTGGTAATCAATGGGGAGCGTAGGGATGAGGGTGAGTAATAATACTTGAAACATCTTATCTTTAGGTATGTTGGAACTCCATGATTGGTTGGTTTCATGGAGTTGGTCGTTCAATCCAATAAGATTATATTTTTACAGCAATTGCGATTTATGAATTATTATTTTTTATTGAAAGTGAAAAACTCCCATCGACTTCCATTAAATATGGCTGTGGAAAAATTTTCTTCATCATAGTTGTAATGCCTCATCTTAGATATAGGGCTTTTTTCTTCGGCATGATAATAATAATTAACCAAACCTAATCTTGCGGTGGAATCCCAAAAGGATCCCGTGATGCTGCTTGCCCATGAGAACGTATAGAAAATAAGACAGACGAACATAGGTGATGATAAAATTCTAAAAAATAGAACTCTAGAGTTTAATAAGACCAATTCGGATGAAGTGAGCTTTTCAATTCTCTTTCCTGTCCTCATTCTTACTGACAAGTTCGCCAGCTTTTTAAATTTATTTCTTAGAAAGTTTTCCTTAATGGGAGTAAGCAAAGACATTAAGGCTATTCCAATAAATTCAGGAATGACAATCACCAATGAAAAAATACCCATAAGGATTAGATAAGCAAGCGGCGTGAAGAAAATGCTAACTATATTAGTAAAGTCACTGAAGAATTTAGGGTCGAGATCTGTAGTAATATAAGTCCAACGCCGAGCCAAATAATGGGTAATGACAAATGACAATGCTGCTAACAACGTTATTATGGTCTTTCCTAATAGCCCTGACCATATTTTCTTAAAGATATAGATGGAGCGATTATATATATCAATTGCAAAGGAAATACTCATTACCACAAAAGAAAATCCCGTTAGGAAGAAATAATCGTCACCGAATAAAATCTGGCCGAGTAAAAAAAACATAAATGCCAAAGAGCCAATATATAAAACAAATCTATTGATTGGAGTGAGCTTATAGTACCTCCTTATATCCACTACCAAACGCCAACTTTTCATCTTGAAATGTTTGCAAGCCCTTGGGTATAAAATTGCAGCAGATATTGCTAACGGAACTGACACCCACATAACAGCTAAGGCTATGAATACTGGTTGAATTACGGCCATAAACTTCATGCTTTTAAATGAAATCATGTTTATGAATGTCAGGGCCAAACAAAGCAAAATCAATTTAAAGAATATTCTGCTAAGTAGTTTATTTAGTTTATAAGGCACGGTCGAAATCTCACTTTATCAAACAGTATCATTAAGATAGCCATTAAAATTTTATGAAAAAAGCATAACGAACAACAGGTTGGACTAATACATCCGATTCTACTAATAACACACCTGACATTCGCTTTTGGCAACCATGTGCTAAGTGAACGCTTGAGGTAGGCATGTACAATCCATTTTAAAGCAGAATATTTTTGATTTACAACGCACTATCATCTAAAGGAATATTAAAATCCACTCCAGAGATATTAAGAACCACCTCATTTCCGTTAATGGATATAAAGTCAGCATCATTTGATGGGAGTAAGTCTTGAGAGTCTCTGGCTCCCTTAATTGTTCCATAAGTCGTATTAAAAGCAACCCCTTCTGCGATTGCGTATGAGTATCCGTCATACCCCTGTCCATATAACCCATCGACTCCCTTAGGATAATTAACATAGAGTTGCTTATTATATTTGGGTTTAAATGTGCTGATAACGGCTTTTTCTGCGTCAGCTATTATTCTATGATAATCAATTGTAAAATTAAAATCTTCATCATCAAAATCGTCTCCTGCGCCAAAGACAGTTATGGTAAGCGGTTCTATTTCAAAAAAAAGTAGGTAAGTTTCATCACTGACCCTAGCGCCGGGCGATCGCTGCTCTTCTGCGGCCAAAATATTCATACGCGCAGTATGGCCTTTAGCAATTAATCTACTATAACTATCTTGATTTTTCTTAGCGATTCCTACGTAAAGCAAGTCAAAAGTCATCATTTCAAGAAAGTTATCGAAACCACTGACTAAATTTTCATTTCTCCCTCGCCTCATGAGCAGTTCGTCCGGTGTAGTAGCAAATACCAGTTCATCTTCAAGAAATATCCGCAAATAGTCATTATTACATTTAAGTTTAAGGTCGAAGCTCGTGTTAGCTGATGTGGTACGGAAGAAATGCATTTTTTGAATGTGAATTAGCCCATTAGACAAAAGGCCAGAGTCTAGTGTTATTTCAATCTTGATTGCACTATTAACTGATAAACCAACATTACCAAAGCTAGCTTTCGGTCTTCCGCAGATCATATAAAAATGACTTTGACCCAGGATTCTTATAATTTCCTTATCGTCATTATTAATATTAGCTGCCATTGTATTTGAAACTGGCGGTGCAACAAGAGTAAGGTAGGCGCTACATGCTTTTCTGTCGTGAGTTGTCATAAGTTATCTTCATAAGCTAAGTAAAAGTTGGGTTTTGTCACCCTAAACTGTACTTTTTTGGCAGATTTAGCAATCGTATAAGCATGTATTGGTGATAGGGTTACAACGTCCGCTTCTCGCTCACACCAGACTGTCCGATTTAATTGCGTGTTGCCCTGGAATACTGTCAGGTCAAGTCTGGGCTAATACAGATAAATTCATGCAGTTCATCTATTGTTTTGCCATTCCCTGTCTTGCTCCACCCACTGTTCTCTTTCTGCTTCCCAACGTTTTCTCCACTCCTCATTTTCTTCGTTACGTTCCCGCTGCTTAGGAGTCAGAATGGACGCCAAGCCAGTGAGAATAACCGCACCACAATCGTGGGTGGCGCTGGGTAATGTAACGGGTTCCTGAATCTTACGCTCCAGCTTGGATTCATCTTGGGTAATGTTGCGGCGTTTACTGGCGAATCGGGCAAGAGTACTGCTCAGGTCATCCGTTTTAAATCCATCTTCGATCATAGTAAAATCTCCTTAAATCATTGATTGCAAAAACTCGTCATCAATGCCCCGTTGGCTGGGTGTGGCTGGCAGACTTTCTACCCCATGTTTTGTGTCACCAGGTTACTAAATTTCACTGGTACTGGCAAATTTTTGAACGATTAAGGGCTGTAACCCTCTGGATATATTATCTAAGAACATAATAATCTAGTGATAATTCAGCCAGGTTACTATACTTACTAGTCCGGCAGGATGGAGAGCTTCTTTTCATGGCTTGTCACCTTGTTTTTTTAAGCAGTAGCAACTTTAATTCTGCGGAGTATCAGCAAATTTTGTAATGGTCAAAAATTATTGAAGGTATACTATGATGTCAGGTATTAAAACTTATTGTTAGTAAGTTTGATTGTTGTTGGTTGATTTTTTTAAATTATATTTTCGCTGCTTTAGATTATTTATCTTGAAATGGAGGTTTGTAAATGCAAGGTCGTTATGCTGATGATTTTTTTCGTGCCGCTTCTTTTACTAAAGAATTAGGGTGCGACTGTCTTGATATGGTGGTAAGCGATAATTATTTTCTGGGAATCGAAGAGAATAGAACTAAGGTAATTAATGAAGTTATTGGTCGTTACACAAAAAAATATGGGTTTCCTACTCTTGATGGATTCCTTGCGCAGTGTGTGAGGGCCAGTTTTCATTTGCGGCCCATTTTTTCCGATGTTATAGGGAAAGAGTGCGCACTAACTTTTGGTTATATAAAGATTGATGAAAGTCACTATTATAAACAAGACCTCGATTTCTACAGGAACAAGTTGAAAAATAATGTATCGGGTATGGTTAATATACATGCGTGGTTAACTTTACCATCAATGGAAGTAGTGGATTTCACGATCTGCACTACCCGTCTGGTAGCTCTGCTAAAAGAACAAAATCTTAGCCCATCAGATTACAATGATAAATTAACATCCTCAAAAGATTTTGGTAATGTAGTCGCTGGTGATGGTAATAATCCGGTAGGTACAGGTTTGAGTTATTACCCTCAAGTTATTGGCGATGACTATGCATTTAAATCAGGGCTTATCAAGATCTCATAGACCTAATTTAGTTGGGTCGTGAGCCCATAAGTAATGTATCAATGAGGCATTGATGATGTCATTGCCTCGGGATTTTAAGTTATTTGCGTTAATTTAATTCTGTTAAAGATAACGCTCCCGTCAAAAATTAAGCATACTCTTATTAGTTATGATTTTCTAAAAACATTCACCTTGAAGCCTTATGTAGCGCCAGTTTCTTTCAAAAATATAAGATTTGTTGAAAAAAAACACGATCCGATCTAATATCGCCCTGTTGTAACGTTGCACTAAGCAACATGCCAATGTTCCGGTGATTTGAGAGGAACGCCTTCGGGTAATCACATGCCAATGCCGCCATAACCTGAGAGACGGCGCTTTCGGGCGGTAACTTCGTTTAACCTTTGAAAACGAAGATCGTACAGCGATTAAGGTCCTTTCCACTGTTTCAGCCAGCTACTGGCCTGCCACTGATTACGGGTTTCGCCCGTCTCCGTTTTACTTTTCACTTTGATTTGACGCTGAAGGCCGGTTGCGAACTTTGCGGCGTGGGTATGACCATTTGGCACATTTGGGCATCTTCCACGACGGCATTGAGAGCAGAGGAGCGCGGCGTCACTTGTGTACGAGTGAAACGAGTACCAAGTGACGCGCGCAGCGCATAACTGGCAGAGCTTACGCACTGCCGCTTCAACGACAGTTTTACCAACTGACCAACACGTACTGAAGGGTTTAAACCACCACAAAGACGTCTTCCCAAACATATTCGTTTGTTTATCAACTTGGTGTTCTGTCCGTCATAACGGCTCAGAACCTCACTATCTAAGGAGAAAATCGGCACGACATCGATGGCGACACCAGCTTGCTGGTGTGTGGAGGCAGTCTGATTCATTTCAGCCCGGCGCAAGCCGCGAACAGGTCAGAGACCTGGGGAGCCTCGCAATAACTCAACATTTCGCCGCCCCGATGCACAGATGTCTGCCGTGACGCAGGAAGCGCAAAATCAACCGTGCCGTCGGGGTGAAATTTCATCGTCTGTTGTTAATTCGCAGCCGGTGACAGCGCTTTTCCGTTCACGCAGACGGAAAAGCGCTGTCACCTGTTTGAGTGGAGGGTAATTGTGGCAAAACTGAATAAAAATTTGATGACGCTGGCAAGGCAGGCCGGCGGAAGTTTTAAAACCGTCTCCGATCGCATGAAAATAGCTGACCGTTTTGCTGAACGGTTGCTAAAGCTTAATATTCAGATAAGGGACGTGAAAAATATCAAAACCGGCCACGTTGAATTATATATTCGCAGTCGGCTTACTGAGAATATCTCTAAACGAACGCTACAAAATGAGATGGCCGCCATCCGTGCTTTACTGCGCGTTGCCGGAAAAACCTTTATGGCAGATCCCTCACATGAAAAACTGAGCAATGAAGCGCTTAATATTTCAGGTACAAGCCGTGACGGGACAAAAGTTGCTATTACGGATGATTATTACCGCCAGGTTCTTTCTTCAGCAGAGGAAAAAGATAAAGGCGTTGCTTGTGCCATAAGATTATCCCGTCTTTTAGGGTTGAGAACGGAAGAAGCGGTGCAGTCTGTAAAGTCACTGCGAACATGGCAAAAGAACCTCGACAATAACGAGGGGAAAGTTCGTATCGTTTTTGGTACGAAAGGTGGTCGTGCAAGAGATACGACCATCATAAAGAGAGAAGAAACCATTCAGGCAATCAGGCAGGCTATACAATATGCTGAAGAAAATAACGGCCGCTTAATGAATAAGTCGTCATTACATCTCGCCATTGAGCGATACAGAAATATCGCACGCGATGCCGGTCTGGTGGGCGAATTTGCACCGCACAGCATGCGCTATGCCTATACGCAGGATGTGACCGCATTTCACCTTAATAAAGGGTTCAGTCTTAAAGAAGCGCAGGCGCTGGCATCTATGGATTTAGGTCATGGCGACGGAAGAGGGCATTATGTCGCGCGCGTTTATAATAAGACCAAAAATTAGTGTTAAAATATCTGTCCCACGGGCCATTATTATTGATTAATTTTTTTCGTCGGGGCTTGATGTAACGTAAAACCTGAAGTACGATAATTTTGCTAACCGTTGTCATCATGACAACTGCCAATGTTCCGGTGATTTGAGAGGAACGCCTTCGGGTAATCACATGCCAATGCCATCATAACCTGAGAGATGGCGCTTTAGAGCGGTTCAGCCTGTTTAACCTTTGAGAACAGGGACCCTTGCGGTTAAGGTCCAGTCAACCTGCTTCCTGATTTATCTACATTCCCACGGGACAACGCTTCCCGTCATGGGTGGTTGTTTCCCTTACTCACGGAGATACCACCATGTTTTTACTCAATACTCTTCATTCTGTAGCCGTATTTACTGAACGCGCCGTCCGTCGTATTGCACCTGAAACACGTTTTTCAGGGTGGCTGTGTTGTTTCAGAAGTGACGCAGAAGCGTTATGTCTGATCGCTGATGAACTTGAACGCGCTGCAACCTACACCCGGCCTGAGCATAAGATGCTGGCTGAATTCAGCGTTTACCACGCGGCTTACTTCTTCGCAGATCGCCAGTATCACGGCATGATGAAACGCTGGCCCCGGGCATTGCTCATGTCACTGGCCAATAGCGGTTTACGCCTTGATGCCACGCAGTGGCAGGAAGGCTGTAACCAGGCGAGGTAGTCGCAGATCGTGACGTCCGATCCTTCTTTCGGTGGCTGAGTTTGCGCCGAAAAATTCATTACAACATTTGTTTTACCCACACCGGGACTTTGCTCCCGTCGGGCAGGGTTCCGTTTCCATATTGAGGAGCCTGCCATGTCTGTTTCTACTTCTTCTGCTTCGGCCTGTATGTCCATTTACGATATAACGGTTGCCCGCCTTGGCGAGAGCACCCGTTCCTGCGTTGACTTCATCATGATGATTTCCGTCATGGAGAGCGCGCTGCTAACCATCCGCGCCCTGAACAACTGCGGTATTCCTGACCATATCGATCAGGATGGTTGTCCGGATCGCGTCTGGGAGGTTATTCATATTGCCGAGCTGTTGGGCGAGGCCTGTGAACTGAAGCTGATACCGGAATATCTTTTTCAGCGTTACGTTGCTGAGGTGATACTTATTGGTCTCAGCCTTGATGAATGCGTCTGGAACTACGGATTCAGGGACGGCATCAGTAATGCCCATTTTGCCCAGATGGTCGATTGACATACACACAAACGCTTTTCAACCCGCGCGGGGAAAACCTCCCTGCAGCTGCGGTGAGGATTTCTCCGCTTTTTAACCAAAGGAGAAATCCATGAGAAGTATACTTCTTTCACTGATCGCCCATGCAATGGCCGGACTCAACCGCCTTTCTTTGGCACTGGATCCGCAGCAGTCTGAATGGTTTACCAACCGCAGCGGCCACAGCAGTTTCCGCCCGGAGATTATTCCGCAAGGGAGTGGTTTTAACGCCGTGATATCCCGTCGTACCGGGTACAGCTCGCGCGACTGGCGCTATCAGCCGCATGCCAGCGCTGGCCAGTTCTCCTCCGCACGTAAGGCTTTACGCGCGGGACGAAGGATGGCCCGGCAGATGGCCGAACTGCGCTACCGCTTTGACTGAATGTTCTTGATAAATTAACTCACTTCCCGGGGGGACTTTCCCTTCCGGGGAGGTCTCCTCCTTATGTCAGGAGGCATGATGATCCGCTTTACCTCAACTCAACTTCGTCCGGTTTTATCTCAACGGGGAGGGATGCAACGCCCTCTGATACTTGAGAAAAATGCGGGCATCTACATCCGTGTTCCGGATGACAAAAATCCCGGTGAATGGCTTAAAGCCTGGGCCGTGGGCTGCAATCCTTCAACCGATAACAACTGGTCAGAGAACGCCGATGCCCTGATTGCTGAAAAGGAGTATTCGTTTCAGACCTTTATGGCGCAGAGCTCGTTTGACGCGGTGCTGAATGATCACCATGACCTGTTAATGCTCCCGGTCAATAACCCTTCGACCGGTATGACGGTTAAGAAAGAGACGCGTCCGCCGCAAAAGGTGTACGTACCGGTTGGCGAGTTCCGCAACCAGGTTCAGTGGCTTCACGACCAGTCCCTCAGGCACTTCCACGCCTGCGTGAGTAACTCCGAACGACTCAGTTGGCGATCGCAGGCGCTGTCTGTGCTGGATCAGGTTATCCGGCTTGATTCAAGGCGCGCCAAACCTGCCGATCGCGAGATGTTTGACAGCGCGGTGCGCAGCGTACGCGACCACATCCGCCAGGTGATGTCGGACGGCTTCGTACGGTATGCCTGATAACTGATTTACCCACTCACCGGTGGCGCATCGTCCGCCACCGGGACGGATGCGCCCGATACTCAGAGGTTGCATCCCCATGAAGAAAACCCCACGCGGCCGCAAGGCTTCGTCCACTCAACGAACTGACCTGTATCAGCAGGTCACCGATAAAATCATTCTGGCACTGGAAAACGGCGTGCCCCCCTGGCGACGGCCGTGGCGTTCTGCACAGAACGTGCACGGCAGCGCGCTGCCGGTGAATGCCACCACCGGCCGCCACTACAGCGGTGTCAATATTCCGCTGCTGTGGATGGCTGCCGAAGAGCATGGCTATACCTCCGACCGCTGGCTGACTTACCAGCAGGCGAAGACCGCCGGTGGTCAGGTCAGAAAGGGCGAGCGCAGCGCGCTGGCCATCATCTACAAACCGTTTGAAAAACAGGCGCGGGACAACAGTGACAACCTGCTGTTCCGGGACGGTGAACCGGTAATGGAACAGCTGGCGATGCTGCGCCCGCTGCAACTGTTCAACGTTGCCCAGTGTGACGGCCTGCCGGATACGATACGGGGCGGTTTGAGGGACGAAGCGCCAGAGAACGGCGCGGTGCTCAGTGCAGAGCGACTGCAACGGGTGCAGAGCATCGTTAACGCCACCGGCGTCAGCTGCGCTCACTACCGGCAGAACCGGGCGTACTATCAGCCGCTGTCCGACCGCATTGTCATGCCAACCGTTGCGCAGTTTGCATCAGAGGCGGACTACTGCTCCACGCTGCTACACGAGCTGGTGCACGCCAGCGGTCACGGCAAACGCCTGAACCGTGTGGGTATTACCTCGTCGTCCAGAAAATTCGGTGACCCGGTTTATGCCTTTGAAGAACTGATTGCCGAAACCGGCAGCGCGTTCCTCTGCGCTGAGCTTGGCGTCATCGGCGAGGTACAGCACGAAAGCTATCTCGCCAGCTGGCTGAAGGCGCTGCGTGAAGACAAAAAAGCGTTTTTCCGCGCCTGCCGGTTCGCCCGGGAAGCATCGGAATATCTGCTACAGCCGCTGAACTGTCAGTCGGTGCAGGCGGCTTAACTTAACCCGACGACTGCGGTCGTCATCATCCCCCTGAGGGTATCTTCCTCAGGGAGATGCCCTCTTTTCGTTTCAACCGTAAAGAGGAGTACAACTATGTTTTCATGGTGCCATAACCGTCTGGACATCACCGGTAAGTCTGTCTGCATTGATGTGATGCAGTCGTGGATCGCCGGCACGGAAACCCCGCGTTACCGCCACGCCATCCGCCAGGCCATAAAGCTGTTTCTGGCCGGCTGTGCCGGGATACTTAAACCGGTAAAAGCCACCACGTATCCGGCTTACCCGGTGCTCACCGCGTCAGGGTTGGGCGCGCAGACGTCTGCTAACCACGCGTTCCAGCACTTCCTCGAACTGCTGGAGAAGGACGCCTGGCTTGACGGTGCGACGCTTTCCCGCATGGAGAAAATCTGGCTGCAGTCCGGTATCGACGGGCTGAAGTGGGAGAATATTCCCTTTGCGTCGCGGCAGATAATATCGCAGCTGATGGCGGTTCATTACGCCGACTGGTTCGGCGTCGCCAGCGGCGCAGGGCAGTTCGACCCGCAGGAGCGCTGGGATTCTCTCAGTATCATGCCGGAGACAACCTGTCCCTGCGACATGCTGATGGTGATGCCGTCACGCCTGGCAACGGAGCTGAACGGCACCAGTGGCCTGTTCAGCGGACTCAACACCACGTCAGAGCTCTATATGCAGCTGTTCGGCATGGAGTTCCCGGCGGGGCATCAGGCACGCTGGAGCCGTGATGATATCAACTCGCTGGCGCTGACGCTGTCATCGCCCTGGTATCCACCATCAGGTGAGGTGATGGGGCAAATGTCGTCGCTGTTTGACTGCGAAATCCGCCACTACTGGATCTCTCCGGATACGGGACAGTCGGGATATAACTGCTTTGATCGTGGAGACCACGTCGACAGCGGGCCTTACCCGGCAGACGTACGGGATGCCGTGGCCAGCGGTGAGGGCGCACGGATATATCTGCTGTCACCCGAGGCCTCTGGCACTGGCGCTGCGCATTACGGCAGCGTCCGCGCATAGAGCTCACTCACTGCCGGTTCGTCCGGTTAACCATATCGGCCACCGTGTAAGCCGTGGCCGTTTTTTTCACCCACAGGGGAGACACCGTTTCCTCTGTGGATGGTGTTTTCCTTTTTACCGGAAATGCCTGTGAAAAAAGCCATCAACCATGAGAATGCCTTTATCTCCCTCTTTGACCAGACTGCCCGTTATCATCACCGGCATCAGGTTTTTGAGGATTTCATCAGCTGTAGCGTTATCGCGCTGCAAAACGGTTTGCAGTTCTGCGACAGGCGCGAGCAAAAATATATGCGCATCGTGAGCAAATACCAGAAACCGGATGTCACCAATATGGCACAACTGCTGGCGCACGTTGTCAGCGGCCTCGAAGAGTCACCCGGAGATTTTCTCGGGCGCGTTTTTATGCGGCTGGAGCTGGGCGACAAGTACCGTGGACAGTTTTTTACTCCGTGGAGCGTGGGGCTGATGATGGCTCAACTGCAACTCGGCAACGTGGAGGAGCAGTTCAGGGATAAACCCTTTATCACCCTGTCAGAACCGGCCTGCGGCGCAGGCTGTATAACGCTGGCATTCGCCAGCGTTCTGCGCGAGGCGGGCTTTCCACCACACCGGAGGATGTGGGTATCGGCTACCGATATCGATCCGCTGGCGGCGGGGATGGCTTATATCCAGCTCTCGCTGTGCGGCGTGGCTGGAGAAGTGGTCATCGGGAATGCACTCAGTGATGAGCGCCGGCGAGTGCTGTATACGCCGATGCACTACTGGGGGAACTGGTCGTATCGCTTACGATCCGGGATAAATCAGGACAGCGCTGTTGCTGTGTAGCAGCGGCTTCAATTATCACTACATCAGACAGGTCGGGAAACCGGCCTGTTTTTTTTTGTGGTATTCACCTTCAGCAGGTGACGGAGGCGCGGCTATTTTACTTTTGATAACAGTGGATTAGTCAGGTGCTGCTTCCCGTTCATGAGGATTTCTTCCGTATCACCATCACCGGCCATACCTTGCGCGCAGGACTACGCCAGCGCCACTGGCGGAACAGGACCTCCAGCTGCATCACGGCTCTTGCCGCTGGCGTAAAGGAGACAGAGAACGCCCGACAGCGGAAGTGCTGGCCGGACTCTGCCAGATGCGCTTTAAGGCGAGTGGCCCGGTTCGTCGTCAGCAGGTGGGATGAGACGATAACGGTGCGGTTTTTTTGCAGTGCCTCGCAGGTTGACTGATTCACGCTGGACCAGAACGCCCGGATCTGTTGTGCTGAAAGTCTCACCGTGGGTTGCCAGGGCGAAAGATGGACGTAATCACGCCCTTTACGACGGCTTATCAGACTGAGGTTTGGACGAAACTGTCGCTCAAGCCAACCCAACGGCCGCAGCAGAAACGGCATGCTGAATATCAGCGGCCATACCAACAGCAGCCAGCCGGTGCCTGCCGTATACAGGATGCTGACACCTGCCGAAATACCCAGCCAGATAATAAAAAACGCCACGATGATGGCCTGCTGCATAGTCAATCCCCTGAAAAGTCTACTCAGACTGAGGCAGTAAAGAGAACATCCTGAATGTCGGGAAGCAGCCGGAAACTGTGAAGCCGGGTTGTGGAATTTAAGCAAGCGGGATTTGTAGCGCCGGGCATTCCGGGTTTTCCATTGTCATTGCGCTGGGGTCTTTTAGCGTAGCGTCATTTTCAGGAGCCGAATAATGACGGGGCAACGATGCGCGGATTGAAATGGTTAACCGGCAGGAACGTAAAGGCGGGTGCGGGATGCCTGGCCGAGCCAGAGCAGCACGGACGCAATGCCGCTGATTCGGCAGGCTTTCAACCGTTAAAAACCGGCGCTGTGCTGCTACAGACGGATGAACGCCGTCGTCTTATCCGCGTGCTGACGGAGAACAGTCCGCTGTCAATGCCGGTCACGGAAGCTTGGTGGCTGCGACCGCTGGAGGAGATGGCTGCCCGCGTACAGGAGTGCCCGGCGGCCTGGAACGGGCCGTTTTCCGGCCCCGGCGGGTTTACTGACCTGAGCCTGAACGTGGCGACGCGGGCAGTGAGACTGGTGCGCGGCATGATGCTGCCGCCGGGTGCCACGCCGGAGGAACAGGCGGAGCAGGGGGCTGGCTGGGCCTGCGCCCTGTACTGGGCCGGGCTGTTTCATCACCTTGAATGGCTCACGCAGATGGAAGGGGCAACGAAAGGCGGGCGACCTTGGTATCCGGGGCTTAACGTACCCGCAGACCAGTGGCGGGTGCGCCCGAAAGCGTCTCCGGCCGGAGGAATGAGCGCCATGTATATGGCCATCCGCCTGCTGCCCGCAGAGGGGCTGATTTGGTTGCAGAGGTGGCCTGCTATCTTTGACAGCCTGCTCGGTTTCCTTACCGGAAGCAGGGCGGGATCTGCCCTGCTGAACAGTATCGTCAGCGACGCACGCAACAGCTGCGGTTTTACCGGAGGCACGGTTACCGATGTACCGCCTCCGGCTGGAGTCAGTCCGGTCATGAACGTTCCGGAAACAGGCCATACCCCCCCGAAACTATATAAAAACGAAGCCTTGCCATTGTCCAGTGTCAGCAGTGCTTTGCCCGTTGAAAATCATATTGTTACAACTCCCCAGCCATATACTCAGTCTGCGGAAAACAAGGTGCATCCCCAGGTGGTTAACAGCCTTGTTTCCGATACTGCGCTGTTGTCAGCGCTGGGCAGCGAAGAGAGCATTCCAGCAGATAACGAAAGTGACGATCGGCAGCAGCAGGTGCCCGGCGAAAACCTGATGTCCATGCTGGATCTGATGGCAGAGGGGCGGCCCCTTCCGTCAGCTGATGAGGCACCGATGCTGCCGGAGTCAGCGCCGGCAGGGGAAGAGAGCATCAGCGAAGTCAGTCGGCAGGAGAGTGGTAAGACGGAAATAACGGACGGCGAGAGATTTCTGCAGTGGCTCAGGCAATCCGTCACCGACGGCACGCTTTCCGTTAACGAAAGTGACAGCGTGCTGCACATTCTGGCCAGGTTTATTTTTGTCGCCTCACCGGACATTTTTTATAAGTACCTGTCATCGGCAGGTGATGATATTCAGGATAAAAATCAGCTACAGAAAAGTTTTGAAGCGCTCTCTGTCCATCATTCACGAAATGGAAAGGGGCTTTATCATTACCATAAATACGACGAGCCGGATAAAAGCGGACGCTTTATAAAAGTGTCAGGTTACATGATTGAGACTAATCTTATTTTCAGGAAAGGGAGTTGTCCGCCGGACAGTATATGGCTTTCACCAAGAAGTTAATGCGTAAAGCATTAGTGAAAAAACGAGGGATTTATGGCTGATGTGATGACGTTTGATGATGTATTGATTGACTATTTTTTCAGTAAGTCTCTGCGCCCTGCGACAGAGTGGAGCTACAGAAAAGTGGTTAAGTCTTTCATCAGCTTTGCAGGTAATGAAGTAGCGCCTGAAGAAGTAGATAAAAAACTGGTTCTGCATTGGCGACGCAAGGTCATTATTGAAGACGGACTCACTAAAATCACATGGAATAATAAGCTGACGCATATGCGCGCCATTTTTAACCATGCTATTACGCAGGGGCACATCTCTCAAAGGGAAAATCCGTTTAATGGCACCGTTGTCCGGCCAGATGTCAAACGCAAGAAAACTCTCAACGATGCACAGATTAAAAAAATATACCTGCTTATGGAGGCACGAGAGGCTGAAGAGCGGACGGGTAGGGTTGGCGCATGTAAGAATGCGCTAAGGCCAGCCTGGTTCTGGATGACGGTTGTGGACATATTACGCCGGACCGGGATGAGGCAGAATCAGTTGCTGCATATACGCCTCTGTGACGTTAATTTCGAACACAACTGGATCAGCCTTCGCCCGGAAGGGGCAAAAAACCATCGTGAGCACCGTGTGCCCATCACAACACACCTGCGACCACGACTGGAAAGGCTTTATGACCAGTCAGTCGGGCGGGGGGCAAAGATGGCCGACCAGCTATTTAATATCTCACGCTTTGACGGACGCAGGAAAGAAACCAGCGAGAATATGGATCATCCGCCTTTACGCGCCTTTTTCAGGCGTCTTTCTAATGAGTGCGGATTTGTGGTAAGCCCGCATCGTTTCAGACACACGATTGCCACGAACCTGATGAGCTTACCCGACCGGAACCTCAAGATGGCGCAGGATCTGTTAGGGCACTCCACACCAGCCGTTACGCTGCAATATGTCGAGAGTGATATTGAAAAGGTGAGGTTCGTGCTGGAACAGCTCGATGCATCCTAAGGAAAATCTCAAGTCGGATCTAAGCGTTTGTTTATAAAAATGGAAAAAAAGAAGAGGAAAGCTTTACAAAATATTGACACTGAGAGGAGGAGAGGGTAAATACGTTCATGAAAGTTTTTTTAATGGATGTGAAAAACCCGGAGGATGCTACAACATCCTCCAGACTTTTCAGTCCCGTGTTTAACTGTGGTGTGGTAAGCAAAGTACCATCATCAAGTTGGGGACCATTTTACATGCCCGTCAGGAGTTTAATCTCTTAACGAACAGGCTCTGAAGATGGTGCCCGGACTCGGAATCGAACCAAGGACACGGGGATTTTCAATCCCCTGCTCTACCGACTGAGCTATCCGGGCAACGGGGCGCATTAAACCTTATGGCACCGCAGGCGTCAACGGCTTTATAGACATAAGCCGTCTGGTTGCACCCTTTTTCACCAAATACTACCCATACAGCACGTCATAGCGCTTTATCTGTGCAAAAGTCGGGCGCTTGTCTTCGTGCTGTCCTACAAAACCCTGGAAGAGATCGACAAACGTTAACCGCTCTAGTGCAGCAGGGTGGTATCGATCCGCAGGTTACTTTCCCCACTTTTCACGGATACAGGAACAAACCTGTGTGCCGTAGTGGGGCATGCAGATTCCCCGCATCTTCGCTCTGAACGGCATGGTGAGTTTCACAGCTCGACATCGAAGCCAATCAGCACTTTGGAAAAGTAATAAGCCATATATTCTTCCGTCATCCTGAAAAATGGAGGGAGCAATAAAATTTCCTTTTTTTTCATGGAAAAAAGTAAAAGCCCCGCTAATTCTGCTTCCGTAATTATCCGCTTAATATGTGAGCGTGATACACCACATTTGGCTGAAATCTCCGCGAGAGAAACAGAAACGATATTACCATGAGGTTTTTTTTCAACGTTACAATAAAGATTCAGTAAAATCATATGACCCGCATCTTTCAATATGAATATATCAATATTGGCAGCGCATTCGAAATCAAATAACCCGTTGTTTATAATTGCTGAATAATTATGGAAAAAATCATTAAGAGAGTTACTTTCCTCTACTCTTGTTTTAAGTGACAGTTCCGGGCTTAGGTAATCAAGTGGGATAACCATAGTCTTAATAAGATTGAGTGTTTCATTCAACCCTTTATCAGTAACGACAAAGGATTGTTTTCTATGATCGTCATTCAGAGTCCGTGTTTTTATTCTTCGACTCACTTTTAAAAAGGTGAGAAAGTTGGAAACGGTATTATCACTTAACATCTCTAATAACATGAATTTTCTCTTAACTTCTGCCAATAAGGGAGGGGAGGAAGTGAAGAATTCAATGACTAAAATGGTAGATAATACAAAGCGATGGTTTTTAAATATCGTTTTGTAAAAAAGTTTGTTCTTACTGTAAGAGTATGATATTGAATGGTAGTGTAGGAAAATGGATTTTTCGAACTTATTGTCATTAAAAGATTTTATTGCTTCTATGTGCTTTTCCATTTTCATAATGATTAACGCTTTTTCATTCATATGCTTTCCTTATGGTGTTTCCTGTTTGTAGGAAAAAGGTTAAAAAACCGGATGTAATTCCATCCGGCCTGTAAATAAGAGGTGGTTGTATAGGGTGAGGCTCGAAAAGTAAAAAGCACAATTACATTAACATTAAATTGTAAGGTTTCTTGTAAAAAATCCCCGGAGGTAACTCTTTGTTGAAATTGCTGTTTTATGCCGATCCGCTGATTAGGATCATCTTTATGTTAAGTTCAGCGTTATCTTTCACCAACAGTTTGTGATTCATATTCTTCAGATGGCAGTAAGCCGTTTTATGATTGATGTGCAGCTCATCAGAAATCATTGTAGTACTGTATTTAGCCATAAGAAGTAGAAGGATTTTGTTTTCGACCATTGTCAATGGCTTAATAGAGCACTGTTCGGGATGAGTAGCAAACACGTTATGCAATATTTCATAAGCTTCTGCAAGTTCTGTAGATAACTTTATGAAGGTTATTGGCCTGACATTAAGGCCACAAAAAATTCTTTCTTTAAGATCTGAACATAGCATCACGACTCGGTCATAATGACCATCCTGTAGGTAATGATAGGCTGACTGGTAGACTGAGTTGCTGGTATTGATGATAATCAGCAGTTTATGACCTTTCTTTTTCGTGTATTTAATATTGAATCTCATATTCCTTAATAATGCATAGATGCCTTCAGATACAATGAAATCATCCGATTTTATTGTGATGCTCACCCCTTCCCGGCAGGTTATCGACGTTGTTCTCATAGTTAAATCTTCATTTTTTGATGAGTGTTAATAATTATTAGTGTTGTGTCATTGCAGTTTCTTTATATTCAATGGCGCCGCTATCCGTTATATAGTAAAACTTTGCAATACCCCCGGTAAATTTCTCTGCGGGTTCACTTAAATAGTAACGCTTGCTGCTTTTGGGATAGGCCATCATGTCCATCTCGCCGCGCGCTTTAATTTCTTTTTGTGCTAAAACCAAATAAAGGTCAGTAAAAGAAATATGGTAGGGTGTTGGGTTGTGACACTCTATAAAGCTGCCATGCTGATCTTGTCCGGCAGAAAAACTCATCCTGCTCGCGATATCATCGATTTTCGCAAGCGTTGCCGGGCGATAAAATATTTTTATCTGCGTATTCATTGTCATGGTTAAATGTGAATGCTGCTCATTACGTTTATCGACCGGTGGAACTTCGTAAATATTTAACCAGTATACGGATTCGCGATCGCCAGGCAGCTGATTATCATTATAGGTGATCCTGATCCCCTGCATCTGCTTTGGCTCCAGACGGAAAATGGCAGGGGTAACAATAAACGGTGAGTCCGGGTAGTCTGATGAACCACGGCCGTCATCACTCCATGTTTGAACAATCACCGGCCAGGGGTTGGTATTAACCAGCATAAGTGAGCGTTCACGGTTGTTCTCCGCGTAAATAACCCGCGTTTTCTCGGCAAGTATTCCGGCAAATGCTTCGCCACAAGCGAAAATGGTCACCAATATGAGGCAAAATACCGCCATCGTTTTTCTTATTTTCATTGCATTTTTACCACGACGTAGGCCGTTGCATAGACTTTACCCGGCGTGACGTCAGCGCCCGGCAGTTTAACCAGTCTGGCGGTCATAGACTGATTGTAAGTTGTGTACCCGGTGGCATTGTTGCCAATGGCATTGCTGCCGTTCAGCACGGGATACCAACCGGCGGCATTCCCGCCTGGGGTTGTCATCGACAGCGTGCCGGCCTGCCCGACAAAATTCATATTCGTCCCCTGGCTGTTACGCAGAGCAATCCCAACGCCTTTAGCCATGTCACTGGCATAATAATTATCTGATACCAGATACGATACGCCGCCGCTGGAATTGACCAGTCCGAGGCGCTGCGCTGCGCTCCAGGCCCCATAAGAGACCTGGAATCCTATTGCCGTTTGCATGCTGTTAACACCCGAGCTTGCCGCATTGCTGCATTCAATCTGCACGGAAAAATCAGCGCTTGTACTCTCTCCCGATTGCAGTCTGGCTGCCGAAATACCGGGCAGTATCACCACCGGCGTCACGTTACGGGCTACGCAGCTTGACGTTTGAAACAGTGAATTGGACGCCCGCATGCCATAGCCAATCCCGTTGGATGCGAACCAAAAGTTGAATCTGTAAGCGCTATCTTCGCCAGGTTTGTCCCGTCCGAATGAAAACGACACGTTGCTTTCACCAGATAGCTGGATATACGCATTAGGCTGATTGCAGGTGTAGTTGGTTCCCGTGGAACCGGCGAAACCCAGACCGCCGTTTCCCGATCCGCAAAACATAGAGGCTGCTGCGCTTGCGGGTAGTGAACTGATTTTATACAGTTCGGCCTGCATCGGCGGAATATCCTGTAGGCGGATTTGTATCTTGCCATTGCTGGTTGTTGCGTAAGTGCCGATGGGAATTTTTTTCCAGTAGCGCGTGACCGTATTACCGGCCATTGTGAGCTTAAGGCCGGTATAACTGAACCATGTGGCATAGACGTCTTGCAGCCCATCTGGTCCCCCTATATCGTAGAATCCACCCACCCGATCGTCACCATTAGTGGCAACAAGAAAATAGATTGAGCTGAGATCGGCCCGATCGCATTCAAACAGCACGCTGGACGCATTGGCACCCGCGTAGTTGTAGCTGGTCGGCGGTATGACCACACTGCTTAGCAGAGTACCGGGCGGCTGCAAATAGTTATCACTGAGGTTAATTTTCCCGAAAGGGATTATGGCGGTTGCAGTATCTCCTACTTGTCCAGCGCTGGTGCGGGTACATGTCGCCTGCACGGTGGCGGAAAGCATCAGTAGTGCGATGACGACAGACATAACAGAAAATTTTCTCATTGGGTCACCTCGAAAAATTGAGTATTAGCGGCGGCATTGAGCCGTTTTTCTGCTGAGTTTTTTTGCGATATCCGTTGATGAAAGGTGATAGCGGAGATGGCATTGCTCATCGCTGTTTTCGCCCCATTTCACGATTAAGTTGTCATCTCTCTTATCCGTTCGCAGGTAGAGTTGGCCATTTTGAGCAACCATTCCCGTCAGCGCGCCCGAGCTGTCGATCACATCGGCTCCCAGGGGTACCGATTGACCCTCTTCCCGTATTGCTTTGATAATCAGGGCCGTACCGGTTCGCGTTTTGAACGTTATTTTTACCGTTGCCCCAGGCAGCGGAGCGATTCGCCGTTCGTTATTCATTAGCTCAACGTCATCCGCCATTCCCTGAGGATTCAGCGTAAGCATGTTATAGCGATAGGGAACTAGCGCGGGCACCAACGTATATCCATCATCGTTTATCACCGATTGTTTTGAGTTGAACATGGTTGCACCACTGGCACCTTTAGCTTCAACAAGGGCGAATGTGTCCCCCAGCCAGGGGCCGAATGTGACGCCTCCTCCATGAACAGCAAGTGCGCCCTGAGCCATAGCGGATGCCTGCCAGTAGTTTTGCCCACGAGAGGCGTTAATGCCCAGGTTTGCTTTGCTAGTTGATTTTTGTAATCCGCCGTTGATCGTTGTCTGGCTATTATTCCGGCTGTGCTGTGCGCCTACATTATAATTAACCGCCTGGTCATCGCCGATGGAGCCTGAAGCACTGCTTTGATACCGATCGCCGGAGCTTGAGGAGTGCGTCCAGCTGCTGTTGACTGACGACACGCGATTGTTGGTGAAGGCCAGCGGAATGGATAATGACAGCGAGGTGATCGTCTCTGAACTTCTTCGACTGCTGCTTCCCGTGTCGGTAAACTGTTTTCCCAACGACAGGTTATAAGAGATCCCGTTATTAAGGCTGTCGCTGTAACCCAGCTGTAGCTGGGTATCCTTATTTTTGCTATTACGATATGTCTGTAACGATCCTGAGATGAAAAGGTTGCCGTATTCTGCCAGGCCCTGACTCATGGAAATATCGTATCGTGACTGCTGTTGATAACTGGCAGAGCTCCAGCTTTTGTCATTGTTGAACGATCCGCGCAGGCCAAGAACATCGCTAAGATCGCGATAGCCGGAGGTTGAATAACGAAAGCTGGCCAGCGAGAGCGTGGTGTTCGTTGGCTGGAACGTTTTGCTATAAGAGATGTGCGACATCCAGCCATTCACCTCATCGCTACCGGGTAATTTTGCCCGTGAGGCGGTAAGATCGAGACCCAAAGCGCCGAGATAACTGCCGTATACGCCACCGACAACGGCAGAGGTGTATCCCTCTGCCAGGCGTAACCCGCTGTTAATCGTGACGCTATTGCTAAGGCCGTACTGCCAGGTCAGATCGCCAAAAGGGCTTTTTTCGCCGTTGTCTCTGGTCTTACCTACCGCCAGATCAAAGTGTGAAACGCCCGGCCGCATCGACTCCGGCACGGCGGAAAAGGGCACGCTAAAGCGGCTGGTTCTACCTTCCGCGCCCGTAATCTCAACCTCCAGATCGCCGCTATAGCTGGTAGGATAGAGGTCATTAATGGCGAAAGAGCCAGGCGACACGGTGGTCTGATAAATTTGCTGACCGTTTTGTGAGATGGTGACTTTAGATGTCGTTGTTGCCACTCCGCGCACGACCGGGGCATAGCCTCTCATTGAATCGGGCAGTATCCGGTCCTCCGTTGAGATATTGATCCCGTTATAATTTAACCCGGAGAAGAAGCGGCCCGCCGTGATAAGTTCACCTGCGCTAAGCTGGCTGCTCATCGCGGGTAAAGGGCGCTGTACGTAACTGCGCACTCTCTGCCAACGCGTTCCCTGCTGCTGACTCCAATTGAGGTTTGAAAGTTGCCTGAACTGCCATGCCCCCATGTTGATGCCGCCATTAAGGGATAACCAGGCTGAATCCTGGTTTTTCAGATCGTTGTTGGAATAAGAGACGTGATAGTAATTGGTCAGATAATTGATAAAACCAATAGAAGCCCCGGCATCGAGATTGTCAGGTGAGACATACCCCTGTGGCAGGTTGATCATTTCGCCTTGTGGAATGGACAAATCCAGCCGCAGCTGTTGCCGATTAAAACGACTGACACCCCCCTTAGAAACGTCTTTTAATTCTACGCACTGTGTGCTTTTTTGTTTCTCGGTTAGCCGTGACGAATCAAATTTTATGCCCGCATGTTGCAACGTGCGGATATCAAAACAAGGCGTGACTTTGTCATCCGGTTGCAAAATGAAATGAACATCAGCCCGCTCTATAAACGTCCCATTGGTATAAATATCGGTTTTATAGTTTCCGGGTTCAATTGAGCCGGACTGTGACAGACGTGAAAAAGTGGCCTCGCTGAGATTTTTACCCTGGAAAAGAGCTGGATCAAAATAAAAATTGTTGGTTGCATCATTGTGTTCCATTTGAGCTGCCGATACGGAAAAAGTTGTTGGCGTTGTCAAAATGAATACAACAAATCTCCGGAGTATCAACATGATATCTACCTTAATCCTTTAAGCTAATTCATTTCCATTTCAGTATTCAGACTTGCACCATAGTCGTTTACCGTAACCACTTTGATTTTTTCACCACGGGCAACGTTACCCGTGGCGGGCAGCAGCCTGACTGCTTTTTCTGATTTCGGAGCAATCATCACAGACTCGACAAGAGGAATATCTTTGCCGTTATGCCGGGCTGAAAGGGTTTGCAAATTGATATAGTAAGGCGTGGGATTTTTCAGTAGCAGATTTTTATCTCTGGCCTGAATAATTAACTCCGTAACACTTTTTTCTGGACTGCCATTTAGACCGGCAGGGCGATAAAAAATCTTGATCTTGCTGGTGATGGCGAGCAAAAGTTTATTCTGGTCGTTATCTTTTTTATCTAATGCCGGGATCTGGCTAAATGAGAGATAAAAAACGGATTCACGATCCTCTGGCAGGCTTCCTTCCAGCCGGTTCAGGCGTACTGACTGACCGCTGTAAGGTTCCATTCTGGAAAACGGCGGCAAAATGATAAAGGGAACATCTTCGTCTTTTTCACCTTCACCGTCCGGCGTTTTACTAACGCTAAGCTGTAGTACATAGGGCACCGGATCCGGATTGGTAAACTGAAGCGTCTTTTCTTTGCTGTCAGCGGGAAAGATGATGCGCGTGCCGGTCATTACGATACTTGCATGGGCGCTGGCAAGAAAAAGAAGAGTCGCGGGTAGACACCACAGTATGTTTTTCATTGGGGAACCTACAAAAAATGAATGTTAAGGATCCCGGCTTTTGACCGCCGGGAAACTTATTACAGATAGCTCAGGGTATATTCCGCCACTGCGGTGACAGCACCAGCGGTTGGGGCGCTGCTAAGTGAATAGTACTGCGCACCAAAATCGTAGCTTGCGCTGGTTTCATTCTGTTTCAGTACCAGTCCGGGTACTGCGGTTGGCCCATTCAGATTCACCGGGCCTGAACCATCACTTTTTTGTGTGAGTTGGATACCTACCCCCACCGCCGGGCTGGCTGTCGCCAGGTTGCCAAGTACTCCCGTGGCACTGTCGACGCTGTGACCCAGAAATTTAGTCTTAATCGCCGTATCACCGCTGGAAACGGCGGTGCAATTGCTGATGGCAACGGTAAAGGGGGTTACCCCTGTTGCTTTACCCGCGCTACCGGTTAAATCAGCCAGGTTGGCCGTTGGCAGCATCACTACGGCATTAGGCGTACCATTAATGCTGACCGTACAGGTTTGCGAACTGACTTCACCTTGAAAGGTGACGGTATTTTGAGCAAGTGCGGGCATCGTTATAATGCAGCCTGCCATCAGTGCTGGCGCGATGATTGAGCGATGCATTTTCATGCTGACTCCTTTTTAAAATGTTGATGCGTTATGAATATTGTTATGTGATCCCCATAAGCATTAGATGGGATATAAACAAAATGAGTTAACTTGCTTAAGGACGTGCCTGATAAATGAATGATAAAACCACTTAGTTGGCTGGATTATTTTTTTTCAAAAAATGGAAATGAGACGCAAATGGCTCAATTATTT
This sequence comes from Erwinia piriflorinigrans CFBP 5888, assembly GCF_001050515.1. Lineage (GTDB taxonomy): Bacteria > Pseudomonadota > Gammaproteobacteria > Enterobacterales > Enterobacteriaceae > Erwinia > Erwinia piriflorinigrans. Next base: position 261,519 of record NZ_CAHS01000006.1, read on the forward strand.
TCCTGAAATAGATACCTAAAACAATAAATATCTGTTTCTTTTATTTACCAACGCTAAGGTGTTGACTATTTAACATTAGGAATAATCCTATGTCAACGATCGCCGCTGTCCATTTTTGGGGGTATTTCTATGATTTTCAGCGTAATTAATTCTAAATTGTTTTTTTTAAACTGATTGATTGCTATTTTCAGGTTTCACTTTCGATCTCTATATTGGCGTATTGATAAGGTTTAACTTTTTGAAATATATGCGTTAATTTGCATGCTTTTTCTCGGCTTCCCATGCTCTGGTTGGCGAGTGTGTACAAGTGTCGGTATTTATCGTCTGGGTAAAAAAAGTATTTATGATTGTTGTGAAATTATTATCCGGCGAATTGAATTGAGATTAACACTATTTTTAAATGTCACTGGAATAAACTATTTCGACAGGATACTGAAAGGTTAAAGCATTTTCTTGGCCGGTCATCCTTAAAGAGAAGTCATAAGTTTCTGATCATAATTAATATGTCTATAAACGGTGAAGCAAATATAACAATCAGTTTGTTGATTATGAGTTGCTTATGATCATTTTTTTTACATATATGGAGACGGCGAGTAAGGTTGTACCCGCTGTCAAAAAATGCAATGATTGCGCAGCTTTATATGTCCCATTACACCGGTAAATCGAGGGGAACGTGATGGGCGATTTATTGCTCCTTACCTGTATTGATAAACGGCATGAAAAGCTGCTGTCCTGCCCGTCATCTTGCCGTGATGCCGTGATGATAAACTGCCTCTTTATACGGTGAGGCCCTTCAGCGCTCGATTGTTGGCCATGAGTAAAAACAGACGCGATCTGCTTTTACTGATGTCTACCAGGCTAAGCGGTAAACGATTCTGCTGAACACCAACTTGACAACATTCGCCGGGAATACGTGCGCTTGTTCGTATTCCTATTGCTGTGCCTATGGCACCCACTCATCCTTGAGCATTTGGGATTTGTGCTATGACCCCTTTGAAAATTGCAGCCAGCACGACCGTGGCTATTCACCTCCGTACCGGGCGCGAAGTCGTTACATTGGATAACACCGATTTTACCGATGTGGCGGCAGTGGTGCTTTCCGTCAGTGACTCCCGATCCGGTATGTTGGCCCTGTTACGTCATACCGGTTTTAATCTGCCGGTCTTTATCGCGTTGGACGATCCCTTGCAGGCGGTAGACTTGCCGCAGGTTGATGGCGTGCTGAACGGGGATGCTGATGATGCTGCAATACTGGAATCTGCCGCGGCAGAGTACCAGTCAAACCTGCTGCCACCTTTCTTTCAGACGCTGACGAAATATGTTGCGATGGAGAACAGCACTTTTGCCTGCCCAGGCCATCAGGGCGGTGGTTTCTTTAAAAAGCATCCGGCGGGGCGTCAGTTTTTCGACTTCTTTGGTGAGAATGTGTTCCGTGCTGATATGTGCAATGCCGATGTGAAACTCGGTGATTTGCTGATCCATGAAGGCTCCGCGAAACACGCGCAGAAATTTGCCGCTAAGGTGTTTAATGCAGACAAAACTTACTTTGTGCTGAACGGGACTTCCAGCGCTAACAAAGTGGTGACCAATGCGTTATTGACTCGCGGCGATCTGGTGTTATTTGACCGCAATAACCACAAATCAAATCATCATGGTGCGCTGATCCAGGCGGGAGCCACGCCGGTTTATCTTGAAACTGCACGCAACCCGTTTGGCTTTATCGGCGGTATTGACGCGCATTGCTTTGATGAAGCCTATATTCGTCAGCAGATTTCTCAGGTGGCAGCAGATCGCGCCGATGATGCACGCCCGTTTCGCCTGGCGGTGATACAGCTTGGTACTTACGATGGCACGGTTTACAACGCGCGTAAGGTGCTCGACAGCATTGGACATTTGTGTGATTACATTCTTTTTGACTCGGCGTGGGTCGGTTATGAGCAGTTTATCCCGGTGATGGCTGCCTGTTCGCCCCTGCTGCTCGACCTGCAACCTGACGATCCCGGTATTTTCGTCACGCAGTCAGTTCACAAGCAGCAGGCAGGGTTCTCTCAGACCTCTCAGATCCACAAGAAAGATAATCATATTCGCGGCCAGCAGCGTTTTTGCAGCCATAAACGCCTGAATAATGCCTTTATGCTGCATGCTTCTACCAGTCCTTTCTATCCGCTGTTTGCTGCATTGGATATCAATGCCAAAATGCATCAGGGCGAAGCGGGACGCCGGTTGTGGCACGAGTGTGTGATGCTGGGGATTGAAGCGCGTAAGGCCATTCTTGAACGCTGCACCATGATCAAGCCGTTTATACCTGACGAAGTTGACGGGCAGCCGTGGCAGAACGCGCCAAATGCGACTATCGCCAGTGATGCACGCTATTTCAGCTTTACGCCAGGGGCGCAGTGGCACGGCTTTTCTGGCTATGAGAAAGATCAATACCTGGTCGATCCTTGTAAGCTGCTGTTGACGACGCCGGGTATTGATGCCGCCTGCGGTAAATATGCCTCATTCGGTATCCCGGCGACTATCCTCGCCAACTATCTGCGTGAGAATGGCGTGGTACCGGAGAAGTGCGATCTGAATTCAATTCTGTTTTTGCTCACTCCGGCGGAGAGTGCAGAGAAGATGGCCCGGCTGGTGGCAAAGCTGGCGCAGTTTGAGCAGCATATTAAAGATGATGCGTTGCTACGCGACGTACTGCCGACGATTTATCGTAAAAATGCGCTTCGTTATAAAGATTATACCCTGCGCCGTTTGTGTCAGGAGATGCACGATTTATATGTCAGCCACGATGTAAAGGATCTGCAAAAGGCGATGTTCCGCCAACACACTCTGCCCCAGGTTGCGATGAACCCCCAGGATGCCAATATCGAATTCATCCGTGGTAACGTCGAACTGGTGCTTGTCTCGGAGGCCGCAGGGCGCATTGCTGCTGAAGGCGCACTGCCTTATCCGCCGGGCGTGCTGTGCGTGGTGCCAGGAGAAGTATGGGGCGGGGCGGTGCAGCGCTACTTCCTGGCGCTGGAAGAGGGGCTTAATCTGCTGCCGGGCTTCTCACCAGAGTTGCAGGGCGTCTATGCGGCAGCCGATGAAAACGGCATTAAGCGCTTGCAGGGGTATGTGATCGCTGAATAGCCTGGTGGGGCGACGAAAGCAGTCGCCCCTTTAACCCTGTGCTGAGGTGTAGCCGCTACCTTATCCCGTTGCTTGCGCATCTTCCCGCGCCTGGCGCACGATGGCTTTAGCGATCCACTTACCTATCTCCTGAAGCTCGTGGTTATCGCAGCCCCAGACATCCTTCATTACCAGAAAAATCTCTGAACCGTAAACCAGTGATAGCGCACGCACCACGCGATCGTTTAACTCCACACTCAATTCTTCCCTGAGAGGCTGCGTTACCAGCGACAGGATCGCCGTGCGATTACCGGGCTCTGGCCTTTCCTGTCGCGACGTAGCATCCGTGGACTGTAACTGCGCCCACTGCGTCAGAGAGAGATGTAGCGCGGCACGCAGCGTGCCTTCGTGCTTCAGCATATGTGGAAATGCGAAACTGAATAATTCATCAATGCGTGCAATCACATCCTGATGAGTGGGCTGCCAGTCTGCCATTGGGCTGAGTGTCGCGGCGACAATAGCTGAAACTAGCGCATTTTGCGTAGGGAAGTAACGATAGGCGGTGGCGCGTGACAGCTGCGCTTCCTGCGCGACTTCCGTGATCGACGGAAAGGCACCCCCGTCAAACAGTCTTATTGCGGTGTCAATTAGTAGGAGACGTGTTCTGGCACGCGTTCTCGTTAATGCCAGAGTGTCGGCGGAATCCCTCTGTTCCACGGTAACCTCATTTTCCATAATCAGTCAGCCTGTCCTAAGAATAGTAGCCAGTGCCACACCACTAACGGCGGCGATCGTCGGGATGGCGCTGCCTGCTATCCGTAATGGTAAAAGTCGCAAAGATCATTGCTATACTCACATTACGTTCAATAAATTTATCATTATTAATTGTGAAAACGTGAGAGCTATCTAAAAATTTCTCTCACTATCAAAACCATCTTCATTTTAATTCAAAAATATCAATGTCTTATTATTTTGTCTTGTGGGCGTTCTGGGTGGGGGGAATTATTATACAGGACTTTGTCGGGGGTTTTTGACAACAGATACTAAACTGAGATAACGGTTTTCTATGAAGAATTGATATGACGTCATTGGCGTAAAAGGTGAAACGGCGGACGTTTTATTTCAGTCTATTTCTGCGCAGTGTGTTATTACGTCATCCGCTATCGTGATGGTATGTAGAAGGTGGCGGACCTTGAGTGTCGGGTCCGCCATGATGAAAGGTGGGTGAGACTAGTAGCGGTGGTAGCCTTTCTGGGCGTTGTTCACTTTATTCAGGTAACGACGTGACTCGGCAGAAGGATGTTTGTTAGTCAGCGTTTGGTAGACCTCAGTAGGTGACAGGCCGTTAATCGCGCTGAAAGCACGATCTTTATCGCTGGAAAACACCCGTAGTACGCTACCCGCTCCGCCGTTATACGCGGTAATGACCGCATAGCGACGTGAGGTTGGGTTACTGATGCCGGCAAGATAGCTGCCCTGAAGCAAGGACAGATAGGCTGTTCCGGCATCGATGTTGTTTTCCGGGTCCAGCAGATAGCTGCGGCTGGGTTTGCCCCATTTCCCCTTCATGCGGAAAACGTCGAGACCGGCAGTATGCTGCACGACCTGCATCAGACCCAACGCATCAGCATGGCTTACCGCATAGGGGTTAAAGCTTGATTCAATCTGCATAATCGCCAGGATTAGCGACTGATCGACGCCGTAGCGCTCTGCGGCTTTGCGCACCATAGGCAGGTATTTATGTGCACGTTTATCGAGATGGTTTGGCACCATCGGGATGGTAACCGACCATATTGTATGCAGGCCGGAATTTCGACGTTGCAGTTTATTCTGGAGCAGGTAGTCAGCAAAACTGGCGGCGCGCCCCTGCCAGCGAATTGGCTGCCCGGTGTTATCCAGTACCTGGCCGTAAAGCAGCGGCTCCTTGCCGAGCTGAATATCATTGGCGTCAGAATAAAGGTCGACGTTACCGGGATCTTCGCCGATTAACAGAGTGGTAACGATCGCCTGACGCAGGCTGGCCGTTGGGTCGGTACCGGCGATGGTTTCAATGGTGATGCTACCGGCGTCAAAGTTAATATGGCTACGGGTATAGTATCCATCGCTGTACTTCACATAGTCTTTCGGACCTGCGATCAGTACTTCATTGATTCCCCAAATATTTTCGATGTTGTGGGCAAATTGTCCCATCAAGATATCAAAGGCGTTGGTGTCTTTAACCCACTCTTCATGGAAGACGTTAGGTTTCTTGCTGGAGCAGGAGATCAACAGCGGTGCAATAATTAGTAAAGAAATCAGTTTCTTGTTCATTTTCGTACATTGCCCACAAATTAGAAGGCCTCCTCATTGAGGCCCAATGCTTATTCTTCCGGCGGGGTATAACCTTCTATATGAACCTCATGGCCTTCAAACAGGAAATTAATCATCTCCTGTTCCAGCAATTTGCGGTCATCAGGGTTCATCATACTGAGTTTCTTTTCATTGATCAGCATGGTCTGTTTCGCCATCCATTTTGACCAGGCCTCTTTCGAAATCTCGTTAAAGATACGTTTACCGATTTCACCGGGGTATAGCTGGAAATCTTGTCCTTCGGCATCACGTTGCAGGAACGTGCAAAAAATAGTTCGGCTCATTTACTCTTCCTCTTCTGTCGCGCGAGCGCTCAGCGTCATTTGTTGTGGCTGGCGCAGCTGCTGTAGCAGGCGATCCACCGGTGCGGCCAGCCCCACGGCGGGCGGCTGCGCTAAGTTATACCAGAGACCTGCGCCATCATCCATTGCCACTCGGGCAGAAGGCAGATCCAGCCACATAGGCACAATATCCAGGTGGAAATGGCTGAAGGTATGGCGGAACGCATTCATCTGTTGCAGTTTACTGTCATCAATCCCACGGACGCGCAGTGCCGCGCGCAGCTCGGGCTCGGTAGCGTACTGCGGGAAACAGAATAACCCGCCCCAAAGCCCGACCGGGGGGCGCTGTTCCAGCCATACATCCTGGCCCTGCTGCATTAGCAGCAGCCATCCGCTGCGTTGAGGGATAGTCTGTTTGGGTTTTTTTCCCGGATACTGTGCCCAGCTGCCGTGTGCATATGCCATGCAGCCGTTATTCAGCGGGCAGATTTCACATTTTGGCTTGGAACGCGTGCATACCATCGCACCGAGATCCATCATCGCCTGATTAAACTGGCTAACGCCGTTGGCGGGAGTCACGTCTTCACTGATTTGCCACAGGCGTTTTTCCACCTCTTTTTTAGCTGGCCAGCCTGCTACGGCATAACAGCGAGCCAGCACGCGCTTGACGTTGCCATCAAGGATAGGAAAATGCTTACCCAGCGCCAGCGACAGGATAGCACCGGCAGTTGAGCGGCCAACGCCGGGCAGATCGGCGACTTCGGCAAAAGTTTGCGGGAAAATTCCACCATGCTTCTCAACCACGGTTTTCGCCGCCTTATGCAAATTGCGCGCGCGGGCGTAATAGCCGAGGCCGGTCCAGAGATGCAGCACTTCATCAAGCGGGGCGGCGGCCAGGTCGCTCACATCGGGGAAGCGCGCCATAAAGCGCTCGAAGTAGGGAATAACGGTGGCGACCTGCGTCTGCTGCAACATCACTTCAGATAGCCAGACTTTATAAGGCGTTTTTTCCAGCTGCCACGGCAAAGTTTTACGGCCATAGCGCTGATACCAGTCCAGTACCTGCTGTGAGAACTGCGATGCCTGCATAGTGTCTGTTTCCGCCCATCATTCAGATAAATCAGGCAGGGATTCCAGCACAGACAATAACCAGTGTAAACCGGTTATTCACTGCAATTTATGAATGGTGTGGGCGTACAGAGACTTCTGTGCAGACGGGGGCGATATTGCCAGCCAGCCCGGCCTTTATGTTTTCACTCCCGGAGGGCATAATGCCCGCTTTCTACAGTGCACAGTTGCAGGCAGAATCATGAAAAACGATGTTATCTCACCGGAATTTGACGAAAACGGTCGCGCTCTGCGCCGGATCCGCAGCTTTGTACGTCGCCAGGGCCGCCTGACCAAAGGTCAACAGCAGGCGCTGGATCAGTTGTGGCCGGTGATGGGCGTTGAGTATCAGCCGGAACCGGTGGATTTAACCGCTCTGTTTGGCCGGGAAGCCCCGCTGGTGTTAGAAATCGGCTTTGGTATGGGCGCATCCCTGGTCGCTATGGCTGCCAACAATCCACAGCAGAACTTCCTCGGTATTGAAGTGCATTCACCGGGCGTGGGTGCCTGCCTGGCAACGGCGCAAGAGGCCGGGGTGAATAACCTGCGCGTGATGTGTCATGACGCGGTAGAAGTGCTGAATACGATGATCCCGGATAACTCGCTGCGTATGGTACAGCTGTTTTTCCCGGACCCGTGGCATAAGGCGCGTCATAATAAACGGCGCATTGTGCAGGTGCCGTTCGCCGATCTGGTGATGCGTAAGCTGAAACTGGGCGGCGTGTTCCATATGGCAACCGACTGGGAAGCCTATGCGCAACATATGCTGGAGGTGATGAACAGCATCGACGGCTATAAAAACCAGTCACAAAGCGGCGACTGGGTTCCGCGCCCGGAATCGCGACCGCTAACGAAATTTGAGCAGCGTGGTCAGCGTCTTGGCCACGGTGTATGGGATCTGATGTTTGAGAGGGTTAAATAATGGCTACACAACGCAGTCGTCGTCTTCGCAAGAAAATGCACATTGATGAGTTTCAGGAGCTGGGTTTCGCTGTCGGCTTCACCTTCCCTGAGGGGAGCGACGAGAAGACCATCGACAGCACCGTTGATGCGATGATCGATGAAGTGATTGCCCCTAACGGACTGGCGTTTGACGGTAGCGGCTATTTGCAGTGGGAAGGTCTGGTCTGCCTGCAAAAAATCGGCAAATGCACGGATGAACATCGTGAGCTGGTGAAAAACTGGCTGGAAGCGCGCCAGCTGAATGACGTAAAAGTCACCGAACTTTTTGACGTCTGGTGGGACTAAGTATACCAGGACGCAGTTGAAAACCCCGGCGGAACCTAAAGCAGCGTCCGCCTGCGGGACATTCACCATCGTTTAACAGGGGGTGACCGTTTTGTCGGTCGCCCCCTTTTCCTATCAAGGAGTAGAACCATGCGCAAAACTCTATTCAGTGGAGCATTGCTGCTGCTGGCCGCTGGCCAGGCTCAGGCAGACTATCAGTGTCGCGTTAATCCTCAGGACGATATTGTTATCAGCCCACAGCAGGTGAAAGTGGTGGGAGCCAGCGGCAATCTGTCGATCTCGCCATCGGGTGACGTGCAGCGAAACGGCAATCTGGTGAGCACTGACCCGGCGACCCGGCAAAAGGCTGTCGACTATCAGAACGCGTTGCGCCGTGATTTACCGTGGATTGACAGCGGCGCGAAACAGCGACTGGAAAAAGGTCGTGTGGCGTTGGACCGGGTGATTGTCGATAAGCTGGGACAGAGCAGCAGCGTGCGTAAACGCCTGATCACGTTGGATGGTCAGCTGAAACAGCAGATGAATCGAATTATTGAGCATCGTAGCGATGGCCTGACCTTCCACCATCAGGCGGTGGCAGAAGTCCGCCAGGACGGTGAGCAGCTGGTACAAAGCGCGCTAGGCGGCGTGGTGCAGGACAGCCTGAATGAGATGGGCACTAAGTCAGTGGGTAACGGCGATAATCCATTGCAGGCGATCATGGGCAACCTGGGGGGCTTACAGCAGTCGATTCAGTCTGAATGGAACAACCAGCAGCAGGATTTTCAGAATTTTGGCCATGAAGTCTGTAATCGCGTGATTAGCCTGGAAGACCAACGTAAGGCGTTGATTGCCGGATTAAAGTAATAAGCTGAATTCTGCCACACCGGGAGATTTCTGAAGTGCCTCCGGCAAAGGATCTATAAAGGTTATATTTTCATTTTTTTGACCGTGGGCTATTAGACGCCGCATCTTTTCACTGACGTATAGCCAGAAACTTCCTTAAAAGACCGCTGCTGCTAAACACCCGGCAAGGATTCAGCTTATCTTGCCGGGAAGAGTGCCCCGAAGCTATTCAGCCAGGAACAGCTCCAGCAGCGAGTTCAGAAACAGTTTACCTTTCTCGGTGATTTGCCAGTATTCCGCCGTCTCCGTTAAATAGCCTTTAGCCAGCGCGGTGTCGATCTGCGCCCGGATGCTGTGCTCTGACAGGCCGGTATAGCGCGTATATTCGGCGCGTGGGGCGGCCTCCAGCAGGCGAAAGCGGTTCATAAAGAACTCGAACGGCTTCTCGGCATCTGCCACCTCAACACGTTTATCCAGATAGTTACCGGCCATAAAACCACGCGGATGGCGAGTTTTGCTGGTGCGGATAATTGTTCCGTCAGGCTGGGTCAGTTTACCGTGTGCGCCGCAGCCAATGCCGAGATAATCACCGAAACGCCAGTAGTTCAGATTGTGTTCGCAGCGATAGCCGGGTTTGGCATAGGCGGAAGTTTCATACTGCTGATAGCCAGCGGCGCTCAGCAGCTGATGGCCCTGCTCGAAAATATCCCACAGGTCGTCTTCATCAGGTAAGCGTGGCGGCCTTGAGGCAAACAGCGTATTCGGCTCTATAGTCAGCTGATACCACGACAGATGCGGCGGATTCAGGGCTATCGCCTGACGCAGATCGTCCAGAGCCTCCTCCAGCGACTGATCCGGCAGGCCGTGCATCAGGTCAAGGTTGAAGCTGCGCAAGCCGAGACCGGCGGCAAGTTCCGCCGCGCGTCGCGCTTCCTCCGGGCCGTGAATGCGCCCGAGGCGCTGTAGTTTCGCCGGGCTGAAACTCTGTACGCCAATGGAAATACGGTTAATCCCGGCGCGCTGATAGCCGCTAAAGCGATCGGCCTCGACCGCGCCGGGATTGGCTTCCATGGTGATCTCCGCCTCCGGCGACAGCGGCAGCCTTGCGCGCACGCCATCCAGCAGCATCTGCATCGCCTCGCTGCTTAGCAGGCTGGGCGTACCGCCACCGATAAAGAGAGTGCCGACCTCGCGCCCCGATGTCAGGGGCAGGTCAATGTCCAGATCGTTCAGCAGGTGCTGCACATACTCTTCATGCGGCACCTCGCCTTTCAACGCGTGGGAGTTGAAATCGCAATAGGGGCATTTCTGCACACACCAGGGGATATGGATATACAGGCTTAATGCGGGCAAATTAACCATGTTTCATCGCGCTCAGCAGCATGTTCAGCGCTTTTCCTCGATGGGATACGGCCAGCTTTTCGCTTTTACTTAACTCGGCCGCAGTTTTGCCCAACTCCGGGACAAAGAAAATCGGATCGTAGCCGAAGCCGCCAACGCCAGAAGCGGTACGCGCAATTTCACCCGTCCAGCTGCCGTGGAACACCAGCGGCGTCGGATCGGCCGCATGGCGCAAATACACCAGCACGCAGTGAAAATGCGCCTGGCGTTCGCCATCCGGTACGGCATTCAGCGCCGCCAGGAGTTTATCCAGATTCTGCTGGTCAGAGGCATCTTCACCCGCATAGCGAGCTGAATAAATACCCGGCGCTCCGCCAAGTACGTCCACCGCCAGGCCCGAATCGTCGGCAATAGCCGGTAGCCCGGTTACGGCTGAAGCGTGACGCGCCTTCAGGATGGCGTTCTCAATAAAGGTCAAACCGGTTTCTTCGGCTGACTCTACGCCCAGCTCGGTCTGCGCCACAATATCAAGGCCAAACGCGGCCAGCAGGTCGGCCAGCTCACGCACCTTACCAGGGTTGCCGGTGGCGAGTACAACTTTTTGCATAGTCAATCCAGATTGTTGTTTCATTTGATCAGCCGCCAAAATAACTGCGGCTGCAAGCGGGGGAAGAGGTTCCGCCCCGGCGGCTGAAGTCAAGTCAGTGGCCGGGGCGCTGCAACGACAGGGAGTAAAGCGGTGTTAGAATTGCGCCCAGCCTGGCACATATTCCAGCCCAAGGAAATTCAGCATATACAGAACCAGGATCACCGCCATTGCCGAGAAGTCGATACCTCCCATCGCCGGGATAATGCGGCGGATCGGTGCCATTAACGGCTCTGTCAGTTGTAACAGCACATAATCAACCGGGTTACGGCCTTGGCTTATCCAGCTCATCAACGAACGCACGATAATCACCCAAAATACCAGTACGCCAGCGGCCTTAACCAGCAGCACCAGGCCCAGATAAAGGAAAATCGGGTCCGGGATAAACAGGCGCAGCATGACCGGAACCGACAGCACGCTGACGATATAAGCGATCAGCAATGAGGCGGTATCAAGCGGCCCGATGGAGGGGATAATACGCCGCAACGGTTTGACAATGGGCTGGGTAATTTTTACCACAAATTGCGAAAACGGGTTATAGAAGTCGCAACGTGCCCACTGCATCCAGATACGTAGTAACAGCACTTTGATATAAATCGCCATCACTGTGGTTACCAGAAAGATCAACGCTAACATGGGGTTCCTTAGTTGTTGTGTGTAGCGGCGGCACTGACGTAGTCGCGCGCGCCGAAAATGGCGGTGCCGATTCGCACCATAGTACTTCCCGCTGCAATCGCGGCGTCCATGTCATCACTCATTCCCAGCGAGAGAGTATCTACGCAGGGATAATGCTGTTGCAGCTGTTTAAACGCAGCTGCCATCTGCTGACACACCGCCAGCTGACTCTCATAGTCGTCTTGCGGTGCCGGGATAGCCATTACGCCGCGCAGCTTCAGACGCGGTAGCGCGGCTATCTGCTGTGCCAGCGCAGGCAGGTCTGCCAGCATAATGCCTGATTTGCTCTGCTCTGCGCTGATATTTATTTGAATCAGTACATTAAGCGGAGCCAGGGTCTCAGGCCGCTGCTGGCTAAGGCGCTCGGCAATGCGCAGGCGGTCGATGGTATGACACCAGTCAAAGTTCTCCGCCACCAGACGACTTTTATTGGATTGCAGCGGGCCGATAAAGTGCCAGACAAGGGCAGGATTTGCCAGTAGCTGGATTTTATCTACCCCTTCCTGCACGTAGTTTTCACCGAAGCAGCATTGTCCAGCGGCGACCGCTTCTTCGATGGCGCTCGCAGGTTTAGTTTTACTTACTGCAAGCAGCGTAATTTCTTGTGGATCGCGCCCGCATCGCGCTGCTGCTGCCGAGATCCGCTGGTGGACTTGCTGTAAGTTGTGCTTAATCGAAGTCATAGTCAGGGAAAAAAAATGGGTATTGAGGATTTAGTGGCCCTTAGTGTAAAGCATAACGCGGGAGATCTGCACCTTTGCAGTGGACATTCGCCATTCTGGCGCTGTAACGGTCGACTGGAAGCGATACCCGATCGGCCCGTGCTGCAAGAAAAGTGGCTGGAAAGCGTTGCCGCAGACTGGCTGACCTCAGCGCAATATCATGAACTGACGCAGAACGGCCAGGTGGATTTTGCCCTGACGCTGGGCGATGGCGTGCGTCTGCGCGCTAATCTGTTTCGCCAGCGCCACGGGCTTTCGCTGGCGCTGCGTTTGATTGCCGGGCAGTGTCCGCCGCTGGCATCCCTGCACCTGCCTGCCGTGACTACTTCGTTGTTGCAAATGGAAGAGGGGCTTATTCTGATCACCGGCGCGACCGGTAGCGGTAAGTCCACCACGTTGGCGGCATTGATCGATGAGATGAACCAGCGGCAGCGACGGCATATTTTAACGCTGGAAGACCCGGTGGAATTTTTGCACCACAGCGCACAATCGTTGATCCAACAGCGCGAGAAAGGGCTGCATTTCACCCGCTTTGACGCCGGGCTGCGGGCGGCGCTGCGTCAGGACCCGGATGTGATCCTGCTAGGGGAACTGCGCGATGCGGAAACCATTCGTCTGGCGCTGACGGCAGCTGAAACCGGGCATCTGGTGCTGGCGACACTGCATACCCGTGGTGCCACGCAGGCGGTGGAACGACTGGTGGACGTGTTTCCGGGCGATGAAAAGAATCTGGTGCGTAGCCAGCTGGCGGGCAGCTTAAAGGCAGTGATTGCCCAGCGTTTGGTCACGTCAGTACAGGGCAGGGTGGCGCTGTTTGAAGTACTGGTGAATAGCCCGGCGGTAGCCAATTTAATCCGTGAAGGAAAAAATCATCAGTTGCCAGGGCTGTTGCAGACCGGCAGCCAGCAGGGGATGCAAACCTTTGAACAGAGCCTCGCCGAACGGAAAAAAATGGGCCTGGTGAGCACCGCGTCAGCGGCCTGAAACTCACCGCTACTGACCAAGACGGATCCATTTTCGTCCGGCCAGCATGGTGATAGCAGTAATCGTTATGCCTGCCGCGAGGTGCATAATAAAGTCGAACAGGTGTAGCTGAATCCCATGACATAAAGACAGCAGCACCGATGACATAAAAGCCGTTCCGCAACCTGCCAGCGCCAGGCACTGTGCGGGATAGAGCGAACGGGTACGATACAAACAGATAATTGAAATCACCATCATCGGCAGGCTGGCAGTCAGCATAAACAGATAGCAATGTATCCCCTCGCCGAATCTGCCCGCCGCCGCCGGATCGTGGGATGATGTCGTGTTCAGCAGATTGACAGCCAGCCAAAGCATGGCTGACAGGGCAGCCCACCTGAGGCGAAGTGGCTTGCGCCCGGCGATACTGAGATTAAACGCACCGGCAATGGCGCTGGTGCCGATGCTAAACGAAATCAGCAGCGAGATAAGCGCGTACAACGCTCCTGGCTGCGACCAGTCGGTATATTTGCTGTGAAATGCCCAGCTGCTGAGCATGCCGCAGGGAAGCACGGCGATAATCCAGGCGGCAACGCGCCAACCTGTTGGCCAGGTGCGTTTTACCGGGCTGGCCCTGTTGCTGAGCTGGTCGATCAGCCGATCATGATTTCTCATGGGTACCCTTGCCATACTTACGGAGGTTTAACATTGCGCGATGCAAAAGTGATTTAACCGCAGAAACGGACATATTATTTTGTGCCGCCGCCTGCGCCAGGCTTTGTTCACCGAGATGCACGAACTCCACCATCTCGCGCTGGCGCGGCGGCAGACTGTCCAGATATCCGGTCAAAACTTCACTTTCTTCGCCCCTGGTGGACTCAAAATTATCCGGCTCTGCGGCCTGATTAAGTAACGCATCCTCATCCTGCACCTCCTGACGGCGACCTGACTGGCGTAGCGCGTCAATTGCCCGCGCTGAGCTGATGGCCGCCACCCAGGGCAGAATGGGACGCTGTGGATCGTAGGTATGACGCACGCGGTGGATAGCCAGTAACGCTTCCTGAACCACGTCTTCAACCAACGCCTCATCGCAGATTTTTCTGCGCACAAATGCCCGGATGGCGGGAACCATCGCTTTCAAAAGCCTGTTATAGGCTGCTTTGTCGCCAGCCTGCGCGCGGGCCATCAGTGCAGGCCAGGCCCGCGCATCGGCTTCATTATCTGACATCGTCAGCCCTGAAATGAATGGGGTGACGCCTGAAGTCATGGTGCATGGCGATCGCTTTTTATCATCGGTTGGCTCACGTTTTTTTCCCCTTCACCGTGGCGCGATCGAGCGCGGAGATAACGATCTGAGGCGTCAGCACCTGTGGCAGCACCACCGGTTTACCTCCGTTTGCAGGATAAACAACATACAGCGGCAGCCCGCCACGGCCGAAATCACTGAGCGCCTGTTCGACATCAGGATTGTAATTGGTCGAGTCGGCGATCATGTAAATGGTGCCGGTCCGTGCTATCGCGGATTTAACCGCCTCGGTTGACAGCGAGGTGCGATCGTTCACCTGGCAAGTGATGCACCAGGAAGCGGTAAAGTTGACCAGAACCGGTTGTCCTTGCCCTTTTACTGCTTCCACCTTCTGCGGTGACCAGGCCACCGTCGCTGCGGCTTCAGAGCTTTCAGCGGAGGCAGCCTGGTGGGAATACGATCCAATATTAGCCAGCGGCGGCACAACCAGCAAAACGAATATTGCGCTGGCGATATGCATCGGCCAGTGGCGCTTTCCCATCATACGGCGCTTCTGCGCCTTGCCATACAGCCAGGCGGCAAAACTAAGTACGATGCAGCACGCCAGTATCGCCGCCAGCGCGAATGAACCCGCCTGTCGCTCCAGAACCCAGATCAGCCAGGCGACCGCCCCCAGCATCGGAAATGCGAGTCCATGCTTTAGCGTGACCATCCAGGCGCCAGGCGCTGGCAGTATGCGTGCCAGCAGTGGAAAAAAGGAGATTAGCGTAAATGGGGCGGCAAAGCCCAGTGCCAGTGCTATAAAGATCACCAGACCGATCGGCGTTGGCTGAGTCAGCGCATAGCCGATGGCGCTGGCCATAAACGGGGCGCTACAGGGAGTGGCAACAATAATCGCCAGTGCTCCGGTCAGCGCGGAGCCGGTTAAACCTGCGCGCTGACCGCCCACTTCACCGACCCGCTGCACTGAAAGGCCAATCTCAAACAGGCCGAACAGATTAAGCGCCGACGCCAGCATGACCAGCGCCAGAAGGGCGATAACCAGCGGTGATTGCAACTGGAACCCCCAGCCGACCGCCGAGCCGCCCGAGCGCGCCAGCATCAGTGCGCCAGCCAGCGCCAGCATGGTGACCACCACGCCGAACAAAAAGGCCAGGCCTTCAGCTCTGGCCTGAGCGGGTTTGTCAT
The DNA here is from genome assembly GCF_001050515.1 of Erwinia piriflorinigrans CFBP 5888. Taxonomy (GTDB): domain Bacteria; phylum Pseudomonadota; class Gammaproteobacteria; order Enterobacterales; family Enterobacteriaceae; genus Erwinia; species Erwinia piriflorinigrans. The sequence continues at coordinate 277,215 of NZ_CAHS01000006.1, forward strand.
GATGGCGGATCAGGCTCAACGCCTTGAGTGAAATAACCGGAAAAACGCACGGCATCAGATTGAGAATAATGCCACCCAGCAGGGCGGCAGCGATGGCTGTTAGCATAATGGACCTGGTTAGACAGAGGCGTTAAGCCGGGTTGGCCTGACGGTATTTTTTGACTGCATCCATCGCTTTCTGGATGTGCGCTTGTGGATTTTTATCACTATAGCTGAGCAAAATTTTGCCGTCTGGCGCGATGACGTACGACGTACGGTCGGACAGTGTTTTACCGTTGAACTGCATCGTGCTTTGATATTCTCCAGCCACTTTGGCGCCAGGATCGGCGGCTACCGTGAATTTGTCACGACACTCCAGCTGGGAAAATTTAGCGATTTGGTCAACATTACCGGCGGTAACGCCGATGACGGTAGCCCCTTGTTTTTTGAATTCATCGGTTGCTTCGGCGAAAGCGTGTGCTTCCAGGGTACAGCCCGCACTGAATGCTGCTGGGAAGAAATAGAGCACCACTGGCCCTTTCTGTAATGACTGCTGAAGTGAGAACGTCGTTGGCTTACCCGCCAGTGCGGCCTTCAGCTGAAAATCAGGGGCTTTCTCACCTGTTTGCAAAGCGGCAAGTGCAGAGGTGACAGGTAGAGTGAGGCTAAGAATGGCTGCGGCAGCCAGCGTGCTAAGGGTGCTTTTCTTACGCATTATGGTTTCTCCAATATGGGGCAGGCGTTAGCGCCTGCTGACCTTAAACTGAGTTTCGCTGATGCCAACGAAAAGGTTGCGGTCGGGAGAAAATATTTTTGCGCTTTTATTCAGGTCTGGCGTTGCCGCCAGCAACCCTTACTCATAGTGATTCTCAAACCAGCTTTCTAAGATGATCACTGCGGATAGCGAGTCAACGTTGCCCTTGCTAAGCGCGCGAAATCCCCCTCGTTCAAACAGTTCCGCCCGGGCTTCTACCGTGCTCAGTCTTTCATCGTGCAGATCAACCTGTACGCCGAAGCGCCCGTGCAGACGGTTGGCAAATTTACGCGCCCTTGTCGTTAACGGCTGTTCGCTACCGTCCATATTCAGCGGCAGCCCGACCACAACCCGCTCCGGCTGCCACTCTTTCAGCAGGGCTTCGATCCTGTTCCAGTCAGGAATGCCGTCATTCGCTTTCAGCGCGTTTAGCGGACGGGCTGTGCCCGTTAACTGTTGGCCAATGGCGACGCCGATACTTTTTGTACCGAAGTCAAATGACAGAAAGGTCTGACTACTCATTATGCATGTCCTGCTTCACTGGCAATATTGTGAATATCGACGCCGATGCTTTTTGCTGCTTCGCGCCAGCGTTCAGCTATCGGAGTGTGAAACAGGATATTGCTGTTAGCAGAAGTCGTTAACCACGCATTCTCCAGTAGCTCTTGTTCCAGCTGGTCTTTTTCCCAGGCGCAATAGCCGAGGGCAACCAGCACGTTATCCGGCTGTTCGAGCGTGCCGAGTGTTTCCAACACGTCACGCGAGGTGGTGATCACCGTGTTATCCGACACGCGAATACTGGAGGTAAAGGTCTTTTGTGCCGAGTGCAGAATGAAACCGCGATCCTCTGCTAACGGGCCACCGGCGAACACCGGCTTATCCAGTTTGATGTCAGTTTCGCGTGCGGTGGGGGTAATTTTGAGCTTCTTCAAAATACCCTCAACCGTCAGATTTTCCATCGGCTTATTCACGATCAACCCCATTGCGCCGTCAGAATTGTGTTCACAGATATAAACCACTGAACGCTTGAACAACGGGTCCTGCAATGTGGGCATGGCAATCAAAAAATGATGCTGTAAATTCATACTTAATGTTCTGTAGTCTGGTTAATACCCGCGCTAAACAGGCGGGCATTAAAGGTTAGCCGTGGGGCAATCGGCTCCCGCAGTAACAATCAGGCGAGGCGTTTTTCGATAGCATCCATCAGCATTGCGGTAACCGAGATCGGAAACGCGGCTTCGATCTCACGAATGCAGGTTGGACTAGTGACATTAATTTCGGTCAGCTTGTCGCCAATAATATCCAAGCCAACAAAAATCAGCCCCTTCTTCTTCAGAACAGGCGCCACGCGACGAGCTATTTCCCAGTCACTGTCAGAAAGAGGTCGTGCTTCGCCACGCCCTCCGGCCGCCAGGTTGCCACGCGTTTCACCCGATTTGGGGATGCGTGCCAGGCAATAGGGTACTGGCTCACCGTCTACCACCAGCACGCGTTTATCGCCATCTTTAATCGCTGGCAGATAGTTTTGTGCCATGCAATAGGCGCTACCGTGCCCGGTCAGGGTTTCAACGATGACCGACAGATTTGGGTCTTCCTGTTTGACGCGGAAAATCGATGCGCCACCCATTCCATCCAGCGGTTTGAGGATGATGTCACCATGCTGCTGCCAGAACTCACGGATCTGGCTGGCGTTGCGGGTCACCAGCGTATCTGGCGTCAGGTCGGCAAACCATGCGGTGAAAAGCTTCTCATTACAGTCACGCAGGCTTTGCGGCTTGTTCACAATCAGCGTGCCTTTTTCTTCTGCACGCTCAAGAATGTAGGTGGCGTAGATAAACTCGGTGTCAAACGGGGGATCTTTACGCATCAGCACCACGTTCAGGTCAGACAGCGCAATATCCTGCTCATTGCCGAAGGTAAACCACCGATCGTAGTTGTGCTCAACGCTTAGCAGGCGCGTACGCGCTCGCCCTTCGCCGCCGCGCAAATAAAGATCGTTCATCTCCATATAGTGAATTTCGTAACCACGGCGCTGTGCTTCCAGCAACATAGCAAAGCTGGAATCTTTTTTAATATTGATGGAGGTTATCGGGTCCATCACTATGCCAAGTTTGATCATTATTCTCTCCGCTTTAAGCTATCTTTTGCCATTTTAAATGGATGCCGTGTTCAGACAAGCTATTCAGTATCAGTACGCTCATCGGATGATCCGATGAGTGAACAAAGTACATCCCCTTCAGCCACATTCTGGAACCGGCAATCATGCCGATGCCCGGTTGGGTTTAGCCTAAATCGCCAAAACGCACCTGCAAAGCAGTAATTGCCGTCAGGGCGGTTGTCTCGGTACGCAGCACGCGTGGGCCTAGCAGAATATCAGTAAAATCATATTGTGCCGTCATGCCAATTTCATCGGCAGAAAGTCCACCCTCCGGACCAATCAACAGGCGCACACGCTCCACCGGCTGCGGCAACGTATTGATGCTGTGCTCTGCACGGGGATGAAGGTTGAGCTTGAGTCCCCGATCCTCTTCTGCGCACCACGCTTCCAGCGTCATTGGATGACGCACTTCAGGGATGCGGTTACGCCCACACTGCTCACAGGCGGCGATGGCAATTTTCTGCCACTGCTGGATCTTTTTCGCCAGTCGCTCTGCATCCAGCTTTACGCCACAGCGCTCGGAAAACAAGGGGGTAATGACATTTACGCCCAGTTCGACTGCTTTCTGGATGGTAAATTCCATTTTTTCACCGCGCGACATCACCTGTCCAAGATGAAGGTAAAGCGGTGACTCGCGGCTGTCGGCGCGGCTTGCGTGGATCCTGACATGTACATTTTTTTTGTCGGCCTGAATAATTTCAGCGGCAAAAGTCAGATTCGTGCCATCAAACAGTTCCAGCATCTGGCCTGGCCCCATTCGCAGTACGCGGCCAACATGATTAGCCGCCTCTTCACTCAGGGCTATCTCATTGCCAGCGTCTAGCGGCGCGGGGTGATAAATGCGGGGTATGCGCATGGAAATCCTGTCAAAGTTTACATATCAATGTCGTGCAGTTTAGGCCAGCGATTTTACCGCTGGCAAGCCTGCTGTACATAAGGGTTATTATTTCCCTGCACAAGGGCAATCCGCCGATCGCGTTCGCACTCCCACGGCGTAACCGGGTAAAGCCGGTTCCAGGCGGTCATCAACCGGGTCTGCTGTTTTGACATGCGCAGCTGATACTGGTCACGCATATAAAACCAGGTTCGGGCGATGGCTCCACGCGCACGCTCTGGCGGTTCGGCCCGTTTATTTTTGAAATCGACCTTCATGGCACACTGGCCATACTGTTGGTCGCCGCCGTTCCACTGTTCGTACATGAAGTTACCGCGATCGCCGTTGACCTCACCAATGGACGGTTGCAGGTTATGCAGATCGCTTTCCATCCGGCGATAGACAGGATCCTTGGCGCAGTTCTTGCGTCCACCGTCCTGCCAGCACAGGCGCTGGTGGCCAAAGGTCCAGGCAGGGACAACATGCTCCCATTCAATACGGCTGGCGCGGACGGCACTTTTGCGTACCTGGTAGCCACAGGAGGCCAGGTCGGGCACGCCCTTTTTCCCCTGCCAGTGAATGGTACAGCCACAATAAAATGAGCCTGGGGCATCGTGATGAATTCGCGCCGCAAAGGCTTTAGCCTGGCTAAAATTATTCTGCTGGTAGTGATCCAGGCTTAGAGCGTGGGCGAAAAGGGAAAAACAGGGCAGGGAGAACGCCAATAAGGCCAAAAATTTTCGAGACATGTTCCAGTAAATCTGTAATCCATAAAACGGTGATGGAGAGTAGCAGATGTACGGGGTATAACGAATAATGGCTTGAAATATAAGCCTGGTATCGTATGTTTTTCAATCAACTATTGGAGTTTTTAAGACTGCTGGAAGTCGCCGGGCTGGAGGAGGTCACCACAATGCAGGCAGCGATATTCGCTTTCGCCCCGGACTATCCGGTTATGACGGCGCACGCTCAATTGATGCTGCTGGCAGCGACAGCGGTAAGGAAAAGCACGGCTGCGCACTGAGGCTATCGCAAACTGATGGGTACGACGCGCGGGCAGGCCCAGAACGCTTTCCATCATCCATTTCCACTCTTTGCCATGCGGCGCGACGCGGCCAAAGTGCTTCCAAACCAGCAGATGTGCCAGTTCGTGGGGTACGACTTCATCAATAAACGCCTGCTGGTTTTCCAACAGTAGCACCGGGTTCAGGCGAATTTCCCAACTTTGCAGCCAGGCCGTTCCTGCCGCCGTACCTCGCTGTTTGTAATGCAGTGTGGGTTCTGGATAGGTGCTCTCGAGCCGCAGATTGGCCTGCTGAAGTTTCTCGCGCAGCCTGCGCATAACGGCCTGTTGTAAACAAATGGGGATTCTTTCGGATTTCATAAGCGCAGAATACGGCGTGCTGGCGGTCAATTCAAGCCGCGCGCAACCCCGTTGTCGGACAAAAATAGCGCGGGCCTGATAAAACAACAGGCCAGCATGATGCTGGCCTGTTTTAACTTTTGAATCAACGTATTAGTACGGATTAATCACGCTGACCAATATCACGCAGTTTCTTACCGTTTAACAGGTTACGCTCGATGTGCTCCAGCGAAATATTTTTGGTTTCCGGGATCAGCCACAGGGTAAGAACAATAAAGAACAGGTTGAGTGCCCCGTAAACCCAGAAGGTATTGGCGTTACCGAGATTGTTCAGCATGGTCAGGAACGTTGCCCCGACGATCATGTTAGCAATCCAGTTAGTGGCAGTCGAAACGGTAATGCCGAAATCGCGCCCTTTCAGCGGCTGGATCTCTGAACACAGTACCCAGATCAGCGGGCCGGCACTCATGGCGAAACCGATGATAAACATCAGCAGCATGGCAATCGCGAAGTACTGTCCGCTGCTGGAGCTGATGCCGAAGTGCAGCATCGTACCCAGCACGCCCATGCCCAGTGCCATGACCATAAAGCCGAGGATCAGCGTTGGCTTACGCCCCCAGCGATCCACCAGACCGATCGCAATAAATGTGGCCAGCACGTTAATCAAACCAACAATTACCGTCCCCCACATCTGCTGGGTAGTATTGGCAAATCCGGCAATTTCAAAAATTTTCGGTGCGTAATACATGATCACGTTCATGCCGGTGAACTGCTGCATCACCTGCAATAACACACCGAGATAAACCGCACGACGGAAGTTGCTGTTGCCTTTGAACAGCGACCAGCCGGACTGTTTGATCTTCAGGCTTTCGCGGATCTCATCCAGTTCGCGTTTAGCCTGCTCGCTGGTGTCGCGCAAGCGATCCAGCACGCGCTGAGCGCTGCGGAAGTCCCCTTTTGCCGCCAGCCAGCGCGGGCTGTTGGGCAGAAAGAAGACGCCAACCAGCAATAGCAGGGCTGGAATGGTAATCACGCCCAGCATCCAGCGCCATTCGCCGGTATAGCTAAAGGCCGTGTCGGAGAGGTAAGCACCGAGAATACCGATGGTAATCATCAACTGATAAAGCGAGATCATGCTGCCACGGATTTTTTCTGGCGCAATTTCAGAGAGATAGAGCGGGGCGGTGTATGACGCTACGCCAACGGCCAGGCCCAGCAACACGCGGGCGACGATCAGCATCTCCGGGTTGGGAGAAAGCGCTGACCACAGGGAGCCGATAACAAACAGCACGGCGCCGATCATCAGGCTCTTTTTGCGTCCCAGATAAGAGGACATCCAGCCGCTGCCAACGGCACCAATGGCGGCACCAAACATCATTGAGCTGACGATCCACTCCTGTTGATGAGGCGTTACGCTAAAATCTTTAGCGATAAAAGGCAGTGCCCCGGCAATGACACCGATATCCAGACCGAACAGCAGGCCAGCCAGTGCCGCAAGGAAGCAGACGAACAGGGTCATGGCCTTGTTTGAAGTCCTGCTTCGTTTTTTCTTTTCAGGCATAACGCCTCCGTTAAGTAGTACCGCATATTGTTGTTATAAACCGTCATTCTTCAAGCAGCAGGGGCGGTAGCCGCGTTCTGCAACTCGAATTATTGAGGTGTCGAATGGTAGAAAACTTGGCCATGCAAGACTGTGCGACAGATCACACCAGTGTAACCGGTTACAACTAAATTCTTGCAGAAAAAGCGTTTTTATCCCTGTTGCAGAGCGTTTTAAGCCGTAAGCCATAGCAAATTATAGTGTGTACTATCCATTCGGACGAAAAATATCAGACAGTGCTGAAAATTGCTCATTTTAATCGACGCCATAATAGTTTTATATTGTAAATAGAGAGGATAATCATCGAATTGGATATGTAATCGTTAACAAAAAGACATAGAAAGGGAGACTCTTGAGGTTACATTAGATTGCTAAAACGGTCACCTGGCCATTGGACCGATTCGAGTGACTCATCTGTTGATTGCTCCTCGTCCTGAAGAACGAAGATCCCCACTTAACGAGCCGAACCTGGGTCGCTTGCTACAAATCAGGATTGACAGTCCCCAGAAAGCCAGCATTACCAGTCTGATAGTTTTGATATGACGTTGAGCATTTAATGTCGTGGTCATTAGCATACCCGCACACAAGTACTATTAACTGACATCGAAAGGCATTTTTGTATGGTGGAATTGTAACAACCATAACGTTTTGGAAGGGGTATAGGTCAATAGTGACAATGCTCCGCCTGGCCCATTCCACATTGCCCTGTACTGGGCACGCAATTCACTCCAGTTGGCATTCGCTTCCTGCTTTAAGATTCACCTTGTGGTTATCTCGTTGTATTGTTTGGAAATTCGGTGATGTTACGTTTTTATTAATGGTGCTGAAAAATTAAAAAAATGACTAGCCTGATTGCAAAGGAATTAAAATTTATAAAACACCAATTAAATTTTCTTCTGGTTATTTATCTCTAGCAAAGGACTATTTAAATATTTTCCTTTATTTAATAAATTACCATCTTAATAATAGAGATGTAATGCATCTTAATGTTTACATACATCCTTTTTTATAAGAAGATATATTTAGTCTAATCATTGTAAAAAAGGATTTGAGTCAATGGAAATACCATCTTTCTATCCACGGAATGATATGTTTTTTAGTCAGAGCGAGCACGACGTTTTTGTAAGTGATTTGGCAAAAGAACCTGGTCTACATCGCTATAATGTAAACAGAAAAAATTTATCGAGTGCATTGATATATTATATATCTGGAATAACGTCTTTTGAGAAAAATAGTAGTAGTCATATCAATGCTAATGAAAATAACAGCCTGTCTTCTGTTCTTTACCCATTCCCCCATAATGACGCCTGTGCGCTCCAGCACGCATTTTCACAGTCAAAGATAAGAAAAGCTAACGGGCAAAATGGTCAGGGAGTTAAGCAGCGGGTGAACATATTTTTCAGCTCAGATTTGACCCAGCTTACACGAGATTTTTTACAGGGCTGCAGCAATCTCACCCGGCAGCAACAGACAGAACTCTCAATTCAGGAACTGCGTTCTGCAAGCCGATACGCTTTGCCACCGTTATCAGTAATAGCAAAAAAAATGGGTAATGGAATAGGATTCCTATTGAGCCACATCACAGGAATAGTGTCTCATGCTGAAGATTACATTGATCGCCATGATCCGTTTACACTCCCAATGTCAGAAGCATCCATCCTCAACAAAAAAAGTAAAATGCGAAAAATAGCGGATGTAGAAGATAGCTCTATTAGTATTAAGGATAAAATTTTCCGAAAAAAAAATAGCCATGATGATATACAGAAAAACCAACAGGCTAATAAAAGTTTTATAAACAACAGAATGCAAGCACTACATGATTATTTTGAAGTATTCAATACAGAGCTTCCAGGAATAGAAAAGATCGCGGCCACTCTTTTAAGAGAGGCATTACAAAAAAAATTCCATCTAGGTATAGATCCTGAAAAAAACTATCTTATGTGTTTTAGAACGCGGATTGATAGCGGGAATGATGTTGTTTTTGCTGAGCCGTTAAAGACTACAACGCTTACAGCATGCCTTCTCACGAAATTCGATACTGACTTTTTGGAACATCGTGACGAGGCGAATAGATTCTGTAGAATCTATGAAATCAAATATATTCATAATAAATCAGGCGAATTTGATTCTAAGGACGCGGTGAATATATCACCACTAGATTTCGTCTCATTGGTATGTGACATGGATATTTATAAGTATGCTAAGAAAAAAATGGTTGAATGTTTTAGTCAAGAAGATAGATATATAAAAAAAACTTTCATCCAATTTATATATGACCTTGAAGCGAGTGATATTTTACCTGAATCAGCTGAGGATGTCTTAAACGGAGTCGGGTTGCTGGAAGGAAAAGAGGTTAGAACAGCATTTTTCAGTATCAACGGCTACAGTGCAGCGAACGCATTTTTTTTTGAAAATAATAAAAACGACCGAGTGACATTGTATCTGCCAAATAGCTACTTTAAATTTTTATCCTTTAGAAGTTATTTTGAGATGGCAGCATGGGTAACTAATGCCTGTGCGACGAAAGAGAATAGAGTTATGATAGCGTCGCACTTTTCCATAGTGGACAGACAAAACGGCTTTTTTTACGATGGCATTGATGCCTGGCTTAATAGAATAAATGAGAAAAATTTTTACTATACCCGTATTTGTACGAATCTTGTTCCTATTTTATCTAAAGATTTTTTCAAGATATATTTCCATAGTCAAAAAAGTAAAATATTGTCTGACCTTGAATCAAGATCAACATCAGGAAAAGAGATGATTCGTGATATGTGGAAAGAGGCATTAGATACACAAAATATTAAGCCCGACAGGGCTCCACTATCACATCTTATCAAAAGCCTTGAGTACGCTGTGAATGCTGATAGTGATCATAAACAGTTACAGGAGTGGAATCATATTATTTATGATGAGGTCAACATTATAGCTATAGTCATCATGAATACGGCAATAAATTTATCTTCTGAAGAGGGATATGATTTTATAGATGGGGTAACCAGAGGCGTTAAATTAGAGAAAGAGATTGCTATCAAACCAAATTCCCCAGCGCTGAATGGCATCTATCAAGAGATACTGAAACCAATTGAATGCTCGGCTGAAATTAACGATAGAATTCGAGCTATAGACAGGTTTTTACCTGTAAAAACACCAGTAGTCATTGATTTGTATCGGATAAACGAAGTTATACACTCTGTTATCAGTACAGAAATACTCAATCATCCCTACCGTCTTCATTATGGTTTTCTTCCTAATATTCGTGATCATGCATATCTTCAAGTCGGATGTAAGAAATACAAAACGGCATATATTTCAGCAGAGAAAATTCTCGATGCTGCCTCACGAGCAGCTCATAACCATGATTTAGAGGGTAATATTAAGCGCCTTTTTTGTAAAATCATTAATACGAACAATGAGAGAGTACTCGATGAGGCTATAAAAAGGCTTAGTCATCAAATGTCACGAGTGAAAATATTTCTTAATAGTTCTAAAGCTATTTCGTATAGAAATATCATTTTTGTTTCAGCAAAACGAAGGCTTTACTCGCAGGATACCGATTTTTTTCATACTACAATTGCAGGCGGAGAACATCTTAAACGTTTTATGATGGGTTTTACATTGAAAGAAGATCCCGTAAAAAGAATATTTATAATGCTGGAGTCCAATCCAGATTCTCCAGCTCACCGTGGCAATCTGACTTCAAATCTGAATATTACCATTCTTGAACCTGCCATAGTCCGTGAGGAGTATCACTTGACATCCTGTATTACAGAAGTTTGCCATGCAGCCCGGTTTGAGGATTATTATTTACCCGGTGATACTCGCGCAGTAAAACGTGAATTTAATATTGCACTGGATAATGGGATAGTGACAAATAATAAATTCTTTCAGGATTTTACCGCTGAAATATTCAACTATCTTGGAACCCCTAAAATTTTAAGTGAAGAGAGTTCACTTGCTGTAATAAAAAAAACGCCAATGTTAATGGCTAATTTGATGATGAATAATGCCGATACGTTCATAGTTCTTGTTAAATATCTTGCAAGTATGCAAGTTAATCAGGGAATGCAAGGAGACATTAATAAATACGACGATCACGATAGCAATCATGACATGTTAGGGTTACTTTTCTTTGCATCGATGTAGCATTCGAATAAAAAGGGAGCAGAATTACAGTGCGGGTAATGAACGTTTACGTAACGCACGGTGGTAACTCAAAAGCTTCATTGACATCAAATCCAACCTATCAAAGTTAGGAATGAGACTGATGATAAGGCTCTGCTTTAAAACACCAAGGATGCTCTAATCAGGAGTGAGGGTAGTGGTTACCATCTTCGGTAAAAAAAATAAGTAAACTGCAAGCCTATCGAGGGGCATCCACGGATGCCCCTGAAGTTCAACGTAGAAAATTATTTCAGGCCGGCGGCCTCGCGCAGCTGCGCTGCTTTGTCGGTTTTTTCCCACGGGAAGTGTTCACGACCAAAGTGACCATAAGCAGCGGTCTCGCGGTAGATGGGGTGCAGCAGATCCAGCATCTGGATCAGACCGTGAGGACGCAGGTCAAAGAATTCGCGCACCAGCAGAGTCAGCGTTTCGGTAGAGATTTTCTCTGTACCAAACGTTTCTACCATGATGGAAGTGGGTTCTGCCACGCCGATAGCATAGGAAACCTGGATTTCACAGCGATCGGCCAGGCCAGCAGCAACGATATTTTTTGCTACATAGCGTGCCGCGTAAGCCGCAGAGCGATCGACTTTTGACGGATCTTTACCCGAGAATGCGCCACCGCCGTGACGAGCCATGCCGCCGTAAGTATCAACGATGATTTTGCGACCGGTCAGGCCGCAGTCGCCCATTGGGCCACCGATGACAAAACGGCCGGTTGGGTTGATATGGTATTTGGTATTGGCGTTGATCCATTCTGTCGGCAGTACCGGCTTGATGATCTCTTCCATCACCGCTTCCTGCAAATCTTTTTGCGAGATGTCTTCAGCATGCTGGGTAGACAGGACCACCGCATCAATACCGACGATCTTGCCGTCGTCGTACTGGAAGGTGATCTGACTTTTCGCATCCGGACGCAGCCACGGCAGTGTCCCGCTCTTACGCACTTCGGACTGGCGCTGTACCAGACGGTGAGCATAAGTCACTGGCGCAGGCATCAACACGTCAGTTTCGTTGGTGGCATAGCCAAACATCAGGCCCTGGTCGCCAGCACCCTGCTCCAGCGGGTCGGTACGGTCAACGCCTTGGTTGATATCCGGTGACTGTTTACCAATGGCGCTCAACACCGCGCAAGAGTTGGCATCAAAGCCCATATCGGAATGGACATAGCCGATATCACGCACGGTCTGTCGAGTGATCTCTTCGATATCTACCCATGCGCTGGTGGTGATTTCACCGCCAACCAGAACCATGCCGGTTTTCACATAGGTTTCGCAAGCCACACGGGCTTTAGGATCCTGCTCGAGGATAGCATCAAGCACGGCATCAGAGATCTGATCGGCGATTTTATCAGGATGTCCTTCTGATACGGACTCGGATGTAAAAAGGTGTTTAGCCATTTTATTCTTTACCTTGAATTTAACGGGTTAAAAATCAACTGCATAGCGCGAAGACTGGTCACGAGTCGGTAAACTCAGACTTTACGCCCCCACAGGCAAAGCCATGAGCAGTAGTAAGACGGTGAGAAGTTGACCTGTATAGACGGATTAACTTCTGGACGTCTATTTTAGGTTACTCGTTAAGCGGATTGCCAGCATTTTTTGCCGGATCAATGTGACTCAAGGTAATGGGCAATAAAATATCCTGTCACAGCACCTGTTTAGCTCATTTAGATTTTGCATTTTAACCTTCAGAGCTGTATAAAACGCCGCTAAAGACCCCATCCGTGGCGAGGGTCATATGCTGGCTTTTAGCCTCATTTTCAGCTTTATCCGCGTGCCGAGAAGGCAGGTGTGGAGGTGATAACGGTAATGAACCACCAGTTCGCTTTATCCGCCCAATTGCGCCATCCTGGCGTGTTCAGTCTCCCTGATTTCATCATCCATGCCAGTCAATTGCAGCGAAGTTATCCGCGTGTTGGTCATAATGCTGACAGCATCGCGGGTTAACATTGACCTTGCCACAGCCTGTTTACTCTGCTGCATCACGATGGCTAATTTCCCGGCCCCTTGATCCGCAGACTGGCTATAATTTGCATGAGATAACGTATAAATTGGGTGCGGTTCTCTCGGATTATCCTGAGAGTTTTCCTCATAAGTTCTCTGGCCCGCTACACGGAGTCTGCGACTTGTCTTACAATGTAACACTGCAAAAAACGATTTCAGCACCACTTTCGCGTGCGTGGCCGAACCGGCCGTTAATCGATAAATTCTTGCTACAGGATGTTCCTGTAGCTGCCAGCCGTTTTGCTTCATTACAACTTGAGGTTTGCGATGTCTGACGACATGAAGAAAATTATGGGTTCGTCAGCAGGCGAGCAGAGTGGATTACGCTCCATGCAGGAGGTCGCCATCAGCGACCAGGATGCCAGCAGAATGCTGCGCACCTACAACATTGCCTGGTGGGGTAACAACTACTACGACGTTAACGAGCTGGGCCATATCAGCGTCTGTCCCGATCCTGACGTGCCGGAAGCCCGCGTCGATTTGGCAAAACTGGTCAAAGAGCGCGAGGCAGAAGGTCAACGTCTGCCGGCCCTGTTCTGCTTCCCACAAATTTTGCAACACCGCCTGCGTTCAATTAACGCCGCCTTTAAGCGCGCGCGCGAATCCTATGGCTACAACGGCGACTACTTCCTGGTTTATCCGATCAAGGTTAACCAGCATAAACGTGTTATTGAGTCGCTGATTAATTCCGGCGAACCGCTGGGGCTGGAAGCCGGTTCCAAAGCCGAGCTGATGGCCGTGCTGGCACATGCGGGCATGACGCGTTCGGTGATTGTCTGTAACGGCTATAAGGATCGTGAATATATCCGCCTTGCCCTGATTGGCGAGAAGATGGGCCACAAGGTCTATCTGGTGCTGGAAAAGATGACCGAAGTGAAACTGGTGCTTGAAGAAGCCGAGCGGCTAAACGTGATACCTCGTCTCGGTATCCGCGCGCGCCTTGCTTCCCAGGGTTCCGGTAAATGGCAGTCCAGCGGCGGTGAAAAATCGAAGTTTGGCCTGTCTGCGACTCAGGTATTGAAGCTGGTAGAAATTATGCGTGAGGCGGGCCGGATGGAAAGCCTGCAACTGCTGCATTTCCACCTCGGTTCACAGATGGCGAATATTCGTGATATCGCTACCGGCGTGCGGGAATCGGCGCGTTTCTACGTCGAACTGGCAAAACTTGGCGTTAACATTCAGTGCTTTGACGTCGGCGGCGGTCTGGGCGTGGATTACGAGGGCACGCGTTCACAAAGCGACTGCTCGGTAAACTATGGTCTGAACGAATATGCAAACAACGTGATCTGGGCGATTGGCGCAGCCTGTGATGAGAACGAGCTGCCGCATCCGACGGTGATCACCGAATCCGGGCGCGCCGTGACCGCGCATCATACGGTGCTGGTCTCCAACATTATCGGCGTGGAGCGCAACGAATTCAGCGAACCCCAGCCGCCGGTTGAAGATGCACCGCGCCCTATCGTCAGCATGTGGGACACTTGGCAGGAGATGCACGAGCCGAATAATCGTCGCTCGCTGCGTGAATGGTTGCACGACAGCCAGATGGATCTGTTTGATATCCATACCGGCTACTCGCAGGGAACCTATGACCTGACCCAGCGCGCCTGGGCTGAACAGCTTTATCTGAGCATCTGCCACTATATTCAGCTGCATCTGGATCCGAGCAACCGCGCGCATCGCCCGATTATCGACGAGTTGCAGGAGCGTATGGCGGATAAAATCTACGTCAACTTCTCGCTGTTCCAGTCGATGCCGGATGCCTGGGGCATCGATCAGCTGTTCCCGGTGCTGCCGCTGGAAGGGCTGAACAAAGTGCCTGAGCGTCGGGCAGTATTGCTGGATATTACCTGTGACTCCGACGGCACCATCGATCATTACATCGACGGCGACGGTATTGCCACCACCATGCCGATGCCGGAGTACGATGTGGAGAATCCTCCGATGCTCGGCTTCTTTATGGTCGGTGCTTACCAAGAGATCCTCGGCAATATGCACAACCTGTTTGGTGACACTGAAGCGGTGGACGTCTTTGCCTTTGCTGATGGTCGCGTTGAGGTTCAGCTGTCGGATGAAGGGGATACCGTCGCCGATATGCTGGAGTATGTGCAGCTCAACCCGGCGGAGCTGCTGACGCACTTCCGTAATCAGATCAAACAAAGCGATCTGGATGACGAGCTGCGCGCGCAGTTCCTTGAAGAGTTCGAAGCGGGACTCTACGGCTATACTTATCTTGAAGATGAGTAACGTTAAAGCCTGATGGCGATGTTTTTGACGATCGACAGTCCCTGAAATGGATGATTAAGGAGCGAGACATGGGTTTATTAGACAGTTTAATTAATAATGCACTCGGCGGCGGTGACAAAGAGCAGAACTCTGGCAGCGAGTCGGGCATGGGTGGCAAGTTAGGCAGCCTGGCGATGATGGCGATCCTACAATGGGTGCAATCACAGGGTGGTTTTCAGGCTGTGCTGGCTAAGCTGCAACAGGGTGGCCTGGGCGGTCTTGCCGAAAGCTGGCTCGGCAGCGGTGAGAATCAACCTGTTGCCACCAGCCAGTTACAGTCTGCTTTTGGTCACGATGAGCTGCAATCGCTGGCTGACAAACTGGGTACTACCCCGGAAGATGCGGTGAGCAAATTGCAGCAGTTCTTACCACAGTTTTTCGATCATGCATCGCCAGACGGTGAGCTGAAGCCGGAAGCGGAGCAAAACCTGAATAATGCCGATGGTAATGATTTGGGTAAGTTCGTTGACGGTATTTTTGCTAAAAAGTAACGCTTTGACGATGAGTTAATTTCCGATCCCTTCTGCGTCGAATATGACGCAGAAGGGATTTTTTCTATACCGGGTAAACGGGCAGAGCAAGCATTAAGATGCCGCCGTTTAACGAGGATTTGCTATGAACAACACCTTAAACCATGAGTATGACAACTCTCTGGTTTCCAACGCCTTTGGCTTTATGCGTTTTCCACTCAATTTCCAGCCCTACGACAGCGATGCGGAGTGGGTGATCACCGGCGTGCCTTTTGATGCTGCCACTTCTGGCCGCCCCGGCAGCCGTCTTGGCCCTGGCGCTATTCGGCAGATCTCCACCAATCTGGCCTGGGAAGGCTGTCGCTGGCCGTGGCAGTTCGATCTGCGTCAGCACCTGAAGGTGATTGACTGTGGCGATCTGGTCTATGCTTTTGGTGATGCGCAGGATTTCAGCGACAAATTGCAGGCACATGCTGAAAAACTGCTGGCGAAGGGTAAGCGCATGCTGACCTTTGGCGGCGACCACTACATCAGTCTGCCGCTGCTGCGCGCCCATGCGAAAACCTTTGGTAAGATGGCGCTGGTGCATTTTGATGCGCATACGGACACGTATTCCAACGGCCCAACCTTCGATCACGGCACCATGTTCTATACGGCTCCGAAAGAAGGTCTGATCTCCCCGGAACACTCCGTGCAGATTGGTATTCGTACCGAATTCGATCCCTCTCTGGGCTTTAACGTGCTGGATGCGGCGCAGGTTAACGATCGTAGCGTGGATGATATTCTGGCGCAGGTGAAACAGGTAGTCGGCGATCTGCCCATCTATCTGACCTTTGATATCGACTGCCTCGATCCGGCCCATGCGCCGGGAACCGGTACGCCGGTGATCGGCGGCCTGACCAGCGATAAAGCCAGCAAACTGATCCGTGGCCTGCAAGGCATGAACATCGTTGGCATGGATCTGGTTGAAGTGGCTCCGGGTTACGACCAGTCTGAGATCACCGCGCTGGCGGCTGCCAGTCTGGCATTGGATATGCTGCACGTCCAGGCTGCCAACAAGATCAAATAAGCCGTAAGGGCGGGGCAACCCGCCCTTACTCATTTTACCTTATTGGTAACATTTGTACTCGTACTTGCCGTCCGTTTGTGTCTGGCAGGGAAGAAATTTTCTGTTTTTTATAATAGATTTTGGTATTTGCGTTTTCATTGCAGAAAAAGTCTCTTCGACGTGAGAAGATGAAAAATGCCGATGTAGTAAAGGACAAATATGGTGTGGATGATATTGAAATTGTTGATAACCATCTCTCCATGATGGCAAGTTGAATGCACAATATAGGCTAATTGGGTCACCATTTGGTGATGTGGATCTAATTTTAGATATCGCATCGTAAAAAGATCGTTTATTTATTAACAGAGATTTGTATCGTGGATAACGATATCATCCACAATAGCCATAAAACACAGGGCTGGCGTTGCACGAAACTATCCCCGTGACCATCGGTGCCGTTCAATGAGGTAGTTGCAAATTTGTATACGCTTACATACGTTTCAGATATTACGATCACAACGTAAATATCAAACAATCTGTTATTGCTTTTTATTGAACAAATTTTTTTGGTTGTAATAGGTATTCGCGTACCATTTTCCTTATTAATACTGGCTATCCCATCTCACATCTTTATAGCCATATCGGATCGTGTGCCTGTTGATTTAGATATCGTAAACGGTTGTTTCTGTAATACTCGACAGAAGGCGGAGCCTATGGTAAAAGGAATTCAGCTTGACCTATCTTTATATCTCATCTTTGTATTTTTAATCTCTTAACAATGCAGGTGGTTATATGGACATATCCAAAATATCGGGCAAACACTTTCTAGAACTTAACTCTACTCACATTGATAAAACATTGGGAATATCTGCCTATTCTCCTTATGTTTACCCCTGTAAATTTATTAAAGAGTCCTACTTATACTCCTGTCAGCTTCCCAATAAAATCATTGAAGCTTTATATGATTTCAGAAACCATAGCAATGACTATGGCGCACTTCTTATTCGTGGTTTTAGTGTCCTTCCTGACCACATATTAACACCTAAGGATAATTTTTCTATTCCTGACACTTTTAATTTTTACCGAGAGCGTGTTATTTCCATGATTGGCGAACAGTTAGGGTATTTAGTTTCATATAAGCAGGAGAAAAAAGGTGTTATTTTCCAAAATATAATCCCATCAAAAGAACATGAGTATCACCTTTCATCAGAAAGCTCCAAGTCTCTTCTTGATTTTCATACGGAAATAGCTTTTCATTATGAGAAGCCTGATTATATCATCTTACTTTGCATCAGGCCCGATCATGATAAAAAAGCGAAGACATTTACATCCAGTACAAGAAGGATTAAATCTTATTTAAGTAATAGGGATATATCTATTCTTTCAGAAAAAAAATTTAAAACGGGCGTAGACTACTCTTTTGGGGGTAGTAATGGTGAAAAAGGAAATGGACGTATAGTTTCTGTGTTTAAAAAAAATAACCATGACTATATTTGTTACGATTTAGATCTTATGGAGGGTATTGATAGTGAAGCTAACGAAGTCTTAAAAAATTTATCAAAAGCAGCTAACCATTCTAAGTGTTATGTCTCTCTTGAGTCTGGTGATTTACTTATTATTGACAATAACAGAGCAATACATGGAAGAACCAGGTTTACACCCCGATATGATGGCTTTGATCGTTGGCTGCTCCGGGCATGTGTTTTAGAAGATAGGGTGAAATTAGAGTCTGTATCAACGGAAGATAACCCAAGAATGATTTGCAGGGAATTTTAAAAAGAGGGTTGAGTATGTCTGTTTATTTTATTTATATTTTCGTGGCTTTATTGTCTTACGTAACGCCTGGCCCTGACTGGTTGATAGTATCTAAGAATACTTTTAGAAGTAAAAGAGAGGGTATGCTTTCAGCATTGGGCGTTCAGTGTGGCCTCTTCTTTCACATGATTCTTGCTGTCATTGGTGCTTCAGCTATTTTTCTCGCATCGAAGAATGCATTTTATATTATCCAGATGCTTGGTGGGCTATATATTGTATGGATTGGGTTTTCATCTTTAAAAGAATTGCATTCTAATCGTGATAAGAATGCTGAGGAGGGTTCTCCTCAAAAAGTTAATAATGGAGCTTTTCTTAGTGGACTGACTGCGAATATTTTGAATCCCAAGGTGGCTATCTTCTTTATTAGTATACTGCCTCAATTCGTCAGTGAAAAAGGCAATATTATCTCTCAGGTTATTACTTTAGGTATCATTGATATCTTGGTTGGTGTTGTTTGGTGGGTCGCGTTTGTTAGTTTGATTGGAAAACTCTATAAATTAGCCAAAGATGAAAGTATTCGCAACAGGATTGAGTTTTTAACCGGTTCTTTGCTTTTAATTATAGGTGTTATTTTTATTATTAAGTCAATGTTTTCAATGTTTGGTTAGTGTATGAGTAAAATACTTTTCGAAAATGCGTTTATTATTTTTAATGACTATACCGGGCGGTTTTACCCGCCCTCTGACCGATGTTACTTACCTGCGGCAATACGCTGCTTGATATGATCAGCACGCGCCTGTGAGGCGGGGTGCGAGTCAAACATGCTGCTGGCGTGGGTGCCTTCCATCTTCGCCAGTTTTTCAAAGCTGGTGACCAGCCCCTGTGGATTGATATCGCGTTTTTTCAGCAGGTCGAAAGAGTAGTCATCAGCCTGGGATTCCTGGCCCTGCGAAAACTGCGCGTTCACCAGCTTCTCACCCAGATCGCCTAACTGGGACTGCGACAGCGAAGCGGTAACCCCGCCCACGGATGCGGCAGCGCTGCGCGCGGCGGTAGTCGCCCATGCCAGCTGCATGGCTTTGCGCGAGTGACCCAGAGCAACGTGGCCCATTTCGTGGCCCAGCACGCCTTCAACCTCGTTATCGCTCATTAAATCCATCAGGCCGCTATATACGCGGATGCAGCCGTTCGCCATCGCCCATGCGTTGACGTCCTTAGTCAGATAAACCTTATAGTTGGCCGGGGTGCCGTTGATGTTATCTCCCAGCGCAGCAGAGATTTTTTTCAAGCGTTGTGCATAAGGACTGCTGTCAGGGGCAATTTGTGCCTCGCTGTCCATCTGCTGGCAGGATTTGTCGCTCAGCTCTTTAACCTGCGCATCGCTAAGGGTCGCAGCCTGCCAGGCTTGGGAGCCAGACTGCATCAGGGCATTGCTGTCAAAATTCTGACAGCCGGAAAGTAAGCCAGTCAGTGCCAGCGCGATGAAAGAGATACGTTTCTTCATTCCATTTTTATCCATTAATGGTAACAAGTGAGTAAAAACAAATCGTTGTTATGACTCGTCGGAGGATTAGCCTCTCTGCGAGAGGCGGTTATAACGTTTGTTAAGCCGGTTGCATAGTCGGCTTAGGGCTAAACTGCAAGTTATGTGATTTTTTTTACCGCCAGCGCCATGTACATGTTACCCGTATTTCATGTACATTGATGATCGACTTCCCTTCGGCTTTGCCCTATAACTCATTCATTACAATAGGTTAAGTACGGCGAAGCGTTAAATCCGACCTGGAGCAGAAAATGTCTTCTCGCAAAGAGCTTGCCAACGCCATTCGCGCATTAAGTATGGATGCGGTGCAAAAAGCCAAATCCGGCCACCCTGGCGCACCAATGGGCATGGCTGATATCGCCGAAGTGCTGTGGCGTGAATTCCTTAATCATAACCCAACCAACCCGCTGTGGGCTGACCGCGATCGCTTCGTGCTGTCAAACGGTCATGGCTCTATGCTGATTTACAGCCTGCTGCATCTCAGCGGCTACGATTTGCCGATCGGCGAGCTGGCTAACTTCCGTCAGCTGCACTCCAAAACCCCAGGTCACCCGGAATATGGCTACACCGTGGGCGTCGAAACCACCACCGGACCACTGGGACAGGGCATCGCTAACGCGGTAGGTTTTGCGATTGCGGAACGTACGCTGGCGGCGCAGTTTAACCGTCCGGGCCATGACGTTGTTGACCATAACACTTATGTGTTTATGGGTGACGGCTGCATGATGGAAGGTATCTCCCACGAAGTCTGCTCGCTGGCGGGAACGCTCAAGCTGGGCAAGCTGGTGGCTTTCTATGACGACAACGGTATCTCCATTGACGGCCACATTGATGGCTGGTTCACCGACGATACGGCGCAACGCTTTGAATCCTACGGCTGGCACGTCGTGCGCGGCGTGGACGGCCACGATGCGGACGCGATCAAAAAAGCGGTTGAAGAAGCCAAAGCGGTTAGCGATAAGCCTTCCCTGCTGATGTGCAAAACCGTGATCGGTTTCGGTTCACCTAACAAGGCCGGTACGCATGATTCTCACGGCGCACCGCTGGGCGATGAAGAAATCGCACTGACCCGTAAGCAGCTGGGCTGGAACCACGCGCCGTTTGAGATCCCACAGAATATCTACGCGCAGTGGGATGCGAAAGAAGCCGGTCAGGCCAAAGAAGCGGCCTGGAACGACAAGTTTGCAGCCTATGCACAGGCCTTCCCGGAGCTGGCTGAAGAGTTCAAACGTCGTACCAAAAATGAATTGCCGGCTAACTGGGCTGCTGAATCGCAGAAGTTCGTTGAGCAACTACAGGCTAACCCGGCGAAAATCGCCAGCCGTAAAGCCTCGCAGAATGCCATTGAAGCTTTTGGTAAATTGCTGCCAGAGTACCTGGGCGGTTCCGCCGATCTGGCCCCTAGCAACCTGACCATGTGGTCTGGCTCTAAGCCTATTAACGAAGACGCAGCGGGTAACTATATCCACTACGGCGTGCGCGAATTCGGTATGACCGCAATCGCTAACGGCATCACTCTGCACGGCGGTTTCCTGCCGTATACCGCGACCTTCCTGATGTTTGTTGAGTACGCACGTAACGCTGTGCGTATGGCTGCACTGATGAAAATTCGTCAGGTCATGGTGTATACCCATGACTCAATCGGACTGGGTGAAGATGGCCCTACTCACCAGCCGGTCGAACAGCTGGCGAGCCTGCGCGTGACGCCAAACATGAGCACCTGGCGTCCGTGTGACCAGGTTGAATCCGCGATTGCGTGGAAATATGCCATTGAACGTCATGACGGCCCAACGGCACTGATCCTCTCTCGCCAGAACCTGGCGCAGCAGGAGCGTACCGCCGAGCAGTTGGCGAACGTTGCCCGTGGTGCTTACGTACTGAAAGATTGCGCGGGAACGCCGGAAGTGATCTTTATCGCTACCGGTTCTGAAGTTGAGCTGGCGGTGGGGGCTTACGACAAGCTGACTGCTGAAGGGCGCAAAGCGCGTGTGGTTTCCATGCCGTCTACCGATGCCTTCGACAAGCAGGACGCGGCTTACCGTGAATCCGTATTGCCGAAAGCTGTCAGCGCCCGCGTGGCGATTGAGGCAGGTATCGCCGATTACTGGTTCAAATATACTGGTCTGAACGGTGCCATTGTTGCCATGACCAGCTTCGGCGAGTCGGCTCCGGCAGAAAAACTGTTTGAGCTGTTTGGCTTCACCGTTGATAACGTGGTTGCCAAAGCGAAAGAGCTGCTGTAACACGGCATAAATGGGCGGATCGACGATCCGCCCATTTCCTCACGGTAATTGCTATTTTTGTGACGCAGATCGAAAGTTACGCGCCACAATTGATCCCAATCATTCCCATTATTCCTCACTTCTATTACTCTAGCTGAAGCGTTTCAGTTTGTTTTTGTTTACGGGTCATTGGCGTCAGTGCGCCATGTTTTCGCGCAGAATGTTCTGTACAAATTCCAACTGCTGGCTCAGGCTAATTGTCCGATTTCAAGATGAATTCAGATTTGGAGTGCTATGACCGTTCGCATTGCCATTAATGGTTTTGGTCGCATTGGGCGCAACGTTTTACGTGCGCTATATGAAACCGGGCGACGGGCTGAGATCACGGTGGTGGCGATCAATGAACTGGCTGATGCGGCCGGGATGGCGCACCTGCTGAAATATGATACCAGCCACGGTCGTTTTGCCTGGGACGTGCGTCAGGAGCGTGATCTGCTGACGGTCGGAGATGACACTATTCGCCTGCTGCATATCCCGGAGATTAACGCTCTGCCGTGGCGCGAGCTGAATGTTGATATCGTGCTGGACTGCACCGGAGTTTACGGCAGCCGTGCCGATGGTGTAGCCCATTTGCAGGCCGGTGCCAGGAAAGTGTTGTTCTCGCATCCGGGCGATCACGATCTGGATGCAACGGTGGTGTATGGCGTCAATGAAAAGGAGCTGCTGCCAGAGCATTTGCTGGTATCGAACGCCTCCTGTACCACCAACTGTATTATTCCGATAATCAAACTATTGGATGATGCCTGGGGTATTGAATCGGGTACGGTGACCACCATTCACTCGGCAATGCACGACCAGCAGGTGATAGATGCTTATCACCCGGATCTGCGCCGCACCCGCGCCGCCAGCCAGTCGATTATCCCGGTCGATACGCGGCTGGCCGCCGGGATTACGCGCATATTCCCGAAATTTAATGACCGCTTTGAAGCGATTGCGGTGCGTGTACCGACCATTAACGTCACGGCTATCGATCTTAGCGTCAGCGTACGCGATGCTGTAAAAGCCTGCGAGGTCAATGCCCTGCTGCAAAGTGCTTCATCAGGAGCGTTTAATGGTATAGTCGACTACACGGAATTACCGTTAGTCTCTATTGATTTTAATCACGATCCGCACAGTGCCATTGTGGATGGCACGCAGACTCGGGTCAGTGGTCAACACCTGATTAAGACTTTAGTCTGGTGTGACAACGAATGGGGCTTTGCTAACCGCATGATCGATACCACGTTAGCCATGGCCTCCAGCGGTTTCAGCCTGGACGCGGCTGCGTCAATAAAACTTTGAGAATCAACGAGAGGGTTCACCATGTCTGTAATTAAGATGACCGATCTGGATCTTGCTGGTAAACGTGTTCTGATCCGTGCAGATCTGAACGTGCCGGTAAAAGAAGGGAAAGTGACGTCTGATGCACGTATTCGCGCTTCTCTGCCGACCATCGAAGCGGCGCTGAAGCAGGGCGCCAAAGTGATGGTGACCTCCCACCTGGGCCGCCCGACCGAAGGTGAATACAGCGAAGAGTTCTCTCTGCTGCCGGTCGTTAACTACCTGAAAGAGAAACTGGGAGCAGACAACGTCTCCCTGGCAAAAGACTACCTCGATGGTGTTGAGCTGGCCGCTGGTAAGCTGGTGGTGTTGGAAAACGTGCGCTTTAACAAAGGCGAAAAGAAAGACGACGAAACCCTCTCCAAAAAATATGCAGCGCTGTGCGACATCTTTGTGATGGATGCCTTCGGCACCGCGCACCGCGCACAGGCTTCTACCCACGGCGTGGGCAAGTTTGCTCCGGTTGCTTGTGCGGGTCCGCTGCTGTCAGCTGAACTTGAAGCCTTAGGCAAAGCGCTGAAAAGCCCTGCGCGCCCAATGGTGGCAGTGGTGGGGGGATCGAAAGTTTCCACCAAGTTTGATGTGCTCAATTCGCTGGTTAAGATTGCTGACACCGTTATCGTCGGCGGTGGCATCGCCAATACCTTTGTGGCCATTGAGAACAACGTCGGTAAATCCCTGTACGAGCCAGATTTCGTTGATGCGGCGAAAAAACTGCGTGATGAGTACGGGATCCCGGTTCCGGTTGACTCTCGCGTAGGCACGGAATTCTCTGAAACTGCGCCATCTACCGTGAAGAAAGTGTCTGAAGTTCAGGATAACGAAGAGATCATGGACTTCGGTGACGAAACCGCACTGGCAATGGCTAAGCTGCTGAAAGATGCCAAAACTATTTTGTGGAACGGCCCGGTAGGCGTGTTCGAATTCCCTAACTTCCGCAAAGGAACTGAAATCGTTGCTAACGCGATTGCAGACAGCGATGCATTTTCCATTGCTGGCGGTGGTGATACGCTGGCAGCCATCGACCTGTTTGGTATCGAAGATAAAATTTCTTATATCTCTACCGGTGGCGGTGCCTTCCTCGAATTCGTAGAGGGCAAAGTTCTGCCAGCGGTTGCCATGCTGGAAGAGCGTGCAAAACAGTAAACCCTGTGGCGGGGACGTTCCCCGCCTGATTGATTTCACAGATTCCGATTAAACGGCCGACAAAAACAGGACAAGCAAACATGTCTAAAATTTTTGATTTCGTAAAACCAGGCGTTGTCACCGGTGACGACGTGCAGAAGATTTTCAAAGTGGCGAAAGAGAACAAGTTCGCCCTGCCTGCTGTTAACTGCGTAGGGACTGACTCTATCAATGCCGTACTGGAAACCGCCGCGAAAGTGAAAGCGCCGGTCATTATCCAGTTCTCTAACGGCGGTGCGGGCTTTATCGCGGGCAAAGGTCTGAAATCAGACCAGCCGCAGGCCGCTGCCATCTTCGGTGCTATCTCTGGCGCACATCACGTACACCTGATGGCCGAGCACTACGGCGTGCCGGTGATCCTGCATACTGACCACTGCGCGAAGAAACTGTTGCCGTGGATCGACGGTCTGCTGGATGCGGGCGAAGCACACTTCGCTAAAACCGGTAAGCCACTGTTCTCTTCTCACATGATTGACCTGTCTGAAGAGTCTCTGGAAGAGAACATCGAAATTTCCAGCAAATACCTGGCGCGCATGGCGAAAATCGACATGACCCTGGAAATTGAACTGGGCTGCACCGGTGGTGAAGAAGATGGCGTTGACAACAGCCATATGGACGCTTCTGCACTCTACACCCAGCCAGAAGATGTGGATTATGCTTACACAGAGCTAAGCAAAATCAGCCCGCGTTTCACCATTGCGGCCTCTTTCGGTAACGTGCATGGCGTATACAAGCCAGGTAACGTGAAACTGACCCCGACTATTCTGCGTGACTCCCAGCAGTACGTCAGCAAGAAACACAACCTTGAGCACAACTCACTGGACTTCGTGTTCCACGGTGGTTCTGGTTCATCCGCTGCTGAGATTCAGGAATCAATCAGCTACGGTGTGATCAAAATGAACATCGATACCGATACCCAATGGGCAACCTGGGACGGCATCCTGCAGTACTACAAAAAGAATGAAGGCTATCTTCAGGCGCAGCTGGGCAACCCGGAAGGCGCAGATAAGCCGAACAAAAAGTTTTACGATCCGCGCGTATGGCTGCGTGCTTCCCAGGCTTCAATGATTGTTCGTCTGGAGCAGGCATTTAAAGAGTTGAACGCCGTCGACGTACTGTAATTACGCTTTTGTACAAAAAAGGCCCGCACGGGCCTTTTTTTTCGCGCTTTTTGCAGAAAATATAAGCAATCTCGCCACTTACTTGGCACATCTCACTTTATTGTTTTACCCTTACTCCAGCGGTTGCCGTGATCACGGCAAGAATTTGAACGCCCCTTGGGCTAACAACAGGATAGGGAAATGGATAATTTGAATGTGGTAGATGGCATCAACAGCGCCGGTGGCTGGCTGGTGCGTAATCAGGCGCTGCTGCTTGGTTACGTGGTCAATATCGTCGCGGCAATTGTTATCATTACTGTTGGTATGGTTGCGGCGCGCCTTATTGCTAAAACCGTCAACAGGTTGCTGGTAGCACGACATATCGATCCTACCGTAGCTGATTTTCTTTCCGGGCTGGTTCGTTACGGTATTATTGCCTTTACGCTGATAGCGGCTCTGGGGCGAGTGGGAGTTGAAACCGCATCTGTCATTGCCGCACTGGCTGCTGCCAGCTTAGCCTTTGCGATGGCGCTACAGGGCTCCCTGGGTAACCTTGCGGCAGGCGTACTGCTGGTGACCTTCCGTCCATTCCGTGCGGGGGAGTTTGTTGACCTCGGTGGTGTGAGCGGTACGGTACTACAGGTACAGATCTTCTCCAGCACGCTGCGAAGCACCGATGGCAAGATTATCGTCGTGCCAAACGGTAAAATTATCGGCGGCAATATCATCAACTATTCGCGTGAGCCTGAGCGCCGTAATGAATTTATTATTGGCGTTGCCTACGATGCGGATATCGATCGGGTATTTAAGGTACTGCGTGAGGTGGTCGATGCCGAGCCGCGTGTGGTGCAGGAACGTGGCGTACAGATAGGGGTTAATGAACTTGCCGGTTCATCCGTTAATGTCATCGTGCGCTGCTGGAGCAAGCTGGACGATATGCAAAACGTCTATTGGGATCTGATGAAAAACTTCAAGATCGCATTGGATGAGAACAAAATCGGTATTCCTTATCCGCAGATGGATGTGCATTTTCATCAGACTACATCTGGCGAAGCGACGGAAAAAACCGCCCAGCCGGAATAATCGCATTACGCGCTAGCCCGTTTTTAAGCGCAATGCCGACCTTGCTGTACCTGGGTTGACCTTAGCGGTCAGCCCTGTTCATTCCCTCCTTTTATTAGCATTTCTGATTGACCATTAAATTTTTAAATTTCCCCTGATCATCCCACCTCTATACACTTGCCGAAAAAAATAACCGGCGAGGTTTTATTATGTTATCTGTTTATTTTCAAGGTGTTGCTATGGGGGCAGCCCTGATCCTGCCGCTGGGGCCGCAGAATGCATTCGTATTGAATCAGGGGATACGTCGCCAGTTTCATCTGATGACGGCGGCGCTCTGTACGCTGAGTGATATTCTACTGATTTGCGGCGGTATTTTTGGCGGTAGCGCCCTGTTGAATCAGTCGGTGCTGCTGCTTAGCCTGGTCACCTGGGGTGGGGTGGCTTTTCTGCTGTGGTACGGCTGGGGGGCGCTGCGTATTGCCTGCGGTGGAAATGTCCAACTGGCATCAGCGGCTGCGTTGCAGCACGGGCGATGGCGCATCGTGATCACCATCATAGCGGTGACCTGGCTGAATCCGCATGTCTATCTGGATACGTTTGTTGTGCTCGGCAGTCTCGGTGGTCAGCTGCCGCCAGAGGCACGACGCTGGTTTGCTCTCGGCACTGCCAGCGCCTCGCTGCTGTGGTTTTTTGGCCTGGCGTTGCTGGCCGCGTGGTTAGCTCCGCGACTCAATACCACACGCGCTCAGCGCATAATTAATCTGCTTGTAGGGCTGATGATGTGGGCGATTGCCATCAAACTGGCATGGCAGGCTATCTCCACCTGATGAGGGGAACTCGCTGGCGAAGCCGGGGTCATAGTATGACGTGTATTTGCGCAGCAAAACGGGTTGGCGACATGATGACAAGGTTCGCCAGCCTTTTGAATCAATTTGAAGACAGACCACATGGAGAACGCAGTGAAGCTGACTAAACTGGCCCTGGCCGCTATATTGGGATTAGGTACTTTGCCACTGGCAGTGCAGGCGGATGAACTACCAAACAGGCCGCATATCGTTACCTCTGGGAAATCCAGCGTGGATGCCACACCGGATATTGCCACCCTCGCTATTGAAGTTAACGTTTCCGCTAAAGATGCCGGAGAAGCCAAAAAGCAGGCCGATAGCCGCGTACAGCAATATTTTGATTTCCTGAACAAAAACGGCATCGATAAGAAAGATGTTAACGCAGCGAATCTGCGTACTCAGCCAGAATACGACTATCAGAAAGACGGTAAGTCAGTGCTGAAAGGCTATCGTGCGGTGCGTCAGGTACAGGTTACGCTGCGCCATCTTGAAAAACTGAACGAGCTGTTGGATGGAGCGCTGAAATCAGGCCTCAATGAAATCAGTGGGGTTGAACTAGGCGTCGCTAACCCAGAGCAGTACCGCGATCGGGCGCGAAAAGCGGCGATCGAGGATGCGACTAAGCAGGCCGGTGAACTGGCGCAGGGCTTTGGCACTAAGCTTGGGCCGATCTATAGCATTCGCTATCATGTTGCCAACTACCAGCCCATGCCGATGGCGCGGATGTACAAAACCGCTGATGCCGCCGTATCGACCTCTGCCGGGCAAACCTACGAGCAGCAGAGTATTCACTTTGACGATCAGGTTGATGTGGTGTTTGAACTACAGCGTAATCCGTAACGCGAGTTCTGCGGGCGGCCGCTTGCTTGTTGGCCGCCCCGCAAAACCCACTATGCCGTATCCTGACGCAGCACGCGGTGGCCATGTGCCAGAAGGGCATCCGTCACTTTACGCATCAGGCGGCTCTCCGGGGAAAAACGGTGCCAGTAGAGCATACGGCGTTGCAACAGCCCCGGCGTTAAATCGATCAATTCTCCCTCCGCCAGCTCCCGCTCTATCTGCAAGTGCGGGATCATACAGCAGGTGGTTCCTTGTCGTGCCAGCTGCACAAATGCTTCCGATGAGTTAACGATATGGCAGGGTACGCTGCCGGGCGACAGATCGAAATTCTGCTGCAAGAAGGCCTGGTGCATGTCATCCAGATGGTCAAAAGCGACCGCCGGAGCTTTCAGCAAGGCGGAGCGCGTCACGCCATTCGGGAAGTAGCGGGCAGCAAACTCTTTTGAGCCGACAAACAGATAATCAAGCGCTCCCAGCCGATCGACCAGACAGCTGGGCAGCGGCTGCGGCTGGATACTGACCGCGCCGACCACTTCACCACGGCGCAGGCGTTCCTGAGTTCGGGTTTCATCTTCCACCTGAATATTCAAACGCACCGGCGAGTCGGTCAGTACGGTTTTCAGCGCGGGCAGCAGCCAGGTCGCCAGGCTGTCGGCGTTGACCGCCAGCGACAGCAGCAGCGGGGTTGTGCCGCTGTTATCATCACCCAGCCACTCTTCTTCCAGCAGCTCAACCTGATGCAACAGCGCCAGCAGTTTTTGTCCTTGCTCCGTAGGGCGCGGCGGTACGGTTCGCACCAGCAGCGGCTGACCGAACATGTTCTCCAGCTGTTTAATGCGCTGTGAGACCGCAGACTGGGTGATACACAGCTTTTGTGCCGCGCGTTCAAAGCCGCGTTCACGGATCACTGCATCCAGCGCCTGAAGCGTTCGGTAATCCGGGCGTTTCATTAATTTTTGCACTCTCTTTCAGGTGTGGTAGGTCACTATGCCATATATTCTGCAACTTGCGCCGAGCGAATGCCACATTATGAATTCAGTACTTTGCGTGCCAGATTCCATTCTTGCCAATCAACGTGGTACAGAACGGTTTTTTTTAATGAGCTTGCTTTATACTACGCGCACAGAGTGGCAGCACGGGTTTTAAACATACCATGACGCAGGATGAACTGAAAAAGGCTGTAGGCTGGGCCGCGCTTGATTACGTCACGCCGGGGACTATCGTTGGGGTTGGCACCGGTTCGACCGCCGCGCATTTTATTGATGCGCTGGCGTCGATCAAACACCAAATCGAGGGAACGGTTTCCAGCTCGGAGATTTCTACCGCCAGACTGAAGGCTTACGGCATCCCCGTTTTCGACCTCAACGAAATCGACGCCCTCTCGCTCTATGTTGACGGCGCTGATGAGATCAACGGGCAGATGCAAATGATCAAAGGCGGTGGTGCCGCGCTGACGCGTGAGAAGATCATTGCTGCGGTCGCCGATCGCTTTATCTGCATTGCTGATGAGTCGA
This sequence comes from Erwinia piriflorinigrans CFBP 5888, assembly GCF_001050515.1. Taxonomy (GTDB): domain Bacteria; phylum Pseudomonadota; class Gammaproteobacteria; order Enterobacterales; family Enterobacteriaceae; genus Erwinia; species Erwinia piriflorinigrans. The sequence continues at coordinate 307,360 of NZ_CAHS01000006.1, forward strand.
AGCAGGTTGATGTGTTAGGACATTTTCCACTGCCTGTGGAAGTGATCCCGATGGCACGCGCCTATGTCGCGCGCGAGCTGGTAAAGCTCGGCGGCCTGCCGGAATACCGTCAGGATGTGGTGACCGACAACGGTAATATTATTCTCGACGTGCATAATCTCAGCATTATTGACCCCATCAGGCTGGAAACAGCGATCAACGCCCTGACTGGCGTGGTGACAGTGGGCCTGTTTGCCGCCCGTGGTGCCGATGTGGCGCTGATTGGCACTGCCCGTGGTGTGCAGACCATTAAAAAATGATCTGTCAGGTGTCGTGTCGGCACCTGATATTTCGGCATAAAAAAAACAATTTTTTCATGACTAAAATTTAGTGACTTATGTCACATTGTGCTCTCCAGCTGTGCGATCCTCCTGATGTCAGGGATTGCGCCGCGATTTTCTATTGATTTGTGCTGCATGTTGGGCCAGCCGTGCTGAACCGCAGGCAATCGTTTGTATTGCTGCTGGCGTAAATTTTGTTATTTTGGCAGAAGGCTATCTTATATCCTCACCAGAACGCCTGTTGCAGCATGGTGCCGCTTTACCTGCTGGCTTAGCCTGGCGCAGCGTACAGCGCCTCGACAACAGGCGGGATGATGAGGATCCAGCCACATCTGAGGTCTGCAAAACAAGGTCGGGAACGCGAAATGGCAAAAGTATCACTGGAGAAAGACAAGATTAAATTCCTGTTGGTGGAAGGCGTGCATCAGAGTGCAGTTGATAATCTGCGCTCGGCGGGCTACACCAACATCGAATTTCATAAGGGCGCACTGGATAGCGAATCGCTGAAAGAATCTATCCGCGATGCGCACTTTATTGGACTGCGTTCGCGTACCCACCTCACCGAAGAGATCTTCGCTGCGGCGGAGAAACTGGTGGCCGTTGGCTGCTTCTGCATTGGGACTAACCAGGTTGATTTGGACGCTGCGGCGATACGCGGTATTCCGGTATTCAATGCGCCATTCTCTAATACTCGCTCCGTCGCTGAGCTGGTTATCGGGGAGCTGCTGTTGATGTTGCGCGGTGTTCCTGCGGCAAACGCCAAAGCGCACCGTGGTCAGTGGCACAAGCTGGCGGTTGGCTCCTATGAAGCGCGTGGCAAGAAGCTGGGTATCATCGGCTACGGTCATATTGGTATGCAGCTGGGCGTACTGGCGGAAAGCCTCGGCATGCACGTTTTCTTCTATGATATCGAAAGCAAGCTGCCGCTCGGTAATGCTACCCAGGTTCAACATCTTTCTGACCTGCTGAATATGAGCGATGTGGTAAGCCTGCATGTGCCGGAAACTCCGTCCACCCAAGATATGATTGGCGCAGAACAGCTGTCGCAGATGAAGCCAGGCGCACTGCTGATCAACGCCTCACGCGGCACGGTGGTAGATATTCCTGCTTTGTGCAATGCTCTGGCGTCTAAGCATCTGGCGGGCGCGGCAATTGACGTATTCCCGGTAGAGCCGGCTACCAACAGCGATCCTTTCAATTCACCGCTGTGTGAGTTTGATAACGTCATCCTGACGCCACATATCGGCGGTTCTACTCAGGAAGCGCAGGAGAATATCGGTATTGAAGTGGCGGGGAAACTGGCGAAATACTCCGATAACGGCTCTACGCTGTCAGCGGTTAATTTCCCTGAGGCTTCACTGCCTATGCATGGGGCCAACGCCAGCCGCCTGATGCATATTCATGAAAACCGTCCCGGCGTACTGACGGCGATTAACCAGATCTTTGCCGAGCAGGGCATTAATATCCTCGCTCAGTATCTGCAAACGACCCCGCAGATGGGATATGTGGTGATTGATGTCGAAGCACCGCAGGAAATTGCCGATAAAGCGTTGCAGCTGATGAAGGCGATCCCGGGAACCGTCCGCGCCCGTCTGCTTTACTAACGTTCCGCTGGCTCAACCCCCCGGCGAAAGCGTCGGGGGGTTGAGCCAGCTGATTAACGCCGCAATGACCATTGCCAAATCTTTGACGGCGTGATCAGCGCTGGTAGCGGCACATCCCACTCCGCCATCGGTAACTGCTCCACCTGCTGACAGTCATGCGCCAGCCCCACCGGTAAAAAACCGTGCTGTGGCCAGTTCTGCAACGTTCTGTCGTAAAATCCTCCGCCCATACCCAGTCGTTGCCCTGCCTTATCAAAGGCCACCAGCGGCACCATCATCACGTCCAGCTCGGAGAGTGGCAGAATATGACGAATATCCAGCGGTGGCTCTGGGATGCGCAGACGGTTGATTGTCAGAGCGGTTTGTTGGTCATAGCGCATAAACAGCAGATTGCCCGGTGAGAACGGATGCAGCACCGGCAAATACACATTTTGCTTACGTTGCCAGAGGCGGGCGATGAGTGGGCGTGTATTGAGTTCACCATCGACGGAAAGGAACAGCGCAATGTTTTTCGCTTGCTGTAACGGGGCAAAATTTAGCGCCCGTTCGGCGGCCTGCACGGCGGCAAGCTGCTGCTGTTCGTCGCTGATTTGGCGGCGCAGCTGGCGGATGTGGTGACGGATATCCTGACGATCGCGCAGGTTGAGGTTCATAAAAGCAGCGTCTCCCGGTACAGGTGCAGTCTGCGGTTAGACATCACGCCTTACCTGAACACCCGATTCGATGTGCTGGATGAGCGTAACGCAAAATCTTGTTGCAGTGAGTGTAGGTGACGGGGAGGCGAAGGGACAGTCAATGGCTGGGTAGAGCAGGAATAAAAGAGGGATCTCCGAGATGCCGCCGCAGGCTGTAACCCTTGAACCCTTGGTTCAAGATGAGCATGCCGTCGTAACCATCAGGTTTCTCGGACGGACCGAGCATACACACAGGTTACAGAGCGCCACACTCTGTTTGGTATGAAATATCGGCTCAGGGGACTGGCCCGCTTGCAAACACCTCAGAGAATTTTGTCCTTCAACGTCACTCTATCATAGCTAACGGTAAAGTGTTATTCGAAGTTCGTTCCGGTACGTTCAGTAATGCGACCCTGTTCAAGCAATGCCTGTTCGATGGTCTGTTGCAGCATCCGGATACGCTGCTCCATATTTGACGCATAGTCACGAGTTTTAGATTTTTCCTGCGCCAACTCATGGCAAATATTCAGGGCAGCAATAAAAACTAACTGCTCGGTATTCGTGACTCTAGTGCGAACTTTTAAGTCTTGCAACCGTTGATTGAGGTCTTCAGCAGCCAGGTTCAGCGCATCTTGCTGTTCCGGCGGACAATTTACTCGTAATGAACGGCCAAAAATTTGAAGATCTACCGGTTGTGCAGACATGTCACCATCCTGACTGATTACTGTACCCGCAATCATCCTTACCGCTCAAGGGCTTGGAACGGGCGTCACTATAACTACCCCAAATATAAGAAACAACCCCTTTCTGGAATCATCGAGGCACCTGGTGGTAGCATAACATGAACTTATTCAGCCAACGACGGCCAAAACGTATGTCACTAACTAATATCATGCCGGGCTACAACGCTCTGGCCTCAGTACTTACCCAGCAGGGTGTTGCCATGACTCCTGCCGAAATGCATGGTCTGATCAGCGGATTAATCTGCGGCGGCAGCGGTGACCGCTGGCAGACCCAAGTGCACGATCTAACCAACGAGGGGATGGCCTGGTCACAGGTGCTGGCTCTGCCTCTGCAAGAGCTGCACGACGCCACGGGCAATGCGCTGGAAGATGACGGCTTCCTGTTTCAGCTTTACCTGCCGGATGATGATGACATCAGCGTATTTGACCGCGCCGATGCCCTTGCTGGCTGGGTCAACCACTTCTTGTTGGGATTAGGCGTCACGCAGCCAAAACTCGACAAGGTGAAGGGAGAGACCGGCGAAGCGATCGACGATTTACGCACTATTGCCCAGCTCGGTTATGATGAAGATGAAGATCAGGAAGAGTTGGAGCAGTCTCTGGAAGAGGTCGTGGAGTATGTGCGCGTAGCCGCATTACTGTGCCACGATACCTTTACCCGAGTGGTAGCGCCCACCAACGTCGAAATGAAAAAACCGACGCTGCATTAAGGGAAATCCCCCGACAGTGGTGATTTAACGGATTTGCATTCAGGAGGTTGAATGACCCAGCAAGAGTTTTTGCGTCGCCGCCAGGCGCTGTTAATGAAAATGGCCCCGGCCAGTGCGGCGTTAATTTTTGCCGCCCCGGAAGTCACGCGCAGCAACGACAGCGAATATCCTTATCGGCAGAACAGTGATTTCTGGTACTTCACCGGCTTTAACGAGCCGGAAGCCGTGCTGCTGCTGATAAAAAGCGCAGATAATCACAGTCACAGCGTGTTATTCAACCGTGTGCGTGACCTGACCGCTGAAATCTGGTTTGGACGTCGCCTCGGGCAGGACGCCGCGCCTGAAACGCTGGCGGTGGACCGGGCATTACCGTGGGATGATATGGCAGATCAGCTCCATCTGTTGCTGAACGGGCTGGATGTTGTTTATCACGCGCAGGGGCAGTATGCCTTTGCTGACGGCATCGTTTTTAGCGCGTTAGAGAAACTGCGTCAGGGTTCACGCCAGAATCTCTCTGCACCTGCCACGCTCACCGACTGGCGGCCGTGGGTACATGAACTGCGTCTGATTAAATCTCCTGAAGAACAGGCCGTACTGCGTGAAGCTGGACGTATCAGCGCGTTGGCCCATACGCGAGCCATGCAGCAGTCGCGTCCCGGTATGTTTGAGTATCAGCTGGAGGGGGAAATCCAACACGAATTCAATCGCCACGGCGCGCGTTTCCCCTCCTATAACACCATTGTCGGGTCGGGTGAAAACGCCTGCATCCTGCACTACACCGAAAACGAAAGTCAGATGCGCGATGGCCAGCTGGTACTGATAGACGCTGGCTGTGAATTGCAAGGCTATGCCGGAGATATTACACGCACTTTTCCGGTAGGCGGCAAGTTCAGCGCTCCGCAGCGCGCCGTCTACGATATTGTGCTGGCCTCGCTCAACCGTGCGCTGGAACTGTATCGCCCCGGCACCAGCATCCGTGAGGTGACGGCGCAAGTGCTGGAAATTATGGTTAGTGGACTGGTTAAACTAGGGATAATGCAGGGCGATCCTGACATCCTGATTGCTGAAAATGCCCACCGCCAGTTCTTTATGCACGGGTTAAGTCACTGGCTTGGGCTGGACGTCCATGACGTGGGTCACTACGGTGTCGATCGTGACCGCATCCTGCAACCGGGCATGGTGCTGACCATAGAACCCGGTCTGTATATTGCCCCGGATGCTGATGTACCGCCTGAGTATCGCGGTATCGGCATTCGTATTGAAGATGACATTATTATCACCGTCGATGGCAATGAGAACCTGACTGATTCGGTGGTCAAAGATGCCGATGACATTGAAGCCCTGATGGCGGCAGCGAAACGTCCATGAGCATCATTATCGCAGGAGGAGGGATGGCCGGCGCCACGCTGGCGCTGGCTATTTCTCATTTAACCCAGGGAAAACTGGCGGTGACGCTGGTGGAAGCCAACGAGCCTGCCGGTCGTGCCCATCCGGGTTACGACGGGCGCGCTATCGCCCTGGCGGAAGGCACCCGTCAGCAGCTGGCGGCGATTGATCTCTGGCCGTTACTGGCTCCGGTCGCTACCGCCATTACCCAGGTTCACGTTAGCGATCGCGGCCACGCCAGCTTTGTCTCACTCGATGCTGCTGATTACGGCGTATCGGCATTAGGGCAGGTGGTCGAACTGCATGATGTCGGGCAAAGATTGTTTGCTCGTTTACAGCAGTCACCCGGCATCACCCTGTGCTGCCCGGATAAGGTCGCCGGGGTCGAACGCTCGCAGGATAGCGTCAGCGTCACGCTGACCAGCGGCAAACGACTTGATGGTGAATTGCTGGTGGCGGCGGACGGCGCACGCTCACAGGTTGCCGCCGCCTGCGGTATGCAGTGGCAAAGCGCGGATTACCAGCAGCTGGCGGTGATTGCCAATGTGTCCAGCGAGCTGGCGCATCAGGGGCGGGCCTTTGAACGTTTTACCCGGCACGGGCCGCTGGCGCTGCTGCCGATGTCAGAGGGTCGCAGCTCGCTGGTGTGGTGCCATCCGCTGGCAGAGAAAGCGGCGGTGGACGGCTGGAGCAATGAGGAGTTCCTTGCGCGTCTACAACGCGCTTTTGGCTGGCGGCTTGGGCGGCTGAAGCAGGTTGGGCAACGGCACAGCTATCCGTTGCAGTTACAGACCGCCACTCAGCATATTTCCCATCGTCTGGCGCTGGTCGGCAATGCCGCGCAGACCCTGCACCCTATTGCGGGTCAGGGATTTAACCTTGGTATACGTGACGTCATGTCACTGGCGGAAACGCTGGCAGCGGCCTGGCGCAGCCAGCGGGGCGTGGGTGATTATGCCACGCTGCAACACTATCAGCAGCGTCGCCGGCCGGACGCAAGGGCCACTATCGGCATTACGGATGGGCTGGTCAGAATGTTTGCCAACCGCTATGCGCCGCTGGTGATTGGGCGCAATCTGGGACTGATGGCGATGGACAACCTGCCGCCGTTACGTAATTTGCTTGCCGAGCGCACTCTGGGCTGGGTTAAGCGTTGAGGAGAAAGCAGTAATGCAAAGCTATGATGTGATCATCGCCGGTGGCGGCATGGTTGGACTGGCGGTGGCCTGTGGTTTACAGGGCAGCGGACTGCGCGTGGCGGTGCTGGAGCGTGAACAACCGGTCACGCCAGCCAACGATGCGCCGCATGCGCTGCGTGTTTCGGCAATTAACGCGGCCAGCGAACGTTTGCTCCAGCATCTTGGCGTGTGGAGCCAGATCCTGGGTATGCGCGCCAGCGCCTATCACGGTATGGAAGTTTGGGATCGCGACAGTTTCGGTCATATCGCCTTTGACGATGAGCAGCAGGGCCTGGCGCATCTCGGTCATATTATTGAAAATAATGTGATCCATCAGGCGCTGTGGCAGCGTGCGCAGCAGCTAAGTGATATCACGCTGCTTGCTCCCGCCGAGCTACAGCAGGTGGCCTTTGGCGATAAAGAAGCCTTTGTCACCTTACAGGATGGCAGCATGATGACCGCCCGCCTGCTGGTAGCGGCAGACGGAGCCAATTCCTGGCTGCGCAACAAAGCTGATATCCCACTCACCTTCTGGGATTACCAGCATCATGCGCTGGTCGCCAATATCCGCACGGAGAAACCGCATCAGTCTGTCGCACGCCAGGTGTTTCACGGTGACGGTATCCTCGCCTTTCTGCCACTTAGCGATCCGCATCTCAGCTCCATCGTCTGGTCGCTGCCGCCACAGGAATCGTCACGTCTGAAGGAGATGCCGGAAGCACTGTTTAATCAACAGCTGTCGGTGAGCTTTGATCTGCGCCTCGGTTTGTGTGAGCTGGCCAGCGAGCGTAAAACTTTCCCATTGATGGGGCGTTACGCGCGCAGCTTTGCTGCCCATCGTCTGGCGCTGGTCGGCGATGCCGCCCACACCATTCATCCGCTGGCGGGGCAGGGGGTTAACCTCGGCTTTATGGATGCGGCTGAATTAATCGGTGAAGTACGCCGCCTGCACCAGCAGGGCAAAGATATCGGTCAGCACCTCTATCTGCGCCGCTACGAGCGCAGCCGTAAACATAGCGCCGCAGTGATGCTGGCCAGCATGCAGGGGTTCCGCGAACTGTTTGACGGCAATCATCCGGCGAAAAAAATGCTGCGTGATATCGGCCTGGCGCTGGCTGATAACCTGCCGGGGGTTAAGCCACGGCTGTTAAAACAGGCGATGGGCCTGCACGATTTGCCCGACTGGCTGCGCTAGCGCCAGACGTGTTAATGGGGGCTTCGGCCCCTTTTTTTATTGCCGCACGTCCCTTTAATCAACATGGTGCAATCCGAGCCCCATTTTCGAGCATCGTTTGAAATATTCTAATCTTACCTGATTATTCGCATTAGTTTAAATAATGTCATAAGCGCCTCCATGCAGTCATTTTTTATTAGGTACGCATAAATCCTTTGTTTTTGAACTGCTTTTTAAAGGGATATTTGCCATTTATGTGCGTCAATTCGCGTTTTTCCAGTGAAAAAAAACTAGAAACTCAACGGCGGTGCATTTTGCCTTCACCTGGATTCAACCTCGTTTACCTTATGGTTAATGGGCAAATTCGGTGATAAGTTCAGCGTAAGGATAACGTTTGCGCCCGGCCGCCGATGGCGGTAACAGGCGCTGCCAGCAACCGGATATCAGCCACAGGAAGAATATGACCCAGCAAACCCCGTTATTCGCACAGCACCAGGCCAGCGGCGCAAGGATGGTGGATTTTCATGGATGGATGATGCCGTTGCACTACGGTTCGCAAATGGATGAACACCATGCGGTACGCCGTGATGCCGGTATGTTCGACGTCTCTCATATGACCATTGTCGATCTGCATGGCGCACGCACCCGTGAGTTTCTGCGTTATCTGCTGGCAAATGATGTCGCCAAACTGACCCAGCCAGGCAAAGCCCTGTATACCGCGATGCTGAACGCCTCTGCCGGGGTGATCGACGATCTTATCGTCTACTTTATCCACGAAGATTTTTTCCGTCTGGTGGTGAACTCTGCCACGCGTGAGAAGGACTTGGCGTGGATCGCACAGCATGCGGCGGCATACGGCGTTGAGTTGACTGAGCGCAACGATCTGTCGCTGATCGCGGTGCAGGGGCCTAACGCGCAGCAAAAAGCGCAAAGGGTATTTGATGATGCCCAACGTGATGTCGTCAGTGGGATGAAACCCTTCTTTGGCGTGCAGGCGGGTGAACTGTTTATCGCCACCACCGGTTATACCGGAGAACCGGGTTATGAAATCGCCCTGCCGAATGAGCAGGCGGCGGAACTCTGGCAGCAGCTGCTGGCCGCCGGAGTCAAGCCCGCCGGGCTTGGCGCACGCGATACGCTGCGCCTTGAAGCCGGTATGAATCTGTACGGTCAGGAGATGGACGAGACGGTTTCCCCGCTGGCCGCCAATATGGGCTGGACCATCGGCTGGGAACCGTCAGACCGCCAGTTTATCGGACGCGAGATGCTGGAGATGCAGCGCGCCAAAGGGACGGAACGGCTGGTCGGTCTGATTATGACTGAAAAAGGGGTGCTGCGTAACGCGCTTCCGGTGCGCTTCAGCGATGCAGACGGCAACATGGTTGAAGGCGTAATCACCAGCGGTTCGTTCTCTCCGACACTGGGGTGCAGCATTGCCCTGGCCCGTGTCCCGGCCGGTATTGGCGAACAGGCGGTGGTACAAATCCGCAACCGCGCCATGCCGGTAACCGTGACCAAACCTGTTTTTGTCCGCGCCGGTAAACCGGTTACGCACTAATTTTGTCTCCCGGAGATATTTCAATGAGCAATGTACCGAATGAACTCAAATACCGCGACAGCCACGAATGGGTGCGCAAAGAAGCGGATGGCAGCTACAGCGTAGGCATTACCGAGCATGCACAGGAGCTGCTTGGCGACATGGTGTTTGTCGATTTGCCTGAAGTGGGCAATCACTACAGCCAGGGCGACGACTGTGCTGTAGCAGAATCGGTAAAAGCGGCCTCGGATATTTATGCCCCGCTCAGTGGCGAAATCATCGAGGTCAACAGTGCGCTGGCATCGGAGCCGGAGCGGGTCAACAGCGCCCCGTACGGTGACGGCTGGCTGTTCCGTATGAAGGCCAGCGATGAGAGCGAGCTGGCAACCCTGCTGGACGCTGCGGCTTACCAGACAGCGATCGCTGAATAGCTTTGTCACCACGGCGCGGCTCGAACCCCGCGCTCCGTTTCACCCGTCCCATGCAGGATTGACCGCCCATGAACCAGAAACTCAGCCAGCTTGAACACCACGGAGCCTTTATCGAACGCCATATCGGACCGTCGCAGGAGCAGCAGGCGGCTATGCTGCACGCCATTGGTGCTGCGTCTCTGACCGATTTGATTAGCTCGATTGTGCCTGCCGACATCCAGCTTCCCGGCCCACCACCGATTGGCGAAGCGTTGACCGAGCATCTGGCGCTGGCCGAGTTAAAGGCGATTGCTGCACAAAATCAGCGCTATAAATCCCACATTGGCATGGGTTACACCCCGGTTCTGACGCCGCCGGTGATCCTGCGCAATATGCTGGAAAATCCCGGCTGGTACACCGCCTATACGCCTTATCAACCTGAAGTTTCACAGGGGCGCCTTGAGGCGCTGCTCAACTTCCAGCAGCTAACCCTGGATCTGACCGGGTTGGATATCGCCTCCGCTTCACTGTTAGACGAAGCTACCGCTGCCGCCGAAGCAATGGCGATGGCGAAGCGCGTCAGCAAGCTGAAAAACGCCAACCGTTTCTTTGTGGCTGATGATATTCACCCGCAGACGCTGGACGTGGTGCGTACCCGTGCGCAGACCTTCGGTTTTGAGGTGCTGGTGGATAAAGCGGAGAAAGTGCTGGAGCTGGAAGACGTTTTCGGCGTGCTGTTGCAGCAGGTGGGAACCGGTGGTGAAGTGCATGATTACGGCGTGCTGATTGCCGCGCTGAAAAGCCGCAAAGTGGTGGTGAGCGTGGCCGCCGACGTTATGACGTTGGTGCTATTACGGTCACCGGGCAGTCAGGGGGCTGATATTGTTTTCGGCTCCGCGCAGCGCTTCGGCGTACCGATGGGCTACGGCGGCCCGCACGCGGCCTTCTTTGCCGCGCGTGATGAACATAAACGCTCGATGCCGGGACGTATTATCGGCGTCTCGCGTGATGCGGCGGGCAACAGCGCATTGCGTATGGCGATGCAGACGCGTGAACAGCATATTCGCCGTGAGAAGGCCAATTCCAATATTTGTACCTCGCAGGTGCTGTTAGCCAATATCGCCAGCCTGTACGCGGTATTTCATGGTCCGGCTGGCCTGAAGCGTATTGCCAGCCGCATTCACCGTCTCACCGATATTCTCGCCACAGGGTTGCAGCAGGCTGGGCTGAAGCTGCGTCATAGCAGCTGGTTTGATACCCTGACGGTAGAGGTGGCGGATAAAGCGGCGGTACTCGACTGCGCACACGGTTTTGGCGTCAATCTGCGCAGCGATCTGCTCAATGCGGTCGGCATTACGCTGGATGAAACCACCACCCGTGAGGACGTGATGGCGCTGTTTTCCATCCTGCTCGGCGCGCAGCACGGGTTAAGCATTGAGGCGCTGGATGCCGATGCGAACGCCATCCCGGCGGACATGCTACGTCAGGACGAGATCCTCACCCATCCGGTGTTTAACCGCCATCATAGCGAAACCGAGATGATGCGTTATATGCACAGCCTGGAACGTAAAGACCTGGCGCTGAATCAGGCGATGATCCCGCTGGGCTCCTGCACGATGAAACTCAACGCGGCGGCAGAGATGATCCCGATCACCTGGCCAGAATTCGCCGAGCTGCACCCGTTCTGCCCGGCAGAGCAGGCGGGTGGATATCTGCAAATGATCGGCCAGCTCTCTCAATGGCTTATACAGCTGACCGGCTACGATGCGCTCTGCATGCAGCCAAATTCCGGCGCTCAGGGCGAATATGCCGGGCTGCTGGCTATTCGTCGTTATCACGAAAGTCGTCATGAATCCTCTCGCCATATCTGCCTGATCCCCGCTTCGGCCCACGGGACAAACCCGGCTTCGGCGCAGATGGCAGGGATGACGGTGGTGGTTGTCGCCTGTGATAAACAGGGCAATATTGACCTGCACGATCTGCGCAATAAGGCCGGGCAGGCGGGAGAGGCGCTCTCCTGCATCATGGTCACCTACCCGTCAACTCACGGCGTGTACGAAGAGACCATTCGTGAGGTCTGCCAGATCGTCCACCAGTTCGGCGGCCAGGTTTATCTGGACGGTGCCAATATGAATGCTCAGGTGGGTATCACCACGCCGGGTTATATTGGCGCAGACGTGTCGCACCTTAACCTGCATAAGACCTTCTGCATTCCTCACGGCGGTGGCGGGCCGGGCATGGGGCCAATCGGGGTCAAAGCGCACCTGGCGCCGTTTGTGCCGGGGCACAGCGTGGTGCAGCTGGAAGGCGTACTGACCGCGCAGGGCGCAGTATCCGCCGCACCGTTCGGTAGCGCCTCGATACTGCCCATCAGCTGGATGTATATCCGCATGATGGGCGCGGAAGGGTTGAAGCAGGCCAGCTCGGTGGCCATCCTTAACGCCAACTATATTGCCCGCCGTTTGCAGTCGGCGTATCCGATTTTGTATGCCGGGCGCGATGGACACGTGGCGCACGAATGCATTCTCGATATCCGCCCGATCAAAGAGCAGACCGGTATCAGCGAACTGGATATTGCCAAGCGCCTGATCGACTACGGTTTTCATGCGCCAACCATGTCATTCCCGGTAGCGGGCACCCTGATGGTGGAGCCGACTGAATCCGAAAGCAAAGTCGAACTTGACCGCTTTATTGATGCCATGCTGGCGATCCGTAGTGAGATCGATCGCGTGGCGAACGGCGAATGGCCCGCTGCCGATAACCCGTTGGTCAATGCGCCGCACACCCAGAAGGATATTGTCGGCGAGTGGAGCCATCCCTATACGCGTGAGCTTGCCGTGTTCCCCGCAGGCAGTGCAAATAAATACTGGCCGACGGTGAAACGCCTGGATGATGTTTACGGTGACCGCAATCTGTTCTGCTCCTGTGTGCCGCTAAGCGAATATCAGTAATCGTTGCTGATGCAAACTGCGGTATAAGGGTTGAGCGATTTTTACGCTCAACCCTTTTCTTAGTGAGGTACTGATATGAATATTGCTTTGGTCACCGGGGGCAGTCGCGGCATAGGCCGGGCGACCGCAATACTGCTGGCGAAACAGGGCTGGCATGTTGCGGTCAATTTCGCCCGGCGTGCTGACGCAGCTGATGAAGTCGTACAGGAGATTGAACGGCAGGGCGGCAGCGCGTTTGCCATTCAGGCCGATATCTCCAACGAGGACGAAGTGGTGGCGATGTTTGCCAGCATTGACCGCCAGCCGGGACGACTTACCGCACTGGTGAATAATGCCGGGATACTGTTTCAGCAGGCCACGCTGGAGCAGCTAAGCGCCGCGCGTATCAACCAGGTGTTTGCGACTAACGTCACCGGCAGTTTTATCTGTTGCCGCGAGGCGGTGAAGCGTATGGCGTACCATCACGGCGGCAGAGGCGGGGCGATTGTCAACGTCTCTTCGGCCGCCGCGAGGCTGGGTGCGCCTGGTGAGTATGTCGACTATGCCGCCTCGAAAGGTGCAATGGATACCCTGACTAAAGGGTTATCACTGGAGGTCGCGGCGCAGGGCGTCCGGGTTAATGGCGTGCGACCGGGATTTATTTACACCGAGATGCATGCCGATGGCGGAGAGCCGCAGCGGGTAGATCGCGTTGCGGCTGCTATTCCGATGCAGCGCGGTGGTCAGCCGTCAGAGGTCGCCCACGCCATCGCCTGGCTGCTGAGTGATAACGCCTCTTATATTACCGGGTCGATCGTTGATGCTGCGGGAGGACGATGAAAAGCAGCGCTCGCCCGTAACGTGTTAATGATATTAAAAATCAGGGTTGCACCTCATTGATTGAAATATATAAAAAGCGATGGGCGGTCACGCATTAAAAATCACGCTATATTATTGGCTGAAGTTTAATATTGTGCGGACATTCCGTGCGCTAGTGGCTATAATATCAATTACCCCTGTTCGTAGTGCGCCAGTAATTGCCAGGGCTTTGGTGTTTTCAGACGCTATGGCAATGACGCAAGGGATATGACGTAGCTCTTCTATATTTAATCCAATCACGCGATTATCCATTACAGTATTGACATGTTTTCCATGAGCATTGAAAAAATCATAACCGGCAATATCGCCAATCACACCTTGATTAAGGCTGGCATCGTTTATTTCTTGCGGTGTAAACCACCCCAACTTGACCATATAGCTGTCCTCATTCATATCGCCAATGCCTACCAGCGCGATATCTGCTTTACGGCCCCGTTCCAGAGTTTCATTGATAGTGCCATTTTGAAGCAAAACTTTTTTCAAGTTAATATCTTCGACATAGGCCGGTGCATAGAGTGATTCGCTACTGCCACCAAACTTTTTTGCTAATAATCGGCTGATATGATCGGCATTAATGACATCACCGGGTCGGTGAGTACCGCCAATACCGCAGATAAAACGACAGTTTTTAGGTTGAATTAAGCCTGAGTATTCCGCCACCGCCGCCACATTTCTGCCTTGACCAACGGCGATCACGATATTATCCCGCAGCACATTAGCTAAATAATTAGACACCAGTGCGGCAACCTGGCGTCGCTGCTCTTCTTCATCCTGATTGTCCAGGGCAATTAACGCCCGGCTGACGGGAAAACGTTCTTTTAGTTGTTTTTCAAGGTTTGTGCTAAATACCGGGTGATAGCGAACGTTAATTTCAACAATACCTTCTTCTTTAGCTTTCTTAAGAAGACGCCCGACTTTGATACGAGAAATCCCAAACCTGTTGGCTATTTCTTCTTGAGTCACTTCATCGCAGTAATAGGCGATAGCAAGCTCAGTAAGTAACTCATAGTCCTGAGAAGAGTTGGTTTTAGCCATCTGGTTACGATCTCCGCGAAACTAACACTATATTAAGTAACGAATATTTGTTCTGCAGTATAACAGATTACCATTTAACTGTGTTTCAAGCTGTTTGCCGGATGACAAGACGAGGGCATGCCAGAAGCTGTGATGGCCAGTGCTTCATCCAGGATAGCTGAAAAGGCTGAGGGCTGATGAGCGAACCGCCCGAGAAAAAGACCATCGACATCGGGCCATAGGCGGCTTAACAGTCCTGGACCGGCACTGCCACCGTATATCACTCGCACCTGCATATCATATTGCTGTTGCAGATGGCGGCGCAGAGTGCTGCACACTTCCCGAATGTAACCATCGCTGGCTGGCGCTGACGCGCCAATGGCCCATTGTGGCTCCCAGGCCAGGATAATCGGCGACTCGAGTGGTTTGCCCAATGTATTCAGCAATTCCTGGCTTTGGGCAATGGCGATGTGGGCTGCCCGTTGTGCGCTAACTTGCTCCAGCTCACCGATGCAAATCACTGGGGTTAAATGGTGGATGAGAGCCAGCTTCAACTTTCGTACTATAGTTTCAACCGTTTCACCAAAATGGCGCCGCCTTTCGGCATGACCCAGTTCGATATAACGGCAACCCATTTCCTCAAGAAAAGAAGCACTGGTTTCCCCAGTCCAGGCACCTGGTGGTTCTTCGGACATGTTTTGCGCACCCACGCCCATCGGCGTGCCGGCAAACGTCTTTATCGCTATCGACAACGCTGGTGTCATTGGCAAGGTAAACAACTCCAACCCCGTGGACTCAGACCCGGGGGGTAATGCCGAGGCAACCTCGCTGCACCAATCCAGCGTCTGCTGCCAACCGAAATACATTTTGTGAGAGACGCCCAGGATCACCGTTTTTTTCACATTTATTCCTCTAAGGCCGCGCATTCGCTGAGGTAGGTGCTAACGGTTTCTACCATCAATGCTAAAGAGATGGCACCTGCATCTGGCGAACCGATGCTGCGTTCAGCCAGCGGGCGTGCCCGGCCGATACGCGGCAGCAATTGCGCCGTTTGCTGGGCGCTCTGACGTGCCACCTCTGCTGCCGCTTTCCACGCCTTTGCCAGTGGCATTTTGCGATTCACATTTTCCACCAATGCCTGACTGAAAGGCAGCAACACATCAACCAATGTCTTGTCGCCGGGCCTGGCTTTACCGAAATGCATAACCTCATGGCAGGATTGAACAATAGCATTTGAAATGCCAGCAGCATCCGGCTTGTCAGTATTACCCAAGGCGGAACCTATAGTATTCAGTATCACCCCCCAAATGGCACCGGAAGTACCGCCAGCATCATTAGCCCAGGCATCCCCTACAATTTGTAACATTGAACCGGCACCGGCATGTTGTTGCAGCGCGTTTAGAGCCGCACGTTGAGCAGCGATAGCTCCTCGCTTCATGGTCATGCCGTGATCGCCATCACCTGCTACAGCATCAATTCTGCCCAATTCTTCAGCGTTGTCGATGAGCGTTTTCGTCAGGGCATTAATGATGGCCACGATGCAATTAGCCGTTTGACGTGAGGCTGGTGAACCTCGTGGGACAGACCGCTCCGTCACTGCACTTTGATGGAAGTCGGTTAGTGGCTGGTAAGACAGAACAGAGCTGCGACAGAACGCCGGCGAGTTGGCTGGAGCCAGCCACAACTTTTCGAGCGACTCATCATTAAACCAAATAAAGGTGAGTGATATACCCGCCATATTGAAGCTGGTGACGAATTCTCCCACCTGAACGTCGGCAATTTTTACCCCTTTCGGTACTAAGCACTGTTGAACATTGTGCCAAAGAACAAAGAGTTCCTCGTATTTTACCGAACCGAGGCCGTTAACGATTACGCCAATGCGTGCCCCTCGCGGTTGCATAACTCCCTCAGGAAGTTCGGTCAGCAGCGATTCTACAAGCATATTGGCAAGGTTTTTAGCCGAAGGCAGCGGAATTTCGCTGATCCCCGGCTCGCCGTGCATCCCCATACCCAGCGCCATCATACCGGCTGGAACACTAAACAACGGCTGTTTTGCTCCCGGTAAAGTACAGCCGGAAAAGGCCACTCCCAGTGTCCGGGTTTGTTGGTTCGCTGCGTGCGCTACTGCTAATACGTCCGCCAGTGAGTCCCCCCGTTCTGCGGCGGCGGCGGCTATTTTAAATACCACCAGATCGCCAGCAACACCTCGGCGACGACTCATTTCATCCGGCGTAGCGCTGGAAATGTCATCGGTGATAGCAATGGTTTCACACGGAATTCCTTCGCTGCGTAGCCGCTCGCAAGCCCGGCCAAAATGCAGCACATCACCCGCATAGTTGCCAAATGCCAACAAGACACCGCCACCGTTATTGGCGGCACGGGCGACGGAATAAATCTGTTGTGCTGAGGGTGATGCGAACACATTACCCAGCACTGCGCCGTGTGCCAGCCCCTGACCCACCAGTCCGGCAAACGCCGGATAGTGCCCGGATCCACCACCTATGATGACAGCTACGCTGCCTGGCTTGCTTTTGGTGTTGCGCACCACACCTCCAGATACCTGGCGTACTAACGCAGAATGCACGTTAACAAAACCCGATACCATCTCTTGGGCAAACTCTGACGACTCATTGAATATCCAGGTCATTCTTTTGCTCTCCGAAAGTTTCTTCGTTACATCAGTCCGGCACGGTTGTGGCTGGTAAGCCGATCAAACGGAGTATATGCAATCACCTGAATTGTTCAAATGTTCATTTAGTGAAAATGTGATCACATTCTTTGTTTTCGATAATTTGTCATCCCAGCCAAAAAAAAAGCTTCTATGGTGCATATTTTCTTGTTAGACATAGTTGCTATGGGTGTGTTGCTACTTTATTGATCGATGATAATAGTATTGGCTTCACATATGTTTGTTCATATGATTGTGTTTTAAACATGTGAGCGGGTTCGGGAACGGGAGGAGATGAGATGTTGAAGATAGCGATAGGCGCAGATGATGCCGCCACTGACATGAAAAATAAGATAAAGGCACATCTGAGAACAAAAAATATAGACGTCACTGACTTTAGTCATGACATTGCTGACAATGAGCAGATCTACCCTGATATTGCATTCACACTGGCTTCAGCGATCCGCAAGGGCCAGTTTGAGCGCGGTATTTTGCTATGTGGTACCGGTATTGGCATGGCGATTGTAGCGAATAAAGTACAAGGCGTGCGCGCAGCACAGTGCCACGACGCCTACTCTGCCGACCGTGCCCGCAAAAGCAATAATGCGCAAATAATGACGATGGGAGCACGCGTTATAGGTACCGAGTTGGCGTTGATGCTGGTTGATACCTGGCTAAACGCTGAGTTTGAAGCGAACCGATCCGCGCATAAAGTCCAGCGCATCGATTATTACGACAATATCGCTGACCCAGACGCTGGTGTGAATTCCTGATCACAGGCTAAACCAACGGGCAGTTTATCGAGAAACTAAAAATTGCCACCGTGGTTGCTGAGTGTGGGCAGATCATCGCTATCTTGCATGGTCACCATAAAGGTGCCTATATCATCTAATGACAGAAACGCCAGGGGCTGGGAATAAGAATATCATTCTCCGGACATTTATAACGTCAATTGAGTGAATGCGATTGACGCTCATTTAAAATAGATTAGCTTCGCGGATATTTCGAACGTTGGTGCCGTTGAGGCACCAACAGGCGGACATCCATAATGACTGCAGGATACGTTTATGAATCTGATGAAAAATAAAAGTACTAAAGTTCTTGCGTTATTTTGTGCATTATCTTTTTTAATGTATGTCGACCGGGTTAACCTTTCCGCTTCAGCCGCGCTGATCAAAGAGGAAATCGGTCTGGATAATACCGAGTTAGGGATTGTTTTTTCCGCTTTTGCTTATACTTATCTGGTGTTTCAAATAATAGGCGGTTGGTTCTGCGACCGTTTTGGAGCACGAAACACGATTATTATTTGCGGCAGCATTTGGATTATTGCCACTATTTGCACTGGTTTTGCCGGAGGTTTCATTTCGTTGTTCCTCAGCCGCCTGTTGCTGGGGATCGGGGAAGGAGCCGCTCTACCGTCTCAGGCACGAGCCATCACCTTTTGGTTCAAAAAAGAGAAGCGCGGTTTTGTACAAGGGATCACCCATGCTTTCTCGCGGTTTGGCAATGCAGTGACACCTTCTATTGTGGCTTTGTTGGTGTTGGCGCATTCCTGGAGGTTCTCTTTCATCGCCATGGGTTTGATAACGGCGGTGTGGCTGGCATTATGGATCCTCTGGTTCCGCGATACGCCACATCAATATAATGATTTGAGTAAGGATGAACTGGAACAGATACCGCCAGCTGATAGCCAGGTTATAGAGAAAACCACTGAACCGACGCCATGGGGCGCATTATTGAAGCGAATGGGGCCGACCATGGGGGTGTATTTCTGCTATGGCTGGACCGGTTGGTTATTTTTCACCTGGTTACCCATGTTCTTTATGAACGGGCGCGGAATGGATATTAAATCATCGGCACTTTTCACCTCCGGTGTGTTTTTGTTCGGTGTATTGGGAAATATGGTTGGCGGAGTAGTCAGTGATTATATTTACAAACGCACGCGCAATGTTGTAGCGGCGCGTCGTAATGTGATTATTTTCAGTTTTCTTAGTGCGCTGTTGTTATTAATTCCGGTAATTAATTCATCTTCTTTGACGGTCATATCGCTCTGTCTGGGGGTTGCCTTCTTCTGTCTTGAACTTACCATTGGTCCTGTTTGGGCGATACCGATGGATATTACCCCTAAGCATGTCGGTATTGCCAGCGGGCTAATGAATGCCGGGTCAGCGGTAGCCGGGATTATTTCACCGATCCTGTTTGGTATTATTATAGATAAGACTGGCGACTGGAGCCTCCCTTTCTATGGTTCCATCGTATTGCTGCTGTTTGGCATCGTGCTGACTTTCTTTATGCGTCCGGATATCCCGTTACAGGCAAATCACGCGCTGGAAGGCACTTTGTCCGGGTTGTAATCAACACCATCTTTTATACAAGTCAATTGAGGAGTCTGTATGCCTTTACCCGTCATTGCCCTCGTCCTCGGTGATCCTGCCGGTGTCGGACCTGAACTGGTGGCCAAAGTGTTATCTCGCGATGAACTGCGTCAACAGGCCAATATCATCATTGTCGCCGATCGCGATGAATTGCAAAAAGGAATGGATATCGCTGGCTGCTGTTTTCCGTGGAGGGAGATCTTCGGCCCGCAGGATGCACAGTTCCAGCCAGGCGAAACGCTTCTGCTGCATCATCGCTGTAGCCATCCGCTACCATTCAAATATGGTGAAGCCACAGAGCAAAGTGGAGTGTACATTCTCGAGACACTCCGCAAAGCGCTGGATTTGACTCAAAGCGGTATCGCACAGGCTATTTGCTTTGCTCCTCTCAACAAACAGGCTATGCACCTCGGCGGCCTGCAATACAGCGACGAACTGCATTGGTTTGCGCATCAGTTGGATTGGAAAGCGTTCTGTTGTGAAGTGAATATCGTGGATAACACCTGGGCAGGGCGTGCTACGTCACATATTCCGTTCAAAGACATTGTCTCCAACCTCTCCTTAGAGGGGGTGTTGGATACGATCATCCTTATGGATCGCACTTTACGCCAGGCGGGTTTTACCCAACCACGTATTGCTGTCCAGGCGTTGAATCCGCATGGTGGTGAAAATGGCCTGTTTGGCGACGAGGAACAGACCATCATCAAGCCGGCGATGGAGTTAGCGCGTAAACGGGGGATCGCAGTGTTTGGCCCTTACCCCGCCGACACCACCTGGAAAGCGATGGAGACGGAAAAGCTCGATGCTGTTGTGTCGATGTACCATGACCAGTTTGCGACTGCGCTGAAAATGTTGGGTTTTGAGCGCGGTGTAACAGTGCAGGGAGGGTTACCCGTGCCGGTCGCGACCGCCAACCACGGTACAGCATATAATATTTACGGGAAAAACCTGGCTTCGCCTTCAGCCTTCGAGCAGGCATTCCTGTTGACGTTGCGAATGGCGAAAGGAGCACAGGATCGCACCGACGGCGTTGACGCTATTTCGGGTGCTGTACTGTGACAAAGTCAGCGGATTTATCAGATTGGTATCGGGCATCTCCTGTCTCTTGCGGTTGTTTACTAACAGGCTGGCCATTCGGCTTCACTGCACAAGGTAAACCGGTATGAATAAGCTCGTTGTGGGGGTAAATACGGCAATGTTCGATGGCCTCGACGCAGATGTGGCTTTTTACTCTATCCGCGAGGCGGGTTTTCACTATGTGGAATTGGCTTATAACCAGGGATATGCCGGTAACCTTAGCCCGGCATTATTTAGTGAGAACAACGCCCGTTATATCCGCGATATGTTAGATAAACATCAGTTGCGTACGCAGGCCATGGGGGCGACCATGAATCTGGGCGCCCAAGATGCGGTAGCGCAGTTTACGCAGCGCATCCGCTTCGCCGCAATGATCGGTGCTACTTTTTTACCCGCGTGTATCGGGAAAAAGGCCGACCGTCAACGCATTGTGGCTAACCTGAAAATGTTGGCACCCATCGCTAATGACCACCAATGTGTGATCTGTATAGAGAATGGGGGGGATCCTGACAACGACGTTTTCCGCCTGGCTGAAGACGGTTTTGCCTTGCTGGAAGAGATTAATAGCCCTGCGGTCGCGTTCAACGTTGATGCTGGCAATATCGTATCACTCTGTTCCGGGACGAATGCCATAGAGGAAGCTATCGCTATGTTGCCGGGCTCTCGTTATTGTCATATCAAGGATGTGTTAAAACGTCATGGAGAGTACTTTTTTCCGGCTATAGGGAAGGGGGAACTAGACTACCGTCCGCTGCTGAAGGTGCTTGAGATGCATTCCATTCCTTGCAGCCTGGAAATCCCGTTGCGGATGCATCGCCAGCGCGATACTTATCCGCATCGCGCTGCGGAACCGGTCTCACCAGAAACGAGTCTGCTGGTGTTGCGTCAATCGCGGGAGGCGCTAGAGCGGTGGCTAGGCTACCCCTTGTAAGTTGAAGGCAGAGCCTACTCACTCCGGCTCAGCGACATTAGCTTCTGTACTGTCAGCCATATTTTCCAGCGCAGGGCATCCGGGTGAATGGCGTGCGGCCGGGATTTATTGGCACCGGGATGCATGCCGATGCAGCGCGGTGGTCAGCCGTCAGAGATCGTCAGCGCCTCGCTGTTAGCAGACAAAGGGCTGGCCGCAGCCAGCTCTCTGTCTGAGAAGGGGCAGGTCACAGCAGCCAGCCCTTAGCCTGTGCGTCATCAAGATGTTTTTTCAGATGGCACCACAATTCTGGCCACTGGCTGGCCAGCTGCACATTCCGCGCTTCGACCTGTTCCAGGCGGATGCTATTTTCGCGCCAGCTCTGGCCCTCATTATGCAGGTTAAGTATGATCGGTAACGCACGGTCGAGCATATTGGCAAAGCGGGCATCAACGCTTTCCCCCGCTTCATACTCATCCCATAACGCACGAAAACGCTGATTCAACTCATCGGGCAGCAGGCCAAAAATCCGCTCAGCGGCAGCCACTTCCTGCTGTTGGATCGCCTCGCGTGCGGCGATGTCGTAAACCATCACATCCCCGGCATCAATTTCCACCACGTCATGCAGCAGTGCCATCTGTATCACATGCTGGACATTGACCGCTTCACGAGCAAAGGGGGCCAGACTCATCGCGGCCATGGCCAGGTGCCAGCTATGCTCTGCCGAGTTTTCCTGGCGTGCATTACTTAGCAGGCGGGTACGACGCTCCACGGTTTTAAGCTTATCCAGCTCCATCAGGAACTGCACCACCTCTGTCATCGTGCCAAAATCTAAGGGTGCCAGCCTGTCAGACATTTACCAATCTCACTTATCATCCTGAAATAGTGCTCAATATTGTAAAGTAAACGATTGCGTATTTCTTGCAGGAATGTGTGCATAACGGTGAAATACTCTATTTTAGCGTACAGCTGTACACTGAAACTATTCTCAGCCAGGATAGAGGCGTTGCATTTTCCGTTACGGCACTCTGCGGTGACGGAGGCTGGTAAGTAAGGATATGAGTTAACTATGATGAAAGAGAAAGTCGTGACGACGGGCTATTCACTGGCGGAAGAGATTGCCAATAGTATCAGCCATGGCGTGGGCTGCCTGTTAGGCATTGTTGGTTTAGTGCTGATGCTGAACCAGGCCATAGATGCCGGGGCTGGTGCATTGGCCATCGCCAGCTACAGTCTTTATGGCGGCACAATTATCCTGCTGTTTCTGGCTTCTACGCTGTATCACGCTATCCCCGGTGAACGAGCAAAGTTTTGGCTAAAAAAACTCGACCATTCAGCCATTTATCTGTTGATTGCTGGAACCTATACGCCGTTTTTGCTGGTTGGGCTGAAGTCGCCGCTGGCACACTGGCTGATGGCGATAATCTGGGGGCTGGCACTGATTGGGGTTATCTTTAAGCTGGCGTTTGCCCACCGTTTTGCGGCACTTTCCCTGGTAACCTACATCCTGATGGGCTGGCTGTCGGTGATCGTGCTGTATCAGATGGTGATGCGCCTGCCGGCAGGCAGCGTCTGGCTGCTGGCTGCCGGCGGGATGATTTATTCTCTCGGGGTGATTTTCTATGTCGCTAAGCGCATCCCCTATAACCACGCTATCTGGCATGGCTTTGTACTCGGCGGCTCACTGTGCCACTTCTTTGCCATCTATCTGTACGTCACGCCGAGGTGATTACCCGGCGGTGATGTCGTAGGGCAGCGCCTGAATCGCCAGCTGCCCGCCGTCATCTCCCTGCACACGCAGTACGGTATCGGCGGAGAGATCGTTATTCAGCACCGCCTGTACCCAGACGTCACCATTATCGAGCTGGCAGGCGGCAAGAATCGTGCCGGTGCGCCGCCAGTTTTCGCCCATTTTCATCTCCAGCGCATCATTTGCCTGCGGTACGACTCCCGCTGTACCGGCCAGCCAGTAGAGTGCGCGTTTATTCGCCCCTCGGAATTTAGCGCGTGCCACCATCTCTTGCCCGGTGTAACAGCCTTTCTTAAAGCTGATTGCCTCCAGCGCCTGGAGATTGGTGGCCTGCGGGATAAACTGCGCACTGGTAGTCGCATCAATAATTGGCCACCCGGCTTCGATATCCAGCGCCAGCCATTGAGCGCTGTCGTTAAGCTGGGCTTCACCCGCCAGTTTTTCCGCGATCTCTGCGGCCTTTTCTGCTGTTGTCACCAGTAAAAAACGCTCGGCAGGCAGATCGAACCACAGTAGCGTACTGTCACCCTGCTGTGTTACCGGCGATTCAGCATCCGGCAGCGCGCTGAACAGGTTTGCCAGCGCGGCCCTGGCCTGGAAACCGGCTACGCCCAACAGGACGGATTCATCATCGGCGACCAGGGTAATTTTGGCAAACACCGCATACTTTTTCAGTTCACTTAGCTGGTTGTCCCGCAGGCTGCGGCGTTCAATGTAGGACAGGCCGTTTGTGCGGTGGAACAGACGCAGGTTACTCCACATCTTGCCTTTGGCATCACAGTGTGCGGCAGGGCGATGCTGATTGGGGGGCAGGGCTGCCACGTCCAGCGTAACCTGCCCTTGCAAATAGCTGATATGGTCCGCACCGCTGGCATTCACCAGCGCCCAGTCTTCCAGTGAAATCAGCGTCAGCGGCAGACGAGTCGATGCCACCGGTTGACGAGGCGGGAAAGAAATACTTGGCATGATTCAGTCCTAAATTAAGCAATGTAGTGAAATCTGAGACTCATGTTAAAAGAGCGGCCCTGCTTTGCAACCTGTTTCCGGGGGCTGCGGCACAAAAGGCGCGATAACCCGACAACTTCTCATGCTGTTTGCGTGCTATCTCGCATGATGATCATTGCCGCATCAACAGCAAAGCAAAAAAGCGCTACACTACGCGCCATGTTTGGTTAACCGTTGCTGAGTGACATGGATATTACAAATAAATCACGTATTCACTGGGCATGCCGTCGCGGCATGCGTGAACTGGATATCTCGATCATGCCGTTTTTTCAGTACGAATTTGACTCGCTGGACGATGGTGATAAGCGTCTGTTTGTCCGACTGCTGGAGTGCGACGATCCCGATCTGTTTAACTGGCTGATGAATCACGGAGAGCCGGCAGATGCAGAGCTGAAAAGGATGGTGTTGCTCATCCAGCAGAGAAATAAACAACGTGGTCCTATGGCAATGTGAACTGCGGCAATCAAAGCTGGCACAGCGGCTTTCGCTGATACTGCATGGCGTGGTCATGCTGGCGCTGCTGTTTGCCTCATGGCCTGTCAGCGCAATCCCGGTGCGAATGCTGCTACTGGCTTTGGTACTGCTGGATTGCCTAGGCAGTTTGCGGCGCATCCACCGCCGTCAGGGAGGTATCGCCCTGTTGGGTGGACATGCGCTACGTTGGCGTCAGCGCGAGTGGCGTATTATTTCCCGCCCGTGGCTAACCCGGCATGCGATCCTGCTGTCACTTCGTGATGCCAAAGGAGCGCGTGAACAGCTGTGGCTGTTTGCTGACGGCATGGAGAGCAGCAGCTGGCGTTGTTTGCGCCTACAGCTGCTGATTGATAAGGAACCGGATAATCAATAATAATGCCGCCGTTTGGCAGGCTCTGACGAGCCTGTGTAGCGGCAAATCATGACTGGCAGAGAGAGTTTGGCAGATCGTCCAGCGGGTAACTAGAATTGTAGGCTGACGGGTAGCCGCACCAGGGCGCTTACAGCAGTTGTTCCATCTCGGTCAGGATCTGCTCACACCACTGGGCGATACGCTCATCGGTTTGCTCAAACTGGTTAATATCATCCAGTGCAAGGCCGACAAACTGCTTACCGTCGGCGGTAAGAGGCTTTTTACTGGTAAATTCATAGCCGGACAGCGGCCAGTACCCGACAAACTGAACGCCGGAAGGCGTCAGCACTTCGTGCAGCATGCCCAGCGCATCGAGAAACCATTCGCTGTATTCCCCCTGGTCGCCCATGCCATACAGCGCCACGATTTTGCCCTGCAGATTGAGTTCAGGCAGATCGGTCCAGATCGCCTCCCAGTCTTCCTGTAACTCGCCAAAATCCCAGGTAGGGATACCGAGGATCAGCAAATCATACTGTTCCATCAGCGCCGGGGAGTCATCTTTCAGATTATGCAGCGTCACCAGATCTTCGCCGATAAAATCGCGAATCTTCTCTGCTGCCATTTCGGTGTAGCAGGTGCTGGAGCCGTAAAAAAGACCAATGTTCATATTCGTTTTCTAACAATGAGTAGATGGCATTAAATCAGCCAGATGTCGTATGCATGATACTTTACAGCACCCGAACCCTGTAGAACAAATTGGCTAAATTGGGGAAACCCCGTTCCGCCGTTTTCGCTAACGAACCGATCGGAGGGCGCTAATATAACAACATTTATTGGCTAAACTCACCGTTTGCTGTTTGTCATGCAATCGGCCATTTTCATGGCAGCATGCGCGATAACCTGATGCAGCAAGATCCGGGCTTCCGCCCTACTGTCTCGGTTTTATGCGCATTACGGCGACAACACCTGCAACCAGACAGGCAATCCCGGCCAGGGTGAGTAGCGGAGGCCACGCCTGACGCAGCAAAAAAGTATATGCCAACCCGGCCAGGATCTCGAAGACTATCAATGGCCCAACTAAAACCGTTGGCAACCGCTGGCTGGCTTCGTTCCAGCAGAGCGCACCAATCCACGAACAGAGTACGCCAATGGCGATCATCAGTGGAATAAACACCTCAGGCCGTGGGCCAAATGGCAGGGAAAATGCGCTATCGGTGACGCTCAGTTGTCCGCAAATGGCCACATAGCCCAGCAGCGCCAGCGGAAGTGTTACCACGCCCTGTGCCGTGGCCCAGGTGGCAGGCCGGGTTCCCGGATTTTTGCGCAGCCAGCGAGCGTTACGCAACGGAAACCATGTCCAGCATGCCACTGCGATGACAGCCAGCGCCAAACCACTGCCGTAACGCCATGGATCAACCGGAGTCAGGTTCGCCTTTAACTCGGCAATATTGACCATTACCAGCCCGAGGGCAATGACCAACAGCGCCGGGGTTAACCTGCGCCAGCAGAGCCGCCCTTCTTCTTGACCATAAAACAGGTTGCCCGCCACGGATATAACCACCGGCAATGTACCAATAATCATGGTTGAAACCGGTGCACCCGTACGTTGAATGGCGCTTGCCAGGCAGAAGTAATACAGCAGGTTGCCAATAACCGTCAGTTTCAACGCCTCCAGCCAGTCCGCATGAGTTAAACGCCGCAACCGGCGGCGGTCTAACCAGGCCAGCGGTAAGGCAACAAGCCCAAAGGCCAAATAACGGGCAGTCGACTGCAGTGCTGCCGGATAATCCGGTATAATGACGGGGCCGACGAAGATCAGTCCCCACATCATGCCTGCCGCCAGCGCAAACAGAACGCCAATATACATAATTACTCCATCAATAGAATTGGCCTACTGCCAAGTCAGGTATATTGAACTGTAACTTTTTAAATTATCAGCTCATAACATTTAGCATACGATTGAGTTACATTGACTCTAAGCCTTTGTACTTAAGGATGATTAATTCAACGCGGCTATCTCAACGATTACTGTTGTACCTGATGATTTTGTCTGTGTGAATCGGCGCGGTTGCATTTAATGTAGCTGAAGTCACCGTCCCGCAATAAGCTAGCAAGTTTTCGCTTGTCTTGATGACAGACAAGCCACACCGAGTTAGAAGAGAGTGAAAAGATGATCGAGTGTAAGAGCGGGAATAGAAGCCATCGGCCCCAGTAAATAACGTGCCGTCCTCATGAGAATGGAGTTCCAGTGCCTGCACACCACATCTGAGGTAGTAGTCGTGTCGAACCCGGATAGCCTCTGGACTGTTACTAAACACACAGATCACCGAGATCACATCCAGTTTTGCTAACTTTTTTAGCAACGGCAAAGGATCGCGAAAATTACCTAAAAAATTGAAAGGAAGAAGATAAAGAGTTTGTGAGCCAACCGATAGCTGACCCCGGCTCATATGCGTTAGTACATCTCCAACAATAGTATCCACGCGATCTTCTATTTCTTCCTGTTTAACTCGTTCACGTAATACTTTAATTGCCCGGGGGTTGAGATCAATACCTTGATAACGCGCATTCAGTAATCGAGCGATCTCTAATGCCCGACCATCATAACACCCCAGTTCCACCAATGTATTACAGCGGAAATGCCCCATGGCTTCATACGTTGCTATGTTCTCCATCTGCAGTAAGGGCAACATATCATCGGGGAAATTAGCCAGGGTCATTATGCTTTTAGCACCTGAATCCTGTTGGTAGAAAACAGGTGTATCTTGATTCATACTCCTTCCAATATCCATATCTTGAGTCATATATTTATCCATGGTGAGTTTCGGGAGACATTCTGAGCTGGCTAAACAAGTTCAAATGGCTTTGCAATAAAAGTTGGGTACATAGAAATGTAACTGCAATATATCTTTTTATCTGTATTTTTAAGCATAGTTTATGTTTTATGTGACGCTGGCATGGTTTTTCTGTCGAACAAATTTGCTCGTTAGTTCTTATTCCGCAAACTCTGATTCTGCCGAAGTTGAGTAATATACTGACTTGTTGCAGTGCAACATATATCGGAGATCGGGCCCGGCCGGAGTGCATCATTTTCTCCACATTACGGTCGTCAACAGATGAGAGTTCCATCACCACTACTGATTGATATTCAACTGTGATTCGCATCACTCACTTAACCTCATCCCCCTGCTTTATTTTCCTTATAGCCTTCCAGCAACGATATTCAGAGAGAGACATAAATCATGCATAATAGGCACTGGTCGGCATGACTGCCTGATATCTGGACAGAAATTGAGTTATAATTGTGCTCAATATCCTGTTGTTGTATTAAGTCGCTGAAAAGGGGAAAGGAGTGCAGGACAACGATCTGATCGAGCAATTTCTTGATGCCCTTTGGATAGAGCGCAATCTGGCGCAAAATACCGTGGTATCTTATCGCCTCGATTTGCGCTCACTTTGTGACTGGCTGGCTCACCAACAGCTGTCGTTGTTGAATGCAGAAGTGGTCAATCTGCAGGAGTTTCTTGCGCAGCGCCTGGAAGGCGGCTACAAGGCGAGCAGTTCTGCACGTTTGCTTAGCGCCATGCGACGCCTGTTCCAGTATCTGTATCGGGAAAAGCTGCGTGAAGATGATCCCAGCGCGCTGCTTTCCTCGCCTAAACTGCCGCAGCGTCTGCCGAAAGATCTGTCAGAAGCCCAGGTAGAAAGACTATTACAGGCACCATCTCTGGAACAGCCGATCGAATTGCGCGATAAGGCGATGCTGGAACTGCTGTACGCCACGGGCCTGCGCGTTACGGAACTGGTCGGTCTGACCCTGAGTGATATCAGTCTGCGCCAGGGGGTGGTCAGGGTGATGGGTAAAGGGAATAAAGAACGCCTGGTGCCGATGGGCGAAGAAGCGGTGCACTGGATCGAGCAGTTTATTGAGTACGGCCGCCCGTGGCTGCTCAATGGACAGACGCTTGACGTACTGTTCCCCAGTAACCGTGCGAAACAAATGACGCGTCAAACCTTCTGGCATCGCATCAAACATTACGCCACACTGGCAGGCATCGACAGTGACAAACTGTCACCCCACGTCCTGCGCCATGCTTTTGCAACCCATTTGCTGAACCACGGGGCAGATTTACGTGTCGTACAGATGTTGCTAGGTCATAGCGATTTATCAACGACACAGATTTATACACATGTCGCGACAGAGCGCCTGCGGCTGCTGCATCAGCAGCACCATCCACGCGCCTGAATCAGCATTAAAACAGCCCGTATGTGAGGCGATAAGGACATAGTTATGAAAAAGCATTACCTGTTACTCTCGGTGATATTGGCCGCAGTGAGTGGTCTGGCGAACGCCGATGATGCCGCGATCAAGCAGTCGTTGAGCAAACTGGGTTTACAGCAAACCGAGATCCAGCCTGCGCCGCTGCCCGGTTTTAAAACCGTGCTGAGTGAAAGCGGTGTGCTGTACGTCACCGACGACGGCAAACATTTCATTCAGGGGCCGCTGTACGATGTCAGCGGCAGCCACCCGGTTAACGTCACCAATCAGCTGCTGGAAAAGAAAGTGGACGCGCTGAGCAAAGAGATGATCGTTTACAAAGCGGCGAAAGAGCAGCATGTGGTGACGGTGTTTACCGATATCACCTGTGGCTACTGCCATAAACTGCATCAGCAGATGGCGGACTATAATGCGCTGGGGATCACCGTGCGCTATCTGGCTTTCCCACGTGAAGGGATGGAAGGCCCGGTAGCGAAAAAGATGAAATCGATCTGGTGTGCTGCCGATCGTAACAAGGCCCTTGATGCGGCAATGAAAGGTGAAGAAGTAAAAGCGGCCGACTGCAAGATTGACCTTGCTCAGCAGTTTAAACTGGGCGCCCAGTACGGTATTCAGGGTACTCCGGCTATTCTGTTGCAGGACGGCAACCTGATCCCTGGCTACCAGGGGCCGCAGGAACTGAAGAAATTCCTCGACGGTCAGAAAAACGGTGGCTGATCTTCGTGAACAGTAAAACCGAGCTCCGTCGCCGAAAGGCGACGGACGTTGCCGCACTCCCCGCCGATTTGCACCCGTTATTACGCCGTCTGTACGCTCATCGCGGCGTCTCCTGTGCCAATGAACTGGAGCGCGGGGCAAAAAACCTGCATCCTTTTCAATCCCTAAGCGGGATTGAAAAGGCGGTCGCCATCCTGCAAAAGGCGCTGGCAGACAGCCTGTGCATTATGATCGTGGGTGATTTTGACGCTGACGGTGCGACCAGTACCGCGCTGACCGTCCTCGCGCTGCGCGGGATGGGCGGTCAAAACGTCAAATATCTGGTGCCCAATCGCTTTGATGATGGCTACGGTCTGAGTCCTGAAGTGGTGGAGCAGGCGGCGGCACGCGGAGCGCAGCTGATTGTAACCGTCGATAACGGTATCTCATCGCTTGCAGGCGTCGCACTGGCCCATCAAAAAGGCATTGCGGTGATCGTCACCGATCACCATCTGCCTGGCGAGATCCTGCCGGATGCGGACGCCATTGTGAATCCAAATCTCATTGACTGCACCTTCCCCTCTCGTGCGTTGGCGGGAGTGGGGGTGGCATTTTATCTGATGCTGGCACTGCGCGCCCGGCTGCGCGACAGCGGCGTGAACAGTTTACCGAACCTGGCGGAACTGCTGGATTTAGTGGCGCTCGGCACCGTTGCCGATGTGGTGCCGCTGGATGCTAACAACCGAATCCTGGTATGGCAGGGGCTAAGCCGTATTCGCGCAGGTAAGTGCCGTCCCGGTATTCGTGCCCTGCTGGAGATTGCCAATCGTGATGCGCGGCAGCTGGCCGCCAGTGATCTAGGCTTTGCCCTCGGGCCACGGCTAAATGCCGCCGGCCGGCTGGACGATATGTCGGTTGGGGTGGCGCTGCTGCTCAGCGAGGATCTTGGACAGGCACGCATGCTGGCTAGCGAGCTGGATGCGCTCAACCAAACGCGTAAAGAGATTGAGCAGGGCATGCAGTCGGAAGCGCTGACGCTGTGCAACCGTCTGGAGAGTACCAGCGAAGCGCTGCCGCTCGGCATTGCTATGTACCATCCTGAATGGCATCAGGGCGTGGTGGGTATTCTTGCCTCCCGGCTGAAGGAGCGCTTTCACCGCCCGGTGATTGCTTTCGCTCCGGCGGGTGACGGCATGCTGAAAGGCTCCGGTCGTTCCGTTACCGGGCTGCATATGCGCGATGCGCTGGAGCGGCTGGATACGCTGTATCCGGGGCTGATCGTCAAATTCGGCGGCCACGCGATGGCGGCCGGCTTATCGCTGGAAGAGGCCAAGTTTGACGAGTTCCGCCAGCGTTTTGCCGACCTGGTCGGCGACTGGCTGGATGCGGAATCGCTACAGGGCGTGGTGTGGTCTGACGGTGAACTGATGGCGCAGGAGTTAACACTGCCCACTGCGGAACTGCTGCGTGAAGCCGGTCCCTGGGGGCAGGCATTTCCGGAACCGACTTTCGACGGCAAGTTTAAGCTACTACAGCAGCGGCTGGTGGGTGAACGCCACCTGAAGGTGATGATTGAGCCGATTGGCGGCGGTCCGCTGCTGGACGGTATCGCGTTTAATATTGATACCGCGCTGTGGCCGGACCCGAGCGTGAAGCAGGTTGAGCTGGCATACAAGCTCGACGTCAATGAGTTCCGCGGCAACCGCAACGTGCAGCTGATCGTCGACCATATCTGGGCGCTGTAGCTTAACCGTTCGGGATTACCCCGGCCGGCGGCTTAGCGCCAGCCTGGCTGCAAACAGTAGAAACACAGCACCTGTGGAGCGGTCCAGCCACTTCACAACCTTTCCACGTTTCAGCACGCTGGACAGGCGGCGCGTGCAGCCAATCAGCAGAGCCGACCACAGGGTGCCGAGCAGTAAATGGATCAGTACCAGGCCAAATGTCCACAGCACCGGCGAATGTCCGGTCGGAATAAACTGCGGCAGGAAGGAAACATAGAAGATGCCAACTTTAGGATTAAGCAGGTTGCCAAAAAAACCGCGTAGGAAGCAGTTTTGTTTACCTTGCGCCAGCCTGACTTCGCCCATTTGGCTGCGCGGCTTGAACAGCATTTTTACCCCCAGCCAAGCGAGATACGCGGCACCGGTCCACTTCAGCAGATTATAGCCCAGTTCAGAGACGGCTATCAGCGCGCCCAGCCCGCAAGCGACGGCTGCGGCCCACGCCAGACAGCCCGCATTGATGCCTATCTGAGTCTGAATTGCTTTCCGTGTCCCCTCAATCGTCGAGGTGCGCAAGATCAGGGCGGTATCCAATCCTGGTGTCAGGGTGAGCAGTGCAGCAGAAAAGGTAAAAGCCAGCAGGGCATCGGTGATGGACATTCAGGTTCTCCATTTCATGGTGGCACGGCCAGCAAAGCGCGTTGAATACTACAAACCGTGCGCTGTTTCAGTTAAACTGCATGGTTACGTTTAAGCCCTTTTCGATCACCTAAAAAGATCTCAAAATCATGTTTGAAATTAATCCGGTAAAAAACCGTATTCAGGATCTCACCGAGCGCAGCACCGTGCTCAGGGGGTATCTTTGACTATGATGCCAAGAAAGAACGCCTGCAAGAAGTTAACGCTGAACTAGAACAGCCTGACGTCTGGAATGAACCCGAGCGCGCACAGGCACTGGGTAAAGAACGCTCCGCATTAGAAGCCGTGGTCGACACTCTCGATCAGATGACGCAGGGGCTGGAAGATGTTTCCGGTCTGCTGGAGCTGGCGGTGGAAGCAGAAGACGAAGATACCTTCAACGAGGCGGTAGCTGAACTTGACGGGCTGGACAAAAAGCTCGCCGAGCTGGAATTCCGTCGTATGTTCTCCGGCGAGTACGACAGCGCCGACTGCTATATGGACATTCAGGCAGGTTCCGGCGGCACCGAGGCGCAGGACTGGGCCAGTATGCTGCTGCGTATGTACCTGCGATGGGCAGAGGCCAAAGGCTTTAAGACCGAAATTATCGAAGAGTCAGATGGGGAAGTTGCCGGAACAAAATCCGCCACCATCAAGATCATCGGTGATTATGCGTTTGGCTGGTTGCGTACTGAAACCGGCGTGCATCGCCTGGTGCGCAAAAGCCCGTTCGATTCCGGTGGCCGTCGCCATACCTCGTTCAGCTCAGTGTTTATCTATCCCGAAGTTGATGACAATATTGACATCGAAATCAATCCGGCCGACCTGCGTATCGACGTTTACCGCGCCTCTGGTGCGGGTGGTCAGCACGTTAACAAAACCGAGTCGGCGGTGCGTATTACCCACTTACCGACCAATATTGTGGTGCAGTGTCAGAACGACCGTTCTCAGCATAAAAACAAAGATCAGGCATTCAAGCAGCTGCGCGCCAAGCTGTATGAGTACGAGATGCAGAAGAAAAATGCGGATAAGCAGACGGCGGAAGATAACAAGTCTGACATTGGCTGGGGAAGCCAGATCCGTTCTTACGTGCTGGACGACTCCCGCATCAAGGACCTGCGCACAAGCGTAGAGACGCGTAATACTCAGGCGGTTCTGGACGGCGATCTGGATCGTTTTATTGAAGCAAGTTTGAAAGCAGGTTTATAAGGAACTCACATGTCTGAACAACAACCGCAGGCCCCGGATGCCGCACTTGAGCTGAACAATGAACTGAAAGCACGGCGCGAAAAGCTGGTGGCTCTGCGAACAACCGGCGTGGCATTCCCGAACGACTTCCGCCGCGATCGCACCTCTGACCAGCTGCACGCCGAGTTTGACGGCCAAGAGAACGAAGAGCTGGAAGCGCTGGGCATTGAAGTCAGCGTTGCGGGTCGAATGATGACTCGCCGCATCATGGGCAAAGCCTCTTTTGTCACTTTGCAGGATGTCGGTGGCCGTATACAGCTTTACGTGTCCCGTGACGATTTGGCAGAAGGGATCTACAACGAACAGTTCAAAAAGTGGGATCTCGGCGATATCCTCGGCGCACGCGGTAAGTTGTTCAAGACCAAAACCGGCGAGCTGTCGATCCACTGTAGCGAGCTGCGTTTGCTGACTAAAGCTCTGCGCCCGCTGCCGGATAAATTCCACGGTCTGGCCGACCAGGAAACTCGCTATCGTCAGCGTTATCTTGATCTGATTGCTAACGACGATTCACGCAAGACGTTCAAAATCCGCTCGCAAATCATGGCCGGTATCCGCAGTTTCATGGTGGATCGCGACTTTATGGAAGTGGAAACCCCGATGATGCAGGCGATCCCGGGCGGCGCGTCTGCCCGGCCGTTTATCACTCATCACAATGCGCTGGATCTCGATATGTATCTGCGCATTGCCCCGGAGCTGTATCTCAAGCGTCTGGTGGTGGGTGGTTTCGACCGCGTGTTTGAAATCAACCGCAACTTCCGTAACGAAGGTATTTCGCCACGTCATAACCCAGAGTTCACCATGATGGAACTCTATATGGCGTATGCCGACTATAAAGACCTGATCGAACTGACCGAAAGTTTGTTCCGTACGCTGGCGCAGGATGTGCTGGGCAGCACCGTGGTGCCTTACGGCGACCAGCAGTTTGACTTCGGTAAGCCTTTCGAAAAACTGACGATGAAAGAAGCGATTCTGAAATATCGTCCACAGACCGACCTGGCCGATCTTGCGGACTTCGATAAATCAGTCGCCATCGCCCAGTCTCTGGGTATCAAGGTTGAGAAGAGCTGGGGGCTGGGCCGCCTGGTGACCGAAATCTTCGAAGAAACCGCAGAAGCACATTTGATCCAGCCTACCTTTATTACTGAATACCCGGCTGAAGTTTCACCGCTGGCGCGTCGTAACGATGCGGATCCGGAAATCACCGATCGCTTTGAGTTCTTTATCGGCGGCCGTGAAATCGGTAACGGCTTCTCGGAGCTGAACGATGCACAGGACCAGGCGGAACGTTTCCTGCAACAGGTGAATGCCAAAGATGCG
Source organism: Erwinia piriflorinigrans CFBP 5888 (assembly GCF_001050515.1). Classification (GTDB taxonomy): domain Bacteria; phylum Pseudomonadota; class Gammaproteobacteria; order Enterobacterales; family Enterobacteriaceae; genus Erwinia; species Erwinia piriflorinigrans. The sequence continues at coordinate 342,472 of NZ_CAHS01000006.1, forward strand.
GGTGATGATGAAGCGATGTTTTACGACGAAGATTATGTCACCGCGCTGGAGCACGGCCTGCCGCCAACCGCCGGTTTGGGCATTGGTATCGACCGTATGGTGATGCTGTTTACCAACAGCCATACCATCCGCGACGTGATCCTGTTCCCGGCGCTGCGTCCAGGCAGTAAGTAAGCGCACACCGCATTATCCGGCCAGCTTTTAGCTGGCCTTTTTTTTGCCTTTATGGGGCTGTTATTCAGTGCAGCAGACAGTTGGCTATCGGTAGGTGATACCCGCGTAATCCATACGGCTGTAGCCGTGAAATTTATGTTCGGTTAAATCCTCACGGACCGGTTCAGGATTTTAGCGTGTTATCGAGCCAGTCTTTAAAACGAGCATAAGGAACATACAGCGAAACGTCCTTATACAGTTTCTTACCGGATTTCTTATCGCTAATACTACTGGCGTACCCGACAATCACCCCGGCGATCGAATCATCGGAGGCGTTATATACCGCGCCCCCTGACATTCCCTGCACCGCGCCCGCATTGGTGGCAACGACCACACAGCCAAGCTTATTCCATTTGTTTATCAGGTCGGTATTGATCAAATTGGTCCCGCTCGAAGCCACCGGCATGGCTGAAATAAAACTGTAGCCATACATATTGATCTTGTCACCGATCATGCCATTGCGGAATTTTGGCTGCGTGTTGGACGAATTTTTGTGATAGACCACCGCCAGATCGCAATCAGGGTTGTACGCCTTAACGCGGTACAGGGAATACTTCGCCACATGGGCGGCGGTAAGGCTGTATTCGGCCGTCAACGGAATGGTGGTTCCCAGCGTCCCGATACCTAACACCGTGGGGATCCCGGTCACCGTCATGTCTACCCGTTGCTGAGCTTCGCGGCTGTAATGATAGTCGCCAACGGAGCACCCCCCCAGGCAGAGGGCTAATAGGCAAAGGATGTATCTCATGAGGTGTTCCTCGGTGGTCGGTCAGGGGCTACAGGGGAGGGCCATGCTGTCAGTAATGATTAATCGGTTGTGAGCCGCATAACTTTAATAAATCTGCGCAGCCCATCAAGCTAACAACATGACGCCAATGGCAGGTGGCCATCGCCTACATGCTAAAAAAAAGAGTAAACTTGTTAATGAAGGTGAGGAAATCATCAACAAATGGCACGTTAAGCTAAAGTATCATGCGGTAAATCAGGGTATATGAGACCTGTGTCGCATGTTTTTTTAAGATTTCATGTTATTGGCCTGACCACATCCTTATAGGGCAGCAGGCCCTTGTCCGTAGCGAATTAACTGACCTCGAACTATCAGACATCCACCAGCTATGTTTAAATATATTGTTGTGTTGTAACGTTATTTTTTTATCAACGCTGTGACACAGCAAAAGCCTGGATTTTTCTTGATTGTTATTGTCTTCTACCCGCAGAAAGCGGGTTTTCTATTTTCCTGGGAGTGTATGAGATGCCTGTTTCATTACTGGCGTTGGCGCTGAGTGCTTTTGCTATCGGCACCACCGAATTTGTTATTATGGGATTGTTACCGGAAGTGGCGAATGACCTACAGGTTTCATTACCCTCTGCGGGCTGGCTAATCAGTGGATACGCGCTCGGCGTGGCCGTCGGTGCGCCAATTATGGCGCTGCTGACCGCCAGGCTACCGCGTAAGGGCACGCTGATGCTATTGATGGCGATCTTTATCGTCGGCAATATTCTTTGTGCGTTGGCTTATAGCTATAACCTGCTGATGCTGGCCCGCGTGGTCACGGCACTGTGCCATGGCGCATTCTTCGGCATTGGCGCAGTGGTGGCGGCCAGCCTGGTTGCGCCGGGCAAGCAGGCATCGGCGGTGGCGCTAATGTTTACCGGCTTAACCCTGGCTAACGTGCTCGGCGTGCCGTTGGGCACCTGGTTCGGCCAGATGTTCGGCTGGCGTGCTACTTTCTGGGGCGTGGCGGTAATTGGCGTACTGGCGATTATCGGCCTGATTGTCAGTCTGCCCACCAACCGCAATGAGAAGCCGGTTCATCTTGCCTCTGAAGTCAGTGCGCTTAATAACGGCCGACTGTGGCTGTCGCTGCTGATGACAGTTTTTTTTGCTGCGGCGATGTTCGCACTGTTCAGCTATATCGCGCCGCTGCTGTTGCAGGTTACCGGTATCAGCAATCGAGGCGTCAGCTGGACGCTGTTCCTGATTGGCGCGGGGTTGACCGCTGGTAATATCCTCGGCGGCAGGCTGGCTGACTGGAAGGTATCGTTCAGTCTGATCCTCTGTTTCTCGCTGATTGCGCTGTTTTCACTGCTGTTTAGCTGGAGCAGCCATTCCCTGTGGCTGGCGGAGATCACTCTGTTCCTGTGGGCAATGGCCACCTTCGCGATGGTTCCGGCTTTGCAGATTAACGTGGTGCGCCACGGAAAAGAGGCACCCAATCTGGTTTCAACGCTAAATATTTCGGCGTTTAACCTCGGTAATGCGCTGGGTGCCTGGGTTGGCGGCGCGGTGATCGGCGCTGGATACGGCCTGACGGCGGTGCCGATATCAGCAGCGTTACTGGCTCTAATCGGCCTGCTGGTCTGCCTGTATACTTTCCGCCGTGCACGCCCCCGGCCGCAGATCGCTAATGCTTAATTGAGATGCTGTTGCAGACGCTGGTTGAACAAACCAATCTGCTGATGCAGATGCTGACTGAAAGTCTCAACCAGTGCCGATGTCGGCCGATGGCGTGGCCGGATTAAACTGACGGTGAACGGCACCGCGATGCTGAAACGTCGTATCACCACACCGCTGTTGGCGTAATCAAGCGCCGTCAGCGGGTTGACAATCGACACGCCAACCCCCGCTCTGACCATCGAACAGACCGAAGCGGCGCTGTGTGTTTCCATCACCATGCGCCGCTGAACGCCTTGTTCATGAAACATCGCGTCCAGCAGCTGCCGGTAGCTGTCGCTGCGTGACAGGCTGATATAGTTTTGGCTGGCGAAGTCCTGCGGCGTCAGGCAGTCGCGCCCGGCTAACGGGTGGCCCTGTGGCAGTACGCAGACTTCATCCCCGGTAAACAGAGCGCAGCGCTCGGTGCCTGCCGGAGTATGCGTGGTTTCCGTCAGCCCCAGATCATAGCGCTGTGCCGACAGCCACTCTTCCAACAGCGGCGACTCCTGCGGAATAATGTTCAGGCTCAGATCGGGGTAACGCTGCATAAACGGCTGGCACAGCAGCGGCAGCAGCGACTGGGCGAAAACCGGCAGACAGGCCAGCGACAGCTCGCCCTGGCGAAATTGCCGCAGTCCTTCTGCGGCACTGAGAATGCGGTCCAGCCCATACCAGGAGCGCTGCACCTCCTCAAACAGGCTCAGCCCCTGCACCGTCGGCTGCAGGCGGCCGCGTACCCGTTCAAATAGCTTTAGGCCGACCAGCTTTTCGAAGCGGGCCAACTCGCGACTGACGGTCGGCTGTGAGGTATGCAGCAGCGCCGCCGCTTCTGTCAAATTACCGGTGGTGACCACCGCATGAAAAATCTCTATATGGCGTAGCGAAACTCCAGCCATCATTCACTCTCGCTCTGCGAATTCATTCAGGCTATATCATGAATGAATAGGATTCGACAAAACAGATATTTTTATCCCGAATGTTGTTGTGGCGTAATAACGCTATCAACTAATGGAGACCGTTTTATGCCGCGCCTGCTTACCGATACATCCACCGCCCTGACCGGGGAAAATCTGCTGCCATTGGCGCGCCAATACGGCGGCCCTCTGTGGGTATATGACGCCAGCATTATTCGCGAACGCATCAACCAGTTACAGCAGTTCGACGTCGTGCGTTTCGCGCAGAAAGCCTGTTCAAACATTCATATCCTGCGCCTGATGCGGTCGGCGGGAGTGAAGGTCGATTCAGTCTCGCTGGGCGAAATCGAGCGGGCGCTAGCCGCCGGGTATCAGGCGGGGGGCGATGAGATTGTCTTTACTGCCGATCTGCTCGATGAGCCTACGCTGGCAAGGGTTACCGAGCTGAAAGTGCCGGTAAACGCCGGGTCTGTCGATATGCTGCATCAGCTGGGCCAGGTTTCTGCCGGGCATCCTGTCTGGCTGCGCGTTAACCCGGGTTTTGGTCACGGTCACAGTCAGAAAACCAACACCGGCGGCGAGAACAGCAAGCACGGCATTTGGCATGAGGACATGGCGCTGGCGCTGGAAGCGATGCAGAAATATCAGCTCAAGCTGGTGGGTATTCATATGCATATCGGTTCCGGCGTGGACTACGCGCACCTGGAGCAGGTTTGTGATGCGATGGTGAATCAGGTCATTCACTTTGCTCAGGATTTGCAGGCGATCTCGGCCGGTGGCGGTTTGTCGATCCCTTATCATTTTGCTGAAGAAACCATTGATACCCGGCACTATTTTGGGCTGTGGGACGCCGCACGTCAGCGCGTGGCGCAGCATTTAGGCCACCCGGTGAAGCTGGAAATAGAACCGGGCCGTTTCCTGGTGGCGGAATCCGGCGTGCTGGTAAGCCAGGTGCGGGCGGTCAAAAATATGGGTCGCCGTCACTTTGTTTTAGTCGATGCCGGATTTAACGATCTGATGCGTCCGTCAATGTATGGCAGCTATCATCATATTTCTGCGCTAGCGGGCGATGGTCGCACGCTGGATGAGGGGAATACCGTGGAAAGCGTGGTGGCAGGGCCATTGTGCGAATCCGGTGATGTATTCACCCAGCTGGAAGGCGGCAAGGTGGAAACACGGGCGTTGCCGGCGGTGCAGGTGGGGGATTATCTGGTATTTCATGACACCGGCGCTTATGGTGCTTCGATGTCGTCCAACTACAACAGTCGCCCGCTGCTGCCAGAGATCCTGTTTGAAAACGGTCAGCCCCGTCAGATCCGTCGTGCACAAACCGTGTCCGAACTGCTGGCGCTGGAGCTTTAAGCGTCATATGGCGGCAAACGCCGCGCCAGAGAGGGCTGGACTGCCTGGCATTCAACCCGACGGCGCAGCCACCGAATGGCGGCGTACCAATGTTGGGCTGAACAGGTTCGTCACTTCCGGCAGCGGCTGGCCGTGGGCCAGTGCCAGCGCTAAAGCGGCAGCCTGCTGGGCCATATTAACAATAGGGTAGCGGATGGTCGTCAGGGGAGGGCGGACGTAGCGCGAAACCAGCACATCATCAAAGCCGGTGAGCGACATCTCTTCCGGTACCCGTACGCCGTTATCGCTTAATACCGCCAGCGCTCCGGCCGCCATTGAGTCGTTATAACAGGCAACGGCGCTAAAGGTTTTACCCTGGCCGAGCAGTTCGGTCATCGCCTGCTCGCCGCCGACTTCGTCCGGTTCACCAAACGCCACCAGCCGATCGTGACACGGCAGGTTGTGCTGCTTTAGCGCATCGTGGTAACCCTGTAGGCGATCGCTGGCATCGGAAATGGCGTGGTTTGAGCAGATAAACGCAATATTTTTGTGTCCCTGCTGGATAAGGTAGCGCGTCGCCAGCCAGGAGCCATAGCGGTCATCCAGCGCGATGCAGCGTGTTTCAAACCCCGGCAGCACGCGATTTAGCAGCACCATGCCGGGGATCTGCTCCATCAGCGACAGCAGTTCATTATCGGGAACTTTTTTAGCATGAACGACCAGCGCCGCGCAGCGGTGGCGGATCAATTGTTCTATTGCCTGACGTTCTTTATGTTCGTCGTGATAGCCATTACCAATCAACAGAAAGTTGCCGGTCTGCCAGGCGACTTCATCCACCGATTTCACCATCGCGCCGAAAAAGGGATCGGAGACATCACCCACCACCAGCCCGATGGTCTCGGTGGACTGCTGGGCAAGCGCGCGCGCATTAGCGTTAGGGTGATACTGCAAAGATGTCATCGCGCGGGTGACCGCCAGGCGCGAAGTTTCACTGGCTTTAGGCGAGTGATTGATCACGCGGGACACGGTGGCTACCGAAACGCCTGCGAGTCTGGCAACATCCTTTATCGTAGCCATCGGCTAAACACCTTCCAGGGTAAACGTTTACATTCCGTCTAGTGTTGCGGAAAGCGCCGGTGACTGCAAGCCTGCAAATATCGGCCCAATCGCAAATCCTGAAGATAAACGGGGCGTGCCGCAACTCCGGTAAAAATGGTACTCTGGGCCGGCGAAAAGCCTGTTGAATGGAACCTGCTATGACGATTAAAAAAGTGCCACACCTCGCCCACTGGGGAGCTTTCAGCGCCGTTGTTGAGCAGGGGAAACTGCTGCGATGTGAACCTTTCTTTGCCGACCGCGACCCGTCGCCGATGCTTAATTCCATTCCCGAACTGGTTTACTCCGATAAACGCATTCGCCAACCGATGGTGCGCCGCTCGTGGTTGAAGTCACGCGACAAAAGTGACAGAAGCCTGCGCGGGCGTGAGGATTTTGTGGCGGTAGACTGGGAAACGGCGCTGGATCTGGTGGCGGATGAGAACCGGCGAGTGCGTGAGCGCTATGGTGCCAGCGGCATCTTTAACGGCTCCTACGGCTGGTCTTCTGCCGGGCGTGTTAACCATGCCCGCACGCTGGTCAGGCGCTTTTATAATCTCGGCGGCGGCGGCATCGATCAGCAGGGTAATTATAGCTGGGGGGCCGCGCAGTTCTTTCTGCCCTATGTGATTGGCACCTGGATGCCGCTGACCGGGCGCGTCACCGACTGGCCCAGCGTGGTGGAACACTGCGAGCTTTTTATTGCCTTTGGCGGACTGGCGCTGAAAAATGGTCAGGTTGCGTCCGGCGGGGCGGGTGAGCACAGTCTGAAGCCCGCGCTGTTGCAACTGGCGGCAAAAGGCACGCCGGTGATCAATATCAGCCCGATGCGTGATGACTGCCCGGAATTTGTTAACGCCGAGTGGATCCCCATCCGCCCGAATACCGACGTGGCACTGATGCTGGCGCTCGGCTACGAAATTGAACGCCTTGACGCGGTTGATAGCGCTTTCCTGCAAACCCACTGCGTGGGTTATCCGCAGCTACGCAGCTACCTGCTTGGCGAAAGTGACGGCCAGGCGAAAACCCCGCAGTGGGCCAGCCATATCACCGGTATTCCGGCGGCGCGTATTGCCCTGCTGGCGCAGCAACTGTGCGGCAAACGCAGCTTTATGACCTGCTCCTATGCCGTGCAGCGCGCCCACCGTGGCGAGCAGCCTTACTGGATGATGATAGCGCTCTCATCCATGCTTGGGCAGCCGGGCCTGCCGGGGGCAGGCTTCTCCTTTGGCCACGGTTCGATGAACAGCGTGGGCAATCCGCGTACCGAGGGCCCGTCTCCGCTGATGTCGACCGGGGTAAACCCGATTGCCAGTCAGGCGATCCCGGTGGCGCGCATCAGCGATATGTTGCTCAATCCCGGCACGGAATATCGCTTCCAGGGGGAGATCCATACCTATCCGGATATCCATCTTATTCACTGGGCCGGTGGCAATCCTTTCCACCACCATCAACAGCTCAACCGCCTGGTTGCTGGCTGGCAACGCCCCGATACGGTGGTGGTGCAGGATATCGTCTGGACGCCTGCCGCACAGATGGCAGATATCGTTCTGCCAGTGACCACTTCACTGGAGCGCAATGACATTGGCGGATCGTCGAAGGATCGCTTTGTGCTGGCGATGCATCAGGCGATTGCCCCTCAACACCAGGCGCGTAACGATTTCGATATTTTCGCCGATCTGGCGGAGCGCCTTGGTTACCGCGATCTCTTTACTGAAAAGCGCGATGAAATGGCGTGGATAGAACATCTTTACCAGCAGTGTGCACAGGCTCACTCTGTTAAAGGTATTGATTTCCCGGAGTTCAAAACCTTTTGGCAGCGGGGGCACGTTGAGATCCCACAGCCGGATAAGCCGTGGGTCTTTATGGCTGACTTCCGCCAGGAGCCGCTCAAGCACCCGATCAATACCGCCAGCGGTAAAATTGAACTGTTTAGTGAAACCATCGCTGGATACCAGCTGGGCGATTTCGCCCCGCACCCGGAGTGGCGGCCGCCGCAGGAGTGGCTGGGAGCGGAAATCGGCCAGCGCTTCCCGCTGCATATGATTTCAATTCAGCCCCATGACCGTTTACACAGCCAGATGGATGCCACGCCCGGCGTGCAGGCCAATAAAACCGCCGGACGTGAAACCCTGTGGATGCATCCACAGGATGCAGCGGAACGCGGTATCAGCGACGGTGATGTAATTGAGGTCAGTAACGATCGCGGACGGATGCAGGCCGGGGTGCGTATTACCGATGGCGTCAGCCCGCAGGTAGTGCTGATTGCCACCGGGGCCTGGTTTGACCCCGGCTTTGGCAAAGCGTGGCAGCCCTTTGACCGCGCCGGTAATCCCAATGTGCTGACGCTGGATATTGGTACCTCGTCACTAACTCAGGGGCCAAACGCCATGAGCTGCCTGGTGGAGATCAGGAAGGCGTCGGTAAATGCACGGTGAGGAGACTCTTGCCCGATGAGTTATCACCCTGCGGCAGCTTATTCAGACCGGCCTGTTCTGCTTCGGCGTTAGATTATTTTCCTGAGCATACCGAGGCCACCCCGTAACTCTGCAAGCCGGACGGCAGGCCCAGGGCATTATTCTCGATCGCATTCTTCCCGGCCTGCGCTCCCGCCACCGCATTTGCCGCGCTGTCTCCGGCCGCTCCGCCTGCAATCGCCTGCGCGATGTTACCGCCCGCCAGGCCCTGTACCGCCGCCGTGGCGGCCTGCATCGCCTGCTGCACCTTGCCGCCGGTGCCGAGCTGGCTTTCCGTCAATGCCTGATTATAGAAGTTCTGGTAGACCTGCTTTTCGATATCCGCGCTATCGTACTGTTTCGACGGGTCCTGTTTTTTCAGTTCGGCCAGGGCTTTATCGCGGTCGCTCTGCGTTGCCCCGGTGATTTTATCATTTGCCGCATGGGTGGCGATAATTTTGCCCTGCGTTGCCGCGATATCCATTGCCTGGACCGCTATTTCGCCGATCTTCTGCGCTTCCTGTAGCCGCTGCTGCTCCTTCTCTTTATCAAAGATTGGGGAAAGGGTCTGGTTGGCATTCTCCACGTCGCGGCTCATGTCGGCGACATCCTGCGTCTGGTTTGCCTGGTCGCGGATGGTTATTGTGCCGTCAGAGACCGCCGCTTTGGTCGTTGAGCTGCCGCTTCCGCTACCGTTGGCACCGACCAGCAGGCCGCTCGCCACATTGCCGAGGAACTGCTGGCCCGTATTGCAGCTGGTGTTTAAGCCGATGCTCAGGTGTTCGACCTGATATTCGGCCTCGTTGTCGAT
>NZ_CAHS01000007.1 GCF_001050515.1 Erwinia piriflorinigrans CFBP 5888
TCCGGCGAGCGCGGAGTTACCGCTCGTCTGCGCCACCACCGCACCCAGTACCGCGTGGGCCATCAGGTTGGCCGGGACGTTCACATTGCCGGTTGCCGGGTCGGTGGTCATTTTATGAATGACCTCCGCCAGATACGGTGCCGCGCCGCCCGCAATCGCCTGCGCGATGTTACCGCCCGCCAGACCCTGTACCGCCGCCGTGGCGGCCTGGATGGCCTGCTGCACCTTACCGCCGGTGCCGAGCTGGCTTTCCGTCAATGCCTGATTATAGAAGTTCTGGTAGACCTGCTTTTCGATATCCGCGCTATCGTACTGTTTCGACGGGTCCTGTTTTTTCAGTTCGGCCAGGGCTTTATCGCGGTCGCTCTGCGTTGCCCCGGTGATTTTATCATTTGCCGCATGCGTGGCGATAATCTTACCCTGGGTCGCCGCGATATCCATTGCCTGGACCGCTATTTCGCCGATCTTCTGCGCTTCCTGTAGCCGCTGCTGCTCCTTCTCTTTATCAAAGATTGGGGAAAGGGTCTGGTTGGCATTCTCCACGTCGCGGCTCATGTCGGCGACATCCTGCGTCTGGTTTGCCTGGTCGCGGATGGTTATTGTGCCGTCAGAGACCGCCGCTTTGGTCGTTGAGCTGCCGCTTCCGCTACCGTTGGCACCGACCAGCAGGCCGCTCGCCACATTGCCGAGGAACTGCTGGCCCGTATTGCAGCTGGTGTTTAAGCCGATGCTCAGGTGTTCGACCTGATATTCGGCCTCGTTGTCGATATTGCCAAAGCCGCCTTTGCCGGCAAAGATGCCGGTCTGCTCCTGCACCGAATCCCAGGTGCTGTGCATCTTATCGCGGCTCAGGTTAAGCGAGCTAATAAGTCAGAGACGGTCACCCCCACAACTAAAGCAAGGCGTTATACCGTGGGTTATATCAGGGATCATATTAAGCACCAGCCGTCACCGTCCATTACCCTGAAGGGGCACTGGATGGCGGAGCTGGGATTTGATACCGGGCAGAAGATCGAGGTGATCACCGAACCGGGGCAGCTGATCATCCGGCTGGCGGGGGAAGGGTGACTTACTGGACTATAAAGTTAAATCCCAACCGCAAAGGTTGGGATTTAATCAGATGGGTATAATATTATGAGGCATTATCCAGTTCATCAAGAAGAGTGCGGAACTTATCTTCCAACTCTGCCAACTTTTCTTTACCTGGCATTTTATCCTTATAAACATGCTGAGTAAGTGACAAAACTGTTTCTGTTAGTCCGCCATTGCTTTTAATAAAGCTCTCGATTTTTTTCTGCTTCTTCACCCATTCCTTTGATGCAATACACTTTTTATGTTCACCACACACTACATCGGGATCACTCTGAAGCCGAGTAATCGTACTTTCATCTATGACGTAATATGTCTGTGTTGTTGCACTCAAAGCTGTAGGAGATATGGTACTAACATTACGGTGAGCAACTGGAATAAAATATTTTTTCTCCAGGATTTCCACGATAGCCGGAAGTCTGAGCACTTCATAATCAGCCACTATGTTATTTCCTGCCGAAGTCAGCCGGTCACCGCGAAGGAAAGAGCACAGAACCACGACCTGAGAGTTCTTCATACGGTTGATTTGCAACATCATCGCCGGATGAGCAGAGAACTTCGAAGCCAGTTCATCACGGGCAACAGAAGGATGAATTGTTAATAATGTCATTTATAGCCACCTTACTTATTGATATTTAAACAATAAGACATTCAGGAGGACCATTCGATACATTATCAGCGATACCAGACTTAAGATTAGTTAATCCTAAAAACACTGGCTTCACTATGCTAATACGCATAATATTATGGACAGCCAGTCGTACACTGATAGTGTAGCGATGGTTACTGAGGGCAGGGATCAGATCTTTAGTTTGTCGACTCGTTCTGATTCCTGCCTCTTCCTTCATCGTCTTCCTACTCATCACACAGCTTGAAGATAATCTGTCCTTTCTCCGTCTGCGTGTCTGAATCCTGCGAAAATTGTTTTACTGATGCTTCGTCATCGTCCGACAAGCGCGGGAAGCCCGGTCGCAGTGTCAGACGGATAGCGCAGGAAGAATATTCTCCCGCTTTGTTCTTCTGGCCCGCCACAGCGAAGCCACCTTCCGGAATTTTTTTAATCATCCACTGCGAAGATTCTGCATCGTGAAGGATGTCAACGCGGTCACCGATATCAATACCGGTTTCGTCCATGACTGAACGACTGAGGCGAAAGCCCAGTTCAACGGCTCCCGTAGCTCGTTTGCTTTGCGTGACGGCCACGTTATTGCTCTGCGCAATGCGGCCTGTTTTCGCTGCAAGGTTGGATAGCGAGATAAAGGACATTTCCATCTCCGTTAATTTTTATTCTAAGCATTATCTGATCGGTGATTTCGTATTGCAAGCCGATCTGCTCGCTTTTTAATTTTTATTTCCAAATTATTTTTATGGAAGGCGTGTGCGTATTACGGGTTTTTTGTGAGTATAACCCGCTGCCACAGGAAGGTGAAAGAAAAAATCGTCTCAATGGGGTTAATTCAACTTAATATGCCCCATCTCCATTTAGCTATTAGGTAAATAGAGATGAGGCGTTTTATAAGTACACCAAATTCACTCCATAGTACTTACAGTCAGGTTGTTTGTATCTGGGCTTGTTTTTGTTGAAAATCGATTTCGCTGAACTCACAATCGGATTTGTAAGTGTATCAGCGAAGGGTTTTTGTCGTTATCGTATGGTTTTTCCTGAGACTGACAGACAAAAAATCCCGGCTCTATTGGCCGGGATTGACAGGTTCTACTTCTGAAGGAACAGTGTTCTGGCTTCATTCAAACTAGGACAGTTAGCACCGCCAGCAAAATCAGGATCTTCAGATTGGACAGGATCATCTTCCCATTCACAGATCGGACAGATTTCGTAATTGCCTAATTCCCCTATAGTTTTATTATTACAACAGGGACATGGGTAAAGCTCGTTTTCGGTCATTGTTTGTTCCAGTACTCCATACCTTTCTGCGGCTTAAACATAGTTCTTGGTACACCGCTGGCATCTTTAGTTGCAAAAGTATTTGTTGAAGGATTGTAATATAGCGTATCCCCATTAGGGCGCGTTTTGACTAAAGTACCAGCAGGCGGCTTGTTTACAAAAGAATGCGCAGCTTCCACATATTGCTTAGAGTTTTGGTATTCAGGGAATTCATTTTTGTGCTTATCCCAGTGACCATAAGCATTTGGAACGGGTTCTTTCTTCTTGGTCTCTGTCCAGATCTGAGTATCTTTAGCTTTCGCCGAGATCTGCTGGCTACCTTCGTTTATCAGCTTCGACGCTTCAGCTACATCGCCTTTCTTCAGCGCCGTTTCTGCCGCCTTGATGATCTTGCCTGCCGCATCGCCCGCGCCAGGTATCAGCCCGACCGCCGCCGCAAGATAATCTATTGCCGTCTGCGCTTCGTGGAAGCTCTTTATATCCCCCACAATCGGCACAAAATCCAGCCCCAGACCGGCAGCATCCTTCACCATCTGGGTACAGGCCGCCTGATTCTGTTCACAGATGGCTTTCTGCGCGGTCTGGTATTTCTCGATAGTGCCTTTTTTCTTCGCTTCCGCAGCGGCCAGGACGTTTGCCAGAGAGTTATTCTCAATCGCATTCTTCCCGGCCTGCGCTCCCGAAACTGTATCGGCGGCGCTGCCTCCCGTCAACCCTCCCGCAAGACCCGCTGCCA
>NZ_CAHS01000008.1 GCF_001050515.1 Erwinia piriflorinigrans CFBP 5888
GGCGGCGTGCATCGCCTGCTGCACCTTGCCGCCGGTGCCGAGCTGGCTTTCCGTCAATGCCTGATTATAGAAGTTCTGGTAGACCTGCTTTTCGATATCCGCGCTGTCGTACTGCTTCGACGGGTCCTGCTTTTTCAGTTCGGCCAGGGCTTTATCGCGGTCGCCCTGCGTTGCCCCGGCGATTTTATCATTTGCCACATGCGTGGCGATAATTTTACCCTGGGTCGCCGCGATATCCATTGCCTGAACCGCTATTTCGCCAATCTTCTGCGCTTCCTGTAGCCGCTGCTGCTCCTTCTCTTTATCAAAGATTGGGGAAAGGGTCTGGTTGGCATTCTCCACGTCGCGGCTCATGTCGGCGACATCCTGCGTCTGGTTTGCCTGGTCGCGGATGGTTATTGTGCCGTCAGAGACCGCCGCTTTGGTCGTTGAGCTGCCGCTTCCGCTACCGTTGGCGCCGACCAGCAGGCCGCTTGCCACATTACCGAGGAACTGCTGGCCCGCATTGCCGCTGGTGCTTAAGCCGATGCTCAGGTGTTCGACCTGATATTCGGCCTCGTTGTCGATATTGCCAAAGCCCAGCGTGCCGGTATCAAGGCGGTTTTTATCCGCCGTGGCGGTGCTGCCGATAACCGCGCCGTTCAGCTGGGTATGCCCGTCGGTGGTGATATCAAAGCCGCCTTTGCCGGCAAAGATGCCGGTCTGCTCCTGCACCGAATCCCAGGTGCTGTGCATCTTATCGCGGCTCAGGTTAAGCGAACTAATAAGTCAGAGACGGTCACACCCACAACTAAAGCAAGGCGTTATACCGTGGGCTATATCAGGGATCATATTAAGCACCTGCAGTCACCGTCCATTACCCTGAAGGGCCACTGGATGGCGGAGCCGGGATTTGATACCGGGCAGAAGATCGAGGTGATCACCGAACCGGGGCAGCTGATCATCCGGCTGGCGGGGGAAGGGTAACTGACTGGCTTATAAAGTAAAATCCCAACCGCAAAGGTTGGGATTTCGGAACTATCTCTTTTGTCTGTAGCGCTGATAATAAATCCACCAACAGCCAATTGCTCCGATTATTCCGCCTCCGATGCTTCCCTTCAGAATTTTTGCAAAATCAATTGAAGATAGATCTATAGATACACCATAAAGGAAAAAGAAAATTAGTTTTATTAAAACCTGAGTAGCAACAACCGCTATAGATACCCCGACAGGGAGTGAAACCATCAGGTAAATAAAAATAAAAAACCATTTTGAGGTTGAAATTTTCACTTTTCACCCCTTAATTTTTTTCCTGCCTGATCATTAGAGTATTCTGTTGTCACTGAACCAGTTATATTGCCAGCAACCCCCGGCAGCGGATCTAACGGCATCGGCTTCGATACGCCCATACCCATATCAATCCATTCCCAGTTCTTCCAGTTCGGATTTAACACTTTATCAAGCGGCCCCTGAATCAGCTTACCGGCTCCATACCCCAGCCCAGACGCCGCACCACTGATTGCGCCACCTTTCAACGGATCATCACCTTTAAGGTAGCTGGATGTGGCTCCGCTGGCCGCATTTACGCCCACTGTACCCCATAATCCAGTTCCGGCAGTCAGTGCGCCTGTCCAGTAGCCGAGCACAACATCATTTGGATTCACTTCGCCGTTAATCAGATAACCCACTCCGGCATTGGCTCCCGCACCTATCAGGCTGGTCGTTGCTGCAACTCCCGGTAAAAGTGGCCATGCCAGCGCACTACCCACGGCAGCCATCGCTGTCTGGCAGGAGATAGGCGTATCGCCGCTACATGCTTCTTTAATTGCTGTCTGTGTGCCAGATTCATAACTCGCTGTAGTTCCGGGCTTCTGTTTATTTGCCGCTGCCAGCACACTTCCCAGAAGATTATTCTCCACTAGCTGATTCCTTTTTTATTTTTACGCTCCTGGAGTTTGGCTTTTATCCAGATTCCGGCACCGAGGATAGTACCACTTAGTATTGCCTTGCTTAGGGAATAAGTTGATTCTTTAAAAAAATCAAAATATAACTCATTGCCATTTTTTAGGTAAAAAACAAACGCAATCCCTAGACTTAATAAAAAAACCATTAGGAAAATCGCAACCATCCAATACAGAATGAGAAAAATAAACAATGGGAACCCAATCTTTTCGAATTTAATTATTTTTTCCCTCCTCGATCTAGTTGTTCTTTAACCTTATTCCCAGTCACTTCAGATGTAATGGCACCGATAGCAGCTTCACTTACTTCAGATGCCGTCTCTTTAGCAATGGGTTTCGTTATCTCTGAAGCAATTTTCCCAGCGACTCCTCCAGCTACACTACCGAGGCCAGCACCAATAGTAGAATTAGTCGGATCTTCCCCCTTAACTCCACTGCCTACAGCAGCACCGCCCATATTGATTGCAGCCGATGCTCCGATACCTTTACCTGTTGTCACCGCAGCGGTTACTCCGGCCATAATGACATCAACATAGCTGAACGGATCTTTTCCGCTCAGCTGAACGCCGGTATTAACGCTTACACCGATGGCCGCATTAAGCGCCATCCCTTCTTTTATTGTGGTGCCCAGCACATTGCCACCAAATATCAGTGGCGCATCACCAATACTGGCATTTGATTTATGGTAACCCCAGGTATTCATTATTTTTTGAGCGCTGGCCATTGCCTCCGAATCTGGATTACGTTTTATATACTCCTGCCCTGATAGCAGCCCTTTCAACAGCTCCTGCGATACCGCCGGGCCGTATTCTTTTTCCATCTCTGCCGCATAAACGCGCAGATAACCCGCCAGTTCGGCGCGTTCTGTACTGTTCATTTGCGAAGGGTCTTTGGTGAATTTAGACACCAGCGCATCACTGCGTCTGTCGGCGTTTTCCAGCTGGATCAGATCATTTGCGGCGGCTAAAGATTTATCACCCTGTTTGATTTTCTCAATGGCTTTATCGAGTTTGTCTGAGGATGTGGCCCCCAGAAGATTATTCTCAATCGCATTCTTCGCAGCCTGCGCTCCCGAAACTGTATCGGCGGCGCTGCCTCCCGTCAACCCTCCCGCAAGACCCGCTGCCAGCGTGCCCAGCGCGCTGATGGTCTGTTTCTGCTCCTCGCTTAACTGTTCCTTCGGGACCCCCGGATACAGCTGCTGTGCGATAAACTCGCCGGCCGTCGCGCCT
>NZ_CAHS01000009.1 GCF_001050515.1 Erwinia piriflorinigrans CFBP 5888
TGGGTATGCCCGCCGGTGGTGATGTCAAAACCGCCTTTGCCGGCAAAGATGCCGGTCTGCTCCTGCACCGAATCCCAGGTGCTGTGCATCTTATCGCGGCTCAGGTTAAGCGAGCCGCTGGGGGAGCCAACGCCAACGCTGCCGCCCGCACTGGCATTCTGCTGCTTCGAGTCGTAATTATCGCTGTCCTGCTCGCTGGTTAAGGTCAGGTCGCGGCCCGTGTCCAGCGTTACCCTGTCGCCGCTCACCTGTGCGCCGGTAAGCGTGGTGTCACGCCCGCTGCTGATGGTCAGATTATTACCGACGTTAAGCGTGGTCTCTGTATGCGTGATGCCGTTGCCGCTTTCGCTGCCTTTACCCTTATTGGCGCTGGCGCTAAACGTCAGGCCATTTTTATCCCCGCCAAAATTAATGCCGACGCCGACGGACGCGCCGTGGCTTTCGTTTTTACCCTCAAGAACCGAGGTGTTCTGCGCCGACAGCAGGTTGACGTCGCGGTTAGCCGCCAGGCCGATGTCTTTGCCGGCCTGTAGCTGGCTGCCCTGAACGGTGATATCCGTGCCGGTGGCGTGAATATTGAGATTATTTCCTGCCGTGATCGTGCTGCCCTGGCTCTGGTTCGAGGTCTGCGTCTGCTGAGATTTGGACGACTGGCTGCCGTAAGACAGGTTTACGCCAAACAGGTTTTGCGCATCCTCGGCCTGAGCCGTACCGAGCTGATAGCCCTGATACGCCTGCACGCCGCCCAGCGCTGTTTTGATGCCGTCAAGCGCCGCCAGACGCCCGCTGCTGGCGGTACTGGCCTCATTGGCGCTGGTGACCGCGGTGTTAATCGCACTGCCCACCGCGCCCGACAGTGCCAGCGTCAGCCCGCTCTGTTTTTGCTCCACGGTATGGGTCTGCACGCTCTGGTTATCCGCCGCCAGAATATTGACCTGTTTACCGATCAGGTCCAGATCCTGGCCGCCCAGCACCTCCGAGCCTTTCACCGTCAGCGCATTGCCAGCAGTGAGGTTGACGTTGCCCTGGGTGCTGCCAACGGTGCTGCCTGCGCTGCTGTGGGACTGGCCATCATCGGTGATTTTCAGCGCATTTTTGCCGTAGCTGAAGCCGATGCCGCCGGTGCCGGAGAGGCCGGTTTTTTTCTCTTCATGTAGATGCGTTTCCTGACGCGACTGGTCGGCGGCGGTAATGTTGAGGTCATTGCCCGCCAGCAGGTTGACCTCCTGAGTGGCTGCCACGCTGCTGCCCTTCACCCGCAGATCATGACCTGCCTGTAGGGTCACGCTGTCGCCGCTGATGTTGCTGCCCAGCGCACTGTGGTTTTGCACTTCGTCATGCGTTTCCACCGACTTGCCGGAAAACATGCCTTTACTGCTCTGCTTACTGTGTTCGGTCAGATGATAAGCCGACTCACCGGCGGTCAGGTTAATGTCATGGCCCGCCTGCGCCGTTACGCTCTCTTTTGCGGTAACGGTGGCGGCCTGCGCATTGAGATCGTGGCCCGCGCTCAGCGCCACGCTGCCAGCGGCGTTAAGCTGCGTGCCGATATCCGTGGTCTGCGTCAGATGGCGGTAGTTATCGCTGCCCCAGTCGCTTTTCTCGCTGTGCGTGGTGCTCAGCGTACTAAGATTAAGATCATTACCGGCGATGATTTTTGTCTGACTGTTCGCGCCGCTGTTGGCGATCTGCGTTGCCGTCAGGTTGATATTGTTAAGCGCCTGCAGGCCCAGCGTGCCATCGTCATTCTGCACATAGATGCCCGCCGCACGATTAAGATAGCGGTTGGTGTTATCACCCGCCAGCGTGCTGCTGCTGTTGATATCACCACCGGCGATGGCCAGCAGACTGTCGCCGCCCTGTAGGGTGCCGCCGCTATTGTTGATATCGCTCAGGGCATTAAGATTGACGCGGTTACCGCCGATAAAGCCGCTGTTGTTCAGGGTATTCGCATCGATCTGCGTGACTTCGCGGCCAGCAATTTTACCGCTGTTG
>NZ_CAHS01000010.1 GCF_001050515.1 Erwinia piriflorinigrans CFBP 5888
TGCCGCATGCGTGGCGATAATCTTACCCTGGGTCGCCGCGATATCCATTGCCTGGACCGCTATTTCGCCGATCTTCTGCGCTTCCTGTAGCCGCTGCTGCTCCTTCTCTTTATCAAAGACAGGGGAAAGGGTCTGGTTGGCATGCTCCACGTCACGGCTGAGATCTGCAACATCGTGCGTCTGGTTTGCCTGGTCGCGGATGGTTATTGTGCCGTCAGATACCGCCGCTTTGGTCGTTGAGCTGCCGCTTCCACTACCGTTGGCACCGACCAGCAGGCCGCTTGCCACATTGCCGAGGAACTGCTGGCCCGCATTGCCGCTGGTGTTTAAGCCGATGCTCAGGTGTTCGACCTGATATTCGGCCTCGTTGTCGATATTGCCAAAGCCGAGCGTGCCGGTATCAAGGCGGTTTTTGTCCGGGGTGGCGGTGGAGCCGATAACCGCGCCGTTCAGCTGGGTATGCCCGCCGGTGGTGATGTCAAAACCGCCTTTGCCGGCAAAGATGCCGGTCTGCTCCTGCACCGAATCCCAGGTGCTGTGCATCTTATCGCGGCTCAGGTTAAGAGAGCCGCTGGGGGAGCCAAC
>NZ_CAHS01000011.1 GCF_001050515.1 Erwinia piriflorinigrans CFBP 5888
ATAAAGTTGGCGGGGTTCCCCGCCGATAAAGCCGCTGTTGTTCAGGGTATTCGCATCGATCTGCGTGACTTCGCGGCCAGCAATTTTACCGCTGTTGGTCAGATCACGACCGGTATTGAGTGCCACGTTATTGCCGGCCAACAGGGCACCGCTGCCGTCGAGGTCACCTTTTTTCACCCGCGCATAAACCTGCGGCACCAGCACGCTTTGCCGTGAACCGTCCGGCAGGGTAATGTCCTGTTTGACCAGCCACACCATATCGCTGGTCAGCAGCGCCATCTGGGCGGGCGTTAAGGCTACGCCCAGCGTCAGAGGGTAATTTTTAGCGAAAGCGATGCCCGCATCCATCAGCGCCTTGTACTGATCGCTATCATTGCTGTAGCCCGCCAGATAGCGCTGTCCGGTAAGATCGACGATCTGTTCGCGGATCAGACGCTGCTCGTAGTAGCCATCGCCCAGACGTTTCAGGACCCGGTTCGGATCTTGGGTAAGCGCATTCTGCATGTAGTCGCTGCCCAGCCACTGCTTCTGTTGAGTAAAGCGCGGGTCGGTCTCAATCAGATAGTGGCTGTTGACCTCGCCATGCAGCTGGAACAGGCTATTGTCCGGCAAAGTGGTATTCGGGCGGGTAACGCGGATGACGCTGTCCGCTGCCTCATCCGGTAGGGTAATTTCCACAATATGTCCGGCCGGAGGGGCAACCGCTGCGGCATTGCCGGCCTGTTGATTCAGCGCCGAGGTATCGCGTCCGGCAACCGTGGTGCCGCTGCCGTTAACTTGGGTATTACCCTGGTATACCAGGGTGGCTAGGGCAAAGGTTTGCATCATGGGGTCTGGCTGGTAACGGTTGGTATCCTTGCCCTGTGAGGTGTGGGTGCCGCCCAATCCTCCGCCGGATTTTTTGGCGTACCAGTGGGTTTGCCTACCATTATCGACCGTGACTTTTTTGCCTTCGCTGGCGACGTTATTCAGCACCGCACCGGGGTTCACGCCCAGCGTACCGCCCGCCATAATCCGGCTGTCGTAGTTATTCACCCGATCGCTGTTGATCGTCAGGTCCCCCCCGGCGATGATCTGCCCGGGATCGCTCTCTTTGATCTGCGTTTCAGTGACGGTGCGCTGGTATTGGTACTCATAAAAATCGTCGTTGGCATGGCCATCAGGTGTTCTGGCCTCGTGTACGCCGTACTTATTCGAGTGCGAGGTATCAATATCAGCCCAGTCATAACGGGTTGTCATGCCCTTGAGTACCGCTTCATGATGCTGCGAACGTTCGGTAACCACATCTTCGGTGACCAAGTGGTCGTTGAAGTTATTGATCTGCGCGATATCGATCGTCATATGACCGATGGATTCCAACGTGGCGCTGTGGTTATCAAACACGAAAGCCTGGCCGGATGCCTGCAAGCTGTCGTTGAGCTGGCCACCTATTGCCGCGTCTCCGGCGCTGAAAATCAGCGCATGATCGCGGTTATTGAGGGTTTGTGCGCCGATGTCCAGCCGCTCGCGGGCGGCAAGGGTCGCCGCCGTGCCGTTTTCGGCCTGATTGTTCAGAGTGGTGCTTTGCAGGGCGAGATGGTCGCCATAAATGCGACCGCTGCCGAGATTGGTCAGCGTGGCAGAGTGGATATGTGTCAGGTTGCCGTCGATCAGGCCACGGTTGGTCAGTTCGCCATCGGTCAAAATATGGTTTTGCCCGGCGCTGATTTCCCCCGCAGCCGCGTTGTTTAGGCTGGCTGCATGGAGATTCAGCACGCCGCCGGACTTAATCAGCGCGCCGTTCTCCAGCCTCTTACCCATGTTGACGTTCAGATCGCCGTTGGCAATCACCTCGCCCTGATTGACGAATCCCTGCAACAGCGTGAGCGTCATCGCGCCCTGCGATAACACACTGCCGTCACCGCTCAGCGAAGCGGCGCTGAGCTGTAGGTTTTTATCGGCGATCAGGGTGCCACTGCGGTTATTCAGTGCCAGGGTATTATCGCCGTTAATCACCAGCAGACCCGCTGAAGAGAGTAAACCCCGGGTATTGTTAAGCGACTGGCCGAGCGTGAGATCCAGCTTATCATTAGCGCGCAGTGCGCCCTGGCTATTGTCCAGTGAATCACTGTTCAGCCGCAGCGACTGGCCTTCCAGTCCGGTGTCCGGCGCGTTGCTGTCACGATTAACGATCTGCGCGGCGGTAATGGTTGCGCTGCCGCCGCTGCGGATCAGGCCAGCACTATTATCCACCAACCCTTTTAACGCATTGAGCAGCATATTGCCCGCTGCCTGTAGCTGACCGGCGTGGTTGCTAAGCCCGCTGACGTCCAGCTGTGCCTGACCGGATACGGCAAGGGTGCCGCCGTCATTAGCAAGATGCTGGCCGTGCGTATTGAGATGCAGATCGCCGCCGCTATGCAGCTGCCCAGCCTGATTGACCAGCGCGCCGCTCAGCAAGGTCAGCGTTTTGCCCGCAGCGATTGTTCCGGCGCGGTTATTGATGCTCTGGCTCTGGGTATTAATGCCCAGCGTGCCGTCTGCCTGGATCTCGCCTTGCTGATTGTTGAGCGAATGACTGACGTTAAGCGTCAGCGATCCGCTGTTTTGTGCGCCGATATGGCCCTGCTGGTTGTTCAGCCTGGCGGCGTGCAGATTAAGATCACCACCTGCGGCCAGAATACCGTGCTGGTTATCCATGCCATTTCGCACCGCAAGCGTCATGGCACCGCTGCCGGTTTGCAAAATTTTACCGCCACGGTTAGACAGGCTGTTCGCCGACAGAGTGATGTGCTGTGCCGAGGTCACGCCACCGTCAAGCTGGGTATCACCCGCGTTAAGGATCAGATGGCCGTTAGACAGGATTTGGCCTTTATCGCCCCGCAGGCTGCCGCTGGTCAGGGCCAGATTGCCGTCAGCGGCATGAATAATTTTGCCGTGCTGATTGTTGATGCTGGCTGCCGTTATCGTCAGATCTTTGCCGCTGCTGGCGATGCTGCCGCCGTGGTTATTGATGCTGCCCTGATGATTAAGCTGTAGCGCATCGCTACCGGACTGGGCAATAGCACCCTGTTGGTTCGACAGGTCATGTGCGCTCAGGGTCAGTTTGTTGGCAAAAAGCGTGCCGCCGTCGTTATTGAGCCGTTTGCCGCTGCGGGCGATCAGCTGCTGCTGCGCGGCAATCTCTGCACCACTGCCGGTCAGCAGGTCGCTTTGCCCGGCGTCCAGCGTGATGTTGACGGCACTGCTGGCGCTGTGGCGCACATCCACGCCTTGCCCACGCGCGCTGAAACTGCCCGCAGCCAGATTTTGCCCCTGGGCGCGCAGCTGGCCTGCGGTTGACAGGGTTAAGTTGCCGCTGCCGACCAGTTGACCGTCCTGATTAACCCCGGCGGCCAGTACGCTTCCCTGCTCGCTGTTCAGCGTGGCGCTTTGTGTTTGCAGGTGATGACGTGCGGCGATCGACCCGCTGTTATGCAGATCGCCCGCGCTGGTCAGGCTGGCATTGTCGCCCGCCAGCAGCGAGCCACTGTTGTCGATGGTGGTATTGGAGGTAATGCTCATCCCACTGCTGCTGCGGATACGGCCGCTGTTTTCGATATGGCCATCCGCCGTCACCACCAGCGATCCCGCCTGCGCGCCAATATTTCCGGCGTTATAAACGCCAACGCCTTTTTCAGTACCGATCAGCCGAATTTTATTGGCATACATACCGCCCAGCTGCGCGACATCGACGGCCAGCTGCGGCCGAACGGAATCGTCGGTCGATAATTTATCGATCTGTTGATGTGCCACATCGACCCGGTTGCGACCGGTCGTCACGGCTAAATCTTTGGCCACCAGTGCGGCGTTGATGGTTACCGAGCGGGCGATAATGTCGGTGTAATCCTGGCGGCTGCTGTCCATACCGGCACCCTGGACCACGATCTCGCCGCGTTCAACGTTATAGCCGGTTAACCGGCCATTATTCATCTGTGCCTGACCGGTGGTCAGCGTGGCGCGGTTAGCATTGATAAAGCCACAGCCGTTACAGGAAATCCCCGATGGGTTGGCAATGATCACCTGCGCCTGACGGCCGGCGACTTCAATATAGCCATTGAGTCGACTGGGATCGCGCGAGTTGATCTCGTTAAGGATGATTCTTGCTTCTCCGCCCGCCAGCCAGCCAGGGGTTACCGGCCACCATGCCGCCCTGTTGCGTGGCGACATGGTGGCGCGAGTTATTCAGGATGACACCCTGGCGATCGACGTCGAATTGGCTGTAACTGTTGCGTGAAACACCCGCCGCGCTTGGCGTCTGAATATTTACCTGCGGCGTGCCGTTGGCGCTGCTGATGATATTCGGCTGCTGATTATTCGGGGCCTGGCCGTCGGCGACAATACCTGCCTGAGCACAGCCGGTCGGAGTCACAAACGCGAAAACGGCCAGTATGGCGCAGGATAATGGACTGAGCCGACAGCAGCGCACGGGGGGATCGTCCTTGCGTGTACGTGGCGAGCCCGTGCGGCTGCGGGCGATTTCTGCCACGACCATCAGCATGCCGCGCGCCCGGTTGAAAATAAGACGATAACGAAGTTTGTTCACAGTCGAGTTTCCTTACTCTAATACTGCCAGTTGAGGTTAAAGCCCAGCGATACCGGGTCGGTGCTGAAGCCGTCTGGTTTGGAAAACGGCACGGCGGCAAACAGGTCATAGCCAAGGTTAAATGCCTGGCCACGGAGGCCGGCTGCGCCACCGCTTAAATGGTTACCGGCCATATCTAGCGTGCCGTTGCCGCCGATTTCACCGTAATCCACCCCGAGATAAAGCTCCTGTGACGGCAGCGGGTTAGCCATGCGATGTCGTTACGAACCCGCCATCCACGGTCGGCGTTCAGCGTCCGTTCACCGTCAAAGCCGCGCACCGTCCAACGGTTACCAATGGCAAACTGTTCTTGCGAGGTGAGTGGGGTATGACTCAACTGACGCTGATATTGCACGTTGTAATGGAATTTTTGCTGCACCAGGGTAAAAGGGATATCAACCTTGGCGGTCAGTTGCACAATTTTGCTCAGTGCCGTGGCATCACCCATATTTTCTTCTGGTGCAGGCAGCGCGCCAAACCAGCGGGTGCCGCGTTGGTAACTCACGCCTGCATCCAGCATGGCCTGAGAAATATAGTGGCGGTGCTGCATGCCGATACGCCACGCCACAGTGCGACGGCGCTGCACTTCAACCTCAGTATCTTCAATGTAGTTTCTGGATCCCCGCGCCAGCACGTCGTAAGTCAGCGTGGTTTTCTGGCTGCCGCTGCGGTGCAGTATGCGGCTGACCTGAAAATCCAGATTGCTGCTTTTACCGCTGTAACGGTAGTCACCGTTGAGCGCCGCCACCGTCTGACGATAATCGTAGCTGCTGGCGGTGAGGCCAATCAGCCAGTAGCCGAACGGTAGCGAGTAGTGGGCGGTGAGATTGTCGGAGCTTTTGCCTTTTTTGCCTTGCAGGCTGCCGCTGCCAGAGAGATAAAACAGATCGCTGAGCGAAAGCGGGTTATCCAGCGATAATGTCAGGCCGCCCTGATAGCGACCGGTGCTGCGCGTGCCGGAATCGTCAAGTGAGGCGGCCACGCGCCATATACGCGCCTGCTGCCAGTGAAGCGCAATATCGCTTTCGCCCGGCTGCTCGCCTGGCACTATTTCCATATTGGCCTGCACGGTCGGCAGGCGTTGCAGGTTCTCCAGCCCCTGCTCAATATCGCGTAGATCGAGCGGCTGGCCTTTATGGGCGGGAAACGCGCTGTAAAGCGTGACGTTATGTCCGCTGTCCGGCGTCAGTTTCACCTGTCGAGTTTTGCCTGCGACCACCATCAGCTTCAGCTCACCGCCGTTAAGATCCTGTGAAGGTGCCAGCACGCGGCTGGTAATATAGCCATGATCCACCAGCCGGTTTTGCAGGGTACTCATCAGCAGGTTTATACCCTTGCCACCCAGGCATTTACCCATCGCCTGTTGGCTAATATGTTGCAGGGGTAACCAGTGGGGCAGGGCGTCGGTACCGCTCAGGATAACCTGAGAAATAGGGAAACAGGGGGTTTCCTGCGGGAAAACAATGCGGCCAAAGCTAGCCGATGGCGGAGACAGACGAATATCCGGTGCCGGTGGGTTCAGACGATCCTGTAAGGCGCGTTGCTGTTCCTGCTGATGATTAAATTGCCGATCGGCCTGCGCGGGAACAGGTTCAGCCCGGGGTGCAGCCATCACCAGCCACAGAGAGATGAGTATTATTTGCCGGACGCCAGCCGTGTGCGGACGATGCAGGGAAATATCCTTCATTATTATTATCCTTAATTCTCGATTTCCTTATCTGACTGCAAACAAATATTACAAAGTATTTTCGTAATATGACATGGATAATTTCCATTAATGAAAAAATGGACTATTTACTATATTCGATCCGGGGAAGACGTTCTTAAGGGCAATATGCGAGATAAAATAGCTGGCTCAAAACGGGAGCGCGGAATTAAACAGGGAAAATAAAACTGAAAACCGACAGTTCTCATAGCTGGTTACATTTTGCCGATATATGTTGCGATTAGCAGGTAGCGGCTTGAGGCCGCAGGTTGCTACAGTTCATTTCCCAGAGGTATTGATGGGTGAACATCAAAAAGTATTTACGCTTTATTTCACCAACCTGCGCAGATGCGCAGGTTTTTTTTGTCTATTACTCTAACAACCCAATTATTTTCAATGAATTAATTCATTAACGATCGGGTGGGTATTAACCCTCGTCACACACGATCTGAAACACTGTTTACCTGTTAACCTTTTGTCATTTTTTGTATAATTAGCAGTAAGTTATTCTGTCATCTGCAATGGATCCCCCATGCCACCGTCAAGAAAATCCCTGGTCAAATCCCAGACGGCTCCTACCTTCAATCCTTTGCGGTTCCGGCTTGTCTGTCTGGGCGTGTTGACCTGCCTGGTTTTTTTACTGCTGAGGGTGGCGGATTTACAGCTGATTAATCATCCGATGCTGGAAAAAGAAGCCGACCAGCGATCTCTGCGCACCGTCTCTCTTCCCACCAATCGCGGGACTTTGCTGGATCGCAACGGCGAAGCGTTGGCACTTAGCGTACCGTCGCGCGATATTATCGCCGACCCGCAGCGTGTGCTGGAGGCGCATCCCGACTTTACCAGCGATAAATGGCAGTACCTTGCCAATGCGCTGGAACAGCGCCCTGAACAGATTGCCGCTCAGATCGGTGCTAATCCCGACCGCCGCTTTCTCTATCTCGGCCATAAAATCGAACTGGGGATCGCGAAAGATATCGCAAAACTGCACCTGACCGGTATCAGCACCCTGTATAACGACAGCCGTTTCTACCCGATGAGCGAAGCCACCGCGCCGCTGATCGGTATTGTTGGTGCGGAGAACGGCGGCCTTAGCGGGTTAGAAAAGGGCTTTGATAAACTGTTGCGCGGTACGCCAGGCGTGGAGAAATACCGCCAGGATGCCAGCGGCAATATTGTCGCAATGATTAATTATGAGCCACCGCAGCAGCCGCCCACCGTGCAGCTCAGCATTGATAAATTTGACCAGTACACCATGTACAGCAAACTGCGTGAAGGGGTGCTGCTCAACAAAGCCGACTCCGGCGCGGCGGTACTGATAAAAATCGATACCGGGGAGATCCTCGGCATGGCTTCTTATCCGTCATTTAATCCCAATCATTTCGTTGATGTGTCACCGGCGCAGATGCGTAATACGGCGATCAACGACAGCTTTGAGCCGGGTTCAACGGTCAAGCCGCTGGTGGTGATGGAAGGCCTGGCGCGCAAGCTGGTGCGTCCGGATTCCGTACTGGATACCACACCTTACCGGGTTAACGGTCATCTGATCCGCGATGTGGGCCACTGGTCGCGTTTAACCATGACCGGCATCCTGCAAAAATCCAGTGATATAGGCGTATCGCATATTGCGCTGGCGATGCCTGCCGAAGTGCTGGTGAACACCTATCATGCCTTCGGCTTGGGCAAGCCGACCGGGCTGGGTCTGACCGGGGAGAGCGTGGGCTACTTCCCGCTGCACCGCCAGCGCTGGGCCGATATTGAACGCGCCACCTTCGCTTTTGGCTATGGATTGCGCGTGACCCCTCTACAGATTGCCCGCGAATATGCCACCCTCGGGGCTTTTGGCGTTTATCGCCCGCTGTCGATTACCAAAGTGACACCGCCGGTGCTGGGCGAACGCGTGGCCGATGAGCAGACGGTACGGGCAGTGGTGCATATGATGGAGAGTGATGCGCTGCCGGGCGGCAGTGGCTTACGCGCCGCCGTACCCGGCTACCGCCTGGCCATTAAAACCGGTACGGCCGAAAAAATGGGCGACAGCGGTAAATATGACGGCGGCTATATCAACTATACTGCCGGGGTCGCCCCGGCCAGTAATCCTCAGGTGGCGCTGGTGATTATGATTAACCATCCGACGGCGGGCAATCACTTCGGCGGATCGGTAGCGGCACCGGTATTTGGCAATATTATTGGCCCGGTGCTGAAGCATATGAATATTCCCCCGGACGCGATCTATAGTCACGGTTGAAATACAGCATCGTCAGCGGTAAATAACCACGCGTATGCGTGGTTTTTTTACGTTTTTCACGGTGATAGCCTCCATGAAATCTCGCATTTCTTACGGAAATCTTACGCTGCAAGCATAGAACGCCAGCAGATAAGCTAAGATAATACCCATCTCTACCAACAGACTTTCAATAGGTAAGGGGAGCAGCCCATGCCCTTTGTGCTGAGTTCTTGTGCGCCGGGGATTACCCTGTCTGGTGCTGTTTATCACTGTATTTAATTAGCCGAGCCTCATGAGCCAAATCTCCCCAAAGAAGCCGTACTCACGGCGTATGATCATTCTCTGCATTATTGTGCTGCTGCTTGTTGCAGGCCTGGTATGGCGCTTCTGGCCGCATGGCCAAACTGCCGCCGGGGGAGCCAGCGCGATGGGCGGCCCGGGTGGGCATGGCGGGCCAGGACAGATGGCGGGGATGACCACGCCGGTACACGCCGGGGAAGTGCGGCTGGCCGATGTCCCGGTTTATCTGACCGCGCTGGGCACGGTGATCCCCAATGCCACCGTCACCGTCACCAGTCAGGTGAGCGGCACGCTGACCCACGTTTATTTCAAGGAAGGGGAAAAAGTGGCCGCCGGGCAGCTGCTGGCGCAGGTCGACCCACGCAGCTACCTGGCCACGCTGGCGCAGTATCAGGGCGATCTGAGCCAGAACCAGGCGCTGCTGAAAAGCGCCCGGTTGACGCTGGCGCGTTATCAAAAACTCTATGCCCAAGACTCGCTGGCACGACAGGATCTTGAAACCCAGACAGCCACCGTGGGGCAGTATCTCGGTACGGTAAAAGCCGATGAAGCGCAGATTGCAGCCGCGAAGCTGAATATTGAATTTGCCCGTATCACTGCGCCCATCTCCGGACGTGTCGGGCTGCGGCTGGTGGATGCCGGTAATAGGGTGCAAAGCTCGGACACCACCGGCATTGTGGTGATTACCCAGACGCAGCCAGCGGCGGTTACCTTTAGCGTGCCGCAGAGCAATATCCCGGCGCTGCTCAAGGCGCTGCATAACGGCCAGTCACTGCCCGCCACCGCCTTCGATCAGGCAGGCAGTAGCCCACTGGCCCAGGGCGAAGTGCAGTTTATCAGTAATCAGATCGATACCAGCACCGGCAGCGTTGAGCTGAAAGCGCTGTTCGCTAATCAGGACGAAGCTCTGTATGCCAACCAGTTTGTGAATCTGCGGCTGCAAACCGCTACTCTGAAACAGGCCACGGTGATCCCGGCCCAGGCGCTACAGCTCAGCAGTGACGGCAGTTTTGTCTACGTGATAAATAAAGATAGCACCGTGACGCGTAAAGCCGTCACCACTGGCCCGGCATTCGGCAGCAATCAGCAGGCTATTCTGTCCGGCGTCAGCGCGGGTGAGCAGGTGGTGACCGAAGGCATCGACCGCCTGAACGATGGCAGCAAAGTGTCGCTGGTCAGTCATGAAGAAACCCGCGCCGCCGCCGGGGGCAAGAAAGCGCCATGAATCCGTCACGCCTTTTTATCCAGCGTCCGGTTGCCACGATCCTGCTGATGGTCGGCGTACTGATCTCCGGGATTATCGCTTACGGCATGCTCTCCACCTCGGCGCTGCCGCAGGTGGATTATCCGACCATACAGGTCTCCACGCTCTATCCTGGTGCCAGCCCGGATGTGATGGCTTCCTCGGTGACCGCGCCGCTTGAGCGCCAGCTGGGACAGATGTCTGGCCTCAGCCAGATGACCTCCAGCAGCTCCAGCGGATCTTCGACGATCACGCTTCAGTTCTCGCTGGAGCTGTCGCTGGACGTCGCCGAACAGGAGGTGCAGGCGGCGATAAACGCGGCTAACAGCCTGCTGCCGACCGATCTGCCCAACCCGCCAACCTATAAGAAAGTGAACCCGGCGGACAGTGCGGTGCTCACCCTTGCTGCCAGTTCGGACACGCAGCCGCTGACGAAAGTGCAGGACCTGGTTAATACCCGTATCGCGCTCAAGCTGTCACAGATTTCAGGCGTGGGTATGGTGACACTGGCGGGAGGGCATCAGCCGGCGATCCGCGTACGCATCGATCCTAAAGCGCTGGCCGCACACGGCCTGACGCTGGAAGATATCAATACGCTGGTCAGTAACAGCAACGTCAATGGCTCAAAGGGCGGGTTTGACGGGCAGTACCACTCGGTGACCATTGATGCCAACGACCAGCTTCGTACCGCCGCACAGTATGGCAACCTGATCCTCACTTACCAGAACGGTGCCGCACTGCGACTGCATGATATTGCACACATTGATGAGGCGGCAGAAAACAGTTATCAGTCGGCGTGGGCCAATACCAGCCCGGCGATTGTGATCAGCGTGCAGCGCCAGCCTGGGGCTAACGTTATTGCGGTGGTTGATGCCATTAAAGCCCAGTTGCCGACATTGCAGGCTGCTTTACCGGACGGGGTGAAATTAACCGTGCTCTCCGACCGCACCCAGACCATTCGTTCCTCCATCAGCGACGTGCAGTTTGAGCTGATGCTGTCGATTGCGCTGGTGGTGATGGTCACCTTCCTGTTTCTGCGTAACGTGGCGGCCACGCTGATCCCCAGCGTAGCCGTGCCGCTGTCGCTGGTCGGCACCTTTGGCGTGATGTATCTGGCCGGATTCAGCCTGAATAACCTGTCGCTGATGGCGCTGACCATCGCCACCGGCTTTGTTATCGACGATGCTATCGTGGTGGTGGAAAATATCTCGCGCCGCCTGGAGCAGGGTGAAACGCCGATGGAAGCGGCGCTAAAAGGGTCGGCACAAATTGGTTTTACCATTATCTCACTCACCTTTTCCCTGATTGCGGTGCTGATCCCGCTGCTGTTTATGGGCGATGTGGTTGGAAGGCTGTTCCGCGAATTTGCTATTACCCTGGCGGTTTCAATTCTGGTCTCGATGCTGATCTCTCTGACCCTGACGCCGATGCTGTGCGCCTGGTTATTGCGCCATACTCCGCCGGAACGCCAGTCGCGCTTCTACCGCAAGGGCGGCGAGTTCTTCGACCGACTGATTGCCGGTTACGACCGCCTGCTGACCCTCGTTCTGAATCATCAGCGCATGACCCTGCTGGTGGCTTTGGCCACGCTGGCGCTGACCGCGCTGCTGTATCTGATGGTGCCGAAGGGCTTCTTCCCGGCGCAGGATACCGGCCTGATCCAGGGCGTAACCGTCGCCTCACAGGATGTCTCCTTTAGTGAGATGTCGCGGCGTCAGCAGCAGCTGGCGGCCATTATTCTGCAAAACCCGGCGGTGGAGAACCTCTCTTCTACCGTGGGTATTGACGGCACCAATACCAGCCTGAACAGCGGCCGATTACAGATCAACCTGAAGTCCTTTGCCGAGCGTGATAAACGCGCCGATACGGTGATTAGCGAACTGCAACAGGCCACCGCTGCAGTGCCGGGCATTCAGATCTTTTTGCAATCGTCGCAGGATCTGACGGTCAACGATCAGGTCAGTCCGGATCGTTACCAGTTTACGCTGGACGATGTGGACAGCGAAAACCTGGTCGCCTGGTCGCCTAAGCTGGTGGCGGCGTTGCAGGCACGGCCCGAATTCAGCTCGGTAGTCAGCAATTTGCAGGATCAGGGGCAGGTGGCGTACGTTGAGCTCAACCGCGATGCGGCGGCGCGCTATGGCATCACCGCCTCTGACGTTGATACCGCGCTGTATAACGCCTTTGGTCAGCGGCTGATCTCAACCATCTTCACCCAGTCGAACCAGTACCGTGTAGTGCTGGAAGTGGCACCGCGCTTCCAGCAGTCACCGGCCGCCTTTGATGATATCTGGCTGGCCAGCTCATCCAGTTCCAGCACTACCAACAGTTCAACCAGCAGTTCGGTCAGTACCGCTACCAGCGGCATGGTGAAACTGACCTCGGTTGCCAGCATCCATATGCGGACCGGTTCGCTGGTGCATATGCGCCTGAATCAGTTCCCGGCGGTCACCGTCTCCTTCAACCTGAATGACGGCTACTCGTTGGAGCAGGCGCAGCAGGCGATCGGTGAAGCCAGCCACGCGCTGGCCCAACCGTCGGGTATTACGCTGCGCTGGCAGGGAGAAACGGCGGCGTTCCAGAATGCCACCGGCAACACCCTGTGGCTAATCCTGGCGGCGTTACTCACCATGTATGTGGTGCTGGGCATTCTTTATGAAAGTTTTATTCACCCGGTGACCATCCTTTCCACGCTGCCGTCGGCGGCGGTCGGGGCGCTGTTAACCCTGCTGCTGTGCAATACCGAATTCAGCCTGATTGCGCTGATTGGTGTGATCCTGCTGATCGGCATTGTCAAAAAGAATGCGATCATGATGATTGATTTTGCCCTGGAGGCAGAGAACAAACAGCATCTCAGCCCGCGTGATGCCATTCACCAGGCCTGCCTGCTGCGCTTTCGCCCGATCCTGATGACCACGATGGCGGCGCTGCTCGGCGCGTTGCCGCTGATGCTGGCCTCCGGCTCCGGGGCTGAACTGCGTCAGCCGCTGGGGCTGGTGATCGTCGGCGGGCTGATCTTCAGCCAGGTGCTGACGCTGTTCTCTACGCCGGTCATCTACCTGTGGTTCGATCGCCTGGCGACGCGTTTTAATCGCCACCGACGTCAGTCCGTCGCGCGGGAAGCCGAATGAATATCACCCGGCTATTTATCTTTCGTCCGGTGGCCACACTGCTGCTGATGCTGGCCCTGCTGCTGCTGGGAGCGCTGGGTTATCGGCTGCTGCCCGTTGCCCCGCTGCCACAGGTGGACTTTCCCACCATCCTGGTGACCGCCAGCCTGCCCGGAGCCAGCCCGGAAACGATGGCGGCGACGGTAGCGACCCCGCTGGAGCGCTCGCTGGGGCAGATTGCCGGTATCAGCGAAATGACCTCGCAGAGTTCGCAAAGCTCCAGCACCATCATTCTGCAATTCTCGCTGGACCGTGATATCAACGGCGCGGCGCGTGACGTCCAGGCGGGGATCAACGCCGCCCGCAGCCTGCTGCCGAGCAGCATGCCATCGCTGCCGACTTACCGTAAGGCTAACCCTTCGGATGCTCCCATCGTGATGCTGGCACTTTCCAGCACCACCCGCACCAGTGCCGAACTCTACGATCTGGCGGAGAGCAAAATCCAGCAGCGGATCTCTCAGGTGAACGGCGTGGGGCAGGTGTCGCTGCGCGGCAGCGCGCTGCCGGGGGTGCGCATCGATCTGCAACCGCAACAGTTATCCCAGTACGGCGTGTCGCTGGATACGGTGCGTGAGGCGATTGCCAACAGCACCACCAACAGGCCAAAAGGGATGCTGGAGGGGGAACGTCAGTCGTGGATGGTGGATGGCAATGGGCAGCTGGATCAGGCAAAACAGTATCGTCATCTGGTGGTCAGCTACCAGAATGGTCGGGCGATCCGGCTCAGCGATGTGGCGACGGTCTATGATGCCGTCGAGGATAAGTACAACGTCGGCTATTACAACGGCGTGCCGTCGGTGATGATTGGCGTTACCCGCTCTGCCGGGGCGAATATGCTGCAAACCATCGACGGTATCAAAGCGCAAATGCCGTCGATCGAAAAAGAGCTGCCCGCCGATATGAAGCTGGCTATCGTGGTTGACCGCGCGCCGAACGTGCGGGCTTCCCTGTACGATACCGAAGAGACATTACTGATCGCCACGCTGCTGGTGATCGGTGTGGTATTTATCTTCCTGCGCGATATTAGGGCGGTGGTGATCCCGGCTCTGGCGCTGCCGCTGTCGTTAATCGGCACCTGCGCGGTGATGTATCTGCTGGACTACAGCCTCGATAATCTGTCGCTGATGGCGCTGATCATCGCTACCGGCTTTGTGGTGGATGATGCCATCGTGGTGCTGGAAAATATTACCCGTCACATTGAAGCGGGGTTAAGTCCGGTACGCGCTTCGATCAAAGGGGCAAAGGAAGTCAGCTTTACCGTGCTGTCGATGACCCTGTCGCTGGTGGCGGTCTTTATCCCGATCCTGCTGATGGGCAGCATCGTAGGCCGCCTGTTCCGTGAATTTGCCGTGACCCTTACCGTATCGCTTTTCATTTCGATGCTGGTTTCGCTCAGCCTGACGCCGATGCTCTGTTCACGGTTGTTAAAACGCCGATCGCCACTTGAGCGCCGCCCGCATCCGCTTAGCCGCTGGATCGAGCAGGGATTAAATCGTCTACTGACAGGATACGCGGCGGCGCTGGGCTGGGTGATGCGCCATCAGCGCCTGACGCTGTTCAGCCTGATCCTCACCGTGCTGCTGAATATCTTCCTCTATTCGGTAGTGCAGAGGGGGTTCTTCCCCAATCAGGATACCGGGCTGCTGATGGGAATGATACGCGCCGATCAGAATGTTTCATTCCAGGCGATGGAGCCGAAAATGCAGCAGTTTGCCAGCCTGATCGCGGCCGATCCGGCGGTGGACGGCGTATTATCCTCAATGGGCAGCGGGGCGTTCGGATCGCGCAACACCGCGATGTTCTTTGTTCATCTGAAAGACTATAAGCAGCGCACGGCGAATGCCAGCGAGGTGGCGAACCGCCTGAGTGGCAAAACCCAGAATATTCCCGGCGTGCAGCTGTTCCTGATGGCGGCACAGGATATCCACATCGGCGGCCGTAGCGCCAATGCCAGCTATCAATACAGCCTACAGGCCGACGATCTGGATACGCTGCGTATCTGGACGCCGAAAGTGAAGGCCGCGCTGGAGCAGATCCCGCTGCTGACCAGCGTTGACTCTGACGCGGAAAGCGGCGGTCAGGAGGTGATGATTACTATCGATCGCGATCGGGCAACCCGGCTCGGTGTCAATGTGAAAATGCTGGATGAAATGCTGAATAACGCCTTCAGCCAGCGGCAGATTGCCACCCTGTATCAAACGCTGAATCAGTATCATGTGGTGATGTCGGTTAATGATAGCTGGACGCGCGACCCCGCCGTGTTGTCACAGATGTTTGTGATTAACGACAGCGGCGATCGCATTCCGATCTCTGCCTTTGCCAGCTTCAGCGGCGCGAATGCCCCGCTGGCGGTCAACCATCAGGGGCAGTCAGCCACCAGCACGGTGGCCTTTAACCTACAGGATGGCGTCTCGCTGGAGCAGGCGCAGGCGGCGGTTAAAACCGCAATGGCAAAAATTGGCCTGCCTGATAGCGTGCAGGCCGGGTTCCAGGGGACGGCAAAAGCATTCAGCGAATTGAGCGCCTCAATGCCGTGGCTGATCCTCGCGGCGCTGCTGGCGGTCTATATCGTGCTGGGGATGCTGTACGAAAGCTATATTCATCCACTCACTATCCTGTCCACGCTGCCATCCGCTGGCGTGGGTGCGCTGCTACTGATGCTGTTAACCAACACCCAGCTGACGGTGATTGCGCTGATCGGCATCCTGCTGCTGATCGGTATCGTCAAAAAGAACGCCATTATGATGATCGACTTTGCCCTGGCCGCCGAACGTACTCAGGGCATGACGCCGCAGCAGGCGATCACTCAGGCCTGCCTGATGCGTTTTCGCCCGATCATGATGACCACTCTGGCGGCCTTCTTCGGTGCATTGCCGCTGGCGTTGGGCAGCGGCGGCGATGCCGATTTGCGCAGTCCGCTGGGGCTGGCCATTGCCGGTGGCCTGATGCTCAGCCAGCTGTTAACCCTGTTCACTACTCCGGTGGTGTATCTTTATCTTGACCGCGTCAGTCGTGCCACTCAACGTCAGTGGCGGCGTCTGCGCTATGCTGAATAACATGATGAAACTGACAAAGCTTACCCACCTTGCTGCTGTACTGCTGCTTAGCGGCTGCACGGTTGGCCCTGATTATCAACGCCCGTTCGCGCCGGTCACTGCGCACTATAAAGAGGCCAAAGGCTGGCGTGAAGCGCGGCCGCAGGACGATATCCGCAAAGGCGAATGGTGGGCGGTTTATCAGGATGCCACGCTGAATGGCCTGCTGCGCCAGGTACAAATCTCTAATCAAAATGTGGCGCAGTATCAGGCGCTGTATCGCCAGGCGCTGGCGCTGGCCGCCGCATCGCGCAGCGATCTATTCCCATCGGTCACCGGCAGCGGCAGCTCAACGCGCAGCGCCAGCGGCAGTAGCGGCCAGCGCAGCATCAGCAACAGCCACGAATTGCAGGCCAGCGCCAGCTGGGAGCTGGATATTTGGGGCAAGCTGCGCCGTACCCTTGAGGAAAACCGTGCCAGCGCCGATGCCAGCGCCGCCGAACTGGCAAATATCACTCTTAGCGCCCAGTCAACGCTGGCGCAGGACTATTTTCAGCTACGTATCCTTGACGGGCGTATCGCGCTCTATCAGCGTAGTATTGATGCTTATCAGCGCTACGTGACGGTCATCAATAACCAGTACCTTGCGGGCAGCGAATCCCGCGCTGCGCTGGCACAGGCGCAAAACCTGCTGGAGAGCGCCCGCGCCTCGGCGCTGGATCTCAACTGGCAGCGGGCGCAGCTGGAGCATGCAATCGCGGTGCTTATCGGTAAAACACCGGCGGAATTCAGCCTGGCGGCAGCGCCGCTCAACGCCAGGTTACCGGCGATCCCGGCGGTGCTTCCGGCCGATCTGCTGCAACGCCGCCCGGATATTGCCCAGGCCGAGCGCACCGTGGCGGCAGCCAATGCCGCTGTGGGCGTGGCGATTGCTGGTTATTATCCCGATCTGACCCTCAGTGCCAGCGGCGGCTTCTCCAGTTCGGTACTTCATAATGTGATTTCACTGCCCAACCGCGTCTGGTCGCTGGGGCCGGAGCTGAGCGGCACGCTGCTGGACTTTGGTGCCACTTCGGCAAAAGTTGAACAGGCGCGTGCCGCCTATGATGCCGATGTCGCCAGCTACCGCCAGACGGTACTGACCGGCTTCCAGGAGGTGGAAAACTACCTGGTGGAGCTGAATACCTTACAGGATGAAATGCTCGCGCAGCAGCGTGCTACCGCAGCGGCGCAGGAGTCGGCGCGTGTTACCCGTAATCAGTACCAGGCCGGAATGATCGATTATCTTGATGTCGCCACCACCGAAAATACCAACCTCAGCCAGCAGCAAAGCCTGCTACAGCTGCAAAGCACGCAATGGGTCACCAGCGTCCAGCTGATCGTGGCGCTCGGCGGCGGCTGGGGTTCTTAATGAAATAGAATCACTCACGTCACGATCCCCCGGAAGAAGTCAAAACCGGGGGAGTGAAATGCTGTTAACTATCAGGAAATAGTGTGGAATGAAAAGGATGATTAACTAATATTTATCGGCGACTATTTTAAGAAAAAACATTAAGTCCTGCCGTAAATAGTGCTTTAACTCCTGCTTTACCCTACCGACGGTTTTTAACGTTATGTTTTGAGCATCATCCGTTCCTTGCTGATATGGGGCGGCATTCCACATAAGTAATTTTTCACTCCTTTTTTTATATTCTTCAATCAGATCAATTTTTATTTTATCCCACACTTTCATATTATTGAGTGGATACCCATTTTTTTTATTTTCTTTGAATTCACGGTATATTGTTTCGAACAGTTCCCACTCATACTTAATGAGTTCCTGCGAGTAAGTAACATTTCCATCATTAAGAATATAAGCAAGGTGAGTCACTTCGTAGACAAAGCTATCTATTATATTTATTGGTATGCCTGATGTTTCTTCTTGTGTTGAAATAAACGTGATGCCAGATGTAGGTGTAAACGTTGTATTATAACTTTCAACGATAACTGCAGCATCTGCCAGTAGCAGTAAATTATTTCCCAATTCTAATGTTGATATTGCTATTTTACTGTTTTCATGAGTTGGAGAGTGTGGGCGTTTACTTACTTGCCTTGTCATTGTGTGTTGAGAATTTCTGACATCTTTAGCCTGCCTGGTAACACTTTCTGGGGAAGGATGGGAGGAGACGTTAACGGGTGTTTCATCGATGGATTGGTTAGCAGTGTAGATGTCGGGGTGGTGGTCTGAACTAATGCTGTTTGGCACTTTTTTTTCCTTGTGAAATACTGTCCAATATCAGCCTATAGTGTGATATTAAATGGCAGGATTATCTACCGATGACCAACCGTCATTCCACTCAATACTAACCGTAAATCCAACAGTAAATAGTGCTCCAGTCGCTCTCGTACTAACTCCTCGGAGCTTCGGATCCAACCCTGAGTATAAGCATTTTTTTACTCCATCGCTGATGAAAATTCTCGATACATTTTAAATGTGTTGATGTCATCAATATGAAGGAGAGCATAACGTTATGTCACTTTTCGTAGAAAAATATTTATCATCACTTTTATCATTTTTTCCTGCGGATGACTGATTTTTTTAGCCAGCCAGATAACGCTTGTTCGGGAGGGGAGAGTGGATATGTTATTGCTGAAATTGTAATGGATGTAGAATAGAGGAGAGGTCTCAAGAGGGGATGTTATTTGGCATTTTATTCCTCCATATGGGGGGATGTTTTCTGATTTCTGCGAGAGGTGTATTTTCCATTATTGAACGGGAGTGTTCTTCCGCGATAAAAAGCACTTGGCATAGTGCATATTCATATTAAAATTCGAACTAACACATATCGATAAAGTGGAATCGATCTAATTTAACTTAATGATCCTCCTATAAATATTGAATTATTTTGCTATATCATGCATCTTTAATAGCAATTATTAGCTAATGGAGCAGGCAGGCTATGCTGTTTACTTTTCTACGTGTGCTGTTGCGTCTGGCGTTTCGCACCCGCTTAACCGGCGACATTGCCAGTTTAAGCAAACAGCGGGTGTTGATTACCCCGAATCATATGTCATTCCTTGACGGGATACTGCTGGCCGTCTTTTTGCCGGTAAAACCGGTGTTTGCCGTCTACTCTTCAATTAGCGACCAATGGTATATGCGCGCGTTGCGATCGCTGATCGATTTCGTCCCGCTCGACCCCACCAAACCGATGTCGGTTAAGCATTTAGTGAAGCTGATCGGCCAGGGGCGTCCGGTGGTGATTTTCCCTGAAGGGCGTATCACCGTCACCGGTTCGCTGATGAAAATCTACGATGGTGCGGGGTTTGTCGCGGCAAAATCACAGGCAACCGTGGTGCCACTGCGTATCGAAGGGGCGGAGTACACACCTTTCGGTCGTCTCGGGGGCGTGGCCAAGCGCCGCCTGTTCCCACGCATTACGCTGACCGTCTTACCTGCCACCACCATCCCCATGCCGCAGGTGCCGCGTGCGCGTGACCGCCGCCGCCTGGCCGGAGAGCATCTCCACCATATTATGATGGAGGCGCGTATGGCGGTGCGCCCGCGTGAAACCCTGTTCCAGGCATTTCTCGCCGCCCGTACCCGTTACGGTCGGTTTAAACGCTGTATCGAAGACGTTAATTTCAAGCCCGATAGCTACACCGGGCTGCTGAAAAAAACGCTTGGCGTTGGGCGCATTCTGGAACGTTACAGCCAGCCCGGTGAATATATCGGCCTGCTGCTACCCAACGCGACCGTGACGGCTGCGGCTATCCTGGGGGCTTCTATGCGCGGGCGCGTTCCGGCAATGCTAAACTATACTGCCGGGGTTAAAGGTCTCACCAGCGCGTTGACCGCCGGTGAAATCAAGACCGTATTTACCTCACGCCAGTTTCTCGATAAAGGCAAGCTGTGGCATCTACCGCAGGGCATCACTCAGGTTAATTGGATCTATCTGGAAGATCTCAAAGATACCATGACCACTCAGGATAAACTGTGGATACTGAGCCATTTGCTGCTGCCACAGCGGGCAATGGTTGCTCAGCAGCCGGAAGACGCGGCGATGGTGCTGTTTACCTCTGGTTCTGAAGGGCATCCCAAAGGGGTGGTGCATTCGCATAAGAGCCTGCTGGCGAACGTCGAACAGATCCGTACCGTGGCAGACTTTACCCCACGCGATCGCTTTATGTCGGCGCTGCCGCTGTTCCACGCCTTTGGCCTGACCGTGGGACTGTTTACTCCCCTGATGACCGGCGCGCAGGTGTTTCTTTATCCCAGCCCGCTGCATTACCGTATCGTTCCTGAGCTGGTATACGACCGTAACTGTACCGTGCTGTTTGGCACATCCACTTTCCTGAATAACTATGCCCGCTTCGCTAATCCGTATGATTTTGCCCGTCTGCGCTACGTGGTTGCCGGGGCGGAGAAACTCCAGGAGCACACGCGTGAGCTGTGGATGGAGAAATATGGCATCCGTATTCTGGAAGGCTACGGCGTGACCGAATGTGCGCCGGTCGTGGCGATCAATGTGCCGATGGCCGCTAAATCTCATACCGTGGGGCGCATTCTGCCGGGCATGGATTCACGCCTGGTGTCGGTGCCGGGCATTGAGCAGGGCGGCCGATTGCAGTTGCGCGGCCCTAACATCATGAAAGGCTATC
Source organism: Erwinia piriflorinigrans CFBP 5888 (assembly GCF_001050515.1). Taxonomy (GTDB): domain Bacteria; phylum Pseudomonadota; class Gammaproteobacteria; order Enterobacterales; family Enterobacteriaceae; genus Erwinia; species Erwinia piriflorinigrans. Next base: position 20,925 of record NZ_CAHS01000011.1, read on the forward strand.
TGCGCGTGGAACACCCGGGCAGGCTTGAGGCACCCCAGGCCGATAACGGTGAAGGACAGATGGAAGCGGGCTGGTATGACACCGGCGATATCGTTAGCTTCGACGAAAGCGGCTTCTGCCAGATCCAGGGGCGCGTGAAGCGCTTTGCTAAAATTGCTGGCGAGATGGTGTCGCTGGAGATCGTGGAGCAGATCGCCCTGAAAGCCTCTGGAGACAAACAGCACGCCGCCACCCTTAAACCGGACGGCAACCGTGGTGAGGCATTGGTGCTGTTTACCACCGATGCACAGCTGACGCGGGAAACATTGATGCAGAGCGCCCGTGAGTTGGGTAGCCCGGAACTGGCCGTGCCGCGAGATATTCGCCTGTTGTCACAACTACCGCTGTTGGGCAGCGGTAAACCTGATTTTGTTACCCTGCGCGAGATGGCGGAGCAGCAGGAGGATCGTCGTGACTCATCCGCAGATTGAGGCAAAACCCCTGCTGTCAAAAGGGATGATGGCGGTGATCACCGCACAGTTCCTTTCGGCATTCGGCGACAACGCGCTGCTGTTTGCGACGCTGGCGGTGCTGAAGCAGCTGGCCTGGCCCGACTGGAGCCAGCCCGTGTTACAGATGGTGTTTGTCGCCACTTATATCATCCTGGCCCCGTTTGTGGGTCAGCTGGCAGACAGCTTTGCCAAAGGGCGGGTGATGATGTTTGCCAACTCGCTCAAACTGCTGGGAGCGCTGACCATCTGTGTAGGCTTCGATCCTTTCCTCGGTTATAGCCTGGTGGGGATTGGCGCAGCGGCTTATTCCCCGGCGAAGTACGGTATTCTCGGTGAGCTCACCGCTGGCGATACGCTGGTGAAAGCCAACGGCCTAATGGAGTCATCGACGATTGCGGCTATTCTGCTAGGTTCCGTCGCCGGGGGATTTCTCGCCGACTGGAATCTGACCGGCGCGCTGGTGACCTGCGTCACGGTGTACGGGCTGGCGGTGGCGGCTAACCTGCTGATCCCAATGCTTGCCGTGGCACGCGGTGGCCGCTCCTGGCACCCTAAACAGGTCTCTGCCAGCTTCTTCCTGGCCTGTGCCGTGTTGTGGCGTGACGGGCAAACGCGTTTTTCGCTGGTAGGAACCAGCATGTTTTGGGGAGCCGGTGTCACGCTGCGTTTTCTGCTGGTGCTGTGGGTTCCGGTGGCGTTAGGGATCGCTGATAACAAAACGCCAACGTTGCTCAATGCCATGGTGGCGATTGGCATCGTGTTCGGCGCAGTGGCCGCCGCGAAGCTGGTGACGTTGAAAACCGTGGCGCGCTGTATGCCCGCCGGGGTGCTGATTGGCGTGGCAGTGCTGGTTTTCTCCCTGCAACACAATGCGATAAATGCTTATTTGCTGCTGATTTTAATCGGCATGCTCGGCGGTTTTTTTGTGGTGCCGCTAAATGCATTATTGCAAATGCGCGGCAAAGAGAGCGTCGGGGCTGGCAACGCGATTGCGGTACAGAATCTCGGTGAAAATACCGCGATGCTGCTGATGCTGGGGCTTTACTCGCTGGCAATCAAATTTGGCGCATCGCCTGTGGCCACCGGCGCAGGTTTCGGTGCGCTGTTTGCGCTGGCGATTGCTTTACTATGGGGCTGGCAATGGCTTCAACATCGTCAGAAATGAACCCGTGTGACCAACCGGGCCGTTGATGGCCCGGTTGCTGCTGCGTTATCACCTGTTACGGCGGTCAAATCATCAAGGAGCCGGATAGGTATATCGGCGGTGGATCGCTTCCAGCCCGGCAACAACCTCTTCATTGAGCGTGACATCGTAGCTGTCGATATTGATTTTTAGCTGTTCCAGCGAGGTCGCGCCCAGCAGGGTGCTGGCGACAAACGGCTGTTGGCGCACAAAAGCCAGCGCCATTTGCGATGGGTCCAGCCCGTGCTGACGAGCAAGGTCCACATACTCAGCTATCGCCCGCCCGGACTGCTCACCGCTGTAGCGGGTAAAGCGGCTGAACAGGGTATTACGTGCTCCGGCCGGTTGAGCGCCGTTGAGGTATTTACCGCTTAGCGTGCCGAATGCCAGGCTGGAATAGGCCAGCAGCTCGACGCCTTCATGATGGCTAATCTCTGCCAGGCCCACTTCAAAGCTGCGGTTCAGCAGGCTGTAGGGGTTCTGAATGCTGACGATACGCGGCAGCTCATGTTTCTCCGCCAGTTGCAGATAGCGCATTACCCCCCATGGCGTTTCGTTCGACACGCCGATATAACGTATTTTGCCAGCACGTACCTGTTCGCTCAGCGCTTCCAGAGTCTCCAGTAGCGTCACCGTGGCGGCCTCTTCGCTGTACTGATAGTTCAGTTTGCCGAAGAAGTTAGTCTGACGCTGTGGCCAGTGCAGCTGGTAGAGATCAAGATAGTCGGTGTTCAGACGTTTCAGGCTGGCTTCCAGTGCAGCGCGAATATTTTTGCGATCGAGAGCCTGGTTAGGACGAATCGAGGCGTCTGTACCGCGTACCGGCCCGGCAACTTTTGAGGCCAGCACGACCTTATCGCGGTTACCCCGGCTTGTAAGCCAGCTGCCAATGTACTGCTCGGTCAGACCCTGTGTTTCCGGGCGTGGTGGCACCGGGTACATTTCAGCAGTATCAATCAGGTTGATACCGCGACTCACAGCCAGGTCAAGCTGTGCATGGGCATCAGCTTCACTGTTTTGTTCACCAAACGTCATGGTACCCAGCCCCAAAGAACTGACTTCCAGGGTACTGTGGGGAATACGGTGATAATGCATCGCGGGCTTCCTTTTTTCATTAGGCAAGGTCAGGGACATAAGCTACGTCCGCAACAAGAGGAGACTACCAGAAATTGACGGGTCACGCTGCCAACACCCCGGAGGCGGATTTAACCACGCTAAGTGGGGAAAGAAGCGATTGAGCGGGAAGGTCGGTAACAGCCACCTGCCATCTTGCGGCACCAGGTGGCAAGAAGCAGATTAACGTTCAACCATGGAAGAAACTTCATCACCGTTAATTTGTCGTTCATGACCAGATTCATCAGTATATTTCACCAGCCCGGTCTCTTTGTCAATCTGAGGCTTTCCCGTGGCCATGATCATTTTACCGTCTTTGGTTGCCATCACATAATCACTACTACAACCGCTAATCATCATTGCCAGGCCCAGCATCGCTGCGCTAAAAATCCACTTCATACTTATCTCCTGCATTTTTAATCACTCGATATAAGTGTACTAATAAACGCTTTTTCATGTTGAGTTAACAGCATGATTCCGAAAAATAAGCTACGCAGAACCCGTTATTGATAAAACTTTCGAAACTATCTGCGTTACCCTGGCGGTAAGCCAGAGTAACGCAATGACATCATTTCAGTTTGTTTTTATTCCGTAACAGGTTCAGGCTTTCCACCGCCATGGAAAAGAACATAGCAAAATAGATGTAACCTTTCGGGATATGGATGCGGAAACTCTCGAGGATTAAAGTGAAGCCAACGAGGATAAGAAACGCCAGGGCCAGCATTTTGACCGACGGATGGCGATCGACAAAATCACCAATAGCCCGTGCAGCAAACATCATCACCATTACCGCAATGACCACGGCTGCCATCATAATAATCAGGTGATCGGACAGGCCTACCGCCGTAATAACAGAGTCCAGGCTGAAGATAATATCCAACAGCATGATCTGAACGATAGCGCCGACAAAGGAGTGCACGTTGGTTTTGTGCTCGCTGGCACCACCCTCTATGCTTTCATGGATCTCCATGCCTGATTTCCACAGCAGGAATAATCCACCACCCAGCAGTATCAGATCGCGCATTGAGAAGTCGTGATCCATCAAGGTAAACAGCGGATCGGTCAGGCGGATAACCCAGGCTATCGAAGCCAGCAGGCCCAGGCGCATCAGCATCGCACCGGCCAGGCCCAGACGGCGGGCGGTATTTTGCTGGTGCTTGGGTAATTTAGCCACCACCAGCGACAGGAAGATAATATTATCAATACCGAGAACGATTTCGAGGATCGTTAAGGTTCCGAGCGCCAGCCAGGCGTTGGGGTCGGCTATCCATTCAAACATTCTTTCGTTACACCCTAAACTTAAACAAAACATAAACGGCGATTATACGCAGGGATGACTAAAGCATGAAAACTTTGCCACATCTTTTTAATGCGCGGTTTGATGGCGGCGCTGTTTACAACAAAAAATGGCGGGCGAGCAGCGGAGCGGTAAAGGTTTTCTTCAGATAAAAACCACGCGGTAAGGTCATGACGGGTTGTCCGTTACGGCCAATGGCTTCGGTCAGCGCTTTACTGTTGGCGGCCTTAGGACGTATTTGCAGCACTTCCCCGTGGCGGGCGGTGATCCGATCCACCTGGCCCAATACGATCATATCCATCAACTCTTCCCAGTCGTTCTGCAATTGCCGCTCTTCTTCTGCATTCGGGCTCCACAGCAAGGCTGCGCCGACACGACGCTGTTCCAGCGCAATGCTGCGCTCACCTTCAACCGGTACCCACAGCACACGAGCCAGCTTATGTCGGACATGGCTGTTAAGCCAGGTGACTCCGCTGTTGCCGGTAAGTGGCGCAACGCAGACAAAGGTGGTTTCCAGCGGACGGCCTGCGGCATCAACCGGAATCGTTTTCAGCTCGACGCCAATTTCGGCGAAGTCCTGCTCCGGTTTGCTGCCAGCGCTGGCTCCGAGATAACGTTCCAGCAGCATGCCGACCCAGCCCTTATCTCGTTGCAGATTACGTGGGATTGGTAAGCCGATACGTAATGCCAGCTCTCCCAGCGTGTAGCCTGCCAGGGCGGTAGCGCGTGCCAGCAGTTCGTCTTCATTTTGCGGTGGGGGAACCCGATCAATGACATCGTTCATCTATCGCTTCCGTAATTGTTCAAAATATAGGCGCATCCTGTTTGTTTCACCACTTTCAGCTGTCGCCTTGGGGGTAACGCGAATAATAGCATGATATATCGTGTTTTTTTATGGTTCCCGCTGCCTGGAAACAGGGACGACGTTTCGGTTTTACCCGGCTTGTCACCGACAATGAACAGGTTCACTGGGGTAGTTATCCACAGAAATATGGGATAACTCGCAGATTAACCGAATACTGTTTCCATTTACAGCCTTGACGTGGGCATATTTATCAAGTTTTACCCTGATTAAGCCTAACTAATCGACATATTCTGTGGATAACGTGATAAGCGTTCGATCTTTCACCAGTTGTGCTTTCGGCTTTTATGACAGGCGTATGTCAACGGGTGTAAAACCTGTGTTTTGCGAGGAAGCCTTATGATTTATATAGGCTTAATTTTTTTTTGTAAAATCACTCGCTGTGCGGCAGGTAAAGTTTTCCCCACCTGTTAACAGAGTTCTGCACAAAGCTATCCACAGAAAACGTGAATAAGATCGCCATTTTATCCGCTTTTCTGTTTATAACTTTACTATTTACCCCCAGTTATCCCAGCCCCATCCATAGAGTTTGCGTAAAAGCAGTGGTTTACCGTCTGTGAGGAGTATGAAACAATCAGAACATCCAGTTTTAGTTTGAGGTAGTCCGGTGATCGATGATGATGGCTACCGCCCGAATGTTGGTATCGTAATCTGTAACAGGCAGGGGCAGGTCTTGTGGGCCAGACGTTTTGGCCAACACTCTTGGCAGTTTCCCCAGGGAGGGATTAATCCCGGCGAAACCACCGAGCAGGCGATGTACCGCGAACTTTTCGAGGAAGTCGGCCTGAATCGCAAGGATGTCCGTATCCTTGCCGCTACCCGTAACTGGTTACGATATAAGTTGCCGAAACGTTTGGTGCGTTGGGACACAAAGCCGGTTTGTATCGGCCAAAAACAGAAATGGTATCTTTTGCAGCTGATGTGCAATGACGCGGATATCAATATGCAAACCAGCAGTACGCCAGAATTCGACGGCTGGCGCTGGGTAAGCTACTGGTATCCGGTGCGTCAGGTGGTATCTTTTAAACGTGATGTCTATCGTCGCGTCATGAAAGAGTTTGCCAGCGTGGTCATGCCCCTGCAGGAGAATACCTTACAGAGAAATACGCCGGGTTATCGACGAAAGAGAGGTTAAGCCACGTAGATTATGCTCACACAGCTGCGCGAAATAGTTGAAAAAGTGGCAGCAGCGCCCCGGCTTACCGAGGCGCTGGATATCCTGGTTAATGAAATTTGTCTGGCAATGCATACCGAAGTCTGCTCGGTTTATCTTGCTGACCACGATCGCCGCTGCTACTACCTGATGGCAACGCGCGGGCTGAAAAAGCCGCGTGGGCGCACGGTAGCTCTGGCTTTTGATGAAGGTATCGTCGGGTTGGTGGGGCGTCTGGCAGAGCCGATTAACCTTGCTGATGCCCAGAAACACCCCAGTTTTAAATACGTACCCTCCGTAAAAGAAGAGCGTTTTCGTGCTTTCCTCGGTGTGCCAATTATCAGCCGACGGCAGCTGTTGGGCGTGCTGGTGGTTCAGCAACGTGAGCACCGGCAGTTTGATGAAAGTGAAGAGTCTTTTCTGGTTACGTTGGCGACCCAGTTGGCGGGCATCCTTTCACAGTCTCAGCTTAATGCGCTATTTGGTCAGTACCGGCAAACCCGCATCCGTGCGCTGGCAGCCGCTCCCGGCGTGGCTGTCGCCCAGGGATGGGTTGATTCCAGCCAGCCATCCCTGGAGAACGTTGTTTCTGCTTCGACGCTGGACACGGTGCGTGAACGTGAGCGCCTGGCCCTGGCACTCACTGAAGCCTCTAACGAATTCCGCCGCTACAGTAAGCGTTTTACCGCCAGCATGCATAAAGAGAGTGCGGCAATCTTCGATCTCTACTCTCACCTTTTAAGCGATGCGCGGCTAAAGCAGGATCTACAGGCCGAGATCGACGCCGGATCGGTTGCCGAATGGGCGGTAAAAAAAGTCGTAGAGAAGTTTGCCGCCCAGTTTGCCAGCCTACAGGACAGCTATCTGCGTGAGAGAGCCGGGGATCTGCGTGTACTGGGCCAGCGTCTGCTATTCCACCTTGATGACACCGTGCAGGGCACCAACACCTGGCCTGAACGTTTTGTGCTGGTGGCCGATGAGCTGACCGCCACCACGTTGGCAGAATTGCCACACGACCGCCTCGTGGGCGTTGTGGTGCGCGACGGAGCCGCTAACTCGCACGCGGCTATTATGGTGCGCGCGATGGGCATTCCGACAGTGATGGGTGCCGATATTCAGCCAGAGTTGATCAATGGGCGCATGCTGATCGTTGATGGCTATCGCGGGGAGCTGCTGGTCGATCCGGAACCGATGCTGGTACAGGAGTACCAGCAGCTGATCAGCGAAGAAAACGAACTGAGCCAGCTGGCAGAAGATAATGTCTTTTTGTCAGGCGCGCTGAAAAGCGGTGAGCTGGTAAAAGTGATGCTCAATGCAGGGTTGAGCGCAGAGCACGAGCAGATTCTGGGCAATCGGGTGGACGGCGTCGGCCTGTACCGCACGGAAATTCCTTTTATGCTGCAAAGTGGTTTTCCGTCGGAAGAAGAGCAGGTGGCGCAGTATCAGGGCATGCTACAGCTCTTTCTTGATAAGCCGGTTACGCTGCGTACGCTGGATGTGGGCGCGGACAAGCAGCTGCCCTATATGCCGATCAGTGAGGAAAACCCGTGCCTCGGCTGGCGCGGCATCCGCCTGACGCTCGATCAGCCAGAGATCTTCCTGGTTCAGTTACGTGCGATGCTGCGAGCCAATGTTGCCAGCGACAACCTCAACATTTTGCTGCCGATGGTCAGTAGCCTTGAAGAGATCGACGAAGCCCGCAGGCTGCTTGACCGCGCCGCGCGCGAAGTGGAGGAGATGCTAGGGTACACCATTCCACTCCCCCGCCTCGGCATCATGATTGAGGTGCCGTCAATGATCTTCATGATCGACCAGCTTCGGCAGCGGATTGATTTTGTCTCTGTCGGCACCAACGACCTGACCCAGTATCTGCTGGCGGTGGATCGCAACAATACGCACGTTGCCAACCTGTACGACAGTCTGCATCCGGCAATGCTGCGCGCGCTGAAAGCGATTGCAGACGCCACCCGCCATGCAGGCCTTGAGCTCTGTCTGTGCGGCGAAATGGCGGGCGATCCGATGTGTGTGGCGCTGCTGGTCGGCTTAGGTTATCACCATCTCAGCATGAACGGCCGCAACGTGGCGCGCGTGAAGTATCTGCTGCGTCATATTGACCTGCAAGACGCGCAAAATTTGGCCCAAAGCGGGCTGCAAGCGCAGCTAACCAGTGAAGTGCGTCATCAGGTGGTCAGCTTTATGGAGCAGCGAGGATTGGGTGGTTTGATCAGAGGAGGGCGCTAAAATGCTGCCGGCTGGTGGTGATGCCTTACAAAGTTTACAGTTCCCCGGGCCTGAATAATTCCCTTTATGCTATGATCCGCGCCTTCTCAATATAGCCTTTGGCGCATGACCGATCGTCAAGACTGACTTTAATAATGGTGAAAGATGAATAACGGCTATCTGGCTTTTCCTCAATTTGATCCGGTGATCTTCTCCCTCGGACCGGTTTCACTGCACTGGTACGGGCTGATGTACCTGGTAGGCTTTGTCTTCGCCATGTGGCTGGCCGTACGCCGTGCCAATAAGCCAGGCAGCGGATGGAAAAAAGAAGAAGTGGAAAACCTGCTGTATGCGGGTTTCCTGGGGGTTTTCCTCGGCGGTCGTATTGGCTACGTGCTGTTTTACAACATGCCCCTGTTCCTCGATAACCCGCTATATCTGTTCAAGGTTTGGGATGGCGGCATGTCATTCCACGGCGGTTTGATTGGCGTGATTGTCGTGATGCTGGTGTTTGCTCACCGTACCAAACGACATTTCTTCCAGGTGGCTGATTTTATCGCGCCGCTGATCCCATTTGGCCTCGGCGCGGGTCGCCTCGGCAACTTTATCAACGGTGAACTCTGGGGGCGGGTCGATCCTAACCTGCCGTGGGCGATGCTCTTCCCCGGCTCACGCAGCGAAGATATCGCGCTGGTGGCAACGCATCCGCAGTGGCAGCCGCTTTTGTCAACCTGGGGCGTCTTGCCGCGCCATCCTTCGCAACTGTACGAACTGCTCCTCGAAGGTGTGGTGCTGTTTATCATTCTTAACCTGTTTATCCGTAAATCACGTCCGATGGGTGCGGTCTCCGGGTTATTCCTGATTGGTTACGGCGCGTTCCGCATTATCGTCGAGTTTTTCCGTCAGCCTGACCAGCAGCTTGGCCTGTTCGGCGGAATCAGTATGGGGCAGATCCTGTCATTACCGATGATTCTGGCAGGAGTAATAATGATGATTTGGGCTTATCGTCGTCGCCCGCAGCGACAAGTTCGTGAGGAAAAATGAAACAATATCTGGCGTTAATGCAGCATGTGCTTGAACAGGGCACGCCGAAAGACGATCGCACCGGCACCGGCACGCTGTCCGTTTTTGGTCATCAGATGCGTTTCAATCTGCAACAGGGTTTTCCGCTGGTCACCACCAAAAAGTGCCACCTGCGCTCAATTATTCATGAGCTGCTGTGGTTCCTGAACGGGGACACCAATACCGCTTACCTGAAAGAAAATAAGGTGTCGATTTGGGACGAGTGGGCAGACGAAAATGGCGATCTCGGCCCGGTCTACGGTAAGCAGTGGCGCAGCTGGGGAGCCGCAGACGGGCAGCAGATTGACCAGCTGAGCAAGGTTATCGAACAGCTAAAAAGCGATCCTGACTCGCGGCGCATTATTGTCTCGGCCTGGAACGTCGGTGAGCTGGACCAGATGGCACTGGCTCCGTGCCACGCTTTTTTCCAGTTCTACGTGGCGCAGGGGAAGCTATCCTGCCAGCTTTATCAGCGCTCATGCGATATTTTCCTCGGTTTGCCGTTCAACATCGCCAGCTATGCCCTGCTGGTGCATATGATCGCGCAGCAGTGCGATCTGGAAGTGGGCGATTTTGTCTGGACCGGCGGTGACACTCACCTGTACAGCAACCACCTGGACCAGGCGCGGTTACAGCTACAGCGTGAACCGCGTGCGTTGCCAAAATTGGTGATTAAGCGCAAGCCAGACTCGCTGTTCGACTATCGTTTCGATGATTTCGAGATTGACGGTTACGACCCGCATCCGGCGATTAAAGCCCCGGTAGCTATCTGACGTTAACCCCCCGATGCCGGGGGGTAGCAGTCAAATTGTTCAGGCAGCAGTGCATAGCTCGCCGCCTGAGGCAGTTCAAAATGCCACCACTCGGTGGCAATGCCACAGAATCCCCCACCAAACATGATGCCGTTCAGCAACAGGCGATGACGTTGAGCCTGTGCTGACACGGCAGGATGATACGCATGAGAATGCGGATGCATCTCATCAAACCCGCTTCCCATATCAACAATCTTATTTTCAGGGTCTACCAGCGTCACATCCACCGCTGTACCGCGACAATGGTTAGAACCCTGGCCAGGCGGGATGACATAGTCCGGGTCCGAACAGGACAGCCATAAATTTTGCTGTGCCTGCTGTGGACGATACGCGTCGTAAACCAACAGGGTAAAGCCCGCCAGCTGCGCAATATGCACGCTGCGCGCCAGCGCTGTGGCGGCATCGGGATGCAGCAGACAGCGGTTTTCACGATAGATAGCCTGCCCGGTGATATTGTCTGCCGTGGCATATTTTAGATCGATCCTCACCTGCGGCAACACGACGCGGATATCCACCAGCTGTGTAAAAGGCATCATTATTTCTCCCTTATGGAAAGGGCATCTTAACGTTAATGAACGCTTATGCAACATCACAATAACCCTGGAAGATGGCCCGCATTCTAATATGTTCACGCTGGCAACAGCAGAAGAAAAGCGCAGACTGCCCGCTATGAAAACGAGGGATGCATACGGTTTTACGCTGCTGGAAATGATGTTGGTCGTCACTATTGTCAGCCTGCTTAGCCTGGGGGGGTGGCGTAGCTGGCATAACTGGCAGCAGCGTCAGCAGCTGAATGACAGCGCTCAGCAGATCCAGCGGCTGCTGCAACGACTGCGTAGTGATGCGAACTGGCACAACGCGGTGCGGCTACTGTGGCTTAAACCCGGTGCGATCTGGTGTCTGGGGAGCGGAAGCGTTCCCACACGCTGTCGCCCCGGAATGCGATACGTTTTACCCGCCCCGTATCCGGAAATTCGCGTAGCGGAAATCACCGGCGGAATGGGGTTTTATGGCAAAAAGAGCATGGCGCATGCAGGCAGAATCGTTATTAGCAGCCCTGCGGGTGAACGCCGCGTGATCCTCTCTGCCCGTGGACGGGTGCGCATCTGCGCACAGTCGGAGGAGCAATGTCGCTGAAAGCGCAGGGGTTCACGCTGTTTGAAATTCTGATCGCTATGGCCATTGGCAGCCTGTTATTGATCGGCGCAGCACGAACGCTGCCGCTGCTACAAGCACAGAATTTGCGCTTACTGATGCAGACACAGCTGCATGAGGAGCTGCAACAGATGATGCAGACTTTGGAAAAAGCCGTGCGGCGTGCGGGTTACTGTAACGGCACATGTCAGGGGAAAGGGCTGCGCATTGGCCGTGCTGATGGCAGCTGTCTGCTGGTGCGCTGGGATGAAAACAGCAACGGTCACTGGGAAAGCACGGGGCGCGATGACAGTGATTTTTACGGCTACCGACTGCGGGCCAAAAGCCTTGAGATGCAGCGTGGCGTGGACAACTGTGAAGGGAGCGGCTGGGAGCGGCTAAACGATCCTCGCCTGATGGGTATCAGCGCTTTTCGGCTGGAGATCCGTCAGCGGCAGGTGTTGGTCACGCTCAGCGGATTTGCTAAAGCCCGGCCTGACATCTCACTTACCGTTGAGCACTGGCTAGAGGCAGGGAACCTGTGATGCGCGTCCTGTCGCAACGGGGTAGCAGCACGCTCATCATGGTGATCATCCTTCTGCTGATGGGAACGCTGATGCTTAACGCCACGCGGCGGCAACTTGGGGATGCAGTCAGTCTGGTCGGTGATGAACGGATTTACCTGCAACAATTTACCGCAGCAACGTCAGCGCTCGCCTGGGGGCAGCGTCTGCCCTGGAAAGCAGCCGAAGGCTGGCAATGCCAGCAGTTGGGTGAGTACCGTTGGCGTGCCTGTCTGCACGTTGCGCGCATGTTGCTGCGCGCCGATAGCGGGCCAGACACCCTGACGTTGTATCACTGGATGAATAAATCCCGTTCGGGTAGATGGAAGTTCCGGCCACACGGCTGGCTGGACTTCTGCCCACTGACGGAAAAAGGAGGGTGCGATGTGGAGTAACGCAGATAACCAGCGCGGGTTCAGTCTGGTGGAGACCTTATTTTCCCTGTTGCTATTTAGTATGAGTGTCACCGTGCTGATGAAATATCAGCAGGTGCTGGGGCTGGGGTTTCAGCAGCAATGGCAGCAGCGTGAAGCCTGGCGCCAGGCTTTTCAGCGTTTGCAGGGTAATGAGAGTATGGAATGGCACAGCCAGCTTAGTTCGCACAGTGGGCCGGCGGGTTGCCAGTTGCTCCGTGCAAGGGTTACCAGCCCGGTAGGGCGGCAGGCCACGTTGACCCAGCTGAACTGTCATCGGGATGTCAGATAGCATGGTGGCGTTTGCAAGCCGCGCCGAACGGGTTACAGTACCCTCCGCGAGATTATTAAGGGACAGGCCGTATGTTTACCGTTTACCACTCAAATCAGCTGGATATACTGAAAACGCTGGCCTGCTGGCAGATAGAGAACCAGCCGCTACGCGATCCGCTGCGTTCTGAAGTGGTACTGGTGCAAAGCCCCGGTATGGCGCAGTGGCTGCAAATGTCGCTGGCCGAACAGTTTGGCATTGCTGCCAATATCGACTTTCCGCTGCCCGCCAGCTTTATCTGGGACATGTTTGTACGCGTGTTGCCTGAAATCCCTAAGGAGAGCGCGTTTAACAAATCCAGCATGAGCTGGAAACTGATGGCGATCCTGCCCGATATGCTGCCGGGTGAAGCCTTTACCCCGCTGCGGCAATACCTGAGCGATGACGACGACAAGCGTAAGCTGTTCCAGCTGGCATCACGCGTCGCGGATCTGTTTGATCAGTACCTTGTTTACCGCCCGCAGTGGCTAAACGGCTGGGAAAAGGGCCAGCTGACAGAAGGACTGGGGGATGCTCAGATATGGCAGGCTCCGCTATGGGCGGCGTTGGTGGAGTACACCCGGCGGCTGGGACAGCCGGAATGGCATCGTGCGAATCTTTATCAGCGATTTATTTCGCTACTGGAAAACAGCAGCACGCGTCCGGCAAACCTGCCCGATCGGGTGTTTATCTGCGGTATTTCGGCACTGCCGCCAGTTTATTTGCAGGCGCTAAGGGCATTGGGAAAACATATTGATATTCATTTGCTGTTTACCAATCCCTGCCGTCACTACTGGGGGGATATCCAGGACTACGGTTTCCTCGCCAGGTTGCAAAGCCGGCATCGTCGCCATTACCAGGATAACCGGCAGATCCCGCAGTTTCGCGATGCCGATAACGCTTCCTCGTTGTTTAATGACGCGGGTGAGCAGCAGCTAAGCAATCCACTGCTCGCTTCCTGGGGAAAGCTGGGGCGCGATAATCTTTACCTGCTGGCGCAGATGGAGCCAAACGAAGTCTTCGCCTTTGTTGATATTGAACCCACCGACCTGCTGCAAACGCTCAAGCGCGACCTGCTGGAGCTGGAAGATCATGCGGTTATTGGCCTGAAGAAGAGCGAGTGGGAGAAAAGCCGCAGCAAGCGCATTCTGGCCGCAGAGGACCGTTCGATAGCAATCCACCAGTGCCACAGCCCACAGCGCGAAGTCGAGGTGTTGCAGGACAGGCTGCTGGCGATGATGGCCGATGACCCAACGTTGACCGCACGCGATATCATCGTCATGGTGGCTGATATTGATGCCTACACGCCGTTTATTCAGGCGGTGTTTGGCAATGCGCCTGCCGAACGCGCCGTGCCGTTTGCCATTTCTGACCGACGTGCCAGCCAGGCGCACCCGGTACTTCAGGCCTTTATTTCCCTGCTCAGCCTGCCAGACAGCCGCTTTACCGCAGAGGAAGTCCTTGCCCTGCTGGAAGTGCCTGCTGTCGCCAGCCGTTTCGCCATAGATGAAGAGGGACTGCGCCTGCTGCGCTTCTGGGTCGCGGAATCGGGGGTACGCTGGGGGCTGGATGATGATGGCGTGCGCGATCTCGATCTGCCCGCCACCGGCCAGCACACCTGGCACTTTGGACTGACGCGCATGCTGCTGGGCTACGCGATGAACAGTGAAGCGGGCGACTGGCAGGGGATCCTGCCCTTCGACGAGTCCAGCGGACTGATTGCCGAACTGGCAGGCAACCTGGCCGAGCTGCTGATGCAGCTCAACCGCTGGCAGCAGTGGCTGAGTGAGCCGCGTGAGCTAGAGAACTGGCTACCGCTGTGTCGCCAGATGCTGGATGACTTTTTTATCAGCGATGCCGACACCGAAGCGGCTCTGACGCTGATTGAAGAGCAATGGCAGCAGGCGATTGGCTATGGCGTGCAGGCCTCATACCAGCAGGCGGTGCCGCTAACCCTGCTGCGCGATGAACTGTCATCACGTCTTGATCAGCAGCGTATCAGCCAGCGCTTCCTCGCTGGCCCGATTAACTTCTGTACCCTGATGCCAATGCGCTCTATCCCGTTCAAAGTGGTGTGCCTGCTGGGCATGAATGACGGCGTTTATCCACGAACCTTGCCGCCGCTGGGTTTTGACTTAATGAGTCAGCAGATGCAGAAGGGGGACCGCAGCCGCCGCGACGATGACCGATACCTGTTCCTGGAAGCGCTGAACTCGGCGCAGCAGCAGCTGTACATTAGCTACATTGCCCGCTCGATTCAGGATAATACGGAACGTTACCCGTCGGTGTTGGTCAGTGAATTAGTGGAGTATATCAGCCAGAGCTTCTGCCTGGCCGAAGACAGTGCTAACGACGTGGACAGTAGCGCCGAGGCGGTGATGAAACACCTGCACCATCTGCACAGCCGTATGCCGTTTGCGGCGGAGAATTTCCGCTCTGATGCAGAGTTTCGCAGCTTTGCCGTCGAATGGCTACCCGCTGCCAGCGGACTGGGAACCGCTCATCCACCGTTTATGCAGGCGCTGCCGGAAGAGAGCGAAACGGTCATCGCTTTTGACAAACTGATCCGTTTCTGGCGTCACCCGGTTCGTGCTTTTTTCAGTTTGCGGCTCGGCGTCAGCTTTCAGCTGGAAGAGACCGGATTACCGGATGCGGAACCGTTTTCCCTTGATGGACTGAGCCGTTACCAGGTCAACAGCCTGCTGCTTAACAGCCTGATCGACGGCAAGGATGGTAACAAGCTGTATGCCCGACAGCGTGCTGCCGGGGTACTGCCTTACGGCGCATTCGGTGAACTTTTCTGGCTGGAGCAGGAGTCAGAAATGAGAGAGCTGGCCGAACGGGTGCGTGAGCAGCGCGCCGCAGCGGAAAGTTGGGAGATTTCTCTCACGCTCGGCGGAACCACACTCAGTGGCTGGCTGCCACAGGTGCAGGACAGCGGCCTGTTGCGCTGGCGTCCGGGGATACTGAACTTTCATGATGGCTTAACGCTATGGCTGGAACATTTGGTGTACTGCACAATGGGCGGCAGCGGTAGCAGCCTGATGCTGGGGCGCAAAGAAAGCATGTGGCGTTTCCCGGCTTTGGATGCCGACGTCGCGCAGCAGCATCTGATTCACTATATTGAGGGCTACCGCTTGGGCATGCGCTCTCCTCTGTTGTTAACCGCTTCAGGCGGCGCGTGGTTGAAAGCGTGCTTTGATGAAAAGGCGGGCGTATTACGGCTTGATGATGCCACGCAGAAACAGGCACGCGGCAAGTTGCTGCTGTGCTGGCAGGGAAATTACCAGGTTGATGGCGAGGGAAGCGACCCTTATCTGCAACGATTACTGCGTCGGCTGGATGATGACAGCGTGCAGGAGATGAGCGATCAGGCAGAACGCTGGCTGTTTCCGCTGCTGTTGCACCATCAGCCCGGGTAAGTTTATGCCTTGAGGTAAATGTCAGGGGTTGCGAACATCGCACGCGACATTCAAGCGTTTTTTTACCTGATAATTGATCACGTTAGCATGCGTCATTGGGCCATGCCGAAATATGTAAGCCGATATTCATCTGGCAGGAAGTCAGGTGGTAACCCGTTCGATTGAGGAGTGTCAATGCGTCGTTATGCAGTCTGGTTAGCTTGTTTTGTTTCCGTCACATTGTTCAGCCCGCTGACTCAGGCCCTGGCAGGCTGGCAGCCCCTGACTGAAACCATTCGCAAAAGTGAGAAAGATCCGCGCCAGTATCAGGCGATTAAGCTGGATAATGGCATGACGGTACTGTTGGTATCCGATGCGCAGGCAACGAAATCGCTGGCGGCGCTGACGCTCCCGGTTGGCTCGCTGGAAAATCCCAACGATCAGCTTGGCCTTGCACACTATTTAGAACATATGGTGCTGATGGGGTCGAAGCGCTACCCGCAGCCGGACAATCTGGCGGAGTTCCTGAAAAAAAATGGCGGTAGTCATAACGCCAGTACCGCGTCTTACCGTACCGCTTTCTATCTTGAGGTGGAAAACAACGCCTTACAGCCAGCTGCCGACCGGCTTGCTGATGCGATTGCTGAACCCCTGCTCGATCCGGTCAATGCGGATCGTGAACGCCATGCGGTGAACGCTGAACTGACGATGGCGCGTTCGCGGGATGGCTTGCGTATGGCGCAGGTAGATGCGGAAACGCTTAATCCTCAGCATCCCAGCTCCCGGTTCTCCGGTGGGAACCTGGAAACCCTGCGCGATAAGCCGGGTAGCAAACTGCATGATGCGCTGAAGGCGTTCTATCATCGCTATTACTCGGCGAATCTGATGAAGGCAGTGATCTACGGTAATCAGCCGTTAACTGAACTGGAGAAGATTGCGGCTGCCACTTTCGGTCGTGTCGAAAATCGCCACGCGACCGTGCCGGATATCACCGTTCCGGTGGTGACCGACCCGCAGAAAGGCATCATAATTCACTACATTCCGGCCCAGCCGCGCAAACAGCTGAAAATAGAATTTCGTATTGATAACAATAGTGACAGGTTCCGCAGCAAAACCGACATGCTGATTGGTTATCTGATCGGCAACCGCAGCAAAAACACCCTTTCTGACTGGTTGCAGAATCAGGGGCTGGCGGATTCGGTCAATGCCGGGGCAGACCCAATGGTCGACCGTAACGGTGGCATATTCACTATCGCGGTTTCACTGACCGATAAAGGTCAGGCAAAGCGCGATGAGGTGATTGCCGCCGTGTTCAGCTATATCAATACGCTGCGCGCTCAAGGCATCGATAAACGTTACTTTGATGAAATGTCGCATGTGTTGGATCTAGATTTCCGCTACCCGTCGATCACCCGCAATATGGACTACATCGAATGGCTGGTTGATACCATGCTGCGCGTGCCGGTAGCCGATACGCTGGTGGCACCCTATATCGCTGACCGCTACGATCCGCAGGCGATAAAAGCACGTCTGGATGACATGACGCCGCAAAATGCACGCATCTGGTTTATCAGCCCGCAGGAGCCCCATAACAAAACGGCTTACTTTGTTGATGCGCCTTACCAGGTCGATCGTATCAGCGCGCAGCGCTTTAAGGAGTGGCAGATAGCCAGTGATAAACTCACGTTTTCACTGCCGCTGCTCAACCCCTGGATCCCGGATGATTTCAGCCTGATCAAGGCGGATAAAGCCTACTCACGCCCTGAAGAGCTGATGAATCAGAACGGGCTGCGCGTTTTCTATATGCCCAGCCAGTATTACGCCGATGAACCCAAGGCGAATATCACGCTGGCACTGCGTAACAAGGCTGCCATGAGCACCGCAGAGAATCAGGTGATGTTTGCACTTAACGATTATCTGGCCGGGGTGGCGCTGGACGAACTCAGTTCGCAGGCGTCCGTGGGAGGTATCAGCTTCACGACCAGCGAAGATGATGGCGTGACCTTCAGCGCCAGCGGTTTTACCCAGCGCCTGCCGAAGTTGATGAACCAGTTACTGGCAGGTTACGCCAGTTTTACACCGAGCGAACAGCAGCTGGCGCAGGCAAAGTCCTGGTATCTGGAGCAGCTGGATGCGGCAGAAAAAGGCAAAGCGTTTGAGCTGGCTATCCAGCCTGCACAGCTGCTCTCTAAGCTGCCGTACACCGAGCGCAGCGAGCGGCGTAAGCGGGTATCGGGCATTACGCTGCAACAGCTGCTCGACTACCGCAGAATGCTGCTGGGGCAGTCCACGCCGGAACTGATGGTGGTGGGTAATATAACCCCTGACGCAGTGCGTACTCTGGCTACCGAGGTAAAAACACAGCTGGACTGTGCAGGCCATGAATGGTGGCACAGCGAACAGGTCAGCCTGGACAAACAGGTGCTGGCTAATCTGCAAAAATCAGGCAGCAGCACCGATTCGGCGCTGGCGGCTTTATATGTTCCGATCGGATTTTCCGAGCACCAGAGCATGGCCAGCAGTTCGCTGCTGAGCCAGATTATACAGCCGTGGTTTTACAATCAGCTGCGTACCGAAGAGCAGCTGGGCTATGCGGTATTTGCCTTCCAGATGCCAGTTGGACGTCAGTGGGGCGTCGGCTTCCTGCTGCAAAGTAATGTGCAACAGCCAGCCTTTCTGCTAAGTCGTTTCAAGGCGTTCTATCCCACGGCTGAAAAGCGCCTGCGCACCATGAGCAAAGAGGATTTCTTACAGTATCAGACGGCCATGATTAATGAGCTGAAGCAGCGTCCGCAAACGCTGGATGAAGAAGCAGGGCGCTACAGCAATGATTTTGAACGCGAGAACTACCGCTTTGATACCCGCGAAAAAGTGATTGCGCAGATCAAGATGTTGACACCTCAATCCCTGGCCGATTTCTTCCATCAGGCGGTGATAGCGCCGACCGGGCTGGCGTTACTGTCGCAGATCTCCGGCAGTCATCACGGCAAGGCTGATTTTGCACAGGAGAAAGACTGGACCACCTGGAAAGACGTTTCCACGCTGCAACAGTCTCTGCCGGTGAGACAGGATAAACCATGAGTCAGCGAGCGGCTGAAAGGCTTGAGCCATTAACTATGCCCCTGCACGGCGAGCGGCTGATTGAAGCTTCGGCCGGAACGGGAAAAACGTTCACCATCGGGCTGCTCTATCTGCGTCTGCTGCTTGGTCTGGGAGGGGAAACGGCCTTCAGTCGTCCGCTGTCGGTAGAGGAAATCCTGGTGGTGACCTTCACCGAGGCCGCCACCGCCGAGCTGCGCGGGCGTATACGTGCCAATATCCATGAACTGCGCATTGCCTGCATACGTGGTGAAAGCCAGGACCCGATGCTGGCAGCGTTGATGGCTGAAATTGCTGATTTACCCCAGGCGGCATCGGATCTGCTGGCTGCTGAGCGCCAAATGGACGAAGCTGGCATATTTACCATTCACGGCTTCTGCCAGCGCATGCTGAACCTCAATGCCTTTGAATCCGGCATGCTGTTCGAACAGGAGTTGCTGGAGGACGAAACCCCGCTGCGTCGTCGGGCTACCGCTGATTTCTGGCGTCGTTACTGCTATCCGCTGCCGCTACCGGTAGCACGCGTAGTGCGCCAACTATGGGCGGGGCCGGAGCAGCTGCTGAAAACTCTGTCGCCGTGGCTGGGTGGGGAAGCGCCGATGCTAAAATCGGCACCGGACAGCGATGAAACGATTGAGCAGCGTCATGAAAAAATCATTGCGCGTATCGACGAGCTGAAGCAGGCATGGCTGGCAGCGGGTAATTTACAGCCGTTGATTGACGCTTCCGGCGTGGACCGACGTAGTTACAGTAGTAAGCACTTACCAAACTGGTTGGAGAAAATTACCCTGTGGGCGCAATCGGAGACGCTTGACTACGAAGTGGCAAAAGATCTTGAGCGCTTCGGCCAGCGTACGCTGCTGGACAAAACCAAAAAAGGCGAGCCGCCGCGCCATCCGCTGTTCGATCGGATCGATGCCTTTATGGCAGAACCGCTGTCGCTTCGTGACCTGGTGATCGCGCGTGCGTTGCAGCAGGTTCGTTTTGTCACCCAGCAGGAGAAACGCCTGCATGCCCAGTTGGGATTTGACGATCTGCTGGGGCGTTTCGATGCTGCGTTGCAGCAGCCTGGCGGTGAGGTGTTGGCTTCGGCTATCCGTCAACGTTACCCGGTGGCGCTGATCGACGAGTTTCAGGATACCGACCCACAGCAGTATCGTATTTTTCGCACCCTGTACCGTCGACAGCCCGAAAGTGCGCTATTGCTGATAGGCGATCCGAAACAGGCGATCTACGCGTTTCGCGGCGCGGATATCTTTACCTATATGAAGGCGCGATCGGAAGTTAGCGCTCACTACACACTGGAAACAAACTGGCGCTCGTCACCCGCTATGGTTGATGCAGTTAATCAGCTGTTTTTGAACCAGAAAAACCCTTTTCTTTTCAGTGAAATACCCTTTATTCACGTCAGGCCGGCCCAGCCCAATGACAGCCTGAACTTTAGCGTCCAGGGCAAAGTACAACCTGCCCTGACGTTCTGGCTACAGCCCGGCGATGGTGTGGGAGTAAGTGATTACCAACAGTTTGTGGCGCGTCAATGTGCGGCGGAAATCTGCCGCTGGCTCAGCGCGGGGCAGCAGGGCGAGGCGCTGATAGGAAAAACCGGGAAACAACGCCCGGTGCAGGCCTCGGACATTACCGTGCTGGTGCGTAGCCGCAGTGAAGCTGCGGTGATGCGTGAGGCATTAAATGCCCTGGCGATCCCTTCGGTTTACCTCTCCAACCGCGACAGCGTCTTTACCACCCCGGAAGCACGCGAAATGCTGTGGCTGTTACAGGCGGTGCTGGTCCCGGAGCAGGAGCGTATTTTGCGCAGCGCGCTGGCCACCAGCCTGTTTGGTGTTGATGCATTGGCGCTGGATGCGCTTAGCCAGGATGAACGTGCATGGGATGCGCTGGTGGATGAGTTCGTTGATTACCGCCAACGCTGGCTGAAACGCGGCGTGCTGCCGATGTTGCGTGAGCTGATGATGAGACGACAGATCGCCGAAAACCTGTTGGCATCTGACGGCGGCGAACGTCGACTGACCGATCTGCTGCATCTGGGCGAACTGCTACAGGAAGCTTCGGCCACCCTAGACAGCGAACATGCGCTGGTGCGCTGGCTGGCCCAGCAGGTGGAGCAGCCGGACGGACAGGTGGCGAATCAGCAGCTGCGGCTGGAGAGTGACCGTCATCTGGTGCAAATAGTCACTATTCATAAATCCAAGGGGTTACAGTATCCGTTGGTCTGGCTGCCGTTTGTCGCCAACTTCCGCGAGGCGGATAACGCTGTCTACCACGATCGTCAAACGTTTACCGCGCTGCTGGATTTACAGCAGAGTGAGGAAAGTATTGAACTGGCAGAACAGGAGCGGCTGGCGGAAGATCTGCGTCTGCTCTACGTGGCGCTGACACGTTCTGTCTTTCACTGTAGCGTTGGCATTGCGCCGCTGATTAAGGGCACGCGCAAGAAAGAGGGCAATAGCGACCTGCACCGCAGCGCGCTGGGCTATCTGGTGCAACAGGGTAAACCTGCCGATGCCAATGGCCTGCTTGCAGCATTGCAGGCATTAAGCGGTGATGCTACGGCGTTAGTGACGGCAGCTGAAGCTGACGCCACCCCGTGGCAGGGGCAGCAAGAAGAGGTACAAATGCTTAGCAGCCGGACGTTGCCACGTTCGCTACGTGATAACTGGCGCGTGACCAGCTATTCCGGTCTACAGCAGCACGGCAATGCAAGCGCGCTGGAACTGCTGCCGCGCCTCGACGTTGACGCCGCCGGGGAAGCCAGCAGTGAGCAGGTTCCGCTGCTGACCCCGCATACTTTCCCACGCGGTGCCGGGCCTGGTACTTTTCTGCACGGGCTGTTTGAAACGCTGGAATTCAGCGCGCCTCTGGATAAAGAGTGGCTGTCGCAGCAGCTCAGCGGTCAGGGTCTGGGCGAGGAGTGGAGGCCGGTGATGTGCGACTGGATTGAGCGCATACTGCAAACCCCGCTCAACGAAACGGGCGTCAGTCTCCACCAGCTGCCAGCCCAGGCGAGGCGGGTGGAGCTGCAATTTTATCTGCCGATCTCTCGATTACTGACGGCAGAAGCGCTGGATCGTGTGGTACGCCAGGACCCGCTGTCCGCGACCTGCCCACCGCTCGACTTCCACCAGGTACAGGGCATGCTGAAAGGTTTTATCGATTTGGTGTTCTGCTGGCAGGGTAAATATTACCTGCTGGACTATAAATCTAACTGGCTGGGTGAGGAGAGTAGCGCCTACACCCAGCAGGCAATGGCTCAGGCGATGCAGGCGCATCGCTATGATTTGCAGTACCAGCTCTACACGCTGGCGCTGCACCGTTATTTGCGTCACCGCCTGGCAGACTATGACTACCAGCAGCATTTTGGTGGCGTCATTTATCTTTTCCTGCGCGGCATGGACGGTACGACGGGGGGTAACGGTATCTATTTTACCCGGCCGCAGCCGGAGTTTATCACCGCGCTTGACCAACTGTTTGCCAACCAGCCGGAGGGTAACGTATGACGCTGGCAGAAGCCTTACAGCTGGCACAGCACCAGCGTTTACTGCGCCCTCTGGATGTGCAGTTTGCCCGCATGGTGGCAACTGAAGAGCAGCCTGCGCTGATGCTGGCTGCGGCGTTGGTCAGTCGCGATGCCGGGGAAGGTCACGTTTGCCTGCCGCTGGCACAGCTGCGCCCTGAAAATTTTTTTGCCGGACGTCATCCGGAGCTGGCGCAGGCGCTGTGGGATGCGGCCGGAGCGCCACAGGACTGGCAGTCTTTGCTGCTGGCGCAGACGGCGGTCAGTGACGGCCAGCAGGCCACGCCGCTGGTGGTGGACAAACAGCGTCTTTATCTGCATCGAATGTGGCAGAGCGAAGGAGAGGTTGCGCGGTTTATACAGTGCCATCATGTTCCCCAGAACCTGGAGGAAAGCCGGGTGCGTAGTACGCTGGACCGTTATTTTGGCCAGCAGCCCGATGACTGGCAAAAGATTGCTGCGGCAGTCGCGCTGACGCGCCAGGTTGCGGTGATCTCCGGCGGGCCGGGCACCGGTAAAACCACCACGGTGGCCAAGCTACTTGCCAGCCTGATTGAGCTGTCGCCCGCACCACCACGTATCGAACTGGCGGCACCCACCGGCAAGGCGGCGGCGCGACTGACGGAGTCGCTGGGTAAGACGCTACAGCAGCTACGGTTGGCGGACGATATTCTGAAAAGTTTTCCGCTGGAAGCCACCACCCTGCATCGTCTGCTGGGGGCGCTGCCGGGCAGTCAGCGCATGCGCTATCACGCCGGAAATCCGTTGCACCTCGACGTGCTGGTGGTGGATGAAGCCTCGATGGTAGACCTTCCGATGCTGGCTAACCTGATCGCCGCATTGCCCGCTCAGGCGAGAGTGATCTTCCTCGGTGACCGCGATCAGCTGGCTTCAGTCGAGGCCGGAGCCGTGCTGGGTGATATATGCCGTTGTACGGAAGATGGCTACAGCCCGCAGCGCGCCGCAGAGCTGACGCGTTTGACCGGCTGTGATGTGGATGGGCGCGAAGATGCCAGCGCCTCTGCGGTGCGCGATACGATTTGCCTGCTGCGTAAGAGCTACCGCTTTACCTCGACATCCGGCATCGGGCAGCTGGCGCAGGCGGTTAATACGGGTGAGGTCAAAAGGGCAGAGCAGGTATTCAGCAGCGGTTTCAGCGATATCCAACGCCATGCGTTAAGCAGCAGTGATGATTATCAGCAGCTGCTTAACGACTGTGCTGCGGGTTACCGTGACTACCTGAAGTTGCTGAAGGGGGGAGCTTCGCCGGGTGACGTGCTGGCCGCGTTTGGCCGCTTTCAGCTACTGTGTGCCTTGCGCGAGGGGCCGTTTGGCGTTGCGGGGCTTAACGATCGTATCGAGCAGACGCTGCGCCAGGCGGGACTCATCCGGAAAAATATTGTCCTTAACGGCAAATGGTACGCCGGGCGTCCGGTAATGATTGCGCGTAACGACCGGGCGCTTGGGCTGTTTAACGGCGATATTGGCATAGCGATGCCGGATGAACAACAGCAGCTGAAGGTTTGGTTCCCGTTACCGGATGGCAGCATCAAGCCGGTGCAGCCCAGCCGCCTGCCGCCACATGATACGGCTTATGCTATGACGGTACACAAGTCGCAGGGATCGGAGTTTGACCATACGCTGCTGGTGTTACCGAATAAGATGATGCCGGTATTAACCCGAGAACTGGTGTATACCGCGATTACCCGTGCCAAACGGCAACTAACGCTTTATGCCGAGAACGCGGTATTTATCAGCGCGGTAAGAATGCGTACACAGCGGCGCAGTGGGCTGGTGGAGCGGCTGCATAAAGGAAGTGCTGCTTAGCGGGATCGGGGAGAACAGGGAGGAATACGGTGCCCCGCAGCAGAGCCGGGCACCGTATTAGATTACTCAGGCTGGCTAAACCACTTACCCATTATTGGTTTTGCAAACGCAGCCAGTACTGCAATCAGACTCACTTCAATCGATACCGACCAAGCGATATGACCGAGAATTTCGCTCCATAGCTCATAGCCATTGAGGTTCCAGAGCCAGCCGATTTTGCCGTTCAGATAGGCCGGGTGACGGAAGCCCAGAGCCGGAATGAGAAAACCGTGCATGGCTATCGTGATGATTAATCCATAGGCAGCGCCGTACCACAGTCTGACTTTAGGCCAGAATGCGGATAACAGGACGTATAAAAAAGCGAAAGCAAAGCTAAACAGCCAGTGATAGAGCATCACTGCGCCGGGGATGGTGATGCCCTGATAAATGTAATCCATTGAATGGGCATTGATCCCCAGCGGGCCAAGCCACGCATCAATATGTGCTGCAGGCGGCGATATTTCACCGGCGATGCGCGGAGGCATATTCGCTTCCGTACCGGATTTCACCAAGGAACTGATGAACCCTCCAATGAGGGTGCTCCATACAATAATTTTCAGGTTTATTTTATTTAATGTCATAACAAAGTTTCCTTGCCATATCTGAAAAGCAGACAGATGGTACGGTTAAATACCGGTTAGCATAAACAGGCAAAAACATCGTCTGGACTTTATGCTCCCTGATGGATAGCGATCAGCTCTGTCGGGTGTGAACACTGGCTTCGCGCAGGTCAACCATCAACACTTTGGAACGCCGCTGATAATTATACATCTGCTTTTTGCTTTCCGGCAGTCTGTCAATATCTACTGGCACAAATCCGCGTTCCTGGAACCAGTGAATGCTGCGCGTCGTCAGCACGAACAGCTTTTTCAGCCCCATCTGGCGTGCCTGTAGTGCCACGCGCTCCAACAGGGCTTCTCCGCGCGACGAGCTGCGATAATCGGGATGTACCGCCACGCAGGCCATTTCACCTATCTGCTCTTCAGGGAAGGGATAAAGAGCGGCACAGCCGATCGTCAGGTTATCGCGTTCAATGATGGTAAACTTGTCGATCTCCATCTCCAGCTGCTCACGTGAACGGCGCACCAGAATGCCCTGCTGCTCCATCGGGCGGATCAGTTCCAGAATGCCGCCGATATCATTGATGGTGGCGCGCCGGATCTGCTCGGCGCTCTCCATAACAATCTGGGTGCCAATACCATCGCGTGAAAACAGCTCCTGTAGTAGCGCACCATCCTCCTGATAGCTGATCAGGTGACTACGCCGCACGCCGCTACGGCAGGCTTTTACCGCACCGCGCAGGAAGCGAACCGTGCCGGAGTGGTAATCATCGCGTGTTTCGAGCTCTTCGATGCGCTGCTGTGCCTCATTGGGGAACAGCTCGGAGATAATACGGCCTTCACCGTCCGTCACACCCTGTTCGGAGCAGAAGCCAATCATTTTTTCGGCCTTCAGCTTAATGGCCAGCTGGGTGGCAACCTCTTCTGAGGTGAGATTAAAACTCTCTCCGGTGACCGATACCGCAACCGGTCCCATCAGCACGATGGCTCCGCTGTCCAGCTGGCGATGGATTGCCTCTTCATCAATCCGGCGAATACGGCCGCTGTGGCAATAGTCTACGCCTTCATCGACGCCCAGCGGCTGAGCGATGATAAAGTTGCCGCTGACAACATTGATATGCGCACCCTGTAGCGGGGTGTTATTCAGGCTCATTGAAAGGCGGGCGGTGATATCCAGCTGTAGGCGTCCGGCGGCCTGCTTCACCAGCTCCAGTGATAGGGTGTCCGTTACCCGGGTATGCTTATGGTAGAGCGGTTCCAGATTTTGTCCGGCAAGGCTGGCATCGATCTGTGGGCGCGCCCCGTACACCACCACCAGGCGGATGCCCAGGCTATGCAGCAGACCAATATCATTGATGATGCTCGAGAAGTTTTCATGCCCGATGGCTTCGCCGCCCAGCATAATGACAAACGTTTTACCACGGTGGGCATTGATATAGGGAACGGTATGGCGAAATCCCTGAACCAGCTCGGTACTACGTTCCTTCACGATAAACCCTCTTTGCATTATTATTCGTTAAAAGTGTATTTTTATTCTTTTATTGCTACGGGTGCAAGTGTCATTTAGCGTTATTTATCACTTTCAAAGGTATTTTTTCCTTTCTGACGTCATGCATTTATTCATTTTTCTGAGTGACACTGCCGGGGGGATTGGTTAGAGTTTTGCCAATTTTTTTTATTTGGCTTTTTATTAAACAAATCACAGCATTTGGAGTGGCATGACCGATTCAACTTCGCTTAACCGCCGACGGTTGTTACAAGGGGCGGGAGCTCTGTGGCTGTTGAGCGTCAGCCGGACAGGGATGGCCGCCGGTCGGCATGTCGTGGCAGTCCGCATCTGGCCTTCATCCACCTACTCACGTCTGACCATCGAGTCCAATACGCCGCTCAAGTATAAGCAGTTTGCGCTCAGCAACCCCGACCGCGTCGTGGTGGATATCGAAAATATTCAGCTTAATCGCGTATTGAATGATGTGGGCAAACTGGTACGCGAGGACGATCCCTGGATTAAACATGTTCGCGTGGGGCAGTTTGATGCAAACACCGTGCGCCTGGTGCTGGAAATCAAACAGAACGTCACGCCGCGCATTTTTACGCTTGACCCGGTCGCCGGGATCAAAAATCGTCTGGTGCTGGATCTTTACCCGGTGCAGAAGCAGCAGCACACCGACGATCCGCTACTGGCATTACTGGAAGATTACAATCAGGGAGAGTTGGGGCGTAGTCAGCCTAAGGACGCTCCGTTGCCCGGTAAGGCGGGAAAGGATCGGCCGATAGTGATTATGCTTGACCCCGGCCACGGTGGTGAAGATTCCGGAGCCGTTGGCAAGCATAAAACCCGTGAAAAAGACGTGGTGCTGAAAATTGCCCGCCGCCTGAAATCCCTGATCGACAAGCAGCCGAATATGCGCGCCTATATGACACGTAATGAAGATGTGTTTATTCCATTGAAAGTGCGGGTGGCGAAAGCGCGCAAACAGCGGGCCGATCTGTTTATTTCCATTCACGCGGATGCGTTTACCAGCCGTGCAGCGCGCGGATCGTCGGTGTTTGCGTTATCGACAAAAGGTGCCACCAGTACCGCAGCACGATTTTTAGCACAGACCCAGAATGAGTCGGATCTGATTGGCGGCGTCAGTATGAGGGGCGATCGTTATCTCGACCATACCATGTTCGATATGTTACAGAGCCGCACGATCAATGACAGCCTGAGATTTGGCAAGGAAGTGCTGGCGCGTATGGGCAAAATTAATCATCTGCATAAGCGCTCCGTCGATCAGGCGGGATTTGCGGTATTGAAAGCGCCTGATATTCCATCAATTCTGGTGGAAACGGCGTTTATCAGTAATCTGGAAGAAGAGCGTAAACTGCGCACAACGCGTTTTCAGCATCAGGTGGCGGATTCGATTCTGGCAGGGATTAAAGCATACTTTGCTAACGGCGCAGCGCTGGCCCCACATAAATGATCGATGGGCGGAAAGGATTCTGCCTGCTGAAATGCTTTTGGTGAGTTCCAGATACAAAAAAACACCCTGAAGGGTGTTTTATTGGTTGCGGGAGCCGGATTTGAACCGACGACCTTCGGGTTATGAGCCCGACGAGCTACCAGGCTGCTCCATCCCGCGTCCGCGTGGTTTGTCGCTTCCATCACGACACTCTCTTTTTTACTGCTTCACTAAACCTGAACTGGCTTCAGTGAATTGGTTGCGGGAGCCGGATTTGAACCGACGACCTTCGGGTTATGAGCCCGACGAGCTACCAGGCTGCTCCATCCCGCGTCCGTGGAAGCGCACTATACGCCTGATGCGTTTTGTTGCAACCCATTTTTGTCGTTAAGTGGCTAAAAGCGCGCTTAAATAGCTGATCCTTGACCATGTGCTGAAAAGTTGTGCAAATAGTTGAGGTCTTTTAGCGCAGGCACATTTTCTTATGGCGGAGCCTTTGCTATCTTCGCGCAGGGTTCCCGTATAAAGGTAAGCAAGGCATGAAAGCAGGTTGGGTGAAGTATCTGGTGACCGGCACGCTGCTGGTACTGCTGGCAGGGTGTAGTTCGAAACCCACCGATCGTGGGCAACAGTATAAAGACGGAAAGTTGATTCAGCCTTTGGCGCTGGTCAATCAGCCCAACGCGAAAGGCCGCCCGGTTAACGGCAAAGATTTTGCCGACCAGGTTGCACAAATACGCTTTGCCTCGGCAGGCATGTATTCACGTCAGTCTGCCACCTACAGCGCAATTCAGAGCTGGCTAATGGCCGGGGGGGATACCCGCCAGCTGCGCCAGTTTGGGCTGGATGCTTTCCAGATGGAAGGCACCGATAACTACGGCAACGTGCAGTTTACAGGTTACTACACGCCGGTTGTCAAAGCGCGCTACAGCCGTCAGGGAGAGTTCCAGTATCCTCTGTATCGCAAGCCGTACAGTAAACGCAGCAAGCTGCCCAGCCGCGCAGAAATCTACGGGGGAGCACTGGGCGAAAGTTACATCGCCGGTTACAGTAATTCGCTGATGGATAACTTTATTATGGACGTACAGGGCAGCGGCTACGTTGATTTTGCCGACGGCCGCCCGTTGACGTTCTTTGGCTACGCCGGTAAAAACGGTCATCCTTATCGCAGCATCGGTAAAGTGCTGATCGACCGTGGCGAAGTGAAGCGGGAAGATATGTCGATGCAGGCAATACGTCAGTGGGGAGAGCAGCACAGTGCGGCCGAAGTGCGCGAGCTGCTGGAACAGAATCCCTCCTTCGTGTTCTTTAAGCCGGAGGAGTTTGCCCCGGTGCGTGGTGCCAGCGCGGTGCCGCTGATTGCCAAAGCGTCAGTCGCCGCAGATCGTGCATTGATCCCACCAGGAACCGCGCTACTGGCAGAAATTCCGCTATTGGACAATAACGGTAAATTCACCGGAAAATATGAGATGCGCATGATGGTATCTCTGGATGTCGGCGGGGCGATTAAAGGCCAGCATTTTGATATTTATCAGGGCATCGGCCCAGAGGCCGGTCACATGGCCGGCTGGTTCAACCACTATGGTCGGGTCTGGGTGCTAAAAACGGCTCCGGGGGCCGGAATGCCTGTGTTCTCATCTGCACAAAATCGCTCATCATCGAGTTCTTTACTGCTTAACCAGTAAACCTGTCGCGGGCCGGCATCCCCGGTCCGTTGTTTTTCGAGGAAAAGTTAATGACGGTTCTTTCTGACGCCTGGCGGCAACGCTTCGGCGGCATCGCGCGTTTATATGGTCAGCCTGCGCTGCAACTGTTTGCTGATGCACATATTTGCGTCGTGGGCATTGGTGGCGTGGGGTCATGGGCGGCGGAAGCCCTGGCGCGTAGCGGGATCGGCGCAATGACGCTGATAGATATGGATGATATCTGTGTCACCAACACCAACCGGCAGATCCATGCGCTGAAAAACAGTGTGGGTCAGGCAAAAACTGAGGTGATGGCAGCACGTATCCGTGAAATTAACCCGGAGTGCCGGGTGACCTGCATTGATGACTTTATGACCACCGATAATACCGCTGAACTGCTCGACCAGGGATTCAGCTATGTGATCGATGCCATCGATAGCATCCGGCCCAAAGCGGCGCTGCTGGCATGGTGTCGGCGTAATAAAGTCCCGCTGATCACCACCGGCGGTGCGGGCGGTCAGATTGACCCGACGCAAATTCAGGTTGCTGACCTGGCAAAAACCATTCAGGACCCGCTGGCGGCTAAACTGCGTGAGCGGCTGAAAAGCGATTTTAACATCGTGAAGAACAGCAAAGGTAAGCTGGGGATTGACTGTGTGTTCTCAACGGAAGCGCTGATGTACCCACAGCCTGATGGATCGGTGTGTGCTTCACGCAGTACGGCCGAAGGCCCGAAGCGAATGGACTGCGCTTCAGGATTTGGCGCAGTCACGATGGTGACAGCCACCTTTGGCTTTGTGGCTGTTGCGCATGTTTTGAAAAAGATGATGGCGAAAGCCGCCAGATCTTAAGCCAGGTGCTGGTTAGCCGCTTGTAAAACCGCATCGCGCAGCGCCTGTAAACCCGCACTGCGCGATGCGCTAAGCTGGTCTTTCAGGCCCAGTTGATCAAACAGGTTTAGCGGATCCACCTGGCTTAATTCCTGCGGGGTTTTACCCTCTACGGCGGTCAACAGCACCGCCAATAGTCCGCGCACAATACGCCCTTCGCTGTCGCCGTAAAAATGTAGCCTGCCATTTTCCAGCAGCTGGTGACCCAGCCAAACCTGATTTTCACAGCCTTGCAGCGCAGTCGTCTCATTCTTCAGCTCGTCGGGGAGCGCAGGTAGCTGTTTTCCCAGCAGGATCAGCTGGCGATAGCGCTCTTCCCACTGCCTGAAAGCGGAGAATTGTGCTAACAGCGCGTCGGGAGTGATTTGCGCACCAAACGGGTGGGCGGCGAGGAGTGATAAGCGCATATTAATCTGCCAGTATTGTTATTGCTGTGGTCATGGCCGCAACCAGCGCGTCCACATCATCCAGAGAATTATAAGGGGCAAACGAGGCTCTCAGGCAACCACTGACGCCCAGCGCGGTCAGCAGCGGCTGCGCGCAATGCTGACCCGCACGAATGGCAACGTTACTTTCAGCCAGCAGGGTAACAACATCACTATGGTGAACACCCGCAACATTGAATGCTAACAGGCTGGAGCCGCTGGCGCGATAGCTGACAAATCCGGGCAGGACAGCAGCAAGACGGGTCTCTGCAAGGGCGGCGAGGTCGCTGCTCCATCGTTCTGCGGCAACCCCGTCGATGCTGTTCAGCCATCCCAGGGCTGCGCTCAGACCAATGACTCCGGCAACGTTCGGTGTACCCGCTTCAAAACACCAGGGAACCGCCTGTGGCGTGAATCCTTCGAAGTTAACCTGGGTTAACATTTTCCCGCCACCTTGCCACGGCGACATTTCAGCCAGTCTCTCCGCTTTGCCATATAGCGCACCCGTGCCCGTCGGGCCGTAAAGTTTGTGCGCGGAAAACGCATAAAAATCAATATCCAGCGCCTGCACGTCAACAGGGCAATGAACAACGCCCTGTGCGCCGTCGATCATCACTTTGGCACCGCAGGCGTGCGCCAGGGCAACGGCTGCCGACAGGTCAGGGCAGCCGCCGGTGACGTTCGACATGTGTCCCAGCGCCAGCAGGCGCGTTCGGGCGTTCAGCAGTGAAGGCAGTTGGCTGATGTCTGGCAGGCAATCGCGGCCAATCGGCCACTTCACGACGGTTGCTCCGGTCTGTGCAGCCACCATCAGCCACGGCACGAGATTCGCATGATGTTCCGCCTCGCTCACCACAATCTCATCGCCTGGCGCCAGGCGTGGGCGCAGCCAGCTTTGCGCCACAAGATTAATCGCTTCGGTGGTGCCTTTGGTCCAGACGATGGTGCGCGCATCCGGGGCATTCAGCAACTGTGCAACCTGGCCGCGCGCACTTTCATAGCGTGCGGTCAACTGCTGCGCGGCAGCAAACTGGCTGCGGTGCACGGTGCCGGAGCTCATGCGATAAAACTGTTCCGTTGCTTCAATCACCGCGAGGGGTTTCAGCGCCGTTGCCGCGCTGTCGAGGTAACATCCAGCATCATTCAGCGCGGGAAAATGCTGGCGAAACAGATTTGGGTTAAATGACTTCATGCTCTCGTTGTGTTCCTGTCGGGTGATGCTGTTTCGTTTCCGGAGTGGATGAGGATCAGGCTGAAATCACTCTGCTTTCCTGGCAAAGCGCGAAAAGCGCGTTATGCTGGATTATGTCTGTTTTTAGCTATTATGCGCAAATAACAGCGCCCTACAGGTTATTTTAGCGCATGACTTATGCCGCCTGGATAGCCCGGTGCAGAAATTTACCTTTAAGTCAGGAGAGTTAAAAATGAAAAAATTAGCTGCATTAATCGCTGTCGGCGCCATGACATTTATCCTGGCCGCCTGTTCAAGCAACTATGTTATGCACACAACTGACGGTCGCACGATTGTCGCCAGCGGCAAGCCGATGGTTGATGACGAGACGGGTATGATTAGCTATCAAGATGCCAACGGCACCAAACAGCAGATCAACCACGGTGATGTCAAAGAAATGGTCGAAATGGATCGCTAGTCACATTCAGGCAAAAAAAAGCACCGCAGTTTGCGGTGCTGTAACAATCAATATGGACAGACAGGATAAATCTACAGGAAAAAAGGCAGCCAAAGCTACCAGACCTGAAAATCGTCAGGTCAATTGCAAACACAACATCACGACCACAAGCCAAAAGCACCCCAAAATTCCGTGAGTTAACACCCAATTTCGCTGCGCTTTTCGTTCCGGCTCTGGAAGTGGCGCAACTATAGGTATTTGCTGGCGGTTCCTCAACGGACAATTTATAATGTCTCGGATAAAAAAAACTAATGTCTGGCGCTGCATTGCAGGGTCATTTATGGACGCGACGAAAAGTACTCCTCTGCCATGTCTAAACGTTTGCCACCTCTGAATGCGCTGCGGGTATTTGATGCCGCCGCACGTCATCTTAGTTTTACCAAAGCTGCCGAAGAACTGTTCGTGACTCAGGCCGCCGTCAGTCATCAAATTAAGTCGCTGGAGGACTTCCTCGGCCTGAAACTGTTTCGCCGCCGCAATCGTTCGCTGCTGCTGACAGAAGAGGGGCAAAGCTATTATCTCGATATTAAAGAGATTTTCAGCGCATTAAACGACGCGACGCGCAAGCTACAGGCGCGCAGTGCAAAAGGGGCATTGACCGTCAGTTTGCTGCCGAGTTTCGCCATTCAATGGCTGGTGCCGAGGCTCACCAGCTTTAATTCAGCTTATCCGGGGATTGATGTACGCATCCAGGCTGTTGACCGCGATGAGGAGAAGCTGGCGGACGATGTCGACGTGGCTATTTTTTATGGTCGCGGTAACTGGCCCGGTTTGAGAGTAGAAAAATTGTATGCGGAATATCTGCTGCCGGTGTGTTCACCCCTGCTGCTAACTGGCGCACATCCTCTGCTCGCGCCATCCGCGCTGACTCATCACACCTTATTGCATGATGCTTCACGCCGTGACTGGCAGTCATATACTCGCCAGCTTGGTCTCAACAGTATTAATGTGCAGCACGGGCCGATTTTCAGCCACAGTGCGATGGTGCTTCAGGCCGCGATCCACGGCCAGGGCGTGGCGCTGGCAAACAATGTGATGGCGCAAAGTGAGATCGAAGCCGGTCGGCTGGTATGCCCGTTTAACGATGTGCTTGTCAGTAAAAATGCTTTTTATCTGGTTTGTCATGACAGTCAGGCAGAACTGGGTAAAATAGCCGCCTTTCGTCAGTGGATCCTGGCGAAAGCGGCCAGCGAACAAGAAAAATTTCGCTTTCGCTACCAAAGTTAAGTGAATTCCGGCGTGATGAATCCGTCGGTAACAGATACGAATGGCAGGGGGAAATGGCCTCATGCCTTGACAGAGGATGGCGAGATGTCCAGTCGTGCAATGTTGATTTTTTGTTCCCTGAGTGGCTTTTTCTACGTCGTGCTGGGGGCTTTTGGTGCTCACGTCTTGAGTCAGTCATTGGGTAGCGCAGAAATAGCCTGGATTAAAACCGGGCTGGAGTATCAGGCCTTTCATACCTTGGCCATATTGGGTATGGCAGCAGCGATGCTGTGCCGGGCGAATATCTGGTTTTACTGGAGCAGCGCGTTACTGGCGCTCGGAACGGTGCTGTTCAGCGGTAGCCTTTACTGTCTGGCGCTGTCACACCTGAAAATGTGGGTTTATATCACTCCGATCGGCGGCACCTGCTTCCTTATCGGCTGGGTTTTAATGTTGGTTGGCGCACTGCGTCTGAAAAAAAGGGCAGAACGCCATGAATAAAATTTTGTTGTATTGCCGTCAGGGTTTTGAAAAAGAGTGTGCGGCGGAAATTACCGCAAAGGCCGCCGAACGTGAGATTTTCGGCTTTGCGCGTGTCAAAGAAGATTCCGCCTATGTGCTGTTTGAGTGTTATCAACAGGGAGAGGCAGAAAAACTGCTGTCTGAACTCCCCTTCAGTGAGCTGATCTTCTCGCGTCAGATGATTGTCGTGGGCGAACTGCTGCGCGATTTGCCGCCCACCGATCGCATCACTCCGCTGGTGGGAATGTTGACCGGCGTGGTTGAAAAGGGCGGCGACCTCCGCGTGGAAGTACCCGATACCAACGCCAGCAAGGAACTGCTGAAGTTTTGTCGCAAATTCACCGTACCGCTACGCGCCAGCCTGCGAAAAGACGGTATTCTGCTGAACTATGAAAGCGCTAAGCGCCCGGTGGTACACGTCTTCTTTATCGCTTCTGGCTGCTGCTACGTGGGATATTCTCTGCCTTCAAACAATTCGGCACTGTTTATGGGCATCCCACGGCTTAAATTCCCCTCGGATGCCCCAAGCCGTTCGACCCTCAAGCTGGAAGAAGCATTCCACGTCTTTATTCCTGCCGATGAGTGGGATGAGCGCCTTGCCAGCGGTATGTGGGCAGTTGATTTGGGAGCCTGTCCCGGCGGCTGGACTTATCAGCTGGTGCAGCGCAGCATGATGGTTAACGCAGTGGATAATGGCCCGATGGCACCGAGCCTGATGGATACCGGGCAGGTATTCCACCAGCGCGAAGACGGATTCAAATACCGCCCGACGCGCAACAATAACTACTGGGTGGTCTGCGATATGGTGGAAAAACCGGTACGCGTGGCGAATCTGATGGCTGACTGGCTGGTCAATGGCTGGTGTCGGGAGGCGATTTTTAACCTCAAGCTGCCGATGAAGAAACGCTATGAGGAAGTGGCGCAGAATCTGGCGATGATCCACGAAAAGCTGGCAGGAAATGGCATTAACGTTCAGATTCAGGCGCGCCAGCTGTATCACGATCGTGAAGAGGTGACGGTACATATTCGCCGCATCTGGAGCGCCACGCCGGGCCGTCGCGACGAAAGATAAACCTCACTTCAAAGGGCAAACTTCCGTTCGGGTTTGCCCTTTGAATTGTCAGTGCTGACTAAGACGTCAGCACGGCTCAAGTCGTAATTCTTTTAAATTCCCTTTCAACACCAGATCCGTTTTTAATGTCGCAACCTGTTTGCAGATCGTGGCCATTTGCTGATGTTCAATCAGCTTTTTTCGCCATTTTTCAGGTACCTGCTCCAGATCCTGGTAAATTGCCGCCAGGCCACCAAACTGTTGCAATAGCTGTGCGGCACTTTTGCCGCCGATGCCCGCCACGCCAGGGATCTTGCTGCTGCTGATACCCGCCAATCCCCAGTAATCGGTGAGCTGCGCTGGCGCTACACCAAATGTATTGCTGATAAAGAGCATGTCCAGCCAGCGTTTTTGGAAGTAGTCACGGATTTGAACCCTGGGGGCCAATAGCTGGCAGTAGCCTTTATCCGTAGAGACGATCGTCGCCTGATGGCCCGCAGCCGCGACTTTGCTGGCCAGGGTGGCGGCCAAATCGTCGGCTTCATCGCCGCTGGCGTGCCAGCTTTTTACGCCAATGCTGGCAAAGGCGTTACGTAACTGCGGCATCTCTTCGCACAGCGTGTCCGGCATCGGCGAGCGCCCGGCCTTATAGTCCGGCAGCAGACGATGTCGCCAGCTGTCGCTGCGCTGCTCATCGTCAAATACCGCGACCGCGTGAGTCGGACGGGTGTGCAGCAGCAGTTGCTGCACCGCATGTATGCAGGCTTCCTGACACGGGGAGCCCTGTACGGCATGAATGCGCCGAATCAGATTTAGCGCATCAACGATCAGCAGATGTATCATCAGATAATCCCGGGCGGCCTACAGGCCGCCTTCTATTTAATGATCTCATAGCAGGGAATATAAGCGCTGCCCGGCAGCTTCATACGATGCTGTGCGACAAATCCTTGCAGTAGATCGTCCATACGGCGCATGATTTCCGGGTTACCATGCAGCTTATAAGGCCCTTTCTCTTTGATGGCTTTAATGCCCACATCTTTTACGTTACCGGCGACAATACCTGAAAACGCACGACGCAGCGCGGCCGCAAGCTGTTCGGCCGGCTGATCCGGCGACAGGTTGAGGTTTGCCATATTTTCGTGGCTGGGCATAAACGGCATCTGTAGGTCGGGCGCAATACGCAGCGCCCAGTTGAAGCTGTAAGCATCGCCCGTTTCACGGCGATACTCTTTTACCGCTGGCATCGCTTTTTTCATCAGGCGCGCCACCTCCGGCGCATCATCAATAATAATGGTGTAGTGCTTACGCGCTTCATCACCCAGCGTAGCGACGATAAATTCGTCCAGTACGCGGAAGTAGTCGGCGCTTTCCTGCGGGCCGGTGAGGATGAGCGGTAATACCTGGTCGCGGTTATGGGGATTCATCAGTATCCCCAGCAGATAGAGCAGCTCTTCAGCCGTTCCGACACCGCCAGGGAAGATAATGATGCCGTGCGCGATGCGCACGAAGGCTTCCAGTCGCTTTTCAATATCGGGCATGATGATCAGCTCGTTAACCAGCGGGTTAGGCGGTTCAGCGGCGATAATCGAGGGTTCGGTCAGACCAATAAAGCGGCCTTCTTTATAACGCTGCTGGGCGTGGCCCACCGCAGCCCCTTTCATTGGCGCTTCCATGACGCCAGGCCCACATCCGGTACAGATGTTCAGCTCACGCAGACCCAACTGGGATCCGACGTTACGGCAATACTGGTATTCAACGGCGTTAATCGAGTGACCGCCCCAGCACACCACGGTATTCGGCTCTTCTCCTATATGCAGCGCACGCGCATTACGCAATATGGAGAACACCAGGTTAGTGATATGCACCGGTTCGACGATTTGCTGATGCTGGAAGCGTCCGGCGTTATCAATCTGTCCGTTGACGAACAGGATATCGCGCAGCACGGCAAACAGGTTAGCCTGTAGGGAACGAATAATACGCCCGTCGACAAAAGCCTCTTCAGGCGGATTGATCAGTTCAAGTTTGACGCCGCGCTCACGTCGCAGCACGTTGATATCGAAGTTTTCAAAGCGTAAAAGCAGTTCCTGGCTACTGTCAGTTTGACTGCCAGAGTTAAGTACGGCGAGCGAACAGTTACGGAACAGCTGATAAAGATCGCTGCTCGCCGTACGTTTCAGCATGTCGACTTCCAGTTGGGAAAGCAGATCCATTGAGCCGAGTGGGCTGATTTGTGTAATCAAGTGATCTCCGTTACACCCGCCTGGGTGTGTCATAACTCCGTGACTTCGCTATCACGGAGATAATATATATCCCTGGGCCGCGTCAGGTTGCGGCCTGTGTTCAGATTAGCCTTTACCGTGGATAAATAACACCTGGCTGAGCCGTCTTTACTGGCGTACCAGCCGCGAGTGCCCGGGCGTGAAGTGCGTGTTGCTGCGCCACGGATTGATATCAAGCCCACCGCGACGCGTATAACGGGCATAAACGCTCAGGCTTTCCGGCCGGCAGTAGCGCAGAATATCGCTGAAAATGCGTTCTACGCACTGCTCGTGGAACTCATTATGCTGACGGAAAGACACCAGATAACGCAGCAGTGCCTCGCGCTGTATGCGTGGCCCGCGATAACTAATTTGCACTGTTCCCCAGTCCGGCTGGTTGGTTATCAGGCAGTTGGATTTTAGCAGGTGGCTGACTAACTGTTCTTCAACGATTTCATCACCCACGGCGTCGTGCAGATAACCGGCGTTAAATTCATAGTTGTCGATGACAATATCCTGCTCATCAATGCAGTAACCGTCGAAATGACCCACTGGCTGGCCTTCAATTTCATGCAGGCGGTACAGCGCAACGCTAACCTCACCTTCTGCACAAGCACTCAGGTCTCGCTCAAGGATTTGGCGCACCTCACCCCAGTCGGCAAATTTGGTCTGATTAAAACTGTTCAGATACAGCTTGAAGCTCTTGGACTCGATCAGATTGATACTACTGGCATCCAAGATCACTTCGCCGACGGCCACCTGTGGAACCCCCTTGCCATTGAGCCAGGAGAGTTCGTACATTGTCCAGATATCTGCTCCGCCGAACGGCAAACTCTCGGGATAAAGGCCCAAGGGTTCACGATTCAGACTACGAGGTACCGCCTGCAACAGAGCCGGCTGATAAGTATCGTGATATTCTGTGGGTTGCCCCAGGGTCAGTCCTTTCAGAGCATGGTGATTGTCATAAGTAGACATGGCATTCCCTAACGTTGTAGTGCCTGCTGAGGCAGGCGTTGTGACAAATTCGTCAGCCCACGATGAGTTCAGGCTACAATAGAGTGTTAGTGTAACCCAGTCAGTTAAGAGTAAAAAAATGATTGATGAAACTTCTCAGGCACTACGCGACTTTAGTCAGCGGTATTGCGATCTCTGGCAGCAGAAAAGCGGCCATGCTCCCGCCAGTCAGGATCATCATGGTCTTCCTTCACCCTGCGTGATGGAGACACACGAAGATGAAGTCTGGTGGCAGCCACAGCCGTTTACACTGGCCGCCAATCTTGATGCCGTTGAGCGGGCGCTGGATATTCGCCTACAGCCAGCGGTCACCGCATTCTATACCTCACAGTTTGCCGGAGATATGACAGCAACGTTGGCCGGACAGTCGATGTCTCTGGTACAGGTCTGGAGTGAAGATGATTTTATTCGTGTACAGGAAAACCTGATTGCTCACCTGGTGATGAAACGTCGTCTTAAACAATCGCCAACGCTGTTTATCGCCACCACTGACTCCGAACTGGAGGTGGTGTCGGTATGTAATATGAGTGGAGAAGTCATTCTTGAGCAGTTAGGCACGAAAAAGCGTCAGGTTATTGCCTCATCAATTGAGAGTCTTCTTATTGCTTTACAGCCTCTTATCATTGATCGCTCGAATTAGCCCCCGCGTCTTGTGAGAGATCTCTTACAAAATCTGTAAGAGATCGCTTGTTATTGTGCAGATATCATCAGAGCTTAACCATTAAATATGATTTATATCATCTGTTTAGCATATAGTTTATCACTAAAGACGATTAAATCGATTAAATAACCGTCTCAAGCATCTTGTTTGCTTATGTTATTCAGGCACAATAGGCCCCGTTGCAAAGGAGTCGCATAAGATGAGATTAACATCAGGATGATGTGCTCATCGGACCCATCGGGATGATGTATCAGGGACAGGATTCGGGATGGAGCAGAGGATCCCTCAGGAAGAGGTAATGGACACCTCCAGGATGGAGAAGTGCGCCGGGTAGGATATTCGGCCGTTACGGACGATAACAGGATCACTATCAGGACGATAGATCAGGGACAGGCTTCTGGATGAAGCGCAGGAGACCTCAGGAAGAGGTAATGGACACCTCCAGGATGGAGAATGTGAGCCGTACAGGACTGTAGGCGTTCAGGGATGTCAAAGGATTAGCGTCAGGAAGATGTTTGCTCAGGAGAGTGTAGGAATAGTTTTCAAGGATGAGCAGGGAGCATAAAGGTAGCAGGATTGCTGCGAACGAACCGGGGGCACTGTGCAAACAGTGCCCCTTTTTTTTGTCGATACTTTTCCCAGAGCCCGGTGCGAATGATATGCTTTGCGCTCTTTTTACCCCAAATGATTTAAGAGGTTTCCAATGAGCCGCGAACAGCAGGTTCAGCAACGATTGCTGGCGATAGAATCGTTACTCAAACAGGCCGGATTATGGCAATACGTCGCCCCTGTCAGCGAAGCCTTCACCAGTACTGAACCTTTCTGCCTTGATACCATGACGCCCTTACAGTGGCTACAGTGGATACTGCTGCCAAGAATGCAGGCGCTGTTGGACGCGGGCGCACCGCTGCCGGTGTCGATGGCCCTTGCTCCCTACTATGAAGTCGCGTTGGAAGGAGAGATCCCTGAACGCGCACAGCTGCTGCACCTGCTGAATGAGTTTGACCAGCTGTTTGAGTCGCCATAATGCTGGAGATTATCTATCAGGATCGCTGGCTGGTAGCGGTCAATAAACCGTCTGGCATGCTGGTGCATCGCAGCTGGCTCGATCGGCATGAAACCGTGTTTGCCATGCAGACGGTGCGCGATCAGATTGGTCAGCATGTCTTTACCGTTCATCGTCTCGATCGTCCGACTTCCGGCGTGCTGCTGATGGCGCTGTCAAGTGAGGTTGCTCGTCTTCTGTCGCAGCAGTTTGAGCTGCATCAATTGCAAAAAACCTATCATGCGGTGGTGCGCGGCTGGCTGGTGGGGGCAGAAACGCTTGATTATCCACTGTCGGAAGAATTGGATAAAATTGCGGATAAATTCAGTCAGCCGGAAAAAGCCCCGCAGCCAGCGGTAACGCACTGGCGTGGTATCGCTACCGCTGAATTGCCGGTTGCGGTCGGGCGTTATGAGACCTCGCGCTATTCATTAGTGGAGATGTTGCCTGAATCCGGACGAAAACATCAGCTTCGCCGCCATATGACCCACTTGCGTCATCCCATTATTGGCGACAGTGCTCACGGTGATTTAAAGCAGAACCGTTCTGCCGCGGCTCACTTTGGTATGGATCGCCTGATGCTGCATGCCAGTGAACTCAGTCTGACGCATCCCGTGACCGCCGAGCCGCTGCAATTGCGCGCCGGGTTAGATGCGGTCTGGCAGAAGATAATCAATCAGTTTGATTGGCGGGCGAGTTTGCCTGAAGTGATGCGCACCGGGCTGGTGCAGGACGTTCCACAAAATTAAGTATGAGTAATGGAGAAGATGATGGCTGAAGTAGGCATTTTTGTTGGCACCGTTTATGGAAACGCGCTGTTAGTCGCTGAAGAAGCTGAACCTTTGCTAACGCAGGCGGGCCACAAAGTCACAATTTTTGACGATCCGACCCTGGAAGAGTGGCAGCGTTATGCGGATAAAGTGGTGCTGGTCGTCACCTCCACCACCGGTCATGGCGATCTGCCGGACTGCATTGTCCCGCTGTATCAGTCTGTTAAAGATAAGCTGGGCTATCAGCCCGGGCTGCGCTATGGCATTATCGCGCTTGGCGACAGTAGCTATGACAATTTCTGTGGCGGTGGCAAAACGTTTGACGCGCTGTTATCTGAACAGAGTGCGGTACGCGTGGGCGAAATGCTGTTGGTGGATGCGAGCGAACACCCGGAACCTGAAGAGGTCACCTCGCCGTG
The DNA here is from genome assembly GCF_001050515.1 of Erwinia piriflorinigrans CFBP 5888. Classification (GTDB taxonomy): domain Bacteria; phylum Pseudomonadota; class Gammaproteobacteria; order Enterobacterales; family Enterobacteriaceae; genus Erwinia; species Erwinia piriflorinigrans. The sequence goes on from NZ_CAHS01000011.1 coordinate 62,575, forward strand.
GATCGAGCAGTGGGCTAAACTTTTAGGCTAAAGGGCCGACAGGAGCGGACTTTTTACCGGTTCGCCGCCTGTTATGCACACGGTTAAAAAGGTCACTCCTGGGGCATTTGATTCATCACCTTGCACCCGGGACAACCAATGAAAATTGTTATCGCTCCTGATTCTTACAAAGAAAGCCTCTCTGCCTTACAGGTCGCCACCCAGATTGAACTGGGCTTCCGCGATATTTTTCCCGATGCGCAATATATCAAACTGCCTGTTGCAGACGGCGGCGAAGGGACGGTTGACGCTATGGTCGCTGCGACTGGCGGGAAAATCATCCCTTTGCAAGCCACCGGGCCGCTGGGAAATACCGTTGATGCATTCTACGGCCTGTCCGGCGACGGGCAGTGCGCCATTATTGAAATGGCGGCTGCCAGCGGGCTGGAGGGGGTACCTGCCGCACAGCGGGATGTGATGACCGCGACCAGCTGGGGAACCGGAGAACTGATGCGTGATGCGCTGGATAAGGGCGTCAAACGGATGATTATCGGCATGGGTGGCAGTGCGACCAATGACGGTGGGGCGGGGATGATTCAGGCATTGGGCGCGAAGCTGCTGGACCAGCAGGGCAAGCGCATTGGCTATGGCGGTGCTGAACTGACAAGGCTGGCTTCTATCGATCTCAGCGGATTCGATAGCCGAATTGCTGATTGCCAGATTGACGTTGCCTGCGACGTGTCCAATCCGTTGACCGGCGAGCAGGGGGCATCCGCCGTGTTTGGCCCACAAAAAGGGGCCACGCCACAACAGGTCGTAAAGCTGGATCATGCGCTGAAGCACTTCGCGGCGCTGATCCTGCGAGAGATGCACTGCGATGTGTTGACCCTTGCGGGGGGAGGGGCTGCGGGTGGTATGGGAGCCGGGCTTTATGCCTTCTGTCGTGCCACGCTGCGTCCGGGGATTGATATTGTTACTGAAGCGCTCGGACTGGATCTCCTGGTGCGGGATGCCTCGCTGGTGATCACCGGAGAAGGGCGCATCGACAGCCAGACCATTCAGGGTAAAGTGCCTGTGGGAGTGGCGCGGGTGGCAAAACGGTATCATAAGCCGGTGATCGCCATTGCCGGAAGCCTCTCCCGCGATGTGGGCGTGGTGCATCAGCACGGGCTGGACGCGGTATTCAGCGTGATTTACCGCATCTGTAGCCTGGATGATGCGCTCCAGGAAGCCGCTGAAAATGTGCGTATGACGGCGCGTAACGTTGCCGCTACCCTCAATATCGGGCGGCAAATATAATCGGCAGGGGCGATATCATCGCGTTATTTATCCTGTCGTGGTCTCACTGCTGTCGTTACCGTTTCAGCCGTTCCTTAGCTAGTCGCGCCACATTGTGCATTTCGTCCAGCAGCTCCAGCAGCTCGGGTTCTGACGCCGTGATATCGTCACTGTGGCGTAGATTTTTTTCCAGCTGCAGACAGAGCTGTTTCATGCGTGGCACGCCGCTATAACTGGCACTGCCGTGTAGTTTATGAATGATATCGCACAGTGCCCCGGCGTTGTTATCTGCCGTATGCTGCTCCACCAGCTTTTCTACCTCGGGCAAAAAGTCGACCAGCATCTGCAAAAGATCGTGCGCCAGATCGGGCTTATTCGCGGCCTGGCGCAGTGCCATCGCCCAGTCGAGAGAGGCCGGAACCTCCACCACTGGCGGCAGTACATGCTGCCCGGTTGATGAATAACGGGCCAGCAGGTGGCTAAGCCTCTGCTCATCGATAGGCTTGGCGAGATAGTCATTCATCCCCGCTTTCATCAGCTGCTCGCGTTCGCCGTCCATTGCATGAGCGGTGACGGCAACAATCGGGGTATTCGCATGTTGTGGCATTTCGCGGATCAATTCACTGGCGCGGATGCCATCAATATCAGGCATTTGAATATCCATCAGAATGATATCGAGATGCTGCTGCCGCGCCTGCACAATCGCCGCTTCACCACTGCCGCACAGGACAATATCGACCACCAGTTCTTCCAGCAGCGCACCGATAAGTTTAAGGTTCGCCGGATTATCATCCACCGCCATCACCCGCAGTGGCAGAAGCGTGCGTTCTGGCTGTGGCAGCATATCGCGTCGATGGTGGTGATCGACCAGAACCGGCAGCAGGCGCGTCATGGACAGGGGTTTAATCAGGCAGGCGGTCACGCCACGCGCTTTCAATTCTTCCGCATATATCTGCATCTGGAAGGGCAGAGCAATGATCACGCTGTTGGCGCGTTGCAACATCGGCGCGAGCTGTTCTTCGCCAATCTCAAGGTTTTGCCTCTGCACCACCGGCAGCCCCATCAGCAGTACATCGTAGTGGTCTTCCGCCAGCTCATCGAGTGAGGGACTGTAACTCACCCTCATTGGGGTGGCATTGAGCATCTCCAATACCGCTTTTGCCGCCGCTGCGTTAGGTTCAATGTAAGCCAGATGCTGATTTTCGATACAATCCATGATGCTCGGATCGCTGGCGGCGTTAGGGTTAAGTGCCAGGTTAACATGGAACCAGAAGGTTGAACCGCGATGCAGTCGGCTGTGGAATGAGATTTCGCCGCCCATCTCATTAACCAGCTTTTGGGTGATCACCAGCCCCAGTCCGGTGCCGCCGTGACGGCGTGAAATGCTGGCATCCGCCTGGCGGAATGCCTGGAACAGCTGCGACTGCTGTTTGTCAGATATGCCGATGCCCGTGTCATGGATCTGCACTTCCAACTCCATGCGGTTATTGCTCAATGCGCGCTTTTCCACACGAATATCGATATTGCCAGATTCGGTAAACTTAATGGCATTACCCAGCAGATTAACGATGATCTGCTGCATGCGCATCGGATCGCCAATGGCATTATCCGGCACATCACTCTGAATATTCAGCGTGAGCTCCAGCCCTTTCTCATGCGCGGACTGTGCCAGTAACACCACCACTTCATCCAGGGTGGCACGCAGCGGGAACGGAATGGTTTCCAGCACCAGCTTTCCGGCTTCCAGCTTAGAGAAATCCAGCACGTCATTGATAATGCCCAGCAGATTATTGGCCGAGCGCTCAATGGTATGCAAATAGTCGCGCTGGGTTGAGTTGAGAGTGGTCTTCAGCGTCTGGCGGGTAAAGCCGATCACTCCGTTGAGGGGAGTGCGTAATTCGTGGGACATATTCGCCAGGAATTCTGACTTGATACGCGCCGCTTCCTGGGCGCGTCGCTTCGCCAGATCCAGCTCAACATTCTGAATTTCCATCTGTTCCAGCGTTTCACGCAGATCTGAGGTGGCCTGATCGATATTCTGCTGCATCTCTTCGTGGTAGGCGGTGAGCGACATGGCCATCGAATTGATACCGTTTTTCAACACGTCAAGTTCGCCCAGCATGTAGCCTTCCACACGGCTGTCGAGCTGCCCACGGCGGATGCGGTCAACGGTACTCACCATATTGCGGATGGGCCAGGTAACGTCACGCATCAAACGATAAGCAAACAGCATCGCGATACACAGACATAGCAGCAGCAGTAGCGTAGAGATAAACACCTCTTTGTACTGCTGCAGTCTGACCGATTGCAGATCCAGCTCAATCGCAACATAACCAAGCGGATTACCGGTTGGTTTGGCATCCTGATCGGGTGATTCATCCGGATAATAGCTTTCAGAAAGAATTGGAGTGCGCAGGATGACGGAATTACCATAACGCAGTTTCATGGTTTGCCTGGTTAAGGGCGTGTTATCCGGCAGGCGCAGCAGGTCCGGAGCCTGATGATAATTCGAGGTAACGAAAAGCTGATTATGGTCGTCAAAAACTGAAATAGCCCGCACAATACCCGAGTGGCGGCGATGTAGCAGGCTAACTAACTGGCGTACTGATTCACGGCTGTGAAAGGTCATGCCGTACTCGCTGGAAACGGCCAGCGGTTCGATAATATTGATCCCGGCATCCGTCAACTGGCCCTGTAATTCGTTGTAGCGGTTAACAACAAAAAAAGTGGAAAGCAGCAGGCCGATCATCAAGGTCGGTGCCAGAATCAAAATCATCATGCGCGCCCGCAGGCTGTATTTGGTCATCATATTCCCTGTGTGCGACAGTGCGCGGTGCCGTCCATTTGGCATTGTGTCCTTAAAAGGTCGAATTATGACTGACGTTATGTCAGGCTACGCCCGTTTTTTTACCATCATCATATTTACTTTTCGAGAACGAAAAAAATAATGGCGCAATTCTACTCTGCAAAAAGGCGCGTGACGACCCGCCAGACAATTACCGTAACCGTCCATGAGCTGGACAGCTTTGGTCAGGGCGTGGCGCACCATAATGGCAAGGCGCTGTTCGTACAGGGAGCACTGCCTGACGAAGTCGCCGAAGTGAGCATCACTGAAGACAAACGCCATTTTTCACGCGGAGTAGCAAAACGCATCATTACCGCCAGCCCGCATCGTGTCGAACCCCGTTGCCCTCATTATAGCCACTGTGGCGGCTGCCAGCAGCAGCATGCCTCCCCGGCTCTGCAACAAATCGGTAAAGCCAAAGCGCTAAGCCGTCTGTTGTCAAAGTCGTGCGGCGAGGCGGTGGAAGTGGACGATATTATCGCCGCCCAGCCGTGGGGCTATCGCCGACGCGCGCGCCTCGGGCTTAGCTTCCAGCCGAAAAGCCAGAGCTTACAGATGGGATTTCGTGAGAAATCCTCCAGTGAACTGGTCAATATTTCGCAATGCCCTATATTAAAACCCGAGCTTAACGCATTGCTCCGGCCACTTCATGCGGTGCTGAGCAGCCTGCAGGCGGTTCGTCGCCTCGGTCACGTCGAGCTGGTACAGGCAGATAACGGGCCACTGCTGGTGTTACGCCATCTGGATGCGCTAACGGCGGAGGATCGACAAAAACTGGTACAGTTTTCGCATAAGTATCGGCTGTCATTATTTCTGGCCGCAGAAAGCGACACGCTGGAGCAGGTTAGCGGCGGGATGCCGCATTACCAGTCCCACGATCTGACCCTGACGTTCAGCCCGCGTGACTTTATTCAGGTTAATGATGACGTTAACCAGCAAATGGTCGCGCGTGCGCTGGCGTGGCTTGACCTGCAACCAGAAGACCGTGTGCTGGATCTGTTCTGTGGAATGGGAAACTTTACGCTGCCAATGGGGAAAATGGCTAAAAATGTTGTGGGAGTGGAGGGCGTTGCAGCATTAGTGGCCAAGGCTGGGTATAATGCAGAATTAAATCGTCTTAATAATGTGACGTTCTGGCAGCATAATCTTGAAGAGGATGTCAGCCGTCAGCCGTGGGCGGCGCAGGGATTCAATAAAGTATTACTTGATCCAGCGCGTGCCGGTGCAGCGGGAGTGATGGCGCATATCATTAAGATTGCGCCGCAACGGGTGGTCTATGTTTCCTGTAACCCCACGACGCTTGCCCGCGATAGTGAGATTTTGCTTACGTCCGGCTACCAGTTAGAAAGGGTAACGATGCTTGATATGTTTCCCCATACCGGGCACCTGGAATCTATGGTGCTGTTTAGCCGAAAATAAGTTCCTGAAAGGGGACGATGCCTGGAGAGCATATGGTTGCGGTAAGAAGTGCGCATCTTAATACGGCTGGCGAGTTTGCACTCGATCAATGGATCGCCGGGCTGGGGATCTCTAACCCGCAGTCATGTGAACGACTGGCCGATACCTGGCGCTATTGTGACACGGCGACAAAAAATCATCCCGATGCATCCCTGCTGCTGTGGCGCGGCGTTGAGATGGTGGAAATCCTCTCCATGCTCAGCATGGATAATGAGACGTTAAGCGCCGCCCTGCTTTTCCCGCTGGCCAATGCCAACGTGGTCACTGAAGAGGTGCTCGAAGCGCAGTTTGGTAAACCGATCGTCTCGCTGGTCCACGGCGTGCGCGACATGGATGCCATTCGCCAGTTAAAAGCCACGCATAATGATTCGATGGCCTCCGAGCAGGTTGATAACGTGCGCCGTATGCTGCTGGCGATGGTGGAAGATTTTCGCTGCGTGGTGATCAAGCTGGCGGAACGTATCGCCCACCTGCGAGAAGTGAAAGATGCGCCGGAAGATGAGCGCGTGCTGGCGGCGAAAGAGTGTACCAATATCTATGCGCCGCTGGCGAACCGCCTCGGGATTGGCCAGCTCAAATGGGAGCTGGAGGATTTCTGCTTCCGCTACCTGCACCCGGAAGAGTACAAACGCATCGCCAAACTGCTGCACGAGCGGCGCATCGATCGTGAAGATTATATCGATACCTTTGTGCAATCACTGCGCACTGAAATCATTAAAGAGGGCGTAAAGGCCGAGGTGTATGGCCGCCCGAAACATATCTATAGCATCTGGCGCAAGATGCAGAAAAAGTCGCTGGCTTTCGATGAGCTGTTTGACGTGCGTGCGGTACGTATCGTTGCTGAACGTTTGCAGGACTGCTATGGCGCACTGGGTATCGTACATACGCTTTACCGCCATTTGCCGAACGAGTTTGACGACTACGTTGCCAATCCCAAACCCAACGGCTACCAGTCGATCCACACCGTGGTGCTGGGGCCGAAAGGCAAAACCGTCGAGATCCAGATCCGCACTCGCCAGATGCATGAAGATGCGGAACTGGGCGTTGCCGCGCACTGGAAGTATAAGGAAGGGGGCGTGGGCGGCAGCGCACGCGGCGCATCCGGCCATGAAGAGCGCATTGCCTGGCTGCGTAAGCTGATCACCTGGCAGGAAGAGATGGCGGACTCCGGTGAGATGCTCGACGAAGTACGCAGTCAGGTATTCGACGATCGGGTTTATGTCTTTACGCCGAAAGGGGATGTGGTCGATCTGCCTGCCGGTTCGACGCCGCTTGATTTCGCCTACCATATCCACAGTGATATTGGTCACCGCTGCATCGGGGCAAAAATTGGCGGGCGCATTGTGCCCTTTACCTATCAGCTGCAAATGGGCGATCAGATCGACATCATCACCCAGAAGCAGCCCAATCCAAGCCGCGACTGGCTGAACCCTAACCTCGGCTATGTCACCACCAGCCGTGGGCGCTCAAAGATCCACGCATGGTTCCGCAAGCAGGACCGCGACAAAAATATTATTGCCGGTCGGCAGATCCTCGACAACGAACTGAGTCATCTGGATATCAGCGTCAAAGAGGCAGAGAAAGTGCTGCTACCGCGCTATAACTACAACTCGCTGGACGAACTGCTGGCGGCGATTGGCGGCGGCGATGTGCGTCTGAATCAGATGAGTAACTTCCTCCAGTCGAAGCTGCATAAGCTGAGCGCCGAAGAGGAAGATCGCGAGGCGCTGCGCCAGCTGACGCAGAAAACGTCCAATAGCGTGCCGCGTAGCAAAGAGAGTGGGCGCGTGGTGGTCGAGGGCGTTGGCAATCTGATGCATCATATTGCACGCTGCTGCCAGCCGATACCCGGTGACGACATCACCGGCTTTATCACCCAGGGGCGCGGTATTTCCATTCACCGCGCTGACTGTGACCAGCTGGCCGACCTGATATCACACGCGCCAGAACGCATCGTCGATGCCGTGTGGGGAGAAACCTATTCCAGCGGCTATTCGCTGGTGGTGCGTGTGACCGCGAACGACCGCAGCGGTCTGCTGCGCGATATCACCACTATTCTGGCCAATGAAAAGGTCAATGTGCTCGGTGTTTCCAGCCACAGCGATACCAAAAAGCAGCTGGCAACCATTGATATGGATATTGAAATTTACAATCAGCAGGTACTGAGCCGGGTATTGGCGCGTCTGAATCAGGTGCCCGATATCATTGACGCCAGGCGTCTGCATTAACCCGTCTGACCGAATAAAAACGACCTGAATGGATAACACTATGACTTCTCTCGATCGCCTGCTGGGCATCATGAAAATCCTGCGCGACCCGGAAAACGGCTGTCCGTGGGATCGCCAGCAGACTTTTGCTTCCATTGCGCCCTATACGCTGGAAGAAGCCTATGAAGCGATTGACGCCATCAATCGTGCTGATTATGACGATCTGCGCGGCGAACTGGGTGACCTGCTTTTCCAGGTGGTGTTTTACGCCCAGATGGCCCAGGAGCAGGGGCATTTCAACTTTGATGATATTTGCCAGACTATCAGCGATAAGCTGGAGCGTCGCCATCCGCATATCTTTGCCAGCGCGCAGGATAGCGATCGGGCGCAGAGCGACTGGGAAACCATCAAAAGCGCCGAGCGTGCAGAGAAAGCACAGCACTCGGCGCTCGATGATATTCCCCATGCGCTACCGGCCCTGATGCGCGCCCATAAAATCCAGAAACGCTGTAGCAGCGTGGGCTTTGACTGGGATACCCTCGGGCCGGTGTTGGATAAAGTGCATGAAGAGATTGATGAAGTGATGCACGAAGCGCAGCAGGCGGTAATCGACCGCGACAAGCTGGAAGAGGAAATTGGCGATTTGCTGTTTGCCACGGTCAATCTGTCGCGTCATCTCGGCAGTAAAGCGGAAACTGCCTTGCAAAAGGCCAATCTCAAGTTTGAACGTCGCTTCCGCCAGGTTGAGCAGATCATTGCCGCACAGGGCTTGCAGATGCAGCAGGCGAGCTTGGATCAAATGGAAGCCGCATGGCAAATCGTCAAATCGCAGGAATAGTTAGCTGACACGATTCAACAAAAGTGTGACGCACGTCAACCTCCTGCGGCCAACATTCAGGTAATCTCATGCGGTAAATACGGTGGGACGCACACAACTGGAAACGATTAATTGTCGGCCCCGGGGGTTTCGGGTATACTATTTTCCCGTCTTGGTTATTCATTCCATCGTCTTTAAACCTACATTCTCAGGTTCAGCATGACAACGAACTATATATTTGTGACCGGCGGGGTCGTTTCCTCTCTGGGTAAAGGCATTGCCGCAGCCTCCCTGGCTGCCATCCTTGAAGCACGTGGTCTTAAAGTGACCATCATGAAGCTGGACCCGTACATCAACGTGGACCCGGGCACTATGAGCCCGACGCAACACGGTGAAGTTTTTGTCACCGATGATGGCGCGGAAACCGATCTGGATCTCGGTCACTACGAGCGCTTTATCCGTACCCGGATGAGCCGCCGTAACAACTTCACCACTGGCCGTATCTACTCCGAAGTGCTGCGCAAAGAGCGTCGCGGTGACTATCTCGGCGCGACCATTCAGGTGATCCCACACATTACCAATGCCATCAAAGAGCGCATCATCGAAGGTGGCGAAGGCCATGATGTGGTGCTGGTGGAAATCGGCGGTACCGTCGGCGATATCGAATCCCTGCCGTTCCTGGAAGCCATCCGTCAGATGGCGGTTGACGTGGGCCGTGAGCACACCATGTATATGCACCTGACGCTGGTGCCGTATATGGCGGCGGCGGGCGAGGTCAAAACGAAACCGACTCAACATTCAGTCAAAGAGCTGCTGTCAATTGGGATTCAGCCCGACGTGCTGATCTGCCGTTCCGATCGTGCGGTGCCGGCTAACGAACGGGCGAAAATCGCGCTGTTCTGCAACGTGCCGGAAAAAGCGGTGATCTCGCTGAAAGACGTTGACTCCATCTACAAAATCCCAGGCATGCTGAAATCGCAGGGCTTGGATGACTATATATGTAAGCGCTTCCACCTGGATGCACCTGAAGCTAATCTGCAAGAGTGGGAGCAGGTCATTTATCAGGAAGCCAACCCGGGCGGCGAAGTTAACATCGGCATGGTGGGTAAATATGTCGAACTGCCGGATGCCTATAAGTCGGTGATTGAAGCCCTGAAGCATGGCGGTCTGAAAAACCGTGTGACGGTGAATATTAAACTTATCGATTCACAGGATGTCGAAACCCGTGGTGTGGAACTGCTGAAGGATTTGGATGCGATCCTGATCCCCGGCGGATTCGGCTACCGTGGCGTTGAAGGCAAGCTGATGACGGCGCAATATGCCCGTGAAAACAATATCCCTTATCTGGGCATCTGCCTGGGGATGCAGGTGGCGCTGATGGAATTTGCCCGTAACGTCGCGCATATGGAAGGGGCGAACTCCACGGAGTTTGTACCGGACTGTAAATACCCGGTGGTGGCGTTGATCACCGAATGGCGTGATGAAGAGGGTAACGTTGAGCAGCGTACCGAGCAGAGCGATTTGGGCGGCACCATGCGTCTGGGTAGCCAGCAGTGTCAGCTGACCGAGAACAGCCTTGTGCGCGAGATGTACGGCTCCGACACCATCGTTGAGCGCCACCGTCATCGTTATGAAGTCAACAACATGCTATTGAAGCAGATTGAAGCGGCAGGACTACGTGTGGCAGGTCGCTCCGGGGATGACCAGCTGGTTGAGATCGTTGAGATCCCAAATCACCCTTGGTTTGTTGCATGTCAGTTCCATCCGGAATTCACCTCAACACCTCGAGACGGTCACCCGCTGTTCAGCGGCTTTGTTAAGGCTGCTAGCGAGTACCAGAAGCGTTTGGCAAAATAAGTGTTTTCATAACCTGTTGAAACTGAAAAGTTTCAACAGGTGTGTCTAAGTTTAAGCTAACTTGTACTGAGGAAAAACTAATGTCCAAAATCGTTAAAGTCATCGGTCGCGAAATCATCGACTCTCGTGGAAATCCGACCGTTGAAGCAGAAGTTCATCTGGAAGGCGGTTTTGTCGGCCTGGCAGCTGCGCCATCAGGTGCTTCTACCGGTTCGCGCGAAGCGCTGGAACTGCGTGACGGTGACAAATCGCGTTTCCTGGGTAAAGGCGTAACCAAAGCGGTTGCTGCGGTTAACGGCCCTATCGCTGAAGCGGTCACCGGTAAAGATGCGAAAGACCAGGCTAACATCGATAAGGTCATGATCGATCTGGACGGTACTGAGAACAAATCTAAGTTTGGTGCTAACGCCATTCTGGCTGTTTCTCTGGCTGCTGCTAAGGCTGCCGCTGCCGCGAAAGGCATGCCGCTGTATGAGCACATCGCTGAACTGAACGGGACTCCGGGCAAATTCTCAATGCCACTGCCAATGATGAACATCATCAACGGTGGTGAGCACGCCGACAACAACGTCGACATTCAGGAATTCATGATCCAGCCTGTTGGCGCGAAAACCCTGAAAGAAGCGGTACGCATCGGTTCTGAAGTCTTCCACAACCTGGCGAAAGTGCTGAAGTCGAAAGGCATGAGCACCGCTGTCGGTGACGAAGGTGGCTACGCGCCTAACCTGGGTTCTAACGCCGAAGCGCTGGCGGTTATCGCTGAAGCGGTAAAAGCAGCAGGCTATGAGCTGGGCAAAGATGTGACCCTGGCGATGGACTGCGCAGCGTCTGAGTTCTACAAAGACGGTAAATATGTGCTGGCTGGCGAAGGCAATAAAGCCTTCTCTTCAGAAGAGTTCACTCACTTCCTGGAAGACCTGACCAAGCAGTACCCAATCGTTTCTATTGAAGACGGCCTGGACGAATCTGACTGGTCTGGTTTCGCTTACCAGACCAAAGTGCTGGGCGACAAAATCCAGCTGGTGGGCGACGATCTGTTCGTCACCAACACCAAGATCCTGAAAGAAGGTATCGATAAAGGCATCGCCAACTCCATTCTGATCAAATTCAACCAGATCGGTTCTCTGACCGAAACGCTGGCAGCGATCAAAATGGCGAAAGATGCGGGTTATACGGCGGTCATCTCTCACCGTTCAGGTGAAACTGAAGATGCGACTATCGCTGACCTGGCGGTAGGTACTGCGGCTGGCCAGATCAAAACCGGTTCTATGAGCCGTTCTGACCGTGTTGCTAAGTACAACCAGCTGATCCGTATTGAAGAAGCGCTGGGTAACCGTGCGCCATTCAACGGCCTGAAAGAAGTAAAAGGTCAGTAAGATGCTGATATCCTGAGCCCTAAGCGGCTGAGGTTTCTCTGAAAAGCCCTGTCTTCGGACGGGGCTTTTTTTTTCTTCTTTTATTATCAATAGATTACCTTGTTACCCTCCTCGGTGGGAATAATCCTAGTTAACGCTGGCATGACGTTTTCCCGTGTATTTTTGTGTAAATTGCCAGTAACTATTTGTGATTAGGATTGGATAAATGAAATATCGTGCTGATATCGACGGGCTGCGTGCGCTCGCCGTGCTGCCTGTCATTGCTTATCATATGGGGATAGGAGGCATCCCCGGTGGTTTTACCGGGGTGGATATCTTCTTTGTGATATCGGGCTATCTGATCTGCGGCATTATTTATCACAGTGCGCTTTCTGGTCACTTCTCTTATCTCGATTTCTATAAACGTCGCTGCCTGCGTATTCTGCCACCGCTGTTTGTGGTTCTGCTGGCAACGTTGCTTTTTGGCTATTACCATCTTCTCCCGGCACAATTTAACGATCTGAGCAACAGCGCCACGGCAGCGCTGCTTTCCGTCTCCAATATTTTTTTCTGGAAAACGACCGGTTACTTTGACGGGCCAGCCGAGCTGAAGCCGCTGCTACATACCTGGTCACTGGCCGTAGAAGAGCAGTTTTATATTATTTTTCCGATAGTGCTGCTGTTTGTGATACGGATTTTCCGCCGCCGCACCACCCAGGTCATGCTGCTTATCATTGTCGCGTCGCTGGCGTTAAGTATTTACGGCGTGACGCGCAAACCGACTTTCACCTTCTATATGTTACCGACCCGAGCCTGGGAGCTGGCGCTGGGTGGGATTATCGCGGTCGCTGGACTGGAGGCGAAAGCGGCGCGTTTAGGTCATGCTGTCAGACACGGCATCAGTCTCGTCGGGCTGGCGCTGATCCTTTATGGTTTACTGATGCTCAACACCGATATGCCATTCCCGGCGTGGAATGCGCTGTGGCCGTGCGTGGGGAGCTTCCTGATTATTCTTGCCGGCCAGCAGTCGGTGGTATCGCGCCTGCTGGCGCTGAAGCCGGTCGTTTATATCGGCATGATCTCTTACTGCCTGTATCTGTGGCACTGGCCGATTATCGTCTACGCCCGCATGTTCTTTAACTTTGCACCGGGAGTACGTGAAGCGGTGATTATCGCCTTAACCCTGGGGCTGGCGGTGGCGTCACGCTACCTGATTGAAATTCCGTTTCGTTACAAGCTGTCTTACGTGACCGCAGGCAGAACGGTGACCGCTGCCGTTATCGGGCTGGTGGTGATGGCCAGCGGCACCTTATATAAAGGCCATATCGATAACCATTCAGGACATTTCTCCCAGCAGGCCATCGCGCTTGCTCACTATGCTGAATACAGTAAGACGCCGGAATTCAACTATCAGTACCGCCGGGGTCAATGCTTTGTGGATGGTAAAAATGAGGAAGATAAGCCGTTCGATCGCACCTTCTGTCTGCAAACTTCAACGGTAGCGAAAAACTATGTGATGATCGGTGACAGTCATGCCGCCCATCTGTGGCGCGCTATCAGCCTTGCGGCAGGTAATGGCATTAACGTGATTCAGGCGACATCGGCAGGCTGTAAACCTCTCTCTCAACAGGCATTGCACAATCCGTGTACAAAACTGGTGGACTATATTTATGACGAGTGGCTTCCGCAGCATAAAGTGGATGGCATTATTCTTTCGGCCCGCTGGGCTGCGGAAGATATTGCCCCGCTGCGCGCCACGCTCGACCATCTTAAATCGCGTTCGAACAATATTATCGTGATGGGGCCGACCGTCGAGTACACCGAGGCGCTGCCAAATCTGCTGGCATATCAGACCGATGGGCGTAAAGATCTGGTCGCCTCTTCGGTTAAGCCCGATATCCATGACACCGATCTGAAGATGGCAGAGGCGATGTCCCGACAGGGAATACGCTATATTTCGGTCTGGTCGATTGTCTGTCCGGGCGGCTTCTGTCGCGGTTTAGCCTCTGACGGCCGACCTTTCTCCAACGACTATGGGCACTTTACTCTGAGCGGGTCAAAAGATGTCGCGCAACGTGCGGTGGCTCAGATGCATGATGACAACTTTATGTGACTAACGCAGAAAGGAGCATGGCAGGGGGCATACGTTCCCGGCATTGATGCTGGGGGGAAATGATTGCATTTCGCTAAGGTCAGACACAATCGCACGCTTTGTTTGGCCTTATCTGTGCAATCTGCCATAATTTGCGCCCGTAATTTGCCACCAGTCGAGAAGTTGATGCAGTACCCGATAAATGAGATGTTTCAGACGTTGCAGGGAGAAGGTTTTTATACCGGCGTTCCGGCAATTTTTATCCGCCTGCAAGGATGCCCAGTGGGTTGCAGTTGGTGTGATACCAAACACACCTGGGATAAGCTGGCCAATCGGGAGACATCGCTGGGGGATATTCTGCTGAAGACGGTAGAGACCGATGCCTGGGGAGCCGCCGATGCGCCAGCGCTGCTGGAAACGATCCGCCGACATGGCTGGACGGCAAAGCATATCGTGATCACCGGCGGTGAGCCGTGCATTCATGATCTGACGCCGTTAACGGCCACGTTACAGGATAGCGGTTTCAGCTGTCAGATAGAAACCAGCGGCACCCATGAGGTGAGCTGCACGGCGCAAACCTGGGTAACGGTATCGCCAAAGGTGAATATGCGCGGCGGTTATGATGTGCTTCATCAGGCATTAGTGCGTGCCGATGAGGTCAAGCACCCGGTAGCGCGTCAGCGCGACGTGGATGCGCTGGATGAACTGCTGGCCACACTGAATGATGATAACAAAGCGCGTATTATCGCCCTACAGCCCATTAGCCAGAAGGCCGATGCCACTCAACTTTGTATTGATACTTGCATCGCCCGTAACTGGCGGCTATCGATGCAGACACATAAATATCTCAATATTGCCTGACGTGACGGCCTGCTGGACATGGTTAATCAAGGGGCTGTAGCGCCACCCGGCGCGTCAGCCCGTATCTGGCGGGGCTATGACCTTACTGCGGCCACTTCATCTCACCTTTTAGCACTTTTGCGCTTAACTCAAGAGCAGACCCATCTTTAAGTGCAGGATAGTGGGTTTTCATCGCCTTAATCAGCTCTTCTGAATTGCGGCTTTTTGCCAGCTGAGTTTCCGCCGTGTTCAAATAATTGAGCGTAAAGTTCACTGAGGCAACCGTCTCCTGCGCCCCCGGCAGGAAGTGCCCCGGCACCACGCGAGACGGTTTCAGCGCTTTAATATCTTCCAGCTTCTGCTTCCATGCTGAACGTTCGGCGGTCGTCTGCGCATCCGCCATCCAGACGTGCATATTGTCACCTGTTACCACAACGCCCCCCAGTACGGTTTTGAGTGCCGGAACCCACAACCAGGTATTTTGCGGCTGCGGGCCGTTCAGGCCTTTGATCTCAATGGGCTTACCATCGACGCGGAAGCTATCGCCCGGTAACACATCTGGCACAATCAGCGAGCGGGGGCTGTTAGCACCCATTTTCGGTCCCCAAAAGGCCAGCTTGCCATCTTTGGTCTGCTTAATCAGATCGACCGTTGCGGCGGTGGCATAAATTTTTACCTGGGGAAAGGCTTGTTTAATGGTGTCCAGACCGAAATAAAAGTCCGGGTCAGACTGGCTGATAAACACCGTCGTCAACCGTTTGCCGGTCGCTTTGATTCGTTTGACCAGCGCTTCTGCGTCATTGCGCTGAAACTGTGCATCAATCAGTACCACCTCATGTGGGCCGGAGATAATCTCGCTGGAAACGGCAAATAGACTGGATTCGGCCGGATTATAGACTTCAACATGCAGCGATTCAGCCGCATACAGTGGAGTACTGGCAGCCAGTGCCAGCAGTAAAGTCAGTTGGGGTTTCATTATGGCAACCTGTTAGTGAGGAAAGAACCCAGTGTAAGTTGCATAATGCGGCTGATAAACCGACTATTGCTCAACAGATTGTTGCATAAAATGGACACATTATGGATCGCCTGACCGCAGCCAACGTCTTTATTACCATTGTTCAGCGCGGCAGCTTGACGGCTGCGGCAGAAACGCTGGATATGTCGCGGGCAATGGTAACGCGCTATCTCACGCAAATGGAAAACTGGTCTGGTGCGCGCCTGCTGCACCGCAGCACCCGCCGTCTTAGCCTAACGCCAGCAGGGGAGCACGCGCTGGCACGTTGCCAGCAGATGATGACGTTGGCGGCGGAAATCGAGTACAGCAATCAGCCCGAAGGGGAGGCGCTGTCGGGATTGCTGCGTGTCTCCTGTTCGTTGTCGCTTGGTCAGAGCCTGATTATGGCCGCGATACACACTTTCCAGCAGCGGCATCCTGGCGTAGGCATTGATCTGCACATCAGTAATCAGCGAATCAATTTGGTTGAGGAACGTATCGATCTGGCATTGCGGATTACCGCGCAGCTGGAGCCTAACCTGATCGCCCGGCCCCTGAATAGCTGCAGGTCGGTGATCTGCGCGGCCCCGCAGTATCTGGCGCGTGCGGGAAAGCCGCAGACTCCGCAACAGCTGACGCAGTATAACTGCCTGACCTATTCGCACTTCGGCAAAAGCCTGTGGCATTTTACAAAGGGAGAGGAGAAAGAAGCGGTGGCGGTAAGCGGCAATCTTAGCGCTAATGATTCGGTAATGCTGCTGGCTGCCACCCAGGCAGGAAGCGGGATCTCCATGCAGCCGATATACAGTGCAGCGCCGCTGCTGGCAAACGGTCAACTGATCGCCCTGTTGCCCGAATATCAGCTGGAGGATCTTGGCATTTACGCGATTTATACCTCGCGCCAGCATCAGCCAGCAAGGCTACGCGCGCTGGTGGATTTCCTGGCTAGCTGGTTCGTCGGGGAAGAGGCTGAACGGCTATTGAAGGGGGGATCCTGAATGCACCATCGCAGCGGACGAAATATTGAGCCAACCCCGACCATGATGCTGAAAAGCAGCACGCGGGGTGCAGAAGCCCCGCGTGGTGAGACTATTTAGAAACGTCCGCGCCGAAAAAGCGTTGTGAGATCTGCTGGTAAGTACCGTCAGTTTTGATATCGCCAATAGCCTTATCAATCGCTGCCTTAAGTTCAGGATTGTTCTTGCGTAGCAGGATACCTTCATCTTCGGCATCGGGCAGCGTGGCGGCAATCTTCACGTCTGCATCCGGCTTATGTTTTTTAAAATCGAGGTAAGAGAGGTTGTCGTTGATGGTGGCGTCTGCGCGACCGCTGGCGACCAGATCGACCGACTGATTAAAGCCGTCAGTTCCGACAACTTGTGCACCGTAGCGCGTTGCCAGCTGGGCAAAGTTGCTGGTCAAGGTATGGGCTGATTTTTTACCCTTCAAATTATCAAACGACGTAATCGCATTGTTATTGCTGCGTACGATCAGTACCGCTCTGGAAGAAATATACGGAACAGAAAAATCGTATTTTTGCTGGCGTGGCGCAGTGATGGCAACCTGATTGATCACCGCGTCATAGCGGCGTGCATCCAGTCCGGCAATCAGGCCGTCCCATTTCGCTTCAACAAACTCCGCCTTAACATTAAGACGCTTAGCGACTTCACGCCCGATTTCCACATCAAAGCCGGTGAGTTTGCCGCTGGTATCATGGTAGCTGAAAGGGGGATAGGTGCCTTCAGTGCCGATTTTCAGCGTGCCCGCCGACTGGACTTTAGCCAAATCGGTTTCTGCCAGTGCCTGTGATGAAAAGCCGAACTGTACCATGCCTGCTAATAACAGCGTTGCGATAGATTTCATGTCATAACTCCTGAATGCGCTCGGTAGTGTGGTCTTCGGTTTAAATTTCCCAATCGGGTAAGGTTTCGGTCAACGTCGAGATAAAGGCTTTGGTTCTGGCTTTACTGGCCCGGGTGAAAATATGTTGCGAGCTGCCGCTCTCGACAATGTCGCCCGCCTCAAGAAACACCACCTGATTGGCCATATTCGCGGCGAGACGCAGGTCGTGTGTTGCCATCAGCATGGTCGTGCCCTCGCTGGCGAGCTGCTTTAACACCGCCACCACTTCCTGTGAAAGCTCCGGGTCCAGCGCCGACGTGGGTTCATCGCACAGCAACACTTTAGGCGAAGGTGCCAGCGCTCTGGCGATGGCCACGCGCTGCTGTTGACCACCGGACAGCGTGGCAGGCCAGGCATCGCGTTTGTGCAACATGCCCACTTTATCCAGCAACATTTCGGCACGTTCCCGTGCCTGTAGCCGGGGCTGTTTTTGTACGGTGATCAGACCTTCCATAATATTGTCGATGACGGTCAAATGCGGGAACAGTTGAAAATTTTGAAAAACCATTCCGGTTTGCTGACAGATGCGCCGCGTGTCTTTTTTGCTTACGCGGGCGCTGCCGGTGAAGGTAAGCTGCTCATCACCAATGGTGAGTTCTCCCGCCTGAGGGATTTCCAGCAGATTGATACAGCGCAGCAGGGTGCTCTTACCGCTGCCTGAAGGGCCAATCAGGGCGGTAACCGTGCCTTCTTCAATGGTCAGGTTGATGTTTTTCAACACCGGGTTATCGTCAAAACGTTTTTCAATGGCGGATAATTTAATCATTATCTCTTCCTTTTATTGCACCGTTGTTAGCCAGTTTTTTCTCCAGTCGCGCCTGCAAAGAAGATAACACCGAACTGAGCAGTAAATAAATAATCGCTGCTTCGGTATACAGTATTAACGGCTGGTAGGTCACCGCAGCAATGCGCTGCGCGGCAAGAAACAGCTCGGGTACGGTAATAACCGATGCCAGCGAGGTATCTTTGACCAGTGCGATAAAGGTATTTGATAAAGGCGGCACCGCCACTCGCGCCGCCTGGGGCATAATAATCCGTCGCAGCGTCTGGCTCCAGCTCATCCCGATGGAGTGTGCGGCTTCCCACTGCCCTTTAGGGACGGACAGCAGCGTGGCACGGATAATCTCAGAAGTGTAAGCCCCGATATTCAGCGTAAAGCCGATAACGGCCGCCGGGAACGCGTCGATGGTAATACCGACCCCGGGCAAGGCATAAAAGATAAGAAAAAGCTGAACCAGCAGCGGCGTGCCGCGAATAAGCCAGACATAAAAGCGTACCAGGCTTTGTAACGGGCGCGGGCCATACAATCTGGCCAGAGCGACGACAATGCCCAGGGATAACCCCAGGGCAAAAGCGATCAGCGTGAGTGGAATGGTGAACGTCAGACCGGCATAAAGCATGGGCCAGAACGATTCGATTGCTAAATTAAACCATGAGGGCATTTGACACCTTCCCTAAAATAGACTTTTAAGCCTCTTCGTTTTGTCATGAAAGGTTATCATGTGCGCACAAACAGGCTATATAACGTGAAGTTATAGAATATTCTTAACGGGAATAGACGCGGGTGACTGACACCGGCAGATAAAACGGCTAACGTGTTCAGGCCCGGCTGATAACCAGCCTTTCGCCAGGCCCGTCCGGTATCAGCCGCGATAGACGCATCCGGCGGTGCAGGTCTCTTTCACCATGACGGCGCTCAGCAGAGGCAGGGCGGGTTTCATCTGCTGCCAAATCCACTCGGCCAGCACTTCGCTGGTTGGATTTTCCAGACCGGGTATATCGTTAAGGTAGTAGTGATCCAGCCGATCATAGACGGGTTTAAATGCGCGCTTAATCTCTGAAAAATCCATAACCCAACCGGTATAGGGATCCACATCGCCAGTAATTTCCAGCCGGACCATAAAGGAGTGTCCGTGCAGGCGGCCGCACTTGTGCCCGGCTGGCACATGCGGTAAAAGGTGCGCGGCTTCAAATTGAAATTCTTTAAATAGCGTGGTGGCCATGATCCCGGTCTCTGTAAAGGTCTTAAAAAACGTTGCAGGATACCCGAAAACCGCTTTTTTCGCACCCGTTTACGGGATTAAGGTCGTAACAGAAAGCATAACGAAATGTATATTTTTTAACTAATTGAAAAATATAACAATAATCAATCTGTTTTGTCGCTAATGCTTACCTGAAAAACCGTTTAGTCATTTTGGTTATGAATTAGTACCAACCCTTATTTAAGGGTTTTTATCCTTACCTTTACCCTGTTGCTATAGATCTTTGACTCTGGAACTTTTGACGCAATGACGACTCAGGCACCTTTAAACATGCTACCGCTCAATGCGGAGCAGCTCGCCCGCTTACAGGCGGCAACCGGAGATTTTTCACCCACGCAGCTGGCCTGGCTCTCCGGTTATTTCTGGGGCATGGTTAATCAGGCACCGGGTGCCGTCGGCGTCTCCGCACCGGCAGTCAACGACGTGCCGACGGTCACCATCCTTTCCGCATCCCAGACCGGCAATGCCCGCCGACTGGCTGAACAGCTGCGCGACGATCTGCTGGCTGCTAAACTGAACGTCAATCTGGTGAATGCCGGTGACTACAAGTTCAAACAGATCGCACAGGAAAAACTGCTGGTGGTGGTCACTTCCACCCAGGGCGAGGGGGAACCCCCGGAAGAAGCGGTGGCATTGCATAAATTCCTGATGTCAAAGAAAGCGCCAAAAATGGACGCCAGCGCCTTCGCGGTGTTCGGTCTTGGTGATACGTCCTACGAATTCTTCAGCAAGGCCGGTAAAGATTTTGACGGCAGGCTGGCCGAACTGGGCGCTGAACGCCTGCTGGATCGCGTCGATGCTGACGTCGAGTACGCCACTGACGCGCAGGCCTGGCGTCAACGGTTAAGCGATATCCTGAAAGCGCGTGTGCCACAGGCGGGTGCGGTACAGGTGACGGCGGCCGTAACGGGAAGCGTCAACGAAATCCACAGCAGTCCCTACAGCAAAGAAGCACCGCTTAGCGCCAGCCTGGCGGTCAGTCAGAAAATCACCGGGCGCGACTCCGATAAAGATGTGCGCCACATTGAAATTGATCTGGGTGATTCCGGTCTGCGCTATCAGCCTGGCGATGCGCTGGGGGTGTGGTTTGAAAACGATACTGCGCTGGTACAAGAACTGTTGGAACTGCTGTGGCTTAAAGGCGACGAGCCGGTGACGGTGGATGGTCATTCCGTACCGCTGGCACAGGCGCTGCAAAAGCACTACGAACTGACGGTGAATACCCCGCAGATCGTCGAAAAGTTTGCCGGGCTGTCACGTAATGAGGCGTTGATGGCGATGATCGGCGATAAGAGCGCATTGCAGCATTACGCACAGACCACGCCAATCGTTGATATGGCGCGTTACGCGCCGACCGAGCTAAATGCCGAACAGCTGACGGGGCTGCTACGTCCGCTAACCCCGCGCCTGTACTCTATTGCCTCATCACAGGCGGAAAACGAAAGCGAAGTCCATATTACCGTAGGCGCAGTGCGCTTCGATATTGAAGGCCGTGCCCGTACGGGGGGCGCTTCCAGCTATCTGGCCGATCGCCTGCATGAAGATGACGAGGTACGCATTTTCATTGAGCATAACGACAACTTCCGCCTGCCGGCCGATCCGCAGGCACCGGTCATTATGATTGGCCCCGGCACCGGGATTGCGCCGTTCCGCGCCTTTATGCAGCAGCGTGACAGTGACGGGGCGGGCGGCAAGAACTGGTTGTTCTTTGGCAATCCGCACTTTACCGAAGATTTTCTCTATCAGGTTGAGTGGCAGCGCTATGTGAAGGATGGCCTGCTGACCCACATTGATTTAGCCTGGTCGCGCGACCAGCAGCATAAGGTCTACGTGCAGGACAAAATTCGCGCCAGAGGTGCGGAGCTGTGGCGCTGGATTGAAGAGGGCGCACATATTTATGTCTGTGGCGATGCCAACCGCATGGCCAAAGACGTTGAGCAGGCATTACTGGAAGTGGTAGCCGAATTTGGTGCAATGGACATCGAAGCGGCAGATGAATTTTTAAGCGAGCTGCGCATTGAGCGCCGTTATCAGCGAGATGTGTACTAATGAGCGATGAAAAATATCCTGGGCCGCTGGTGGTTGAAGGTAAACTGGTCGACGCCGAACGCCTGAAGAAACAGAGCAACTACCTGCGCGGTGGTATTGCTGAAGACCTGCACGACGGGCTGACCGGTGGCTTTAACGGCGATAACTTCCTGCTGATCCGCTTTCACGGCATGTACCAGCAGGACGATCGCGATATCCGCGCCGAGCGTGCCGAACAGAAGCTGGATGCGCGTCATGCCATGATGCTGCGCTGTCGCCTGCCGGGCGGGATCATAACGCCAAAACAGTGGCTGGCTATCGATAAATTCGCCAGCAATAACACCATCTACGGCAGTATCCGTCTGACCAACCGTCAGACGTTCCAGTTCCACGGCATCCTGAAGGGCAACGTCAAACCGGCTCATCAGATGCTACACGAAGTCGGGCTGGACGCGCTGGCCACCGCGAACGACGTTAACCGCAACGTGCTGTGCAGCTCGAACCCGATTGAATCCGAACTGCACCAGGAAGCGTACGAATGGGCGAAGAAGCTCTCCGAGCATCTGCTGCCGCGCACCCGCGCCTACGCGGAGATCTGGCTTGACCAGGAAAAAGTCGCCACCACCGATGAAGAGCCGATCCTCGGTGAAACCTATCTGCCGCGTAAGTTCAAAACCACGGTGGTGGTTCCGCCGCACAATGACGTTGACCTGCACGCCAATGACATGAACTTTATCGCCATTGCCGAACACGGCAAGCTGGTTGGTTTTAACCTGCTGGTTGGCGGCGGTCTCTCTATCGATCACGGTAATAAGGCAACCTATGCCCGTACCGCCAGCGAGTTTGGCTATCTGCCGCTGAGTAAGATCCTCGACGTAGCTGAAGCGGTCGTGACCACCCAGCGTGACTGGGGCAACCGTACCGACCGCAAAAACGCCAAAACCAAATATACCCTGGAGCGCGTAGGGCCGGATGTCTTCAAGGCTGAAGTAGAACGCCGTGCCGGTATCGCCTTTGAGCCGATCCGACCGTATGAATTTACCACCCGTGGCGATCGTTTTGGCTGGGTGAAGGGCATCGATCATAAGTGGCATCTGACGCTGTTTATCGAAAATGGCCGCCTGCTGGATTACCCCGACCGCCCGCTGAAAACCGGTCTGGCCGAAATTGCCAACATTCACCAGGGTGACTTCCGCTTAACCGCTAATCAGAACCTGATTGTCGCCGGGGTGCCGGAGTCGGAAAAAGAGAACATTGAGCAGCTGGCGCTGTCACACGGTCTGATGGAAAACGTTAGCCACCAGCGTGAAAACTCAATGGCCTGCGTGGCATTCCCTACCTGCCCGCTGGCAATGGCGGAAGCAGAGCGTTTTCTGCCGCAGTTCGTCACCCGTGTGGAAGCGATCATGACCGCGCACGGCGTGGGCGATGAGCATATCGTTCTGCGCGTCACCGGCTGCCCTAACGGCTGCGGTCGTGCGCTGCTGGCAGAAATCGGCCTGGTGGGTAAAGCGCCGGGGCGTTATAACCTGCACCTCGGCGGGAATCGCATCGGCACGCGCATTCCGCGCATGTATCAGGAAAACATTAACGAAGAGCAAATTCTGGCTACCCTTGATGACCTGATTGGCCGCTGGTCACAAGAGCGTGATGCAGACGAAGGCTTCGGTGATTTCACCATCCGTGCCGGAGTGGTAAAACCGGTACTCGATCCGGCCCGTGATTTCTGGCAATGATGGAGGCATAACATGGCGCTTCTCGATCTCTCTGAACTGAATGAACTCCCTAAGGTCGAGCGCGTGATGGCGCTCGCCGAAACGAATAATATGCTGGATACACTTTCCGCCGAGGATCGGGTTATCTGGGGGCTGGAGAATCTGCCAGGTCAGGCGGTATTGACCTCCAGCTTTGGTATTCAGGCGGCGGTGAGCCTGCATCTGGTGACGCGTCAGAAAGCCGATATCCCGGTGATCCTCACCGACACCGGATACCTGTTCCCGGAAACTTACCAGTTTATTGATCAACTGACGGAAAAGCTCGATCTTAACCTACAGGTGTTCCGCGCTGCACAAAGTCCGGCGTGGCAGGAAGCTCGCTACGGCAAGCTATGGGAGCAGGGCGTGGAAGGCATTGAGCGCTACAACCAGATCAATAAGGTGGAACCGATGAACCGTGCGCTGGAAACGTTGCAGGGTCAGACGTGGTTTGCCGGACTGCGCCGCGATCAGTCCGGCAGCCGCGCCCATCTTCCGGTGCTGGCTGTCAAAAAAGGCATTTTCAAACTGCTGCCGATTATTGACTGGGATAACCGTCAGGTTTACCAGTATTTGCAACAGCATGGTTTGAGCTACCATCCGCTGTGGGAGCAGGGCTATCTGTCGGTCGGCGATACTCACACCACGCGTAAATGGGAGCCGGGTATGGCGGAAGAAGAAACCCGCTTCTTCGGCCTCAAGCGCGAATGCGGCCTGCACGAATAGTGCTGATATTGTAGCGGGCTCCCAACCGGGGTTCGCTGCGCTGACTGTTTCCATCTCCCTTTTTGTATACGTCACTCCTCTCCCTGTTTCCCTCCCGCTTGTGAATATCTCGCCGAATGATGTTGCGATCGCGCCAGAGTAAAGATTAATTTTAGTTAAGTTATAACCTTGAAATTTAGGCGTGTTAATTAAAATAGTCTATGAAAATGACAGTTTCATTAATATTCTCTCAAGCCATTGTTTAATTTTTGTTATGAATAAATACTTGTGTTGAGACGTTACGATCTTGCACAAGGAGATAAAAAATGAAATCTCATGTTTCTGGTAAGACTTGGCACACAAAGCGTTCACTCCACTTTGCCAGGCAGAAAATGCCGCCAGATATCAGTATTGAACCGGTGAGTACCCTGCATGATTTTTGTTGCGCCATGCGCAAGTTGCATACGGAGTATGTTCGTCTTGGGATACTTAAACGTCAGCAGGGCGATATGCTGTTCTCGCCGTGGCTTTTACACCAGGGCAGCCGTCTGCTGGTGGCGAAAAAAGGAGATGAAGTAGTGGGAAGTATTTCTCTGATCCCACAGGCTGGGTTGGGGATGCCGGCCGAGGCGGTATTCGGTGATGCAATCCGTCAACAGGGTAGCGCACCGCAGCGCACCGCAGAGATTGGTTCATTGTGTATTGACGAGCGCTATCGCGGTACTGGATTGCTGCGTGGGCTGTATGCAACCGCCATCCTCTATGCGGCTTTCTGGCAGAATATCGACACCATTTTTATTCAAATTGACAGTCGTAAGGCGCGTTTCTACCGTGAAATGTTGTTCTTCAAGTCGGTTGTCAGTAGTCGCCCACATCCTGGCTATCAAAATTTGAGCGCTGCATTAATGCGGGTAGATATCAAATCTGCGCTGGTGCAAATACGTTCCAGCCTGGACTCGCAGCGGCGTATGACGCTAAAGCAGGTGATGGCGTCCCTGCACATCGACAATCTCTATCAGCAGCTGCATGTCAGCCTGGCGCGGAAACAACGATTTCATTGGAACACGCGATGTGTCCATGATTATTGTCAGCGCTGTGGCGTCGACACCGAGCGCTGCGACGAGCGCTTGCGTCAGGTTTTGCAGCAGTCATGGGGTTAGCTCCGGAAAATAGGGAGCTCTGTCCCTTCTAGACGCCGACTAACGCGGAAAACTCAGCCGCAGCACGGGTGATATTGACTTTGGTCACCTCATACTGCGCCACCGCCTGAAACGGGTCCTCTGCCAGAATGGCATCCAGCCGGGGACGATCCATCTCTTTCACCATAATCATGCCGCCCGTGCGCGGGTCTTTACGCCCGGCGCTGATAAAGTCTCCGCTGGCAAAATAGCGGTTAAGCCATTCGATATGCGGTTCCAGCAGGCGGTTAACTTCTTCCATTGGGTGGGTATAGCTAAGAAAAACAAGATACATAACGACTCCAGATGTTAAAAGAGAGCAGACAGTATTGAATAACCTTACAGATCAAGCGCTCCGGAAGGAAGGAAACAGGGTGTTATCTGCTGCCCATCAGGAAAAATTTTCAATTAGCCACGTTGGCCACAGGTCGATATGCCAGTCGGTTCATCAGTTAAACGCCAGAAATATCATTTGTTAAGCACAATTTGTTCGTAGCTTTACCACGACGTTATTCCATTCGGTAACTACTCATTCCAATTAGTAATTTCATAACCCTTCAGCCAGACACGTATAGTCCCTTTCAAGCTTATGTGATTAAGAAGGTTCGCGTGGATTATCTCCCTCTTTTTGCTGATATCAGACACAAGCCGGTGCTGGTGGTGGGCGGCGGCGATGTGGCTGCACGCAAAATCGAACTACTGCGCCGGGCTGGAGCACGGGTACAGATCGTTTCACGCGAGCTGTGCGAAGAGCTTGCCGTTCTTGCCGAGAGTCACAGCGTGGAATGGCTGGCCACCGCCTACCAGCCAGAACAGCTCGAACGGGTATTCCTGGTGATTGCTGCCACCGATAATGCGGAACTCAACGGGCAGGTTTATCAGGATGCCACCGCTCGCCATCTGCTGGCTAACGTGGTGGATGACCAGCCGAAATGCTCATTTATCTTCCCTTCCATCGTCGACCGTTCTCCACTGGTGGTAGCGATTTCTTCCAGCGGCACCGCGCCGGTGCTGGCGCGTCTGCTGCGTGAAAAACTGGAGGCGTTGCTGCCTGCTAATCTCGGCCAGATGGCGCAGATCGCCGGGCAGTGGCGCGACAAGGTTAAAGCACGCTTCTCAATGATGTCCGATCGCCGCCGCTTCTGGGACAAAGCCTTTAACGGGCTGTTCGCCAGCCAGGTGGCCTCGGGCAATGTGGATGGAGCCAAACGCACGCTCGACAGCCAGTTAACCGATGTGGAAACGCCCCAGGGAGAAATCATCCTGGTCGGTGCTGGCCCTGGGGACAGCGGGCTGCTGACTCTGCGCGGATTACAGGTGATGCAGCTGGCGGATGTGGTGCTGTATGACTATCTGGTCAGTGACGAGATCCTTGATCTGGTGCGGCGCGATGCCGACCGTATCTGCGTCGGCAAACGTGCTAACGCTCACAGCGTGCCGCAGGGAGAGATCAACCGCATGCTGGTGGAGCTGGCGCAGCAGGGTAAGCGCGTGGTGCGGCTGAAGGGCGGCGATCCGTTTATCTTTGGCCGTGGCGGTGAAGAGCTACAGGCGGCTGCGGCTGCGGGCATCCCGTTCCAGGTGGTGCCCGGTGTCACGGCGGCTGCCGGTGCCACCGCCTACGCCGGTATTCCGCTCACCCATCGCGACTATGCCCAGAGCGTACTCTTCGTCACCGGGCAGTGCCGTACCGACGGTAATGGTACCGACTGGCCTTCGCTGGCGCGTGCGCGACAGACGCTGGCGATTTATATGGGGGCTATGGCTGCGGGGGACATCGCCGATCAGTTAATGACCCACGGGCGCGATCCGGCAACGCCGGTGGCGGTGATCGGGCGCGGCACTCGTCAGGATCAACAGGTACTGACCGGCACGCTCGAACAGCTGGGAGAACTGGCACAAAATGCCCCAACCCCAGCGCTGTTGGTGATTGGCGAAGTGGTCAATCTGCATCAGCAGCTGGCGTGGTATCAACATTCAGCGCAGCAGGACGGACGACAGTCCCCCGTTGTGAATTTGGCTTGAGGAAAAATTATGGATCAACAACGACTCACTCACCTGCGTCAGCTGGAGGCGGAAAGTATCCATATTATCCGCGAAGTGGCGGCAGAGTTCGCCAATCCGGTGATGATGTACTCCATTGGCAAAGATTCATCGGTGATGCTGCACCTGGCGCGTAAAGCCTTCTATCCGGGCACGCTGCCTTTCCCACTGCTGCATGTTGATACCGGCTGGAAATTCCGCGAAATGTATGAATTCCGCGACCGCATGGTCAAGAACATTGGCGCAGAACTGCTGGTCCACCGTAACCCGGAGGGTCTGGCTATGGGGATTAACCCCTTTGTGCATGGCAGTTCCAAACACACCGACATCATGAAAACCGAGGGGCTGAAGCAGGCGCTGGATAAGTATGGTTTTGATGCCGCCTTCGGCGGCGCACGCCGCGACGAAGAAAAATCCCGTGCCAAAGAGCGTATCTACTCTTTCCGCGATCGCTTCCACCGCTGGGACCCGAAAAACCAGCGTCCGGAGCTGTGGCACAACTACAACGGCCAGGTTAACAAAGGCGAAAGCATCCGCGTATTCCCGCTCTCCAACTGGACCGAGCTGGATATCTGGCAGTACATTTTCCTTGAAAATATCGAGATCGTGCCGCTGTACCTGGCCGCACCGCGCCCGGTGCTGGAGCGTGACGGCATGCTGATGATGATTGATGATGACCGTATCGATCTGCAGCCTGGCGAAGTGATTGAACAACGCATGGTGCGCTTCCGCACCCTCGGCTGCTGGCCGCTCACCGGTGCGGTGGAGTCGGAAGCACAAACGCTGCCCGGCATTATCGAAGAGATGCTGGTCTCAACCACCAGCGAGCGCCAGGGGCGAATGATAGACCGCGATCAGGCCGGCTCGATGGAGCTGAAGAAACGCCAGGGTTATTTCTAAGGAGCCGCCATGAACAACATTATTGCACAACAGATTGCCGATCAGGGCGGGGTGGAAGCCTGGCTGCACGCCCAGCAAAATAAAAGCCTGCTGCGTTTTCTCACCTGCGGCAGCGTCGACGACGGTAAAAGCACCCTGATTGGCCGCCTGCTGCACGATACGCGCCAGATTTATGAAGACCAGCTCTCTTCGCTGCATAACGATAGTAAACGCCACGGGACTCAGGGAGAAAAACTGGATCTGGCGCTGCTGGTCGACGGCTTACAGGCCGAGCGCGAACAGGGCATTACCATTGACGTGGCCTATCGCTACTTCTCTACAGAAAAACGCAAATTTATTATTGCCGATACTCCCGGCCACGAGCAGTACACGCGCAATATGGCCACCGGGGCGTCAACCTGCGATCTGGCGATCCTGCTGATCGATGCACGTAAAGGCGTGCTCGATCAAACCCGCCGTCACAGCTTTATCTCGACGCTGCTGGGCATTAAACACTTGGTGGTGGCTGTCAACAAAATGGATCTGGTGGACTACAGCCAGGCAACCTTTGAACAGATCAAACAGGATTATCTCGATTTTGCTACGCAGCTGCCGGGCAATCTGGATATTCGTTTCGTGCCGCTGTCGGCGCTGGAAGGCGAAAACGTGGCCGCACCGAGCGAACAGATGGGCTGGTACAGCGGCCCGACGCTGCTTGACGTGCTGGAAACCGTCGAAGTGCAGCGCGTTGTTGAGCAGCAGCCGATGCGTTTCCCGGTACAGTACGTTAACCGCCCCAACCTGGATTTTCGTGGCTACGCGGGGACCCTGGCATCCGGCAGCGTGCAGGTCGGACAACGGGTGAAAGTGCTGCCTTCTGGCGTTGAGTCGAGCATTGCACGCATCGTTACCTTTGACGGCGATCTGCAACAGGCTGCCGCCGGGGAAGCGATCACCCTGGTGCTGAAAGATGAGATTGATATCAGCCGTGGCGACCTGCTGGTGGATGCCAGTTCGGAACTGACTCCTGTTCGTGCCGCTACGGTTGACGTGGTATGGATGGCCGAGCAACCGCTGGTGCCCGGGCAGAGTTTTGATGTGAAAATCGCCGGTAAGAAAACCCGTGCGCGTGTTGAGAACATTCAGCATCAGGTTGAAATCAATCATTTGACGCAGCATTCCAGCGCGGAACTGCCGCTGAACGGCATCGGTTTGGTTGATATCATTTTTGATGAACCTATGGTTCTTGACAGCTATCAGCAGAACCCGGTCACCGGCGGCATGATCTTTATCGATCGCCTGAGTAACGTCACGGTGGGAGCCGGAATGATCCGTCAGCCGCTGGCAGAAGAGACCTCAGCCGGTAGCGCGAACTTCAGTGCTTTTGAGCTGGAGCTGAATGCGCTGGTTCGCCGTCATTTCCCGCACTGGAATGCACGCGATCTGTTGGGCGGAAAATAATATGGCGCAACATGATGAGAACGTGGTGTGGCATGCGCATCCGGTAACGCGGGAGGCGCGTGAGCAGCGGCATGGTCATCAGGGCGCGGTATTGTGGTTTACCGGGCTGTCGGGGTCCGGTAAGTCCACCGTTGCCGGGGCGCTGGAGCAGGCGCTGCATCAGCTTGGCGTCAGCAGTTATCTGTTGGATGGTGATAACGTGCGTCACGGCCTGTGCCGTGATCTCGGCTTCAGTGATGACGATCGTAAAGAGAATATCCGCCGGGTGGGTGAAGTGGCACGGCTGATGGTGGATGCCGGGCTGGTGGTGCTCACCGCGTTTATCTCCCCCCATCGTGCTGAACGTCAGATGGTGCGCGATATGCTGGGAGAGGGGCGCTTTATCGAGGTGTTCGTTGATACGCCGCTGGCCACTTGTGAAGCACGTGACCCGAAGGGGCTGTACAAGAAGGCGCGGGCGGGAGAACTGCGCAACTTCACCGGTATTGATGCGGAATACCAGGCCCCTTTGCATGCCGATATCCATCTTGATGGCGAACAATTAGTAACACATTTGACCCGTCAAATATTAGATCTGTTGCGTCAGCAAGATATCATCAAACCCTGAGGTGATTTTGGCTAACGTCCATCAAAGGGCGATGTGCAGGCAGGGTGATGTGATCGTTCCCTGCCTGAGTTTCAACGGGATATCTATGCAAAACGTGACTCCTGTACCGGCAGAGAAAAACGAGCGGCAGCGAAAAGAGAGTTCATGGTCTCTCCCCGGTGGCGTGATGGGCTTTATTGCCTGGTGGATAGCGCTGGCGATCCCGCTAATGATGTACGGCTCTGGTACGCTCTTCTTCTTTTTTCTCTATACCTGGCCTTTCTTTCTGGCGCTGTTACCCATATCGGTAATGGTTGGCGTGATCATGAGCGCGCTGCTGCGCGGGCATGTGATTTGGATTGCGCTGGTCACTACCCTGCTAACGATATCCCTGTTCTGGCTCCTGCTCAGCCTGCTGACGGGCTGGTAATGCGCTTTTCTCTGATGTACAAACACGTCGATGAGTGACAAAACCTTGCGTACCCGTCCACAAAGCGGGTAACACGGTGCTGCTTTTTAACGCGTTACCTCAACTTTTTTTCTCAATGGCGTGCAATTTTATCGTCGGAGTGGAGTAACGTTAAAAGTTATGGGATGATTGGGCCGTTTCGCAGGGGGCGGGGATGGGAAAACTTACGCTGCTGTTACTTGTACTTCTCGGCTGGCTGCAATATTCGCTCTGGCTGGGCAAGAACGGCATTCATGACTATACGCGTGTTGACGAAGATGTTGCATCGCAGCAGGGCAATAACGCCAAACTTAAAGCGCGTAACGATCGGCTGTTTGCTGAAATCGATGATTTAAACGGCGGTTCAGAAGCGATCGAAGAGCGCGCGCGCAATGAGCTGGGTATGATTAAACCCGGCGAGACTTTCTATCGCCTTGTGCCGGACCAAAACAGACGCAACGCGCAGCAGGGACGGCCAGCCAGCCAGTAATCACCACATGAATAATGCCAATTCTTTACCGGACGTGATTGCCGTGGTGCCCGCAGCGGGTATTGGCAGCCGTATGCAGTCCGCCTGTCCTAAGCAGTACCTCACACTTTGCGGTAAAACCATTCTGGAGCACAGCCTGAATGCGCTGCTGGCGCATCCGGCGGTTAAGCGGGTGGTGGTGGCCCTAAGCCCACAAGACACCTGTTTTCATCTACTGCCCGTAGCCCGGGATAAGCGCATCACCACGGTGATTGGTGGCGTCCAGCGTGCTGACTCGGTGCTGGCGGGGTTGCAGGCTGCGACGTCAGCCCAGTGGGCGCTGGTACATGATGCCGCGCGTCCCTGCCTCCATCCTGATGATTTGGCCCGTTTGCTGGCACTGACTGCCAGCAGTGAAGTGGGCGGCATCCTGGCGGCGCCTGTGCGCGACACCATGAAGCGCGCCATCACCGGCTGTAGCGATATCGATCATACCGTTGAACGTGAGGCCCTGTGGCACGCACTGACGCCCCAGCTTTTTCCGTTGGTCCTGCTGCGTGACTGCCTGCAACGCGCGCTGAGCGAAGGTGCAACGATTACCGATGAGGCCTCGGCGCTGGAATACTGCGGCTATCATCCCGAGTTGGTCAACGGACGTAGCGACAATCTGAAAGTCACGCGACCGGAAGATCTGGCGCTGGCGCAATTTTATCTGACCCAAAGACAACGTTAATCAGGAGCGCAGAATGCGTATTGGTCACGGTTTTGATGTACACGCTTTCGGCGGAGAAGGTCCGTTGATTATTGGCGGCGTACGCATCCCCTATGAAAAAGGTTTACTGGCCCACTCTGATGGTGACGTAGCGCTGCACGCCCTGACTGACGCCCTGCTCGGCGCGGCGGCGTTGGGCGATATCGGCAAACTGTTCCCGGATACTGATGAGGCCTACAAAGGTGCCGATAGCCGCGCGCTGCTGCGCGAAGCGCTGCGCCAGATCGCGCAGAAAGGTTATCGCGTGGGCAACGTTGACGTGACGATTATCGCCCAGGCACCAAAAATGCTGCCGCATGCGCCGCAGATGCGTATCAATATTGCCGAAGATCTGGGCATTCATATGGACGAGGTCAACGTAAAGGCGACCACCACCGAAAAGCTCGGCTTTACCGGGCGCGGCGAAGGCATTGCCTGTGAAGCCGTCGCGTTATTGTTTAAGGCGTAACTCATGGATTTAACCTGTCAGGGCTGGCTGCACGGCAAACCGACCGCCAGCGGTGTCGTTAAGAGTATTCCCGAAGATTTCGTGGTGATTGAAGATCTCGGTTACGCCCCGGATGGGGATGGCGAACAGCTGCTGGTGCGTGTGCGTAAACAGGGCTGCAACACGCGTTTTGTTGCCGAGGCGCTGGCGAAATTTGCCGCTATCCCTGCGCGTGACGTCAGCTTTGCCGGTATGAAAGACAGACATGCCGTTACCGAACAGTGGTTCTGTCTGCGTCTGCCGGGCAAAGTGACGCCGGACATGAGCGCCTTTCAGCTCGAAGGGGTTGAGGTGCTGGAAAGCACCCGCCATCGCCGCAAACTGCGCACCGGAGCGTTACAGGGCAATGCCTTTACGTTGATTTTGCGCGAGATTTCCGATCGTGACGCGGTGGAACAGCGCCTGCAACAGATTACCACTGCCGGGGTGCCGAACTATTTTGGTAGCCAGCGTTTTGGTCATGATGGCAATAACCTGAAGCTGGCGCAGCGCTGGGCGGCGGATGAAATTCGCGTGCGCGAGCGCAGTAAACGCAGCTTTATTCTGTCAGCGGCGCGTAGCGCGATGTTTAATCAGGTGGTGAGCGATCGTCTCGCCCGGCAGGGTTCCCTGCGCCGGGTGTTGGCAGGCGATGCGCTGCAACTGACCGGGCGCGGTAGCTGGTTTGTGGCGGAAACGGCTGAAATCGACAGCCTGCAACAGCGTGTGGACAACAACGAGCTGCGCATCACCGCGCCGCTACCGGGTAGCGGCGAATGGGGTACGCGCGATGAGGCGCTGGCCTTTGAGCAGGACAGTCTGGCACAAGAAGGGGCACTTATCGCCCTGATGCAGCGTGAGCGGGTCGATGCTGCCCGCCGTGCGATGCTGGTGATACCGCGTGATCTGTGCTGGAGCTGGGCGGATGACGCCACGCTTGAGATAAGCTTTTGGCTACCGGCCGGTAGCTTTGCCACTAGCGTGGTAAGGGAACTGTTGGTCACGCAGAGCAGTGCCAACGAGGCTGACGAATAGCCGCCCTCCGGCAGAGCCTGAGTTGTTTAGCAGGCTCTGCCGCTTTCACATTCAACATTCAGTTCCTGTCTGTTTAGCTGCCGAATTGTGCTGATGTCATGGTATGTGCATCGCGTCTGCGGAAAGCCCCTTTGTATTTGGTGCCCCTGGAGGCAGTCAAACTTACTGGCGGATGAGCAGCCAGTTCCAGGCATCTTGCGATTAAGCAGATATTTACACCTACCACTCATCTGAGCATCCAGCTAAAATATGCCAACCAGACCACGCGGCTGAGCGCATAAAAGCGTTCTGTACAGGGCAAACAGGGATGTATCATGGCAGGACATCCCTGTGGCTTTGACGGTGGTTTACTTAATTCAACAAGTCAGGTATCAGATGCGCATATTGCTGAGTAATGACGACGGTATCCATGCGCCAGGCATTCAGACGCTGGCAAAATCACTGCGTGAATTCGCCGAGGTACAGGTCGTTGCCCCCGATCGCAACCGAAGCGGAGCCTCAAACTCGCTGACGCTGGAAACGCCTCTGCGTACCTTCAATTACCCCAACGGCGACATCGCGGTGCAGATGGGCACTCCCACTGACTGTGTCTATCTCGGCGTCAATGCGCTGATGCGCCCGGTGCCGGATATTGTGGTCTCCGGGATTAACGCCGGCCCTAATCTTGGCGACGATGTGATCTACTCCGGGACCGTTGCGGCAGCGATGGAAGGTCGGCATCTCGGCCTGCCGGCGCTGGCGGTCTCACTCAACGGGCATCAGCATTATGACACTGCGGCGGCGGTGACCTGCTCAATCCTGAAGGCGCTATTGCGAGAGCCGCTGCGGACCGGTCGTATCCTCAATATTAACGTGCCGGATCTGCCGCTGGATCGGATTAAGGGCATCCGCGTGACGGCGTTGCGGCAGCCGTCACCCCAGCGATCGCGCAATCGCACAGCAGGATCCACGCGGCAATACGCTGTACTGGATCGGCCCTCCGGGTGAAAAACTGGATGCCGGCCCCGGTACTGACTTTGCCGCCGTTGATGAAGGCTACGTTTCAGTGACGGCGCTGCATGTTGACCTGACTGCTCATGCCGCGCAGCAGGTTGTCTCCTCATGGCTGGCGAGCGCAGAGGTCACCAGAGAATGGTGAGCGGGAGGATAGAGATCTTGCTAGCGCAGTTGCGCCTACAGGCTATTGATGACGAGCGTTTGTTAAAGGCTATTGGTGATGTCCCACGCGAGCGCTTCATTGATGAAGCCTTTGAGCATAAAGCCTGGGAAAATACCGCGCTGCCGATCGGTAGTGGGCAAACGATTTCCCAGCCTTACATGGTGGCTAAAATGACGTCGCTATTGGCACTAACGCCAGCATCGCGCGTGTTGGAAATTGGTACCGGCTCCGGCTATCAGACGGCTATCCTGGCGCACCTGGCCGCGCACGTCTATTCGGTAGAACGCATCAAGGGGTTGCAGTGGCAGGCCAAACGCCGCCTGAAACAGCTCGATTTGCACAATGTCTCTACCCGACATGGTGATGGCTGGCTTGGCTGGCCTGCACGAGGGCCATTTGACGCTATTATAGTTACGGCCGCACCGCCGAGTATCCCTGACGCGCTGATGTCGCAGCTTAATGATGGCGGGGTGATGGTATTGCCGGTCGGGGAAGAGCAGCAGGTATTACAACGTATTCGCCGTAAAGCAGATGAATTTATTGTAGATACGATTGAGCCAGTACGTTTTGTTCCGCTGGTTAAAGGCGACCTTGCCTGACATCAGCGGTCAGGATTATTTGTACACAACTGTTTCGTGGCACGCGTTCATTGATATTGTTAGTATCTCGCTATGTTGCGCAGCCGTGCCGCTGCGGTTTAGTTAATCATTATTTATTAAAGTATTGCCGAAATGGGGGAGTAAATGAGCATGGGAAGCCCGGTCTTTAAGCTGCGTCGTATGGCGGCTGTTTCACTGGTAGGATTTTGGCTGGCAGGTTGTTCCAGCAGTAACGATAACCAGGCCCCTATCAGCTCGGTGGGTGGAAGTGAGTCAGGCATGATGAGCGGTAATCCAGCCACTGTCGGCAATGCCGGGGCCGGGGAGAGTAACAATGGCAATATCATTCGCCCGGCGCGACCACCTGCGTTGAAAAGTGCAACCAATCCCCCCGTATCCAGCCAGCCACAGAATGTGGAAACTGAAAATGGCCGTATAGTTTATAACCGTAGTTATGGGAATATTCCGAAAGGTAGCTACGGTGGAGACACCTATACTGTCAAACGCGGCGATACTTTATTCTATATTGCCTGGATTACCGGAAACGATTTCCGCGATCTGGCACAGCGTAATAATGTCGCTGCGCCTTACGGCCTCAACGTCGGCCAGCAGTTACAGGTCGCCAACGGCACCGGTACTCCTATCACCGGCGGTAATGCGGTGACGGCTGCTGACGCAACGGCCAGCGGTGTCACTCCCCCTTCTTCGGGTATTCAGCCTAAAACGCCAACTGTTGCACACCAACCGGTAATTACGTATTCTGAAGATTCAGATACAACAAGTGGAGGCAAAATGCTGCCTTCATCCGGTAAAACTGTTGCAACGACGACAGTTCCGGTTGCCGTTCCGACCGTTAGTAGCACAACGGACAGCGCTACCCCAGTGGGAAGCTGGCGTTGGCCCACCGACGGTAAGATCATTGATAACTTCTCTGCTTCCGAAGGTGGCAATAAAGGTATCGATATCGCAGGATCGCATGGGCAATCCGTTGTTTCCACCGCTTCAGGGCGCGTGGTTTACGCCGGCAATGCGCTACGCGGTTACGGTAATTTGATTATCATCAAACATAATGATGACTATCTGAGTGCTTATGCTCATAACGACACGATGCTGGTCCGTGAACAACAAGAAGTGAAAGCGGGTCAGAAGATCGCTACGATGGGCAGTACTGGCACGAGCTCTGTTAGATTACACTTTGAAATTCGTTACAAGGGGAAATCCGTAAACCCGTTGCGCTATTTGCCGCAACGATAATCCGGCAGAACCTTAGCTGTTCTGCCCTGGGATCACGGGTAGGGGCCGCTTATGAGCCAGAATACGCTGAAAGTTAACGAGTTAAATGAAGACGCGGAATTCGACGAAAACGGAGCTGAGGTTTTTGATGAGAAGGCTCTTGTCGGAAATGAACCCGGTGATAACGATTTAGCTGAAGAAGATCTGTTATCTCAGGGTGCAACGCAGCGCGTACTGGATGCAACACAGCTTTACTTAGGAGAGATTGGTTACTCTCCACTGCTGACGGCGGAGGAAGAAGTCTTCTTTGCCCGTCGTGCGCTACGTGGCGATGTGCCTTCACGTCGCCGCATGATTGAAAGTAACTTACGCCTTGTGGTTAAGATCGCCCGTCGTTACAGCAATCGTGGTCTGGCCCTGCTGGACCTGATTGAGGAAGGTAACCTCGGCCTGATCCGTGCGGTAGAGAAGTTTGATCCGGAAAGAGGGTTCCGTTTCTCTACCTACGCCACCTGGTGGATACGTCAGACGATCGAACGGGCAATTATGAATCAAACCCGTACTATTCGTTTGCCGATCCACATCGTAAAAGAGCTGAATGTATATCTGCGTACCGCACGTGAACTTTCGCACAAGCTTGATCATGAGCCTAGCGCGGAAGAGATTGCCGAAAAGCTGGATAAACCCGTTGATGACGTGAGCCGGATGCTGCGCCTCAACGAACGCATTACCTCAGTTGATACGCCACTGGGCGGGGATTCAGAGAAAGCGCTGCTGGATATCCTGGCCGACGAAAAAGACAACGGCCCGGAAGATACCACCCAAGACGATGATATGAAGCAAAGCATCGTTAAATGGCTGTTCGAACTGAACGCCAAGCAGCGCGAAGTACTGGCACGTCGTTTCGGCCTGTTAGGCTATGAAGCGGCCACGCTGGAAGATGTAGGGCGTGAAATCGGTCTGACCCGCGAACGTGTGCGTCAGATCCAGGTCGAAGGCCTGCGTCGTCTGCGAGAAATTCTGCAGGGACAGGGGTTGAGTATTGAAGCGCTGTTTCGTGAATAACGGCGTGGAAAAATAACGGTCCACATCATTTAGTAATGCGTAAGGCGGTGACCACGGTCACCGCTTTTTTTTTATGGATTTTTTCAGGATCATCAGAGGGTGAGATGTCACTCTCACCCATTGTCAGAGCGATCCGCGCGAGTCAAACCAGCGACTTGAGACGATAGATCCACTCCAGCGCCTGGCGAGGAGACAGAGAATCAGGATCTAACGCTTCAAGAGCCTCGACTGCTGGCGATGTCTCCTCAACCAGCAGCGGCAGCTGGGAGCCATCGGCCCTGGTGCTGGCTGCACTCCCGGAGAGGGCTTCTAACTCTTTCAGTTTCTGACGGGCCCGTTTGATAACGTCTTTGGGTACTCCGGCCAGCGCAGCGACGGCCAGGCCGTAACTCTTACTGGCGGCACCTTCCTGCACGCTGTGCATAAAGGCGATGGTATCGCCATGCTCGACAGCATCCAGATGCACGTTAGCCACGCCTTCGATTTGCTCCGGCAGGGTGGTGAGTTCGAAATAATGAGTGGCAAACAGCGTCATGGCTTTGATGCGGTTGGCAAGGCTTTCGGCGCAGGCCCAGGCCAGCGACAGACCATCATAGGTTGAGGTACCACGGCCTATTTCGTCCATCAGCACCAGGCTGTACTCAGTGGCATTATGCAGAATATTGGCGGTTTCGGTCATTTCTACCATAAAGGTTGAACGGCCAGAGGCGAGATCGTCCGCCGCACCTACGCGGGTGAAAATCCGATCGATTGGGCCGATAACCGCCTGCTCAGCGGGAACGAAGCTGCCAATATAAGCCATCAGGGTAATCAGAGCGGCCTGACGCATATAGGTACTTTTACCGCCCATATTAGGACCGGTGACCACCAGCATACGGCGTTGCGGCGACAAAGTAAGAGGATTTGCGATAAACGGATCTTTTAACACCTGCTCAACCACAGGATGACGGCCACCGCTGAGTTTTATACCGGGTTTATCGCTCAGCGTCGGACAGCTGTAGTTAAGCGTCCAGGCACGTTCAGCAAGATTAGTTAAAACGTCCAACTCTGCCAGGGCTGCGGCACTGTCCTGTAATGCTGCCAAATGAGGTAGCAACATATCAAACAGCTGTTCATATAGCGCCTTTTCCAAAGAAAGTGCTTTGCCTTTAGAAGTCAGTACCTTGTCTTCATACTCTTTCAGCTCGGGAATAATGTAGCGCTCTGCGTTTTTCAGCGTCTGACGGCGTACGTAGTGGATGGGTACCAGGTGGCTCTGACCCCGGCTGACCTGAATGTAGTAGCCGTGAACACCATTAAAGCCAACTTTTAGCGTATCCAGCCCCAGCTTTTCCCGTTCGCGGATCTCCAGGCGGTCAAGATAGTCAGTGGCCCCATCGGCCAGCGCCCGCCATTCATCCAGCTCCTGGTTATAGCCGGGGGCGATCACCCCTCCGTCACGAACCAGCACCGGCGGCGTTTCTATAATGGCGCGCTCCAGCAGCTCGCGTAGCTCGGTAAATTCCCCCATCTGACTACGCAAAGTCTGTAGGTGCGCGTTATCACTGTCGGCCAGCTCTTCATTCAGCAGCGGCAGCTGCTGGAAGGCATGGCGCATGCGTGCCAGATCGCGAGGCCGTGCAGTGCGCAGCGCAAGACGAGCCAGGATACGCTCGAGATCGCCGACCTGGCGCAGCAGCGGGGGCAGGTTGTCATTCAAATCCTGTAGCGCCCGGATACTTTGCTGGCGCAGGGTGATGACCTGCGTATTACGCAACGGCATATGCAGCCAGCGCTTGAGCATACGGCTGCCCATCGGCGTCACGGTTTTATCCAGCACTGACGCCAGGGTATTGTCACTGCCTCCGGCGAGATTCTGTGTAATTTCAAGATTACGGCGGGTTGCGGCATCCATAATAATACCGTCCTGCTGGCGTTCCATAGTCAGCGAACGGATATGTGGTAACGAGGTGCGCTGCGTATCTTTAACGTACTGTAGCAGACAGCCAGCGGCACGCAGGGCATGATGCGCTTGCTCCACGCCGAAACCACTAAGATCGCGCGTGCCAAATTGCATATTCAGCTGCTGGCGAGCGGTATCCAGTTCATATTCCCACAGCGCTCGGCGGCGCAGACCACGGCGGTTCTCAATCAGCATCATGGCGGCAAATTCTTCCGGGTAGAGCAGCTCGGCCGGATTGGTGCGTTGCAGTTCGGCAGCCATTGTTTCTTGATCGGTGGGTTCAGCCAGGCGGAAGCGTCCAGAGCTGATATCCAGCGTGGCATAGCCAAAGCCGCGCGGGCTCTGCCAGATTGCCGCCAGCAAATTATCCTGGCGTTCATTCAATAATGCTTCATCACTGATCGTGCCGGGAGTGACGATGCGTACGACTTTGCGCTCGACCGGGCCTTTGCTCAACGCCGGGTCACCAATCTGTTCGCAGATAGCCACCGACTCACCCAGCTGTACCAGTTTTGCCAGGTAGTTCTCCACCGCATGATAGGGTACGCCCGCCATGGGAATAGGCTCTCCTGCTGAGGAGCCGCGTTTGGTTAAGGAGATTTCCAGCAGCTGCGAGGCGCGTTTGGCATCGTCATAAAACAGCTCGTAGAAGTCCCCCATGCGGTAAAACAGCAGTATCTCCGGATGCTCCGATTTGAGGCGCAGGTACTGCTGCATCATTGGGGTATGCGAATT
The DNA here is from genome assembly GCF_001050515.1 of Erwinia piriflorinigrans CFBP 5888. Lineage (GTDB taxonomy): Bacteria > Pseudomonadota > Gammaproteobacteria > Enterobacterales > Enterobacteriaceae > Erwinia > Erwinia piriflorinigrans. Next base: position 102,798 of record NZ_CAHS01000011.1, read on the forward strand.
TAGGCTCTTATTGTCAATGACAGACATGATTTTTCTATTCCATTGAATTTAAAGTGAATTGTGATTTTATTTTTATCATTAAGTATCACGTTGTCTTATACAGAATCACCCAACTCTGTTTGTAAGAGCAGGGAATGATGGCGGTTATGGTGTGATTGCGGTGCTTCTTATATCCAGACCTTTTCCGGGCACTATACTATCCCAGTGACCAATAAGCTGTCACAGGTAAAAGTTGGAAGCTTCCCGCAAAACTTGCTTGCAACGGCATATATGAAGTTGCAAGAAATCAAACTGAGCGGAAATGAAGGGCGCTGTGGGGTGTCGGGGCTAAAGATGTGAGGCGCCGATATTGGGAGGAAATCAAAAAAACGAAGATTTCAAGTTTAGGACTTCACTGATTTTGGGCCAGTGTCAAGGCGAGTCTGGCGTAAAAAAACGGTAGAAATGATTCAGGGGGGATATTAGCTGTCACTTACGTCAGCTAAAAAAGGGAGCAATGAATGCAGACAGGAAAAAAACCGGGATCTTCGATCAAAAAGTGGACGCACCAAAAAGCGTAGATGGGATGGTGAGTGATAATGGTGAAAATGCAACATGCAGGGAATATGATCGTTCTCAATAGTCGTGGGCTGGATACCCGGTAAATGACAGGGTCAATTCAGCCTGTTTGCACTACAATAATGTCAGGATTACTGGCAAAGAATAAATGCCCGGAAACGGGGACAGAGCCCTCTTCGCGGCGAATATCTGGCGCGAAGAGGAAAGGATGAGTCAGCTGGTTCCGTTCTGGAAAAGGTCCCACCGGTTACCGTAGAGATCCTCAAACACCACGACGATTCCGTACTCTTCCTCACGCGGTTCTTCACAGAAATGCACGCCTTTTTCCTTCATGGCCGTATAATCGCGCCAGAAGTCGTCCGTCTGCAGGAACAGGAAAACGCGGCCTCCGGCCTGATCGCCGATGAATCCGGTCTGACGCTCATTAGAAGCCAGGGCAAGCAGCAGATTACAGTCACTGCCGGGCGCAGGGGTAACTACAACCCAGCGCTTGCAGGGCTGGGGCGTATCTTCCACGAGGGTAAATCCGAGTTTGTCAGTGTAATAACTGATAGCTCTGTCATAATCATCCACTACCACCGCCACGTAACCGAGACATCTTTTCTGTGCACGCATCGCTTTCTCCTTATTAAGCCCTCCAATGGTATATAGCAAAAACGTTTATCACCATATATATAAATCCTTAAAAAAATAGATAGACAGATAAATGTTATTTTTAGATTTATGTCACAGTATTAATCCGTAAAAAGTAATCGCCTGTAAAAAGCTATCGTTCGAGTCATAATCCCACGTAAAGCACTGCCAATATAAAAAATGCCAGCATAAAAACTAGCAGGCTAATAGCCACTCAACACAATAAAGATTAATATCATAAATCACGTCATCTTGGTAAAAAAAAGAAAAATATTGATTTTTAATAAAAAAGTAAACCACCACCCAAACCTCTCTCATAAATTTAACTTATATTTATCATTTTTATATGTTATATATCAATGCATTAAAAAAATTAGTTACAATATGTTTATATTTGAAATACATTGAAACATCCATTGCGTTGATTTACATTGCGCGGGGGTTATATAAAAAAGAAGACGCACGGAACGCAAGTGAAGTTTAATTTAACATGCCATATCCTGCCGAGTATCAAGAGGTAGTCAGCGCAAGTACCTGATAAAATGTTATTTCGTATTTTAAGGATAATTTATGCAAGAAACATTACGGTCATGTCCTGCAACACAGGAAGTTAAAAAGCGCTTTGTCACACTTAATAACTACCTGAATGATGAAAAAAATTTTTTTGATGAGTCATCCCGGTTCCTTGAATTTATACGAGACGAAAAGCTACTACCTGCCATCATTTTTGAAGTTCTGAATGACAATGAGTACCTTAATGAAGTTTCCTCAAATTCTTACAAGCATGTTAATCACTTCTCTAAAATCGTCCTGATTAATGATGAAAATCAGGATAACTGCAGGCTTACGCTGCATATATGGAAACCGCCATTTACCGAAAGCGAAATAAGTCAGGAACTCATTCATGACCATCGGTTCAGTTTTTCATCCTATGTCCTCTGCGGTGAACAGGTCCATGAAATTGTTCAGGAGTCCAAAGATAAATCGATCACAAAGGTCAGGTTTCAGAAATATAAATACCTCCCTTCTAATACAGGAAATATTCATGACTGTTTTTTTGAAGAAGACGTATATCTCGATGAGATTGCAGAAAAAAAAGTAAGCCGCGGTCAGGTATATACCATGCACAATGAAGAAATTCACCGCATTGTGTTTCCTGAAGGTGATGAACCTATCATTTCATTTCTTGTAAGAGGGCCGAGGAAAAGAAACTACACCCACACGTATAACACTTTTTACCCCCGGGAAGGAATGGTATCAAACGTTCCGATGTATACCCCAAATGAATTGCGTGAATTGTTAGTATATACTCTGGATAAAATTTAAGGAGAAATAATGAGTCTTATTGTTGATATCGAAGGTTCAATTCATGAAAAGCACGGCGAATATAATATCTTTCGTCAACTCGCAGTAAAAGTATTTGCAGATCATATTGATGATGCACAGTACTATAAATGGCTTGATGAAGTTCCCCATGAACTGAAAAGCCGGTTTCCTTCGGTTGAATTCAAAGAGCGCGACTGGGTAAGGGCCTCTCCTCCTCTGAATACAGCCATATATTATGATACTCCCGAATACGACATTCTCCCCACTGGCGCATTGCTTAGAACCTCCTGCAGCAAACTTACCCATGCCTTCTGTGCCTTCAAGATGCCTGAAGATGCGACCGGTAACCGGCTGGACAGGCGTCATGTATTTGAGGGAGAGGAAAAAGCGACGATTCAGAATGACCCCAGCGGTAACGCTGCAGTGAGCATCGTTAAAAAACTTATCACCCGCAGCGATGCTGATCAGCCCGGCACCTTCCTCAAGCTTGCAACAGGGATTTCGCCAGATAACCTGAGCCCTGCGCTGGTACTGAAGGGACACCGCACCACATTTTATGTGCTCATAGACGGCCATGACGTCCTCAGGTGTTCCATCGACCGTTCTTCCGTTTTTGATTTCCGCTCGGGCAAGGATGCTGACGATCTTGCTAACTGGAAAAGTTTCCGTGAGGTCGAGCTATCGCTTTATCCGCGGATTTTGGACGAAATCAAAGGCGACCCCCGGGTTGTTGAAGTGATAGAAGCCCTTCGCGACTCCCTGATTAAACGCTTTGATACGCACGTTATTTATGACATCAAATACCAGCGTGGCAAGAAGCTGTTAGGGAAATACTGAAAATTTATTTGTGGGGTATCACGTGCTTCCAGCAATATTTATTACAGCCATTTTGGCAGTCATGAATGGGGCAAAATATCAGTCCCTGAGTAATTATTTACACCTGACGTATGGTTATCACACGCGTGAAGTTGCTTTTATTTTTTCCCTGTCTAATCTATGTGGACTTGCTTTTGGCCTGATGATGCTTTCATTTCCATCGGTCAGGGAGAAACTGTTTAGGCTGCATGTGATAGTTTTAATATTCCAGGTGACGGCTTTTGTAATAAGCTATTTTTATCGCGATATTTACGTGGCAATGCTGTTACAGCGCGTACTCGAAGGATTCGTCTTTGCCTATATAATGAATTTCTATCCGGTTGCATTAACCCGCTATGCCCGTCAGGATAAAACTGAACTTGTCATGTGTATGTGGGGGCTGGTGTACGCATTGGGGTTTGCTTTTTCAAACGGAATCGCCGCGTGTGATATTCCGGATTCGTTCGCATTTAATATGCCATCGCTGATGCTCTTCGCATGCCTGCTTATCGTTAACAGGAAAATAATGCAATCCGTGAAAGTTAATAATTCTGCCGCCGGGAATGCCAGGAAACCACAGATTGTAATTCTGGGTAAAATTGGGCTTATCGCCATTCCATTCTTTCTTTTTACCTTTGTGTATAACAACTTTCTTTTTTCTTATTCTCTTGCAAACCCTAAAAGTAATCCTCTTTACTGGATGATGATGGTTAATGGTGCGGGCATAATCCTTTCAAATATTTTGGTTTCATCCGGCAGAATAAACGCCACATTTTATTTTGCCTTACTTATCGTCGTGCTCTGGCTACAAACCATCTTCTCTTCTACAAGTGGGCTGACTGCCGCTGCAGGGATAATCCTCGTACTGGGCCTAATTGAAGGGGTTGTATTTGGTTTCTTTATCCGTCATTTCGCATCCGAAGAGTTTGATCTTGTTAAAGCTGGTTACTTGGTTTCAGGAAGCCTGGGCGCAACACTCGGGCCACTCCTGCCGCTGCACTTCGGTACTGCTTCGTTGCCGGTTACTGCGCTGTTCCTGGCATCAGTCATCTGCCTGCTGGTTCTGAACGGAAGCCGTAACAGGACCTCACGGCTGAGCAAGGGAGAAAAACATGTCTGACCGTGCACTGATGTTCTTAAAACCTGAGTTCACGCCTGAAGATCGCGCACGGTATTTTCCGGTTATCCGGCACTATCTTGATGCATACGGCCTGTCCATCGAGGCCGATTGTGAGGTGCTCGCGCACGATGAAAAGGAGGCCCTCTTTGATCGTGTTTACTCCAAGCTCCTGAAAAATGCACGCCAGCCACTGTCAGGAAAGGTTATCGGTGGATATGCCTACCTGAAAACAGCCTCCGGTGCAGACGAAGAGCAACTGTTTCATGAATGGATCTCCCCGCAGAATCCTGCGTTGCGGACCGGTGAAGATAATTACTACCTGCAGAAGGATGACCTCCGTGTAGTTAATCCCTTTTGCCCCTATCAGAGACGCCTTTTTATCGAAAGCCAAGGCTCTGCGCACCTCTTTATCATTAGCAGAAATGGTGCTCGGCCGTGGGCGGAGATTAAACCCCTGTTTCAGGGGGCGCCGACGCAGACTGGTGGCCAGGGCAGTGGGATCCGTTCACACCTCAGTCAGTGCCGCTGGTATACCCCAACCACAAATGGCCTGCACCTGTCAGCATCAGATCATGATGCCCTCTGGGAAACCAATGAAGTAATGGAATTTTTCATGGAGAGAAGGCGAAATAAACATGAAGAAAGAACTCATTCTTATCCGGCACGGACATTCTGAATGGCAGGCCGGCACAACCCGCGACAGAAACAGCCACCTGACCGGGAAGGGTTTTACGGAAGCGGGAAAACTCTACAACACGCTTGCAGCCTATACCGACGTAGCAGATTTTCATTTAATAAGCAGCCCGCTCCACAGGGCAGTTGAAACCAGCAGACTGGCTTTACCTCCTTGCCTGTTCAGCTCCGTTTCTTTTGACAGAAACTTCAGGGAGGCTTCCTTCCATGTCCGTGGTTGTCTGAACCTGCCGGAAGACTTTTATCCGGTAGCAAACGGAAAAGTGTGCAGTGAATATCTGGATTTCAAGGCCGGAATTAAGTCAGCGCTCAGTACTATTCTCGCCGCTCACAACCGCGTAATGATATTCACCCATGGTGGTGTAATTAAAACCATTCTGCGCCTCCACTGCGGCTCAGATTCATTTTGCACTCAGATAGATAACTGTTCAGTCACACATTTCGTAAAAAAAGAAGACGTGTGGCTTCTTAAGAGGGTAAATCAACGATGCTGAGTCATGAAACGCTTTATCTTAACGCAGTCGTCATCCTCTGCGCGCTGTGTCAGTCCGTTGTGGGAGTAGGACTTATCATGATAGGCCTCCCGACGCTTATCCTGAGCGGATACCCATTTGATCATGCGCTTTCGATCTGTCTGCCCGGCTCGCTTATCATCAACGTATTCCAGGTCTTTGTTGAACGTAGCAACTACCGGCGAGCAGATCTTGTGTCTTATACAAGCATTTCTGTCATTTACACTGCTTTTCTTTTTTATCTGAACTTGGTCATCGGCCTCAGCTTTAGCAAACTGACCGCAGGAATAATACTGATTCTTACCGGGATGGTGGGTTTTATGCCGGCACTCAGAGAACGCTTTCTGAGAACGCTCAATATTAAACCCGGTGTTACCAATATAGCTATCGGCGTGATCCATTCCGTATCCAGCCTTGGAGGCTCACTGCTGTCACTGACGGGAACTGCCAGATATGCCGAAAGTTCAGAGGCCAGGCGATTTATTTCCGGTGGATATCTGTCACTGGGAGCCATCCAGCTTGCCTTTTATTCCACTCACGGCGTGAGCATTACGCCCGTCATCTATTCACTAATCGCAGTCCCCGCTTATTTTATTTCTCGCATACTGGTTACGCCTTACGTTAACCATCAAAAGTTAAAAACGTTCATTTTCATCCTGATTCTTATTTACGGTGTATTGTTAATTAAACAGTCAATGTGAGGCAAGTATGGACCTTAAGAGTACTGATGGAAAAATCATTACAGGAGCGCGTGAAAGGAAAGGGAAAAAGGAAGTGCGGCGTACATTGGAAATGATGTAGTTGTTAAACCTGGCGTGCGCATTGCCGTGAAAATCGGTCAAGTATTCAACGCATTGATGTCTAAGTAAAATGCTCATTTTGTCGGGGGGGCTGTGACGACGGTTGCTGTAGAATGTCGGTTCTGTACGAAGCCGGAGTCCGTTAAAAAAATGGAATATACCGATCCAGAACTGGCGACTGGCCATGAGTCGCTTTATTATCGAGTTCGGTGACCGCCTGAGCGATCACCTTTAATTCTGTGTAACTATAACGTGAGTACCCATACTCCGGAAAAAACATGTACACAACTATTTACACGCAGTGTTTGCTCCGTGACCCCCATCTTTTTTTAGAGACTTGAAATGGATACTATTGATTTGCATCATTCCAACCTCAACCGTGGTATTTTTTCTGTTAATGACGTTCTTTTGATTCGTCGACTCTTGCCAGATGATGGTTTTAATCAATCAATAGTTTATTTAAAGCATGTTGCCGCTTCGCTAATACAGCCAGTCTGTTGAGTTAAATCTAACGGGGAAAGCCGGATTGCTAATGTGAAAATAAAAGTAATTATAATTTTAGTACACGTGGAAAAGATTTCCGGTTTATATCCGGATCAGAAGCTAAATGGAAGAGTGAAATACGGGGGGAGTTCAAAGAAAACTATTGTCATCGTCCTTGTCATCAGGGGATGAAATCCACTTCATCATCATGCTGTTGACCATCATGTTCACCCCTAACATCTGAGAGGTATTTTTGTCGAGCGTATCTTTAGTATAATCCCGAAAATTCGGGTCGCCTCGCAGCGTGGTATCAGTGTAAAGCAGGGCCTTATTTAGTTGTTGTAATGAATAAGCATTATCAGGATCGAGGGACTTGAGCTTAGTGATAAGATCATTGAGTGTTCCTTCCGGTCTATTCTCACGAATAAACTGTAGAACGCGATTGTCGAAATTTAATTCACTCGTCTCATCAAGGTTTTTTAGTTTATGTTCGTAAGCCGTCATATGTGTATTAACTTTGCTCATTTACTGCTCCTTAGATCAATATTTATTTTATACGTGGGTCTTTTTTTCTTAACTCCGTCAGCTGTACGGCAATATCATCCAGTAAATCTGGTATTAGATCCCCAATTTCATGGTTAAGTGTAACCATTTCTGCCTCGGCTTCAGACAGCCATTGTCGACACAGAGAATCACTGGGAAAGCGTATCGAGTCTACACCATTCTGTACGGTTATATGGTTTTCTTCACAGAACAGATAATGAGAAATATCAGTATTCTCTTGCAGATGAACTGATTCAGGTATGATGATCTTTAATGGTTTCTGGTGACCACATTTCTCCTGTAGATGATGAATTATTCGCTCAACAATAACCGTGTCGTGTAGCGACGACTTGAGCGCATTGTACAAATTTTCATTAAGTGATTGCATCCGGGATTCTTGGATCTTCTCATAGTTATCGAGCATCGTCACCAATTGAGAAAAGAAAAGTTTGAATCCTGTGGCGAAGCCCTCTTTTTTGCAGTGCTCTATGAGTTCAGCAGTATGTAACTCATATTCGGCATAAATTTCGCTACAACGATTGAATGTTTTCTCAAGGGCAATTGCCATACTACGGTGGCGATTGCGCTCCCTGGATTTTATCAAGATATGTTTATGAGAATCTTTGGGTAATTCATCACTGATAATTTTTCGCATAAGTGGCTGCTATTCTGAGTAAATTAATATGATTAGGTGCAACTGCAGCATTGATTTTGGGCAAATTAATATCGGAAGGAAGGCTTAACAGAATACGCTGTTTAATCGCTGGGGGGAGAACCGATGCCAAACTGAGTATGAAGGCGGCTCCCCAGGCAAGTGTATCAACTCCTTGCTCCGCATTATCGAGGGCAACATGGTGAATAAGTGGAAGAGAGATAAATGCGAGAAGCTGCGGATCGGCCATTAGTGTCGCTCCGTGGTCTGGTAACCTGTTACGTAATAAGTAACCACCAAGCAGATGAGCCACGCGAGGCAACTGATACCAATGTGCGACTACCAGCGAAGATATGATGTCAGATGGCTCCCAGTTTTTATCCACATTTTCAAGTTGAAAATGTGTCAGTATCCAGTAATTTACCAGCACATCATTAAACATGTCACCCGACGCTATGCCGTCGGGTAAATGACTGTGGTCGGTATAGCATGAGGGGGCATACAGGATCCTCATGACCCGCTCGGCGTCATGCTTCATTTATCACTTCTTCTTTTTGGCAGGGAGTCGAGTTATGTTTAACAGGACGACGACTGGCCTGGTAAAATAAATATCCTCCTGTCGCTATTGCACAGAAAGTCATCACCGTCAGCAGAATTAGCCATTTATCGACACTACTGACCGGGGCCTTTACCGGTGATGAGTACTGAATCATCGGGGCCGGGAATAGCACAACAGATATATTTTCATAAAATACATCATCTAAACTGTTTTTTATGAGTGATTTAATTTGGGGTATAAACATAGCTTCATCGATTTCTCCTTTATATGAAATCAGCACAGCAACATGACCGCTGTGCTTTTTTACGCTGATGTCACTGTTGTAAGACGGATAGCTTAAATGCACACGAGCATTCACCACCTGAGCAATGATCCTCAGTGATTGTTCCAGCCTTTGCTCCTGTAATGAAAGTACCCTGGCCTGTTCTGCATTCGGTGAAGCAACCAAAGAACTACTGGGGAATGCTTGACCGATTTGAACATCCGCCGCCCACGGCAGCTGATACTGATTGATAACGGAAAGTGCAGCCGTATTTTCGGACTGCCCGACGGTTACCGCATAGCCTGCTTTCAAGTTGCCACTTTTATGTGCGGAAATATTATGCTGCTGCAATATGGCTACGACATGATTAGCTTGCTCTTGAGAAAGGTTTTCAAGCAGCTTTTCGTTATTACAGCCAGAGATCAGGCTTACTGTCAGTAAAATGATAATGACCCGGAAATGATATTTTCTCATTATTGAGACTTTACCAACGTTTCGATTGTACTGACTCCTTTTCGTGCCAGCGTACTGATAAGGGATACATAATTAGTATATTCACCAATATAATATTGTAACATTAACAGCTTATTAGGATCGCTGGTAAATTCAGGCGACTGGTGCAATGTATTGATCACATTCTTAAACTCCAGATTGGTTTCACTAATTTCATTGAACTTGCTGGATACAAGGTTATTAAAGTTTTGATCTTGCAGAGTAACCGAAAAAGTGTCATCAGGTACAGTGTTGTCCGATGATAATTTTATTAATTTTGGTAAAGCTTCTATAGCCTGGCTCATGGATAAATAATCTCTGGATGAGAAAGGGTACGGAATTCCGTACCCTGAAATTAGCGGAAGTTTTGGATAATAGCAGCGCCAATATCCTTGTAGGCTTTTACCGTGCTGGTTTGAGCGTTTCGGAACAGCGTGTACTCTTGTAATTTTGCCTGATACCTCGCCAATACTGCTGGGTTTGAAGGATCTTTTTCAAGAGCCTCTTCAGCCTTATTGAGTTCTGTCATCATATCTTTAGCGCCAGCTTCAAACCCCTCGGAAACCTCATCTAAGAAGTAACCATTACCTTTTGCAGCAGGACTTTCAGTTTCAAAAAAAGCCATAATCAAAAATTCCCATGATTGAGTGGAAAATACCAGTGGCGTGGGTTCATAAAGAGGTAGCCGTTAGAAGAGTCCAGATAAGACTTATCTTTTAACCAATTTTCATCAAGATTGATTGAAAAACTAATTATACTGTTACCCCATTTATGATTGAATTCGTTAATCAGATGTTTCAGACTGCTAAGTGTGCTATCGCTGAGTGCATCACGGACAATTAGACCGTAGCCGGTAGCGGTGGTGGTCTGTCGATAAGGGATATGCAGTCGCTCAAGTCCCTGGCGTGCATCCTGAAGTAATTGTTTCTTAGTCCTGGTTTTCACACCGACGTCAAGTGCAAAGGGGATATACTGCAATACTGCATTTTTCAAACTTGCTTCTTCGAGTTTGCTTAGCTGGCGATATACGCTAAGCAATGGATTTTGCGGTTTGCTGTAGTCAATCTGAATGACCGGATGACCTGAATGCTGCAACCGGGCCACAACAGTCAACCTCTGTTCTTTAAGCCAAACAGGGATGACGTCAGGCTTTGTCTTCAGCTTGAAGAGGGCTTCTTTAGCCCACTCCATCTCCTGAAAATTATGTGCCAGGACATAAATATCCTGTTTATCCCGAGCTTTAACAATATAGAGAGGAGAGGGTGCCCCGGCGAGTGATTCGCTCAGAGTGAGTACGCGTTGCTGTGACTCAAATTTGCTAAACCAAATCAACGATGCTGATGCCAGCAGAGTAGCCATTAAAAAAATTGCCGAAATTATGGTGCGAATTTTCCTTTTTTTAAGCAAAACAGCCGACTTTCTTTCATTCAGCACAATATTTGAAGCCGTGGGTTGATTGAAATTTTTAATCTCATCTGACCATATCTCGTCACTACGCTTCAGGGCGAAGCGGATGGGCCCAATCGTAACTACTTGATTTTCTGCTATCATCGAGTCATAACTTCCTGATGCATCGCTCACTTCAATATGAAAACGACGCGATTCGTCGCTATCAGAAGTTCCCGAGAGGTATAAGGTGATGTTGGGAGATGCAGAATCGCTTGGAATATAAAGTGTGTTAATCGAGTAGTGGGCTGCATGATGGTGGGAGGATTCTAGGGGGATGGTTTTATCCTGGAGCGAGAGTGCCGGATTGATTAAAAGGAAATAGTCGTCAGCAGTCAGATGTAGTTCGCAGCCATACATGGGGCCAAACAGTATTTTCAGTGAGTAATTAGGCTGTATTTTATCTGGCATAAAAGTATCCGGCATTTCTTCAGGCATGGTATTCATAAAAGTGGCCACCGGCATATATAAGCAGGATATTTGGTTTAACCAAGATACGACTGCGATTTATCATGTCAGGCATCGGTATCTATTAATAATGCATAAAATATATTAAGGTATTCTGGTTAAATAAACGTATATCCGCACCTCTTTACGAACGCATACCTATTTACATTTAAGTTAATACTTCTTCATTTTAACTTTGATCCAAAGTCAGGTTCCCTCTCTCTTAGGAAATTATATATTATTAAAGTTCCGTAAGAACCAAAAATATATTATATATTTGTTATATTTTTATTGGTTGAATATTTTCTTGACCTTGTGTTTTTTTCTGAGAGAATGCATCTATGTTTTTATTAAAAGATGCTTTTCCCAGATATATTTGCTGTTCTAATATAAAAGCTTATGCGTTTCTGACCTGATTTATCTTTACTCACAGGCGTTGGTGTGAATTTATCATGAATTTGACATTAGAAAATATGATAGAGCACTACAAAGCAAGCCTGAATGTCAATGTTGATAAGCTTATCAGGAAAAATATAATTGTTGCTAATAATACTCTTGAGGTAAGCAACAGCCTGATATTTGCAAATCCTGTCGAAAAGGATGCGGTGCTGGAACTTCAGGTAAATGACACTAATATTTGTGGTCTGCCTGTATTAAAGCAATCTGCGCTGATCGCATCAATAAAAGAGACCAAGTTAGATGTTGATGGGGGATGGAGTATTGAGGTGTTACCTATCCCAAAGGTGGCTATTCTTTTGTCCTTTATAGATTATCATTTTAAAAGTATTGCTAATTTAATAAAGAAAAGGAGTGTGAAAGAGTATGGTCCAGCTGTATTTGAAAACAGCATCCTGCATATATCGCTGACTGAAGGTGGTCATGATGGGTTCATGAGAATTCTTACCGATGCAGTATTAAATAGGCAAGAAAATAATTTGGTGCGTATCGCTCCATTTATACGTAATCTTGAAAGCTATTGGCTAGCGTACTTTTTATTATCTCAAGCAATGGGTAAAGGGCAAAAAAACAATAACCTTAACATTTATAACGCGTGTAAGACATATGGCGTGTCTGAATCTCAGTTCAGGAATCTTTGCCATGATGTTTTTTCTCGCGGCCCTAAAAAACAACTTTGTCTGTGGCGCGCTGCGCGCAGTGCTTTACAGTTAATAGATAATAATAAGTCGGTTGCTGTTATCGCCCATATGAACGGCTATGCCTCTTCATCTCATTTTGCAAGTGAACTCAAATCACTTTTTGGTATAACCCCACGGGAATTTAAAAAAATTGAAAGTTTTCTTAATGAAGATACAGGCCGTAAGAAAAATTAGTTTTAGTCTTGTTGCTCTGTCAGGGGTGTTTTTTTATAACAGCAGTTTGGCTGGAATGCTTAGCGACAATGCTGTGCGGAGTGATACCCACCTGAATGCTGATAAACCTGATAATACCTACGTCGCAAGCAACAACAGTGTGCAGCAACTCTTCTACGTTCTCGGGGGGGTAATGAATAAGCCTGTTGTCGTTAGCGGGGAAGCAGCGAAAAAGCGAGTTTCAGGTAACTTCGATCTCAGTAAGCCAGGAGAACTGTTGTCAACGTTAGCCTCGCGCACAGGGCTGATCTGGTATGATGACGGTAGCTCAATTTATGTTTATGACGCCAGCGAAATAAAAAGTAGCATGGTCAGATTATCCTATGCTCCTTTTGACCGCCTGCTGGCATATTTAAAGTCTTCAGGGCTTTATGATCCGCGTTTCCCGCTGCGCTCTGATGGCCATGCTGGCTCCTTTTATGTTTCCGGCCCGCCGGTATATGTAGAATTGATTAGCGCTGCGGCGAAGTATATCGATGCAACATATGCCAAACCGGGGGTCGGAGAAAGCACCATTCGCGTGATAAAATTACACAACAGTTTTGTCAACGATCGTACTTTTTCACAGCGTGATACTCCGGTCACCGTGCCCGGCGTAGCCACGGTGCTTAATCAGTTGTTAAACAGTAATCAGGACGATCGTGGCAGGCGTACAACAGCTGCACATATCAGCGTTGATAATGATAGACAACACGCACTTGCAGCAGCATCAGCTCATCCGGGGGGAAGTTTTCGCTCTTTACCCGGTTTCGCCGAAATCCCTCTGGCGACGACGCCCGATCGTGATGTTAATTTCGCCACTTCAGGGCAAGACACTGTCAATATCGTCGCCTATTCAGACACCAATAGTTTGCTGGTTCAGGGCTCGGCTCGACAGGTCAGTTTTGTTGAAGACCTGGTCAGTGCCATTGATATTCCTAAGCAGCAGATCCAACTTTCTTTATGGATAATTGATGTTTCTAAAAATGATATTAATGAGCTTGGTGTGCGCTGGCAGGGGAGTGCAAAAATTGGTAACGGCGGTATAACGTTTAATACCAGCTCGCTTACCCAGGAAAATAGCATTCATTTCTTGGCGGATGTTTCTGCACTTGCTCAGAAGGGAAGCGCCCAAGTGGTTTCTCGACCAGAGATCCTTACCCAGGAAAATGTACCAGCCCTGTTTGATAACAACAGTAGTTTTTATGCAAAGATGATTGGAGAACGTACCAGTTCATTGGAAAAAATCACTTACGGTACCATGATAAGCGTACTGCCACGCCTCGACCAATATCAGCGTGAAATTGAGATGATTTTGAATATTCAGGATGGAGGATTACCTCTTGATTTAAACGGTTCTACAGAGAACATTGATAACCTACCGATGATAAATAACACGCAAATCAGTACTGAAGCACGAGTTCCGGTTGGCTATAGTTTATTAGTTGGCGGTTATAGCCGCAATCAGGATGAGCAACACAATATAGGCATTCCTCTTTTACGCGATATTCCCTATTTGGGGAAATTGTTTGACTACAGTTATATCAGCGATAAAAAAATGGTTCGGCTATTTCTTATTCAGCCGCGACTCATGGTAAATGGAGAAACCTGGACAGGGGACAACATTGATAACCCCGTTCTGGGGCGTCGTGTAGAGGGGGATGCGGTCACATTGAAATCGACCGTGCACATGTTGCGTAAAACCATGAAGCAATAAGAACTTAGATTACAATGGCTCTACGTCCCCTGGGTTTAATGGATTTTAATCACTTTGAACGTGCAAGGCTGGATAGCCGCGTCCCTCATAGTGATGGCGATGTCGCGGAAAATATTCAATATATTGATTTACACGAAGAGCTGGGTAATGCGGCAGACGAAATGGCCGATATTCTCAGTGTCTTTGGGCGATTTAGCCGAACCGGTCGTAAGAATAACAGTACAGAGGATGATTTTGCTTCATCTATTCTGGAAGAAAAATTAGATGAGAAATTAGATTCGCTGATAAAGCAGGTGACAAAGCTACGTGATATCTCAAGTCTACTTAACTTTGCTCGTAGTCTTTTTCCTAATGATAGTGATTTAATGCTTGCGCTAAGAGAATTACTTTTTAATCGTCAGCTTTCTGAGTTGCAAAAAAATAAACTTCGGGAATCAATTACCGAATTGGAAAAATTTGCCGACCTCCAAAAGTTGAATTCGGGGATTAATATCGGGCGTCTTGCAAAGCGTTTTAGCAATGGTAAGGGCACTAAGAAACTTTCAGCGAGGAGTTTGCGCAGCAGCTATTTACGCTTTCTTGAACAAGAGGTTTCTGCGGGATTTATTTATCAGGACTGGATTGATGAGTATGGCTGTGAAAACCGTAAACGGTTGCTATCATTCACCATGTCAGCATTGGTTGCGGATATGAAGGCAAATGAGCCGGGCATACAAGTCGCCGAATTCGGGCCTCTGAGTAGCAAGTTATTAGATGCGCGTGTGCTGAATACTCTTGACCGATCGCTGTTGGACAGTTTTGCCGATTTTACATTCAGGGAGCAGATGAAAAATCAGCAACGGGCACTTGATGAAGAACACATCGTTAAGCTTTATATGACCGCCTTGACAGATTTCGAAAACTTAAAATCAGCTTTAAAGGCATTCAGCGATGATTTTATGTCAAATCTTCTCATAAGACAGCGCGCAGCGGTGCTTCAGATGTTAAAGAATATGTTTAATATGACACCTGACTATTTATATGCCGATGCGGGTTATAGAAACATTGTGCTGGACTTCATGTCTTCAACGATGCTTTTAATATCTGACAAAGAGAAAAAAACGGGCGTCTGGAAAGAATATTATATATAGAGGCAGATGATGCCATTAGAGTTCATTCGTTTAATGTGTAAATGATAATGCTAACTAACTTTATTTCGCAAATTAGAACCAAGCCTGAATTTATTATTCTGGTGATGATGATCATGATAGTCGTCATGTTAATTATCCCACTGCCAACCTATGTGGTTGATTTTCTCATCGGGCTTAATTTGACCATAGCGCTAATCATTTTCCTTGGCTCATTTTATATCAATCGAGTTCTCGATTACTCGACGTTTCCGTCAATTCTTTTGATTAGTACAATTTTCAGGCTGGCCATTTCTATCAGCACCAGCAGGCTGGTACTCACTGATGCAGATGCTGGAGAAATCATTACCAGCTTTGGTGAGTTCGTTATTGCAGATAATCTGGTTGTGGGATTTGTTATTTTCTTTATCGTTACAGTTGTTCAGTTTATCGTGATTACTAAAGGGTCAGAGCGTATTGCTGAAGTTGCCGCACGCTTCTCTCTGGATGCCATGCCCGGTAAGCAGATGAGTATTGATGCTGATCTCAAAGCCGGCGTGATTAATGAAAAAGAAGTTAAGCGGCGCCGCAGCGATCTGGAGGCTGAAAGTCAGCTGTACGGCGCGCTGGATGGTGCGATGAAGTTCATCAAAGGTGATGCCATCGCTGGGATCATTATCATTTTTGTTAATCTTATAGGTGGGATCTTAGTAGGCGTTTTTCAGCAAGGTATGGATGTCACTCGTGCCATGGAGGTCTTCACGCTGTTAACTATTGGCGATGCTCTTGTCGCCCAGATACCGGCGTTACTGATCTCAATCAGCGGCGGCCTTATCGTTACCCGCGTGAATAACAGTGATAACAATAATTTGGGTTCGAAAATTTTGCAGGATATGCTATCTAACAAGTCTATTTTACCGATCGCCGCTATCCTTGCTATTGGACTTGGACTTCTGCCCGGTTTTCCTTTACTCGTTTTTATCATGCTGGCAATACCTCTTATTATGGTGTTCGTAAAACATAAACTTGATGACAAGAAAAAAATGCTCAAATTGGCAGATAAGAACCTTGAGGAAGAAGAACTTCCCGTCTTAAAGAGCAAGCCTGTCATTATTGATGGTGAGTATATTCCGGAAACAATCCCACTTATTATTACCGCCTGGAAAGGATATGAATCCTACTTTCAGCAGCACAACTTTACATCGTTACTGAAGCGTAATTTCTTTATTGAATATGGCGTTCGTCTACCGGACTTTTTAATCAACTATGAACAGGATGCTCAACGTGGCGTGCTGGCGGTTGCCATTAATGAAATTCAGGTCGCATCTTACGATGTTTTTCCGGGTATGTGTAAGGTATTAATGCGAGGTGAAGAACTGCAAATTATTGATGCCAGCGTTCAGACTATTGAAACCCCACAGGGTCACGTTTATTGGCTTCCAGAGGAGCGAAATGAAAAGGCACATAAGCTCGGTTTTTTTACAAGAAACGCAATAGATGAGTTCTACGCGTGCATCTCTACCCTGCTTGTTCACAATATTTCTGAATTTTTTGGTATACAGGAAGCTAAGACGCTGCTTGATGACCTTGAGAAGAAATATCCAGATTTGCTCAAGGAGTGCTACAGGAATAACACCGTGCAACGTATTACGGAAGTTTTTCAAAGACTTCTACAAGAGCGTATTTCGATCAGGAATATGCGGCTTGTTCTGGAGGGGTTGGTGCAATGGGCTCCAAAAGAAAAAGATCCCATCATGCTCGTCGAACACATTCGAGGCATATTGTCACGGTATATATCTAGCCGCTTTTCAACTCATGGCCGTATAAGGGCTTTGGTTATGTCACATGATATGGAAGATATATTTCGTGGTGCGCTAAGACAAACCTCATCAGGTACTTTTATAAATTTACCACCACCGAAAATTGAAAGTATAAATCATTGCCTTGAGGAACTTCTTCAACGAAATGGTGTTAATGCGCGTGATATCGTCTTGATGGTATCAATGGATATAAGACGATTCGTAAAGAAAATCACAGAGGGAAACAATCCGGAAATGGAAGTTCTTTCTTACGGTGAGATTTTTTCTGGGGTAGATGTGGACGTGATCGGTTCTCTGGAAAATAATGAGATGCAACATGAAATATGACTTGGTCGAGTTAGTGTCAAATATGCTTGAAGATGCGGGGATTTCAGGGGTTATGGAGCAGGGTTTGAGTAACCACTCAACGATTACTCTGAATATGAAAGATGAGATCCCCTCTATTTACATAAAAAATGAAAACGACGAAGTATGGGTGTGGGCGAAAATTTGTGAATACAATCTTTCAGCATTAAGTTACTGCAGCATTAACCTGTTTCCCGTGATGCTAAATTATAATGAAGATGTCTTCTATACTGGTCAGCCTTGCTTATATCCGGTTGATGGTGATCTTGAGTTGCGAGCGCAAATAAGAGAAAAACACCTGGAGTCAGCAGATACCTTTCTAATGGTGCTGGATCATTTCCTGACTCTCCTTCAAGAATATCGCGCGGTTCTCGCCTGATTAAGGAGCTTATTCAATGGTCGCGCAATGTTTTGTTCACCTCGCCCATCCATTACGCATTCAGGGCAATGTTGTTGAGGCGCACTTGCCGGGGACGCGCATCGGGGAGATTTGTGAAATTGAGAAATCTCTCCTGGATCCTGAAGTGGTGGGTTTAGCACAGGTGATTGGATTTAACAAAGAGCATACGCTATTAAGTTTACTCAATGATAATAAGGGATTTTCTCGCGATAACGTGCTGATACCGACCGGTAAACCGTTTCGTGTTGTTGTGGGTGAAAAGACGCTCGGGGCTATTCTTGATGGCACAGGTGCCATTAAAGGCCGATTGGACGACACGCCTGTTGCTGAAACGACCATCGGAGAACAACTTGAAACCGCAGGTACTCCGCGTGACTTCACCCAGCGCAAACCCATCGCCATAACATTAGCCACAGGGATTAAGGCCATTGATGGACTCTTAACCTGTGGACAAGGGCAGCGTATGGGGATATTTGCAACAGCTGGCTGCGGCAAAACATCCCTGATGAGCATGATTATTGAGCACTCAGAGGCTGATATTTACGTCATAGGCCTGATAGGGGAGCGCGGGCGTGAAGTAACGGAGTTTGTAGAGAAACTAAGGCACTCTTCACGGCGCTCACAGATCGTGTTGGTCTACGCAACCTCGGACAGATCGTGCGTTGAGCGGTGTAATGCCGCCCAGGTGGCGTCTACTGTTGCTGAATATTTCTGTGGGCAAGGTAAGAATGTCATGCTTTTTATCGACTCTGTTACCCGTTATGCCCGTGCATTGCGTGATGTTGCATTAAGCATGGGCGAACTTCCTGCCCGACGCGGATATCCCGCTTCGGTTTTTGAAGCTTTACCAAAGCTGCTGGAGCGACCGGGACGTTTTCTGACGGGATCGATCAGTGCATTTTATACTGTGCTGATTGAAAACGAAGAAGAGCCGGACGTTATCGGTGACGAGGTTCGTTCCATTTTAGATGGCCATATCTATCTGAGCAAAAAACTGGCTGCTAAGGGGCATTATCCGGCGATTGATGTGCTGCAAAGTATGAGTCGTGTTTTTCATCAGTTCACAAACCCGCATCACCAGCAACTGGCTACACATTTTCGTGAATGTCTGATTCGACAAAGCGAGATGCAACTTTTTATCGATCTGGGTGAATACCAGCATGGTGAAAATCAGGATAACGATGCTGCGTTTGATAAGAGAAATGCTATGGAGAACTTTCTGAAACAGAAAATGAATGAAAAAATTGATATGCCGACTTGCCTGGAAAATTTGAGTGAATGCCTGGCGTAAGGGGCATGAGTTTGTACGCATGCTTGAGCGCAGTCAGGAAATGCTCCAGGGAAATATTGCCCGAACAGAGAGTCAGCTAACTCAAGTCAAAGCGCAAATTTTACAGCTTCAACAGGAAAATGCCTCTATCAATCAACAGATAAAATTATTGACTCCCTCTGGAGTACTTGGAAGAGATGATATCTATAAGGGGATAAGAAAGCAGGGGGCTTTATTAACCCATTTGCAAATTGTGATTCAAAAAATTACCCAGTTTGAAGAAGAGAGGTTCACCTATGAGCAGGAACTTAACACCTTACGTACTACAAAAAAAAATCTGGATAAGAGGCACTGCAAACTGACATTTTATTTACAGCAGTTGCGTCGTGACCGCTTACTTCGCAGAGAAAACAATGCCGAAAATGAAATTCAGGAGATAGTTAGCTATGGTAAAAGAAATTTCTGAATATTTGGTGAGTCCCATAGCAGATATCGATATATCAGCATTGGAAGACAGGTTGTTCGATCGTATTTCAGAAAGGAAAGAAGAATGTTATCGATCTGAAATTGAGGGCTGCGAGGTAGCCTTACCTTATATTTCATATCCATCGAGTGCCCGTTCTCTTTGTGGTGGAGGAACCGCTCCAACCGATAAGGAGCATAAAGAAACGTCTGCCTTAAAAAAACTTCAACTGAGCAATGAAGTTTTTCAAGCGGCATTTAACGACCAACAGCGTAGAAAATCTATTTTAACCCTTACCAGCACCGGTTTGTCCTCTCATCACGAGCTGAAACAACCCTCCAATGCTGAAATAAAAAAAGATGGGGGGCCGGTTGATATGAATGCATTGAAATTGATTGGGATTAATCAGGCTGCGCTCGAAAAACGTCGCGGTGAGCTTGATATCAATATATTCAGCCAGACTAACGTGCTTGTGTCAGATATTGAATCCACTAAGACCGTTATTTCGTCACTTGAGCAGGAGCTCAAACAGCCAGATAAATCCTCTTCACATGCAGCAGAGGTCAGACATATTGACCTGATACCTGTGGATATCGCGACATCACTGCGCGGTGAGCCATCTTCGCGTGAAGAAAATGCGCAAGTACTTCGCGATGCATTGCAAAAGCACCTGCCAGAAAAAGCCCCATCGGATTCTGGTGTTAAGGTCGATACGGCAAGCAGGTCAATGGATCTTAAATACCCGTTTAAAAGCTGGTCAGGTGAACATTCGGTAAAAGTTTCTGTTCCTGCTGAAGCCCGGCGCGATGGCACTCTCATCTTGCATCCCTCCGATTCGCGAGCAGCCGACGCACTTTCCAGGCAGGCCGCAGATCTGGTGGGATATACGCCAGATATTGTTCAACCCTGGCATAGCAGGGAGGAGCCAGAGCAACATACTGGTAGCCATGAAGAGGAACAAGAGTGAGTTTACGTAGCCACCTGCGTTTAAAAGGTCATGGTGATACTAATCTGGACTTCATGCTTAGCCGGCATCCGGGAAGTGAGATGACGTCTGTATTACCCAATGCACGCTACCTGCAAGTGCTATTCACTTGTGATCACGGAACTGAAGCTAATGCCTTTTTGAATATCGATACTTGGCTAGAGGAAATTGATGCCCATCTGCCGGGTATTCCGTGGCAGCAGGTGCCATTGAGCTATCTGATGCGCTGGTTGGAGGGGATGCAGCTGCGCTTTCTGGTTGAGGGAGTTATTTGGCAAAGTCAGCGGGTTATTTTGCCTGTCGGGGTTCTGCCAGAGAAATTGCTGTCTCTCTCTTCCGAGCCCTGTCCGCTGCTATGTCTAGACTGGCCTGAAGGCCCTTCAACCCATCTTCAGTCGGTGATTAGACCATCCCAGATTCCATTTACCTTGCATTACGTGCTCGGGCAAAGTCAGCTACCGCTATCCTCACTTATCGATATTGCTGTGGGAGATCTTTTACGTATCAGTGATTTTTCCCCGTGTTTAACCGTTGGGCATCAAAAAATATTTAGGCTAAGTTACCATGAAAAAAGTGAGTTTATAGTGGGAAATCAGTTGGTAATAAATAATGAAATATATCGCCAGGAGGAGGAAGTGGTGCTTGACTGGACTAAGCTGCCTGTCGATATAGAGTTTGTGCTGGATAAAACGACCGTTAGTTTGGCCCAGTTGCAAGACATCAGACCTGGGTTTGCTTTACCCATTAAACCAGGAGCAGAAAAAAAGATTCAGATTTACCTGAATCGAAAACGATTCGCATGTGGTGAGTTGGTCGCAATGGAGGACGGTTCATTGGCTGTAGATATTAATCAGGTCACTCCTGGTTCAGTGGATGAAACGGGCCATTCCGATGTTGAGCAATGATATTTCTTTAATTGCAGTACTTTCCCTCTTTACACTGTTGCCTTTTCTTATTGCCAGTGGAACCTGTTTTATAAAATTTTCCATCGTGATGGTGATGGTACGTAATGCGTTGGGGATACAACAGGTTCCTTCAACGTTAACTCTGAACGGAATTGCACTCATCTTAACCGCATTTGTGATGATGCCAATATGTCAGAAAATCTCAAGCTATATTGAAACTAACCATATTGATCTTAACAGTAGTTCATCTGTTACCCAGTTGATGGATCAAGGGTTAGGAAGCTACCGGGATTATCTTGTGCGTTATTCCGATCATGAATTGATCCGTTTTTTTAACAAAGTACAACAACAGCAGGTAGGAGAGACCGCGCCAGATGTTCAGGATCACGAATTAAGCTCTCTCTCACTTATTACGTTAATGCCTGCCTATGCACTCAGCGAAATACAAAGCGCTTTTGAAATTGCTTTTTACCTATACGTACCATTTGTGGTCATTGATATGGTGGTATCCAGCATATTGTTGGCGTTAGGAATGATGATGATGAGCCCGGTAACAATATCAATCCCGATTAAACTAATCCTATTTGTGGCTATGAATGGCTGGAGCTTACTGATTAAAGGAATGATCGCACAATATGCCGATCTGATGACGTCATGAATAATGTTTTATTTATTGGTAATTCTGCGCTAATTATTGTGCTTAAATTGACAGCAGTCCCTATTGCACTTGCAACAATCGTGGGTATTGTTGTGGGTCTTTTCCAGACAATAATGCAAATTCAGGAACAAACGCTTCCATTTGGTTTAAAAATGCTGGCAGTATTTGCCAGTATATTTATGTTGATTGAGTGGTTTTCTGCAGAAATGATGAGTTTCGCGGTCCAGGCTTTCTATATGGCCTTTCGTTGATTCGGTAAATTTATGCTGTCTGTTGCACTTTACTTAAACTTCCAGCACGGCGTGCTGATCTTTGCGATGGCTTATGCAAGATTGGCCATTGTTTTTTATTTATTGCCGGTGCTGGGAGAGCGTGTTCTGTCTAATTTAATCATTAAGAACACGATTATCGGACTGATCATTATCGGTTTGTGGCCCAGCTTTGCACAAGTCCTGAATCCAGAACAGGGGTGGATTATCTTGTTAGTAAAGGAGAGCGTCATAGGATTAATGCTGGCTATAACCTTATGTGTTCCTTTCTGGATGGTCATTGACCTTGGTGAACTTCTGGATAATCAGCGAGGTGCAACCATCAGTGATAGTATTGATCCCGTCAATGGGGTACAAAGCTCTACATTATCGGGTTTTCTAAACTTTGCTTTTGGCGCCATTTTTTTTGCCAGTGGCGGCATGCATTTACTGATGGAAGTACTGGTTCAGAGCTATCAGGTTTTTCCTAGAGGCAGCAGTTTAGTTGATTTTCATTGGGCAGAAGTAGGGAATTTATTGATGGTGCTCGCGAAGGGCAGCATTATGCTCGCAGCGCCGACTTTGATCGTCATGATGGTGGCCGAAATATTACTCGGTGTTTTCGCCCGTTTCTGTCCTCAGTTGAACCCTTTTTCTCTCTCGTTAACCATTAAAAGTTTTATCGCTTTCACCGTATTCCTTTTTTACGGATTTCAGGCTGTTTCGCAAAAGCCTTTGCAGCTTTTCTCTATTTTATCCTTTCAGGATTTTTTTTTCTGATAGGGAGGAAATATGTCAGAAAAAACAGAAAAACCGACCCACAAGCGTCTTAAAGATTCGGCTAAAAAAGGTCAGACATTTAAAAGTAAGGATCTCATTACTGCTGTGACACTGTTAAGTGGGGTTTATTACCTGACGAATGCCGTGAACTTCCACGTTTTCACCTCGTTTTATTCTTTGGTTTTGCGTGAAGGGAATAAAATGAGCTTGAATGATTTTCTGATCGAGTTAATGCGGGTGTTCTCGATTTTATTGCTGCCATTTATTGCTTTTTGCATTATTGTTGGTGCTGCGATGACGTTAATCCAGACTCGTTTTACCCTCGCCACAGAAGCTATAAAGCCTAATTTTAACGCGCTGAATCCTGTTCAGGGCATCAAAAAAATATTCAGCATGCGTACCATAAAAGAATTTGTTAAATCACTCCTTTACCTGGTCGTTTTTGGTTTTACCAGTTATAGCTTGGTTCATAACGATCTGAATCGGGCTATTTCTATATATTATGCTGGCATCGATGAGCTAATTTTTGTATGGGCTGCGCTTTCGTTTAAAGCGGTGATGCTTTTTATCGCCTGGTCTTTTTTTGTTCTTATCTTAGATTTTGCGGTCGAATATTTTTTACATTCTAAAGATATGAAAATGGACAAGCATGAGGTGAAGCAAGACCATAAAGAGAGTGATGGGGATCCTGAAATAAAAATGGCCAGGCGCTGGGCATATAAAGAAATCCTCTCGGGAGAGGAAATGGCCGCAATCAGAAATTCTGAAGTTGTTATGGCAAACCCGACGCATATCGCCATTGCTATCTACTTCAATCCAGATGTTGCTTCATTACCTTTTATTGCGTTGCGATCTACCCATATAAAGGCAAAGGCGGCGATTGCTTATGCAGAAAAAATAGGTATTCCCGTTGTGCGTTATATTCCGTTAACCCGTCGACTTTACCACTCCTATAGCCAGTACAGCTTCATCTCACTGCATGATGATACGCTGATGGAAGTCATGGATATCCTTATTTGGCTGCGTCAGGTTGAAGCGGCCGACGAGGGATTGGATGACAGATCGGAGTTCCGTTAGGAAGATAACGTAGACTGGAGCGGCGATAAGCTGCAAGAAAAGTCGTTCTGAACTGTAATTTACGGTTTTATTGTCTTTAGTACCTTTCCTGAACAGTATGATGTGCTCGTCTTATCTACGTCCGTAAATAAGTCGATACGACATTAATACGTTTTTTGTTAATGATGTGATAGGTAAGAACAGAAATGATAAATATATCTGATTTAATTAATGATGGCGATGTTTTAAACAGTGATGGCGAACTGGATGAACACTCCAGCGACCTTCTTGATGCGATCCAGAACGGGGCGACATTGAAAGATGTGCACCGTGTCTCTAGTGAAACCATGGACGATGTCTATAAGCTGGCTTACGATTTTTATATAAAGGGCAAGTTAAAAGATGCCGAATCACTTTTTAGATTCTTATGTATCTATGATTTCTACAATCCAGAGTATGCGATGGGTTTAGCTGCCGTATATCAGCTAAAGAAAAATTATACCAAAGCCATCGACTTCTACGCTTTGGCTTACTCTTTGTCAAAAGATGATTATCGGCCGATGTTTTATGCCGGACAGTGCAACTTGATGTTACGACGTGCTGTACAGGCTAGAAAATGTTTTGAAACTGTTGTTAATAAATGCACCGATGCTCAATTAAATGAAAGATCTAAAAGTTATCTGTCTGCGCTAGACGAAGTTGATAATCCTCAGACGGATGATTCTGTCAGTTAAGTTAAACGGGGAATATTCATGAATTTGCTGGTAGATAAAATTGGTACCTTTGACCATCTCAAAGGTGGACGTGAAGACAATAATCTAGAGTTAATTAAATACGGCAACCAAACGCGACGTTTCGTTAATTCAGCATTAAAGGGACATCTCCAGCTGGGCAATATCAGAAATGCACTTCAGGTTATTCAGCCAAAGCAATTACTGGAAGTATTGCAAAATACGGGTAGCGCGTTAGGTGGACTGGGCGAGAAAACTATTATTGAGCAGGAGCGGCCTCTGCTGGCACCGCCACGCAGTACAGAACCACAGGCTGAAAAAAAGTCTGAGAGCGATCTGAATGGTTCTGCCAGGGCGACCGGGCTGCTGGGCAGAATGATGCAGTTATGCACACAGGCTTCGCAGCAAAATATTCTGGCTAATGTCAGTTTTTTTAACGCCCTGTTGCATGGGCAGGGTGTTGCTTATTTAGAGCTGTCGGCTGCGCTTGAAAAAGAGGGGATGCAGTGGGCAAATGATTTTGATGCATTGAAAGCTGCCCTGGCACAGGTTGATGTTCTGCAAAAAAATATCATTTCAGCCAATGATGTCTTAAAAAACGCCGAGCGTTATTTAAATGGATTGGAAGTCGCCGCCACACAGCAAGATCCGGTATCAACGGAGCTGCAAATGCAGATCGATGTAGCTAAGGCTGCCGTTGCAGAGGCACAGGGCAATGTGACAACCGCAGTAGCAAATCATAGCCACTATATTAAGGCGAATCTCAACCCGGCGATGAAAGCGGAAAGTGATGCCAAAGCGGCGCTGGCCATGACGCAACAGAAAGCTCAGGAGCTGGTGCGCGCGCTCCCAGCGCAACAGTTTAGAGCGATTGAGGGAAAGATTAAACAACAAGATCCGCAGGCTAAAGGTTTAACTTTCCTGATGGCCCTGTTGTCGCAGCTGATAAACCAAAGCTCAAGTGAAGATCTTAAAGCAACGGCCGAACTAAAGCAGAAATTATCTGAAGCTGCTGCAAAAGACGCCGAGAAGAAGGTTCAGGAGTACGAGGAGCAGGTTCGCAAAGCTGAAGAAATGCAAAAAACGATGGGCTGTGTAGGTAAGATTTTGGGCTGGGCGATTACCGCAGTCAGTTTTACTGCGGCAGCATTCACCGGAGGTGCATCACTGGCGCTGGCGGCAGTGGGACTTGCATTGGCAGTGGGTGACGAGATTAACCAAGCCGTCAATGGTTTCTCTTTTATGGCCAAAGCCATGGAGCCGATGATGGATTACATCGTTAAACCGATGATGGAGTTCATGGCCGCTATTTACGCCGAAATTCTCCAGGGATTTGGTGTCGATAAGGAGAGTGCTGAAACGATTGGGCAAATTATGGGCGCGATTGCTGCTGCTGCGGCCATGATTGCCGGAGTGATGGTTGCGGGCAGTGCTCTGAGTAAGGTTTTCGGCTCGATTATGCAGAAAATTGGCTCTGATGTGGCTGAGGAAGTCAGTAAAAATGTGGCTGTTCAGGTGGAAAAAGTGGTGGCGAAAGATATCACTCAAAATGTTGTGAGTGATGTGGTCAAAGAATCAGCCAAAGAGGTTTCCGGACGAGTTACCAGACAAGCCATGCAGCGATTAATGAACAGTACTTTGGGCCAGGTCTTCAAACGTGTCAGTCAAGGAATGGGACGTTCATTGAGTATCGATGAACATAAAATGGCCCAAATTGCCACACGCACGCAGATGGCCTCAACGATTGCCTCAATGGGCAATACCACTATTCAAGGTATTAGCAGTGTCATCACAGCGGAAATGCTGGTTGAGGCTGCAAAATCAAAAGCACATATGATGAAAGATGCGGCGATGCAAGATCTGCTTAATGAAATGATGAACCGGGCCGTCGACACCTTCACGCACCGTATGGAAACGGTCAATTCCATTATCAAAAACATGTCGGCCGTGGCTGAAAATCAAGCGCAGGCCGGAAAATATATTACCAGGCAGATGAGCATGGTGGCTGGCTAAGTATATTTTTTAGTTTTCTTTAATAAAGGAGTTTTAAACCGTATGACAACTTCATTAGCTCCCTTTGCGTCTGCGCAAATCTGTCATCCAGCAATGAGATCTAACGATAAACACTCGAGCGCCGAAGTTAAGGGCGAGGGAACAGTACAGGGCATCGCCACGCTGGCGGATAGCTTGATGAGCAAGCAGGGCATCCGTCACGGTCAGAGCGTAATCACTGGCCAGCATACAGGCCCGATTTTATCCACACCTCATGGGGGCGCAGCAAAGATAAGTGTGGAAAAGACCGTTGAAATTCAGAAAATGGCTGACAATGTGCGTGGCCCCGATGCCAGGGCAATAGAATATGTCGCTAATTTGCTAGCGATTTCCTCGCCCTCTTTTTGCAGTCATGCACAAATACATAACACCTCGACGGAAAGTTCTAAAATATCTTCACAATCAGCAGTACAGAACAGCTCATCGGCTATCCCTGTTCGATCTCACGCGGCTGTAGATGGGGGCACGGATATTACAGCAGTGGGTGCTTCTGGGACTGGCTTCAGAAATGTTATAGGTGACATGAGAATAGTTGAACTCAATAACAAAATTACCGTCGAATTTGGCCGTTCGGAGGCACAATCAAATATTAGTGCAGCGAAATTTAACCGGCTTGCAGTTAATTCGGCAATGAGCGGCGGCAACAAAACCATTGAGGCAGCGAGACAAAATTCATCAGGAGCGATCACATCTGCCGTCATGGGCATCAGCGCTCAGGGGGTTAGTACGGTAAAAATGACCAAGGCTTTGGCTAAAGATTCAGCGTCGATCAACCGCAATCTTAAACCCGCAGCAAAGCTAGAAAAGAACGTATATAACCATCGGAATGCCATTGCGCGCAGTGGAGACAGCATGATGAGTGAAGGAAAACGGCTGGATAGTCGGGTTAAAGCAGCCTTATCAGAATCACAAGATGCTCATTTGTTAAAGGTCTCCAACCTTCGTAACGATCACACCATCATTCAGAACAAGACACAGAAGATACGTGCGGTGACAGAGTTAGCCAATCAGGGCATTCGTGCAGGTCAGGGGGTCGTTGAAGGAATATTCAACGTTGCAGCTGCTCAAGAGACAAAGCAGGCCGATCTCGCGCGCGCTGATCAGAATGCCAAAAATGATCTTTCCAGTATCCATCAACAAACGGGTAAGAAATCTGCCGAAACGAATACTGCATTGAGTCATGCGTTTGAGACGTGGTTGAATAACAATGGTAATGCTGCATCTTCAATCTCCGAACGAATGCGCTAATCAAATGTTAAAAATGGCAGAGAACATCTCTGCCTTTCTATCTTCCCGGAAAAATATTATGGCCAATATTCTTTGCGTTCACGCACAAACTGCTACGGCATATCTGCCACCTGAAAAATTCGCACCGCTAAATAATCCCGTGACGGAAGCCCATACTAATCCAGCATCCAGTGATATGAGGATTGAACAAACGGGTTTATTTAATAATAAGCTCATTGAGAAAATATTATTACCCGGTTGTGATTTGCGCCAAATAATCAATAGCGATTTCACCGCTCCTGAGCTGGATAAGATGAATGATGTTTTTGAAATAAGAAAAATGAACGGGCATCACCAGAGCTTAAAAAATTCATTTGAAGAAATAAAACTTCTCCAGGTTTGCAAGGAAAAACTAAACATAGCTAAGTATAAAGCTCTGGAGGAGAAGGTCGATAATGCTGTGGAAAATATTCGTGCTGAAACGCGTAATGTCAATATAAAGACTAAAGACTCTCTCAGTAAATTATTCATCAATATCGCTAAGGAATCGAGTAGAAGTGACAAATTCACTACCTCTACCAGCTATGCAGAATTATGGGCAAGAATCGGTACTGCGATAGCAAGCATCAAGAGTGATTACGTCGATTTCTATGCTGACTTGATGAAAAAATACACTGATATGTACCAATCCTTCAATGAAAATGTACAGAAAGCCTCGTCTGATGCTGTCCACATTGGGTCTGTTGCTAATAGCGTTGATTTTAATAAAAATACGATGAAGAAGGGCTATGAGAAATTTATGAAAGATGTTCAGGACATCGATTTAGGCAGCGTAAAAAATTGGGATGCTATGTCACAAGAAGAAAAGAAAAATATGGTTAATACTCTCAGTCCAGCTTTCAATGTCGATACTCGTGGTGCAATTTGTTTTAACCTTGAACAATATAAAACGGTAAATAATGTTTATCCTGGTGGAAGTGGCGGCGAAATCTCAACCGTCAGTTATCATGCATGGCTCGCCACGTTTAACGCAGCAGGAAGTGCTCTTCAGAATAATATGCAGTCATTTGCACAGCGTTATACTCAGTCAAATAACACATTTGATAACCTTAATAAAGTATTGAGCGGTGTAATCAGCTCACTGGGGGAAAGTGCAAAAGATGTGTATAAATCACTGACATAATCTTGCCCACTTTTTTCGCAGAGATGGCGATAATATTTTATCGCGTAGACATACCAAAATCAGAACAGCCCTTCGATGTGCAGGCAGGTAATTGGAATAAATTAAATAATAGTAACCCAATTAATATGAGCGCAGGGGATTTGGCGGTCGAATAAGGATAAAAAAATGAGTAATTTTTATTCCTTGATTAACACCAGATAATATCTTTTAAAGAAAAAAAGGAGTGCAATGTTAAATATAATACCTATCAATAGAAATCAGGTTTCTCATTTGAATGAGCGATGCGCTCAAAGTAGTGAAGAGAAAAAAAGTCCACTCACTGGTTTCGTTAGCTCTGTAAATAATTGCCGTTTTTGCGCTCGGATGCTCAGGCAATCTTCTGAAAAAGTTAATGACTTTACGAGTTATCCTGACGTCGTCACTGCATTAGGTTCTTTTATACGCTTCCCATCTCAGAATGACGTATTTTCTAAACTGATTAGTGAAATGTATAGAAAAGATCTTCCGCCAGATTTTGCCAGCGCCAGCATGAGTGAAGATATGGGATCGATAAAATCCCTGCTGGGCATGCTCGCAACTGAAATTAAAAAAAGAAATGATATTAACGAAATAAAAAGAAATATCAAGGATGTCCCGGATGCCGATAGGGAAATCCTGGATTGTAATAAGAAAAACCTTGATGATGATAAGAAAATTCTTGATGGAATATGTACGACTCTGGTTAAAGCAGGGGGAGATAATGAAAAAGAGCGGGATGTTGTAAAAAAACTAAGAGGGCTGCTGGCCAGGCATGGTCAGGAATCACTAAATAGCCATATCAACGATTTGTTAGAAATGTGCCGCCTTGCCTGGAAGGAGCACCATAAATTTTACGCCAATACTCTAAATGATAACACCATTTTTTCAGAGAGTTTACTGGGCACTCATAACATGTTCTCTTACAGTATATCGCAATTGTTAAGTACTAATCCAAGCATTGATGATATAGCTCAATATGGTGATTTTTTTAATGATGCCTGCAAATCGATCCTTCTGACCCTAAATCATAAGGATTCGCCAGCCTCTGAACCTCGCACGGCTGAGCCAAACAAGGTAGAACTGGCAGATGCGCAGGTTACTGAATCCCGTGGTATAAATATCCACCTGGCAGGGGGATCATCTAATGCAATGATTAATGGCGATTCATCATCAATGCCAAATACGCCTGAACATGATCTTGCCAGTATTGCAATAAAACTGAGTGATGTTTTGCTTGCTCAACAGGGGAGGCAGCCTGATGCTTCGTCCGTAAAGTCAGATGAACGGATAGTAAAAATGATCGAGAAGATTATTGGATTGATAGATGAGTCAACCAGCCTTAAAAAAGTACAGCATTTTCTTCCAGTTCTGAAAAATGTTACACAAATCCAACAGCCAGGTTCTGCTGATATTCAAGAGCATCATTTTTCTGCACAGCCCAATTTACGCCTTGCGGCTAAATCACCTGGCTCTGAATGGGCAAATAAGCCGCTCACAGAGTGCGAACCGCATTCTGATAAGTCAGACTCAATTGAAATTGATTCAAGTAAGATCCCGAAAAATCCGCCTCTGGCTTCAAGTAGAAGTGCAAAAATTGTCAATGCTATCCCGGTTTCGCAACATGCCCGACGTAAGATCTGGGATGAAAAATCCGAGCTGGTAATAAATTCAGAAGGCTTCAGGCTCTCTTCACCTTCAGTGGAAAATACGTTTGACGGTTTGGAAGTGCAATATGATAAAAATACAAAATACCCAACCCAAATATCACCTGATCATGACGGAAAGAGGAGTGATTTTTCTGCCAGCTACGCGGATTATAGTGACATTGTAAAAGAGGATAATATTACCGAGAAAAAGGTGCCAGATGAAAGTGGAACATTACTATTCAACCAGAAGGTTAAATATTTTGAAGAAATGATTCGTCTCGATAGTTCCAAAGCCGGGAAGAAAATTGGGAGACATATTTCCCCGATAACGAGTAGCGAACCAAGCGCGAGAAATGTCGTAGTGAGCGAACATCGACAGCAAGATGAAAATAAAAAACAACCTCATAAAAACTCAGGAAACTCACCCCGCATTCATACCACTGTCCGCTCATTCGATCTATTTAACCGGATCGCCATCCCATCTAAAGATAGTACCAGGCAGTTTAGTGGGGACATTTTTGCTGATAAATAAAGGGCCAAAATAATCCCGTGAATAAAGTGGAAGCTAAGTTGATAAATACCTGCGAGGTTACAAGTGAGTGATTCAAGCGAAGTTGAAAAATCTTTGCGTATTGTTAACGACCTCCTCTACCAGGTTAATGGTATACTTCCAAATGATATCGACCCTAATTACAGCTTGATTAAAGATCTGGGAATGGATTCCGTTGAAATTATTGACTTTCTGGTAAGGCTTGAAGAATATGGTGTTGTCATTAACGATTCGAAAATATCTGATAGGCTTACCGTAGGTTATATTGCAAGACTGGTAAATCGTCGAAGAAGCTCTTAATCGCTTCAGTTTTGGCTGCTGTGCTCATCCCGATATTCCTACAAATAGGGGGTGTATAGTATTAAAAGTCATACTGCCAGCGAAAGTAACGGGATTTACTCGGGTGAGAAATGCACTGAGAAATATTCGTTGATGTTGAAATAAATGGAGTTCTGAAATCCTTGCAAAGGTGTCTGTTCTGGTTGCGGGAAATCTTGATGTTTCTGGGTGTAATCAATCAGTGTTCTTTTTGACGATTTATTTTTTTGATGTAAAATAGATGTTTATTAGTTATGAAAGGAGGGGGCTGATAGTATCTGTTAGTTAGCAACATCTGTGGTAGATGTATGAATGTCAGAGGACCATCAACGGATCCCTGACTGGCTTATCAAGAATATAAGTGTCATATTAGTGTGTCTTATCCTATTTAAGTTCTCAGGGAGTATGTTACATGGATATTGAAAAAGATATCTTTATCGATGAGATTGAATTCAACCCCTATATTCGTCGTGTTAAATGTAAAAATGGCGTTAGAACAATCAGAAAAAAAGAGTCTGAGGTTTTGTTCTTGTTATGTTCTACATATCCAGACGTCGTGACATATACTGATTTAACCGCAAAGATTTGGCCGCATTCTTACATTTCAAGGCCATGTATCACACAAATAATTTATGCTCTTCGAGAAATGTTGGGTGATTCTGGCAGAAACAAGATCCAGACTATACCAAAGCTAGGGTATCGGCTGGTGTCAAAGCCGCTAACTAAAACTGGCAAGGATTTCACTTTTGTATATAAAAACCATGTTGAAATCTCTGGCATCAAAAGCAAAGACTTCATTTGCCAGAAGATTGCATCCGTGAACTCGGCCCGACAGGCACTTGCGCGGCAGCTGGCACCAGATAATTTCACTCCTCAGGACTATTAAGTTGGTATAAGTCTTAAGTACGCATGCACTCCTTGCAAAGTTGGATGAAATTTGTTCTTACAGCGTGGCGTGTTCTAAGACCTGTGGCTGAGGTTGCCGAAAAGATGGTGCTGGCCATATATTATTCTTATTTCATAGAGAAGATACTCTCCACGAGCAGCATTCGGGCGGATTGGTTTTTCCCTTTGAATAATAAATAAAGGGGCGGCTAAATGTTTTTCTTAGAAAACCTTATTGTTATTAATTAACATGATTAATAATATGTTTTCAACAATAGTAATAAGTATTTTTTTAGATTTTATTCAGGCTTTGTGTTAAAAAGTGGGAGTTATATCCGGGATGAATTCCGGGGAATCTGCTTGAGTTTGAGTGAATGCCGCTGTTTGATTTTTATTTTAGGTTGTCACCATTGAGAGCAAAGTTTTGTAAAAAAAGAGTGCAGTGCCGATTTTGGTGTAAAATCTCGCCCTCGTGGCTGGTTATTCACGGCAAAGAACTTGCTGCTGCATTGCGCCCTGACAATCGCATAACCCATTTACCATCTGTTCCGATAACCTGTCTTTTATTTAGAGGCCCTATGTCAACCCGAGTAAATCGTTATACATTACTGTTTCTTTTCTGCATTTCTGCTCTGTTCTCCTCCCTGACTAATGCGGCTAATTATAAAGAGAACGACAGCTACTTTCTGCAAGACAAGCCTGTAACGACAGTGCCCGATGTCGTGGAGTTCTTTTCTTTTTATTGTGGGCCGTGTTTTCAGTTTTCCCACACTTACAAAGTGACTGACACAATCGCTGAAAAATTACCCGCTGGTACCAAGTTAACTAAATATCATGTTGGTCTTATGGGGCCTTTGGGGCATGAACTGACTGAAGCATGGTCAGTGGCAATGGTTCTTGGTATTGAGGACAAAGTAGAAAAACTGCTGTTTGAGAAAATTCAGCAAGAGCACTCTGTTAAAAGTGTTGCTGATATCATGAAGGTGTTTAGCTCGATTGGCGTCGAGGCCGGACAATATGAAAACACGCGGCGTAGCCTGCCTGTTCAGGCTTTGGTTAAGAAACAGTATGATGCAGTCGAAACGCTGAACGTCACGTCAACGCCCTCATTCTATGTATATGGTAAATATCGCGTCAACAATGCAGCGATTGCCAGCAACAGCCCCGGTGATTATGCGAAAGAATTTGCTGATACCGTCCGTTTCTTATTTGAGAAAAAACCTTAATTAGGGATGTAAATCGTAATTTTGTTTATCTGCCCCTTCCTTTCGTGGGTACTGACTCTGCAAGGATCCATCAAGGAAAGGGCAAGCTGGCTATCCCATTCTCATTTTCCTGATTTAACTCCTGACTATCTCGCTGATAACGCATATCATCCTGCACAGCTATGCCGGAACCCTCTTGCTTTTTGACCCTCTCATGTTTACGGGGCGCAGGTCGGGCGGCTTGTTGATGACCAACCTTATACTTACCTTGATTGTGCGGCGGAATGCTGCCTGATGGCCTTAATTTTGGAGATGATATGCGTAACTTGAAAGTGGTACTTTGCTCCGCGCTGTTCTCAGCAATGGCATTGTCCAGTGTCTCTACGGCTTATGCGGAAAACGATCGGGCTGCAGAAGCCGCTGTTCCTGAAGTACAAACGCCTGCTGTACAAACCCCTGAAAGCCAGAATTCGTTGTCGCAGGCGCCAGGCGATCAAAACCCGCAGGCCCAAAGCAATCCGACCGATCCCTATGATGTAAAAACCTTCTTCGCAGATTTTAAGCGCTTTGCTATGGGTGACGTTGTGCCGGAGCTCTATCGCGGCAAGAAATACGAAATTACCCAGTGGAATGTCAGACATCTGCCCGCGCCGGAAGCGGACAGTCACTGGACCTATATGGGAGGAAACTATGTGATGATCACCAATGTTGACGGCAAAATCCTTCAGGCGAAATCGGGCGAGATCTATTACAAGCATTGATTTCTGGCTGTCATTCTGGTTCTGGACAGTGTCTGAAGTACTACACAGCGGGTAAACCCCTTACCCTGAGTGGTCAACTCAGGGTTTCATGATGGTCAGCTTTGTTCCCGTCGCTCGCTCATTGAGATCAGGTAGTAAAAAGCGTAATAGTTACGCGATCAAAGCACTTGATCATGCCCATCAAACATCAATCAGCGCAATGGTACAGAGTTAAGTATCGCTATTAGTAATTGCGCATTAACTTCTGACTGACAATGTTTTACCATCTGTATCCGACCTTTCTGAACCATAAATGGACATCCAATGCGTTATCTGGCAGCGCTCATCCCCGTAGTCGCATTCCTGACCGCCTGTAGCAGTCAGCCGAAAGATCAACCGCAGGGTAATCCCTTTAAGGGCCGTGGCACCTTCCTGCTTGAACCCGCGCACAGTGGCGCGGTGTTGGGTGGCGACTTTGCCAATAATCAGGCTGCCAATACCTTTGTTGATGATATGGTGCGTAAGCACGGTTTTGACCGTGAGCAGTTGCACAACGTGCTGGCGCAGGCCAAGAATCTCGATTGGATAATACGCCTTATGGATCGTCAGGCACCAAGCACGGCACAGGTGCCGAGCGGGCCAAATGGTGCATGGATACGCTATCGCAGCAAATTTGTGACTCCAGCAAACGTCCAAAACGGCGTAGCATTCTGGAATCAATATCAGGATGTATTAGAGCGTGCCCAACAAAAGTATGGTGTTCCCCCGGAAATTATTGTCGGGATCATTGGCGTAGAAACCCGTTGGGGACGCGTTATGGGTAAAACACGTATCATTGACGCGCTCGCAACGCTTTCATTCAACTATCCACGCCGCGCCCAGTATTTTAGCGGCGAGCTTGAAACCTTCCTTTTGATGGCTCGTGAAGAAGACGACGATCCGCTTGATTTACGGGGTTCTTTTGCCGGGGCGATGGGCTATGGTCAGTTTATGCCATCAGCGTTTAAACAATATGCCGTCGATTTTAATGGCGATGGTCACATCAACCTGTGGGACCCGGTCGATGCAATTGGCAGCGTGGCGCATTATTTTCAGGCTCACGGATGGCTGAAGAACGGTACTGTGGCGGTTGAAGCGAATGGGCAGGCTCCCGGACTGGAAAGCGGCTTTAAAACTCGCTACACGGTAGCCTCGTTGAATGCAGCCGGTTTGTCTTCAAAGATACCTCTGGTTAATCATCAACAGGTCAGTCTGCTGAAATTTGATATGGGTAAACGGTATCAATACTGGTATGGCCTGCCGAACTTCTACGCGATCACTCGCTATAATCACAGCAACCACTATGCGATGGCGGTTTGGCAGCTGGGGCTGGCAGTGCGTGATGCGCGCTAGCTTCTGACATCGTTTATCCATTCTTGAAGCAGTCAGACTGATGTTTATGCTGGCTGCACTTTCCTCTCATCAATTAAAACGGTGCTTTTGATCCGGCACCTACCCCTTCTGGCTATCAAACGACAGGATGTTTTCGGCGTGAAAGCATCTTCGCCGTATTTCCTTCATGGCGCAAAAAATCTGATATCAAGTCTTGAAGAGGCGCCGCAAAAATGGCGGCGACAGCGTTTTGTTCAACTAAAAGGTGCTACTCTTTTGTTCTGGATTGATGGGGTAGGGGCAATACGCGATGACGGATAATGAATTAACCCAATTAAGTGCGCGTATCGGCCAGCTATTGCTGGCTCGTAACGCCAGTGTGACGACCGCCGAATCTTGCACCGGGGGCTGGATTGCTAAAGTGCTGACGGATATTGCCGGGAGCTCTGGCTGGTTTCAGCGCAGTTTTGTCACCTACAGCGATACCGCCAAGCAGCAGATGATTGGCGTCACGGAGCAGTCGCTCGCGCAGTTTGGTGCGGTGAGCAGCCAGGTGGTCAGTGAAATGGCTAAAGGGGCATTACATGAAGCCAGGAGTCAGTATGCCCTGTCGGTTAGCGGCATTGCCGGGCCGGATGGCGGCAGTGAAGAGAAACCCGTGGGCACGGTTTGGTTTGGCTTCGCCTCTGAAAGTGGTGAAGTGTTAACGTTGGTTCGCTGTTTTAGCGGCGACCGTGAAGCAGTTCGCCGTCAGGCAACGGGCTGGGCCCTTCAAACTTTGCATGACCATTTTCTTAGAAATTAAACTTGATACTGTATGACTATACAGTATAATCAGTGCATATTTTATCGATTGAGCAACGTTCGCGTGTGCTTTACCCGCATGATTAGGAGTAGAAATGGCTATTGACGACAACAAGCAAAAAGCACTGGCAGCAGCGCTGGGCCAGATTGAAAAGCAGTTTGGTAAGGGCTCCATCATGCGCCTGGGTGAAGACCGCACGATGGATGTAGAGACCATCTCCACCGGCTCTTTGTCGCTGGATATCGCGCTGGGTGCGGGCGGCCTGCCGATGGGGCGTATTGTCGAAATTTACGGGCCGGAGTCTTCAGGTAAAACGACATTAACCCTTCAAGTCATCGCCTCTGCGCAGCGTAAGGGTAAAACCTGTGCGTTTATCGATGCCGAGCACGCGCTGGATCCCGTTTATGCTAAAAAACTGGGCGTCGATATCGATAATCTTCTGTGCTCTCAGCCTGATACCGGTGAGCAAGCACTGGAGATCTGTGATGCACTGGCACGTTCTGGTGCTGTTGATGTCATCATTGTCGACTCCGTCGCGGCGCTGACGCCGAAAGCTGAAATTGAAGGCGAAATTGGCGATTCTCATATGGGCCTTGCGGCACGTATGATGAGTCAGGCAATGCGTAAACTGGCCGGTAACTTGAAGAATTCCGGTACTCTGCTGATCTTTATCAACCAGATCCGTATGAAAATTGGCGTGATGTTCGGTAACCCGGAAACCACCACTGGCGGTAACGCGCTGAAGTTCTACGCTTCTGTTCGTCTTGATATTCGCCGCATCGGCGCGATCAAAGAGGGCGATGAAGTGGTGGGCAGCGAAACCCGTGTCAAAGTGGTGAAGAACAAAGTCGCAGCACCATTCAAGCAGGCGGAATTCCAGATCATGTATGGTGAAGGGATTAACATTTTTGGTGAACTTGTTGATCTGGGCGTGAAGCACAAGCTGATTGAAAAAGCAGGTGCCTGGTATAGCTATAACGGCGATAAAATTGGCCAGGGTAAAGCCAATGCGGGTAACTTCCTTAAGGGCAACCCGGCCATTGCCAACGAAATTGATGCCAAGCTGCGTGAAATGCTGTTGGGTAATCAGGACGATAAGCCTGATTTCACTCCGGCTGCGCATGAAGTGGATACTGAAAGCGAAGCTAACGAAGGCTTCTAATCTCAGTGGGGCGGCCGGAGTTCTGGGCGCTCCATCCTGACGCTTACCACAGAATGCTCAATGTTGAAGGGGAACTGCCAGATGGTTCCCTTTTGTCATTTTTAAAATCTGCTCCCTCGAATTAGCGATAAACTAGATTATCGCAATCAATTTTATGCGATTTTTACTCGTAAGCATCGCCACCAAACGTTACCCTAACTCTTCAGTTTGTTTCATTAAAACTTGTGGGCACCGCTATGTCAGATACCACTGAACGAACCCGCCATGCGAAACTGCTGGAACGAGCAATGCGTATTCTCGCGATGCGCGATCACAGTGAGGCAGAGTTCCGCCGTAAGTTGGTTCAATCAAGTGAGCGCGCCGCGCGATTCACTAAAAGTGAAGTCCAGCCTGAACCGCCAAGCACCGAAGAGCTCGACAAGGTTGTTGACTGGTGCTATCAGCATAACTGGCTGGATGATGCGCATTTCGCCGAACGTTATGTGGCAGGGCGCAGTCGCAAAGGGTTTGGGCCGCAGCGCATCCGTCTGGAACTGGGACAGAAGGGTGTGGAAAAAAGTTTGATTGATGAGGCGCTGTCTGTCGCCGAAATTGACTGGCAGAGCCAGGCTTTTCAGCTGGCTGAACGTAAATTCGGACATCCCCTCCCTACCGCGTGGGAGCAGAAAGCAAAAGTGCAGCGCTATCTGATGTCTAAAGGCTTCTTTATGGAAGATATCCGCGCTATTTACGAGAATTTTGGTGATTGAACATCAATCCGATTTTACTTCCCCCTGAAGAAAATTTATCTTATCCCTCACTTTTTGTTCGTGTGTCGCCGCAGTCGAGGCAATAGCTGCATAGTAAGACCCACGAAATATTCGTTAGCGTGATTCAGGACAAATATGAGCAAGAGCACTGCGGAGATCCGTCAAACGTTTCTCGACTTTTTCCAGAGCAAGGGACATCAGATTGTAGCCAGTAGCTCCCTCGTTCCTAATAATGACCCGACGCTGCTATTCACCAATGCCGGGATGAACCAGTTTAAAGACGTTTTCCTTGGCCAGGATAAGCGAAACTATTCCCGCGCTACCAGTTCGCAGCGTTGCGTTCGAGCTGGCGGTAAGCACAATGACCTGGAGAATGTGGGTTATACCGCTCGTCATCACACCTTCTTCGAGATGCTGGGCAACTTCAGCTTTGGTGATTACTTCAAGCAAGAAGCGATCGCTTTTGCCTGGGAGCTGTTGACCAGTGCGCAGTGGTTTGGTTTGCCGAAAGAGAAACTTTGGGTAACCGTCTACGAGACCGATGACGAAGCCTTTGATATATGGGAAAAAGAGATCGGCGTTCCGCGCGAACGCATCATTCGTATTGGTGACAATAAAGGCAGCGCTTATGCCTCGGATAACTTCTGGCAAATGGGCGATACCGGCCCCTGCGGCCCGTGCTCGGAGATCTTCTTTGACCACGGCGATCATATTTGGGGTGGGCCACCGGGAAGCCCGGAAGAAGACGGTGACCGTTATATTGAAATTTGGAACATCGTCTTTATGCAGTTTAACCGTCAGTCTGACGGTACCATGCTGCCGCTGCCGAAGCCTTCAGTTGATACCGGGATGGGCCTTGAGCGTATCACCGCCGTGTTGCAGCACGTGAATTCTAACTATGAAATCGACCTGTT
This sequence comes from Erwinia piriflorinigrans CFBP 5888, assembly GCF_001050515.1. Classification (GTDB taxonomy): domain Bacteria; phylum Pseudomonadota; class Gammaproteobacteria; order Enterobacterales; family Enterobacteriaceae; genus Erwinia; species Erwinia piriflorinigrans. The sequence continues at coordinate 142,837 of NZ_CAHS01000011.1, forward strand.
CGCTCAACTGATCAAATCAGTGGCTCAGATGACTGGGGCGACGGATCTTAGCAATAAATCGCTGCGCGTTATCGCCGACCATATCCGCTCATGTGCATTCTTGATTGCAGATGGTGTTATCCCATCCAATGAAAACCGTGGCTATGTGTTGCGCCGTATTATTCGTCGTGCGGTGCGTCATGGCAACATGCTGGGTGCGAAGGGAAGCTTCTTCTACAAACTGGTGGCTCCGCTGATTGCCGTCATGGGGGCGGCTGGTGAAGATCTGAAGCGCCAGCAGTCGCAGGTTGAACAGGTGCTGAAAACCGAAGAAGAGCAGTTCGCAAAAACACTGGAGCGCGGGCTTGCACTTCTGGATGAAGAGCTTGAAAACCTGCAGGGCGATACGCTGGATGGTGAAACCGTATTCCGTTTGTACGATACCTTTGGTTTCCCTGTCGACTTAACCGCAGATGTTTGCCGTGAGCGTAATCTGAAAATTGATGAAGCCGGTTTTGAGCGTGCAATGGAGCAACAGCGCCAGCGCGCGCGTAATGCCAGTGGTTTTGGCACCGATTACAATAATGTGATCCACATCGATAAGGCATCTGAATTCAAAGGCTACCAACAGTTGCAACTTAACGCTGCAATTACTGCTATCTTTGTTGATGGAGAGTCTGCTGATATTATCAGCGCCGGTCAGGAAGGGGTTATCGTGCTCGACTCCACGCCTTTCTACGCCGAGTCAGGCGGCCAGGTTGGCGACACCGGTGAACTGCAAGGTAATAGCGCAAGCTTCATGGTCAGCGACACCCAGAAATATGCTCAGGCGATTGGGCATAGCGGTAAGCTGGCTGTCGGTGAGCTGCGCGTTGGCGACTTTGTGGCGGCGCAGGTTGATGAGGCGCGTCGTGAGCGTATTCGCCTCAATCACTCGGCCACCCATTTGCTGCATGCTGCACTGCGTCAGGTACTTGGTCATCATGTGGCGCAGAAAGGATCATTGGTTAATGATAAATACCTGCGTTTTGATTTCTCTCATTTTGAAGCCATGACGGCACAGGAAATTCGTCAGGTGGAAGAGATCGTTAATGCCCAGGTACGCCGCAATTTACCGATTGAAACCAATATTATGGCATTGGACGCGGCGAAAGCTCATGGTGCAATGGCCCTGTTCGGGGAGAAGTATGATGACCATGTGCGTGTACTCAGCATGGGCGACTTTTCGACTGAACTATGCGGCGGCACGCATGCCACCCGCACCGGTGATATTGGCCTATTCCGTATCATTTCTGAATCGGGAACCGCAGCGGGTGTGCGCCGTATCGAAGCCGTAAGCGGTGAAGGTGCGCTGGCGCTGCTGTATAGTCAGAACGAGCAGCTTGCGGATATAGCTCATCTGGTAAAAGCCAATAACAGTAATCTTAATGAAAAAGTTCGTGCGCTTATTGACCATGCGCGTGCACTTGAAAAGCAGTTGCAGCAGCTAAGGGATCAGCAGGCTGCGCAAGAAAGTGCATCACTGAGCAGTAAAGCAGTACCGTTAAAAGGAACTAAGCTGCTGGTTAGCGAATTGAGTGATGTAGAGCCGAAAATGCTACGTACGATGGTCGACGATCTGAAAAATCAGCTTGGATCTGCAATTATCGTGCTGGCGACTGTTGTCGATGGAAAAGTATCCCTGATTACCGGGGTGACTAAAGATTTGACCGACCGCATCAAAGCAGGAGAGCTGGTGGGCGAACTGGCCCAGCAGGTTGGCGGTAAAGGTGGTGGCCGTCCCGATATGGCTCAGGCAGGCGGTACGGATGCACTGGCTTTGCCAGCGGCACTGGCCAGCGTTGAGTCATGGGTGGCAGCAAAGCTGTAGTACTTTATCCAAAATAATTTGAGTTGCAGGAAGGTGGCAGGGCCGTTGATCACATTGAGCTGGCCGGAGTCAGTGAATGGGTTGCACAAAACTCTGCCCACAGCAGCCCGAAGGGGCAAGGGCAGGGCGTGCCGGTTAACACCGCCATAACGCCTGTAGTGTGAAATATGATGGGTAGAGAAGCGTATCGCAAAGGGGGGGCCAGCAGTGAAAAAATACTGGCGTTTATTCCTGAAGACGCGCCCCTGCAATCATAAAGTCGGGTTGATGATGTGGTTTTCGGCTAAACTAAGTATCAGCGGAATGTATTGGTAGTCATGTGCACGCAGAGTGTATTTGTCTTATCCAACGTTTAGCGTTGTATGATGGATAATGCCGGGACGCAGTGAACCCGACTCTTTTAATCTTTCAAGGAGCAAAGAATGCTTATTCTAACTCGTCGAGTTGGTGAAACCCTCATGATCGGTGATGAGGTGACTGTAACTGTGCTGGGAGTCAAAGGTAACCAGGTACGTATTGGTGTGAACGCCCCTAAAGAAGTTTCGGTGCACCGCGAAGAGATCTATCAGCGCATACAGGCCGAAAAAACGCAGCAAACGAGTTACTAACGTATCCAGCGTCTCGCTGTTCATAGCGAGGCGCTATCGTTCTTCTGTTTTATCTGGTTATCCTCCCTTGATTTGCCCTTTCGTCTGCCGACGTCATACTTTCGACTGCCTTTTTATTCCATTTCAATTTTTATGATCTGCTTATTCAAGGGGCTTATTGCTTGATTCGCTGTTGATAATTCACTCTTTTTGCCGTGAAAATGGGCATATTGCGTGGCATTTGTGCAATCAATCGCGGTGAACGAAAAAAGCGGGAGAAATTGTTTGACTTACAACGCCCAGAAAGTAATATGTGCGCCACGCAGTGCCGATGAGCAGTTAGAAAGCTCTGAAGCACAACTCGAAAGAGTGCTAGTGGTGAGGTGGCCGAGAGGCTGAAGGCGCTCCCCTGCTAAGGGAGTATGCGGTCAAAAGCTGCATCCGGGGTTCGAATCCCCGCCTCACCGCCATTTTGCATCCATAGCTCAGCTGGATAGAGTACTCGGCTACGAACCGAGCGGTCGGAGGTTCGAATCCTCCTGGATGCACCATTCTTAAGTATTTCATCAGTTTTACGCTTTATCTCCTACATTGAATTCCCCAATGCATCCATAGCTCAGCTGGATAGAGTACTCGGCTACGAACCGAGCGGTCGGAGGTTCGAATCCTCCTGGATGCACCATATTCTAAAGCTGCTTAGTGCGGCTTTAATTTTGAGTATTAGATGTTGCGTTAGCAGCATGAATTACAGTGAGTTATTAGCACACTGCGTTATACAAGAATTAAATATGCATCCATAGCTCAGCTGGATAGAGTACTCGGCTACGAACCGAG
>NZ_CAHS01000012.1 GCF_001050515.1 Erwinia piriflorinigrans CFBP 5888
CGGCTACGAACCGAGCGGTCGGAGGTTCGAATCCTCCTGGATGCACCATATTCCGCAATACTGAAAGCCCCCTTTATTTGGCATGAATGAGAAGTTGTCACAGCCAGCATTAAGGAGGATAACGTTGCTTCAGCAACGGCCCTCAGGGTGAGGCTAAGCCGAATAACCCTCTTCTATAGGGTTTTAGCAGACGAAGTCAATCAATTCATCTCTCCCGTTCAATCTATGCATTATCCCGACTGACAGCCTTCTTCTTTAGCACTTGTCTACTGACATCATTTATGTAACTCATTAAATTCTCGCCTCTTCACGGCCAAAGCGACAATCATGCTGCTTTTAAGCTAAAGTAATCATTCCGCTTTCAGGATGGACACGAGAATGTACGATGATTACGATGGCTTGATCTTCGATATGGATGGCACCATCCTTGACACAGAGTCGACGCACCGTGAAGCCTGGCGTCAGGTGCTTTTGCAATACGGGTTGAGCTATGATGAAACGGTTCTTATTGGCCTGAATGGTTCTCCCTCCTGGCGTATTGCTCAGGCAATTGTGACTGCCCAACAAAGTGACCTTGATCCTTATCAGCTTGCTGCTGAAAAAACGCAACTGCTGAAAACCATGCTGTTTGACGTCGTGCAGCCATTGCCGCTGATTGAAGTGGTGAAAGCGTACAGGGGACGCCGTCCGATGGCGGTAGGAACCGGAAGTGAGCACGCAATGGCGGTTGCGTTGTTACAGCATCTCGGTGTGTACCATCATTTCGATGCCATTGTCGGAGCAGATGATGTTAAACGTCATAAACCAGAACCTGATACCTTTCTACGCTGCGCCGAATTAATGGGCGTCGCGGCTGCGCGTTGTGTGGTGTTCGAAGATGCGGACTTTGGCTTGCAGGCCGCGCGAGCTGCAGGAATGGATGCGGTGGATGTCAGACGACTGTGAGTGAGTGGTTGTCTTACGGTTCGATGTTGACCAGCAGCTTCCTGAGTGCCACGCTATTGCCCGGCAGTTCGGAAGCATTACTGGTCGGGCTGGTGATGGCAGGGAAAGTGTCTGTCAGCGCACTGGTGGCGCTAGCCGCACTGGGGAATACTCTGGGAGGGTTAACCAACATTGTTATAGGCCGTTTTATACCGTTAAAAAATCAGGGACGATGGCATGATACAGCGGCGGTATGGCTCAGGCGTTTAGGGCCTGCTGCATTGCTTTTTAGCTGGTTGCCGGTAATTGGCGACCTGCTATGCGTGGTTGCCGGCTGGCTGCGTTTTTCCTGGCTGCCGATGGTGGTTTTTCTCGCCGTTGGTAAGACTTTGCGCTACGTCGCGCTGGCAGCCGCAACACTTCAGGGCATGGAATGGTGGCATTGATTCGCTTTCAGGCGGCGCTACGATTAACATTATGCTTAACAATAATAAATTTTCTCTCTGCGGGAGGTCAATTTGATCCCGGATGTATCACAGGCGCTTACCTGGTTGGAAGCTCATCCTGATGCACTTAACGGCATCGGTCGCGGTATTGAGCGTGAAACGCTGCGCGTCAGGCCCGATGGCTATCTGGCCACCACTGCTCACCCGGCTTCTCTTGGAGCTGCCTTAACGCATAAGTGGATTACTACCGATTTCGCCGAAGCGCTGCTGGAATTTATCACGCCGGTCGATCGGGATATCGATCGCCTGTTGGCCTTTTTGCGTGACATTCACCGTCATACTGCCCGTGAGCTTGGCGAAGAGCGCATGTGGCCAATGAGCATGCCATGCAGGGTTGACCGCGATCAGGATATTGAACTCGCGCAATACGGCTCTTCAAACATCGGACAGATGAAGACCCTGTATCGTCAGGGACTGAAGAACAGATATGGCGCGCTGATGCAGATCATTTCCGGCGTGCATTACAATTTTTCGCTGCCACTCTCCTTCTGGCAGTCATGGGCGGGTGTTGAAGACGCGGAAAGTGGTAAAGAGGCGATCTCCGCAGGCTATTTACGTTTGATACGTAACTATTATCGCTTTGGCTGGGTGATCCCGTATCTTTTCGGGGCTTCTCCAGCCATTTGCTCTTCTTTCCTACAGGGGAAAGAAAGCAAGCTGCCATTCCAGCGCAGCGACAAAGGCATGCTGTCGCTGCCTTATGCGACCTCGCTGCGCCTGAGCGATCTTGGCTATACCAATAAATCGCAGAGTAGTCTGGAGATCGCTTTCAACAATCTGCCCGACTACATTTCAGGTCTGAAGGCGGCAATTAAAACGCCGTCAGAAGAGTTTGCGGCGATGGGGGTGAAGGATAAAAATGGTGACTGGCTACAGCTGAACACGAATGTACTCCAGATTGAAAACGAGCTATATGCCCCTATCCGTCCTAAACGCGTCACGCGCTCGGGAGAAGCCCCTTCCGACGCATTGCAACGTGGTGGCATAGAATATATCGAGGTGCGCTCACTGGATATTAACCCATTCTCGCCAATCGGCGTGGATGCGGATCAGGTACGTTTTCTCGATCTGTTCCTTATCTGGTGTGCGCTGGCTGATGCTCCAGAGATGGACAGTGCCGAGCTGGCCTGTACTCGTAAAAACTGGAACAGGGTTATCCTCGAAGGGCGTAAGCCTGGGCAAACCATTGGTATAGGATGTGGAGAAGCAGAGCATCCGTTGGTTGATGTCGGCAAAGCGTTGTTTAACGATTTGCTACGCGTTGCCAAAACGCTCGATAGCCAAGGTGGCGATTGCCAATATCAGGAAGTGTGTGAGCGGCTGGCCGCATCTTTTGACAATCCTGATTTGACCTACTCCGCCCGTTTCCTGCGGACTCTTCAAGAAAACGGTATTGAAAAAACCGGGATGGCACTGGCAGAGCAGTATCGTGCCCTGCTGAGTGATGAGTCGCTGCAAGTGCTGACAGAGCAACGCTTCCACGACGAAGCGCAACGTTCGCAGCAAAGCCAGAGGGAAATCGAAGAAAGTGACACGCTTAGCCTGGAAGCCTTTTTGAAGGGTAAAAGCTAGTGCCAAAAGAAAAGGCCACATCAATGTGGCCTAAATTAACATCTCTGTTGTCAGGGATGAGATGATGATAACGAATACGCGTCTTTCATATATTCAGACGTCTGGCGATCGAGAAAGTTTCATCGCATCAAAAATAAATTAATTTGTTGAGGTAACCATATGCCATTGCTGGATAGCTTTACCGTCGATCACACCATCATGGCTGCTCCTGCCGTGCGCGTAGCCAAAACCATGCAGACCCCGCATGGTGACACCATTACGGTGTTCGACCTGCGTTTCTGCCGTCCCAACAAGGAAGTGTTGCCTGAGCGCGGCATTCACACGCTGGAGCATCTGTTCGCTGGCTTCATGCGCGATCACCTGAACGGTAACGGAGTGGAAATCATCGATATCTCCCCGATGGGATGCCGCACCGGTTTTTATATGAGTCTGATTGGCGTGCCGGACGAGCAGCGCGTGGCTCAGGCATGGAAAGCGGCGATGGGTGATGTGCTGAAAGTGGCCGACCAGCGTCAGATCCCTGAACTGAACGAGTATCAGTGCGGGACTTATGAAATGCACTCGCTGGATGAAGCACAGGATATCGCCCGTCATATCATTGAAAACGACATTCGCGTTAACCGTAACGATGAACTGGCACTGCCAAAAGAGAAGCTGAAAGAGCTGCATATTTAGTCAGTTGCGAGAAGAGAAAAGGCGACCTTATTGGGTCGCCTTTTTACTGTGATGCATTGCGCTATGAGCCGATTGACTCTTTTAGCGATTTTTGTGGCGTAATGCGCACCTGCTTAATCATATTCTCCTGAACATCGAGAATATCCACCGCATAATGAGAAATATGCACGGTGGCACCCGGTAACGGAATATCCTGAATTTCCTCCAGAATCATGCCGTTAATAGTACGGGCATCCGCTTCCGGCAGCGTCCAGTTGAACACTTTATTCAGCTCACGGATATTGGCGCTACCTTCGATCAGCACCGAGCCGTCATTCTGTGGCATCACTTCTTCCGCCAGCGTGGGCGACATGGACGTGGTAAAATCACCCACAATTTCTTCCAGAATATCTTCGATAGTGACCAGCCCTTTGACGTCGCCATACTCATCAACCACCAGACCGACTTTTTCCTTATTACGCTGAAACTTTACCAACTGGACATTAAGCGGGGTGCCTTCCGGCACATAATAAATTTCATCCGCCGCGCGCAGCATGACCTCTTTGGTAAACTCTTTTTTCTCCGTCATCAGGCGATAGGCTTCGCGCACGCGCAGCATACTGATGGTATCGTCGAGCGAATCCCGATACAGCACGATGCGGCCATGCGGTGAATGAGTCAGCTGGCGCACGATCGATTTCCAGTCGTCGTTGATGTTTATCCCGACGATTTCATTACGTGGCACCATAATGTCATCAACATTGACCTTCTCCAGATCTAAGACTGACAACAGCATATCCTGATTGCGGTGCGACATTAACGAACGCGATTCATAGACAATGGTGCGCAGTTCTTCCTTGCTCAACGCACCGCTAATGGCACCGTCACTGCTGATGCCGACCATGCGCATCAACAGCCGCGTAATGATGTTCAGTAGCCACACCAGCGGCATCATCACCACCTGAAGTGGCCCCAGCAGAACGCTGCTGGGGAAAGCCACTTTTTCCGGATAAAGTGCCGCAACGGTTTTCGGCAGAACTTCAGAAAAAACAAGTACCAGGAAGGTCAGTATGCCGGTTGCTATCGCTACGCCAGCATCACCGTACAGGCGCATTCCTACAATGGTTGCCAGCGCCGAGGCCAGAATATTTACCAGGTTGTTGCCAATTAAGACCAGGCTGATGAGGCGGTCAGGACGTCGCAGGAGTTTCTCGACCCGGCGTGCGGCGCGATTGCCGTTTTTAGCCTGATGACGCAGCTTATAGCGATTAAGCGTCATCATGCCGGTTTCGGAGCCGGAAAAGTACGCTGATACCAGAATCATAACGATCAGCGTAATAATCAGGGTAGTGGTTGAAACGTGTTCCACGAGAGATCCTTGTGGTGAAATCAGGAGATTAAAAAGTGCTGCAACATGCGGCTACCGAAGTAGGACATGGTGAGCAAAAAAGCGCCGCCGCAGTTGAACCACACCACGCGGCGGCCGCGCCAGCCTTCATGGTAGTGGCCCCACAACAGCACGATATAGAGGAACCAGGCAACAATCGACAGTACCGCTTTATCAATATTTTCCCGACTGAACAGGTCGTGCATAAAAAATAATCCGGTGCATAACACCAGTGTCAGCAGCACAACGCCAATTTGAGTGATATGGAACATCTTACGTTCGATAGTCATCAGCGGGGGGATATCGGTGTTGAAAGCCAGTTTCTTATTTTTCAACAGCCAGTCAATCCAGGCGAGCTGTAGCGCGTACAGGGCGGCAATGATCAGGGTAGCATAAGCAAATAGCGCCAGGCCGATATGCACCATCATTCCTGGTGTCGTTTCCAGGTGAGTAATGAAGGCATTAGGAACAAAGGTCGCAAACGCCAGGTTAATCAAAGCGAAGCTGTAAACTATCGGCAGCAGGATCCAGCCCCTGTTACGTGAGGCAACGATGGTCATAATCACGCAGATGAGCAGGCTAACCAGCGAGGCAATGTTCAGCAGGCTGAGGTTTTGTCCGCCATCCAGAGAAAAAATACGTTGTTCCAGCGCCACGGCATGGCATACCAAGGCAATGATGGCAGAAAGTATAGCCAGACGCCGCCAGGTACTGTTTTTGCGCAGCAGGCTGGGGATGATCAGGGCAAGGCTAAATGAGTAGGCGAATAGCGCCAGAATCGCAGTTACGGACATAGCTTTCGTCAGGTACCGGCCGGATAAGGAAAAATTCAGTATAGCGCCAGCGGCTGCTGGCTCCAAACGATCTCATCGTATATGGCTGAGATCCCGGCGGGATCATGTTATAATCCGTGCAATTGTGTCGCCACGGCGGCCTCTCATTACGTTGAGCGAGAGACGATGTTTGATAATTTAACCGATAGACTATCGCAGACCCTGCGCAATATCAGCGGCCGTGGACGGCTGACAGAAGACAACATTAAAGACACGCTGCGCGAAGTGCGCATGGCGCTACTTGAGGCAGACGTTGCGCTGCCGGTAGTGCGTGACTTTATCGGACGTGTTAAAGAACGCGCCGTCGGTCACGAAGTGAACAAAAGCCTGACGCCGGGGCAGGAGTTCGTCAAGATCGTGAAAAACGAACTGGTGGCGGCAATGGGCGAGGAGAATAACACTCTGAACCTGGCGGCGCAGCCTCCAGCGGTGGTTCTGATGGCGGGCTTGCAGGGGGCGGGTAAAACCACCAGCGTCGGTAAACTCGGTAAATTCCTGCGCGAAAAGCACAAGAAAAAAGTGCTGGTGGTCTCAGCCGACGTTTATCGCCCGGCGGCAATTAAACAGCTGGAAACGCTGGCAGAACAGGTTGGGGTGGATTTCTGCCCGTCCGACCTGAGCCAGCAGCCGGTAGATATCGTTAAGAATGCATTACAGCAGGCGAAGCTGAAGTTCTACGATGTGCTGCTGGTGGATACCGCTGGCCGTCTGCACGTCGATGAAGCGATGATGGACGAGATCAAGCAGGTTCATGCCGCGATTAATCCGGTAGAAACGCTGTTTGTTGTTGATGCCATGACCGGTCAGGATGCGGCCAACACTGCTAAGGCGTTCAACGAGGCGCTGCCGCTAACCGGTGTGGTATTGACGAAAGTGGATGGTGATGCCCGTGGCGGTGCTGCGCTGTCGATTCGCCATATCACCGGGAAACCGATTAAGTTTATGGGGGTCGGTGAGAAAACCGAGGCCCTGGAACCTTTCTATCCTGACCGTATTGCCTCGCGAATTCTCGGCATGGGCGATATGCTGTCGCTGATCGAAGATATCGAAAGCAAGGTCGATCGCGCTCAGGCAGAGAAACTGGCCAGCAAGTTGAAGAAGGGTGATGGTTTTGACCTGAACGACTTCCTCGACCAGCTAAAGCAGATGCGCAATATGGGCGGTATGGCCAGCCTGATGGGCAAACTGCCGGGCATGGGGCAGCTGCCGGATAACGTTAAATCACAGATGGACGATAAAGTGCTGGTGCGCATGGAAGCGATGATCAACTCCATGACGCGCAAAGAGCGCCAAAAGCCGGAGATCATCAAAGGTTCGCGCAAGCGTCGCATTGCCAGCGGTTCGGGTATGCAGGTTCAGGACGTTAACCGCTTACTCAAGCAGTTTGACGATATGCAGCGCATGATGAAAAAGATGAAGAAGGGCGGCATGGCAAAAATGATGCGCGGCATGAAAGGTATGATGCCGCCGGGTTTCCCAAGTCGCTAAGCCAGCCGGAAAATGACTCAGGCGAATTAGATTGCTTTTTGCGCCAAAATGAGTAAAATTTTCGGGCTTTTTATATTGCACCCGGGCCCCGTTCCCTCAATGGGGCCCGGTTGTTTTATTAACTAAAGAGGATGTTATGGTAACAATTCGTTTGGCACGTCACGGCGCTAAAAAGCGTCCGTTTTATCAGGTAGTCGTCACCGACAGCCGTAATGCTCGCAACGGTCGCTTCATCGAGCGCGTTGGCTTCTTCAACCCGATCGCTTCTGGTCAGGCTGAGCCACTGCGTCTGGATCTGGACCGCATTGAGCACTGGGTTGGCCAGGGCGCTACTCTGTCCGATCGCGTTAACGCGCTGATCAAGCAAGCTAAGAAAGCAGCTTAATCTGTCACGGTGGTCAACATGAGCAAGCAACTCACCGCGCAGCCTCCCGCAACCCCGTTAATTCTGGGGAAGATGGGCTCTGCCTATGGTATTCGTGGTTGGCTCAAAGTGTTTTCCTCCACCGAAGACGCCGAAAGCATTTTTGACTATCAGCCGTGGTTTATTCAACGAGCGGGTCAATGGCAGCTTGTCGAGCTGGAAGGCTGGAAGCGCCACAATCAGGACATGATCATCAAAGTCAAAGGCATTGACGATCGTGATGCTGCGGGTCTGCTGACCAATTGCGAAATTGTCGTGGATTCAGAGCAACTGCCGGAGCTGGATAACGGCGACTATTACTGGAAAGACCTGATGGGCTGCCAGGTAGTCACGGTTGAAGGTTATGAACTGGGTAAAGTCATCGATATGATGGAAACCGGTTCAAACGACGTTCTCGTCGTTAAGGCTAACCTGAAGGATGCATTTGGTGCGCAGGAGCGGTTGATTCCGTTCCTCGATGAACAGGTTATCAAGAATGTCGATCTCACTACCCGCACCATCAAAGTAGATTGGGATCCTGGTTTTTGAGCTCCGAACAAAACGGTAATACTCCGGCGCAGAGTATGTGGATTGGCATAATCAGCCTGTTTCCTGACATGTTTCGCGCAATTACCGATTACGGAGTAACTGGCCGGGCAGTAAAAAATGGCCTGCTCAGCATTCAGAGCTGGAGTCCACGTGACTTCACTCAAGACCGGCACCGTACCGTGGATGAACGTCCTTACGGCGGCGGACCGGGAATGCTAATGATGGTGCAACCCTTACGGGACGCCATCCACGCAGCAAAAGCGGCGGCAGGGGAAGGCGCTAAGGTGATTTATCTGTCACCTCAGGGGCGTAAACTCGATCAAGATGGGGTTTGCGAACTGGCGACCCATCAGAAGTTGATTCTGGTTTGCGGTCGCTATGAAGGGATTGATGAGCGCGTAATCAAAACCGAAATCGATGAAGAGTGGTCGATTGGCGATTACGTACTCAGCGGTGGCGAGCTGCCAGCAATGACGCTGATTGACTCGGTTTCCCGGTTCATACCGGGTGTACTGGGGAAACAGGCGTCAGCCGAGGAAGACTCTTTTTCCGACGGTTTGTTGGATTGCCCACACTATACCCGCCCTGAAGTGTTGGAAGGGATGGAGGTTCCGTCGGTTTTACTGTCGGGCAACCATGCTGATATTCGCCAATGGCGTCTGAAACAGTCGTTGGGCCGTACCTGGCTTAGAAGACCTGAACTTCTGGAAAACCTGGCTCTGACTGAAGAGCAAGCAAAGTTGCTGGCTGAGTTCCAACGGGAACACACCCAGGCAACAAAACGATGATACGGCTGGATTAATCCGCCTTAACTATCAGTTTACCCAGGATAAGAGATTTAATTATGAGCAACATTATTAAGCAGATTGAACAAGAACAGCTGAAACAGGACGTACCTTCATTCCGTCCGGGTGATTCCGTGGAAGTGAAAGTATGGGTCGTTGAAGGTGCTAAAAAGCGTCTGCAGGCATTCGAGGGCGTGGTTATCGCTATTCGTAACCGCGGTCTGCACTCTGCATTCACTGTTCGCAAAATTTCCAACGGCGAAGGTGTTGAGCGTGTCTTCCAGACTCACTCCCCGGTAATCGACAGCATCACTGTTAAACGTCGTGGTGCCGTGCGTCAAGCCAAACTGTACTACCTGCGTGAGCGTACTGGTAAGTCTGCACGTATCAAAGAGCGTCTGGGCTAAGGTATCGCTAACGCGACATCGACTAGTTAATAGCAAACAAGGGGCTGACCGCGAGGTTGGCCCCTTTTTATGTCCGTTGGCTGATAACAGCAGCCGCAAACTCCGTTCTCTTTACATGACCCTGCTGGCAGCGCGCAGCAGTTCTACGACCAGCGGTGACAGCTCGTTTCGCAGTGCGGCACGCTCAGACTGGAACAGCGTGGCAGCATAAAAGCGGTGGCCCGGTAGCTCCATCGCCCGCACATCACCATCACTATCGTGGGCGCTCAGGCGCAGCGGATATGATTTCAGGTCGGCGACAAAATCAGGATTGACGCCAAAGTTGCAGTGATAGCCTTCAGTTATCTCCGTCGTGCGGTAAGCACGTGCCAGCAGCGTGCCCGGCTCAATCACGATATCCCCGGTTTTCTCCACCAGAGAACAGCTTAATGGCGCAATCACCAGTCGCCCGGCGCTGTCAGTTTCGGCATGGCCGGCATCGCTCCAGCCCATAACGTTACGCGCATATTCCACGATAGCGTACTGGAACCCGCCGCAGGAGCCGAGGAAAGGCACGTTGTTTTCACGCGCCCAGGTGATAGTCAGAAAAGCGCCGTCGTCATTAATATAGGGGCTGCCGGGCACCAGCCAGGTAGCATCATACTCACGCAGCTGGCTTCGATCGGTGATGCTGGCAGTTGGCAGCCACTGTGGGTTCACGTCAAGGTTAAGGGATTGTGCGGCAAGCGTTATTGCCAGAGGAATAGCCTGATGCGCAACGGCATCAGCACGGTAGTCACCAACCAGAGCCAGACGAACAGGGGGCATTTGCGTGTTCCATTGAGAAAAAAATAGATTAGTGGAGGATACTGGTGCTGGCAAGCGGCGTGGGCCCTTCGTATGATGGCAATCTGTCCTTTACCTGGAGAAGAACATGACGCAGCGCATTAATGAATTCGGTCAGCCAGTGGGTGAGGCATTGCCTGACTGGAAACCCGTTTCTCTGCCTGTAGCAAAAGTGATAAGCGGACGCTACTGCAGGCTGGAGCCGCTGGACAGCGTGCGGCACGGGGACGCTCTTTTTGCGGCTTATGCCTCTGCGCCGGATGACAGTGACTGGACGTACCTTACGGAAGATCGTCCTTCCTCACTGGCGGCATTTCACATCTGGCTCCGGCAGCGGGCGGCGGAAAAAGGTTTTGTGACCTTCACTGTTGTTTGCACACAGCGCAATCAGCCGGTTGGGCTGGTGTCTTATTTACGTATCGACCAGGCCAACGGTTCGCTGGAGATTGGCGGTGTGACCTGGTCACCCTTGATGAAGCGCACGGTAATCGGCACTGAATCTTTGTGGCTGATGATAGCGAATACCTTTGCGCTGGGCTATCGCCGTTGTGAGTGGAAGTGCGATTCACTGAATGCACCATCGCGCAACGCGGCGCTGCGCCTGGGCTTTACCTATGAAGGGACCTTCCGCCAGATGATGACGCGTAAAAAGCGTTCGCGTGATTCTGACTGGTTCTCGATTATTGATGGCGAGTGGTCAGCGTTGGATAAGGTTTTGCGTCACTGGCTCTCGCCAGCAAATATTGATGAGCAGGGGCAGCAGCGGCTATCGTTAAGCCATCTGATGCGGTCGATGCAGGTGATAGATAGCGGTATTGATCGGCCCGCTGGCTAAGACAATCAGGCCAAAGCGAATATCAATCAGTTTGGCTCCGACCCGGGTCGCCACCGTACGGCTGGCGACATTGTTTTCTGCCACAAGGATTTCAATCATTTTTGTATCTGGCTTTTTGAAACCCTCGGCAGCGAGCCTACGCACCGCCTCGCTGGCAATTCCCTTACGTTGTTTGCTGCTGCGTACCCAGTAACCCAGTGCAGGTTTGGCATTACACCTGTCGGAGTAACGTATTCCAACACCGCCTAACAGCTCCCCGTTAGCGGAAAATATTCCTGACTCATCAGCCAGCTCCTGCTGGCGCTGAAGATGAGTATAGTGGAACCACTTCAGTGCATCTTCCGGCATGTAGTTCTCATGCGCCCAACTCATCCACGGAAGTAAAGTGTCCAGTGACTCATTAACCGCGTTTGCAAAGGCTTCGGCATCCCGATCTTCAAAAGGGCGTAATACTAAGTTCATTTGATCTCCAAATGTCAGGAAAAATAGCGGGGCACACTGCCAGTAGGGGTTATGTCAGGTTAGCCGCAATGATTTGAATAGGCGAGAAACACCACCAAATTATGTGCGATTTAATCTTTTACTGTAAACAATTAGTTACGGTATAGAGTTTTCCCGAATTATTATAAGTTACTGTTTTAGTTGAATTAAATAAAAATAAATTCAATTTTCAAATACAAATGGTAAATATTATGTACATATAATTTTGAGTTATGTACGTATTATGCTACATTTTCTTTCAACCTCATAAGGATCCTATTAAACGAATCACCAGGATAACGATCATGCAAAAAGATGCGCTCAATAACGTCCATATCGCTGATGAACAGGTTCTGATAACCCCGGAATCACTGAAAAATCAGTACCCGCTTAACAACGCGCTTGAAGGGCAAATTACCGCCTCACGCCGGGTTATCTCTGACATTATCAGCGGTAAAGATCATCGTTTATTGGTGGTATGCGGCCCCTGCTCCATACACGATCCTGAAGCCGCGCTGGCTTATGCCCGCGATCTTAAAAAGCTGGCCGATCGGGTGAGCGACAGGCTCTATATCGTGATGCGTGTCTACTTTGAAAAGCCGCGTACCACCGTTGGCTGGAAAGGGCTAATCAACGATCCGCATATGGATAACACCTTCGATATGGAAACGGGTCTGCACATTGCGCGTAAACTCCTGCTGAATTTGGTCGAGATCGGCCTGCCGCTGGCAACAGAAGCGCTTGATCCCAACAGTCCGCAATATCTCGGCGATCTGTTCAGCTGGTCTGCCATCGGGGCGCGTACCACCGAGTCGCAGACGCACCGTGAAATGGCTTCTGGCTTGTCGATGCCGGTTGGATTCAAAAATGGGACAGATGGCAGCCTCGCTACGGCGATCAATGCCATGCGTGCTGCGGCACAGCCGCATCGTTTTGTCGGTATCAACCAGGCGGGGCAGGTCTGCCTCCTGCAAACCCAGGGCAACCCGGACGGGCATGTGATCCTACGCGGTGGTAAACAGCCGAACTATGGCCCGCAGGATGTAGCACAGTGCGAAAAAGAGATGCGGCAGGCGGGACTCCGTCCTTCCTTGATGGTAGATTGCAGTCATGGCAATTCTAACAAAGACTTCCGTCGCCAGTCGGGCGTGGCCGAGTCTGCGGTCGCGCAGATCAAAGACGGCAACCGTTCCATTATTGGCCTGATGCTGGAAAGCAACATTTATGAAGGTAATCAGTCTTCCGAACAGCCACGTAGTGAAATGCGCTACGGCGTTTCCGTGACTGATGCCTGCATCAACTGGGAAACGACCGAAAAATTGTTGCATGAAATTTATCGGGATCTGGACGGGGTACTGGCGGCGCGTCTGTCGCAAGAGGATTAAAGAGTTATGGTGGCTGAACTGAGCGCGTTACGCGATCAAATTGATGAAGTGGATAAAGCGCTACTGGATCTGCTGGCCAGAAGGCTGGCGCTGGTAGCGGAAGTCGGTGAGGTAAAAAGCCGCTACGGATTGCCGATTTACGTTCCTGAACGTGAGGCGAACATGCTGGCCTCGCGCCGCAAAGAAGCTGAACATCTGGGCGTGCCAGCGGATCTCATCGAGGACATACTGCGCCGGGTGATGCGTGAGTCGTACACCAGTGAAAATGATAAAGGCTTCAAAACGTTATGCCCTGAACTACGCCCGGTGGTGATTGTTGGCGGGAAAGGGCAGATGGGACGGCTGTTTGAAAAGATGCTAATCCTGTCGGGCTATCAGGTAAAAATTCTGGATAAAGACGACTGGGATAACGCGGAAAGCCTGCTTGCTGACGCAGGGATGGTTATTATTAGCGTGCCGATTTACTTGACCGAAAAGGTGATTGGCGAGCTGCCGCCGTTGGCACAGGACTGTATCCTGGTTGATCTCGCTTCCGTGAAGAACAAACCGCTGCAGGCGATGCTGGCTGCGCATTCCGGCCCGGTATTGGGTTTACATCCGATGTTTGGCCCGGACAGTGGAAGCTTGGCGAAGCAGCTGGTGGTATGGTGTGATGGCCGTCAGCCGGAAGCTTACCAGTGGTTCCTTGAACAGATCCAGGTTTGGGGAGCCCGTCTGCATCACATTGGTGCGGTGGAGCACGATCAGAACATGGAGTTTATTCAGGCGCTGCGCCACTTCACCACCTTTGCTTATGGCCTGCATCTGGCTGAGGAAAATGTCCAGCTGGAGCAGCTGCTGGCGCTCTCATCGCCCATTTACCGTCTGGAGTTGGCAATGGTCGGTCGGCTGTTCGCGCAGGACCCGCAGCTCTATGCGGATATCATCATGTCCTCAGAGAACAACCTGGCGTTAATTAAGCGCTACTATCAGCGTTTTGGCGAGGCGATTAAGCTATTGGAACAGGGTGATAAGCAGGCATTTATCGCCAGCTTCCGTCAGGTGGCGCAATGGTTTGGCGATTACGCTAAACGTTTCCAGGCGGAAAGCCGTACGCTGTTACGCCAGGCGAACGACAGCCGGGCTTAAATCAGCCGCTATTTAAGGTACGGGCCAGGTCAACTCCCGTACCTTGCTGGCGCGATCAACGTTGAATGTGAGTAAAGCCCGTCTTGCAGCCTTTCGTTAAATACCTGCATCGTGACCGGGCGTTATTGGGCTGGCAGCGGGGTTATTCGTTGCCAGCACGATAGTGAGTACGATAGAAACGCTGATACCAGCCGTCCGCCTGCTGTTGCATATCAATATCGGCAAACTTCGCCGGATAAAGTTTTTTCGCCATCCATAACTCACCCAGTGCCAGCGCTTCCGGCATCGGATAGCCCCATGCTTTGGCATATTCAGGCATCAGGTACACACGGTGGTTCTTGACGGCGTCGACGACCTGCCATGCGGGCTGCTGCCTAATCTCATCAATGACTTGCGGATAGCGGTCCTGGACGAAAATCACCTGCGGGTTCCATGCCAGAATTTGTTCCATTGAAACTTGCTTATAGCCCTGCACCGTTGCCGCTGCGACATTCATTGCTCCAGCATGAGCCATCATCAGTCCGGTATATTTACCCGACCCGTAGGTCGTCAGCCCGGGGTTGGCCATATAAACGCGCAGGCGCTGGTTATTGGCAACGCGACTAAGCCGATCCGTCACCCGCTGGCGCTGGCTAAACGTGGCGTCAATCAGTCGTTCCGCCTGCGGCTGTTGATTGACCACTTCTCCAATCAGGCGAATACCCTGCTTCAACCCTTCATTGTACGCCTGCTCCTCGTTAGATAACTGCGGATTAAGCAGAGCCTGCTGTGAACCGCTGTCTATGCGCAGAGAAATAGCAATCACCGCAATGTCCAGATCCTGGATCTGGTTGATCATCTCCCGTGGGGCGTAGTGGGTAACAAATACCACCTGTGGATGCAAAGTGACCAGCTTTTCTAAATCGACATGAGTCAGATCACCCAGCTTCGGTACACTATTCAGCTGGGGAACCAGACGTGCATAGCCATCACCGAGCTGCTGTTTCCAGTTGCTCATAACGCCGACCATTTTACCGGTAGCATCAAGTTGAACCAGCAAATTCAGCGTTTGATGCTGCAACACCACCACCCGGTCGACCCGATCCGGTAGGGTGACATGGCGGCCAAGTTGGTCGGTGACCTGACGCGAGGCCTGTGCAGACCAGCCGGACAGACTTAATAGGGTGAGTATAGAAAGTAACCAAAGAAACCGAATCATCTGTTAACCTGCATAGCGCTATATACTTAATGATATAGCGAATGCGCGGGCAAGGTAAACGATCACTGTTCAGTATGAAAAAAAAATGCCAGCTTGACCAAGCTGGCACAATGTAAGCGATTATTGTGGATCGATGGCGACGATGTTCTCACTCGGGTAGCAGCCCAACACCTTCAGAGAGCGGGTGAGCGCTGTCAATTCTTGCAGCGCCTGCTGCACGTCTTCACTGCGCAGATTCCCCTGGAAATCGATGTAAAACATCTCCTGCCACGGGTTGCCGGTGAGAGGACGTGACTCCAGCTTGCTCATGGTCAGATTATGCTTACGCAGCACTAACAGTGCTTCTACCAGTGCGCCAGCCTGCTGGCCGGTAGTCATAATCAGCGTAGTCTTCGCCGGAACCTGGGATGATACCTCCACCGGCTTACGCGCCAGCACGATAAAGCGGGTAATATTCTGGCGCTGATTGGCCAGATTGCGTTCCAGCACCTGCAAGCTATACAGCGCACCACCGGCTTCACTGCCCAGTGCGGCAACTTTTGGCGAGTTCATGGCGGCAACTTTTTCCATCGCGGCAGCGGTACTTTCCGTGTACTCAATTTTCCAATGTGGATAGCGGTTAACAAACTGGCTGCATTGCTGGAACGGCTGCGGGTGACTGTAGACGGTCTCAACCTGTTGCAGGTCTGTACTGCCGGAAACCAGCACACAGTGATCGATGGGGATAGTGATCTCACCGACAATGGACAGGCTGGTTTGCTGTAGCAGATCATAAACATCGGTGATGGAGCCGGAGGTGGTGTTTTCAATCGGCAAAACGGCATAGTCAGCCTGACCCGTTTCTACCTGATTAAATATATCGTGGAACTTCAGGCAGCCACACTCAATGAAATTATTAAAGTGACGCGCTGCATAATGGCGCGAGGCCAGGTGTGAGTATGAGCCTTTGGGGCCAAGAAATGCGATACGTGCCGAATGCGCGTTAGTCTTGTTCAGGTGCTTTTGCAGGAGTGCCTGCTGGGTCAGCACTGAATCTTCGATAATTTGTTGGAACAGACGCGTAATATAGTGGGCGTCCAGCTTGTGAATTTTCCCCAATGCGATCAGATGTTCAAGAAGATCGCGTTCACGGTCGATATCGCGTACCGGACGATGGGTGGCCATTTTGGCTTCGGCAACTTCGACTGCCAGCGCACGGCGCTGTGCCAGCAGTGTCAGCAGTTGTTCATCCAGTGCGCTAATTTTACCGCGCAATGCCAGCAACGGGTTTTCGGGATTCATATTTGCTACCTGTCAGTGTCGCTAAAAAAAAAGCCTCCCGGAGGGAGGCTTTATTGTTCGTCTTCGCATGACTTCTTACACGACGAATCGCCTCCCGGATCAGGGGAAGGTAAAGAAGGTAAAAAAGAATGCGAAGAAAAACAGTATGGGTTTCATTAGGGTGTCCATCATTTGCGTAACGGTAAAGTAACCGCTGCAATTTCATTCTGTCAACAAAAAACGCGCCTGCAGGCGCGTTAACGGCGTTTTGACATCTTACTCTTCTTCAGCTTCGACCACGCTAAGATCTTTCACGCTGGCGGAGGCGCGGCGCGCTTCTCCTTTATGCTGAACTTTGTTCAGCTGGCGCTCCAGTTTATTGATCAGATCGTTGATAGCCGTATACATATCTTCATGTTTGGCGCTGGCGACCAGAGGGCCGTTAGGCGTATTGATGTTGGCATCAGCTACAAATTCTTTTGGCTCTTTTGACAGAACAATATGTGGGTTAATCAGGTGGGTTTGCCACTTCTCGAGTTTGGCCAGACGGTCTTCAATATGCTGGCGAATAGCCGCAGTAATATCCATTTGCTTACTGGTAATGTTCAGAACCATAGTGCTTACCTCTCTGTCATTTCCGCCTCAGTGATTTAAGCATAGCGTGAAAAAATCTAAAATGTGTGATTAGGGTCACATTTTGTTGTCACTTTTTGTCAGGAAATATAAAAGCGTGATGCTGGCAAGCCAGGGCGACAACAGAGGTTGCAGGAGGGAGGCGGGGGCGACGTTGGCAAGTTAACCCGTGCGGAAATGCGGTGAATAGCCAATTTTTTAGCCAGTTAACGCGGTAAAGATGTTAGAAGGAGCCATTTAAAAAGGGCCACGCTGAACTACACATGAACCCTTTTTATAAAGGTTATGGGACCGATCGATCCCACACCTTTTTGCTCCGCCGACCGTGATGTTGTCTGTCGTCAGACTCAGCCTTGATTGGCAGCAATAATTTTTGCCACACGCTCGGCTTGTGTATTCAGCTGCAGCTGGCGGTAAGCATTTTCCATTAGCGGCAGTGCTTTATGGGTCGCTTGGGTATCCGGGTAATCTTTCAGCATTTGTTCTACGCGATTAACCACTGCAACATAAGCCTCGCGTTTGGTGTAGAATTCAACCACGGATAGCTCATATTTTGCCAGGCGGTCTTTCAGGAACACCAGGCGCTTATGCGCATCGGTAGCGTACTGACTGTTTGGATAGCCACGCAGTAGCTGCGAGAAGTCTTTGAAGGCATCACGCGCATGGGTGGGGTCCCGATCTGAACGGTCGATACCAAAGAAGCCCTGCAATGCACTGTCGTCCAGCGCCATATCCGTCAGGCCACGCATATAAATGACGTAATCAATGTTCGGATGAGTCGGGTTCAGGCGCATAAAGCGGTCGATAGCGGCCTGTGCCAGCGGCAAATCGGCATTTTTGTAATATGCGTAGATCAGATCAAGCTGAACTTGCTGGGAGTATGGGCCGAATGGATAGCGGTTATCGAGCGCTTCCAGTTGCGTTATTGCTCCTTTAAAGTTACCGTCCTGCAGTTTTTGCTGGGCAGTGGCATAAATCTCGGAAGGTGGGCTATCAGGTACCACATCCTTGGAGCCGGAACATCCAGCTAATGCCAGGCTCAACGTGGCTGCAGCCACCAGATATTTCATACGCGTCATGACGATTTGCTTATCCTCAGAGTGTTATTCAGGAAGCTGTCCGTTAAGCTTCATGTAGTGACCAGGTACGATAGCACATTATATTAAACGGCATCGCCGTGAAAACCCAACGTTAACAAAGAAGCTGCTTATTTATGGCACAACAAGTAAAACTCAATGCAACGGTATCCGAATCGCAACTCGGACAACGCTTAGATCAGGCTTTGGCCGAATTGTTCCCTGATTATTCACGTTCTCGTATAAAAGAGTGGATTCTCGACCGGCGCATTACCGTCAACGATACAATAATCGACAAACCGAAAGAAAAAGTGCTCGGCGGCGAGCAAATCAGCATTGATGCTGAAATCGAAGAAGAGGCCCGCTGGGAAGCACAGGACATCCCTCTGAGCATCGTCTACGAAGATGACGATATTCTGGTGATCAATAAACCGCGTGATCTGGTGGTGCACCCTGGTGCAGGTAATCCTGATGGCACCGTGCTTAACGCGCTGTTACACCACTTTCCTGCTATTGCCGATGTTCCTCGTGCTGGTATCGTGCACCGTCTGGACAAAGATACCACCGGTCTGATGGTGGTAGCGAAAACCGTTCCGGCACAAACTCACCTGGTCGATGCCTTACAACGCCGTGAAATTACCCGCGAATACGAAGCGGTAGCGATTGGACGGATGACCGCAGGCGGCACGGTTGATGAGCCGATCAGCCGTCACTCGACTAAGCGTACGCATATGGCGGTGCATCCCATGGGGAAACCCGCCACCACTCACTATCGCATCATGGAGCACTTCCGTGCTCATACGCGGCTGCGATTGCGTTTGGAAACCGGTCGTACTCACCAGATCCGTGTCCATATGTCGCACATCAGCCATCCGCTGGTAGGTGACCCGCTATATGGTGGTCGTCCGCGTCCTCCTAAGGGGGCATCAGAGGCATTTATCGCCACCCTGCGGGCTTTCGACCGCCAGGCGCTTCACGCGACCATGCTACGTCTCTACCACCCGATTTCCGGAATTGAGATGGAATGGCATGCACCGCTGCCACAGGATATGGTCGATCTGATCGATGCCCTGAAAGCGGATACCGAAGTCTTTAAAGAGCAGCTGGACTGGTAATGGAGCTCATCGTACCGCAGTGGTCCGTTCCTGCTAATGTCCGTGCGGTAAACAGCACGCGCCGGGGCGGCGTCAGCCAGGCCCCCTGGGATAGCCTGAACCTTGGCGCTCATGTTGGTGATGAGTTGCAGCATGTGCAGATGAATCGTCAGCGCCTGCTGGAGTTTGCCGATCTGCCTTCAATGCCACAATGGCTTGAGCAAGTTCATGGTACTGAAGTCTTAACGCTTGACTGGAAGGTTCCTTCCTCACTGCGTGCTGATGCGGCTTATACCTGCACGCCTGGGGTAGTGTGTGCGGTGATGACAGCGGACTGTTTACCGGTCTTATTCTGTTCGCGAGATGGTCGTGAAGTGGCAGCGGCTCACGCTGGTTGGCGCGGCCTCTGTGATGGGGTGCTAGAAGCAACAATAAGTGCGTTTTCTGCCCCGCCATCGCAAATCAGCGTGTGGTTAGGGCCGGCGATTGGCCCGGGAGCGTTTGAGGTTGGGCCCGAAGTCCGCGAGGCATTTTTGGCTAAAGATCGTGCAGCTTCAAGCGCCTTTCGTCCGGCAGGAGAAAAGTTTTATGCTAATCTCGGGCTATTAGCCAAACAGCGTCTCGAAGCCAGCGGAGTGCGCCAGGTCTGGGATAGTGGCCAATGCACGATGACCGAACATGAGCAATTTTTCTCCTACAGACGCGATGGTGTTACCGGGCGTATGGCAAGTTTGATCTGGCTGATATAACCTAGCGCCATAAGACGGTCTGGAATGGTGTTTTTTTCTCCAAATATCCGGTCATTTAACTTGAAAATTTGAGGATTGACCTCATTTAATCTCCAGTAGCAATTTGACCTGATAGGGGGAAATTATGCGTCTGGATCGTCTTACTAACAAATTTCAGCTGGCCCTTGCCGATGCACAGTCTTTGGCTCTGGGTCGCGATAATCAATTTATCGAACCTCTGCACCTGATGAGTGCTCTTCTCACTCAGGAAGGAGGATCCGTAGGCCCTTTACTGACCGCCGCAGGCGTCGATCTTTCTTCACTGCGCAGCGCCATCGAACAGGCCATCAGCCGACTGCCACAGGTAGAAGGCACTGATGGTGACGTTCAACCCTCTGCCGACCTGGTAAGAGTCCTTAACCTGTGTGACAAGCTGGCACAGAAGCGCAAAGATAATTTCATTTCATCAGAGCTTTTTATTCTGGCCGCGCTTGATTCCCGTGGTTCACTGGCGGATTTGCTGAAATCCCACGGTGCAACCAGCGATAAGCTTTCCAAATCCATTGACCAAATGCGCGGAGGCGAAAACGTGAACGATCAGGGGTCAGAAGATCAACGTCAGGCATTGAAGAAATACACGGTTGATCTGACTGAACGTGCCGAACAGGGAAAGCTGGACCCGGTGATCGGTCGCGATGAAGAGATCCGCCGTACCATTCAGGTGCTGCAGCGCCGTACTAAAAACAACCCGGTGCTGATTGGTGAGCCTGGCGTAGGTAAAACCGCCATCGTTGAAGGTCTCGCCCAGCGCATCATTAACGGCGAAGTCCCTGAAGGGTTAAAGGGCCGTCGTGTGCTGGCCCTGGATATGGGGGCGCTGGTGGCCGGGGCGAAATACCGGGGTGAATTCGAAGAACGTTTGAAAGGCGTGCTTAACGACCTGTCAAAGCAAGAAGGTAACGTCATTCTGTTTATCGACGAGCTGCACACGATGGTAGGTGCCGGAAAGGCCGATGGCGCAATGGATGCCGGCAATATGCTGAAACCCGCGTTGGCGCGCGGTGAACTGCACTGCGTGGGGGCGACGACGCTGGATGAGTATCGCCAGTATATTGAAAAAGATGCGGCGCTCGAACGTCGTTTCCAGAAAGTATTTGTCGCTGAGCCAAGTGTCGAAGATACCATCGCGATCCTGCGCGGATTAAAAGAGCGTTATGAGTTGCATCACCATGTGCAGATTACCGATCCGGCCATCGTGGCGGCGGCTACGCTGTCGCACCGCTATATTGCCGATCGCCAGTTACCGGACAAGGCGATTGACCTGATTGATGAAGCGGCATCAAGTATCCGCATGCAGATCGATTCAAAGCCAGAGTCACTGGATCGTCTGGAGCGGCGCATCATCCAGCTTAAACTGGAACAGCAGGCATTAAAGAAAGAATCCGACGACGCCAGTATCAAGCGCCTCGAGATGCTTGAAGATGAACTGAATCAGAAAGAGCGCGAATACTCTGAACTGGAAGAAGAATGGAAGGCGGAAAAAGCGTCGCTTTCCGGCACTCAGCATATTAAAGCCGAGCTGGAACAGGCGAAATTGAACATGGAACAAGCTCGCCGTCAGGGCGATCTGGGCCAGATGTCTGAACTGCAGTACGGCAAAATTCCAGAGCTGGAAAAACAGCTGGCGACAGCGACCCAGTCCGAAGGCAAGACCATGCGTTTGCTGCGGAATCGTGTCACGGATGTTGAGATTGCCGATGTGCTGGCCCGCTGGACCGGTATTCCGGTGGCGCGCATGATGGAAGGTGAACGCGACAAACTGCTGCGTATGGAGCAGGAACTGCATACCCGCGTTATTGGGCAGCAGGAGGCGGTGGAAGCGGTATCGAACGCCATTCGTCGCAGCCGTGCCGGGCTGGCGGACCCGAATCGCCCGATTGGCTCGTTCCTGTTCCTTGGCCCGACTGGGGTAGGTAAAACCGAGCTGTGCAAAGCGCTGGCTAACTTTATGTTCGACAGTGACGATGCCATGGTGCGTATTGATATGTCCGAGTTTATGGAAAAACATTCGGTATCACGTCTGGTCGGTGCGCCTCCGGGTTACGTTGGCTATGAAGAGGGGGGCTATCTTACCGAAGCGGTGCGCCGCCGCCCCTATTCAGTGATCCTGCTGGATGAAGTAGAGAAGGCACACCCCGATGTGTTCAACATCCTTTTGCAGGTACTGGATGACGGACGCCTGACGGACGGGCAGGGCAGAACGGTCGACTTCCGTAATACGGTGGTGATCATGACCTCTAACCTGGGTTCCGATCTGATTCAGGAACGTTTTGGTGCGTTAAGCTATGGCGAAATGAAAGAGCTGGTGATGTCGGTGGTCAGCCACAGCTTCCGTCCGGAATTTATCAACCGTATCGACGAGCTGGTGGTATTTCATCCGCTGGGTGAAAAGCATATTGCTTCTATTGCGCGTATTCAGCTACAGCGTCTGTATCATCGCCTGGAAGAACGTGGTTATACGTTGCATATATCAGACGCCGCCCTTCAGCAGTTGGCTGAAAACGGCTATGACCCGGTATATGGTGCAAGGCCTTTGAAACGCGCTATCCAGCAGCAGATTGAAAATCCGCTGGCACAGCAGATCCTTTCTGGAGCATTACAGCCCGGCAAAACCATCGACATGGATGTGAAAGATGGTGTTATCGTGGCTCATCAATAATCATGATAAGCAACAAAAATGGGCCGCAGGCCCATTTTTGTGTATTAAAGCGGCAAAAACGCAACTGAAGATGGCTTTTTGGCTGTAATTTGAACGGTTGAAAAGTTTTTTGTGATTAGCCCTTGTCAGCCATCAGAAACTCC
>NZ_CAHS01000013.1 GCF_001050515.1 Erwinia piriflorinigrans CFBP 5888
GAGACAGAGATATTTTCAGCTTGTACCGGATAAAAGAATTAGCGGAAACGAAAGATGTTGTGCTGAATAAGCACCCGATATTCGTTTCTATGTCCGAGTATTTTACGTTGCGGCAAGGCGGCAACTGAGCCGAGTCGGCGGGAGCATACACCAGTATGTGACCGTTGCGAGCGAAGGAAGCCAACGCAGCAGCGGCGTAAAAGACGAAGGACAGAGCACCAAGAATTTGCCTGGCGGCTGTAGCGCGGTGGTCCCACCTGACCCCATGCCGAACTCAGAAGTGAAACGCCGTAGCGCCGATGGTAGTGTGGGGTCTCCCCATGCGAGAGTAGGGAACTGCCAGGCATCAAATTAAGACCAGTTATCTGGTCGTGACTTTACCCCTGACAAGGTAAAGGTGATACACCTGAAATCAGACGGTTTCTGATATCAGTACAGAATCGGTGGAGCGGTAGTTCAGTTGGTTAGAATACCTGCCTGTCACGCAGGGGGTCGCGGGTTCGAGCCCCGTCCGTTCCGCCACTAAAACAGGAAACCCTGACTCATAAGAGTCAGGGTTTTTTTGTATTCAGAATCAGGTTTTTCGTCTTCTTGAGCACTATCCCATTTCATTCAGCAGCCACCGATTGAAACCAGACCATAAAGCCCCTATAACTGAAGGATAGTGAGTCCATTCAGCTGTAACAGTTCAGGCGGTAACGTGCGAAAAAAAACCTATGCCATGAGATATGTAGCAGGCCAGCCAGCGGAGCGCATATTTCCTCCAGTGGCGTTGCTGCATGTTGGAAAGGCGTTAGCACCGTGCATGCCGCTAACCAATGGATCCCGCCTGAGGGTGTTGGTGTGGAATATCTTTAAGCAGCAGCGTGCTGAATGGCTTTCGGTTTTGCAAGATTTTGGTAAAGATGCCCATCTCGTTCTTTTACAGGAAGCACAAACAACCCCACAATTGGTGCGTTTTGCCACCACAAATTACCTGGTTGCCGATCAGGTACCTGCCTATGTACTGCCACAACACCCTTCAGGGGTTATGACGCTGGCTTCAGCACATGCGGTTTACTGTTGTCCTTTACGCGAACGCGAGCCGCTGTTGCGCTTGTCTAAATCAGCACTTGTCACTGCCTACCCCCTTCCAAACGAGCAAGTGCTGATGGTCGTCAACATCCATGCGGTGAATTTTAGTCTGGGTATTGATGTGTACAGTAAGCAGTTGGGGCCGATAGGTGAGCAAATAATTCATCACAGGGGCCCAGTAATTATGGCCGGTGATTTCAACGCATGGAGTCGTCAGCGGATCAATGCGCTCTATCGCTTCGCTCGTGAAATGGGATTACGTGAAGTACGCTTTACCGACGATCATCGTCGTAAAGCTTTTGGCCGCCCGCTGGATTTTATTTTCTATCGCGGAATGGGGGTAGCAGAAGCATCGGTATTGGTAACACGCGCATCCGATCACAATCCCCTGCTGGTTGAATTTGATTTTTAATCCCCAGATAGTGTGAGTTAAGAGACTTTCTGTCGCTGTTTATTGAGGTCACTGTTTCAGGGCCTGTGTGCGGTGAAAGGCTCACCGGTCCTGTCAGTGATATCCATCAGACTCACGATCTCGGTCATGGAGCGATTGCAGAAGATGGAGATGCCAACAACAAGCCAGACCGTGAATTCAAGAGAAATTAGCGCTTGCGGGGTGTGACCGTGTCAGTCAACGTTAACGCCTTCTTAATGAATTCAGCGGGAATGAGGCTAAGGGGGCTATGAGGAGGGGCTTGTGGACGTTCAATTTAAAAAGGGTCCATGATGAATATGAACCCTTTTTACACCAGCCACCGTATCGGTCAACCGATCCTTAAACGATAGACATTACGTATGGCCTGGCTTTATAACAGCATATAGATGCAAAACACAGAATGATTAGCTATCTGGTGTCGCATTGTCCTTAACAAACAGAGTCAGCTTGTCTCCGGGCCGAATATTCTGCGCATTACTGGTGTCACTATTCCAGCGCACAACATCTTTGATGTTAACGCCGTGACGTTTCGCAATACTGGCCAGAGAATCACCCTTACGTACCTGATAGGTGATGCTGTCGCCGTTATCTGCCAGCTGCTTACTCGTATTGTTACCTAAAGTCAGAGTCTGACCTGGTTTAATACTGCTACCGCGTAAATTATTTGTACGCTGCAAGTCTTT
Source organism: Erwinia piriflorinigrans CFBP 5888 (assembly GCF_001050515.1). Taxonomy (GTDB): domain Bacteria; phylum Pseudomonadota; class Gammaproteobacteria; order Enterobacterales; family Enterobacteriaceae; genus Erwinia; species Erwinia piriflorinigrans. The sequence goes on from NZ_CAHS01000013.1 coordinate 2,191, forward strand.
TACCGGGACGCCAAGACGTTTAGCAATGCCTGAAAGTGTATCACCGCTACGCACTTTATAAGATGCCGCAGAAACGCTATTCCTGGCCAACGAAGTCGGCTGCACTGCAGCTATATCCCCGGTTGCCAATGAGTCACGTAGTTTAGCCACGTTGGACTTAGGCACCATAATGTAGTGGGGGCCATTAGGTGCCGTAGTGCCTCGGCGGTAGCCGGTATTGAAGCTTTGCAGTTTGCTCAGCGACATACCCGCCATTTCGGCTGCTTGCGTCAGTTCAATCTGCTGCCCGACGTCAACCCGTGCCAGAGCACGCGTTCTGTTTGGAGTCGGCAGACTAATGCCATAACGCTTACTGCTCTTGAGGATCTGCCCCAATGCCAGCATTTTCGGCACATAAACTGTCGTTTCTTTTGGCAGAGCAAGTGACCAGAAGTCCGTAGGTCGCCCTTTGGCCTTATTGGCCTTCATCGCTTTGAGCACGCGCCCTTCACCACTGTTATAAGCGGCGACGGTCAGTAGCCAGTCACCGTCAAACATATCGTTAAGGCGTTGCATCATGTCCAGAGCGACCTTAGTCGATGCAACGACATCACGTCGTCCGTCGTACCACTGAGTCTGCTTCAGACCATAATTTCGTCCCGTTTGCGGCACAATCTGCCAGATGCCTGCGGCATTTGCAGATGATGTGGCATGTGGGTTAAAAGCGCTCTCCACTATGGGTAGTAGTACCAGTTCCATCGGCATTTTACGTTGCTTAATCTGCTCGACTATCCAGTACATATACGGCTCTGCCCGTAATGTTACATCGTGGAGATAGCTCTTATTACTCAGGTACTTCTGTTTCTGTTCGCGTATCCGGTAATTATCCGGAACCTTCATCTTCAGCTCGTCGCTAATGAGATTCCACAAATCTTTGTCTTGCGCAAGGGAGGTCCCATCATCCTGCCAGCGCGGCGACAACATATTATCTGTGTACTGTCCATTTTCACTTTGACTTGCCGAAGACAAACTCTGTGCATGCTGTTCCGGGATATTGGCATCTTGCCTTGACGCCTGACACCCGACCAGCAAGACCGAGGCGAGTATGATCGCTTTAGCCTTCATGTTTGTGTCAATAGTTCGCTTAAAAGACGAGCAATAATACGTGGTCGCTCCCGACAACACAACCTAAAATCTCAAAAACTGTCTTTCTTCTCGCGTAGAGTCGCAAAAATCTCCCATTCGGCAAGTTGAGCGGGATATTGGCTAATTAACCTTTGTAATTCAACATCTTTGGTGCGTAAAAAAATATTTATTTTGCGTTCATGCTCGAGTTTTGTCGGCAATGTTATGCCATTTTTCGAGCGTAACTCCTTAATTTCATGGTAATAGCGGTCTATCTCTGCATCTTGAGGATAAAGAGCATGGGAAAAGGCCAGATTCGATAAGGTATATTCATGCGCGCAACATACCAGAGTATCATCGGGTAGCTGATTAAGTTTCTGAAATGATTCAAACATTTGTTTGGCTGTGCCCTCGAAAAGTCTGCCGCAGCCTGCTGAAAAGAGCGTGTCCCCACAAAAAAGGTAAGGTTCGCTGAAATATGAGATATGTCCTAAAGTGTGGCCAGGTGTGGCGATGATGGTAAAATCGAGGCCCAAAACACGGACCCGATCGCCATCGCCGATAAGAGTGTTGGCACCTTTATCACCTGTTTCCTGTGGGCCATAGACGGTTAAATCAGGATAGTGGGACAAGAGTTCCGCGACTCCGTCCACATGATCATGATGGTGATGGGTAAGCAAAATCGCCTGCGGCTGCCAATGATTTTGTGTTATCGCACGCAGTACCGGAGCCGCTTCTCCGGGGTCGACAATCAGACAGCGGCCAGAATCATCATTTAAGGTCCAGATGTAGTTATCCTGTAGGGCGGGAATGCTGGTAAGATTCATATTCACCTCTTTCATATGCGCACGATGGAAAAGAAGATGGTAAAGCATGAAGCCTGCTAAAACACGCCAAATCCGCCATGTGCCTGAATCCTGGTCGCAGATACCCTGCGGCGAGTATTATCGTGATGCGTTGTCGCATCATCTCCGCCCTTGTCTCGCTAAGATTTTTGGATTTCACCTGCTGAAGATTGGCAGGCTCAGTGCAGAAATTGAGACAGAAAGCTGCGCGATAGCCCATCAGGTCAACGTTGGCATGAGCGGGGAGCGCATGCAGGTGCTTGCCGATCCGGTGAATCTGCCATTCGAGTCAAAATCGGTGGATGCCTGCCTGTTAGCACATACTCTGGCATGGAGCACAGATCCGCATCGTCTTCTGCGTGAAGTGGATCGCGTGTTGGTTGATGATGGTTGGATAATTATCAGCGGTTTTAATCTTTTCAGCGTCTTGGGGATCGGGAAATTGATACCGGGCCTCCACTGCCGCATTCCGTGGAATAGCAAAATGTACAGCCAGATGCGTCTGCTGGACTGGCTTAGCCTGCTAAATTACGAGGTGATGCAATGCACGCGTTTGCAGGTGTTACCGTGGAATCGTCAGGGAGGGAAGATGATCACCACGCATCTCCCGGCACTGGGCTGCATCAATCTGATCGTGGCACGCAAACGCACCTTCCCACTGACCAAGAATCAGGCGAAAAAAAATGCGCAAAAACGACGTCTGCACGCCGTGGGCGTCACCAGCCAATAGCGCGCCCCGGCCGCAGCGCAATATCGTTCAGCCCTGATCTATGAAAAAAAATATTACGCCTCAGACGTGTAGCCGACATCATCGAAGGTCGGATTTCCAGCGGCGTTTCGTGCCAGCTCATCGCAGCGCTCATTTTCAATATGACCAGCATGTCCCTTTACCCATTTCCAGGTAATGTCGTGATGGCTGAGCGCTGCATCTAACCGTTTCCACAGATCGACATTCTTCACCGGTTTTTTGTCGGTCGTTTTCCAGCCGCGTTTCTTCCAGTTATGGATCCAGCTGGTTATCCCCTGGCGAACATACTGGCTGTCGGTACTCAGCACCACGGCACAGGGCTGTGTCAACGCTTCCAGTGCCACGATCGCCGCCATCATTTCCATGCGGTTATTAGTGGTAAGACGGAAACCGGCGCTGAAGGTTTTTTCATGTTTACCATAACGCATAATCGCGCCGTAACCCCCGGGGCCTGGGTTGCCCAGACACGAACCGTCGGTGAAAATTTCTACCTGCTTGAGCATCTCTGGTAGACTCCCTGTAGAAAAAAAGCCAAGTCTGACATAAACGGGTCCTATGAGCACAGTAAATACAACGCGTCAGATCGTACTTGATACCGAAACCACCGGTATGAACATGATCGGTGTCCACTATGAGGGGCATCGCATTATTGAAATCGGTGCTGTTGAAGTGATCAACCGCCGTCTGACCGGCAATAACTTCCATATTTATCTCAAACCCGACCGGCTGGTCGATCCTGAAGCGTTCGGCGTACACGGTATTGCGGATGAATTCCTGCTGGATAAACCCACCTTTGCGCAGATCGCTGATGAATTCCTTGCCTATATAAGCGGTGCGGAATTGGTTATCCATAATGCCTCGTTCGATATTGGCTTTATGGATTATGAGTTTGCCAAATTGCAGCGTGGGATAGCCAAAACCGAAACCTTCTGCAAAATCACCGACAGCCTGGCGATGGCGCGCAAGCTGTTCCCCGGCAAGCGCAACAGTCTTGATGCGCTCTGCTCACGTTACGAAATAGATAACAGCAAACGTACCCTGCACGGCGCACTGCTTGACTCCGAAATTCTGGCAGAAGTGTTCCTGACGATGACCGGCGGGCAGACCTCGCTGACATTCTCAATGGAAGGCGAGCGGGAAAAGCAGCAAGATGGCGAAACTATTCACCGCATTGCGCGCCCATCTTCCGGCCTGCGCGTGGTGCGCGCCAGCGAAGAGGAGCTTTTCGCGCATGAGGCACGTCTCGATCTGGTGGCGAAAAAAGGCGGCAGTTGCCTGTGGCGTCCACAGGAGAGGGATGACTAAACGAGTTACGTCGAAAAAAAGAGCAGTTGATTGTGTTCAAACGAAAAATCGTTGACGAAGTTCACCCAGCACCGTAATATCCGCCTCGTTCCCGACGGGGAACACAGCGCGGAGCGGTAGTTCAGTTGGTTAGAATACCTGCCTGTCACGCAGGGGGTCGCGGGTTCGAGCCCCGTCCGTTCCGCCAAGTATCCAGAAAGGCCGATTCGAAAGAATCGGCCTTTCGTCGTTTTACTCTTCCTGCAATGCCGCGCCACGGGCGTAACCCGGCGTTACGCGTCCGGCCATCTCATGACGTGCCACCCAGCGATAGATACCGGCCCCCAGCGCCACGCCGATAAACCAGCTGAAGTTGGCTACCGTGTGCAGGGATGGGGTAAAGCTAATCACCAGCCCCATCGCTACCGCAGGCAACAGCGCCGCAATGGCTTTCGGATTGAAACCTCCGCGATACCAGTACTTGCCCTGCGGCGTATCATTAAACAGGTCATCGACGGAAATCTGGCTGCGTTTAACCAGATAGAAGTCCGCCAGTAGGATGCCAAACAGTGGTCCGATACATGCCCCCAGCACATCCAGCGTGTAGTGGATCAGCTCAGGCGACTGGAACAGATTCCACGGGGTCAGCAGCACAGAACCCACGGCGGCGATCATGCCACCGGTACGGAAGCTGATTTTCTGCGGCGAACAGTTGGAGAAGTCAAACGCCGGAGAGACAAAGTTGGCGACGATATTGATGCCGATTGTGGCGGTGATCATGGTCAGCAGACCCAGCGCCACCGCCAGATCGTTGCCGACCATGCTGGCAGTCTCAATGGGATCGGTAATCATCCGCCCAAACAGCGACTGCGTACCCGAGACGATAACGACGGTCACGATAGCGAACAGCAGGAAGTTAAACGGCAGCCCCCAGCGGTTGCCCCGGCGGATTTCTGCCATATTTTTAGCGTAACGCGAGAAATCACCGAAGTTCAGCAGCGGGCCGGAGAAATACGAAACCACCAGCGCCGTAGCGGTAATCATCTGCCACACCTGCTCGCTGCCGGACAGCGTCTTGCTCGCCAGCGTCAACGAAATGCCGTCAAAACCGGTTTTGTATACAATCCAACCGGCCAGCGCCCCCATCACCACATAGACTGCCGGGCCAGCCACATCAATAAAGCGTTTGATCGCATTCATTCCATGCCAGAACACCATAGCCTGTAGCAGCCACATCGTTGCGAAGCAGATCCAGCCAAGTTGCGACAGTCCAAGCCATGATGTGTGCGTCAGCGCTGCCAGCCCCGGCCAGAACTTCAGGGATACCAGCATCAGCGCATTAGATGCCAGCCAGGTCTGAATGCCGTACCAGGCAAAGGCAATCAGGCCACGGATCACCGCCGGAATATTTGCGCCAAATACGCCGAATGCCTGGCGACAGACCACGGCATAAGGCACCCCTGTCATCTGGCTGGGTTTGGCCACCAGGTTAGCGCACAGCTGAACAATACAGATGCCGCCCAGCAGGCACAGCAGCACCTGCCAGCTGGCAAGTCCGAGGGTAAAGAAGCTGGCGGCAACCATATAGCCGCCCATACTGTGTACGTCAGACATCCAGAAAGAGAAAATGTTGTACCAACTCCAGTGCTGGTCACGGGTCGGTGCCAGATCCTCATTACACAAGCGCGGACTGTAGTTAGCAGGGGCGTCGGACGCCGGTGGTGTGGAAGAACGTTGACTGTTTGGCATGAAACCTGCTCCTCTGATTGAGCTATCTGTAAACTGACTTAACAAAGACATTGCAGGAACCGGGCCAGATTGAAATTTCATGTATACAAAAACAATAATCAGTGTGTACGATTCTGGCGATCAATCAGGTTGAGTGAGGTAGGCAATGAAGAGTGTAAGCGGGCTGAAAACGGCCTCAGAGCTGGGCGACAGGGATGAGCCTATCTACCAGGCACTGATGACGGCGATCGTTGAACATCAGTTGCCGCCGGGCAGCAAACTCCCGGAGGAAGCGCTGTGCGAGGTGTTTGGCGTCAGTCGTACCGGCATTCGCAAAGTATTGCAGCGCCTCGCGGCGGTGCAGATGGTCACCCTGACGCCCAAACGCGGTGCACAGGTCGCCACGCCGACGGTCGAAGAGGCGCAGGATATTTTCCGCACGCGCAGCCTGATTGAATGTGCAAATTTGCCGCAGGTGCTGGCTCACTGCCAAAGCCCGCACTTGGCCGCGCTGGAAAAGCTCAATCAGCAAGAGCAGCAGGCGCATGACAATCATGATGGTGCAGCGGCCATTCGTCTGTCGGCCGCTTTTCACATTCAGCTACAGGCGATTGCCGGTAATCAGGTGCTGGCCGACATGGTCTCGCGCCTCGCCCGCCGATCCTCGCTGGTGGTAGCGGCTTACGGCGCACCCTGGCAGCAGGGTTGTCGCTGTGACGACCACGATCGACTGGTCGTGCTGCTGCGGGAAAAATCCCTGGCTAAACTGACTGACGCACTACGGCAACATTTCGATCATATTATCGCCAGCCTGCGTTTTGAACGCGGTGGTGAAACGCTGCCGGACTTTGCCCGGCTGTTCGCAGTTAAAGGAGTAAGATGATGGGTAACAAACGGATCATTCAGGTCATTAACCCGAACACCAGCCGGGCGATGACGGAAACCATCGGCACGGCAGCGCGCGCAGTGGCGGCGGCAGATACCGAGATATTGGCGGTATGCCCAAGTCAGGGCGTGCCCTCCATTGAAGGGCATTTTGATGAAGCGATAGCCGCTATCGGCGTGTTGGAACAGGTTAAAGCCGGGCGTGCGCAGGGAGTTTGCGGGCATGTGATCGCCTGTTTCGGCGATCCGGGCCTGCTGGCGGCGCGTGAGCTGGCACAAGGCCCGGTAGTCGGCATTGCCGAAGCCGCGATGCATATGGCAACCCTGGTCGCCACGCGCTTTTCCATCGTCACGACGTTGCCGCGCACGCTGGTTATCGCGCGTCATCTGCTGCAACAGTACGGATTTGAGCATCACTGTGCGGCGCTGCACGCCATCGATCTGCCGGTGCTGGCGCTGGAAGATGGCAGCGGGCTGGCGCAGGAGAAAGTTCGTCAACGTTGTATACAGGCAATGCGTGAAGATGGCAGCGGCGCTATTGTTCTTGGGTGCGGCGGTATGGCCGATCTGGCCCAGGCACTAACGCGTGAATTGGGCCTGCCGGTGATTGATGGCGTCACGGCTGCGGTCAAAATGGTGGAGTCGCTGGTCGCGTTAGGTCTCTCCACCAGTAAGCATGGCGATCTTGCCTTCCCACTGAGAAAAAATCTGTCGGGCCAGTTCGAGTATCTGAACTGAAAGTTCGCACCCGTTTGTTTTTCCGCCGTTAAGGACCGATACCATGAGTCATCCCCCGGAAAAGAAAGAGTACAGCTTCAACAAAAACTACCCGCGCGATCTGCGCGGCTATGCAGGCGAACCACCGCATGCCGCCTGGCCCGCTAAAGCGAAAATCGCGGTACAGTTTGTCCTGAACTACGAAGAGGGCGCAGAGAACAACGTACTGCATGGCGATGCCGGTTCCGAGCAGTTTCTGTCCGATATCATCGGTGCCGCGAGCTACCCTGAGCGCCATATGTCGATGGAGTCGCTGTATGAATACGGCTCCCGTGCCGGTTTCTGGCGCATTCACCATGAATTCCAGCGGCGGGGTCTGCCGCTAACGGTATTTGGCGTGGCAATGGCGTTGGCGCGCCACCCGGAGATTGTCGAGGCGATCAAAGACGCGGATTACGATGTGGTCAGCCACGGCTGGCGCTGGATCCACTATCAGGGGATGGATGCAAAAACCGAACGTCAGCATATGCAGCTGGCGCTGGATACCCTGACTGACCTGTTTGGCAAAACGCCGACCGGCTGGTACACCGGGCGCGACAGCCCCAATACCCGACGGCTGGTGGTGGAACAGGGGGGCTTAACCTATGACAGCGACTACTACGGCGACGACCTGCCTTTCTGGACACGCGTCACCTGTCAGGACGGCACGGTCAAACCGCATTTAATTATTCCCTACACCCTGGAAACCAACGATATGCGCTTTGCTACGGCGCAGGGTTTTAACACCGCCGAGCAGTTCTATACTTATCTGAAGGACAGTTTTGACGTGCTGTATGAAGAAGGGGAGCGCGCGCCTAAGATGTTGTCGATAGGGATGCACTGCCGCCTGCTGGGTCGTCCCGGTCGTTTCCGCGCGTTACAGCGTTTCCTTGATCATATTCAGAAGCATGATCGGGTATGGATCTGTACCCGTCAGCAGATTGCCGACCACTGGATGGAAACGCATCCGCCAGCTGAAGTCTAATAATAGCGGGCTGGATGATCCCAGCCCGTGAAACAGGCGCAATACCACTATTGTCGTATCTGCGCCGGGCGCTCATTCACCCCATCACACTCACCTGTGCCGCGACAATGCGCCAGCCGGCGGGCAGCTTGACCCAAGTCTGCTGCTGGCGGCCAATCTTCTCGCTGCCCGCGCGGGTAAACTCGGTACTGCAAACGGCGAAATCATCGCCGAAGGTGGCGATCGTCGTGTTCTGCAAGCGGCGATCTAACCCGGCTGACGGACGAGCGGCACGAAAGGCGCGTATCGCCTCAATGCCGTACAGATTTTCTCCGGCCCCGAGGCGCACGGTACGTTCATCGTGCCAGAACAGTTCATCCAGCACGGCAATATCGTTACTCACCAGCGCCTGTTCATAGCGAAAAAACGCCGCCGTGACTTCGGCAACGGTCGTCGGCTGGTTGATGGCTTCATTTTTCATCTTTTATCATCCCCTATGTGCAGGCAAGGCCTGGGCAATGCCAAGCTGTTCCAGTACGCGAGCCACCCGCAGGCAGGCTTCTTCTTTAAACGGCGCGGCAATCAGCTGTAAGCCGATGGGCATACCACCCGCAGTGCGCAGCGGCACGGTAGTGACCGGCAGGCCGAGGAAGGAAATGGGCTGCGTCAGCATCCCCATGTTGGCGCGTACCGGCAGGTCGCAGCCGTTAATGCGCATGGTTTCCTGACCAATTAGCGTGGCGCTGGTGGGCGTCGCCGGGGCGATCAGCACATCCACATGCTTAAACAGCGGCAGCACCTGCTGCTGGAAATGGCGGCGGAAGCGCTGTGCCTGTACGTACCAGGCGGCGGGGATCATCGCTCCGGCCAGCAGGCGCTCACGCGACAGCGGTTCAAAACGTTCCGCCGCGCGACGCAGTTCGGGCAGATAGTGGTTGCCACCTTCTGACGCAGTGATAATAAAGGCGGCAGATCGGGCCAGTTCCGCCTGTGGCAGCACGATCTCTTCGCAGGCGTCCAGCGCCCGTGCCGCGCTGGCTACCGCCGCACGGGCATCGTCATCACACCACTGCTGAAACCAGCCGCCGAGCACCCCGCAGCGCAATCCTTCCAGCCCGTGATCCAGCAATGGCGTGACCGGCTGCACCGCCTTGTCGGCCTGGAAGCTGTCGCTGGCATCGCGCCCCTGCAAAACATCATAAACCTGAGCAAGATCGCTAACGCGGCGGGCAAACGGGCCGATATGATCAAGGCTGGCGACAAACGGATGGGTGCCGGAGCGCGACAGGCGGCCAAAGGTCGGCTTCAGGCCGAAAATGCCGCACAGCGATGCCGGCACGCGAATCGAACCGTTGGTATCCGAACCGAGGGAAAAATGCACCAGCCCGGCGGCAACGGCGGCGGCTGAGCCGCCGGATGAACCACCGGCAATACGTGTCATATCGTGCGGATTGCGGGTTGCGCCATAATGGCTGTTTTCAGTAGTGAAACCGTAGGCGTAGGCATCCATATTCAGCATGCCGGACAGCAGGCTACCGCTGGCGGCCAGCTTATCTACCGCCCAGGCATCATGCGCTGCCACCGGGCGATCGCTCAACAGGCTGGCTCCAGCCAGCGTGGTATGCCCGGCGACATCAAACAGATTTTTCACCGCATAAGGCACCGCCGCCAGCGCCGGTAGCGGCTGTCCCTGACGTTGACGGTCATCCAGACGATCGGCCTCGCACAACATGCGATCTTCAGTGATCCCGGTCCAGGCGTTAAGCTGTGGGTTAGCCTGGTCAATGGTGGCCAGCGTCTGGCTGGCAATCTCGCGTGCGCTCAGTTCGCCCGCCGCCAGCGCGCGTTTTAGCTCGCTAATCGATAATGATGCCAGATTCATGCTTTATACACTCCCGCCACTTCCAGCCTGTCGTCCAGTGGGAACGCCATCAGCGGATCGGCCATCGTGGCTATACGACTAAACTGAATAAGCAGTTCGGCGCGGCGCATGTCATCCAGTTCCAGCGCCAGTATCTGCTCCATCTGTGCCACATAAACTGCCCAGTCGGGTTTCATTTGCTTCATCATCTTCTCCCGTTAAAAACCGGCCGCGCTGCCATTGCTGCGCGGATCGAAAGCGCCTTCCAGCATGCCGTTGTTATGGCGCACGATGGCACCGGCATGGCCAACCGCCTCGCTGAAGTCGGGCAGTATCTCTGTTTCATGTCCCAGCGCACGCAGGGCGGTGAGGGTTTGTGGTGAAAAACGGCCTTCCAGCTTCAGCGAGTCCGAGGCCTGTCCCCAGGTACGCCCCAGCAGCCAGCGCGGGGCGCTGACCGCCTGCTGCAACGGCATACCCTGCACAACGTGGCGGGTAAACAGCGCGGCCTGGGTTTGTGGCTGGCCGTCGCCGCCCATCGAACCGTAAACCATCGTGCGGCCATCGCTGAGGCGCGCCGCCGCAGGATTGAGCGTGTGGAAAGGTTGTTTGCCCGGAGCCAGCGCCAGTAAATGATCGGGATCGAGGCTGAACGCCGCGCCGCGATTTTGCCAGGTGATGCCGGTGCCGGGGATCACCACGCCGCTGCCGAATTCGTGATAGATACTCTGAATAAAGGACACCGCCAGTCCGCTGCTGTCCACCACGCCCATCCAGACCGTGTCTCCCGGACCCTTACCGCTACCCCACGGGGCGGCCTGGTTCGGGTCAATCTGAGCCGCCAGCTGGGCTAAACGATCGCTGTCGAGTAACGCCTGCATATCTTCGCTCATATGGCGCGGATCGGTGATGTAACGATCGCGCAGACCAAAGGCCAGCTTGGTTGCCTCGACGATGCGATGAATAGTTTGCGCCTCATCGGCTTCGGCCAGTTTCAGCCGATCGGTAATGCCGAGGATTGCCAGTGAGACCAGGCCTTGGGTCGGCGGAGTCATATTGTAAATGTCACCGTGCTGATGGCGTATGTGCAGCGGCTTAACGCGTTTCGCCCGCTGTGCGTTGAGGTCTTGCAAGGTTATCGGCATCCCCAGACGGGATAGTTCATCCGCCAGCCTGTGTGCCAGCGGGCCGCGATAGAAGCTCTCCAGTCCGGCTTCCGCCAGATGAATCAAGGTACTGGCCAGTTCGGGCTGGGTGAAGCGGCTTCCGGGGCTCGGAATGGTGCCATCTGGGAGAAAGGTGGCGGCAAAACCGGGCTGCTGGTACAGCTCGGCATATTTGCTGGCGGTGGCGGTGGACTGGGATGCGGTGACCGGAATACCGTCGGCGGCATAGCGGATAGCGTCGGTCAGCAGGCGCGCCAGCGGGCGCTGTTTGCCGCCCAGTTCGTGGGAAATCTCCAGCGCCAGTGACCAGCCGCTTACCGTGCCGGGTACGGTGAGCGCCGCCCGTGGGCCGCGATGAGGAATGGTTTTACTGCCCCGGTAGAATTCGGCGGTGGCGAGGGAACCCGCCGCGCCGCTGGCGTCAATGGCTATTGGATCGGCACCCGGTGGCAAAATCAGCCAGAAGCCATCCCCGCCCAGTCCGTTCATATGCGGATAGACCACGGCGATGCTGGCCGCAGCGGCGACCATGGCTTCAATGGCGTTGCCGCCTTCGCGTAAAATCCCCAGCGCCGTTTCGCTGGCAAGGTGGTGAGGCGTAACGGCCATCCCTAGTGGAGCCATATTGCTTTGATTCATGCCATTCTCGTCCATTGGATAACTGATTGGCTTATCAAGCAAGAGTTGTTCCAGTTTGTTGCATGAAGGGGCGATAACAGGGGTAAACCCGTCTGCCAGCAAAATACGCATTGCATGACAAACTGGTACAGGGGCTGTTATCATCGCTATACAGCTAGCTGCCTGCAAGAAAACCGCTCTGGTAAGTGCCTATCCCTCAGGAGTTTTAATCTTTACCCAATTGTTGCGGGTTAAATTCGGTTTATGCGTTGGTACATCTGGCAGTTTAATAACCTCATCTTTGACTGCTGTATTTTTCGCGTTCATTTTAGAATGGTTTGATATTTTATCGGCCATCTCCTTTCTTTTTTTGTTCTCTGTTGTCATTATATATTCTATTTTCTCATTCATCTTATTATGATGACCATATGTTCCCCTTAGCACTGTATTTGTATCTCGAATAACAGCGTTGGCGGCTGTTAATGAAATCAAACCATCAATTCCCTCCATTTGTTCTTGGTTTTCATTTTTAAGTCTTGTCAGTTTTTCTATGTTACTTTTCACCTGTTTACTAATGTAAGGTGTTGCAAGGTATTTGTTAATCTCATCTTCGATGTTTTTCAGGCAGGATTCCATTTTATGTGATAACAGGTGCGGATTCGCTTCGGCCGTAGAGATAATGGCTTTAGTTAGGGTGTATTTATCTTCTAAATATTTATTCTCAAGATCTGACACCTCCTGCGTGAGTCTTTCAATTTTGGCAGTAATTTTTTCACGATTGTATCCAGTTTGATGATATGTATCTTTGGAAATTATTCCTTTTGCTATTGATAACTTGCTTTTAGCTTTACATAATTCAGCATTTGTTTCACCAGGGGTTAAATAGGAAAAACCCTTTTCAAACATAGATGAAACCTTTATCCTGAAAAGAAAGGAGCTATTGTTAAACATTTCTCTTGAAAGTTTATATAATCTCCTTTCAGAGTCGTCTGTATTAGTTGTTTCGTTTTTTAATATTTCATTCTGTCTTTCGATTCCGGCGTTGTATATGTTATCGGCTCTATTATGGTAGGCGTATGAAATTCTTGCCTTTAAATCAGGGTGTCTTTCCGCTTTCTTGCTCAACGCTTTTTCAACAGACTTTGGTATGTTATCTACTTTTTTTATTTGGTCGAGAATACTATGAAATGTTTTACTTGAAATGTTACCCCTGGTGAAATTTGTGAGGTGAACCTTAATAATGTCTTTATTAATAAAATTTACGGTCATTCAAATCTCCCTTATTGAGGGAGTTAGTTTAAATAAACGTATCTTTTTTTGTATCAAAAAACGATAAAAGAAGAGGCAGTATTCAGCAGATGCCATCGGCACATCCGAAAACGCCAAAACAGCCTTAGCGAACAAAAGTTATGCTTTCCAGATTGTCTGATACAGACGGGCACGTAATTTGTATATCATCGGTAGGATGAAACAAACGTTACAGGACAAACCTGATGAAGCAGCTTGATGAACGCCTGCGCAGCCATTATGGGCAGCTTTCGCCGCAGGAACAGCGCGTCGCCGATTTTGCCTTCGACCATTTTGACGATTTGATCGGCTATAACAGCGCCGACCTGGCGCGCCTGAGCGGGGTTTCTAAAGCGACGGTCAGCCGTCTGTTTAAACGCTTAGGTTATGAAAAATATAAAGATATGCGTGACGAATTGCGGACGCTACGCCAGAGCGGTATGCCTCTGACCGATAACCGTGATGCGGTACAGGGCAATACCCTGCTGGCACGTCACTATAAGCAGGAGATGGCTAACCTTACCCAGTGGGTGAACGGCCTGGACAGCGGTCAGTTTGCTGAGGTGGTACAGGCGCTGGCAGACAGTAAACGCATATTTATCATCGGCATGCGCAATGCCTATCCGGTGGCATTACATCTGCGACAGCAGCTGTTACAGGCGCGTCAACAGGTTCAGGTGTTGCCACAGCCGGGGCAGACGCTATCTGAAGAGCTGGTGGATCTGACGCCGCAGGATATGGTGGTGGTCATGGCCTTCCGCCGCCGTCCGCGCATTATCCGCCCGCTGCTGCAACAGCTGCAACAGCAGGGCATTCCTACGCTGGCCCTGTGTGAGCCGCAGGCACGGGCGGTGATCGCGTTGGCGCGCTGGCAGCTGTGCGCGCCGCTCGACAGCGTATCCGCCTTTGACAGTTATGCCGCCGCTAACAGCCTGATCAATCTGCTGGCCAATGCTTTACTGCATCATCTGTTAAGCGACGGGCGACAGCGCATTCATCGCATTGCCGACCTTTATAGCCAGCTGGACGAGCTGGAGCAACGCTGATGGGGCACCAAACTGGTGCTTTGCATGGTTTTGGGGCGTGAATGTGCGCCCTTTATCAGGCTGTTTGTCTGCTGCTCGCGCTGATATCACCGCGCGTCACGGGTTTTATCCCTCACTGTATATGCATAATAAACCCTTTTAATCATCTTGTTACGCGCCTGGTTATGAAAATAACGCTGTTTGCATCGCTCTGGCACATTAGTTGCAATTAATTTCTTTAAGAATCTTTCGTTTCATGATTTATTAACCGGGGATGGGAAAATGAACAAAGGCTTATTTGCATTACTGACCGCTGCGCTGTTGTTCACTCAGATCGGCGTGGCACGGGCTGACCAGCTACAGGACATTGAAAAGCGTGGCGTTCTTCGCGTTGCCGTACCGCAGGACTTCCCGCCGTTTGGCTCTGTTGGCACCGATTTGCAGCCGCAGGGCTATGATATTGATATGGCGACCTGGATGGCGCGTCAGATGAAACTTAAATTGCAGCTGGTGCCGGTGACCAGCGCCAACCGCGTCCCTTACCTGCAAACCGATAAGGTCGATCTGGTGATCTCCAGCCTCGGCAAGAACCCGGAGCGCGAGAAGGTGATTGATTTCAGCCGTGCCTATGCGCCGTTCTTCCTCGGCGTGTTTGGCGCGCAAAAGGGCACGCTGAAGAACGCCGCCGAACTCAGCGGTAAATCTATCGGGGTTACGCGCGGCGCGGTAGAAGATATGGTGTTGACCAGCGTGGCGCCGAAAGATGCGCAGGTAAAACGTTACGAAGACAACAACACCACGCTTTCTGCTTATCTTTCCGGTCAGGTGCAGTACGTGGCGACCGGCAACCTGGTGGTGGCAGCGATAGCGCGCCAGCAGGCCGATAAAGCGCCAGTGGCGCAGTTTATGCTGAAAGACTCGCCGTGCTTTATCGGCATGAAGAAAGGCGAGCCGGCGCTGAAAGCCAAAGTGGACGCGCTGATTGAGCAGGCGTTGAAAGATAAAACCCTGAACCGCCTTGCAGAACAGTGGCTAAAGGCACCGCTGCCGAACGATCTCGGCGCGTAAGGGCGAATGGATGATGGGGCAACTGAATTTTCCGGCGCTGTGGCCTTACTGGCCTGAACTGGTTTCCGGGCTGTGGGTCACCATTCAGCTGACGGTGATGGCGACGACAGGCGGCGTGGCGCTGGGGATCGTTGGCGCGGCGCTGCGCAGCGGCAAACCCTCGCTACTCAGCCACATCTGGGGCGTTTATGTTGAGCTGATCCGTAATACGCCGTTTGTCGTGCAGCTGTTTTTTATTGTCTTTGGCTTGCCCAATCTGGGGCTGAAACTGACGGCGGGGGAAGCGGCGCTGCTGGCGATGCTGATTAACCTGGGCGCATACAGCACCGAAATTATCCGTGCGGGCATTCAGGTGACGCCGAAAGGCCAGTGGGAAGCCGCAAGGGTACTGGGGCTGACGCGCCGACAAACCTTTATGCGCGTGGTGCTGCCACCGGCGCTAAAACGTATCTACCCGGCGCTGGTCAGTCAGTGCATTATCGTGATGCTTGGCTCATCGGTAGTGTCACAGGTCTCTTATGAAGAGCTGACTTTTGCCGCCAACCTGATCCAGTCGCGCACCTTTTTGAGTTTCGAAGTCTATCTGGTGACCACGCTGATGTATCTGGCGCTGTCGATCGCCATGCGTCAGCTGCTGCTGGCGGCAGGCCGCAAATGGTTTGGAGAACAGCCCTGATGAACACTTTTACCGACTGGGACATTCTGCGTAACCTGCTGTTGGCAGCGCGCTGGACGATGGCGCTGTCCGTGACGGCGTTTTTTGGCGGCACTCTGGTGGCCTTGCCGCTGGTGAGGCTGCGCCTGTCAGGTCGCCGCTGGCCGAACCGGATTATCCGCGCTTATGTTGAGCTGTTCCAGGGCACCCCGCTGCTGATGCAGCTGTTCCTTGCCTTCTTTGGCGTGGCGCTGTTCGGCATCGATCTCTCGCCCTGGGCCGCCGCCGCGCTGGCGCTCACCTGCTACACCAGCGCGTTTCTGGTGGATATCTGGTACGGCAGTATTAAGGCATTGCCAAAAGGGCAGTGGGAAGCCTGCCGCTGCCTCGGCCTGAGCATCGGTCAGACTCTGTTTCGCGTGGTGCTGCCGCAGGCGCTGCGTATTGGCATCGCCCCGACCGTTGGCTTTGCTGTACAGGTGGTGAAAGGCACGGCGCTGGCCTCGATTATCGGTTTTATCGAACTGACCAAAGCGGGCACCATCCTCAACAATGTGACTTACCAACCGTTTAAAGTTTTCGGGTTAGTCGCCCTCGGCTACTTCCTGATGTGTTATCCGCTGTCGCGCTACAGCCAGTATCTGGAGAAGAAATTCAATGCCGCTCATCACCATTAATCAGGTGCAGAAATATTATGGCGACAACCACGTATTAAAAGGCGTGGATCTTGATATAGAAATGGGTGAGGTGATCTCAATCATTGGCCGCAGCGGATCGGGCAAGAGCACCCTGCTGCGCTGTATCAACGGGCTGGAAGGTTATCAGGAAGGCAGTATTAAACTCGGCGGTATGACGATTACCGACCGTGACAGCCAGGCGCGGGAAATCAGCCGTTCGGTGGGAATGGTGTTCCAGAACTTTAATCTGTTCCCGCATATGACCGCGCTGGAAAACGTGATGCTGGCCCCGCGCCGGGTGCTGAAAAAGAGCGAGTCAGCGTGTCGCGAACTGGCTACCGCCATGCTGGTAAAAGTCGGTCTCGGCGACCGCATCGATTACTATCCGGCCAGCCTGTCCGGCGGACAGCAGCAGCGAGTGGCGATCGCCCGTGCGCTGGCGATGTCACCTAAGGTGTTACTGTGTGATGAAATTACCTCTGCCCTTGACCCGGAGTTGGTCGGTGAGGTGTTGAAGGTGCTGGAACAGCTGGCCCGGGAAGGCATGACGCTGATCCTGGTGACCCACGAAATGAATTTTGCACGCGAAGTCGGCGACCGCGTGGTGTTTATGCACCAGGGGCGGGTATGGGAACAGGGCGATAGCCAGACGCTGTTTGCCGCGCCACAAACCACGGAACTGAAACAATTTATCTCCTCGGTGCGTGGTTTGAACTAAGCGTGCCGTGACTGACAAGAAGGACTGAACGCATGGACTTATCAAAATATTCGCAAATTAATCCACCGCAGCGCCTGCTGATGGGGCCGGGGCCGATCAATGCCGACCCGCGCGTGCTGCGCGCTATGTCTAGCCAGCTGCTTGGTCAGTACGATCCGGCGATGACCCAATATATGAATGAGGTGATGGCGCTGTATCGCGCGGTATTCCGTACGGAAAACCACTGGACGCTGCTTATCGACGGCACCTCACGTGCCGGAATTGAATCTATCCTGCTTTCAGCCATCCGTCCCGGCGATAAGGTGCTGGTGCCGGTGTTTGGCCGTTTCGGCCATCTGCTGTGCGAAATTGCCCGCCGCTGCCGTGCCGAAGTACACACCATCGAAGTGCCCTGGGGCGAGGTGTTTACCCCTGATCACATTGAAGATGCCATTAAGCGCGTGAAGCCGCGCCTGCTGTTGACGGTGCAGGGCGATACGTCCACCACCATGTTGCAACCGCTGGAAGAGCTGGGGGCTATCTGCCGCAAATATGGCGTGTTGTTCTATACCGATGCTACCGCCTCTCTGGCCGGTAACGCGCTGGAGACCGATGCCTGGGGGCTGGATGCCGTTTCGGTTGGGATGCAGAAATGTCTTGGCGGCCCGTCGGGAACCTCTCCGATCACGCTCAGCCCGGCAATGGAAGCGGCTATCCGTCAGCGTAAATGCGTGGAGGCAGGGATACGCACGGCGGCTCACCAGGACGGTGAGGATGAGATGATCTACTCCAACTATTTCGATCTCGGCATGATCATGGATTACTGGGGCCCGGAGCGCCTTAATCACCATACTGAAGCCACCAGCGCGCTGTTTGGCGCACGCGAATGCGCCCGCCTGATCCTCGAAGAGGGGCTGGATAACGGCATTGCCCGTCATAAGCTGCACGGTGACGCCATGCTGAAAGGCATACAGGGCATGGGGCTGGAAACCTTCGGCGACCTGAAACACAAAATGAATAACGTGCTTGGCGTGATGATCCCGGCCGGTATCGATGGCGAGCGGGTGCGTAAACTGATGCTGGAGGATTTCGGCATTGAGATCGGCACCTCGTTCGGCCCGCTGATCGGCAAGGTCTGGCGCATTGGCACCATGGGCTACAACGCCCGTAAAGATTGCGTGATGCTGACGCTGAGCGCGCTGGAATCGGTGCTGACCCATCTTGGTTTCCGCGCCACACAGGGGGCTGCTCTACAGGCTGCCTGGGATCACTATCGCGGGAGCTGCTGATGAGCGACTGCCTGATGAATGATCAGATGGCGTCGGCGGCGGCTGAGCGCGTTATGGCCCGCTGTGATGCGCTGGCCGAAATCAGTGAAACCCCGGAATACCTGACCCGCGTTTATCTGTCGCCGGAGCATCTGCGCGCCAATGCGCTGGTGGGTAAGTGGATGCAGGCGGCGGGGATGCAGGTGTGGCAGGACGGCGTGGGCAATATCTGTGGTCGTTATGAAGGGCAGCGGTCGGAAGCGAAGGCACTGCTGCTGGGCTCTCATCTTGATACCGTGCGCAACGCCGGGCGCTACGACGGCATGCTCGGGGTACTGGCGGCGATTGAAGCCGTACAGTTTCTTCACGATCGCGGTGAACGGCTGCCGCTGGCCATTGAGATTATCGGCTTTGCCGATGAAGAGGGCACGCGCTTTGGCATTACCCTGCTGGGCAGCCGTGGCCTGACCGGCACCTGGCCGGAGAGCTGGGTCACGCACCCGGACGGTAACAGCATTACCGTGGCGCAGGCGATGAAGGATTGCGGGCTAAATGCCGGGCGTATCTGGCAGGCGGCGCGTGACGTCGAAGATTTCGTTGCTTACCTGGAATTGCATATTGAGCAGGGGCCGGTGCTGGAGCAGGAGCAGCTGGCGCTCGGCGTGGTGACGGCGATCAACGGTGCTCGTCGCCTCAACTGCCGCTTTGTCGGTGAGGCTGGTCATGCCGGGACGTTGCCGATGAGCCACCGCAAAGACGCGCTGGCCGCCGCCGCCGAATGGATGGTGTTTATTGAACAGCGTACCCCGCACGTTAACCCGCAGCTGGTGGCAACGGTCGGTACGTTGCAGTGCCAGCCCGGCGCGGTAAACGTCATTCCCGGAGAAGTCACCCTGACGCTTGATGTGCGTGGCCCACAGGATCAGCCGCTGGCTGAACTGCTCTCCGAGCTGCTGATCCAGGCAGAGGCGATCGCCCAGAGGCGCGGTCTCAGTTTCAGCGCGGACGAGTACTATCAGATCCCGGCCACGCGCTGTGATGAGGCGCTGCAAAGCGCCCTGACGCGTGCGGTGACGGCGGTGCAGGGGCGCAGCCTGTTACTGCCGAGCGGCGCGGGCCATGATGCGATTGCCATTGCAGAACGCTGGCCGGTGGGCATGCTGTTTGTGCGCTGCGATCGCGGTATCAGCCATCATCCGGCAGAGTCGGTGGCGGTGGACGATGTGGCAAAAGCACTACAGGCCTGGGTGCAGGTAGTGAGTGAGGTGGCGGGAAAATGAACCTGAGCGAATTTAATCAGGCCAGCGCCGCCGATGCACAGCGGGCGATTTCTCACTGTGTGGCCTTGCCGGACTGGGCTGCCTCGCTGGTGGCGGCCCGGCCGTATCGTTCGCTGGAAGCGCTACTGGCCGTTGCTGACGGACTGGCGCAGAGATGGGACGGTGTGGCGCTTTCCCAGGCGCTGTCCGCGCATCCGCGTATTGGTGAACGTGCGGCGGGTACAGGCAAAGAGGCGCGGCTGTCTCGTCAGGAACAGGGCGAGGTGAACGAAGCGGACGCTGCGCTGACACAGGCGCTGGCAGCGGGCAATGCCGCCTACGAACAGCGTTTTGGCCGGGTGTTTTTGATCCGTGCTAAAGGGCGCAGCGGCAAGCAGATGCTGGCTGAGCTACAACGTCGCCTGCAAAACGATATACAGCAGGAGCAGCGGGAAGCCATCGACCAGCTTCGCGAAATCACCTTATTACGACTGAAGGAGAGTTTCTTGTGAGCACCATCAGTACGCATATTCTTGATACCGCGCTGGGACAACCGGCCGCCGGGGTTGCCATCCAGCTAGAGCAGAAGATCGCCGACGGCTGGCTGCCGCTGGCGCAGGGCGTGACCAACGCCGACGGTCGTCTCGGCGATTTGACGCCGCAACCGCTGTCTGCCGGACACTATCGCCTGACGGCGGCGATTGGCGATTACTTTGCCGCCGACCGACGCGAGGCGCTGTATCTCAGCGCGCAGATTGATTTCGCTATCGCGGCGCACGGCGGCCATTACCACTTACCTTTTTTGATCTCCCCCTGGTCATGGTCAACTTACCGCGGCAGCTGATCGGGCGATAAACCAACAGAAGGCAGCAAACTATGAGCGTCGGGCCAGAAGATACGCGTTATCCGCCGGGTAAATCTTTTGCCTGGGGTTTGCAACATGTACTGACTATGTATGGCGGCATTATTGCCCCTCCGTTGATTATTGGTGCCGCCGCCGGGCTGAATGCCAGCCAGCTGGGAATGCTGGTGACCGCCGCGCTGTTTGTCAGCGGCTGCGCCACGCTGCTACAGGCGCTGGGCCTGCCGGGATTTGGCGCGCGTCTGCCGCTGGTGCAGGGCGTTTCTTTTGCCGGGGTGGCCACGATGGTTACGCTGGTGACGGGCGGTGGTGGCCTGCCGGTGGTATTTGGGGCGGTGATCGCCTCGTCGCTGATTGGCCTGCTGATTACGCCGCTGTTTGCTCATGTTATTCGCTTCTTTCCGCCGCTGGTGACCGGCACGGTGATCGCCGTAATCGGCCTGTCGCTGATGCCGGTAGCGGCACGCTGGGCGATGGGAGGCTCCCCGCAGTTACCCGGCTGGGGATCGCCTCATCATATTGGCCTGGCGGCGCTGACGCTGGCGCTGGTGCTGCTATTTAACAGGGTGGGCAATGCGGCAATCAAACGGCTGGCGGTGCTGCTGGCAATGGCGGCGGGGACGGTGATTGCCCTGTTCACCGGGCAGGCTGACTTCAGCGCGGTGGCGCAGGGGCAATGGCTGGCGCTGCCGGGCGTGCTGAATTTTGGTCTGCCGGTATTTGACGTGGCGGCGATTGTGTCGATGACGCTGATCGTACTGGTGCTGCTGACTGAAACCACCGCTGGCCTGCTCGCCATTGGCGACATTATTGGCAGTGAGGTGGACGGCAAGCGCATCACCCGTGGTCTGCGTGCCGATATGCTGACCAGCGCGCTGGCTCCGCTGTTTAACTCCTTCCCGCAAAGTGCCTTTGCCCAGAATATCGGGCTAGTGGCGATGACCGGGGTGAAAAGCCGTTTTGTCGTCGCGGCGGGGGGCGTGATCCTGGTGCTGCTCGGCTTTTTACCGATACTCGGACGCGTGGTCGCATCAATCCCGATGCCGGTGCTCGGCGGTGCCGGAGTGGTGCTGTTTGGCACCGTGGCGGCCAGCGGTATCCGTACCCTGGCGAAGGTCGACTATAAAGACAATATGAATCTGGTGATTGTCGCCACCTCGATTGCTTTTGGCATGATCCCGATCGTGATGCCGTCGTTCTATGACCAGTTCCCCGGCTGGGTTCGCACTATCTTCCACTCCGGCATCAGCGCTGCCTGCCTAGTGTCGGTGACGCTGAACCTGCTGTTTAATCGGGTAAAAGCCCCGGATGCTGAAAAGGTGATTACTCCGGCAGGCTAAAGCGGTCGGCATCGCGCCATGCCGGGAAGCGCGCACGGTAGTCGCGTAACGCGTCCAGCGAGAGGTCGGCGTCGAGACGCGCGGGCTGATGGGCTTCCCCGGCCGCCAGAATCTCACCCTGCGGGCTGATAATGCGGCTGTCGCCGCTGTACTGATGCCCGTTGCCGTCGCTGCCGACGCGGTTGCATCCGGCGATGTACGCCTGGTTCTCAATCGCCCGCGCCTGCAACAGCGTCTGCCAGTGCAGCGTGCGCGCGGCTGGCCAGTTGGCCACGTACAGCGCTAAATCATAGTCATCCTGGTTACGCGAGAACACCGGGAAACGCAGGTCGTAACACACTTGGGGTAAAATACGCCAGCCACGCCATGTGACGATCTCACGGCTGTTGCCCGCCAGATAGTGTTGATGCTCACCCGCCATGCGGAACAGGTGGCGCTTGTCGTAGTGATGCACCGTGCCAGCAGGCTCCACCAGAAAGAAACGGTTAACCGCGCCTTTTTCGGTGCGGATCGCCGCGCTGCCGGCCACCATTGCATTGGCGTCATGCGCCTTTTCCTGTAACCAGGCAACCACCTCTGACTGCGGCAGCGAATGTTCAGCGGCCTCCATTGCAAAACCGCTGGTAAACATCTCCGGTAGTACGATCAGGTCGCGCCGGTGGATATCCGCCAGCAGCTGGTCGAAAAAGCGCAGATTTGCCGCGCCGTCCATCCATACCAGCGGCTGCTGTAATACGCTCAGTTTTAAAGTTGACACAGGCGCTCCGCGGCAGCATCCAGCGTGGCTTCCTGTTTGGCGAAGCACAGGCGGATAAGTTTATGCGGGAAGGCGTCAGCGCAGAAGACCGACAGCGGAATGGCCGCCACGCCCACTTCTTTCGTCAGCCACTGACAGAACGCCACATCGTCCAGATCGGAGATGGCGCTGTAGTCCGCCAGCAGGAAATAGGTTCCTGCACAGGGCAGAAGTTTAAAACGGCTGCGCGCCAGCGCCTGTACAAAACGGTCACGACGCGCGCGATAGAATTCCGGCAGTTCGCGGTAGTGCGCCGGTTCCTGCTCCAGCATATCGGCAATCGCTAACTGTGCCGGGGTGTTCACCGAAAAAGTCAGATACTGGTGAACTTTGCGCACTTCGCTACTTAACGCGGCAGGCGCAATGCAGTAGCCCACTTTCCAGCCGGTCATATGAAAGGTCTTACCAAAGGAAGAGACGGCAATAGCACGTTGACGCAGCTGTTGATGCGCCAATACGCTGGCGTGGCCGTTGGCATCAAAGCAGATATGCTCATACACCTCATCGCTGAGCACGTAGATCTCCTGGTCGGCAATCGCCTGCCACAGGGCGTTAAAATCGCTTTGCTGCCAGACGGTGGCAGAAGGATTGTGCGGCGTATTGAGGATAACCAGCCGGGTGCGTGGTGACAGCAGCGCCTTAAATGCCTGCCAGTCAACGCGAAATTCTGGCGGTTGCAACGCGATGCGTTTCAGCACGCCGCCTGCCAGCGTCACGGCTGGCGCATAGCTGTCGTAGCTCGGGTCAAAACAGATAACCTCGTCGCCTGTTCGTACCAGCGCGGTGATCGCCGCGTACAGGGCTTCCGTCGCCCCGGCGGTAACGGTGATTTCGCTGTCGGCATCGGGCCTGTAGCCATATAGTTCGGCAGTTTTTTTCGCTATTGCTGCGCGCAGGGCAGGCACGCCGGTCATCGGCGCATACTGGTTAGCCCCCTGGCTGACGTGATGCGCCAGACGCTGCTGAAGATAGTGCGGGCCGTCAAAGTCCGGGAAACCCTGCGACAGATTAATGGCGTTGTGCTGCTGCGCAAGTGCGCTCATCTGGCTGAAAATAGTGGTTCCCAGCGCAGGCAGTTTGCTCTCCGGGGTGAACGACGTCTGGCTCATCTGTAATACCCTTATGCAACGCGGTAATAGGGGGAAGGTCGGTGTTGCTGGCAATATAACATGCTGTCAGTAAACTGACTTAAATCAATGAGGTATATGGATATGACTGGATTTAACCTTTTCGAGTATATCAGCCCGTATATCATAAAGTTGGAGAGCGTTAAGCCCCCTTCATCATACGATCGTTACCACTGATTAGCCGGGAAAAGGCAGGGATAGTGAACGTTGCACAGACTTTGCGAACAGACAGGCGGTGTTCACGCGTTTGCAGGATAACAGGCTCTTTGAGAGCGGGTGAATCGGTGGGCTTTTCCAGTAAAACGCCCACTCTACCGAAAGAATTAAATGTTACCTGGAGACTTGTTTACAGGTCTTATAGCAACTATGTTAAGATCTCTTAACAGGTCTTTTAGGGTAGCATCATGGCAAATCTCATTCTTTGCGATACCAGTGCAAGCGTCAGCGAGCTTAAAAAGAATCCAATGGCTACAGTCGATGCCGGTTGCGGCTTTCCTGTCGCGATCCTTAACCGCAATCAGCCCGCTTTCTACTGCATCCCTGCACCACTGTACGAGCGCATGCTGGAAGTGATAGACGATCAGGAGCTGGTCAAGCTGGTGAAAGCGCGTGAAAATCAACCTCTGATAGATCTCGATCTGGACTAACAAAGGTGATTTACAAGGTTAAAATCAGGGAAGAAGCCCTGAAAGAATGGAATGGTTTGGACAGCGCCGTTCGGGAGCAATTTAGTAAAAAACTTAAAAAATTGCGTGAAAACCCGCATGTACCTTCAGCCAGGCTAACGGGGATCGCGGGATGTTACAATATAAAACTCAGGTCTTCCGGCTTTCGGCTTGTATACCAGGTTATTGATGAAGAACTGATTATAGCTGTGGTAGCTGTTGGAAAAAGAGAGCGCAGCCAGGCATATAAACTTGCAAGCGAAAGGTTGCGGTGATTGAGGCCGATCCCGATCGTCTTGATATTTATCAGAGAGCGTTAATCATTCTGCGTCATGTTAAAAAATCACTACAATATTGTTACCTTATAGGGTCAACTTTCAAAATAAATCGCCAACCGGACAATGTTACATTCAAGCTCTGGTCCGGTATCGTCCATTTTCTTACGCATTCATTGACCTCCACAGTGCGAGAACGGTGTAAACCACGTTGCTTTGATAACGCTCACCTTTGCGGAGCCAGAGGAAGGGATATACCGTTCCCAGCGGGTGTTGCTATCACTCATCCCAACTCAATAATTCTCCCTTCATTTCACCACAACAGGATGATAGTATTTGGCAATCAAGACGTTTGGACGTCTATAGTGACTGTTTCACGCTGATGGCATAAACGCTTCAGCCTGGGTTTAAGGAAGTGGGATGACGCAAAGCGAACAGTTAGATCAATTGGTTGCCGCCTGTCACTGGATCGGCGAACGCGGCTGGGCCCCGGCGACCGGCGGCAATATGTCGCTGCGCCAGGATGAGCAAACCTGCCTGCTAAGCGCCTCCGGCAAGGACAAAGGCAGCCTGACGCGGGATGACTTTATTCAGGTGGAGATTGCCAGTAACCGCGTGCCGTCAGGACGAAAACCCTCGGCGGAAACCGGCCTGCATACCTTAATCTATCGTCTGTTCCCTGACGCCGGAGCGGTGCTGCATACCCATACGGTGAACTCGACCGTGCTGTCGCGGGTAGAGCAGGGCGCGGCGCTGGTGCTACAGGGTTACGAAATGCAGAAGACGCTGTCCGGGCAACATTCGCACCTTGACCGCGTAGCCATAGCCCTGTTCGATAACGACCAGGATATTGACGCGCTGGCACGGCGTATTGAACGGTTTGCCGCCGCACAACCACTGCGCTACGGCTTTCTGCTGCGCGGTCACGGGCTGACCTGCTGGGGCAAAGACGTGAATGAAGCACGCCGCCACCTTGAAGGGCTGGAGTTTCTGTTCCAGTGTGAATTACAACGCCGTCTGTTGGAGAAACTATGATCCGCGCCATCGTCACAGATATTGAAGGCACCACCAGCGATATCCGCTTCGTACATAATGTGCTGTTCCCTTACGCCCGCGAAAATTTGCCGTCCTTTATCATCGGCAATCAGCAGCAGCCCGCGGTGGCACAGGCTCTCGACCAGCTGCGGGCAGAGGTTGAGCGCCCTGAGGCAACGGTGCAGGAGCTTATCGACGTGCTGTTTGGCTTTATGGATGAAGATCGTAAGTCCACCGCGCTGAAGGCGCTGCAAGGGATGGTCTGGCGTGACGGCTATATCAACGGCAGTTTTACCGGCCATCTTTATCCGGATGTGCTACCCGCCCTGAAGCGCTGGCAGCAGCAGGGGCTGGCGCTGTATGTTTATTCCTCCGGCTCGGTGGCGGCGCAGAAATTACTGTTTGGCTACAGCGATGCTGGTGATGTCACCGGGCTGTTCAGCGGCTATTTTGATACCCATGTGGGTGCCAAACGCGAAGTGGATGCTTATCACAATATCGCCAGCCAGATTGGCCTGCCCGCAGAGCAGCTGCTGTTCTTGTCCGATATCCATCAGGAGCTGGACGCCGCACACAATGCGGGTTGGCATACCGTGCAGTTAATACGCGGCGCGGCGGATAACGCAAGCCGCCATCGTCAGGTCACCGATTTTGATCGGATTAACCAGGAGCTGTTGAACTCATGAGTGCACTGACTATTTTTACCGATAGTGAAGCGACTACCCCGGTGTGGTACAGCATGGATGCGGCGGAAATGGCAGAAAAGCTGCGCAGCAAAGGGGTGCGCTTTGAACGCTGGCATGCCGACCGCGACCTGGGGGATAACCCTGACTCAGAGACGGTCATCGACGCTTATCAGCATGCTATCGATCGGCTGGTGGCGGAGAAAGGCTATCAGAGCTGGGATGTGATCAGCATGCGCGCCGACAACCCGCAGAAAGAGGCGTTGCGCAGCAAGTTTCTCTCTGAACATACTCACGGCGAAGATGAAGTGCGCTTCTTTGTCGAAGGGGCTGGGCTGTTCTGCCTGCATCTTGACGGGCATATTTTCCAGGTACTGTGTGAAAAAAATGACCTGATCTCGGTTCCGGCAGGGACTCCGCACTGGTTTGATATGGGATCGTCACCGCACTTTACGGCCATCCGCATCTTCGATAATCAGGAGGGCTGGATCGCCAAATTTACCGGCGA
The DNA here is from genome assembly GCF_001050515.1 of Erwinia piriflorinigrans CFBP 5888. Classification (GTDB taxonomy): domain Bacteria; phylum Pseudomonadota; class Gammaproteobacteria; order Enterobacterales; family Enterobacteriaceae; genus Erwinia; species Erwinia piriflorinigrans. The sequence continues at coordinate 29,377 of NZ_CAHS01000013.1, forward strand.
TCCGATTGCGGACGGCTATCCGCGCCTGCCTTAAACGGGACAAAATGCGGGGCAACCGAGGTATCTGCACGGTTGCTCCGGTTCGTTACCCCTCTAGATGCGGTGAAAATTCACCCGCTCTGACCTGCTCTGGCGTCACCACGCCGCTATCCAACACCCAGCCGCTAATCAGCGAGGCGGGGGTAACGTCAAATGCCGGATTGTACACCGCCGCGTCTTCAGGCGCCCACTGCACGTTGCCAAAACTGCCGCTTACCCCGGTGACTTCGCTTGCTGCCCGCTGCTCAATGGGGATGGCGTCACCGTTCGGACAGGCGCGATCCAGCGTGGTATGCGGGGCTGCAACATAGAATGGAATGTTGTGGTATTTAGCCAACACCGCCAGGCTGTAAGTACCAATTTTATTCGCCACGTCGCCGTTCGCCGCGATACGATCCGCGCCCACCCAAACCGCATCTACCTCCTCGCGCGCCATCAGGCTGGCGGCCATTGAATCGCAGATCAGGCGGTAGGGGATCCCCAGTTCGCCCAACTCCCAGGCCGTCAGGCGGCCACCCTGCAACAGTGGGCGGGTTTCATCTACCCAAACGCTGGCGACGTTGCCTTGCTGCCAGCCGCGTGCAATCACGCCTAATGCTGTCCCCACGCCCGCTGTGGCAAGTCCTCCGGTGTTGCAGTGGGTCAGCAGGCGGCTTGCTGGGGTAATCAGTGCGCTGCCAGCGGTGGCGATGCGTTCACACAGCGCTTTATCTTTGTCGATCAGGCGTAGCGCCTCTACGCCCATCGCACTGACAAAGTCGTTCTGCGCCAGCGCCTGCTTCATGCGGTCAAGGTTGTTCATCAGATTCACCGCCGTTGGGCGCGCAGCGCGCAGCACTTCCAGCGCGTCAGCCAGCGCGGCTCTAGCCATACCGTTTTCCGCCAGCAGCGCCAGCAGCAGGCTGGCAGAGAGGCCGATCAGCGGCGCACCGCGTACGCGCAGCGCTTTGATATGGCCAACCAGTGCATTGACATCGGCCGTCGGGCACCAGATTTTTTGCTGCGGCAGCGCCTGCTGATCGAGGATCCAGAGCTGATTGTCACGTATCTCCAGGCTGGTGGTGCTAAGTGTTTGCATCGATTAAATCCCGGTTGATTTATTGCGGCTTATTGTGCCAACATGTCCAGCGGATGTATAGACGTCTGAACGGCTTATTATAACGAATCATCGCTTATTTTTGAGGGACAGGTTATGTCGCAATACCGTACGTTTGCCGCAGCTGATGCCGTGGAATATGCTCGCCAGTTTGGCGGCGTGGATAATCCCAACAGTCTGGTCGACGCTCTGGAAGTGGGCGATGGTAACCTGAATCTGGTCTTCAGAATTTTCGATACGACCGGCGTCAGTCGGGTGATCGTCAAGCAGGCGCTGCCCTGGGTGCGCTGTGTAGGGGAATCCTGGCCGCTGACTCTCGATCGCGCCCGGCTGGAGGCCGAAGTGCTGATTGAGCATGGAAAGTTCTGCCCACAGCATACGGTCAAGATTTTGCATTACGACCCGCTGCTGGCGGTAACAGTGATGGAAGATCTCTCCGATCATGCTATCTGGCGCACTGAGTTGGTAAAAGGCGTCGACTGGCCACAGGCGGCACGTCAGCTTGGAGATTATCTGGCGCAGACGCTGTTCCATACCTCCGATTTCTTCCAGCATCCCCATCAGAAAAAAGCAGACGTTATCCGCTTCACTAACCCGGAGCTCTGCGACATTACCGAAGAGCTGTTTTTTAATGAACCTTATGAAGTCCATGCGCGTAATGGCTATCCGCGTGCGCTGGAGCCACTGGTGGAAGCGCTGCGTGAAGACCACGAGCTGCGGGTAGCCGTGGCCGGATTAAAACACCGTTTTTACAGCAACGCCGAGGCGCTGCTGCACGGCGATGTGCACAGCGGTTCAATCTTTGTCGCTGAAGGTAAGCTCAAGGTGATCGACGCCGAATTTGGTTTCTACGGCCCGATGGGCTTTGATATCGGCAGCGCGCTGGGCAATCTGCTGATTAGCTACTGCGCCGCGCCGGGGCTGCTGCCACCGCGTGAGGCGGCCGACGCGCGTGAAAAACGGCTGAACGACGTACGCCAGCTGTGGCAGAGCTTTGCTGAAGGTTTCCTTACGCTGGCGGTCGGGAAGAGCCGCGACAGAGCGCTGGCCGTGCCGGGCTATGCCAGTACTTTCCTGGCTAAGATATGGCGCGATACCATTGGCTACAGCGGCACCGAGCTTATTCGTCGCACCGTGGGCATGTCGCAGGTGGCGGATATTAAAAACATTCAAGATGAAGCGATGCGCGTTGAGTGTGTGCGCCAGGCAATAACCCTGGGGCGCACCCTGATCCTGCTGGCTGACCATGTACCCAATGTTGAGGCGCTGATCGCGCGTATTCGCCAGAACGGCTAGGAAAGTGCAGGGGGACAATGTCCCCCTCGCGGTTATGCTGCGGCAATTTTCGGCGCGACCTGAGCCTCTTTCTCCGACCGGGCAGCCAGTGCGCCCGGCTCAAACTCATCGACGTTAATCGAACGCAGGCGGCTGGCTTCAGCCTGAATCAAAATGTCAGCTTCTTCCTGTGTGATCCACTGTTCCTGTAAGCCTTTGGCGGCTAACGCATCAAGGCGGGTAAACGACAGGTGTTTTTTCTGCTGTTGACACAGGCGATCGTGGATCGCCTCTGCCGCTATCACATCCTGTAATGCGGCTTCCAGCTGCCCTGCCGGATTATGCTCGCTCGGCGTCAGATACTGGCCACGCCCCAGGCGGGTGCGGGTCGCCGATGGGACTTGCAGGATCTGCGCCAGCTGGTGATCGAGGCGATCGGAGGGGGCAGGGCAGTGCAGCCCGGTTGGGAAAATCAGTACGCGCATCAACCCTGCAAGCAGCCGGTGGGGGAAGTTGCGCAGCAGATCGTCCATTGCCGTTTCTGCCTGATGCATGGCGTCCTGTACGCCCCAGTGCAGCAGCGGCAGATCCGCCTCATTGCGTCCCTCATCCTCATAGCGTTTGAGCGCCGCCGATGCCAGATAGAGCTGGCTAAGAACATCCCCCAGTCGGGCTGAAATACGCTCACGCCGCTTCAGGCTGCCGCCCAGGATTGTCATCGACAGATCCGAGAGCAGCGCAAGGTTGGCGCTGATGCGGTTCAGGTGCTGATAGTAGCGGCGAGTCGCATCACGGGTTGGTGTGGCGCTGGTATGTCCGCCGGTTAATCCCAGCCACAGGCTGCGCACCTTGTTGCAGCCGATATGGCCAATATGGCTGAACAGGGCTTTATCGAATGCCGCCACGTCATTATTCTGTGCTGCCGCCATCTCATCCAGCGCGTACGGATGGCAGCGGATCGCCCCCTGGCCGAAGATAATCATGCTGCGGGTGAGAATATTGGCTCCCTCCACGGTAATGGCAATCGGCGCACCCTGATAAGCGCGGGCGAGGAAATTGCTGTTACCCAGCATAATGCCTTTCCCCCCGGTGATATCCATCGCATCGATAATTGCCCGCTGGCCGCGATGGGTGCAGTGATATTTCACGATGGCTGACAGCACGGCGGGTTTCTCACCCAGCATGATGCCGCTGGTAATCAGCGACGCGGCGGCATCCATCACGTAGGCGTTGCCCGCAATGCGTGCCAGCGGTTCCTCAATCCCCTCCATTTTGCCAATGGATAGGCGGAACTGGCGGCGGATATGGGCATAGGCACCCGTTGCCAGGGCAATACTTTTCAAACTGCCGGTGGAGTTGGACGGCAGGGTGATGCCGCGCCCCACCGACAGGCATTCGACCAGCATACGCCAGCCCTGACCGGCCATCGCCGGGCCACCGATAATAAAGTCGATCGGCACAAAAATATCCTTGCCGCGCGTCGGCCCGTTCTGGAAGGGCACGTTAAGCGGGAAGTGGCGTTGGCCGATCTCCACGCCGGGGGTTTGCGTGGGGATCAGTGCACAGGTAATGCCGGGTTCTTCATTTTCCCCTAACAAATGTTGTGGATCGGAGAGCTTAAATGCCAGGCCGAGCACCGTGGCAATTGGGGCCAGGGTGATATAGCGCTTGTTCCAGGTCAGGCGCATGCCGAGAACCTGTTCACCCTGCCACTCGCCCATGCATACCACACCGGTATCCGGGATGGCACCGGCATCGGAACCCGCTTCCGGGCTGGTCAACGCAAAGCAGGGGATCTCTTCGCCACGCGCCAAGCGTGGCAAATAGCGATCCTTTTGCTCCTCTGTCCCGTAATGCTGTAACAGTTCCCCCGGCCCCAGAGAGTTGGGGACGCCGACGGTGATCGCTAAAATGCCGGAAACGCCCGCCAGCTTTTGCAGCACCTGAGCCTGGGCATAAGCGGAGAATTCCAGCCCGCCGTACTGCTTCTTGATAATCATCGCAAAAAAGCGCTGCTGTTTCAGGTATGCCCACAGTTCTGGCGGCAGATCCGCCATTTCGTGAGTTATCTGGAAATCATTCGCCATGCGGCAGGCTTCTTCCACCGGGCCATCGATAAACGCCTGTTCTTCCGTGGTCAGGCGCGGCTGCGGGTAGTTATGCAGCTTTTCCCAGTCCGGCTTACCACGAAACAGATCGCCTTCCCACCAGGTGGTTCCGGCATCAATAGCTTCTTTTTCAGTGCGTGACATCGGTGGCATCACTTTCTGGAAGGCCGCCAGCGCCGGTTTTGTCAGCAGTGGGCGGCGTATGGAAGGCAGATTCAGCGCCAGCAGCATGGCGGCCAGCGGCAGTAACAGCCATAACGTCCACAGTCCGGTAAAGCCGAGAGCTGCAGTCCACATCAGCAGAATTGCGCTGGCAGCCTGAAGGTTGACGCGGTGATAAAACAGGAAACCGAGCGCGATAATCGTCGCCATCATGCTGAGAACCATCATAACCTGTGCTCCGTGAGTAGTAAGTGGTCTGACCTGTTAGCTACAGGTTTAGATGACCCTCTCGCTGGCTGCAATCTGTTTACATAATAATTACAACCTGGCTCACAAAGCGGTGAGATCCCCGCATCCTTCAGGCTTATTACTTTCCGCTTCTGCGGCAACTTGATAGACTCTGGCGAGAATTTTTCCTTAAAAGGACATCCCCCTATGTATCAGGACATTATCCGTAGCGAACTGAACGAAGCGGCAGATACGCTCAATAAATTTCTCAGTGACGAGGCGAATATCGCGGCCATTCAGCGAGCGGCGCTATTGCTGGCTGATTCATTCAAAGCGGGTGGCAAAGTCCTCTCCTGCGGTAATGGCGGCTCGCATTGTGACGCCATGCACTTTGCGGAAGAACTGACCGGTCGTTACCGTGAAAACCGCCCTGGCTATCCGGCGATTGCCATCTCTGATGTCAGTCATCTCTCCTGCGTCAGTAATGATTTTGGCTATGATTACGTTTTCTCGCGCTATGTCGAAGCGGTGGGTAAAGCTGGAGATGTTCTGCTGGGGCTGTCAACGTCGGGTAACTCTGCGAACATTATCAAGGCGGTTGAAGCCGCGCGTGCCCAGGGCATGAAGGTTATCACCCTGACCGGTAAAGACGGCGGGAAAATGGATGGCCTGGCGGATGTGGAGATTCGCGTGCCGCACTTCGGCTATGCTGACCGTATTCAGGAAATTCACATTAAAGTAATCCATATCCTGATGCTGCTGATAGAAAAAGAGATGGTGAAATAATCTTTATTATTGCTGATGGATACTGACGGGAGAGCTGCCTGATTAAGCGCTTCCGTTGGCTGAAGGCCTGTTATTAAGGCCGTTTAAATGTCATTCCAGCAAATTTATTGTCAACCGCTGCGCCGACTAAGGTAAGCTGGTGGATATGGTCGAGGCCCCCTGTAATGTCAGGCGATATCAACCGTAAAAGCCCATTTTTAATGCTATTACCGTATCGGTTATGAGGAATCCCTATGTGCGAACTGCTCGGGATGAGCGCCAATGTCCCGACGGACATCTGTTTTAGTTTTACCGGGCTGGTGCAGCGCGGTGGTGGAACCGGTCCACATAAAGATGGCTGGGGCATTACCTTCTATGAAGGGAAAGGCTGCCGCACATTCAAAGATCCGCAGCCCAGCTTTCAGTCACCCATTGCCCGTCTGGTACAGGACTATCCCATCAAATCGCGATCGGTGGTGGCACATATCCGCCAAGCTAACCGGGGTGAAGTTTCGCTGGAGAATACCCATCCATTTACCCGTGAATTGTGGGGACGTAACTGGACCTATGCGCATAATGGCCAGTTAAGAGGGTATAAAAACCTGGATACCGGCCCGTATCGCCCGGTGGGTGAAACCGACAGCGAACTGGCATTCTGCTGGCTGCTGCATAAGCTGACCACGCGCTATCCGCGTACGCCGGGAAACTGGCCTGCGGTGTTCCGCTATATTGCCGAGCTGGCGCAGGAGATGCGTGAAAAAGGCGTATTCAATATGCTGCTGTCAGATGGTCGCTACCTGATGGCTTTCTGCTCAACCAATCTTTTCTGGATCACCCGACGTGCGCCGTTCGGTAAAGCCAAGCTGCTGGATCAGGACGTGGAAATTGATTTTCAGCAGCAGACCACGCCGAATGACGTGGTTACCGTGGTGGCGACTCAGCCGCTGACGGCGAATGAAACCTGGCACAAGATTGCGCCAGGGGAATGGGCATTATTTTACCTGGGAGAGCGCGAGGGCTGATGTCGGCGCTGCCGAGCCGTTGGTCAGCGGGCGGCCCAGCACATATTTACCGTTGCTCACGGCAACGGCCGGGGGCTGTTTGGTCTGCAAAAATTGCGCGTAGCCAGGCTGTAGCTGCTTCCAGAAGCTAATATCGGTTGAGTAGCGGTGGCGCTGCATGTTGCTCTCGGTCATGCGGAACGGATAGATACTCACCGCTATACGCGGCTGCCCATTGCGCAGCGCGGCTTCTACATAGTGATAGATCTCATCCATATAAGCATCCGTCATCGCGTAGCAGCCGATCGACACGCAGTTGCCGTGGATCATCAGGTATTTACCTTGATAGCCCTGCTGGCGATCGTACTCATTGGGGAAACCGACGTTAATCGCCCGATAGAAACGACTGTCAGGCTTCAGCTGGGACAAACTCACGTTATAAAACCCTTCCGGGCTTTTGAAATCACCCGGTACGCGTTTCGGACCCAGTCCACCGGAAAACTTGCAGATGGGGTAACTGTTAATTAAACGGTATTCATTGCCAATTTTGCCGTACAGTTCCAGCGTACGCTCTTCCTTAAAGATTTGCAGATACACGGGAACACCCACTAACTGTTTTCTTAGTTCTTTGCTTACCGGCGCCAGAGGTGTAACCGTATCAGGTACGCTGGCGAAGACAACTGCTGGCAGGAAAATCATCGCAATCAGCAGTGCGAATTTGCCCATTCTGTTTCTCTTGAAAGTAGGGGGGGAAGCAGCGCCGAAAAGCGCCTGTTAAATACAATATCGGAAGATTCCGCTATTGCCGCGTCACATTAACATTGTCTGTTTTTTTATCAAGTATCGCTGATCACAAAATCTTATTATGCGTCTTAGCCTCACCATAGTTGAACTCTTTTAAATCTACTGTATACTTATACAGTATTGTCGGGGGAGGGATATGCGCAAAATCATTCATGTGGATATGGACTGCTTTTTTGCTGCGGTAGAAATGCGTGATAATCCCAGCCTGCGCGACATTCCTGTTGCTATTGGCGGCAGTGAGACGCAGCGCGGTGTAATCAGTACCGCCAACTATCCGGCACGAGAATATGGTGTGCGTAGCGCCATGTCGACGGCGATGGCGCTGAAGCTCTGTCCCCATTTGACGGTGGTCCGTGGCCGCTATGAAGCTTACAAAGAAGTCAGCGTGCAAATTCGCGATATTTTCTCCCGCTATACCCCACTGATTGAACCCCTCTCGCTGGATGAGGCCTACCTTGACGTTACCGACAGTCCGCACTGCCAGGGTTCTGCTACGCTGATTGCACGTCAAATCCGTGACACCATCAGCCGGGAGCTGAATTTGACGGCTTCCGCCGGAGTCGCACCCATAAAATTTTTGGCAAAAATTGCCTCGGATATGAATAAACCCAACGGTCAGTTTGTGATTACGCCAGAGGAAGTGCCTGACTTCCTGCTGCGCCTGCCGCTGGCGAAAATTCCAGGGGTGGGAAAGGTCACCGCGCGCAAGCTGGAGGAGTTGGGGCTTACCACCTGCACCGATGTACAGAAAACCGATTTGTCGATGTTGCTGAAGCGCTTTGGCAAGTTTGGTCGCGTGCTTTGGGAGCGTTGCAACGGCATTGATGACCGCGAGGTGATCGTCGAGCGCGAGCGCAAATCTCTCGGCGTAGAGCGCACGCTGTCGCAGGATATTCATAGCTGGGAAGCCTGTCTGGACATTATTGATCTGTTGTACGACGAGCTGGAGCGGCGGTTAAGTAAAATAAAACCGGACAGGCTGATTGCACGTCAGGGGGTTAAGCTGAAATTTACTGATTTCCAGCAAACCACACAGGAACATGTCTGGCCGGAGCTGAATAAAGCGGATTTGATTGAGGTGGCGCGCAAAAGCTGGGATGAGCGGAGGGCAGGGCGCGGAGTCAGGCTGATTGGGCTGCATGTCACACTGCTGGATCCACAGCTGGAACGGCAGCTGCTGTTAGGGCTGTAAGTCACCCATAGATGCAAATGTCAGATTGCGATGCGCCTGTCAGGGGGCTGCTGGTCACAGAGCCTTACAGGCGCATATGAAAAACCTTCGTCTATGCCGGAGGGTATTTATTCAGATATTGTGCCGTCACCACTGATCATATCGCCGTAGCGCTTGATAAACTCCCAGTCATAAGATTTACCGTTTTTATCAAAACCCGCATCCCAGTTGACTGACCATGTCATCAGGCCCCTGACAGGTTGACCGCCATCCTCAAGACGCTTTAAGGCATTCAACGTATCTGAGGGATTAATTACATAGCCGGTGGCGGCGGCATCAATATTAGAGGGAAGACCTATGGCAAATTTATCATTGGGGATCTGGATAAAGCCGCGTGTACCATTAATAATACTGTCGGTCAGATAATAAAGAAAATCCTCTTTCCTGTTATCGTTATTCTGCGTCAGCCATTCATTGGTCTCATCGATCCAAAGACCGTCACCACCCTGGTTATAAAACTGTGGCGCAATAAAGTCATAATATCCTTCCAGAGCGCTAATGTAAGCTGCGTAATGACTGCCCGTGCGTAAATAAGGAAACTCCGGCGCCATACTGATAATAAAGTGCTTACCTTCTTTACGGTAATGATCTTTAACCAGACGCAGGGCTGCTGGCAGCACCGTTTGGTTGTCCTTAGCGATAATGGCGGATTGCTCCAGATCAATATCCAGACCGTCAAAGCCATAGGTTTCGACCAGGCGAATAATTTCAACTGCCAGGGCCTCTTCCTGTCCACTGACCAGCACTATTTCAGCGTCAGCACCGCCCAGAGAAATCAGCACTGCGCGACCTTGAGCATTGAGTACGCCTACCTGACGGCGGAACTCTTCATCCGTCATATTATAGGGTTTGAAGGTCGGAATATTGTGTCCTTTCATAAATGCAACGGCGACAATATTATATTGCTCAGGAATATCGGTCAGATTCATTTCTTTAAAGCGGCCAAGCTGATACCCCTGAGATCCTTCCGCTGCCCAGTTATGCCAGAATCCCATGATAAATTGCTTCCCGCTCATATCGGGCATGTCAGAAGCAGCATCATCGATGTGATTTTTTAGTGTAGCCGTAACTTCTGGATTGAGTTCGGCTGGTTGTTTGGATCCGTACATTTTTAGCTCCTTGAATACTCTTTATCATTACGCGGCACCTTATTAAATAAGATGAACCGCTATTGCATAAAATAATCCTCTGCCGATACAGGCTAAGAGTGCTATTTATGAAAGGTTATTAAGTGTTGATGTGTCGGCCGATGTATAAATCAGCAGGTGCAATTATTCCATTAATTATCTTTGGCTGGTTGCCCTCCATTGTTAACTGCATTCGGTTTTCAGGATAATATGAGCGCAGTGTCGTATTGTGTAAGTTAATAACTAAGAGTTTTCTTGTTGGTTAATAGTGATTCAGGAGGTGTGCTTTAGCAAGCACAACAGAAAAGCATTTTTATTTCTTATTCTTCGAAAAGTAATGCATGAATAAACGGTGTGAACAATGGGGGTTGTGGCTAAGACTGAACAAGAGATACTGGTCAGGGTGACTATTATTTTGCGGAAATGATAAAGGGACGTGATGTTGTTATTTTAAGGCATTGGCTTGAGACGGTTGATAATAGGTCATGTTTTAGAAATAGCAAGATAACGATAAAATTGATTATTAACGTTAGAGTGATTTATTTTTTAGTTTGGCATCTGTTCGCACCAGTAATAACACCGCCTGGACTGACCTTCTTTTTCGGTTGGCCCCGGCGGTGGAGCAATTATTTAACCGGGATCGCCTTTAGCAGCGCGGTCAGTAATTGCCAGTAAAGCCCTACGCTGGCAATGTGTGCCTGCTCATCGGGAGAGTGGGCTCCGGTGATGGTCGGCCCAATAGAGACCATATCCATCAGTGGATAAGGTTCCTTGAACAGCCCGCACTCCAGACCGGCATGGATCACCTGGATGCTTGGAGTTTTGTTGAACAGTTTTTCATAGGTTTCGCGTACCAGCGCCATCACCGGCGAACTGCCGTCTGGCTGCCAGCCAGGATAGCTGCCTTTAGCGACGGTATGCGCGCCAGCCAGCTGGCCCAACGCGGTCAGCATTTCGACGACTGACTGCTTACCGCTGTCGAGCAGTGAGCGGATCAGGCAGTTAATTTTCGCCTGATTACCGTCAATTTTTACCACGCCGAGGTTTAGCGAGGTTTCCACCACGCCTTTCATGACGTCTGAATTGCGGATAACCCCGTTCGGGGTACTGTTCAGCAGCGCAACAAAGGCATCACGACTGGAGGCACCCAGTGCCTGTGGCGCGTGGGCGATATCTTCCACCACCAGCGCGATATTTTTCTCTACCAAACCCAGCTCGTTTTGCAGCGTCAACAGATAACCTGCCGCCACAGACTTCAGCTTGTCCGCGTGCTGGGTGGAGACGGCCAGCGTGGCATAAGCTTCACGAGGAATTGCATTGCGCAGCGTACCGCCGTTGAAGTCAACCAAACGCAGATCCAGCTGTTGCGCATGGGCAAACAGGAAACGTGCCAGCAACTTGTTGGCATTGCCCAGACCATGATGAATATCACAGCCGGAATGCCCGCCTTTCAGGCCCTTCAGCGTCAGTTTTATCGTCTGGTGGTCAGACGGAACCGCTTCAAGATTCAGTTCAAGAGTACTGGTGAAGTCGACGCCACCCGCACAGCCCATGTAGATTTCACCTTCCTCTTCTGAATCGGTATTAATCAGAATATCCGCCTGTAGCCAGCCCGGCTGTAAGCCAAACGCGCCAGCCATACCGGTCTCCTCGGTCATGGTGAGCAGTACCTCAAGCGGGCCGTGTTGCAGGCTGTTATCAGCCAGCACCGCCAGCGCGGAAGCCATACCAATACCGTTATCTGCGCCCAGCGTAGTGCCACGGGCTTTCACCCACTCGCCGTCAACCCAGGGTTGGATAGGGTCTTGCGTAAAGTCGTGTCGCGTGTCGTTATTTTTCTGTGGCACCATATCCAGATGCGCCTGCAACGCCACCGGTTTACGGTTTTCATAACCTGACGTGGCCGGCTTACGGATCAAAATGTTGCCGACTTCATCACGCTCGTTCCAGAACCCTTGTTCTGTCGCCCAGGCGGTAATATAGGATGCCAGCTGTTCTTCATGGTATGAAGGATGGGGAATGGAGCAGATTTTTGCAAAAATGTCCCACAGCGGCTGCGGGGATAACTGAGACAATTCAGACACGTTAACTCTCCTGTGTCGGCATCACCGACCTGTCTGACAGGCAGGGGGCGTGCGTGGATAGCGGTTAAAAAATCACGCCAGCGCATCTGGCGCGGTTGCCAAAGAATATCACCGTTTGTGGGTGCATGCTCCTCTCGCCCAGGGAAAAATAGCGCTACCGGGCGTGGCGGGCTGGTGTTTAGCGGCCCATGTCTCTATAATTCCGCGCAACCGCTGCCACTGCACATTTTTTGAGCCAATTTTCTTGGTTGGGATTTCTTTTATGAGTGAAAAATACGTCGTCACCTGGGACATGCTGCAAATTCATGCCCGTAAACTGGCCGCGCGCCTGCTGCCTGCTGAACAGTGGAAAGGCATTATTGCCGTCAGCCGTGGTGGCCTGGTGCCGGCTGCGCTGCTGGCGCGTGAGCTGTGTATCCGCCATGTGGACACCGTTTGTATCTCCAGCTACGACCATGATAATCAACGTGAAATGAGCGTGTTGAAGCGTGCTGAAGGGGACGGTGAAGGTTTTATCGTGGTTGACGATCTGGTGGATACCGGCGGTACTGCGCAGGCTATTCGCGATATGTATCCGAAAGCGCATTTTGTTACCATCTTTGCCAAACCGGCAGGCCGTCCACTGGTCGATGATTATATCATCGATATTCCGCAGAATACCTGGATCGAGCAGCCGTGGGATATGGGTATCGCCTATATTCCTCCCCTGGTCAAAAGCTGATTGATATCGATCAAAGCGCGCCCGGTTATGCCGGGCGCGTCTGTTTTACCCTTCGCGTGAAGTCGCGCGCTACGCTAGACTAAGTAGCCGATAGTACGCCGGAGGATCCGCCTGTTATGCCACCGAAAAATCTCAGCGAAGAACTCTTCAAGCCGCGTTTTAAGCATCCGGAAACCTCATCACTGGTACGCCGTGTGCATCACCATCATCCTTTTTCCATTCATTCTGCGCTGGGCGGAGAGTATTCAGTCGGCTGGTATCGCATGATCGAGCGCCTGCTCTGGGTCTGGCGAGGCCTGTCTCCACAGGAGGTCGTCGAGGTTCTGTCGCGTATTGCGGCAAGCACCAGTGAGCATACTGACGAGCAGCTGCTGGATACGGTGATTGGCTACCGTGGAGGCAACTGGATTTATGAGTGGTCAAACCAGGGGGCGTTGTGGCAGCAGAAAGCCAGCCAGGGCGTCGATGAGCAGCAGGCTGGCCACTGCTGGCTTCAAGCCGCTAACTTTTACAGCGTGGCGAGTTATCCGCACCTGAAAGAGGACCCGCTGGCAGAACAGGCACAATTACTGGCCAGCCGCGCTTATCAGCAGGCCACTCTGCTTTTGCCCGGCGAACTGAAAGAGCTGGAGTTTGCTATCCCTGACGGCAGTCCCGTGAGCGGATTCCTTCACATGCCGCCTGACGCGCGGCCACCTTATCCCACGGTGCTGATGTGTGGCAGCCTCGATTCGCTGCAAAGCGATCACTATCGGCTTTTCCATGACTACCTTGCGCCACACGGTATCGCTCTGTTGACGCTGGATATGCCTTCGGTGGGCTTTTCTGCTAAATGGAAACTCACCCAGGATACCAGCTTCCTGCACCAGCAGGTGCTGCGCCAGCTGGAAAACGTCGCCTGGGTTGATCATACCCGCGTGGCGGCCTTTGGTTACCGCTTTGGCGCTAATGTAGCGGTCAGGCTCGCCTGTCTGGAAACGCATCGTCTGCGTGCGGTGGCCTGCCTCGGGCCAATAGTGCATCGTTTGCTGACTGATACCGACTTACAAGACAGAGTACCGGATATGTATATGGATATGCTGGCCAGCAGGCTGGGGATGTCCGGGACTTCTGACAGCACATTGCGAACTGAACTGAGTCGCTTTTCGCTGAAAACACAGGGCCTGCTGGGCCGTCGTTCACCCACTCCAATGCTTTCTGCCTGCTGGGCGGATGATCCTTTCAGCCCGGAAGAAGAGTCGCGGCTGATCGTTAACTCATCCAGCGCCGGACGACTGATAAAAATCCCTACTTCCCCGGCGGGGAGCCGCTTCGACAAGGCTTTGCGCGATATGTCTGACTGGCTGTTAGCTAAATTAACGCTATAAGTTGCTAAAACTCATGTTTTTGCTACAACTATAGGCTCAACCAAGGAGGTTAAGCGATGACGTTACCGAGTGGACACCCTAAGAGTCGAATAATTAAGCGTTTTCACTCTTTAGGTCCTTACATCCGTGAAAGTAAGTGCGAAGGCGACCGTTTCTTCTTTGACTGTCTGGCAGTCTGCGTCAATGTAAAACCGCAACCGGAACTGCGTGAATTCTGGGGATGGTGGATGGAGCTTGAAGCCCATGCGGACCATTTTACCTATGAGTACCACTTTGGCCTGTTCGATAAAGAAGGCAACTGGAAGCCGACGACAGTCAAGGGTAAGGATAATAATGCCCGTCTCGAAGAGACGTTACGTAACTTCCACGAGCGTTTGAAAGCGCTACTGGCTGAGCTGGATCTCGAACTGATCCCGGCGACGGATTTTGCAGACCAGCCGGTGAAACTTACCGCCTGACAAGCGTAAATAACCCGGGCTGGATTGCTCCAGCCCGGGTTATTTGTCGTTCAGCCCGACAGGCCATGTCAGTTGCGTCAACGCTGACCCGCCAATGCCCCGTCAACGTATCAGATCAATCAGAACTGATACATCAGACCGACAGCGACGATATCATCACTATTCAGGTTCAGCTTATTGTTTTTGTTCAGCAGGTTGACTTTGTAGTCGACGAAGGTCGACATGTTTTTGTTAAAGTAGTAAGTGGCACCGAAATCAACGAATTTGACCAGATCGGCATCACCAATGCCGTTTTCAATATCTTTAGCTTTGGTTTGCACGTAAGCCAGCGATGGACGCAGGCCTGAATCGAACTGATACTGGGCAACCAGTTCAGTATTCTGCACTTTGTTGACGTAACCAGAAATGGTGGTTGGACTGGTGTTACCGGCAAAGGTATACGAAGCGCCGCTAAGTGGATTCATGTTACGCGTTTCAGCGTAAGTTGCCGCCAGATAGACGCCGTTGTTGTCATATTTTAATCCCGTTGCCCAGGCTTCCGCCTTTTCACCAGAACCGTAGGCAGCCATTTTCTGGCTGGTGGTTGAGGTGGCGCTGTTGGCATTCAGACGGTTAGCTGAAGACATGGCACCATTAATGGTCAGGCCATCAATGATTTTATAAGACAATGAAGCGCCGTAGCCGTCACCGTTTGACACATTGGTGGCTCGAGTGCTTGAACCTTCGTTCTTACCCTGATATTGCAAGGCTAATTTCAGGCCATCAACCAGACCGAAGAAATCGTTGTTACGCCAGGTTAGCATGCCGTTACCACGAGTCAGCATATAGGTATCGGCACGGGTATAACCGGTTGCGCCAAATTCTGGCATCATATCGGTGAAGGCTTCGACGTCATAAATCACGCCATAGTTACGACCGTAGTCAATGGAACCAAAATCTTTCAGTTTCAGACCGGCAAAGCCGAGACGGGTTTTGTTACCTGACTGCGCATCGTTGCTGCCTTCTGAATTGCTCAGGCTGAAGTTGTATTCCCACTGACCATAGCCGGTCAGCAGGTCGTTAATCTGGGTTTGCCCTTTGAAGCCGATACGGGTATAGGATTTATCAGCATTGTTGCTGGCATTGGTATCCGCATCGCTCAAGTAGCGCATCGCTTTGATTTTGCCGTAGAAATCCAGTTTGTTGCTGTCTTTATTGTAAATTTCTGCGGCCTGAGCCGCGCTGGTGATGGTCAGAGCTGCGGTTAAAATTGCCAGTGTGCGTTTCTTCATCATTTTGCTATCAATCCCAAAAGAGTAAAAAATAAATTGCCGCCTTATTTCGGGTTACGGGAGCTGCTAACCTGATTTTTTGGCTAATGTTGGCCCGAAGGCTCTTCTTAAAGCACCGACTTTTTACCCTTTTTCTATGTAATATTTATTACACTTCCAAACATTTTTTGCTGGTCGTGAACTTTTGCATCCGTCAAGGGTCTGGCTTTTTCACCCTTTTCCCCTGCTGGCTGTTGGCTTCAGGCACAACAACTGCTAAAACGTTTCTTTGTACTCTTTTTTACGAAACGGCAGGAAATGATGAGCAGCAGCCAGACCCTGGTGGTGAAACTGGGGACCAGCGTATTGACCGGTGGTTCACGTCGGCTCAATCGGGCACATATCGTCGAGCTGGTGCGTCAGTGCGCCCAGCAGCACGCGGCGGGACACCGGATTGTGATTGTTACTTCAGGCGCGATGGCGGCCGGGCGTGAGCATCTTGGCTATCCGGAACTGCCACCCACCATCGCCTCGAAGCAGCTGCTGGCTGCGGTGGGGCAGAGCCGTCTGATCCAACTCTGGGAACAGCTGTTCTCCATTTACGGTATTCATATCGGTCAGATGCTGCTGACGCGTGCCGATCTGGAGGATCGGGAGCGTTTCCTCAACGCCCGCGATACTCTGCGAGCGCTGCTTGATAACCATATCGTCCCGGTGATTAATGAGAATGACGCTGTCGCCACTGCGGAGATCAAAGTGGGGGATAACGATAATCTGTCGGCGCTGGCCGCTATTCTCGCCGGAGCCGATAAGCTGCTGCTTCTGACCGATCAGCAGGGACTGTTCACCGCCGATCCGCGTAATAATCCGCAGGCGGAGCTGATCCGCAATGTCAGGGGCATTGATGACGATCTGCGTGCGCTGGCTGGTGACAGCGTTTCCGGTCTCGGCACCGGCGGGATGGCGACGAAATTACAGGCGGCAGATGTTGCTTGCCGTGCCGGTATCGATACCATTATTGCGGCGGGTAGCCGCACTGGGGTCATCGCTGATGTTATTGCGTCTAACCCGGTAGGGACGTGTTTTCACGCTCTTGAAACGCCGCTGGAAAATCGCAAACGTTGGATTTTCGGCGCGCCTCCCGCCGGTGAACTGGTGGTGGATGACGGCGCATTATCGGCGATCCTTGAACGTGGCAGTTCGCTGTTGCCAAAAGGCATCCGTGAAATCAGCGGTAATTTCTCCCGTGGTGAAGTGATCCGCATCCGCAGCTTGCAGGGCCGCGATGTCGCTCACGGCGTATCGCGCTATAACAGCGATGCGATGCGCATGATTGCCGGGCACCATTCCCAGCAGATCGGCGAAATTTTAGGTTATGAATATGGTCCGGTGGCTGTTCACCGAGACGATATGATTGTCAGCTAAGGAACGTTCATGCTTGAACAAATGGGTCAGGCCGCAAAGGCCGCCTCTTATCAGCTGTCGGTGCTCTCCACCGCAGAGAAAAATCAGCTATTGATGACGATCGCCGATCGTCTTGAAGCGCAGAGCGCAGAGATCCTCGCGGCCAACCAGCTGGATCTGGCCGATGCACGGCAAAACGGCATGAGCGCGGCGCTACTGGATCGTCTGATGCTGGATCGGCAACGTCTGAAAGGTATCGCCGATGACGTACGTCAGGTGTGCCGCCTGGCCGATCCGGTTGGGGTGGTGATTGACGGTGGTAAGCTCGATAGCGGGTTGCGCATTGAACGTCGTCGCGTGCCGCTCGGCGTGGTCGGGGTGATTTATGAAGCGCGCCCGAACGTCACCGTGGATGTCGCCAGCCTGTGCCTGAAAACCGGTAATGCGGTGATCCTGCGCGGTGGCAAAGAGACTTACCGCACCAATGCCGCCACCGTGCGCGTCATTCAGGATGCGCTGAAACGGCATGGCGTGCCGTCGGGTGCGGTACAGGCGATTGAAAGCCCGGATCGCGAGCTGGTCAATCAGCTACTGAAGCTCGATCGTTATGTCGATATGCTGATCCCTCGTGGCGGCGCCGGACTGCACAAACTGTGCCGTGAACAGTCGACCATTCCGGTGATCACTGGCGGTATCGGCGTTTGCCATATCTACGTCGATCGCAGTATCGAACAGGAAGCGGCGCTCAAGGTGATCGTTAATGCCAAAAAGCAGCGTCCGAGCGCCTGTAACTCGGTGGAAACCCTGCTGATTGATGCGGCGATAGCCGACAGTTTTTTGCCTGCGCTCAGCGCGCGCATGGCGCAGGAGGGGATTATCCTGCACGCCGATGCGCGTTCGCTGCCGCTATTACAGCAAGGCCCGGCTTGCGTCAGTGCAGTCACTGATGCCCAATACCGGGACGAATGGCTGGCGCTGGATCTGAACGTTAAGCTGGTGGACGATCTCGATGAGGGGATTGCGCATATTCGTGAATACGGCACCCAGCACTCCGATGCCATCCTGACGCGCACCATTAAGCATGCGAACCGCTTCGTTAATGAGGTGGATTCTTCAGCAGTTTACGTTAACGCCAGCACCCGCTTCACTGACGGCGGCCAGTTCGGTTTAGGGGCTGAAGTCGCGGTCAGTACGCAGAAACTGCACGCGCGCGGCCCGATGGGGCTGGAAGCGTTGACGACCTATAAATGGGTCGCGTTCGGTGACGATACCGTGCGCGTTTAACCGATAACAGGGGGATCATCGGGTGACGCTATCCCAGCTTTTGCCGTTTGCCGCTATCGCTCTGGGTATGGTACTGACCCCCGGACCCAACATGATTTACCTGATCTCGCGCTCCATATGTCAGGGGCGCAGGGCCGGGTATATCTCTCTCTGCGGCGTGGCGTTGGGTTTTATGTTTTATATGCTCTGCGCTGCGCTGGGCATTACCGCGCTGCTGATGGCGGTACCAATAGCTTACGACGCGTTGCGTTTCGCTGGCGTGCTTTATCTGCTGTGGATGGCGTGGCAGGCGATATTTGGTGGGAAATCTCCGTTTCAGCTGCGCGACCTGCCGCCGGACAGTGCCGGCAAGCTGTTCACCATGGGGTTGCTTACCAATTTGCTCAACCCGAAAGCTGCCGTGATCTATCTGACCTTGCTGCCGCAATTTATCAACCCGGCGCAGGGTAACGTGCTGGGGCAATCCCTGACGCTTGGTTTCAGTCAAATCGTTATCAGCATGCTGGTCAATGGGGGGATTATCTTTACCGCCGGGAGTATCGCCAGCTTTCTTGCCGATCGGCCCGGCTGGCAAAAGGCTCAACGCTGGCTGATGGGCACGGTGCTGGCCGGACTGGCGTTGAAAATGCTGGTGGATAAGCGCTAGTGAGCGGGTTCGTTCAGACATCATCCCAGGGATTGAGTAAGGGGATATCCATATGGGTGAAATCTGCGATGTTTCGGGTGACGACCGTCATGCCGTTGATAAATGCGGTGGCGGCAATCAGTGAATCATTAAGCGATCGTTTGTCCGGCACATGCAGCCGGGCGCAATGACGGGCCACCTGCCTGTCGACAGCCAAAATTCTCCCCTGATATTCGCTAAGGACGTATTCCTCAAACCACCGGCGCAGGATTTTACCCTGACGACTGTCGCTTTTTTCCTTCAACAATATTCCGCGTTCGATTTCCAGTACGCTGATCGCAGAGATAAAGGTATCGCTGATACTCACTGACTCTGCCCAATCAACGACCTGCGGCGCACACCGTCCACTTTTTACCTTGCGTAGTTCAGAAAGAACATTAGTATCAAGTAAATAGAGCATCAGAAATCCACATCCCTGACAATAAGATCCTCGCGGGAAAGCTCAAAATCGACCTCCCCGGCTCCGGGCATATAAAGCGCATCGGCCAGGCTTACCGAGGCACCAGACAGCTTTTGATATTGCGCAAACGTCATTAAAACGTGAGACGGCCTGCCGCGCACCGTGATATATACCGGGGCAGTTTCTGCGGCTTTTTTTGCACCAGAAACATCCTGATTAAATAGACGGCTGGTATAGGTTTTACTGGTCATATTGCTCTCCCGCACCAAATGTAGATAGGTTGCTACTTCTCGAATTTAGCACAAAATTTGAGCGCGCGGAAGCAACAGATGCCGGCAATTTGTACGATAAATCGCCGGTATCCTGATGCTGATGATCAAAATAGCAGGTTAAGTTTTCGACTCGCGCGCATATTCAGCCGCTTCCCGGAACAGCGCGTCGCTGGGGCGCATGCCGGTATACAGGACAAACTGTTCCACCGCCTGAATAGCAAATACCTGTGCGCCGGTGATGACGACTTTCCCGAGTTCATGTGCCATACGCACCAGCGGCGTCAGCTCCGGTAATGCCACGACGTCAAAGATGACGCTGGCGGCGGCAATGCTTTCCTGGCTGAAAGAGAGCCTGTCAGCATCGACACTTCCCGCCATGCCGGTTGGTGTGGCATTGATCAGCAGCTCAGGTTGCAGGCCATTGAGATCGGCGCGCCATGTCAGTCCATATAGCGCCGCCAGTTCACGCCCACGGGTTTCGTTGCGCGCAATAATATAGCCCTGGTTGAACCCGCTGTCTTTTAACGCACAGGCCACCGCTTTTGCCATACCGCCACTACCGCGCAGGGCAAAGGTGAGTCCGCTTGATACCCGGTATTGCTTCAGCAGCGTCATGATGGCGATATAGTCGGTGTTATAGCCTTTTAGCCAGCCATTGCTATTCACAATGGTATTGACTGAATCGATGGCTTTGGCAGAGTCATCCATTTCATCCAGCAGGGGAATGCAGTCCTCTTTAAACGGCATTGAAATGGCACAGCCACGGATCGCCAAAGCGCGTACGCCAGCGATGGCGGCGGTCAAATCCTGAGTGGTAAAGGCTTTGTACAGGTAGTCGAGGTCGAGGGCGTGATACAGATAGTTATGAAAACGGGTGCCGAAATTGCCGGGACGTGCTGCCAGCGACATGCAGACCTGGGTATCCTTATTAAGATTTTTGGTCATCTGGGATCCTCTGATTGGGGGCAGACCAGCATGTACCAAACAGACGCGATTAAAAACGGCTGGATTTAGATAAAACGTTCCCCTTTTACGCTGGCGGGGAGGGGGGCTTTTCCGGACGACGCCACAACCAAACCAGCACTGCTGCCATGCAGCAGATGGAGATCACCACGCTGGGCTTATGTGCCACGCAGATAACCATAATCAGCGCGGTGATGCTCATGGCCAGCGTAGCGGCCCACTTGGCGCGGCGCGGTAAGATCCCCTGCTGCCAGTTTGTCAGCAGGGGGCCAAAAATCCTGTTGCGTAATATCCAGCGATGCAATGAGGGTGAGCTGCGAGAAGCGAACCAGGCCGCCAGTAGCACAAACTCGGTACAGGGCAAACCAGGCAAAATAAATCCTGCGACCGCCAATGCCAGGCTGATGATGGCCAGCAGCTGATATAAATAGCGTACCAGTTTCGTTCTGTGCCGCTCCGGTACAGTGGTGGAGGGCAGTGAATCTTTGCGAACGCTCATTTTACCTGCTCCTGAGGGCAGCCATGTTAGAATTATCTTACCCTTTGAGTGACGGCTTGCAAAATCCATGTCGGCTGATTATCTTAATTATCACAAGGTGATGGCGATCCACCTTTCCCAACCGCCCTGATTTTTCGGGTTGATGACGCCTGATAAAACTGACTCTTTTAACAGGAGGTCGGTTGGTCAGGCGATGTTTTTACCTGCTGGCACCCTCCTCAATAATCACTGAGAATTTTATGATAAAACCGTTATTAGCCGTGATGACCGGTGGTTGCGCTGGCTGCGTCATTCGCTGGTTGTTGGCCGTGCGCCTGAATGCCTGGTTTCCGAATTTACCGCCAGGCACCCTGCTGGTCAATCTGGTTGGCGGATTGATTATTGGTGCGACGGTGGCATGGTTTGCCCGTTATCCGGGCATCGACCCAAACTGGAAGTTGCTGATCACTACCGGATTATGCGGTGGGATGACGACCTTTTCCACCTTTTCACTGGAGGTAGTGACACTGCTTCAGGCCGGAAACTATCTGTGGGCCATGATCTCGGTAATGACCCACGTGACAGGTTCACTGTTGATGACGATGGCCGGTTTCTGGCTGGTATCACTGCTTTTCTGAGGTATTGCCGAGCGGCAATGCGCTGGCGCTGGTGGCATCGAAGAGTGACAGACTCTCAATTTGACTGAGCATAATCACCTTGCGGAACGCTAACGCCGATGTGGGTTGCGATACCGGGGTAATGCCATGTTCCGCGTACCAGCGGCTATAGTTATGTTCAATACTCAAGTTTTGCGTCTGACTATCGCGATAGCCACTCAACATCGGGATCAATACGACGTTGGCGGTGGTCAGGTTATCGTATGCCGCCGCATGCACCATCCCTATGTAGATATGGCGCGATTTCAGCGTGATCACGACCAGTTCGCCTTCCTCCATGCATTGAAACAGCAGGCCCTCCACGCCGTTGGCCCGTGAGAGTTCCTTATACAATTTTTTCCTGCCGCTACTGTCAAGACGGGCGCTGCCCGACCAGCTGGAGCGGTAAATGCAAAAGATAACGGCAAAGGCGAGCATAATCACTACCGGAGCCTGAATCCCCAAAAAACTCCAGTTCATAAACTCGATCTGCCACTGGTGGTGCAGACCATCGGCAAGTTGAGGAATAACGTTGAATATTGCGGATATGGCCAGCAGCAGTAACCAGATGATTCCTGTGGCAAAAACGCCCTGCAAGACGAAAATACAGCCGTACAGTGCGACGAGGAAATACACATCCCAGCCAAAAGAACGTTTGATTTTGAAACGGGTGGAGAGATCGCGGCTGGTATACCAGTAGCCACAAACCATCAGTACCATAAAAATCGCCGTACCCATGTCAAACCCTCTTTAGTGCCGCGACATGACGGGCGAAATCTTCCCGAACTTGCGGGCTGCAAAAGTTGACGCTGGCGCTGCCATCTTCATCAATCAAGATGCACTCGCCTTCCTCGATCGACTCGGCAATATCGCGCTTGCTCATAACCTGTAGTAGCGATTCAGGACTGGAAAAGAGAGCCAGAAAAAAACGAAACATAGAAACTCCTCAATGGGCTTAGGCCAAGCTTGGCAGTAAAATGGCGTTCCCGCTATCAGATTCGGGCTAAGCAAATCGTCTGGAGTCAGTTAAGGGCAGGGATACGTCCAATGTCTCAGGAGAGTCTTACAGTGCTTTATTCCTGCTGAGGTTGGAAAAAATGAGGAAATGATTTTTATAAACAGGCAGATGCAAGTATTCTCTGCCAGCAGAACGGGGATAACTGTCACAAGAAGAAATCCTGTTTACCCGATCAGACAGAGTAGTAGTTTCATAACAATAATTTATGAGGAAATCTTGATATGAAGCAGCTGGTTATCGATATTTTATTGAAGCTTGCCAGAATGGATTTGGATACGAAAGAGCTGACGGCTCAGGTCGAGGCCCAGTCACTGGTGCTTGCCGCGCTGCTACTTACCGTTGGCAAAGAGGGTTCTTCATCCATAGCGGAAAATATCCAGAATGCGATACTCTCCGTATCGCGCGGGGGCGAGGATTTTCTGCAAACCGACGTGGATTTATTGCTCACCCATGTCAACCGTCTGCTGGCGGTGACGCGATATGTTGATGAAGTTGCACCAGCAGAAGATGTTTAAGGAGAGCTGTCGACTTCTCGGTAGACCTCACCGCACAGTAACACCGCCTTAGGGCGGCGTTGGTGGATACGCTCCGCCATTTGCTCACAGGCGTATCGGGTAGGATAGATATGTTCTGATACCGGAAGTGCGTCGCAGTCATCATGTCCACAAGCACTGACCAGTAGTACGAAGCCAATTAACATCACTCACTCCTCGGGCCGTGGCGGCGTCTTTTTCAGTATAGGCGACAGGCCGGATGGCAATGTGGTTGGTTTCGCTCATCCAGTGGGACTGGCTGGCAGCTTGATTAAGCTCTGGTATCAGGGCCGAAATTATCGGGATTAATCCTGGTTTTTGCCGCATATGGACAGATTTACAGAACTTGTCGAGTGAGTCGGGGCCTGATGAGGTATGACGTATTAATCAGGAGATGAATATTGTGTTTTCAGCGCTATCGTATCTGAAAAACAAAGTCGGCTATATCCAGGAGTTTATTGCCGATCCCCGTAATACTGGCACCATCGCCCCTTCATCACAGACGCTATGCAGAGCCATGTCGGAAGCGGTGGACTGGCAGCGCGCTCTGCACATTGCCGAGTTGGGCGCGGGGGACGGAGTGCTAACCCGTCATCTTCTGAGCCTTATGCGTGAGGATGCGCGTTTGCAGACGTTTGAAACCAATCCACGTTTTTATTCTTCCCTTAACAGCATGCAGGATCGGGACCCTCGTTTGCAGGTGATGGCGAAATCAGCTGAAAATCTACATGGCCAGTTCGACGCCATTTTCTCTTGCCTGCCCTTGCTGTCCCTACCGTATGCGCTTCGCCATCGCATTCTGAAGCGCGCTGCGACTCAGCTTGCTCCAGGCGGCATCTTTGTCCAATTTCAATACACCTCGTTAAGTGAACCGCTACTTTCTTCTTATTTTGCATGGAGCCGTAAACGTGTGCTGGCGAACCTGCCCCCAGCATGGGTTTATCAGGGGAACCCACTCACGGCGTTACCCCATCCCAGCGCCGTTCGTTAATACGCTGTTACTCTCTTACGGTGGTGAGTGACACAGGCCTGCTATGCTTAACCTTTGAGCAAAGAGGAGGGGGAAATGAGCAGTCATACAGAAGTACCGATTTCAAGTGACGAAGAAGTGTGTACTATCATCGGCAAAGCGGTGGTTGATCTCAGTATTACTGGGCAGCCAGTGAACAAAGCAACGCTTGGTTTAAAGCTTCTGGCTATGGCCGATCAGGACCATGATGACGAACGTATTTTACTGTACTGGATTGCCCGCCGTGCGATTAACCAACCGCATAAATTTGCAGACGCAAGGTTCTGAATCACCGCCTTTTAACCTATGCATCTGCGGTGAGAAGTCTACGGTCGTTCAGAAAATCGCTGAACGACCGTGACGGTCACACCAGGCGTTTAATCCCCGGAATCCGTTGCAGCGCCGCGACCAGCACGGCTGATACGGCATAACTTAATAACGCCACCGCCGGAATACTCAGGATGGCGTAATAGTTTTCGAAATTGACCGGCCACAGCCGGAGCAACGTTTCCAGTACCAACATATGAAGAAAGAAAATCCCCGTGCTCAGTCTGGAAAGTGCGCGTATGGCCAAATTAATGCGTCGGCTAAATTGCAGCTGCGCATTAAGCAACATAAAGAAGCAGGCAAGCGCAAGCGTGACGATGGTCGGTGCAGAGTAGAACAGGAACATATCATTTGGCTGATTGATACTGATTGATAACGAATAGCACATCGCGGCGGTTAATACCGCACTCAGTATAAAGATAATGGCCGCAATAGGGACTTTAGGCGCCAGCTTATAGCGTCGAGCAACGCCGCCAATGATATAGAACCCGGACAGATAAACCACCATATCAATATTACTTGGCGCTGATGTGGGATGGTGTTCCAGCACGCTATCCTTGAAATTATCAAACAGCATATAGACGCAGGCCAGAGCAAACCACACGGTGAGAATGTAATTAATCCTCTGTTGGCTACCGTTCTGAATAAAGGTATTCAGCAGAGGAGTCACCAGATACAGCAGAATCAACGTATAAATAAACCACAAATGTGGATAGGCCGGAGTGCTGAGCGTTTCTAGCAGACTGAATGAGACGGTACTACCATTAACCATGCGGTTATAAATAAAATAAATCACCGTCCAGGCGATCAGCGGCATGAGCAGATTCAGCACGCGGGTTTTCAGCGTACTGAGTAGCGATTCATTTTTATTAAGCGAGATATAGCCAGCAATCAGCAAATACAACGGAAAGGAAATTCGGCCCAGAGCGTCATACATCACCGCGACTGACCAGGCATTATGAAAAGTGTTAAACGGCACCGCTGCGGTATGTAGCAGGATCACCAGATAGGTGGCGACAGGCATTAACAACTTAATATTGAGGGTTTTCAAGGACGGGTTCCTTTGCCAGAGGGCAGCACTGCAAGGCATCTGCAGGCGTTCAATGCTGATAAAATAACATATCTCTGTGCCTGCCAGATGCTTTACCGTCAAATATTATCGTCAGCGGCGCTTGATTCGCTATCAATGGTGATTGCGGAGGCGCATGATTCGTCGGCTTTAATCACGCGATATTGTGCTGAACCATGCCAGATATAAATACATGCACGGCCCGTATCTCCACCATCCTGTTCCTGCGACAGGGGAATGGTGACCGTATCTGCTTGGGAAAAAGGGGAAAAACTGAAAAGACCCACCAGAAGCAGGTAGCGGACAAGGGCTGAAGGGCTTTGAGATAGTGACATAAAGTACACTCCATAATGCTTTTGGCGCCGATGTTGAGAGCACATCGACGACCATCAGCCGCTGGTAACAGCCAGTATTTCAGATTAACGCCGGGCAATATCGATGCTAACAGGCGATTTGCTCCATCGGAATGCTTTAGATACTACCCTGTTGATACAAAGCCGTTTACGCGAGCACACTTTGACAGGTAAACGGATGGGTTCTGCTAAACGAGTCTTAATGCGCTGCCTGCAAAAAAGTTCAGATAGTCAAAGAAGCGCCGCGCGGTTATAGGATTTTTTTGGCGCTATGATTCCAATTTATCGGCATGTTTTAAAATCTACCCTGGAAGTTCCCGTCTTACCTTATTAAAAAAACAATTAATTTACGCTGTAGCACGAAAAGCAAAAAGCAGCAGAGGGAAGGGGGGATCAGGGGGCGAAAAAAATAGCCTCGGGAAGTGGGAAACCCAGCAACACTTCCAGAGGCCATGCAAATGCATAATTCGTTACGTAAGTGACTATATCCGCTTTGATAAAGTTGTACAAGTATATTTTCATGTACAACTTTAGGGCGGTAACTCTCTGTTGGCAAAAAGCGTGACGGCAGCTAGAAAAACTTGCTAGAGTGCGGGTTTATTCGTTAACGGAATTTGATATGTCGAACGAAATTGCACATCCTTCTAATAGTCCGAAGCAGGCCGCCTTACAGCTGGTGATTGAACTGGTTCGTGCAGGAAAACTCAGCCCGCTGCAAGGTGATGCAGCCAATATGATCTCCATCTATGAGCAGTTTAAAACGCATTTCGAAGCTGAAAAGCATAAGCATGCTTCCGAGTCGGCAATTTCCTGACTCGCTCACTAAGCGCATCGGCTGCGCGCCATGCGCGCAGCCGACCTTCACAAGATTTTACTCACCCGGTCGAAATACAGCAGGCTAATCCCAATCCCCCCGTATGCTCCCCGCACATGCTTGCTCAAACCAACCTGTTGTTGCCCCTGTAGCATGACCACAAACGGCGAGTTTTGCTGGATTTCGCTCTGCAACTGTTGGTAAAGCGCGCTGCGTTTTTTAACGTCGCTTTCAGCGGCAGCAGCGCGGGTCTGTGCGCTGAGCTTTGGAATGTTCCAGCCAACGCGCCACGCGAGGGTCTTAGGCCCGCCATCAACATTCCAGGCAAAGGTGCTGGCATTACTGTTGGCATCGACATAGTCCGCCCCCCAGTAGATAAAAACAGATTGGAAATCGCGCCCGCGCATTTTACTCCACAGTTCGGACTCCGCCACCGGATGAATATCAATTTGAATGTCCGCTTTAGCGAAGCTGGCCTGTAGCGCCTGTGCCACTTCTCTGTACGGCGGCTGATTAGCGATCGTCAGGGCAAAACGTGTGCCCGGCTTGATCCCGGCCTGTGCCAGAATCGCTTTAGCTTTAGCGACATCGTAATGGAACGGCAGAGTGTTTAGCGCGCCATCAAATCCGGCGGGCAGGAAGGCTTGATGTACCGAATATTGCCCTCTCAACAGCTTTTGAGAAAGACTGTTATAGTCAATCAACCAGCGTGCCGCCTGCCAAAAGGCTGGGTTGCCCAGAGTGGGCTGCTGCTTGTCCTGAGTATTGAAGCCGAGGTAATAAACCAGGCCGGAGGGGAAGCTGGCGACGGTGACACTGGATTGCTTTTTCAGCGCGGCAAACTGGTCTGCACCAAGATCGTAGGCGATATCGGCATCACCCTGCTCCAACAGCATACGGCGTGACCCGGGATCGGCAACGTTTTTCAGGATGATCCTTTTAAGATGCGGTGCAGGCTGGGCCTGGCGGTTCTGTTCAAGGACCAGCGCCTGCTGTGGCACATAGTGGCTAATTTTGTAGGCGGCACTGCCGGCCGAATGAGTACGTAACCAGCCGTTGCCAAAATCGCCTGTGCTGGCATGCAGCCGTGTCAGCTTACCGTCGACGATGGAGGCAACAGAGGACGTCAGCAGTCGTAGCGCCAGATCGCGCCCAATGTGGGAGACCCAGCGAATTTCTATCTGGCTGTCGCTGTGTTTAATAAATTGAGCATCGATGTTTTCAGGCGTCCAGCCAAATTCATTCAGAATAAATACCGGCGTTTTATTAAGCTTCACCGACCGGGTCAGTGAATAAATCACGTCATCGCTGGTTACCGGGTTACCGCTGTCAAAGTTCATTCCCGGTTTCAGGGTAAACAGCAGACTGTGTTCGCCAGCGCCAGGCTGCCAGCGGGCGGCAAGTTCAGGTGCCAGCTTACGAGGATTGTCAATATCTGCGGATACCAACGTCTGATAGACGTTACGCAAACTGCTGGTGCTGACGGTTTCAAAACTTTCAGCCGGATCGAAGCTGATAATGCCGTCGAGGGAAATGGCAACGATCAGTGTATCGGCAGGCGTCGCAGCCTGAACACCCGCAGAAAGCAGCAGTGTAGTGCCCAACAATAAAGTAAAAATTTTCCGCATAATAAATCCCGATTCAGTTGAGATATCAGGATGATAGGGGGATATGTAGAAATCAGAAATGCCGGATCTGACTATCGTTAGCTGTTTAAGAGATAGCCCGCAGTCGGATTGAGAAATTGAGCAGTCCAGGGGCTGGCGCAACAGCCCCCGGTAAAGGGCAAAGTGCGCCCCGTTTGCGTACGCTAGCTCACGAGCCTTCCGCCATCCATATGTACCGCACGATCGCACATATGGTCGATCACATCAGGATCGTGGCTGACCAGCACCATCGTCAGGTTATCTTGCTGTTTCAGTTGGGTGAGCAAATTGAGGATTTCGGCCTGCACCGACATATCCAGTGCGGAAGTAGGCTCATCCAGCAGCAGAATTTTCGGTTCCAGCAGCAGCGCGCGCACAATCGCCACGCGCTGGCGCTGGCCGCCGGAGAGCTGATGCGGATAACGATCCGCCAGCGCCGGATCTAAACCGACATGTTGGAAACCCCGTTCGATTCGCTCATTGATCCGATCGCTACCGATCAGTTTTAGCGGCTCGGCAAGCGTGCGGCGCAGGCGGTGACGCGGGTGCAGCGAGGCATACGGGTCCTGAAACACCATTTGCACATCGCGGCGTAGCTGCCCGGTAAAAGGTTTACTTGGTAAAGCCTGATGTCCTGCCAGTTTCATGCCGCCACGCCAGTAGCCATTGAGACCGGCCATTACCCACAGCAGCGACGACTTGCCACAGCCGGAAGGCCCGACCAGGCCAAAGCACTCGCCGGGACTGACAGCCAGCGTGACATCATGCACTACGCTGCGCAGCTCGTAGCCCTGTTTGTGGGCCACGCTCAGTTGGGATAATTCAATCACGGCGGTCTCCTTTTATCAATGCGGCGCGATCCAGCACCGGTAGCAGCTTTCCGTGGGTCGCCTTGCTTGGGCGGCAGGACCAGAGAGTGCGCGTGTAGGGATGGGTGGCGCGGGGCAGTTCCTCTGCGGGCAGCTGGTCCAGCAATTCACCTTGATACATCACCATCACCCGTTCACAGTGTTCAGAAACCTGTTGCAGATCGTGACTGATCAGCAACAGGCCCATATTGCGTTGTTCAACCAGACGGCGGATCAGCGCCAGGACCTGGTCGCGCATGGCGTGATCGAGTGCGGAGGTTGGCTCATCGGCAATGAGGAAACGGGGTTCGGCGATCAGCGCGATTGCCAACATCACGCGCTGCCCCATTCCACCTGAAAGCTGATGGGGATAACGCTGCATCAGTTCTGCTGGCTGCGGCAATCCGACCGCGTCGAGCATCTCACACACTTTTTCCTTGATTTCAGCGCGGGAAAAGCGGCCGTGGAGTTTCAACGGCTCGGCGACCTGCCAGCCAATGGTGCGTAGAGGGTTGAGGGCATATTTGGGGTCCTGCATCACCATGCCGAGCTGGCTACCGCGCAACCTGCTCCAGCGACGCTCGCTGAGCGTCAGCGCATTTTCCCCAGCAATATCCAGCGTATTGGCTTCTACTTGCAGCGAAGGGGGCAGCAGGCCCATCAACGTGCGGGCGGTAAGCGACTTACCGGAGCCGGATTCTCCGACCAGCGCGACACGCTCACGGCCAAGCGTAAAGCTGATATTTTCCACCAGCGTCGCACCGCCAGCCGCGCGAATAGTCAGGTTATCCACCACAATCTGTGCAGAAGGATCAGTTGTCATTTCGGGTGTCCAGTCGATCACGCAGGCCATCGCCCGTGAGATTAAATGCCAGGCTGGCAAACAGGATCGCACCGCCGGGAACGGCCGCGACCCACCATTGATCGAATATCACCTTGCTGCCTTCCGCCACCATTGAGCCCCATTCGGCGGTCGGCGGTTGAATGCCCATGCCGAGAAAGCCCAGGCCAGCGGCAGAGAGGATAATTCCGCCAAGGCTAAGGGCGGCGCGGACTACCGCCGTCGGCAGACAGAGCGGTAAAATATGCCCGAACATCAGACGCAAACCGTTGATCCCCTGCATGCGGGCGGCGGCAAGATAGTCGCTGCGGCGCAGTGCAAGTGTCTCAGCCCGCGCCTGGCGGGCGAACGGCGGCCAGCTGGTCAGCGCCAGTGCCAGCGCACCATTCATCAGTCCCGGCCCCATCATCGCCACCAGCGCCAGCGCAATCACCAGATTGGGCAGAGAGAGGAAAATATCGGTAATGCGCATCAGCACGCGCTCGGCCCAGCCGCCGAGGTAGCCCGCGCTGATGCCAATCAGCATGCCTACCGGAATAGTTAGTACCAGGATCAACGACACCAGCAGCAGCGTGGGCCGCGCGCCGTAAATCACTCTGGATAGCAGGTCGCGGCCAAAGCCATCCGTTCCCAGCCAGTGGTCGGCGGAAGGGGGCATCAGTCGCGCCGCCATCTCCTGCGCATTCGGATCGTCTGGTGCCAGCAGTGGGGCAAACAGGGCGGCGAAAATCAGCAGCCCGACCAGGCCGAGGCCAATAGCTAGCGTGATATTACGGCGCACGCGCGGTTTAACACTTTCCGCATTGGGGAGAGAGGGCGTCATCGGGTTCTCGGGTCAGTCAGGTAAGTTAGCGCATCCGCCAGCGCATTGATGGCGATAAAACAGCCGCCAATCAGCAGGGTGGAGCCGAGGATAGCCGGGGTGTCCGAGGCGAACAGCGCGGTGGTCATATAGCGGCCTACACCTGGCCAGGCGAACACGGTTTCTGTCAGAACCGAGCCTTCCAGCAGTGTGGCGTAAGAGAGCGCCAGCACGGTTATTAGCGTGCCGCGCACGTTAGGGAAAATATGTAGCAGCAGGATGCGCCCACGGCTGGCTCCTTTGGCGCGGGCAAGCGTCACATACTCTTTGCTGCTCTCTTCCAACAATGCTGCGCGCAGTAGCCGGGTAATGGTTGCCATTGATAGCAACCCCAGCACCACCACCGGTAGCCAAAGATGGGCGATGGCATTACGCAACATCTCCCTGTCGCCGGACAGCCAGCTGTCGATCAATACCAGCCCGGTTTTCGGCTCCATTGTATAGATCCAGATATCGTCCAGTCGGCCCGGCCCGGCAGACCAGTGAAGCACGGCATAGAACAGCAACAGCCCAAGCAGGCCGAGCCAGAATACCGGCACCGAATAACCGAGCAGGGAAATCAGGCGAGCCAGATGGTCA
Organism: Erwinia piriflorinigrans CFBP 5888; assembly: GCF_001050515.1. Lineage (GTDB taxonomy): Bacteria > Pseudomonadota > Gammaproteobacteria > Enterobacterales > Enterobacteriaceae > Erwinia > Erwinia piriflorinigrans. The sequence continues at coordinate 61,134 of NZ_CAHS01000013.1, forward strand.
AGCAGGCTGCCCGGTTTCCACACCGCCAATAATGCCAGCAAAATACCTAACAGCGCGCCAAAGATCATGGCGCAGGTGGCCAGCTCAATGGTGGCCGGGAAGGTGCGTGCCAGGTCGCTGGCGACCGGTTGATTGGTGATGTTGGAAATACCGAGATCGCCATGCACAAGATTTTGCACATAGTGCCAGAACTGCAATGGTAGCGGCTGGTCCAGCCCAAGACGGGCGCGCACCTGGGCGTAGGTCGATTCACTGGCGTGGTCTCCGGCAATTTGCAGCACCGGGTCAACCGGAGAAAGGTGGGACAGGGCGAAGGTGAAGAGTAGCAGCCCCAACAGGGTAACCACCAGTGAGATCAGCGCGCTCAGTAACCCGCCGCTTCGCCGCCAAAACAGCCGGGCAGATGGCCCGGCATTGCGTAAAGATGCAACCATTACTTGGTGACCTGACTGTAATAGACCATGTCCGGGTTAATGCCCTGTACATAGCCCTTAAGATTGTCGCGCAGCGCCACCAGATTACGCGCCTGCATACCGATCACATACGGCGAGCTTTGCAGCACTTCGCGCTGCATTTTCTGGTAAAGCTCAATGCGCTTCGCCTTATCGCTTTCCGCCGTGGCGGCCAGCGTCTGCTTGTTCAGCTCAGGAATATGCCAGTTGGAGCGCCACGCCAGGGTTTTACTGCCATCTTCCGGGTTATAAGCAAAGGCTGCGGCATTGGTATTCGGGTCAAAGTAGTCTGCTCCCCAGGCGTTCAGGGTAGCCTGGTACTGATGTGCTTTCACTCGCGTTGCCACTTCGGAACTGATACCGGGCTGAACCTCTACCTTGACACCGCCTTTGGCAAAGCTGGCCTGTAAAGCTTGAGCAATATCCAGATAGGGAGGCTGATTACTGGTAGATAGCTTAAAGCTGACGTTGGTCAGGCCAGCCTTCTTCAGTATTGCCTTCGCCTTTTCCGGATCGTAGGTGAACGGATTGTCGTTTACCGCGCCGAGGAAGCCCTCTGGCAGGAACGACTGATGAACCTGGAACTGCCCTTTTAACAGGTCATTGGCGATGCCTTTGTAGTCAAACAGGTAGCGCGAAGCTTCCCACAACGCCGGATTTTTCAGTACCGGATCGGCGTCGATATTAAACTGGATGTAATAGAGCGAAGCCATCGGTACTGCGAGGGTTTTTACCCCGGTTTTGTCTTTCAGCGAGGCGATTTGGTCAGCCCCCAGGTTACGCGCGATATCGGCATCGCCCTGCTCCAGTAACAGGCGGCGCGCGGCAGGTTCCGGCACGTTTTTGATCAACACGTTTTTCAGTTTTGGTGCGCCGCCCGGAGAGCCAGGATTTGCGCTGAACAGCACCACTTCATGCGGAATATATTTGCGGATCTGATAAGGGCCGCTGCCTGCCGAGTGCAGGGCCAGCCACTTATTGCCCAAATCGCCCTGTTTTTCGTTTGCCATCACGATTTTTTCGTCGACGATGGATGAAACGGGGGCGGCCATCAGGCTGAGAACATAGGTCGGACTGACGTTGGCGCTCCAGCTAATTTGCACATGCTGGTCATCAATCTTTTTCAGCTGGGCATCGACGTTATCTTTGGTCCAACCCAGCTGTGACAGAATAAACGACGGATCGAGGTTGAGCTTGATGACGCGTGATAGTGAAAAGATGACATCTTCCGGGCGCACGGGATTGCCGGAGGCGAATTTTGCTCCTTCGCGCAGGGTAAATATCATGCTGCGGTTGTCGCTACCCGCCTGCCAGCGGGTTGCCAGAGTCGGTTGCAGATTGGTTGGGTTCAGTGGGTCTGACTGAACCAGGCGCTGATAAAGGTTGGTGAAAGCCTGAACTGAAGTCAGTTCAAAGCCGTCTGCCGGGTCGAAACTGTTCGCGTCATCGATTGACTGGGCAATAACCAGTGTATCCGCAGGCGTTGCGGCAGAGGCAACAAACGGTGACGCCAAAGTCAGAGCGAAAACAGAGGGAATGATATTTTTCATGACGTTTCCTTGCCTTAGGATTTTTCGCGAGTTTAAGTGAACAACGAATAAGAATAATAGTAGATTATTCACTATCGTTATGAAGAAAGGGTATAAGCCCGGCCAATTAGTTATAATAATGAAGGCTGATGCAACAGAGTTAGCGGATGATGTTTTGCCAAAGAAGCGGGGCAACGCCGAGAAAATTGTTCAGCATATGCAGGTAGATGGGGAGTTTCAACCCGCCAGATACCAGACGGGCGGCACATAGCAACAGCGACAATACGGTGAGCGCAATCAGGGTTTGCAGATGCGCATACTGGGTATGGAGCAGGGCAAAAATGATTGATGTCACCAGCGAGCAGGCCAGGCGCTGGGCGGGTGCCCACAGCAGAAAAGCGTGCAGGATAAAACCACGGAAGAGAATTTCTTCAAATATCGGCGCCAGGATCACCACGGCCAGGCAGAAGCTTATCAGGCCGAGTTGCGAGTTACCTGTCTGACTGAGGGCCCAGGTTTCCGGGCGTAAATACCACGACTGGCTGCCAATTGCCGCCAGCAGCAGCGCGCTGAACAGCAGAACCTGGCGCGTGCGCAATATGCCTAAAGGGATCTCGGCAAATTGCCGCGTATACCAACGATAAATGGGCACCAGTGCGGCAAACTCCAGCAGACAAGTCACCGGCATCAGCAAGCCCTGGCTCTTTAACGTATCGATACAGGGAAAGTGATTGACCAGCAGCGCAATCGAATACCACATCATAAACGCGCCGCAGCAAAGCAGGGTATGGTTAACGTTGTCAGATGCTGGTGTCATGGTGAGTATCTTGAGCGGCAGAGAGGCGGCGATGTTAACAAGCTATCGGCCCCTCCCGCAAATGCATGGTATCTGGGCAGCGCAAAGGCGGTGATATCTGCTAACCTTCCCACGCATTAACTACCCTAAACCCAGAGAGGAGCAGTCATAGTGAAATATTATGGAAAAGTTGCCGCAATGCTGGCTTTAATGGTGCTGTCAGGTTGTCAGTCAGCAGATAAAAAAAGCGTGTCCTCTGCGGCGGTTGACCCGGAGATGGACCGCTGCGGCGCAGCGGAATATCAACCGTATGTAGGCAAGCCGCTGGCGGCCATTGAATCTCTTCGTTTCGAACATGCGGTGCGTGCCATACCTTACAACTCCGCCGTAACAATGGATTTCAATCTGAACCGTATCAACTTTATGGGCGATAAGCAGGGCAATATCAGCCAGGTGTATTGCGGATAAATGCTGTCGGAACAGGAGGCAATAACCTGCTGTTCCTATTTTTCAGGCATGGCGTGACCTTCAACCCGCAGTCGGTTTATCACCGCACTGCGACTTGCCGCACCTACTCCTGAACTTTCAGTATCTCTGCCAGCAGCTTACGGCACTCCAGTAGCACCGACGGATCCTGTACCTGATCCAGTCGAGCGATAACATTGGCGATAATCGCCGTATTACTGGCTGGCGTGCCCGCCTGCATCAGTTCGACCATAATTGCCTCCAGTAGCTCACTCTCTTTCACCGTGTGAAAAGATGGACTGTTAAAATAGTCGGTAATGGCGCGCCCGGCGCCCTGTAACTGATGATCCATGACGAACCTCCTAAAACATGCCACTAGTGGCCACAAAGCCACAACGTCGGTTTGGGCTGAGAGCAAGACAGCCCGAACCTCTGAACAATCCATAGGTGGCTTTTTATTACTCTAGGTGGCGCGCACGGGAATGCCAGTAACTTATAGAAATATATTTAACATGCCACCGGGCTGATGTTCAGATGTGAACGGGCTAAATATTGACCTTCCTGGTCAGCTTATTGTTGTTTGACCGTTGCGAGTCGTCTGACAGGTAAAGCGGGTGAAAGAAATGTGAAATTATTTTATGATATAAACCAATAGGTTAGTATCTATTTTTCGGTTTTATTCAATCCCCACTTGTACTGCAAGCCCGGTTATGAGTAAATGTGCCCGTCGGTTTTGATACAGACCCACGTATGCGAGCAATTTTAGTAAAGCAGTCTTCAGTTCAAGCGTTAGCCTAAGCTTCTTCCTGACTTCCTTCTTGAGTGCCTCATAGTAATCCCTGTTGACGAACCCTGTGCCCCCGTGGCTTACTACAATATTGAAGGAAAGACTTATGTCTAACAAAATGACTGGTTTGGTAAAATGGTTCAACGCTGAGAAAGGTTTCGGCTTCATCTCCCCAACCGACGGCAGCAAAGACGTTTTCGTACACTTCTCTGCAATTCAGAACGGCGGCTTCAAGACGCTGGAAGAAGGTCAGAAAGTGGAGTTCACTATCGAAAACGGCCAGAAAGGCCCAGCAGCAGCTAACGTAACTGCGCTGTAAGATAGAAACTCCTTCGTTATTACCGTGATAGGTTAACCTTTAACGGTATGACACGAAAACGAAAAACCCGCCTTATGGCGGGTTTTTTGCGTTCCAGGCGGCGGTCATTTCCATCGCCGCCAGCCTGATGCGAAGTGGAATATTCAGCGCTGTGCCAGCATCAGCCGGTAACGGTACTGGCGAGCGCTGAGCAAAAATTCCGCGTTAACGCTTGGACTCCAGGAGTCATCACCGCCCACGCCCATATGATAGCCGTCAAGAGTGAGCCAGCAGCCCGCTTCGTCGCGCAGCAAATGACGGTGCGAAGTCTTGTGCAACTGCTCTACGCTATGGCGACTTAGCGAGAAGTGAAAATCCCCGCTGATATGCCAGTGACCAAATGTCAGTTCCCTGGTTCCTCCGCGCAGCCCGTTCTCACTCGGGAAGACATAGGGTGTGCTCAATGCCTCAAGCGGCAACTGCCAGCGTGAAAATTCTGCCGCCAGTCTGCGATCCGAATAGTTCTCATGCGGGCCGAGGCCCAGCCAGCTGGCCTCTTTTGCCACCTCCTGGAGCTGGCAGTGCAGGCCAATGCGCGCCGGTTCTGGCTGCCCGGCTGCAATATCTACTTCGACCTCCAGCAGCATCTCACCCTGTCGATTTATTCGATAACATTTACGGCTGAGAAAGCGCAGTTCGCCGCCGGCCAGCCAGGCCTGCTCACTACGTATTTGTACACCGTCGCTCAGGATATCTTTCTGTAGTCGCAGCAGCTGACTTTTAAGCTGGTAGTAGCCCGCCCGTTGCCAGCGTTCTACCCACGCATGTGGGTCGATGCGGTTGGCCTCACTGATACCAATATCATTGTCCAGCGGCGCACGCACGAACAGATCGCGCAGCGGGGATAGCAGCTGCGGTTTGTCCTCTTGCAGCCACTGGATAAGTTCACCGCTCTGACGACAGAACTGCCAGCGTTGCCGGGCATGCGCAATCTCAATCAGCTGCGGCAACGGGTGTAAATGAGGTTGTTCACCCGGTCTGTCAGGCAGTGGCAGTGGCATTGCCGCAGGGAGTTGCCAGCCATCCCACGCGACACGATGGTTGGCTGGCGACCATGCGGTGGCCTCGGGCTGGATCACCGCGACCCGCAGCCACAATTCACCGGTCAACGATGGAAGTTCACCCAGCGTCAGGCCGATCGTGCCTTCCGGGGGAAGATCCAACGTAATCTGTCCTTCGGCAATAAGTTCCCCATGATGCTCAATGCGCCAGCTTAGCCGCTCGTTGTCGCTGTGACGGAACAGATATTCACTGGTGATGGCCAGGGTTATCGGAGCGGTATTCTCCAGCTGAAACTGGTAAAACTGCTGGGCGCGCTGTGCCTCAAATAATGCCGGATGCGGGCTGCGGTCGGCAAAGAGGAGTCCATTCATGCAGAACTGGCGGTCATTCGGCAGGTCGCCAAAGTCACCACCGTAGGCCTGCCAGCTGCTGCCGTCGGCTGCATGGCGCGTCAGGCTTTGATCGGCCCAGTCCCAGACAAATCCGCCCTGTAAGCGGGGATACTGGCGGAAAGCCTGCCAGTAACGGTCGAAACCGCCCAGGCTGTTACCCATGGCATGGGCGTACTCACAGAGAATCAGTGGGCGCGTCTCTTCCGGTAGGGAGATCCATTTTTTAATCGACCATTTGGGCACAGCTTCAAAAGGTTGATCCTGATCGACCCGGGCATACATCGGGCAGATGATGTCGCTGGCGGCTGTATCGGCTCCGCCGCCTTCATATTGCACTGGCCTGCTGGGATCGTGACTTTTTATCCAACGATAAAGAGCATCGTGGGTGCTGCCATGCCCCGATTCGTTGCCCAGCGACCAGATAATAATGCAGGCATGGTTGCGATCGCGTTGCACCATACGGGTCACCCGCTCGCTGAAAGCAGGAAACCAGTTAGGATCGTCCGACAGCCGGTTCATCGGTTGCATGCCGTGCGTCTCAATATTGGCTTCATCCACCACATACAGTCCGTAGCGGTCGCACAGGCGATACCACAGCGGATGGTTCGGGTAATGGGAGCAGCGCACCGCGTTGAAGTTATGCTGCTTCATCAGCAAAATATCGGCGATCATGGAGGGTTCATCCATCACCTGACCACGATCCGGGTGATGTTCGTGACGGTTGGTGCCGCGAATCAATAGCGCTTTGCCGTTGAGCCTGAGTAGGCCGCCGCTCACCTCTACCTGACGAAAGCCAACGTCGCAGGCTTCTGCTTCAATCAGTGTGCCATCAGCATCCAGCAGCGCGATCACCGCTCGGTAAAGATGCGGCGTTTCGGCACTCCACAACAGCGGTTGGTCAACAGGCAGGGACAGGCGCGTGCGATCGAGATAGCGGCCACGTTCGTCAACCACCGGCGTGCCAAATGGCTGCTGGTGCTGCGCAATCAGCATATCTTCACGCCATAATGTCACCTTCAACTGATAGGCGCTGGCGTCAAGCAGAGAACTTAATGCCATAACCCGGAGCTGTGCGCTGCGATATTCAGCGCTGAGATGGGTGTCAATATGAATATCATTCAGCCTTACCCTCGGTTTATGTAGCAGGCTGACGCTGCGGAAAATTCCGCTCATGCGCCACATATCCTGGTCTTCCAGATAACTGCCATCGCACCAGCGTAGCACCATCACGGCAATGCGGTTTTCCCCCGCCAGCAGGTGTTGACTGAGGTCGAATTCGGCAGGCAGCCGACTGTCCTGTGAGTAGCCAATAAATTCGCCGTTGCACCACAGGTAAAAGGCCGAGTTAACGCCGTCAAAGATAATTCGTGTCTGGCCACTCTGAAGCCATTCGGACTGGCAGCGAAAGGTGAGCGAATAGCAACCGGTTGGATTGTCGTCAGGAACCCGTGGCGGATCTGGCGGGATAGGGTACTGCACGTTGGTATAAATGGGGGCATCGTAACCTGATAGCTGCCAGTTAGACGGCACGCTCAAGCTGCCAACCTGTGGCAGGTCGCTATTGATCCACTCTTCCGGCACTGCCTGTGGACGATCGAAATAGCTAAAACCCCATTCCCCGTCCAGCAGCCGTTGACTCGGGCTGGGCAAATCACCGCGCGCCGCATCCGCATTACGCCAGCTGGCAAGCGGGGTGTGGGCGGGCAGGCGGTTAAGCTGAGTGATTGAGGGGTTTTCCCAGTGACGCTGGGCTAAAAGCTGCTGCAAGGACAGGGGATCAGGTTTTGCCATCTTTTATACCTCATAAGTGTTATGCATTAAGATTGAGGCTGGAACCGTTTGATATAAAGGCAAAAGAGATCAGGATGTGATGGTTATCGCAACATTGAGGATAAAGATAATCTGTAAAACAGGGGGTTGATGCAGGTTTTTCCTGGGAAATGAGCAGGAAAGCGTTAAGTATACTTACTAAAGGTAAAAAGCGCGTGAAAGCGGACAATTCTGCATTGTGAGCGGTACGCTGCACGCTTAGTATCAGCGCGAATGGTTGTTCATGTTGTTACGAGGTTTATTATGGCGAGTATGATTAAAGCAGTGAGCATTATTGCGCTGGTGGCAACCTTGAGCGGATGCCTGTTTCCGCCTCCGGGTGGTGGCGGTGGTGGTGGCGGTGGCGGCTGGGGGGGCGGTGGCCCACGCGGTGGATTTATGCAGCAGGGGCGCTAGACCACGTCTGTCAGGGCCAGATACTGGCCCTGCGAATCGCCGTCCGCACAGTAAAGTATTGCTATTTATGGCGCAACGCCATATATCCAGTCACAGCAAACAGCACCTGCGTTATCATTTCCGTCAGCGGATTGTGAACAGGAAAACGCGTTGGCGCTTCTCTGTATCTCCCATCATTCCAACGCGTACCGGCCAAATCTCGTTTTTCTACTCGCCGAACACAAAATCTATGCCACACTTTATAGTGCACTTATAACAATTATGGGAAGGCATATAAATGAAACTTCAGTTATTGATGACGGCTGCTCTGCTGTCAATGACGGTTGCGGGCTACGCAGGAGCCGCAGAGAAAACCGCTCAACAGCAAAAGATGACCGTATGTAACCAGCAGGCGGCAGAGAAGTCGCTGAAAGGTGATGACCGGAAGGGCTTTATGAGCAACTGTTTGAAAAAAGACAGTAAGGCTGGCGGAATGACGCCACAGCAACTCAAGATGAAGACCTGTAATTCTCAGGCCGGTGAAAAAATGCTGAAAGGTGATGCGCGTAAAACATTTATGAGCAGCTGCCTGAAAAAAAGCTAAAATGGTGCGGGTCAAACGGCCCGCCCATTTATCCTGTTATCAAAAGTTTGTCCGGTGTTAATGGAATCTGGCACTGAATGTGATCCCCAGTGCGATCCTTTAACAGCCTACGCCGCACGGCAGGCGGCGTGGTCAGACTTACGGCTTGCTCATCCGTTCTGACTTAGCCATACATTGCTGCATCGCTTCAATCACCGCAGAACGTAAACCTTTTTGCTCCAGCACTTTGACCGCTTCAATGGTCGTTCCGCCCGGCGAGCACACCATATCCTTGAGTTCACCCGGATGTTTTCCGGTTTCCAGCACCATTTGCGCGGCACCTTTTACCGTCTGGGCAGCAAACTGATAGGCTTGGGCGCGGGGCATTCCACCCAGCACTGCCGCATCGGCCATCGCTTCGATAAACATAAAGATGTAGGCCGGAGCGGAGCCGCTCACGGCCACGACCGCGTGGATGAGATATTCAGGCACCAGTGCCGCCTGGCCAAAACCACTAAAGATTTGTACCACATCATCAGCTTCTTCTTTCGTCACTAGCACATTTGGCGTAACCGAGGTCATCCCTTCGTTCACCAGAGCCGGGGTGTTGGGCATAACGCGCACGATTTTACGGTCATGCCCGAGTACGGAAGCCAGCGAATCCAGGGTGATCCCTGCAGCGATAGAAACCACCAGTGTCTCTTTGTTCAGGCTGCCGACGACATCCTTGAGTACTGACAGGATCATATTAGGCTTTACCGCACCAAATAGAATATCTGCCTGCTCTGCCACCTGGCGTGCGCTGTCTGCCGGTGTGATACCGTACTGCTGCTGCATAGCCTGATTCGTCGCTGGTTTGTGGTCGAATACCCAGATATTTTCTGCTTTAACCTGTCCGGCCGCAATTATGCCAGCAATAATGGCTTTGGACATGTTGCCACAGCCAATGAACCCAATTTTCTTTTCCATCCTATTCTCCCTATTGTCGTGAACAGCTAATGAATGCCATGACGTCACCTTAACCCAGCAGCCCGGATGCTCAAACCCTAAAAGCACTCCTTTATCCACTGAACGGCTTAGCAGGCCGGGCATCAATTTGTCGGATCGGAAGCAGATTAAGTTTGCCATTCTGCTAAAGAATGGGAAGATCACCGGGATCCCCGACTTTAGAAAAGGAAATACTGATGCCAATCTGGGTAGATGCCGATGCGTGCCCGAAAGTAATCAAAGAAGTGCTGTACCGTGCCGCTGAGCGTGAGCAGATAATGGTGACGCTGGTGGCTAACCAGTCCCTCAACGTGCCGCCTTCGAAGTTTGTGCGAACCCTGCGCGTGGCGGCCGGTTTTGACGTGGCGGATAACGAAATTGTCCAGCGTGCGCAAAGCGGCGATTTGGTGATCACCGCCGATATTCCGCTGGCGGCAGAAGTGATGGAAAAAGGTGCCATAGCGCTTAATCCACGGGGTGAGCGCTACAGTGCGGCAACAATACGCGAACGGCTGACGATGCGTGATTTTATGGATACGATGCGAGCCAGTGGGGTACAGACCGGGGGGCCACCTGCGCTGAATCAACGTGACCGCCAGCAGTTTGCCAATGAGCTTGATAAGTGGTTACAACAGCAGCGTAAATAGTCATTACAAAGAGAAAAATTCCTCCCGCTTTGCGGGAGGAGAGGGACTACCCGCTTTAGACGAAGCTGTCGTCGTCGAAATCGTTGTCGTCAAAACCGTCGTTACTGATGTCGTTAGCGTAATCTTGCTGTCCACTGTTCTGATCCAGGAAAGAGGCGCTATCGCTGCCGTTGAAGGTATCCAGATTGTTACTGAAATCTGTCTCGGGCATAGCGGGTTCATTAATGATATTGACGATCTCTTCCGGCTGCGAATGGTGGAACATGCTGGTCAGCATATCTGCCAAGACCACACCGCCTGCTACGCCCGCAGCGGTTTGCAGCGCGCCGCCGAGGAAACCTCGTCCGGCGGAAGGTGCCGCCGCAGCGGGCTGCTGTTGAGGAGCCTGGGCAGGCGGAGAGCCCCAGCCTGAAGAGGGAGCCGATGCCTGCGGCTGAGAGCGACTGCCGCCACCGAACAGCCCGGAAAGAAAGCCGCCGCTGCTCTGTTGTGGCTGCTGCTGCTGAGCTTGGTTAAGCCGAGCCTCCAGCTCACTGATGCGGCTGTTCAGCTGTTTCAGCGCCGCTTCCTGGATCAGGATAGTTTGTGCCATGTAGTAGGGCGCGCCGGGTTGCTGCTGTACCTGCTGTTGAATCAATTTTTCAGCCGCAATGTCACGCGCGGCGGACTGAGATTCAGCCTGTTTCAGTCGGCTAAACAGGCTTTCAATTAACTGTTGCTCTTGGTTCTGCATAAAGATTTCTCCGAAAACGTGCGATGTACACCATAGTGTCAATACCGTCAGGAAAGTAAATAATTCTGGAGTAAGGAAATGTTGCGATAATACTTAACGATGTTAACCCGCGTAAATGAATGAGTGTGACTTAATCTTAGCCTTTAAATCTCATGTTAATCACTAGCGTATTCTACCCGGCTGTAAATAAAACCTTACTGCTGGTTCTGAAGGAAAATGTCCGGTATTATGCTATCCGCTGGATTATTTTATGCCCCTCTGCTACGCGATAAACGTTAGCGGTATTCGTTTAAGGAAGCGCCTGATATGTCATTACCCATTTATTTGATCGGCGCACGCGGCTGCGGGAAAACTACCGTTGGGCAGGCACTGGCTCTGACATTAGGGTACGACTTCTGTGATACCGATCATTACTTACAACAGTCTCGTCAGAAGACTGTTGCTGAGATTGTGGCAATCGAAGGTTGGTCGGGATTTCGTGCGTATGAGACCGAATCTTTAAAAGCGGTGACCGCCGTCAGTAAAGTGATTGCTACCGGTGGCGGCATGGTGCTGGCAGAAGAGAATCGGCTGTATATGCGCGAACACGGCAGGGTGATTTACCTGAATGCCGATGCCCTGGTGTTGGCGGCTCGCCTTGAGGCCTATCCGCTGGCAGATCAGCGCCCAACGTTAACGGGACGCCCTGTTGCCGAAGAGATGGTTGAAGTGCTGGCGATTCGCGATGCCCTGTATCAGCAGGCAGCACACCATATTATCGATGCCATGCAAACGCCAGATGCGGTTGTTAATCAAATCGTTAGCTCTCTTTCTCTCGCCCGCGCCAGCTAAACCCCGCTTATGCTTTTTCCCTGTTTTACCGGGTGCCCTGCTTCATTTCGGCCATTCATCAAGATAAAACGCTGTGATTGTCTATACTTACCCTGTTTGGCCACGCGCCATAAATGAGACTGACACTGAAGAGGGAAACATTATGCCAGGCAAACCGCCCTATCCACGCCAAGCGTTTATTGTGCCGGTTAAAAAGGGCACACCCGAGAAAGCCGTCACGTGGTATGAATTACGTGCCGATCATCCAAAGCCTGACTCGCTGATTAGCGAACATGAAAGCGAGCGGGAAGCGCTGGATGCGAAAGAGCGTTATGAGGATAAGTCCAAAGAATGACGGTCTATGGCAGGGACGCCATGTTTTATGCTAACTAACGCACAAAATCATTAATTACATTATATTTCCTTCAGTAGAATAATTGACTATAAGAGAACTCTTTTTCGACTAAACGTTGGTTATTATTTTCGTTAGTAAGAATTTTGAATTCTGAAATTGTGTACCTCCTTTAATTGCCCTCCACGCTATTTATCATTCACGCAACTTTGTGAATAATTATTCCTTGACCTCAAGGCACTCTGTCTTTAATTTTAAATAAATCAAACAGGAACATTTGTTCTTTATAGTGGAACTCGTCGATATGAGCACTCTGGGGAATTCCGTCGCAATTCTTAAATTGTTTAAGCGTATCGATCTGACTCAAGGGCAGTGCGGGCTGACTTTTACGGCTATTGTTGAGGCTTTGAGACTCCCTAAAAGCACCGTTTCCCGCCTGCTGTCGACGATGGAAAGTGAAGGTTTGCTGGAACGCGACCCTGAAAGCCGCTGTTTTCGCCTCGGTCGAATGTTGTTGTCTCTGACCAGCCACTATCTTTCCACGCCGCTGGTGGATTGTGCTTCGCCAATGATGGTGAGGCTGGCGGCGGAATCAAGTTGCACGGGGTATATTTCGATACTGGATGGGCGCGAAATAATGGTTATGCGCCTGTTTCAGGGACGGATGTTTATTCAGTTAGTCACGCCTCCCGGTAGCCGTATGCTTGCGGCCCAGACGTCGGTAGGCCGGGCGCTGATGGCTCGTTACAGCGACGGCTTTGTGCGCAAGTTGTATCAGGATGACTGGCAGGTGGGGTCGCCCAACTCCCCTCAGACGATTGAGCAACTGCTGGCAGAGCTGGATCGCATTCGTCAGCGGGGATGGTCATTGGCACGCAATGAAACGTTGCAAGGTATCAGTTCCCTGTCGACCACTGTGACCAACAAACATCTGGGGGAAACCGTGGCGCTGTGCCTGTCGTTTCCTTCCCTGACTCAAGAACGGCCTTATTTGCCTGCCACACTGGATGCGTTACAAAACGTCACGCATAAGTTAGCCGGTCAATATGATGACCACGGATATTCGGGAGCTCATGTTACTTCCACCGAGCAGTAATTACCTCATATTCCTGATGGATATGGAGTACGCCTCACCAGGGCAATAGCAGTAATTTTTTTTGAAAGTTAATATCTGGAAAAGTCCAAAAGAGGCTGGCTAAAATAAAAAAGGATATCTCCTTGGACGGTCAGGGGGATAATTCTGTTATATACGGAAATTAAAGAAATTTGATAAGGATATCCGCAGGAGAAAATATGCAGCAGATAGATCCGTTAAAAGATTTTAATATTGTGTTAATGCTGATTTTACTTTCAGTTATGGGTGCCATTATTGGCGTACAACTATTAACGACCCTGGGCGTGACGCCGAATACATCCATCATTGGCGCACTGTTAGCGATGCTACTGGCGCGAATACCGTTACAGGCATTTCGACATTATCGTTCTGTCCATACGCAAAACTTAGCTCAAACGGCCATCTCCTCCGCCACCTTTGGTGCGGCCAACAGCTTGCTTATGCCGATTGCCGTCCCTTGGGTCATGGGGCAGCCGCAGCTGATTTTACCTATGTTTGTCGGTGTCAGTGTAGCCATGTTGCTGGATGCCTATCTGTTGTATCGCCTGTTTGATACCCGTGTTTTTCCTGCCAGCAATGCCTGGCCGCCGGGTGTCGCTGCCGCAGAAGCGATTAAAGCGGGGGATAAGGGCGGCAGCCACGCCTGGCTACTGCTGATTGGCGTGGCCAGCGGCATTGTTGGCTCGGTGCTGAAAATTCCGATGGCCGCGCTGGGTACTGCATTCATTGGTAATATCTGGGCGCTCGGTATGTTTGGCATCGGCCTGTTACTGCGCGCCTATGCGCAACCGGTTGCCGGCGTAGATATTAGTGCTAACTATATCCCTCATGGCGTGATGGTCGGGGCAGGGCTGGTGGCACTCGTTCAGGTTGGGCAGGCCATTCGCAGTAAGAAAAATGACAGCACACGATTTTCCACTCCGGATAGCGAAGTGCGAAAAGCGCTCGGCTTGGGATCGGTTGGTTACTTGCTCATCGCCGGCCTGCTGGCACTGGGCGCCGGACTTTGGGCAGAGATGTCCTTACCCATTCTGCTGGCCTTTGTGGTTTACGCCGCTTTTTCCGCATTTGTTCACGAACTGCTGGTGGGCATTGCGGCCATGCACTCCGGCTGGTTCCCTGCATTTGCCGTTGCTTTGATTACTCTGATTATCGGTATCCTGTTGGGGTTTCCGCCATCTGCACTCTGCGTACTGTCGGGGTTTACCGCCGCCACCGGCCCTGCATTTGCCGATATGGGGTACGATCTCAAAGCGGGTTTTGTGCTGCGCGGCTATGGTCAGGATATTCGTCAGGAGCTTTGGGGTCGACGCGTCCAGCTGTTTACTGCGTTGATCGCCTTTGTGGTGTCGATCCCGGTGGTGTGGTACGCCCACACCAGTTTCTTCAGTCAGGATCTGATCCCGCCGGTAGCACGCGTTTATGCCAAGACCATCCAGGCCGGAGCGGAACCGGGGATTGCACACAGCCTGCTTTTATGGGCGGTCCCCGGGGCGCTGCTCCAACTTATCGGCGGGCCCAGGCGTCAGCTCGGCGTGCTGTTAGCGACAGGATTACTCATTTTCAATGTGATGGCAGGCTGGGCCGTAGTGACCGGCATTATTCTACGTTTGATTATTTCGCGTATCTGGGGTGAGCGTGGGCGTACGCCTATGGAAGTGATGGCCGCAGGATTGATTGCCGGTGATGCGCTCTACAGCTTCTTCAGCTCCCTTTTCACCAGCAGTGTCAAAAAATAATGACCAACGGGAACAAAAATCAATGAGTTTGCAACAGACTTTGCAGGTTTTTGAATTGCTTGATAGTGCCAGCGTCAGTGGTGCCGATGTGGTCGATCTGTTTACCGATTATCCGGCAGTCGAAGTGAAAAACTGGCGCGTGAGCGGGCCTAAATGTTATACCGATTTTATACATATCACTCTGCCCGGCAGCCACGGGAAAATCCACGGCGGTACAGCCCCGACACTGGGTATCATCGGCCGGCTGGGCGGCATAGGCGCCCGTCCCGCGCGAATCGGATTGGTTTCCGATGCCGATGGCGCGATTGCCGCCGTGAGCTGCGCGCTGAAGCTGGCAAAGATGCAACGTCAAGGCGATGTACTGCCCGGCGACGTGATTATCTCCACCCATATTTGCCCTCATGCCCCTACGCGTGCACATCAACCTGTCGATTTTATGGGGTCGCCCGTAGATGATGTCACCATGAATCAACATGAAGTGGTGCCGGACGTGGATGCTATCCTTTCTATCGATACCACTAAAGGTAATCGCATCCTCAATCATAAGGGCTGCGCGCTGTCGCCTACGGTTAAGCAGGGTTATATTTTGCGCGTGTCGGAAGATCTGCTGCGTATTATGGAAATGACAACCGGGCGTCCGGCCGTCACCTTCCCTGTCACCACTCAAGATATTACGCCTTACGATAATGGGGTGTATCACCTGAACAGTATCATGCAGCCAGCCACGGCCACGGATGTACCGGTGGTGGGGTTGGCAATCTCTAGCGAGTCGGTGATTCCCGGCTGTGGCACTGGCGCGAGCCACGAAGTTGATATTGCCGTGGCCGTAAAGTTTGCGCTGGAAGTGGCAAAAGCGTTCGGCGCTGGCTGCTGCGCATTCTACGACGGTGAGGAGTACGCGCGCCTGCTGGGGCTTTACGGCAGCATGAGCGATTTGAGTACACGGAAATAAGCACGATGAATCCAAATCTTGTCACCTTAACCATCGGTCAATCTCCGCGCACTGACATTCTGCCGATGCTATTGAAACATTTGCCAGAAGAGCAGATAGCCCACGCCGGGCTTCTGGATGGCCTGATCCGCCAGCAAATCGAACAGGAGTTCGGTGCGCAAGATGGCGATAAAATTCTGGTATCCAGGCTTAACGATGGCAGTCAGGTTTTGCTGGCCTCTGACAAAGTGGAGCGTGGCCTGCAAAAGTCTATTTTACAGCTGGAGGATCGAGGATTTGCGACTATCCTGTTGTTATGTACCGGTGAATTTGGTCATCTGTATGCTAACAGGGCAATGCTGCTTGAGCCGGATCGCATCGTCCCACCGCTGATCGCAGCGATTGTTGGCGATCGACAGGTTGGCGTGATGGTGCCGGTGGCGGGACAAACTGTAGAGCAGGCCAGCAAGTGGAAGGATATGTCCCGTCCACCCTGTTATGCCGTTGCCAGCCCCTATCAGGCCAGTGAAGGAGCATTGTTGGATGCGGCGCTGTCATTGCAGGATCAGGGAGCGGATGTGGTGGTTCTCGACTGCATCGGCTATCACCAGAAGCATCAGGATTTGCTGCAAAAAATATTGGGTATCCCGATCCTGCTGCCGAACGTTATCGTCGCTAAGCTGGCTGCAGAGCTGCTGGTTGATGCGTCCTGAACATGCTGCGCAATTGTACGTGACAGCTGATTGATATCGGCTCTACACTGTCAGTTCACCTTTGTCTCTGATTACAAGGAATTTATATGCTCAATGTGAGTGAATATTTCGACGGTAAAGTGAAGTCGATTGGTTTCGAAAGCGCCAGCGCAGGGCGTGCCAGCGTGGGTGTGATGGCGGAAGGCGAGTACACTTTTGCCACTGCTTCGGCTGAAGAGATGACCGTCGTTAGCGGTTCGCTGAAAGTATTACTGACGGGGGAAACCGACTGGAAATGGTATCAGGCCGGTGAGGTATTTAACGTACCGGGCCATAGCGAGTTTTACCTCCAGGTGGCGGAACCGACTGCGTACCTTTGCCGTTATCTGAAAGACTGATGTGACAGCCTTGGTCTGAAAATCAGCGGCGTCCCCGATGCCCGTGTCATCTTTAACGCTCAGGGATGCCGTTGATTCAATGTTGCCCGCTTAGCCGTTAACGCTGTGCTTCTCCACCTAACGCTTCCACGGTATTGCTAATCAATGCGGCCAGTTCCCCGGTCATTAAGACAAAATCTGCGTCAAAACGTCCGGTGACGTCTTCTCTGTCGATATCATCATTTTGTTCGCGCAGAATATCGGAAAATTTCAGGCGCTTAATTGAGCCATCGTCAGACAGGATCAGCTGGATACGTTCCTGCCAGTCGAGAGCCAGTTTGGTCACCAGCTTGCCCGCCTCAATATGGTTAGCGATTTCATCGCACACCAGATCCTGCTTTTTACAGCGGATCACACCACCATCTTCCAGAATTGCCTTCAGTTCGGCTTCATCCATCAGGGCGAAACCGGCCGGTAGCTCCCCAGAGCGCACCCATTCGGTCAGCGTCAGTTCTATCGGGCTTTCCAGCGTCAGCGGTACCACCGGCAGTGAACCGAGGCTCTTACGCAGTAGGGCAAGCGTATCCTCCGCCTTTTTCGCGCTGGCACAGTCGACCATAATCAGGTTATTGACGGTATCGATCCAGACATACGTCTGGCTGAAACGACTGAAAGCGCGCGGCAGCAGGCTGTGCAACACTTCATCTTTAAGCGAGTCTTTCTCGGTTTTCTTCAGTTTGCGCGACTGTTCGGCTTCAAGCTTGCTGATTTTGGCTTCCAGCGCCTGCTTGATCACGGGTGAAGGCAGCATCTTCTCTTCTTTGCGTGCGCAAATCAGGATCTGGCCGTTGGTGACGTGGGTCAGATCTTCGCCACGTGCGCCAAGCGGCGAAACCCAGCCGGTTTTGGCCATATCCTGGCTGCCGCAGGGAGTGAAGGAGAAAGCATCGAGCTGTTTTTCCATTTCGTCTGCTACCAGCGGAATATCGCGATTAAGGCGATAAACCATCAAATTTTTAAACCACAGCATGCTGCATTCCCTCTCCGGGCGCGCACCAGGCGCGCGAGTTCAAAGTCAGCGCGCATGATAGCGAATCGGCGACGACGTTTCATTGCCTTTCCGCACCTGACGGCCCAGGTCGCCCTATTCGTGTTGGGCGAGCGGGAAAGATCGGTGCGGAACAGAGCCCGCACCGCAACGATTATTCTCCCTGTAACATCGCATCATGCGGGGCGTTATCGCGCTGATTTTTGGTCATCAGGAACCACAGATAACCCAGCAGCATCAGGGCGACAAAGACTAAGCCAATCAGTGGGTTAAACCACAGCATGGCCACCAGGCAAACCCCCGCCAACAGCAGGGCTATCGCTGGAACAATCGGATAGCCTGGCGCACGGAATGTACGTTCCAGCTGCGGTGCGCTGCGGCGCAGGCGAAACAGACTCAGCATACTCATGATGTACATAACGATGGCACCAAACACCGCCATAGTGATCATCGCCGCCGTCAGCGTCATCCCCTGCAAATTAATCCAGCTGTCGCTGAAAATTGCCGCGATGCCAATCACCCCACCGGCGATAATGGCGCGATGTGGGGTCTGGAAGCGTGACAGTTTCGCCAGACCGGCCGGCAGATAACCGGCGCGGGACAGAGCAAAAAACTGACGTGAATAGCCGAGAATAATGCCGTGGAAGCTGGCGATCAGACCAAACAGGCCAATCCACACCAGCATATGCATCCAGTTGGAGTGCTCGCCGACGATCATTTTCATCGCCTGCGGCAGCGGATCGTTGATATTGGACAGCGCCCGCCAGTCACCGGCACCGCCTGCCATTAGCATCACGCCAATGGCCAGCACCACCAGCGTCAGAATACCGGCAATATAAGCGCGCGGAATGGTGCGTCGCGGATCTTTCGCTTCTTCAGCCGCCATCGCTGCGCCCTCAATTGCGAGGAAAAACCAGATGGCAAAAGGGATAGCGGCAAAAATACCGGAAAGTGCCGGCATGCCGAAGTGTTCTCCACCCGCCCAACCGTTAGCAGCAAAGTTCGCCATACTGAAGCCCGGTGCCACTACGCCCATAAACACCAGCAGTTCCAGCACCGCCAGAATGGTCACCACCAGTTCAAACATGGCGGCCAGCTTCACGCCGAGAATATTCAGCGTCATAAACACCACGTAAGCCCCCACGGCGGCATATTTGGGGTTGAGTTCAGGGTATTGCACGTTGAGATAGGCACCAATCGCCATCGCGATGGCCGGGGGAGCAAAGACGAATTCAATCAGGGTCGCCATACCGGCAATCAAACCGCCGGTTTCACCGAATGCACGGCGGCTGTAGGCGAATGGGCCACCGGCGTGCGGGATCGCGGTGGTCAGCTCGGTAAAGCTGAAGATAAAGCAGGTATACATGGTGGCGATCATCAGCGTGGTCAGCAGAAACCCCAGTGTTCCCGCCACGCCCCAGCCGTAGCTCCAGCCAAAATACTCCCCGGAAATCACCAGACCTACAGCAATGCCCCATAAATGCAGGGTGCCCAGCGTGGGCTTTAATGTGGTTGTCATATCGTATCCCCGTGTTGTTTGTCTTTTGATAATGCAGCTGCCCGCAGGGGGAAACTTGACGCGGGCGCGATGATTTTGCGCTCTGCTGTCAACTGAGAAGCAAAAAAAGCGCCAGCTGTACGCTACGGTCAAAATTGGGTCGTCTGCGGTCAAGCTGAAAAAGAGCGACGATCGGATGCTGTGAGGACAGCCTAATACCGATCCAGGAGCCAGACTATGAGCGCCAAACAATATGACACCCTGAATAACGCCGCGCTGTTGCGTCTGGCTGAACGGGCACTGGCACGCTATCCGGCGGCCTTACAGGGCAGGCTCAGCCTGCTGTGCCGCTCGGAAAATGCCACTTTTCTGCTACAGGCGGGAGGCAAACGCTATGCGCTGCGCCTGCATCGGGCGGATTACCACCAGCGTGCCGATATCGAGAGTGAGCTGCACTGGCTTGACGCCCTGCGCGAAGGCGGCATCGAAGTGCCGCAGGCGGTGGCAGACAGCGAAGGAGGTACGGTGCAAAGCCTGATGTTGGAAGATGGATCGGTGCGACATGCGGTGCTGTTTCACTGGATTGAGGGCGAGATGCCGGGGACGGATGTCGATCCGCGCGCGTTTCAGCAGCTGGGCAATATCACCGCCCGCCTGCATCAGCACAGCCGTAGCTGGCAGCGTCCGGCAGGTTTTCGGCGGATTATCTGGGATCATCATACGATGGTGAGCCCGCAGAGCCACTGGGGAGACTGGCGCGATGCGCCTAATTTGCGTGTGGCGGATCGTGAAATTGTTGAACAGACCATAGAAAGGGTGGGGGCGTCGCTGGCTGAATTCGGCAAGGATCCACGCAACTACGGGCTGATCCATGCCGATCTGCGCCTCACTAATTTACTGCTGCACAAGGGGGAAACCCGGGTGATCGACTTTGACGACTGTGGCTTCGGCTGGTATTTGCACGATCTGGCGGCGGCGATCAGCTTTGTTGAACACCATCCCCGTGCCGCCGAGTGGATTGAGCACTGGGTGCGTGGCTATGAGCAGGTTGGGCATATCAGCGACGCTGAAATGGCGAGGGTGCCGTCGTTACTGATCCAGCGCCGCATTCAGCTGCTGGCGTGGGCGGGTTCTCATGCGGAAACCGAAATGGCGCAGAGCCTCGGCCCGCAGTGGGCGGCTCATTCGGTGCGCTTGTGCCGTCGCTACCTGGAAACTCAACAGCTGCCGGTCGGCGTGTAGCCTTCTGCACCGCTGGTGGGCAGTCCTGCGCTGCGGCGGTGCTCATCCGTTGCTCATACCCGCTAAAAGCGCTCAATATGCCTGACGGGGTAACTGGTACGAAAATTGCTGTGATTAGCCTATCCACCGCAGTATGAGGCAATCACCATGATGCAAAGTAATCTGTCCAAAGCGGAAATCAGTCATGTTCTGAATGGCGGCAGCGGCTGTAACCGTGGCGTGCTGGCCGCCGCTGCCAGTGGGCTAAGCGACTTTATCACTCATAATGGTGGCGACGTTGACCGCATTTATGGCGTAAGCGGCATCGATCCGGAGCTGCTGGCACAGCCAACGCTTAGCCTCGGTCTGATTAACTACTGCCGGGTCATGGAGGAAGCGGCACGCTACTCGGATTGTGATAACTTCGGTTTGCACTACGGCAAGCAGTTCAAACCGCAGTCATTAGGGCTGATTGGTTATATCGGTTTGTGCAGCCCGACGCTGGAACAGGCGCTGCATAATGTCGCCAATGCCTTTCCCTGGCACCAGCACGATACTCTGACGCGTCTGGTGGATAAAGGGGACAGCTGGCGTCTTGACTACCAGGTGCGTCACGGTGCCATCCTCTGCCGTCGCCAGGATGCCGAGCTGACGCTGGGGATGTTTCTGAATCTGATCCGTCACGTAGCTGGAAAGAACTGGGCGCCGCGTGAGGTGCATTTTGAACATCCCCGGCCCGCCCAGTGGCACGAGCACTGTAAAGTTTTTGATGCCCCGGTCTGGTTCGACCAACCTTTTAACTCGCTGATTATTGCCAAACGCGATTTGGCGCGCACCATGCCCGACAGCGACCCGCTTTTATTGGGCGTGATGCAGGATGCGATACGTCGCCTGAACAGCCGTTCCGGGCAGCAAAATATTGTCGATCGGGCACGAGTTCAGGTGCATCAGGCTCTGTTGCAGGGTGAGCCGGTGCTGGAGGAGGTAGCGGACAAAATAGGATTATCGAGCTGGTCGCTGCAACGTCGCCTGCGGCAAGAGGGGCTGAGTTTTACCACGCTGGTGGACAACGTGCGCTGCGAAATGGCGAAGCACTACTTGCAGCAGCACCAGCTGCCCATCTCTGAAATGGCGCTGCTGCTGGGCTACTCGGAAGTCAGCGCATTTTCCCGCGCTTTTCGCCGTTGGTTTGGCATCAGTCCGCGCCAGTGGCGTCAGGAAGAGCGCGGCGTTTAAGGTTTAAGGCTGAAAACCGCGTACTACGCCGTTGGGCAGCTCAAATGGGGACGGCGGTAATCCGTTTGCCGTGGCGAGCACGCTCCAGGCTTTAAGGCAGCGCTGGGGTATGCAGCACCAGATAGCGTTCATCATAATCCCCATTCAATCTCTGCTATCCTGTTTTCGTAATATCCTATTTTTTAAAATGAGTAGGGCTATTGCAGTCAGTGTGCCGATCTTCGTTTAAATAAACGAGAGTATAAAAGCGATTCAATTCTTCTCTGGATAAATTCTTTATTTTTAAAATTGGGTATTCGGGCATTTCTTCTGCGATATCTATCGGCTCTTCATTTTTTAATGGTCTCAGTCGTCTTGTATCAGATGTCGGGAAAGCTAATTCTTCTTTACTCAAATTGAAAGGGATCCCCTGATACTGAGTGCCATGTCTATTCGTTGTAAAATGCACCGGATTTTTTGCAGCAATATTTTTTTCTCTTTCAGGCTGATGAATATTTTGGATTACCCCCGGTCTGGTGGTGCCCCCATGCGGGAGTCCCTGAAACGTATTTCCATGTCTGTTCAGTGGGTTATACATTGGTGGCTTTGCAGAAATCTCTTTTGCTATATCAGGCTGATGAATATTTTGGATTAGCCCCGGTCTGGTGATGCCCCCATGCGGGAGCCCCTGAAACGTATTTCCGTGTTTGTTCAGTGGGTTATATGTTTTTGGTTTAGCGGAGCTCTCTTTCGCTATATAAGAATTATGGATGTTTTTGATTATCCCTGGCCTGGTGGTGATCCTATGAATTAACCCCTCGAACATATTTCCGTGGCTATTAAGCGAAGCCACGGATTGTTTTACAGAGAGAAGGCGATTCAAAATTTCTTCTTTTAACTTAACCTCATGAGCGATTAGTAATATACCGTCAATTCTTATGTTTCTTGCGTTTGCTACAGTCATCGTAATGATTCTATATTCTTAATCCAGGAGGATCTAGCGTAGAATAAAGAGTGGCTTATTTCTTTCAAAAAACGTTCAAATATTTGTCAGAAAGACACTTTTGCTATGCCGATGATTTAAGATGAGCAATACAACCATCCGATGACATTCATTTATCCTGAAGAGGCTGTGAAAGTCTGGATCTCGACGTTATCCTGTCCCACTACGTTGGCAGTCAGATTTGAGCAACTATTACCCTGATTTGAAATACCCATAAAGATGAAGTTAAAGCTAATCATCATCTTTATGGGTGGCAGCAGCAATGCTGAACATTGCCGCCTGATAAGCCTATCAGACTGTCAGCACGGCCACGATCACATGCCGGGCAGCTCCAGCCTGCTGTAACCCAACCCGTTAACCTTTCTTATCCTGATCTGCACCGGAATACGCTCTTTCATCGCCTCAACGTGGCTGATCACCCCGATGTTTTTGCCGCTGGCGTTGAGCGCATCCAGCGCATCCAGCGCGCTGTCGAGGGTTTCGGCATCCAGGGTGCCAAAGCCCTCATCAAGGAACAGCGACTCAATGCGGGTTTTATGGCTAACCAAATCGGAAAGCGCCAGCGCCAGCGCCAGACTGACGAGGAAACTTTCGCCGCCGGACAGCGTGCGCGTGTCGCGTTGTGCATCGGCCTGCCAGGTATCGATCACCTGTAGCTCCAGCGCTTCCTGCGACTTGCGCTGGAGCAGATAGCGACCGTGCAGGCGATTGAGCTGGTTGTTTGCCAGCCATACCAGATGGTCGAGGGTTAATCCCTGGGCAAAGCGGCGGAACTTATCACCTTCTTTGGAGCCAATCAGCTGGTTGAGATAGCTCCAGTCATCCAGCTGCTGCTCGTTGGCGGCCACCTGCGCCAGCAGAGATTGCTGCTGTGAGCGGCGTGTTGCATCGTGGTCGAGCTGCTGGCGCAGCTGCCCCTGCTGGCTGGCCAGTTCGCGCAGTTGCAGACTGAGCGCCTCCAGGCTGGCCTGTAGGGTCTGCTGCTGCGTAGTCAGGTTTTCCGCCTGATCAACGTGTCTTACTGCTTCATCCAGCCGCGACTGTAGACCAATCAACTGCTCATTTAGTGATTTATGCTGCCCGGTCAGGGTATTTATCCGATCCTGTCGCAGTTGCCACTGCTGCTGGTGTAAACGCAGGGTTTGCAGATGTTGTTCTGACTCGTCGTTGAGCTGCTGCCTGACGCTGGCGACCCGCGCATCGCCAAACAGCCGTCGGCGCTGCTGCTGGCGTTCGTTCAGAATTTGCTGTTGTTGCTGGCTGCGGGCATCCAGTGCTTCAAGGCGTGCCTGTTGCTGCACCCGCTCTTCTTCCAGCGCCTGCTGACGGCTGCCGAGCGCCGCCAGTTCCGTTGCCAGCGTGGCCAGCTCACTGGCGTTCTGCTGCCACTGCTGCCAGTGCTGCTCACAGATTTGCAGCCAGCCCTGATAGTCACCATCTTCCGGCAGCTGAAGCCCGAGCGGCGCGAGGCTTGCGGCCAGTTCGCTGCGCTGCTGGCGTGCGCGCTGCCTGTCCTGCTCCAACTGCTGCTGCTGTTCGCTCAAATGCTGGCGTGACGCCGTCATCTCCTGCTGGCACAGGGCGGTTTGCTGTGCCAGCTGTTGCCAGGCCTGCTGCTGCTGATATAACACCTCCTGCTGCTGTTGGCAGTGACGCAACGCCTGCTCCAGCCGGTTCAGCTGCTGCTGAAGTTCGCTTTCCTGCTGCTCCTGCTGTGCCAGCCAGTCGTGGGCCTGCTGATGTTGATTGGCGGTGAACTCCAGTCCCAGCATGGAGGCGGCGCTATGCCACTGCTGTTCCAGCTCCGTTGCCTGACGGGCAAGGTCGGCGTCATCCTGCTGCTGGCGCTGCTGCTGTTCCTGCTGCTGCTTTAACTGTGCGCCACAGGCGCTGCCCTGTTCGCCGAGTACCCGGACTTCTTCTTTCAGGCCGTTGAGCCGTTGCTGATTTTCCGATAGCTCCAGCGCCTGATATGCGGCAATCGCCGGATGATTTTCTGACCCGCATAGCGGGCAGGGCTGGCCCGGTTCCAGCAGGGCGCGCTGCTGTTCCAGGTCAGCAATGCGCTGCTCCAGCCTGCATCGTTTGTCCAGATCCTGCTCATGCTGGCGTTTATCTGCCCAGCGGGTGCGCAAGGTTTGTAACTGCTCACTACTTTGCTGTATCAGTTGTGCTAACGCCTGCTGTTCCTGTTGTAGCCGATTGCGGCGTTCACCGAGCTGCCGCCACTGCGGTAGCAGCGTAGCCAGCAGCAGGCGTTGCGGACGCAGCCGGTTAAACTGTTCCAGTTTGTTGCGCAGGCTCTCCGGCGAGTGCTGTTGTTGTAACGGGGCCAGCGCCTGCTGCGCCTGGTTCAGGCTCTGCTGCGCCGCATCAAGCTGCTGCTGAAGCGGGACTGCCTGCTGAATGAGCTGCTGGTGAGCCTGTTCCTGCTGCTGCAACGTTTGCTGTTGCCGCTTAACCCGCTGGTCTGACACTGAAAGTGACTGCTCACTTTGCTGCTGCTGGCTGAAACGTTCACGCCATAATGGCAAATATTCGCCGTAGTGAGAAAAATGAGGATGCGCTTCGCGCCACCGGTTTAGCTGTTCTTGCTGCGCCTGCTTATCCTGCTGGATCTGCCGGTTTTTCGCGTTTTCCGTCTGGCGCGCTGTGAGTAATTGTTGGTGCTCACTTCGCTCTCGGGCCAGCTGTGCAGACTGTTCTTGTAACGTGGCGAGCTGGTGATCCAGAGGAATAACCTGCTCGGCGATCAGCGTTTCCTGCTGGCTACGATGCAGCTGATGATGCTCATGGTTCTTTTGCGCCTGCTGTTGTTCAAGCACTGCCGCGCCAAGCTGCTGCTTTGCCTGTTCTATTTGTTCATCCAGCTGCTGGCGCTGGCGGGAAAGCTGCTGCTGCTCCTGCTGTAATCTCTCCAGCTGTTGCACTTGCTGTAGCGCCTGCTGCTGGCTTTGCTGTTGTGAAGTGAGTACCTGCTCATCGCTTAGCAACTGTGCCAGCTGGCTGGTCAGGATCTGCTGCTGCCCGGCGTCCAGCAGATCCATCGCGGCAGCCTGCGCGCGCAGTGCGTCCAGCGCCGTCTTCGCCTCTTTGTGGCGCTCAAATACCGCCGACGACAGGCGGCCATAAATCTCGGTGCCGGTCAGTTCTTCCAGCAGCTCGGCGCGCTTGTTGGCATCGGCATTAAGGAAAGCGGCAAACTGTCCCTGCGACAGCATCATTGATTTGGTAAAGCGCTCGAAATCCAGTCCGGTCAGGCTGGCGATATTTTCCAGCTTGTCTTTCACCTTATCGGCGACGATGTGATTGTCTTCGCAGCGTGCCAGTTCGACGCGCGGTGCCTGCAAGTTGCCATCGACAGCACCGCGTGCGCGGTTTTGACTCCAGAAAGCACGCCAGGCGACGCCTTTTACTTCAAATTCCACTTCTGCGAGACATTCGGCGGTATCGCGCGTCATCAGGTCGTTCTGTGACTGGGTGATGCTTTTCAGGCGCGGGGTCTCGTGATAAAGCGCAAGGCAGATCGCATCAAGCAGGGTGGTTTTCCCGGCACCCGTTGGTCCGGTAATGGCAAACAGACCGTTGCTGACAAAGGGTTCAGCAGTGAAATCGATTTTCCACTCACCCTTCAACGAGTTGAGGTTCTTAAAGCGCAGGGTGAGAATTTTCATGATGGCTGCTCCTCATGGCGCACCGCTTCCAGCGTTTGTGCAAACAGCGCGCTGGCGCGTTGCAGCCGCTCAGGCCGTTCTGTTTCTGACGCCAGCCGCCGTGCAAATACTTCTTCGACGCTGAGTTCACTGAGCGTTTCATTCTGCTGGCGCGCTATCACCTGCTCGCGCTGTTCGCGGCTGCGGCGCAGTAGTACCACTTCCACCGGCAGTGCGGCGGTCAGTTCCTGAATACGGCGCTGTAGTTCGCTAAGATAAGCATCGGTGACAATTTCAATGTCTAGCCAGATGGTTTTGCCCTGTGCATCAGGCTTCAGTCCTGCCAGCTGTTGTTCTATCTGCTCCAGAGAGCCTTTGATCATCTGCATCGGCTGAAACAACGGGATTGGTAGGGCGCTCACCTGGCTAAGCTGACCCGCGCTGAAATCAACCAGCATCACGCTTTTCGCTTTGCCCAGCTCGTCAAAACTGAGCGGGATCGGCGAGCCGCTATAGCGAATATGGTCGCTGTCGGCAATGCGCTGGGCGCGGTGAATATGACCGAGGGCGATGTAGTCCGCCGGGGGGAAGCAGTGCGCCGGGAAGGCGTCCAGCGTGCCAATATAGATATCGCGCACCGCATCGCTTTTGGTCACGCCCAGGGTAGTCAAATGGCCGGTGGCGATAATAGGCAGTGCCAGACCCAGCATATCGCGCTGCGCCAGTGCTTCCTGCCAGCAGCGCTGATAGTGTTCACTGATGGCTTCCAGCAGGCTTTGCTGTTTTTCGCGCCCTGACTGCCCGCTCTGGCTGCGCAAGATATCACGCGGGCGTAAAAACGGAATGGCGCACAGCAGAGCGCCCGGCTGCCCGTCGCGCCGGTTCAGTACCAGCACCTGCTGACGGACGTCCTCACAGGCGGCGGCAATCACCCGGGTATTCAGGCAGGCCAGCAGCTCACGCGACTCATTGAGCATGGCGACGGAATCGTGATTGCCGCCCAGCACCACCAGCTGGCAGCCTGTTTGCTGTAGCTTGACCACGAAGCGGTTGTAGAGTTCGCGTGCGTAGCTGGGCGGGGAACCGGTATCGAAAATATCACCGGCAACGATGATGGCATCGACCTGCTGCGCTTCTGCCTGTTCCAGCAGCCAGTCAAGAAATGCCTGATGTTCGGCCGCCCGACTTTTGGTGTAGAAAAACTGGCCAAGATGCCAGTCGGCAGTATGAATGATGCGCATGGTGCTCCCTTCATGGCAGAAACGCGAAGCCATGATTATAAACATATTGCCGTGCAGATATTTAATTCGTTTCATCACCCCTTCCAGGGCGTGCTTTTTTCATAAAACTGTCATAAAACTGACGCATAATGACGCCGCATATCCCGTGACAATCTGTCACCGCAGCAGGAGCAATAATGGCAAAGCGCATTCTGGTGGTTGAAGATGAAGCACCCATCCGTGAGATGTTGTGTTTCGTTCTGGAGCAAAATGACTATCATCCGATAGAAGCCGCAGATTATGACAGCGCGGTCAGTTTGCTGATTGAACCCTGGCCGGATCTGATCCTGCTGGACTGGATGCTGCCGGGGGGCTCGGGCATTCAGTTTATTAAGCACCTTAAACGTGAAGCGATGACGCGCGACATCCCGGTAATGATGTTAACCGCACGCGGCGAAGAGGAAGATCGCGTACGCGGACTGGAAGTGGGCGCCGATGATTACATCACCAAGCCGTTCTCGCCGAAAGAGCTGGTGGCGCGCATTAAGGCCGTGATGCGGCGCATTTCGCCTATGGCGGTGGAAGAGGTGATTGAGATGCAGGGGCTGACCCTGGATCCGTCGTCACACCGCGTTATGTCGGCTACCCAGCCGCTGGAAATGGGGCCAACCGAATATAAGCTCCTGCACTTCTTTATGACTCATCCAGAGCGTGTCTACAGCCGTGAGCAGTTGCTAAACCATGTCTGGGGGACTAACGTGTATGTCGAAGACCGTACCGTCGATGTTCATATCCGCCGCCTGCGCAAAGCGCTGGAAGTGAGTGGGCACGATCGTATGGTGCAGACGGTTCGCGGAACAGGTTATCGTTTCTCTGCACGTTATTGATCGCTCGCACGGAGTCTGAATCGTGTTGGAACGCCTCTCCTGGAAGAGATTATTGTTTGAGCTGTTGCTTGCCGGCCTGCCTGCACTGATTGTCGGACTCATGGTGGGTGGGTTGCCCTGGCTGCTGCTGGTATCCGTGCTTTGCGTGCTGGGCTTTCATTTCAACAACCTGCTGCGGCTTTCGCACTGGCTGTGGGTCGATCGCAGTATGACGCCACCCAGCGGGCACGGCAGTTGGGAACCTCTTTTTTACGGCCTGTACCAGATGCAGGCGCGCAACCGACGCCGACGCCGTGAGCTGGGCCATCTGATCAAGCGCTTTCGCAGTGGCGCAGAATCGCTGCCGGATGCGGTGGTGTTGACCACCGAAGAGGGCACGATTTTCTGGTGTAACGGGCTTGCCCAGCAGATTTTGGGGCTGCGCTGGCCGGAAGATAATGGCCAGAATATCCTCAACCTGCTGCGCTACCCGGAATTTACCCGCTATCTGCGCCAGCGTGATTTCGCACATCCGCTGACGCTGGTACTGAACAGCCAGCGCCATCTGGAGTTGCGCATCATGCCCTACAGCGAAGGGCAGTGGCTAATGGTGGCACGCGATGTGACGCAAATGCACCAGCTTGAAGGAGCGCGTCGCAACTTTTTTGCCAACGTCAGTCATGAGCTGCGCACGCCGCTAACGGTGTTGCAAGGTTATCTGGAGATGATGAGTGATTCGGCGCTGGATGGCGGCCTGCGTGATAAAGCGCTGCAAACCATGCAGGAACAGGCAAAACGTATGGATAGCCTGGTGGGACAGCTACTGACGCTGTCACGCATTGAGGCGGCCCCTGCTCCTGACCTACAGGAAATTGTCGATGTCCCCATGATGTTACGATTGTTGCAGCGTGAAGCGGAAACGCTGAGCCAGGGACGTCATCAAATCCGCTTTTCCAGCGATCCGCAATTGCGTGTGTTTGGCAATGACGAACAGTTGCGCAGCGCTATTTCTAACCTGGTGTACAATGCGGTGAATCATACGCCGGACGGCACCCGGATCACGGTTAGCTGGCAACGCAGTGTACAGGGGGCGGAGTTCAGGGTCGAAGATAATGGTCCGGGCATTGCGGCAGAGCATCTACCACGACTGACGGAGCGCTTTTACCGCGTTGATAAGGCTCGCTCAAGGCAGACCGGGGGAAGCGGTCTGGGGCTGGCGATTGTAAAACACGCCCTGAGCCACCATAACGCGCGGCTGAATATCAGTAGCGCTCCGGGTAAGGGCGAAACCTGTTTCAGCTTTCAGCTGGCACCCAGGCTGATTGTCGATGCAGAGGCGGGCGAGATCGCGCGGCGTTAATCATAGAGAACCCACAGCATGAAAAATTTTATCGCACTGGCGCTGCTGCTGGTCAGCCTGCTGGCTAATGCCAAAGAGGACATGTTGGCGGGCAATCTTAACAGCGTCGGATCCGATACGCTCGGCAATCTGATGGCGCTATGGGGCGATAATTTCAGCCGCCAGTATCCGGGGGTGAATGTGCAGATTCAGGCGGCGGGATCGTCGACAGCGCCGATAGCGCTGGCCGCCGGGGCAGCGCAGCTGGGGGCGATGAGCAGGCCGATGCAGGCGGCAGAGCGGCAGCTGCTTGAGGATCGTTACGGTTATCCCCCGCTGGCAGTACCGGTGGCCATTGATGCGCTGGTGGTGGTAGTGAATCAGGATAATCCGTTAGCCGGACTGAGTGCTCAACAGCTGGATGCTATTTTCTCCGTGACCCGCCTTTGCGGTGCGCTGTTTACGCCAAAAACCTGGGGCGACCTACAGCTGACACAGTCCGGCTGGGCGCATCGCGGCATACAGCGATTTGGTCGTAATTCCGCTTCCGGTACATGGGGTTTTTTCAAACAGCAGGTGCTGTGCAACGGCGATTTACGCCAGGATGTCGGTGAATATCCTGGCTCCGCTGCGGTGATCCAGGCGGTTGCCGGTTCACTGAACGGAATTGGCTATGCCAGCGCTGGCTTTCATCTTAGCGGTGTGAAAGTCCTGCCGGTGGCGCGGGATGAAGATAACTGGGTCGCGCCCACGGCTGAAAATATCCGCAGCGGCCGTTATCCTTACGCACGTCCGCTCTATATTTATGTCAATAAAGCACCGGGAAAACCGCTGGAGCCGCTTACCGCTGCGTTTCTTCGGCTGGCGTTATCAGGCGCTGGTCAGGCGTTGGTCGGTCAGGCTGGCTATCTGCCGTTATCCGAAGCGCAAAGAGAGCAGGCGCTGGCGATGATTGCGCAATAACTTAATGAATTGAAATCAGAGATGCGACGGTCGCGCTGTCATTGAACAGCCTTCTGTCAATGAAGTGCCGTTGGTATTTCATCTAACCTGCCAATTTCCAACATCATGAATTTTCTTCACGAGCCTTGAAGTTTCCTCGTTTGCGGCGTTGTCATTCTCATGACACAGTCATCGGCATGGTTTTAGACGTCCAGAAGTCCAAAAATAACTAACGGTGACAATTGCGCGACGCAATGATGCGCCCGTGTGCAGGCCAGGAGTGAGCTATCATGACAACATCCGTACCTTATCGTGCCGAAGTAGTGGGCAGTTTTCTACGCCCGGCGGCGATTAAACAGGCGCGCCAGCAGTTTGCAGCCGGTGAAATTGACGCAGACGAACTACGTAGCATTGAAGATGAAGAGATCCGTAAAGTGGTTGCCAGCCAGCGTGCAAGCGGTTTGCAGGTGGTCACCGACGGCGAATTCCGTCGAGCCTGGTGGCACTTCGACTTCTTTGACGGCCTGGATGGGGTAGAGCGCTACGAAGCTGAGCAGGGCATTCAGTTTAACGGCGTGCAGACAAAAGCACGCGGCGTGAAAGTGACCGGCAAACTGGGATTCAGCCATCACCCGATGTTGGAAGATTTCCGCTTTTTGCAAAGTATCAGCGGGGATGCCGTGGCCAAAATGACCATCCCCAGCCCCAGCGTGCTGCATTTTCGTGGTGGGCGTAAGGTAATTGATGCGCAGGTTTATCCCGATCTCGACGTCTATTTTGACGACCTGGCACAAACCTGGCGCGATGCAATCAAAGCCTTCTACGATGCAGGCTGTCGCTATTTACAGCTGGACGATACCGTTTGGGCCTATCTCTGTTCTGACGATCAGCAACAGCAGATCCGTGAGCGCGGTGACAACCCGGAGGAACTGGCCCGCACCTACGCCCGCGTGCTGAATAAAGCCATCGAGGGTAAGCCGGACGATTTGAAAATCGGCCTGCACGTTTGCCGGGGCAATTTTCGCTCAACCTGGATATCCGAAGGGGGCTATGGGCCGGTGGCGGAAATTCTGTTTGGCGGCGTCAACATTGATGCCTTCTTTCTTGAATATGATAATGAGCGTTCGGGCGGTTTCGAGCCGCTGCGCTTTATCAAAAAAGGCAAGCAGCAGGTGGTGCTGGGCCTTGTTACTACCAAAAGCGGAGAGCTTGAAGCGGCGGAGACGATTGAAAAACGTCTGCGCGAGGCTGCGCAGTTCGTCAGCCTTGAGCAGATTTGCCTCAGCCCGCAGTGCGGCTTTGCCTCAACCGAAGAGGGTAACAGCCTGACAGAAGAGCAGCAGTGGGCCAAACTACGCCTGGTGGTGGAGGTGGTAAACCGCGTTTGGTAAAATGACGTCACTTTGTGCATTGGGCGCATATCTATGCGCCTTTTGCGCTTCTGCGACCGTCTTATCGCGAAAAGTGATGCCGTTATAGTGCAAAAAAAATACAAATCATGTAACGCTTTTTTGGTATCAGCTAACGATATGCACTGGTTATGCATTTTTTTACGGTATATTCATCTACTTTTTCAATCCCGTATTGCCTTTCCCCGCTATAAACGTTCTACTTAGGCCCGTTTCTCGTCATTCCCCTGAATATAGAAAATAATCATCTTATATTCACTGTCTGTCGCGATGTAATCAGTGTTTTAAGCTGCATCGTTTTGATTTTGTGACGTATTAAGAGCATACAGGGTGATTGGCTGTAACATTATTCAGTGAGCAGGGCGCGCACCTGCTGCTGAAGTTTGACGAGCAGCACTGACATCACCACTTTTAACACCACCACAGGCAACACGTTTCTTATGACGCATCGTTTAACTCCAAAAGATATTCTGGCACTGGGCTTTATGACTTTTGCCCTGTTTGTAGGGGCCGGGAACATCATCTTCCCGCCAATGGTAGGCATCCAGGCCGGAGAGCATGTATGGCATGCCGCTTCAGGCTTCTTGATTACTGCGGTCGGCCTGCCGGTTATCTCAGTGATTGCGCTGGCGCGCGTTGGTGGCGGGATTGATGCCCTCAGTTCGCCCATCGGCAAAGTGGCTGGCGTGGTGCTGGCGACCGTCTGCTATCTGGCTGTCGGGCCGCTATTTGCAGCGCCGCGCACTGCCACCGTCTCGTTTGAAGTCGGTATTGCCCCACTGACCGGGGATGGCCCATTGCCGCTGTTTATCTACAGCCTGGTCTATTTTACCCTGGTGATTGGCGTCTCTCTTTATCCGGGCAAACTGTTGGACACCGTGGGGCATATCCTGGCTCCGCTGAAAATTTTCGCCCTGACTGTACTGGGACTGGCGGCACTGCTTTGGCCGGCTGGCGGTATTGCTCCTGCCAGTGCTGAATATCAGCGTGCGGCATTCTCCAACGGTTTTGTGAACGGCTATCTGACGATGGATACCCTCGGTGCGCTGGTGTTCGGTATTGTGATTGTCAATGCCGCCCGGTCGCGTGGTATCAGCGAAGCAAAATTGCTGACGCGTTATACCGTGATTGCCGGGTTAATCGCCGGTGTCGGCTTGACGCTGGTCTATCTGGCTCTATTTAAACTCGGCGCTGACAGCGCAAGCATTATCGATCAGAGTGCTAACGGTGCAGCCATCCTGCATGCTTATGTGCAGCATACCTTCGGTACAATGGGCAGCTTCTTCCTTGCTTCGCTCATTTTTGTCGCCTGTATTGTGACTGCCGTTGGTCTGACCTGTGCTTGCGCAGAGTTCTTTGAGCATTATTTGCCTTTCAGTTACCGTCAACTGGTGTTTATTATTGGAGCGTTTTCGATGGTGGTTTCCAATCTTGGTCTTAGCCATCTTATCCAGATCTCAATTCCAGTATTAACCGCGATCTACCCGCCGTGTATCGTGCTGGTGCTGTTAAGCTTTACCCTGAGCTGGTGGAAGAAAAGCACAAGGATTGTTGCGCCAGTTATGCTGGTCAGCCTGCTGTTTGGTATAGTTGACGCAATCAAAACCACCAATTTAAAGGCAATAATTCCAGAATTTACCCAAAATCTGCCGTTGGCCGATCAGGGGCTGGCATGGTTGCCACCTTCATTGGTGATGCTGGCACTGGTGGCCGTTTACGATCGCGTTTCAGGCCGCCAGTCAGTTACTGCGCACCAGCAATAGCGTTGTAAAACCACCCCTTACCCCCTGCGGTAAGGGGTCGACAGGTGGAAAAATGACAAAAATGACTCTAAAAAAGGGATTGAGTACGCGCCATATTCGCTTTATGGCGTTGGGTTCAGCAATTGGTACCGGTCTGTTTTACGGTTCGGCCGATGCCATCAGAATGGCCGGTCCTGGCGTACTGCTCGCCTATCTTATCGGCGGCGTGGCGGCATATATCATTATGCGTGCGCTCGGCGAAATGTCCGTTAACAACCCCCAGGCAAGTTCCTTTTCGCGCTATGCCCAGGACTATCTCGGTCCGCTGGCTGGCTATATCACCGGCTGGACCTACTGTTTTGAGATCCTGATTGTTGCCATTGCCGATGTGACGGCTTTCGGCATTTATATGAGCGTCTGGTTCCCGGATGTGCCGCACTGGATCTGGGTACTCAGTGTGGTGCTGGTGATTGGTGCAATCAACCTCGCTACGGTGAAAGTGTTCGGCGAGGTCGAGTTCTGGCTGTCGCTGTTCAAAGTTGCCACCATCATTGTGATGATTGTCGCGGGTATCGGTATTATCTTCTGGGGCATCGGCAACGGCGGCCAGGCAACCGGCATCAGCAATCTGTGGACCCACGGCGGCTTTATCCCCAATGGCTGGATTGGCGTGGTGCTTTCATTGCAAATGGTGATGTTCGCCTTTGGTGGGATAGAGATTATTGGTATCACCGCCGGTGAAGCGAAAGATCCGGCAGTATCGATTCCGCGCGCCATTAATACCGTGCCACTGCGCATTCTGGTGTTCTACGTGGGTACGCTATTTGTCATTATGTCGATCTACCCGTGGAATCAGGTTGGCACAGACGGAAGTCCGTTTGTACTGACTTTCCAGCATATGGGGATTGCAGCAGCGGCAGCGGTGCTTAACTTTGTGGTGATCACTGCCTCACTGTCGGCGATTAACAGCGATGTTTTTGGCGTCGGCCGTATGCTGTACGGCATGGCAGAGCAGGGCCATGCGCCAAAAGTGTTTACCACCGTATCGGAAAAAGGCATTCCCTGGGTGACGGTGCTGGCAATGATGCTGGCAATGCTGGTTGCCGTTTATCTTAACTATCTGATGCCGGAAAAAGTGTTCTTGGTCATTGCTTCGCTCGCGACGTTCGCCACCGTCTGGGTGTGGATAATGATCCTGTTCTCTCAAATTGCGTTTCGCCGTACTTTGACGACAGAGCAGCAAAAAGAGCTGAAGTTTGCCCTGCCGGGAGGTTCTCTTACCGCTGCTATCGGCATTGTCTTCCTCGCCTTTATTATCGGCCTTATCGGTTACTTCCCGGATACTCGCGTGTCGCTTTATGCCGGTTGCGCCTGGATAGTGCTGCTGCTGGTGAGCTGGCAGTGGGTTAAGCGCAGAGAGTGTTAATTTGTAGCAATCTGAAAAGGGCGAACCAGTGGTTCGCCCTTTTTATATCAGTAGCCGAGTGAGGCAGGCCATGCCCTGCCGATATTCTGCCTGACGCGTTTCAACATTCTGTTGTAAGGGCAGAGTGTACTAACAGCCATTGTGGTTGACAGCAAGAGTGACTAAAGATGCGGGGAGCGTGAGTGGGGATAAAAAAAAGCTCGCCGTAGCGAGCTTTTTATCTGACGAACCAGAGGTGTTACAGTCTGGAAGCGTTCTCGGACAGGTACTTAGCAACACCCTCTGGAGATGCGCCCATACCTTTTTTGCCTTTTTCCCACTGAGCTGGGCACACTTCGCCATGCTCTTCGTGGAACTGTAGCGCGTCAACCATACGCAGCATTTCATCAACGTTGCGGCCCAGTGGCAGATCGTTAACCACCTGGTGGCGAACAACGCCCGCCTGGTCGATCAGGAAAGATCCACGCAGAGCAACACCCGCTTCCGGATGTTCGATGCCCCAGGCTTTCTGTATTTCACGTTTGATGTCCGCAACCATTGCGTACTGAACTTCGCCGATGCCGCCTTTGTCGACCGGCGTTTTGCGCCATGCGTTATGTACGAACTCAGAATCGAAGGAGACACCAATAACTTCCACACCGCGTTTCTGGAACTCTGCGTAGCGCTTATCAAAAGCGATCAGCTCAGAAGGGCAGACGAAGGTGAAGTCCATTGGCCAAAAGAACACAACGGTGGCTTTACCAGCGGTGTGTTTTTTAAAGTTGAAGTTTTCTACAATTTCACCGTTGCCCAGCACAGCTGCGGCAGTAAAATCAGGGGCTGGACGAGTAACCAGGACCATTTTTCACTCCTGTTGAAGTCATTAAATTAGGGGGGAGACAAGACGCCAGCATTATACGAGGGGCGGCCAGCCCTGAACCAGCGAAACACGCCGATTATTGAGATAGGGTATACCTATCATATCTAAGGTTAAGCATATAGCCACCCCATAAGATAGCCTGTTTCAGCGAAAGGATAAAGCCATCCACCGATCACAATTCGCACCGCGCTGCCTGCGCCATCATTTGTGGGTATAGCTGCCAGAACAGATCCTCAAGCTTTTGATAGTTATCGGTGAAATCATGATAACTGTTTGCCAGCGCGGCCAGTTTTGGTCGGCGGCTTGCCATGCCGTCCAGCACATGTGATAAAAACGCCGCGTCTGCATAACGTTCTATCCATTGCTCGCGCCATAACCAGGCATTAAGTGTCTGAAATCGCGTTGGGGTGGTTTTCAGCTCCGGCTCGATCTGGTTTCTGGCATGCGCCAAAAAGGCTGGCAAAGAGATATCCGGCACCAGTTTATTCCAGTGAAGTGACAAAAAATGGTCCCAGATAACATCTAGCGTAATCGGTGCCACCCGACGGGTTTCGTTGCGGAAAAGCTGACGAGCCTGGCGAACTTGCGGAAGCGCATCCGTCCGGGCATCAATGCGGCGGTGCAGGCTGATGCCATCAGCAATGTAGCTGGGCCACTGCTGATAAGGGTTGCCACGTACATAATCAGCCATCAGATTGCCGAGCAGTGAGCTGTTGGCAATGTGGGCAAGGTGGAGGTGAGCAAGATAGTTCATAGCGCTATTCTAGCTCAGATGCTGGCGATATGACGCAGATTGTTTAGCTATGCTCAATTTTCAGCTAGAATGTGCGCCCTGATTTCTCTGACTGTGAATGACCATGCGCGTTGCCGATTTTGCTTTTGAGTTACCCGAATCTTTGATTGCCCACTATCCGCAGGCCCAGCGGAGCGGATGCCGACTACTGTCGCTAAATGGTTCCGATGGGACGTTAACGCATGGTGTATTCACCGATTTATTGAACAAACTCAATCCTGGCGATCTGCTGGTATTCAATAATACGCGGGTGATCCCGGCGCGTATTTTTGGTCGCAAGGCCAGCGGCGGAAAGATTGAAGTGCTGGTTGAGCGCATGTTGGATGAAAAGCGCGTGCTGGCACACGTGCGCTCATCGAAAGCCCCCAAGCCCGGTAGCGATCTGCTGCTGGGCGATGATGAAAGCGTACAGGCCACCATGCTGGCTCGCCACGATACGCTGTTCGAGATCGAGTTTAACGATGCGCGTCCGGTGCTGGACATATTGAACAGTATTGGCCATATGCCGTTACCTCCTTATATCGATCGCCCTGACGAAGATGCCGATCGTGAGCTTTATCAGACGGTGTACAGTCAGAAACCGGGCGCGGTAGCGGCCCCAACGGCAGGACTCCATTTCGACGAACCCTTGCTGGAAGCGCTGCGCGAAAAAGGCATTGAAACGGCCTTTGTCACCCTGCATGTTGGGGCCGGAACGTTCCAGCCGGTGCGTGTGGATACCATTGAAGAGCATATTATGCATGCCGAGTATGCTGAAGTGCCGGAGGATGTGGTTGATGCGGTGCTAGCCTGTAAGGCGCGTGGTAATCGGGTGATAGCGGTTGGGACGACTTCAGTGCGTTCATTAGAGAGCGCGGCTCAGGCCGCTGAAAATGCGCTGATTGCACCGTTTTTTGGCGATACAAAAATCTTTATTTATCCTGGCTATCACTACCAGGTGATTGATGCGTTGGTGACCAACTTCCACCTGCCAGAGTCGACGCTGATTATGTTGGTATCCGCTTTTGCCGGTTATAAGCACACTATGCATGCTTATCAGCAGGCTGTTGCTGAACAGTACCGTTTCTTCAGTTACGGTGATGCGATGTTTATCACCCGCAACCCGCAGGCGTTTTCCGAGGTTCCGGGGCAGTGATTGCTTTTACCGGATGGCGTATTTGAAAATTAAATTGAATTTAACGTTATCTAGATATTTGTCGACACTTAATTTCTTTGCCAAAAGGTTTTTTCACAACGAAATGTGAAGCAGGTACAGGCCACCAGGGGGCCTGTACCTATGGGGATAATTGAAGATGCCTGTCCGTCAGGAAAAAAAACTCCGTTTTATAATAAAACTACCTTGTGCTTTTCAAATCGATCGTTATAAAGAATAGCAAAACAGGTCCCATAGAAAAATGATATGGAGAATATAGCTCGTGGGATTGGCTCCCACTGATGTAATATAGCAATTGGATTTATTGCTAAAAAAAATGGAAAAATAAATTATTTTCTTGAGTGTATGAGTGAGCACGAGAAATTGTGCTGGCTAATATTATCAGGAAAAATGCGTTGGTTATGCTGAAGATTTTTATTTTTAAGCATATAATGTTATTACTCATCGGTGGATCCTGAAAGATCTTTAATGATGTATTTTGGTCTTTGTTTGGCTTCTACATAGATTCTTCCTATGTATTCTCCCAGCACCCCGATGCCAATCAGCTGAACGCCGCCCAGAAAGAGAATGGCCGTCATGATTGATGGATATCCCGGAACCGGATTACCAAAAAGAAGCTTGTCTATAATCATAAATATTGCATATAAAAATGAAAATGAGGCAACGATAAGACCTAAATATGTCCAGATACGGAGCGGAAGCGTTGAGAAAGACGTGATGCCTTCAACCGCAAGGTTCCACAATTTCCAACCGTTAAATTTGGATGAGCCAGCAATCCTCTCAGCCCTGGTATATTCGACAATATCTACGCGGCCACCCACCCAGCTAAGGATGCCCTTCATAAAGAGATTTCGTTCGGGAAGCTGCTTGATAATATCAACGGTGGAACGTGACAGAAGTCGAAAGTCTCCCACGTTTTCTTCTATTTTTGGGGAGCTTATCTTGTTGTGAATTTTATAAAACCACCCGGCAGTCTTTCTTTTCAAACGGCTGTCGGTGCTTCTGTCTGCGCGTTTTGCCAGAACAACGTCTGCGCCGCTTAACCACTTGGCTATGAGTTGCGGGATCACCTCTATAGGATCCTGCAGATCGACGTCGATAGGTATGACGGCATCACCACTTGCATGTTCCAGCCCCGCGAACAGCGCCGGTTCTTTACCAAAATTTCTTGAGAAGTTAATTGCCTTTACGAGACGGTCGGAGTCAGCGAGTTTTTTAATGATTGACTCTGTGTTGTCATGGCTACCGTCGTTGATAAAAACGATTTCCATCTCATAATCGGTCAGCGTTTCACGTACCGCATCGTAAAAAATATTTATGGTCTCTTCTTCATTGAAGACGGGAACAACGAGAGATATTTTCATTTCTTTTCACTAAATATGATGAGTTTAGAGTAGATGAATCCACAAAGCAGACTGACGAAAGAGAACGACACTAGAGTGATAACCGGATTCAAGGATAAATAATCAGCGTACCAACCCACTGCAGCAGCCATTGCTCCCATAAACAGGACATACAATATATATTTTACCGTGGTTGCCTCTGAGTTGAAGGTCCATTTCGCATTTGCAAAGAATGAGAAGGTGACTGCGACACAAAATGCGGTAAAATTTGATAACGACTGGAGATAGCCATTCATATAAAGCGCTGAAAAAACCCCCCAGTGGATAAGGGTGTTCACAATGCCGACCAGTGAATATCTTACGAATAAATTAATCATGAAATCGATCTTAGAATTTGAGTTTTTCGATCATGTCACTACATGATGCCAATCGCAAGAGTTTGTAATGATAAGACATGAGAAATATCTCAATTTCAACATGAAGGATAAGCGCGTTGCAGGAAGAGTTAAGGCTGACCGTCTGTGATCATGGAATCAATCAGGTTACGCTATACAAATTATGTGCCATAACGGCGCAACGCAGCAAGCGGACACAGTGAAAAGTTGCTTACATTCACTTTGCGGCTGGCTTGTATCGCAGCTTCATGGGTTGTTAGAATGCGTTCCTTTTTACTAATCATCAGACTGTATTTCTGGTGGAGGCAATGTGAAGTTTGAATTAGACACAACTGATGGGCATGCGCGCCGTGGCCGTCTGGTCTTTGAGCGTGGCGTAGTAGAAACCCCGGCATTTATGCCGGTAGGCACCTACGGCACGGTAAAAGGCATGACCCCGGAAGAAGTGCAGGATACCGGCGCTCAGATTATTCTCGGCAACACCTTCCATTTGTGGCTACGTCCGGGGCAGGAGATCATGAAGCTGCACGGCGATCTGCATGACTTTATGCAGTGGAAAGGCCCAATCCTGACGGACTCCGGTGGTTTCCAGGTCTTTAGCCTGGGCGATATCCGCAAAATTACCGAGAAAGGGGTGCATTTCCGTAACCCGATCAACGGTGATGCGATTTTCCTCGATCCGGAAAAATCGATGGAGATTCAGTACGACCTCGGTTCTGATATCGTGATGATCTTCGACGAATGTACGCCGTACCCGGCCGATTGGGATTACGCCAAGCGTTCAATGGAAATGTCGCTGCGCTGGGCGCAACGCAGCCGCGATCGTTTTGACTCCCTCGGTAATAAAAATGCATTATTTGGCATTATCCAGGGAAGTGTTTACGAAGATTTACGAGATGTGTCGGTTAAAGGGCTGGTAGATATTGGCTTTGATGGGTACGCTGTGGGCGGCCTGGCGGTCGGCGAACCAAAGGAAGACATGCACCGTATTCTGGAGCACGTCTGTCCACAACTCCCACAGGATAAGCCACGTTATCTCATGGGGGTTGGTAAGCCCCAGGACCTGGTGGAAGGTGTTCGTCGCGGTATTGATATGTTCGACTGTGTTATGCCGACCCGCAATGCACGTAACGGGCATCTCTTTGTTAGCGACGGCGTGGTGAAAATCCGTAATGCGAAGTACAAAGATGACACGTCGCCGCTTGATGCCGAGTGTGACTGCTACACCTGCCGCAATTACAGTCGCGCCTATCTGTATCATCTTGACCGCTGTAATGAAATTTTAGGTGCACGTCTGAATACCATTCATAACCTGCGCTATTATCAGCGCTTAATGGCGGGTTTACGCCAGGCTATTGAAGAGGGTAGATTAGAGCACTTTGCTAGCGAATTTTACCAACGGACGGGAGCGGCGGTTCCGCCATTAACGTCTGATAATTAAACAATGAGGGAATTTTAATGAGCTTTTTCACTTCCGATGCCGTGGCAGCTGCAGCTCCTTCTCAGGGAAGTCCGTATTCTCTGGTGATCATGCTGGTAGTGTTTGGTCTGATTTTCTACTTTATGATCCTGCGTCCTCAGCAAAAACGTGCGAAAGAGCACAAAAAACTGATGGACTCAATTGCCAAAGGCGATGAAGTTTTGACTACCGGTGGTTTAGTCGGACGCGTAACCAAAGTCGCTGAAACGGGCTACGTGGCTATTGCACTTAACGATACGACCGAAGTTGTCGTCAAGCGTGACTTTGTTGCCGCCGTTCTGCCGAAAGGTACGATGAAGGCGCTTTAATTTTTTGATTTCCCTAAGGGAACTGCCGTGTTAAATCGTTATCCTTTATGGAAGTACATCATGCTGATCGTCGTGTTACTCGTCGGTCTGCTGTATGCACTGCCTAACCTTTATGGTGAGGATCCGGCTGTTCAGGTCACTGGTGCGCGCGGAAGCGCGGCCAGTGAGCAAACGCTGGTCCAGATCCAAAGCGCTTTAAAACAAGATAATATTTCGAGCAAATCCGTTGCTCTGGAAAATGGCGCTATTCTGGCGCGCTTCGCTAACACCGACGTGCAGCTGCGCGCGCGTGAAGCGATAATGAAAGTCCTTGGCGAAAATTACGTGGTGGCGCTTAACCTCGCTCCTGCAACGCCAACCTGGTTAGCGATGTTGTCCGCAGAGCCGATGAAACTCGGCCTTGACCTACGTGGTGGTGTTCACTTCCTGATGGAAGTCGATATGGATACCGCACTGGGCAAACTTCAGGACCAGAACATCGACAATCTACGCAGCGATCTGCGCGAGAAAAGTATTCCTTACGTGAACGTGCGTAAAACCGCTAATTACGGTCTGGAAATTCGTTTCCGTGATGACAAAGCGCGCGATGCTGCCGTCAGTTATCTGGTCACTCGTCACCGCGATATGGTTATCAACAGCAGCGGCAGTAATGCCCTGACGGCGGTAATGAGCGACGAGCGTCTGCGTGAAGCTCGTGAATACGCTGTTCAACAGAACATCAATATTCTGCGCAACCGTGTTAACCAGCTTGGCGTAGCGGAACCGCTGGTGCAGCGTCAGGGCGCTGACCGTATTGTGGTTGAACTGCCGGGTATCCAGGATACGGCTCGTGCCAAAGAGATCCTTGGTGCGACTGCAACATTGGAGTTCCGCTTGGTGAATACCAGCGTGGACGCCACCGCAGCCGCAAATGGCCGTATACCGGGCGACTCGGAAGTGAAAGATACGCGTGAAGGGCAGCCGGTGGTGCTGTATAAACGCGTAATCCTCACTGGTGACCACATTACTGACTCCACTTCCAGCACCGATGAATACAATCAGCCACAGGTGAATATCTCCCTGGACAGCGCTGGCGGTAATATCATGTCCAACTTTACGAAGGACAGTGTCGGTAAAGCGATGGCAACCCTCTTTGTTGAATACAAAGACAGCGGGAAGAAAGACGCTAACGGCCGTGCGATTCTTGAGAAGCATGAAGAGGTGATTAACGTCGCCAATATCCAGTCTCGATTGGGTAACAGCTTCCGTATAACGGGCATCAACAACCCGAATGAAGCCCGCCAGCTTTCGCTGTTGCTGCGTGCCGGTGCGTTGATTGCGCCTATTCAGATTGTGGAAGAGCGTACTATTGGTCCAACCATGGGCGCGCAGAATATCACCCAGGGCTTGGAAGCTTGCCTGTGGGGGCTGATTGCTTCTATCGTCTTCATGGTGGTGTGGTACAAGAAATTCGGCCTGGTGGCTACCAGCGCACTGCTGGCTAACCTGGTGCTGATCGTCGGCATTATGTCGCTGCTCCCGGGCGCGACGCTGACCATGCCGGGTATTGCGGGTATTGTGCTCACACTGGCGGTGGCGGTTGATGCTAACGTGCTGATTAACGAGCGTATCAAGGAGGAGCTGCGTAACGGGCGTTCCGTACAGCAGGCGATCCATGAGGGTTACAAAGGCGCGTTTTCCAGTATCGTTGATGCCAACGTGACCACGCTAATTAAAGTTATCATTCTTTACGCAGTGGGTACTGGCTCAATTAAAGGGTTTGCTATCACGACTGCGATTGGTGTGGCAACTTCCATGTTTACCGCGATTATCGGCACCCGTGCCATCGTCAACCTGATGTATGGCGGCAAACGCATTAACAAGTTGTCTATCTGAGGAGTGCGTTGTGGCACAGGAACATAGTGTTGAACAAATGAATCACGGGCGTAAAGTCATCGACTTTATGCGCTGGGATAAACTGGCGTTCATCATTTCTGGAATACTGTTAATAGTAGCAGTAGCCATCATTGGTGTTCGAGGCTTCAACTGGGGGCTCGATTTCACCGGCGGTACGGTTATTGAGATCAATCTCGAACAGCCAGCCGATCTGGATATGATGCGCGGTAGTTTACAGAAAGCCGGTTTTGCCGAGCCGCAGGTGCAAAACTTCGGCAGCAGCCGCGACGTGATAGTGCGTATGCCACCCGCTGAAGGCAATGCGGGTGAAGCGCTGGGCAGTAAGGTGCTGAGTGTTATCAACGAAGCAACCGGACAAAATGCGACCGTCAAACGTATCGAGTTTGTCGGCCCCAGCGTGGGGAGCGATCTGGCGCAGGCGGGGGGTATGGCACTGCTGTCGGCACTGATTGCCATCCTGTTCTATATCGGTTTTCGTTTCGAATGGCGTTTGGCGTTAGGCACCGTATTGGCGCTGGCACACGACGTGGTGATTACTATGGGCCTGCTCTCTCTGTTCCAGATTGAGGTAGACCTAACTATTATTGCCTCGCTGATGTCAGTTATCGGCTACTCGCTAAACGATAAGATTGTGGTATCGGACCGTATCCGCGAGAATTTCCGCAAAATTCGTCGCGGTTCTTCTTACGATATCACCAACGTCTCGCTTACGCAGACGTTGAGCCGAACCATCATTACTT
This sequence comes from Erwinia piriflorinigrans CFBP 5888, assembly GCF_001050515.1. GTDB lineage: Bacteria > Pseudomonadota > Gammaproteobacteria > Enterobacterales > Enterobacteriaceae > Erwinia > Erwinia piriflorinigrans. The sequence goes on from NZ_CAHS01000013.1 coordinate 105,634, forward strand.
CGGTGACGACGTTGGCGATGGTGCTGATCCTGTTCATTTTTGGCGGTGCATTGTTAAAAGGCTTCTCGCTGACTATGCTGATCGGTATTACCATTGGTACCATTTCGTCAATTTATGTCTCTTCAGCTCTGGCGCTGAAGCTTGGCATGAAACGCGAACATATGATCCAGCAGAAAGTGGAAAAAGAGGGCGCGGACCAGCCTTCGATTCTGCCTTAACAGGATGCGGAATGAAAAACGGCCACCTCAGGGTGGCCGTTTTTTTATGGTGCAGGAGTTGAGGAGTCGCCCAAGACCAGGTCATGAATACGAACATAACCGAGTTTCTCTGGCGGGAAGCCCTGTAAATACAGCCGGACTGTCGCTTCACGGCGTGGCAGTAAAGCGGGTTCAATCCGGAAGTTTTTACTGTGGCTTTCAGCGCTTTGCGGTTTTCCGCTGATGTCGTCAAGGCTGCCCCATTCGACCCGACCGGCGAGTGCGCCAGGCTGCTCAGAACCCGCCATGCTCAGATGCAGCAACATGCCAGATCCTCCGTCTTGCCCGATGATGTTACTTAACGACAGGCGCAGTTGGCCTGCCTGACTCTGCAATAGCACCGGGGTTTTGGCGGCGGGGACTAACCAGGCTCCGTGAATCGAGTTCTGATTGAGCTTGCTTTGACGTTCAAGCGCGGTTGCCTGAAGCGTAAGCTGGCTTAATTCCTGATTCAACGCGCTCACCTTCTGGTGAAGCTGTTGTGTCTGTAGGTCGGGCGAAGAGGACATACATCCCGACAGGAGTAGGGCGACTGGCAGTGCCGTTACTCGCAGTGTGATCATGGCGTCCTCTCCCTGGTCGACCCGATTACTGAGGAATACGCAGCTTCTGGCCTGGATAGATTTTATCCGGATGGCTGAGCATTGGCTTATTCGCCTCAAAGATTTTGTTGTACTGATTGGCGTCGCCATAGACGGACTTAGAAATGGCGCTCAGCGTATCGCCTGATTTTACCGTGTAATAATCAGATTCGTTGGCGGCGGGAGCATTAGTGGCAACCTTGTCATCCACGCTACTGATGCCCTTGACATTTCCTGCTGCGACCAGAATTTTCTCTTTTTCTTCCTGGGTCAGGCCTTCGCCGGTGACAACGGCTTTGTCACCGTTGACTTCAACTTTCACTTTGTCAGCACCCGGGATACCCTGCTTTTTCAGACTATCTTCAATGGCCGTGCCCTGAGCGTGTGCATTTCCAGCGAACGCATCCAGGATCTTCTCACCTGCATCTTTAACAAAATCAAACAGTCCCATTTTTGACTCCTTTTGGTGAAACCCCGGAATGGGGGTATACAAAGCATAGACTTATTTTTCACTTTTGTCGGGGTGGGCATTTATTTCAGCTAAAGCAAGCCCGCGTGAATGATTCAGTTGTTACCCACTCCAGGGTACACTGCTCGCTCTCTGCTGAATAATCAGGACAGACTTATGCATTGCCCATTTTGTTGCGCCGTGGATACTAAAGTGATCGACTCCCGTCTGGTTGGGGAAGGTTCCTCCGTGCGCCGCCGCCGCCAGTGTGTGGTTTGTAACGAACGTTTCACGACGTTTGAAGTGGCAGAACTGGTGATGCCACGGGTCGTCAAGAGCAACGACGTGCGTGAACCCTTTAATGAAGACAAGCTGCGCAGCGGATTGATGAAGGCGCTGGAGAAGCGTCCGGTTAGCTCGGACGCGGTTGAAAATGCCCTCAGCCACATTAAGAGCCAACTCCGGGCCACCGGTGAGCGCGAAGTTGCCAGTAAATTGATTGGTAGCCTGGTGATGGATGAACTAAAAAAACTGGATAAAGTGGCCTATATCCGTTTTGCATCGGTATATCGCAGCTTTGAGGATATCCGCGAATTTGGCGAAGAGATCGCCCGTTTACAGGACTGACAGGATGCGCGATGAAGTTTATATGGCCCGGGCGCTGGAACTGGCGCGCCGTGGCCGATTTACCACCACGCCGAATCCCAATGTAGGATGCGTGCTGGTGCGTGATGGTCAGATTGTCGGTGAAGGCTTTCATCTGCGTGCCGGTGAGCCTCACGCCGAAGTTCATGCGTTACGGATGGCCGGTGAGAATGCGTGTGGCGCAACCGCCTATGTGACGCTGGAGCCTTGCAGCCATCACGGGCGTACGCCACCGTGTTGTGATGCGCTCATTGCCGCTGGCATCAAGCGGGTCGTTACCGCGATGCAGGATCCGAATCCTCAGGTGGCAGGGCGCGGGCTGTATCGTTTGCAGCAGGCAGGCATCGAGGTCAGCCACGGGCTGATGATGCAGGAAGCGGAAGCGTTAAACCGTGGGTTTCTCAAACGTATGCGTACCGGCTTCCCTTGGGTGCAGCTTAAACTTGGCGCTTCGCTGGATGGGCGCACGGCGATGGCCAGCGGGGAAAGCCAGTGGATAACATCCCCCGAAGCAAGACGCGATGTGCAAAGACTGCGCGCGCAAAGCTCGGCTATTCTCAGCACCAGCGGCACCGTGCTGGCAGATGATCCGGCCCTGACCGTACGTCATGATGAACTGGACAGCGCCACTTTAGCGGACTACCCGGCCGATTTGCTGCGCCAGCCGGTACGCATCATCGTTGACGGTCAGAATCGCGTGACCCCACAGCATCGGCTCATTTCCCAGCCGGGAGAAACTTGGCTGGCGCGCACTGCCTGTGACGAACGGCAGTGGCCGGAAAACGTCAGTCAACTGATCGTACCACGTTATCAAGAACGCCTTGACCTGGTCTCGATGCTGATGCTGCTGGGCAAAAAACAGATTAACAGCGTTTGGGTGGAAGCCGGGGCACAATTTTCTGGCGCATTATTACAGGCGGGCGTCGTCGATGAGCTGATCGTCTATCTGGCTCCTAAACTCCTCGGCGATGCCGGACGCGGTCTGTGTCAGCTGCCGGGGCTGGAAACATTGGCCGCTGCACCTGCCTTTACCTTTAGTGACATTCGTCAGGTGGGGCCTGATATCAGGCTGACCTTGACCCCCTTGTGATGGCTTGCGCAAAAACAAGCAGGCCGTTAAAGAGTATGATAGAATCCGCCCCCCTGCGGGGCCAAACAGAACCCTGGAAGGAAGATTATGAACGTTATTGAAGCTGCTGTTGCTACTCCTGACGCGCGCGTTGCTCTGGTTATTGCGCGTTTCAACAACTTTATCAATGACAGCCTGCTGAGCGGTGCCCTCGATGCCCTGAAACGTATTGGTCAGGTCAAAGATGAGAACATCACCGTAGTATGGGTTCCTGGTGCTTATGAACTGCCCGTGACGGCTCGTGCGCTGGCGAAAACCGGCAAGCATGATGCGGTTGTGGCACTCGGCACCGTGATCCGTGGCGGTACTGCCCATTTTGAATTCGTGGCAGGTGAGGCCAGTTCTGGTCTTGCCAGCGTTGCCATGCAGAGCGAAATCCCGGTTGCCTTTGGCGTGCTGACTACTGAAAATATAGAGCAGGCCATTGAACGCGCCGGAACCAAAGCGGGTAATAAAGGTGCTGAAGCAGCCCTGACCGCTCTGGAAATGATTAACGTATTGAAAGCCATTAAAGCCTGATTTAAGGGGAATTTCGTGAAACCTGCTGCTCGTCGCCGCGCCCGTGAATGTGCTGTTCAGGCACTCTACTCCTGGCAGATATCCAAAAACGACATCGCGGATGTTGAATACCAGTTTCTGGCGGAACAGGACGTTAAAGACGTCGATATTACTTATTTCCGTGAGCTGGTCGGCGGCGTTGCAACTAACAGTGCATACCTCGACGGCCTGATGAAACCTTACCTGTCGCGTCAGCTTGAAGAGCTGGGCCAGGTGGAAAAGGCCATCCTGCGTATCTCTCTGTTTGAACTTAGTAAGCGTTCAGACGTGCCCTACAAGGTGGCCATCAATGAGGGGATCGAGCTGGCAAAAGTGTTCGGTGCTGAAGACAGTCATAAGTTTGTCAACGGCGTGTTGGACAAAGCCGCTCCTCAGATCCGCCCTAACCGCAAATAATCCTCAGAGGCCGCTCAATCCGGCCTCTTCTTTTACCCCCGGAATGCATTATGTCATGTGGCGAATTTGAACTGATTGCGCGCTATTTTGATCGCGCGACATGCTCCCGTCGCGATGTGGAAAAAGGCATCGGTGACGACTGTGCGCTACTCAGCGTGCCGGAAAAACAGACCCTGGCTATCAGTACCGACACGCTGGTATCAGGCGTGCATTTCCTGCGTGATATCCATCCTGCCGATCTCGCTTATAAAGCGTTGGCCGTTAACCTTAGCGACCTGGCGGCAATGGGCGCAGATCCTGCGTGGTTAACGCTGGCACTGACGCTGCCAGAAGTGAATGAAAGCTGGTTAAAAGCCTTTAGCGACAGCCTGTTTGAACTACTGGATTACTACAATATGCAGCTGGTCGGCGGCGATACCACACGTGGGCCGCTTAGCATGACGTTGGGCATTCATGGACTGGTGCCACAGGGAAGAGCGTTGAAGCGCAGCGGTGCACGCATCGGCGACTGGATCTATGTCACAGGGACGCTAGGGGACAGTGCTGCCGGACTCGCACTGTTACAGCATCATGTGAAAATCAACGATCCGGTGGCTTATGAAGCCCTTATCAAACGTCATCTGCGGCCTATGCCCCGTGTTGTGCAGGGGCAGGCGTTGCGCGATCTGGCCAGCTCCGCCATCGATCTTTCCGATGGGCTTATCTCTGACCTCGGTCACATCCTGGAGGCCAGTGTATGTGGTGCACGGCTTAATCTTGACGCGTTACCGCTGTCTGCGGTAATGAAGCAACACTTCCCCGCGCAGCAGGCGTTGCGCTGGGCGCTGGGCGGCGGTGAAGATTATGAACTCTGCTTTACCGTACCAGAGATTAACCGTGGCGCGCTGGACGTAGCGCTGGGGTATCATGGCGTTCCCTATACCTGCATCGGGCAGATTGCCCCGCAGTCAGATGGGCTAACGCTGTTGCAAAACGACCGACCTGTTGAAATCAACCTGAAAGGATTCGACCACTTTGGTACGCGCTAAGGATATGGCTAAGAGTCGTCTCAAAATGAGCAACCCGTGGCATCTACTGGCCACCGGGTTCGGCAGCGGCTTAATTCCCTGGATGCCGGGAACGATGGGGTCGCTGGCAGCCATTCCCTTCTGGTATCTGATGAGCTTTCTGCCGCAGGATCTCTACTCGTTAGTGGTGCTGCTTGGCATCAGTATTGGGGTGTATCTCTGCCATCGCACGGCGAAGGATATGGGTGTGCACGATCACGGCAGCATCGTCTGGGATGAGTTTATCGGTATGTGGATCACGCTGATGGCCATTCCGGTTAACAGCTGGCAGTGGGTACTGGCAGGATTTTTGCTCTTCCGCGTGCTGGATATCTGGAAACCCTGGCCAATTCGCTGGTTCGATCGCAACGTGCATGGCGGTATGGGCATTATGGTGGATGATATTATCGCGGGAATTATTTCTGCGGTTATTCTTTACTGTGCCGGGCACTACTGGCTGGTTTAGCTGCCCGTCAGCGTTAACCTACTCCCCGCAGGGAGTAGGTTAACAGTTATTGTGCCAGCCAGTCGGCGATCTGCTGTTGGATACCGCGAGCATCCAGCTGATAATCGCTGCGGATCTCGTCCTGTGCGCCCGGAGGAATAAATTCATCCGGCAGGCCAATATTCAGCACCGGGATCGCCTGGCGTTTTGCCATCAACAGCTCATTAACGCCGCTACCGGCACCGCCTTTAATTGTCCCTTCCTCAATGGTGATCAGTGACTGATGCTGTGCCGCCAGCTCGAGCACCAGCGCCTCATCCAACGGTTTGACAAAACGCATATCAACCAGCGTAGCATTGATGGCTTCGGCCGCCGCCGCTGCCTGCGGGAGCAGCGTACCAAAGTTGAGGATCGCCAGCTTTTCACCCCGTCGTTTCATCACGCCTTTGCCGAGCGGCAGTGAGGCCAGCGCTTCAAGCGTTGCACCGGTGCCAGTGCCTCGCGGATAGCGCACCGCGCTTGGCCCCTCCTGATAATGATAACCGGTATACAGCATCTGACGGCATTCATTCTCATCACTTGGCGTCATGATCACAATATCAGGGATGCAGCGCAGGAAGGCGATATCAAATGCCCCTTGGTGAGTCTGCCCGTCAGCACCGACGATACCGCCACGATCGATGGCAAACAGTACCGGGAGTTTTTGAATGGCGACATCATGGATCAGCTGATCGTAGGCGCGTTGCAGGAAAGTGGAGTAGATTGCCACCACCGGTTTATAACCGCCGATGGCCAGTCCGGCAGCAAACGTCACCGCATGCTGTTCGGCGATGGCCACATCGAAATATTGCTGGGGATAATCGCGCGAGAAGCTGACCATGCCGGAGCCTTCACGCATTGCCGGCGTCACCGCCATCAGCCTGTCATCACCGGCGGCGGTTTCGCTTAACCACTGACCAAAAATTTTTGAATAGCTTGGCAGGCCCTCGACACTTTTTGGCAGCAGACCGCTGGCCGGATCGAACTTAGGTACCGCGTGCCAGCTGATCGGATCTTTTTCCGCCGGGGCATAGCCTTTCCCCTTTTTGGTCATGACGTGCAGAAACTGCGGGCCTTTCAGCGCGCGCATATTGCCCAGTGTATGCACCAATGCTAAGACGTCATGGCCGTCTATCGGGCCGATATAGTTAAAACCCAGCTCTTCAAACAGCGTACCCGGCACCACCATCCCTTTCAGGTGTTCTTCGGTGCGTTTCACCAGCTCTTTGATGGGGGGCAGGCCGCCCAGTACTTTTTTGCCGCTTTCACGCAGACGTGAGTAGGTCTTTCCGGACAGAATTTGCGCAAGGCGGTTGTTTAGCGCGCCGACGTTTTCTGAAATGGACATTTCATTGTCATTCAGCACCACCAGCAAATCGGCCTTACTGTCTCCGGCGTGATTCATCGCTTCAAACGCCATCCCGGCGGTGATCGCGCCATCGCCGATAACGCAGGCGGTTCTGCGGCCTTGCGCTTCTTTACCGGCGGCAACCGCCATGCCTAACCCTGCACTGATAGAGGTTGATGAGTGGCCTACATTGAGCACATCATATTCGCTTTCTTCACGCCACGGGAACGGATGCAGCCCGTTTTTTTGCCGGATAGTACCTATCCGGTCACGACGTCCGGTGAGGATTTTATGAGGATAAGCCTGATGCCCAACGTCCCAAATCAGATGATCAAACGGCGTGTTGTAGACGTAATGCAGAGCAACGGTCAACTCTACGACGCCCAGCCCGGAAGCAAAATGACCGCTGGAGCGGCTAACGCTGTCGAGCAGATACTGTCGCAGCTCGTCACAGAGTGTTGGCAGGCTCTCTTTCGGCAGCAAACGTAATTCTTGCACCGTACTTGCCAGAGCAAGCGTCGGGTATTTTGCAGTTTCAAAACTCATCAGTGACTCATTTAGAGGTTATTTATCGCGTTCGATTATAAAGCTTGCCAGCGCTCGTAGCGCGGTCGTGTTGTAAGACTGTGCGGAAAGCGTTTCTAATGCGTTGAGGGATTCTTGATAGAGATCCCATGCTTTTAGCCGCGCATTTTCCAGCCCCATTAATGCCGGGTAGGTACTTTTGCCCAATTGCTGGTCGGCACCCTGCTGTTTTCCGAGCACCACGGTATCACCGATAACATCCAGAATGTCATCCTGAACCTGAAAGGCCAGGCCAATCGCATCGGCAAAACGGTCGAGAGCGGGCAGAGCGGCACGACCGGGTGCGCCTGCGGTAAGGGCACCGAGTCGTACGGCTGAACGGATCAGCGCTCCGGTCTTATGCCTGTGTATCTGTTCAAGTTCGTCTAATGTGACCTGTCTGCCTTCCGCCGCAAGATCCAGCGCTTGACCGCCGCACATGCCTGCCACACCGCTAGCCTGGGCCAGTTCGGACAGCATAGAAACACGGCTTCCCGCCATCACCCCTGGCATCGGGGTGTCGGCAAGTATCGAGAAGGCGAGCGTCTGTAGCGCATCTCCTGCCAGAATTGCCGAATCCTCACCAAACTTGATATGGCAGGTCGGCAGGCCGCGACGCAGGCTGTCATTATCCATCGCGGGCAGATCGTCATGAATAAGAGAATATGCATGAATACATTCGATCGCTGCCGCCGGCGCATCCAGCGCGGCATCGTCGGCGTGCAGCATGTTGCCCGTTGCGTACACCAGGAAGGGGCGTAAACGCTTGCCGCCCAATAATGCGCCATATTCTATCGCGTTAACCAGCGGAGTACTCTGAAAAGGCAGTTGTGAAATAAACTCCCGAAGCGCCGCGTTCACCCGCTGATAGTGGCTGGTGAGTAATTCGTTAAAATCCATTACTCTTTTTCCGGCATGAAGGGCGTCAGCTCAGCGTTTTTATCATCGCTCAGTAATATTTGTACCCGCTGTTCGGCCTGTTGTAGCATCTGCTGCCCGGCCCGCGTTAGCTGAACGCCGCGCTCAAATTCATTCAGCGCTTCTTCCAGCGCAAGATCGCCGCTTTCCAGGCGGCTGACAATCTGCTCCAGCTGCTGCAGGGAGGTTTCGAAACTGACAGACTGTTGAGTTTTTTTTGGCATTTCTAATCCTGACTGTGCATTTTCATCAGCGAATGCTCATGGTAGCCGACTCTAAATGATTAGCAAAATATCCCCTGCAAATTTCATGTTATCGGGGACGGCCCTGCTGGCGGCAGATGGATCAGCAGCCGTCAGACAAAGATGGTATACTCGTGGCGGATGCAAAGGGCGCAGGCCAATTTGCGAGACTCTGATTTTAACAGTTAAGTGCCCCCCCATCAGCACTTAATTGCCTAACGAATAAATGCCGCCATGAAGTTTATCATTAAGTTATTCCCTGAAATTACGATTAAAAGCCAGTCGGTACGCCTGCGTTTTATTAAAATCCTTACCGGAAATATTCGCAACGTTCTCAAACCTTACGATGAAACCCTTGCCGTGGTTCGCCACTGGGACAATATCGAAGTTCGCGCCAAAGACGAAAGCAAGCGTGCGGCTATTGTTGCAGAACTGACGCGCATTCCGGGCATCCACCATGTGCTGGCGGTGGAAGATCGCGCTTACACCGACGTGCACCACATTTTTGAGCAAACCCTTGAAATGAACCGTGAACGCATTGAAGGCAAGACCTTCTGCGTGCGCGTGAAGCGTCGAGGTAAGCATGAATTCAGTTCACAGGACGTTGAGCGCTATGTCGGTGGCGGCCTGAATCAGCATGTGGCCAGCGCTCAGGTGCAGCTTAATCGCCCCCAGGTGACGGTTAATCTGGAGATCGAAGACGATCGCCTGATCCTCGTCACCGCGCGTTACGAAGGTATCGGCGGTTATCCTATCGGCACCCAGGAAGATGTGTTGTCACTGATTTCCGGTGGTTTTGATTCAGGCGTTTCCAGCTATATGCTGATGCGCCGTGGCTGCCGCGTGCATTATTGCTTCTTTAATCTCGGTGGTGCTGCCCATGAGATCGGTGTTCGCCAGGTTGCCCATTATCTATGGAAACGCTTCGGCAGCACTCACCGTGTGCGCTTTGTGGCCATCAACTTTGAGCCAGTGGTCGGCGAGATCCTGGAAAAGGTGGACGATGGTCAGATGGGCGTCGTGCTCAAGCGTATGATGGTGCGTGCCGCGTCCAAAATTGCCGAGCGCTACGGCGTTCAGGCGCTGGTGACCGGTGAAGCGCTGGGGCAGGTTTCCAGTCAGACGCTGACTAACCTGCGCCTGATCGATAATGCCAGCGACACGCTGATCCTGCGTCCGCTCATTTCCCACGATAAAGAGCACATTATCAAACTGGCGCGTGAAATCGGCACCGAAGATTTTGCACGTACCATGCCCGAGTATTGTGGCGTCATCTCGAAAAGCCCAACGGTCAAAGCGGTCAAGGCAAAGATCGAACAGGAAGAGCAGAACTTCGATTTCGCCATTCTTGACCGGATGGTTGAAGAGGCGACCAACGTTGATATTCGCGAAATCGCCGAGAAGACGGAAGAGGAAGTGGTTGAAGTGGAGACCGTTGCCTCGTTTTCTGACAATGATGTGATACTGGACATTCGTTCGAACGATGAGCAGGAAGCGCGTCCGCTGGAGATAGAGGGCATCGTGGTAAAATCGCTGCCTTTTTACAAGCTGGCAACGAAATTCGGCGATCTTGACCAGAGCAAAAGCTGGCTACTGTATTGCGAACGCGGCGTAATGAGCCGCCTACAGGCGCTCTATCTGCACGAACAGGGCTTCAAAAACGTCAAGGTTTATCGCCCTTAGTCCGAGTTCCGTCCGGGCTTCCCGGCATGTTGTGCCCGGCCAGACCTGTCATCCTCACTTGGGTTCAATGTTGCGGTGACTGCGCGCTGGCCGAAAGCAGAACTGGCGCGCCGCCGATGCCAGATGCGCGCACCGGCGAATCAACCCCTATCAGTCGCAGTAATCATATATCCCGGCAGCTATGACCAGCTGCCCGGCTACCTCACGCGCTGTTTCTTTCCCTACCAGCAAATCAATGAGCTTCAGGGCAAAATCAATGGCAGTACCTGGCCCCTGGCTGGTGAGCAGATTAACCCGGCGATCCCACACCACGCGTCTGTCCATCCATTTCTCTTGGGGGATATGATCTTTCAGCCCCGGATAGCCGGTCATATTTCCAACCGGGAACAGATTATGCGGGATCAGCACGGTTGCGGCGGCGGCACAGATCGCGGCAACGATGCGTCCTGACTGATTGAAATGACGGATGGTTTCCACCAGTAGTGGGCTGTCTCGAAAGCATTCAGCTCCTTTAAGGCCACCCGGCAAAACAATAGCGGCAAAATCCGCATCGGCAACTTCCACTAGCGGCGCATCGGCCAGAAGTTTGACCCCGCGTGAACAGACAATTTCACAGTTGCCGTCATCTGCAACGCTGGCAGTGACCACTTTCAGCCCGGCACGTACCAGTAAATCGATGGTGGTGACGGCTTCGGTTTCTTCACTCCCAGGTGCCAGGCAAACCAGAACCGATGGTTTCTCGATCATAATTTTGTTCCTTTCGCTTAATAAATTCATAAAGGCGGCTATTATGAGGGGTGTTCAGACCCTGCGCGCGCGCGCGACGAATGACGTAGCCGTTGATATAGTCGATTTCAGTCCGGCGCTGGGCGCGAATGTCCTGAAGCATAGACGAGGTATTGGCGGCAGTGGTGCGTATCACCTCCAGCACGTAGTCGATCAGCCATTCACGCGATATATGCTGGCCTTCACGCTCCATCACGGCAGCCACTTCATCGCTCAGGGATTCAATTTCCTCGCGATGTTCATTCAGCTCACCGTTGGTACAGTTATAAAACACCGTCAAGGGATTGATGACGCAGTTAACGGCCAGTTTCTGCCACGCAGCGGAAGCCACATTATTGTGCCAGGCCACATCCGGCAGCGCGCAGTGCAGCACCTCGGCTAAATCGCTCAGTTCCGCTCCCGCAGTCGTAACAGGGCCTATATGGGTAATGCCAGAGGCGACATGAATAATTACCGTGCCATCACGTTTTGCGGCGTGGGTTGTTACACCACGTAATAATGGCTGACGAAGGGTTTTCAACTCATCCAGCGTCCCCATACCGTTATGTAGCAGCAGTATCGGGCAGCGTTCAGGCAAAATAAATTGCAGATTTCTCACAGACTCAGAGACTTGCCAGGCTTTCAGCGTGACGATCAGGAGCTGACTCTCGCCGAGAAAAACCGGGTCATTTGCGATAAAGGTCTTGTTAATTGTCTCGCCGTGCAGACCAATAACATTCACCGAACAATAGGGCTGCGGAACCCGCAGCCAGCCCTGAACGTCATGCCCCTGCCGTTCAAGCGCGGCCAGCCAGATCTGCCCTAAGGCCCCACATCCAAGTACGGTAATTTTCATTGTTCCTCCCCGCCTGCGGGTTGCTTGACCAGCTTGATGCCTGCCTGCTGATTATTTTAGCTTTCAGCTTCGGTGGTTTTATTTACCCGCTGCAAGCAGGTATTATGCCTGTCACTTTAGTATCAGGAGAATAGATCATGCCATCTTTCGATATCGTTTCTGAAATTGATATGCAGGAAGTGCGTAACGCGGTAGACAATGCTAACCGTGAAATATCCACACGCTTTGATTTTCGCGGTGTTCAGGCCAGTTTCGAGCTAAATGAAAAAAATGAGTCGATCAAAGTCTCTAGCGAATCTGATTTCCAGGTAAAACAGCTGGTTGATATCCTGCGCGAAAAGCTGTTAAAACGCGGAATAGAAGGCGGAGCACTTGAGGTTCCGGAGCAGATTGAGCACAGCGGTAAAAGCTGGATTGTTGATGCGAAAATGAAGAAAGGCATCGAAACCGATATCGCCAAAAAGCTGGTTAAGCTGATTAAAGACAGCAAGCTGAAAGTACAGTCGCAGATTCAGGGTGATGAAGTGCGTGTGACCGGTAAATCACGCGACGATCTGCAAGGCGCAATGGCGCTGGTACGCAAGGGAGAATTAGGGCAGCCGTTCCAGTTCAAGAACTTCCGCGATTAACCGCTGTTCAGGACAGGTGCTGTGTTCATCCTGACATACTTTGCGTATGTCAGGATGTTGACTGACAGGGAACTCACACCCTGTGGCGGTTATCCCGCAATCAGTTTCTCCAGCTCGGTACGGTTGGTGACCTTGCTGTCAATTTTGACGTAGGCGCTCTGCTCTTCAGGCACGATAAACACGTCTGACACGCCATTATGTGATTTCAATTTCTGTTCCAGGCTCAATTTATCCAGACCACAATGCTCAAGAGTGATCCGCAGGCTGCTGACATAGGGCGGCTCCTTCATGCTCAGGCTCAGCAACAGCCAGGCGACCGCAATCAGCGCGCCGAGCAGGAATACGCTCTGCGCATCAATATGGCCAAATACCCAACCGCCCATACTACCGCCAATCGCCACGCCAATGAACTGGCTGGTGGAATAGAGACCCATCGCGGTGCCTTTATAACCTGGCGGGGACTCTTTACTGACCAGCGATGGCAGTATCGCTTCCATCAGATTAAAACCAATAAAGAACAGCTGAACGCCGAGAACCAGCGTCCAGAAATGATTACCCGATCCCCACAAGACGATTTCAGCCACCAGCATTAGCGCCACACAGCAGACAAACACACGCTTCATCCTGCGTTTTACTTCGGCGTAGATAATGAAGGGCAGTACGGCAGCGAACGCGATCAGCATGGTAAAAAGATAAACTTTCCAGTGTTCGCTGGCGGGGAACCCTGCTTGTTCAAACTGGCCGGGCAGGGCAACAAAGCTCGACATCAGCAGAATATGCAGGCAGAGAATACCTATATTGAGCTTAACAAGGCGGCCGTTGGCGAGAACGTCACGAATGCTGCCCTTGACGATGCCAGATTCACGATTGAGCACGTGGTTTGACGCCGAAGGTACGATCAGCAGGGTGATAACAATCCCGCATACGGCCAGAAGCGCAATCATCCAGAATAGCGCATGCAGGCCAAGTGCGTGCGTGATCACTGGTCCCAGAACCATAGCGATGGCAAAGGTGATGCCAAAACTGATACCGATGAATGCCATCGCCTTAGTGCGGTTCTGTTCACGCGTCAGATCTGACAGCAGCGCCATTACGGCGGCGGCAATCGCGCCGGAACCCTGTAATGCGCGCCCGAGGATCACTCCCCAAATAGACGTTGTCATTGCAGCGATAACGCTACCGATGGCGAAGATCAGCAGTCCACCGATAATTAATGGTTTACGGCCAATGCGGTCGGAGAGAAGCCCGAAAGGAATTTGAAAAACGGCCTGTGCCAGACCGTATATGCCGATGGCCAGCCCGATAAGCGTTTCACTTGCTCCCTGCAATGCCATGCCATAGGTGGTCAGGACGGGAAGTACCATAAACATTCCCAGCATGCGCAGGGAAAAAACCGTCCCCAAACCCCAGGTTGCACGCAGCTCAACCGGAGTCATTTTATTATCGTTCATGACTACCTCAATACTCTTAGTTGCTTTATTTTATGCGTCAGGGCAGGGCGGGTAAAATATTACTTTTTAAGCATTTATGACAAGAAGAAAGGGCGCGAAATCGCGCCCTGTGCAGTGATATGGCTTGCTGTTAACCGATGTAGGTGAGCAGGTCTTTCGAGGCTGGAGTCATAAAGTCGATGGACATCATGACGCTTAGCGCGGTAATAGCCACAATCGAGAACACAAACAGTTTACGCGCCCAGACACGATCGTTCTGGGTTTTGTAACCTGAAAGTGCCATTCCCAGCCACCAGACGCTCACTGCGGATGCCACCACAAGATACTTGTAGCCAGCATAGCCCACTAACGTCAGCATCAAAGTGGCAACCATAAACGCAATGATGTACACAGTGATATGGTTTTTAGCTACCGAAATACCCTTCACTACGGGCAGAACAGGGATGTTAGCTGCCTGATAATCCTTAAAGCGGAAGATAGCAATCGCATACGAATGCGGCATCTGCCACAGGCTAAAGATAGCCAGTAGGATCAGTGCACCCGCATCAAACTGTCCGGAAACCGCACAGTAGCCGATGACCGGCGGTGCGGCTCCCGACAGGCTGCCAATCAGCGTGCCGTAAACGGAGTTGCGTTTCATGTACAGGCTGTAAACGCCGACATAAACCACAAACCCCATCACCGCCAGCCACATCGCCAGCGGGTTTGCTCCGAAATACAACAGCGCGAAGCCAGCAATACCTAACACGGTTGCATAAACCAGGCTTAATTTCGGAGAGATGAGGCCTTTAACCAGCACCCGATTCTTGGTTCTCTCCATTTTTTTGTCGATGTCACGGTCGATAAAGTTGTTATAAACACAACCTGATGCGACCACCAGAGATACACCGACTAAAGTGGCGAGAAACAGGGAATAGTCGATGCTGCCTTTAGAAGCCAGCAGGAATCCCCCGATAACAGAAATTAAATTCCCGAAAATAATTCCTGGTTTTGTCACTTGCAGGTATTGCTTAATCATCACAGTAACTCGGTTAATGGCTCATCATGTTGTAGTTGAGGTTCCACATGATCCATAGCGAGCCGACAACAACAATCAGGATGATAAGTGCTGCAAACACGATAGCAATCAGGTTCCAGCCCCCCTCAGACTTACTGTCCAGGTGCAGGAAGTACACCAAGTGCACCAGCACCTGGACAATTGCACACACCAGAACGACAGCGAGGATGGTGGCTTTGGAAGCGCCGCCGTCCATGACCATCCAGAATGGGATACCGGTCAGAATGATCGACAGGATAAAGCCGATCATATAAGACTTCACGCTACCATGAGAAGCGCCATGTTCAGTTGCAGGATGGCTCATTACATCACCCCCATCAGATAAACAATGGTGAATACGCAGATCCACACCACGTCCAGGAAGTGCCAGAACAGGCTCAGACACATAATACGCGTACGGTTAGTGTCGTTCAGACCACGTTTAGCCACCTGGTACATCAATACCAGCATCCAGATCAACCCGGAAGTTACATGCAGACCGTGAGTACCCACCAGCGTAAAGAATCCGGAAAGGAAGCCGCTGCGGTCAGGGCCGAAGCCTTCGGCGATCAGGTGATGGAATTCATAGACTTCCATGCCGATGAAGCCGAGACCAAACAGGAAGGTCAGCGCCAGCCAGCCGATGACCGCACCTTTCTGGCCCTTGTTCATGTTGATGACGGCAAAACCATAGGTAATGGAGCTCAACAGAAGCAGGGCGGTTTCCACCAGGACGAACGGCAGTTCAAAAATATCTTTCCCTGCCGGGCCGCCTGCGGTGTTGTTAACCATTACACCATAAGTCGCAAACAGCGTTGCGAAGATGATGCAGTCGCTCATCAGGTAGATCCAGAAGCCAAATACTTTATTGGCTCCTGCATCGTGATGCCCATGCTCCGCATGGGCGTCGTGGTGTTTAGTGAGAGTTTCAGTCGACATTTTTCAGACCTGCTTTGCTAATTTCGTCAAAGTGCTGATTCTCGATTTTTTCGATCTCGGCAACAGGAACATAGTAATCCACGTCTTCGTCAAAGCTCTTGACGATCCAAGACACGATCATGCCCAGGAATGAGAGGCCTACCAGCCACCAGATGTGCCAGATTGCCGCAAAACCGAAGACCAGGCTGAAGAAACCGATAACCACACCAGCACCGCTGTTTTTCGGCATGTGAATTTCAGCGTAGTGAGCCGGGCGTTTATAAGCTTCACCTTTTTCCTTCATTTCCCAGAACGCATCACGTTCGTGAACTTCAGGAACAATAGCAAAGTTATAGAACGGCGGTGGAGAAGAGGTTGCCCACTCCAGAGTACGTGCACCCCACGGGTCACCGGTCAGGTCACGGTTCTGCTCACGGTCACGTACCGAGACGTAGAACTGAATCAGTTGACAAGCAACGCCACAGGCGATAAGCGCAGCACCGCACGCGGCGATAACCAGCATTGGGTGGAACTGCGGGTCGATATCCTGGCTGAGACGGCGCGTCATACCCATAAAGCCCAGTACATACAGCGGCATAAAGGCGACGAAGAAGCCGATAATCCAGAACCAGAATGCCCGGATACCCCAAGTTTCATTCAGCGTAAAGCCGAATGCTTTCGGGAACCAGTAAGTAACACCGGCGAAGCAACCGAACACCACACCGCCAATAATCACGTTATGGAAGTGAGCAATCAGGAACAGACTGTTGTGCAGCACGAAGTCCGCACCCGGCACGGCCAGCAGAACTCCGGTCATACCACCTACAGAGAAGGTGACGAGGAAGCCAACAGTCCACAGCATCGCAGAGTGCATCTGGATGCGCCCCTGATACATGGTGAACAGCCAGTTAAAGATTTTAACACCGGTCGGAATGGCGATAATCATCGTCATAATGCCGAAGAAGGCGTTAACGTTCGCTCCTGCACCCATCGTGAAGAAATGGTGCAGCCACACGATAAAGGACAGGATGGTAATGACTACCGTTGCCCATACCAGTGAGGTGTAACCGAACAGGCGTTTTTTAGAGAAGGTAGCAACCACTTCCGAGAACACACCGAAGACCGGCAGAACCAGGATGTACACTTCCGGATGACCCCAAACCCAGATCAGGTTGACGTACATCATCATGTTGCCGCCCATATCATTGGTAAAGAAATGGAAACCAAGATAACGGTCAAGGGTCAGCAGAGCCAGCGTCACGGTCAGAACCGGGAACGCGGCGATGATCAGCACGTTAGTACACAGGGAAGCCCATGTGAATACCGGCATTTTGAACATGGTCATGCCAGGTGCGCGCATCTTCATGATGGTAACGAAGAAGTTGATACCCGTCAGGGTTGTACCAATCCCGGAGAGCTGCAGACTCCATATCCAGTAGTCGACGCCGACCCCCGGACTGTATTCCGCCCCCGAAAGTGGCGGGTAAGCCAGCCAGCCGGTTTGCGCGAACTCGCCCACACCCAGTGACAGGTTAACCAGTACCACACCTACAGCGGTGAACCAGAAGCTGAGGTTGTTCAGGAACGGGAAGGCCACGTCGCGTGCGCCGATCTGTAACGGAACAGCAATGTTCATCAGACCAACAACAAACGGCATCGCTACGAAGAAAATCATGATCACGCCATGGGCAGTGAAGATTTGATCGTAGTGATGCGGCGGCAGGAATCCAGCTTCACCCGCCGAAGCGAGTACCTGCTGACTACGCATCATTACCGCATCGGCAAAGCCGCGCAGCAGCATGACAAACGCCATGATGATGTACATGATGCCGAGTTTTTTGTGGTCAACAGAAGTCAACCACTCGGTCCAGAGATATTTCCATTTGCCGAAGTAGGTCAGTGCTCCGGCAATGGCAAGACCGCCAAGAATGATGGCGGCAACCGTTACCACGATAATCGGCTCGTGGTAAGGAACGGCATCCAGGGTTAATTTTCCTAACATCGTATTATTCCTCGGCTCCCGCGTGAGCGGTGTTGCTCATATCCATGCCTTCATGGCCTGCGCCGTGAGACATTTCCATGCTTCCGCCGTGATTCATCTGGAACTGGCCAATAATATCTTTGAACAGCTCAGGTTTCACACTTGAGAAGAATTCCACCGGGTGATTTTCGCTCGGCGCAGCCAGCTTTTTAAAATCATCCATTGTCATGAGGGTTTCTGGAGATTGTTTTGCTTTTGCAACCCACTGGTCGAAAGAAGCTTCGTCAGGAGTAGCAATCGCTTTAAACTTCATACCAGAGAATCCACGACCACTGAAGTTGGAAGAGATACCGTCGAACGTGCCGGCTTCATTCGCAATCAAATGCAGTTTAGTTTGCATTCCCGCCATAGCGTAAATCTGGCTACCGAGGGTTGGAATAAAGAAGGAGTTCATAACTGTGTTCGAGGTAATCTTGAAGCTCACAGGGCGGTTAGCCGGGAAAGCAATCTGATTAACGGTGGCAATACCCTGTTCCGGATAGATGAACAACCATTTCCAGTCCAGCGATACCACTTCGATCACGACAGGTTTAGCATCAGATTCCAGTGGCTTACTTGGTTCCAGGGCGTGAGTTGATTTCCACGTCAGAATACCAAGGAAAACAATGATTAAGATGGGAACGGTCCAAACTACGGCTTCCACTTTATTCGAGTGTGACCAGTTAGGGCTGTATTTCGCGTTAGTGTTGGATGCCCGATATTTCCAGGCGAACACCACGGCCATCAAGACTGCTGGGATAACGACGATCATCATCAGGCCGAAGGCCGTCAAAATCAGCGAACGTTGCTCCATCGCAATCTGTCCTTTGGGATTCAATAACGCACTATCACAACCACTTAACAAAACCATGCTTGCGATTAATGACAGAATCCCCAAACTTTTATTGTATTTACTGAGTCTCATTTAACGACCTCAATGACAAGGGCTCTATTGTCGTTTAAGTGTGGCGGCATTTTACGGGAAGGTTTCTGTACTGTAAACCTGCAACAGGTTGTGTCAGCAGGGTGTTGACACCTTTTGCAAACGCTGTCACATCTGTTGCCGGAAGTGACAAAATATGAATGCTGGCAAAGGGTTGGCGCTAATATAACAAAATCTGATTTAAATAACCTTACAGAAATTGTAATTGCTATAACCAGTCAGTTAATGCACCAATTATTTAACAAAAAATTATCATACTGGTTATTGTTTTTAACCTAATTTAGTTACGCACCGGTTATTAATAAATCAGTAGTAAATGACAAATGATAAATTTTCTTTAGGAAATCTTATTTGAAGTGAAACAATAAATTCTTTCGTTAAATTTAACATCGGTCATCGGATGGCATTGGTTCGTGCTCACGCTGGGTAGCAGCAACCCACCTGTATGGGTCAAGTCAGCCATCGCGCCGAGGCTGACTTGACCGTAGCTTTTCTTGGTAAAAGGGATGCTAGCTTATTGCCCTGGCAGAGTTTTTCGCGCGGCAAGATAGTCGAGCGAGGTTCCAAGAACGATGGCCGCCAGCAGCAATATAATACCGGTTTCAAACAGCACGGTACTTAACCCACTAACGATCCGCCATCCCAGCGCATCGAGTATCAGTAACACTAACCAGCCTGCCAACAGGGCGAAGCCGGACATCAGTGCACGCAGCGCCCACCGATAGCCTGAAAGCCTGGTGCTACGCGGCGGAAAGTCACTGTGATTCTGTGCATATTCCAGCGTAGATTTGCAACCGGCCAGCAGCAACAGCCCTGGCAGTGCGGCCACTACGGTAAAAGCGTAAAAGGTTGGCCAGCCCCAGCTTTCTACAAACCAACCTGCCACGGGGCCAACGTAAACGCGACCCACCGCAGAGAGCGCTGAGAGAAGGGCAAACTGGGTAGCGGAAAACGATCGGTTGCACAGGGTCATCAATAGCGCCACGAAAGCAGCAGTGCCCATACCACCACACAGGTTTTCGACGGTGACGGCAGCGGCCATGTTATAAAGGTTTTTATCGGTGATCGACAGTATCCAGTAACCCAGATTAGAAACTGCCTGCAAAATGCCGAACAGCATTAAAGCCCGGAACAGGCTAAGACGCTGCATCAAAACGCCGCCAGCCAGAGCCCCGACAATGGTCGCTACCAGGCCGAGAGTTTTGTTGACCAGTCCAACATCCCCCGCATCAAACCCGACACCCCGTATTAAAAAAATGGTGGTCAGGCTGGCTGCAAAGGCATCGCCCAGCTTATACAGCACGATCAGTGACAGGATCAGCCAAGCATTGTTACGACTGAAGAAATCGCGTAACGGAGCAACCACGGCGTCTTCCAGCGATCGCGGCCGTTCTATCGTAGTGTCCGGCTCCTTTGCCAGCAGGGTGGCGATGATACCGGGCAGCATCATCGCCGCCATGAGCCACCAGATAGCCTGCCAGCCAAGAAAACGATCCGCCAACCACAGCGCCAGACCGCCGGAAACCAGCATCGCAAGTCGGTATCCCAGTACGCTGATTGCGGCACCGCCGCCGCGTTCGGTCGCTGATAGTACGTCGGTCTTCCATGCATCAAATACGATGTCCTGAGATGCCGAGCAGAATGCGATCAGCACCGCCAGCGCTGCCAAAAGCGTCAAATCGTGAGATGGCTGCATAAAACCCATCAGGGCAATGCCGACCGTCAGTAATATTTGCGTGAGAAGCAGCCAGCCACGTCTGCGGCCAAGAAACGGCAGCGTGTAGCGATCCATCAGCGGTGACCAGAGAAACTTGAAGACGTAGGCCTGGCCGACCAGGGAAAAGAAGCCGATAGTTTTGATATCGATATTCTCAACCGCCATCCAGGCTTGCAACGTACCTGAAGTCAGCGCCAGCGGAAGGCCGGAAGCGAAACCGAGTAATAAAAGAAGGGCGCTATTACGGCGCGTGAAAATCTGCAGATATTGATTGGGCATACGAACCTTAAATCAGGCCCGGCGTCCTGCCGGGCCGCAGAGAGTTAGCGCGCGTTTTGTTTGATAAATTCGGTCACGCTGGTGTCCTGTGCCATGTCGGCAATGACATCGCCCAAGGCGTTGTTGACCACATTGGTGATTTTATCGTTTGTCGCCGAGAACGCACCTTCAACGCTGTTAGTCTGACGATAGTTCTTCACCTGCTTACTGCCGTTTTTGGCGGTGGCGATAATTGAAATATCTGCTTTAGTGGTGATGCTGTAACGAACATTGCCCTGGGTGACGTCGGCGTATAGGTTATTGACGACGATTTGCAGGTCAACTGCACCACTTGGTCCGACCATATAGCCGCGCGCGGTCATCTGTTTTTCCAACGTTTCCTGCAAAAGGAAACGCAGATCGCGCGAAGGCGTAAGCGTGACTAACTGACCGTCGCGATTCACTTTCGCCAGTGCCTGATCGCTCCGCCTGTCGGCACCAGTGATGCTAACGGTGATAGCCATTAAGCCAGGGTCGCGCTGCGGTAACTGAATTTTCGGAGCAACGTCAAGCGTGCTGCTGTTATTTGCACAACCAGCCAGAATAAAGATGGCCAGCAGAGGGAAAATGACTTTTTTTAACATGCTTTTTTCTCGATTACGTGAAAAGTATTGCTGACAAAACTGCCGCCATCATATCATTGCCTGCCAGCAGAGGAACCCCTTGCGGCGGGTAAATTGCTAGCCCGGTCATCGGAGGTTTAACCTTGACGTCAGGACAGCGCGGCACCGCGTTAACTCGCCTTTCACTGTGCATAAAAAAAACACGTTATGCGTAGTCGGCTTTATCTGAAAATGATGATGACCAGCCAGAGGGATGAAGCCTGACCTTCTGCATCAAAGGAGTCCCGGTATGATCCGTGAACAAATAGAAGAGAAGTTACGTACGGCTTTTTCTCCACTGCAACTTGAGGTGCAAGATGAAAGCTATCGTCACAATGTGCCAGCGGGTACGGAGAGCCATTTTAAGGTGGTGATTGTCAGTGAAAGCTTCAATGACCAGCGTTCGCTTGCCCGGCACCGCGCGATTTATGCCGTGCTGGCTGATGAACTTGCAGGCAGCGTGCATGCGTTGGCGCTACATAGCTATACGCCGAAAGAGTGGGGCGAATTGCCGGGTAGCGTTCCTCCATCGCCCAACTGCCGTGGTGCTGGCATCCTCGCCTAGCAGGATTTGCACGCTGACTGGCACCACGTAACGACTTTATTATCCATTTGGCTATCGGCTTTTGAGGTGCCCGTTTCGTGCTTCAGCAGAAAAACAGCGGCCGACAGTAAAATATTGCGATTAAATGACAAAAATGTAAGAAGTTGCGCGGTTCCACTCACAGTGTAGCCTCGACTCGTTAAGATGTTGCCGCTATAATGCTGCGTCTATTTTTCCGCTATGTCTTCGGGACGCTTTTGTTAACAGGGAATGCGGTTCTGGCATCAGAAGCCGTCCCGGTTGTTAGATTCATCTTGTCAAATTAAACACAGGATGCGTCTGAAGTTGACCGAGCACGTGATTTTTTGAGGTAATAAGATGCAAGTTTCAGTAGAAACAACTCAGGGCCTGGGCCGTCGCGTAACGATTACCGTTGATAAAGATGTGATCGAAAATGCGGTGAAAAATGAGCTGGTCAGCGTAGCTAAGAAAGTACGCATCGACGGTTTCCGCAAAGGTAAAGTACCCATGACCGTTGTGGCACAGCGCTACGGTGCTTCCGTTCGCCAGGACGTGCTGGGCGATTTGATGCAGCGTAACTTTGTCGACGCGATCGTCAAAGAAAAAATTAACCCGGCTGGCGCGCCTCAGTACGTGCCGGGCGAGTATAAAATCGGTGAAGACTTCACATTCTCTGCCGAGTTTGAAGTGTATCCGGAAGTTGAGCTGCAGGGGCTGGATGCAATCGAAGTTGAAAAACCGGTTGTTGAAGTCACCGAAGCTGACGTTGATACCATGCTGGACACTCTGCGCAAGCAGCAGGCCACCTGGAAAGAAACCGACGCAGCAGCGACTGCTGAAGATCGTGCAACCATCGATTTCAGCGGTTCTGTAGATGGTGAAGAGTTCGAAGGCGGAAAAGCGTCCGATTTCGTACTGGCGATGGGCCAGGGTCGCATGATCCCAGGCTTCGAAGAAGGTGTTGTTGGCCATAAAGCGGGCGAAACGTTCACTATCGACGTCAACTTCCCGGAAGATTACCACGCTGAAAGCCTGAAAGGTAAAGCAGCGAAGTTTGACATCGTGCTGAAAAAAGTTGAAGAACGTGAACTGCCAGAACTGACTGAAGAATTCATCAAGCGTTTCGGCGTTGAAGCGGGTTCACTGGATGGTCTGCGTGCAGAAGTTCGTAAGAACATGCAGCGTGAACTGAAGGGAGCGGTACGTAACCGCGTGAAGACTCAGGCCATTGACGGTCTGGTTAAAGCTAACGACATCGACGTTCCTGCCGCTCTGGTTGACGGTGAGATTGATGTTCTTAAGCGTCAGGCAGCACAGCGCTTTGGTGGCGATGAGAAGCAGGCTCTTGAACTTCCTCGTGAGCTGTTCGAAGAGCAGGCTAAACGCCGCGTAGTTGTTGGTCTTCTGCTGGGTGAAGTGATTCGTACTCACGAGCTTAAAGCTGATGAAGACCGCGTTAATGCATTGATCGAAGAGATGGCTTCAGCATACGAAGATCCATCAGAAGTGATCGAGTTCTACAGCAAAAACACTGAGCTGATGAACAATATGCGTAACGTTGCGCTGGAAGAGCAGGCTGTTGAAGCCGTGCTGGAAAAAGCGAAAGTGACTGAAAAAGCAACAAACTTCCAGGAATTGATGAACCAGACCGCTACGGCCTGATTTAAGTCTTTCCGCTAGTCACTCAAGCCCGCAACCCATTGGTTGCGGGCTTTTGTTTTTTATAGTGCGACAAACTGGCACTTTTGCCAGTTATTTGCGCATTTAATCCGCAAATTACCCGCTAAGCTATTTTCCAGGTTAGCAGTTGATAAAAACGTTGTTATGCTTGAAATAGCAGGGGAAGACCCCCAAATGGTTACAATGAAGTCATCGGGCCCGATCATTGTCCGGATGGCATCGGGTAGTCAGGCCAGGAATCATAGTGTTCCTGAACGCTCTCAAGTAGAATCGCGACAGAGTGTTGCCTAATGAAATATATCCAGGAGACGGTAATGTCATACAGTGGCGAACGTGAATTAACTGCACCTCATATGGCTTTGGTGCCAATGGTGGTCGAACAAACCTCTCGCGGAGAGCGTTCGTACGACATCTACTCGCGCCTGCTCAAAGAGCGCATTATTTTCCTGACCGGTCAGGTTGAAGACCACATGGCCAACCTGATCGTCGCGCAGATGCTGTTCCTGGAGGCGGAGAACCCAGAAAAAGATATTCATCTTTATATCAACTCTCCCGGTGGCGTGATCACTGCAGGTATGTCGATTTACGATACAATGCAGTTTATTAAGCCTGACGTCAGCACCATCTGTATGGGGCAGGCCTGTTCTATGGGCGCTTTCCTGCTGACCGCTGGCGCAAAAGGTAAGCGCTACTGCTTGCCAAATTCGCGGGTTATGATCCACCAGCCGCTGGGCGGCTTCCAGGGCCAGGCTTCAGATATTGATATTCATGCACGTGAAATCATCAAAACCAAGCAGATGATGAATGAGCTGATGGCAAAACACACCGGCCAGACGATTGAAACTATTGAGCGTGACACGAATCGCGACCGCTTCCTGTCGGCCAGCGAGTCCGTGGAATATGGTTTAGTGGATTCAGTCCTGGCCCAGCGTAATTGATTAAGTCAGTGCTGACAGATAACCGTTACCTTCGCAGGTGACGGTCTGCTTGCCTCCCCCACGGTGGGAAGAGAAGCGCGACAATGAGAGGGAAGTAAATGACAGATAAACGCAAAGACGGTTCAGGGAAGCTGCTGTACTGCTCTTTTTGCGGCAAAAGCCAGCATGAAGTGCGTAAGCTGATTGCCGGCCCGTCAGTATATGTCTGCGATGAGTGCGTTGACTTATGCAACGACATCATACGCGAAGAGATCAAAGAGATTGCACCGCACCGCGAACGCAGTTCACTGCCCACGCCGCACGAGATCCGCCAGCATCTAGACGACTACGTTATCGGTCAGGAGCGCGCGAAAAAAGTGCTGTCGGTAGCGGTATATAACCACTACAAACGCCTGCGTAACGGCGATACCAGCAACGGCATCGAACTGGGTAAAAGCAATATTTTGCTGATCGGCCCGACGGGGAGCGGTAAAACCCTGCTGGCGGAGACGATGGCGCGCCTGCTTGACGTGCCGTTTACGATGGCAGATGCCACCACGCTGACCGAAGCGGGTTACGTCGGTGAAGATGTGGAAAACATCATTCAGAAGCTGTTGCAGAAGTGCGATTACGACGTGCAGAAGGCGCAGCGTGGCATCGTCTATATTGATGAAATCGACAAGATTTCGCGCAAGTCGGACAATCCGTCGATTACCCGAGATGTGTCGGGTGAAGGCGTTCAGCAGGCGCTGCTGAAGCTGATTGAAGGCACGGTGGCAGCGGTTCCGCCACAGGGCGGACGCAAGCATCCGCAGCAGGAGTTTTTGCAGGTGGACACCTCAAAGATCCTGTTTATTTGCGGCGGCGCCTTTGCGGGACTGGACAAGGTGGTCTCGCAGCGCGTGGACAGCGGCACCGGCATCGGCTTTGGTGCATCGGTGAAGGGCAAGTCAGAAAAGGCGACGGAAGGGGAGCTGCTGGCGCAGGTGGAGCCTGAAGATCTGATTAAATTCGGTCTGATCCCGGAATTTATCGGACGTCTTCCGGTGGTGGCCACGCTGACCGAACTGAGCGAGGACGCGCTGATCCAGATCCTGCGCGAGCCGAAAAATGCGCTGACCAAGCAGTATCAGGCGTTGTTTAATCTGGAAGGTGTGGAGCTGGAATTCCGGGAAGACGCGCTGAAGGCTATCGCTAACAAGGCGATGTTGCGCAAAACCGGCGCACGCGGGCTGCGATCTATCGTGGAGGCCGCACTGCTGGACACCATGTATGATTTGCCGTCGGTGGATGATGTGGAAAAAGTGGTCATTGATGCATCGGTTATTGCCGGAGAAAGCGATCCACAACTGATTTACCGTAAGGCAGATACGCAGCAGGCATCTGGAGAATAATCCACATGTTTTGCCTATAAAAACGGCCCGCATTTCAGAAGCGGGCCGTTTTTATATCGGGCTAAAGCGTATTATGCCTTCAGCTCGTTCCACTGAGTGATAACGTGGGTTGCAATTCCGTAATCAATCGCCTGCTCAGGACTCATCCAGTAGTTACTGTCCGTATCCTTTTCCACCTTCTCCAGCGGTTGACCTGTCGCTTTACTGATAAGCTGATTGATACGCGCACGGGCGCGCAGCAGTTCTTTCGCTTCAATTTCAATATCTGAAACCTTACCACGCACGCCACCCAGCGGTTGGTGGATCATAAAGCGGGTATTTGGCAGCGTATAACGGTTCTCTTTGCTGGCCGCCAGGAAAATAGTGATACCGGCGCTGGCCACCCAACCGGTACCGATAACCAGCACTTCGGGTCTGACAAACTTAATCATGTCATGGATGGTATCGCCAGCTTCAACATGGCCACCCTGGCTGTTGATAAACAGCTTGATCGGTTCATCGCCCATTTCCTGTAGGATCAGTAACTGAGCGGTCACTTTCTCGGCGAGCGCCTGATTAATTTCACCTGAAATAATAATAGAGCGCGACTGCAACAGTTTATTCACTGCCAGCGCTGAGCTCTTCTCTTCCTGGCCGTTTTCTTCTTTTTTCTCTGGCTCTTCAGACATGTTTACACTCCGTCGGATTCATTTAAAGTGACCAGAGTTTAGCATAATCCAGTTAGCAGCTAAATCAAGACGCAAAGCATCACCTGTTTATTATTTAAAACAGTATGTTAAATCAGATTTCCCTCTGATTTTTCCTCTTTAACGTAATGCCGCCTAGGCACAGGCAAAATGAGCTTTCTGCTCACTGTGAACGGTGGAATAGGGTGCTGTTCTCCCTGCTTGACGGCAAAATGGGCTATATTAAGATTTAACAGGAGTTAATTGCGACCAAACACTTCAGTTCCGTTGTGAACCCGGTATGAGGATAACTGATGACTGAGAAGCGCAAAGACGGTTCAGGGAAGCTGCTGTACTGCTCTTTTTGCGGCAAAAGCCAGCATGAAGTGCGTAAGCTGATTGCCGGCCCGTCAGTATACATCTGCGATGAGTGCGTTGACTTATGCAACGACATTATTCGCGAAGAGATCAAAGAGATTGCACCGCACCGCGAACGCAGTTCACTGCCCACGCCGCACGAGATCCGCCAGCATCTAGACGACTACGTTATCGGTCAGGAGCGCGCGAAAAAAGTGCTGTCGGTAGCGGTATATAACCACTACAAACGCCTGCGTAACGGCGATACCAGCAACGGCATCGAACTGGGTAAAAGCAATATTTTGCTGATCGGCCCGACGGGGAGCGGTAAAACCCTGCTGGCGGAGACGATGGCGCGCCTGCTTGACGTGCCGTTTACGATGGCAGATGCCACCACGCTGACCGAAGCGGGTTACGTCGGTGAAGATGTGGAAAACATCATTCAGAAGCTGTTGCAGAAGTGCGATTACGACGTGCAGAAGGCGCAGCGTGGCATCGTCTATATTGATGAAATCGACAAGATTTCGCGCAAGTCGGACAATCCGTCGATTACCCGAGATGTGTCGGGTGAAGGCGTTCAGCAGGCGCTGCTGAAGCTGATTGAAGGCACGGTGGCAGCGGTTCCGCCACAGGGCGGACGCAAGCATCCGCAGCAGGAGTTTTTGCAGGTGGACACCTCAAAGATCCTGTTTATTTGCGGCGGCGCCTTTGCGGGACTGGACAAGGTGGTCTCGCAGCGCGTGGACAGCGGCACCGGCATCGGCTTTGGTGCATCGGTGAAGGGCAAGTCAGAAAAGGCGACGGAAGGGGAGCTGCTGGCGCAGGTGGAGCCTGAAGATCTGATTAAATTCGGTCTGATCCCGGAATTTATCGGACGTCTTCCGGTGGTGGCCACGCTGACCGAACTGAGCGAGGACGCGCTGATCCAGATCCTGCGCGAGCCGAAAAATGCGCTGACCAAGCAGTATCAGGCGTTGTTTAATCTGGAAGGTGTGGAGCTGGAATTCCGGGAAGACGCGCTGAAGGCTATCGCTAACAAGGCGATGTTGCGCAAAACCGGCGCACGCGGGCTGCGATCTATCGTGGAGGCCGCGCTGCTGGACACCATGTATGATTTGCCGTCAGTGGATGATGTGGAAAAAGTGGTCATTGACGCATCGGTTATTGCCGGAGAAAGCGAGCCGCTGCTGATTTATGGAAAACCGGACGTGCAGCAAGTATCCGGTGAATAAATAACCAAATCATTCCAGTGAGTTAAGGCTCAGGGGGGAAATGTTCTCCCCTTTTGCTTTTCTCATTACCTCGACATTGAATCTATTCCATTCATCCCCATATACTCAGATACCTGTGGGTTGTACTGCACCTTTCCTTAATGATGCGGTTCCCCTTACCCTGGCGGAAATTAAACTAAGAGAGAGCTCTATGAATCCTGAGCGTTCTGAACGCATTGAAATCCCTGTGTTGCCGTTGCGTGACGTGGTGGTTTATCCGCACATGGTCATTCCGTTGTTTGTCGGTCGTGAAAAATCAATTCGCTGCCTTGAAGCCGCCATGGATCATGACAAAAAGATCATGCTGGTCGCTCAGAAAGAAGCTTCAACGGATGAGCCTGGTATTAACGACCTCTTTTCAGTCGGAACCGTTGCCTCTATTTTGCAGATGCTGAAGCTGCCGGATGGCACCGTTAAAGTGCTGGTGGAAGGATTACAGCGTGCGCGCATCACAACCTTATCCGATAACGGCGATCATTTTACGGCCCAGGCCGAGTATCTGACGTCCCCGGAGATAGAAGAACGCGAGCAGGAAGTGCTGGTGCGCACGGCGATCAATCAGTTTGAGGGCTATATCAAACTGAACAAAAAGATCCCGCCGGAAGTGCTGACTTCGCTTAACAGCATTGAAGACGCGGTACGTCTTGCTGATACCGTTGCTGCCCACATGCCGTTAAAGCTGGCGGACAAACAGTCGGTACTGGAAATGTCAGACGTAAATGAGCGTCTGGAATATCTGATGGCGATGATGGAATCGGAAATCGACCTGTTGCAGGTTGAGAAACGTATCCGCAATCGCGTTAAAAAGCAGATGGAAAAAAGTCAGCGCGAGTACTATCTGAATGAGCAAATGAAGGCGATTCAGAAAGAGCTGGGCGAGATGGACGATGCGCCTGACGAAAATGAAGCGCTGAAACGCAAAATCGATGCGGCAAAGATGCCGAAAGAGGCGCGTGAAAAAACCGAAGCTGAACTGCAAAAGCTGAAAATGATGTCGCCGATGTCAGCAG
Organism: Erwinia piriflorinigrans CFBP 5888; assembly: GCF_001050515.1. Taxonomy (GTDB): domain Bacteria; phylum Pseudomonadota; class Gammaproteobacteria; order Enterobacterales; family Enterobacteriaceae; genus Erwinia; species Erwinia piriflorinigrans. Next base: position 135,047 of record NZ_CAHS01000013.1, read on the forward strand.
AAGCGACCGTGGTTCGTGGCTACATTGACTGGATGGTGCAGGTGCCGTGGAATGCACGCAGCAAGGTCAAAAAAGACCTGCAGAAAGCGCAGGAAACGCTGGATACTGACCACTTTGGTCTCGAACGTGTCAAAGACCGTATTCTCGAATATTTGGCCGTCCAGAGCCGCGTCAGCAAAATTAAAGGCCCTATCCTGTGCCTGGTTGGACCTCCTGGCGTGGGTAAAACATCGCTGGGGCAGTCTATTGCCAAAGCGACCGGGCGCAAATATGTGCGCATGGCGCTGGGTGGAGTGCGTGATGAAGCCGAGATCCGTGGCCATCGTCGTACCTATATTGGTTCGATGCCGGGCAAGCTGATCCAGAAAATGGCCAAAGTCGGGGTGAAAAACCCGCTGTTCCTGCTGGATGAAATCGACAAAATGTCATCCGATATGCGTGGTGATCCCGCATCCGCACTGCTGGAAGTGCTCGATCCGGAACAGAACATTGCCTTCAACGATCATTATCTGGAAGTCGATTACGATCTTTCCGATGTGATGTTTGTTGCGACATCTAACTCAATGAATATTCCGGCTCCGCTGCTGGACCGTATGGAAGTGATCCGTCTTTCCGGTTACACCGAAGACGAAAAGCTCAACATCGCTAAGCAGCATCTGTTGTCGAAGCAAATTGAGCGCAACGCCCTGAAGGAACACGAGCTGACCGTTGACGATAGCGCCATCGTCGGCATTATTCGTTACTACACGCGTGAAGCGGGCGTGCGTAGCCTGGAGCGTGAACTGTCCAAGCTGTGCCGTAAGGCGGTCAAAACCTTGCTGATGGACAAGTCTGTTAAGCATATCGAAATCAACGCGGATAACCTGAAAGATTTTCTCGGCGTGCAGCGTTATGACTACGGCCGTGCCGACAGCGAAAATCGCGTGGGTCAGGTTACCGGTCTGGCGTGGACAGAAGTCGGTGGCGATCTGTTAACTATCGAAACGGCCTGCGTTCCGGGCAAAGGAAAGCTCACCTACACCGGTTCACTGGGTGAAGTGATGCAAGAATCGATTCAGGCGGCGTTGACAGTCGTTCGCGCTCGTGCGGAGAAACTGGGTATTAACGGTGACTTCTACGAAAAACGCGACATTCATGTACACGTACCGGAAGGGGCGACCCCTAAAGATGGCCCAAGCGCGGGTATTGCCATGTGTACCGCGCTGGTTTCCTGCCTTACCGGTAACCCGGTACGTGCCGATGTTGCCATGACCGGTGAGATTACATTGCGCGGCCAGGTTCTGCCTATTGGTGGATTGAAAGAGAAACTGCTGGCCGCCCACCGTGGTGGAATTAAAACGGTGCTGATCCCGGATGAAAACAAGCGCGATCTTGAAGAGATCCCAGAAAACGTCATTGCCGATCTGGACATTCACCCGGTGAAACGTATCGAAGAAGTGTTAGCCTTGGCGCTGCAAAATGCGCCTTATGGCATGCAGGTTGCCACGGCCAAATAGTGATCTAAGGTAAACTCACCCTAAACTAAGGCTGGTAAGTGAATTGGTACTTGCCAGCCTTTTAGGCTACAGCTAACTTTAGAAAGCAGTCAGGCCATTGATGGCAACGGTCAGGGATTGCCGGGGCTCAACAGCCATAAATGACAACTGATATGTGCATGTGCGGCGAATGGCTGTACGAGGTGCAAACAATAAATAGGGGATGAGTGAGTGAATAAGTCACAGTTGATCGACAAAATTGCTGCAGATGCTGATATTTCTAAGGCCGCAGCGGGACGTGTATTGGATGCGTTTATTGGTTCTGTCACTGAATCTCTGCAAGCTGGTGACGAGGTTGCTCTGGTTGGTTTTGGCACCTTCTCAGTACGCGATCGGGCTGAACGTATTGGCCGCAACCCGCAAACGGGTAAAGAAATTACTATCGCAGCGGGAAAAGTTCCGGGCTTCCGTGCCGGTAAAGCTCTGAAAGACGCTGTAAATTAAGTGTGTTGAAGCATCGCAGCGGCAGATTTCTGCGGTGTATTGAGGATCGCCAATGCGTTCTCATGTAACATACGGGGCACATCAGCAGATTGATGTGCTTTTTTTATGTTTCAATGACAAACGCGTAAGCGGTTGTCTTACAGGCTAAGCACGTTCTCGTGAATGCGGGACGACAGCGCAAGGTTTACATTCACACTACAGCGGAGTGTTGTCACACCATGATGGACAATTTACGCGCGGCGTCGAACCATGTCGTGCTCAAAATTATATTGGGTCTGATCATCCTGTCTTTTGTTCTTACCGGAGTAGGTGGTTATCTCACCGGTGGAAGCGGTGATTATGCCGCAAAGGTAAATGGACAGGAAATCAGCCGGGCGCAGCTTGAGCGTGCTTTTAGCAGCGAGCGTGCTCGCCAGCAGCAGATGCTGGGCGAACAATTTTCCGCTTTGGCGGGTAACGAAGGCTATATGCAGCAGATACGTCAGCAGGCACTTTCCCAGCTGATTGATGAAATGCTGCTCACACAGTATGCGAAAGATATTGGCCTGACTATCGGCGACGATCAGATCAAACAGGCAATCTTCACGCAGCCTGCTTTCCAGACCGCTGGAAAATTTGATAACGCTAGATATTTAGCTCTTATCAATAATATGGGATTCAGTGCAGACCAGTATGCAGAAGCGTTGCGTAAACAGCTCACTACCCAACAGCTGATTAATTCTGTCACCGGAACTGACTTTGTTCTTGGTAACGAAGCCGATTCACTGGCGGGGCTGGTGTCACAGCAGCGTCTGGTGCGTGAGGTGACGATTGACGTGAATGCCCTGGCTGCTAAGCAGGACGTTACGCAGGAAGAGATCGGCAACTACTATCAGCAGCACCAGAGCAGCCTGATGTCTCCTGAGCAGTTCCGCGTTAGCTACATTAAAATGGATGCGGCGGCTATGCAGCAGCCGGTTAGCGAAAGCGATATTCAGAGCTGGTATGAAAAGCATAAGGGTGATTACACCCAGCCACAGCGCAACCGCTACAGCATTATCCAGACCAATACCGAAGCTGAAGCGCAGTCGGTACTGGATTCGCTGAAGAAAGACGGTGACTTTGCCAAGCTGGCGAAAGAGAAATCCGTCGATCCTATCTCTGCCCGTAACGGTGGCGATATGGGCTGGTTGGAGCCAGAGACCACGCCGGATGAGCTAAAAGGTGCCTCCCTGAAAGAGAAAGGCCAGCTGTCGGGTGTCATCGCGTCTTCTCCGGGCTTTATCATTGCGCGTCTTGACGATACTCTGCCAGAAAAAGTGAAGCCGCTCAGCGAAGTTCATGATGATGTCTCAGCTAAACTGAAGCAGGAAAAAGCCATTGCTGATTTCTATAAGCTGCAACAGAAAATCAGCGACGCAGCCAGCAATGATAATGAGTCTCTGGCGAGTGCAGAGCAGGTTGCCGGTGTGAAGGCGGTCGATACTGACTGGTTTACCCGAGATAATCTGCCAGCCGAACTGAAGTTTAAAGCGGTGCAGGACGCTATCTTTAATGGCGCTCTGTTAGGTGAAAACGGTGCACCGGGTAGCAACTCGGACGTTATCACCGTTGATGGCGATAGTGCCTTTGTTCTGCGCATTCATGAGCACAAACCGGAAGCGGTGAAAGCCCTGAAGGATGTGACTGCGCAAATCACCAACACGCTAAAGCAGCAGAAAGCATTACAGCAGGCGAAAGCCCAGGCTGACAAACTGTTGGCTGAACTGAAAGCAGGTAAGGGTGACGATGCTCTGAAGGCGGCCGATCTCAAGTTCGCCGCTCAGCAGACGTTAACGCGTACCGGTCAGGATGCGTTATCCCAGGCCGCATTCTCACTGCCACTGCCATCAGAAGGTAAGCCGTCTTATGGCGTCAGTGAAGATGATAAGGGCAACGTTGTGCTGATTGCGCTCGACAAAGTGCAGAAAGGTGAGATACCGGAAGCGCAAAAACAATCTTTGGTGCAGGGCATTACCCAGAATAATGCTCAGCTCGCCTTTGCCGCTATGCTCAGCAACCTGCGCAAGGAAGCAAAAATCAAATACGGAACGGCTGCTCAGGCGCAGTAATCCTCGTAAATTTTTGCAACTGCTTGCAACTCTTAAAGGCCGCTTATGCGGCCTTTTCCATTTCTGTAACAGGCCGTTTGCTGCGCTGTCATGACGGGCGTACGGTAGCCGTGCTGTCAAACACACGGAGGAAAACAGCATGAGGAATTATCGATTACAGCAAATCGCATTTGCCCTGGCCATCGGGCTGGCAATGCCTGTTTTAGCGACTAACACAGCGCCAGAAAAGGGCAGCGCTACGGTCAACACAACGTCGGCGGAAAAGGAGGTGGGCCGCGGGCAGGTCAGTATCAATAGCGCCAGTGCGCAGGAACTGGCGGCGGTGATGAGTGGTGTCGGCCTGAAAAAAGCAGAATCGATAGTCAGCTACCGGGAAAAATATGGTCCTTTTACGGGGGTAGACCAATTGAAGGAGGTACCAGGAATGGGCAATGCGCTGGTTGAGCGAAATCTGGCTAACCTTAAACTGTGATCCGCATCCAGAGTCCTTAATTAATTCTGTCAGTCGAATATCTGACTGCTAGTCTCTGAGAGGTCATACCAGTTTGGGTGGCCTTTCAGCCTGGAGAACATCATTATGCAAACCCTTATAAAAGTGCGTGGCTACCATTTAGATGTCTGGCAGCACGTAAATAATGCTCGCTATCTGGAGTTTCTTGAGGAGGCCCGCTGGGCCTGGCTGGATAAGGGCGAATTCTTCAGCTGGATGAGTGAGAAAGGGCTTGCGCTGGTGGTGGTTAACATCAATATCAACTATCGTCGCCCGGCGATCTTGGGCGACATGTTGAAGATAGACTGTCAGCTGGTCAAGCTTGGCGACAAAAGCGGCACTATCGCCCAGCAGGTTTCATTAGCAACTGACGGATCTGAAATCGCAGATGCCTTATTGACCTTTGTCTGCATCGACATCAAAACGCAGAAAGCGCAGCCGCTGGAAGGAGAGTTGCAAGCACATCTGGCAGGATTACAGCCTTAGAGGGCACAGGTCAGTTCTCTCTGCTCCAGCTCGTTACATCAGCCCGGTTTTGCGCTTCATCTCCAGCATGACCGCTGCAAGGTTTTGCTGATATTCGTTAAGACCGCGAGCGCGTAGGTGGCAGGCAGCACAATCCCCGCAGCCGTCACCAATAATACCGTTATAGCAGGTGAGCGTTTTATGACGTATTAGCGGTAGCTGCTGCCAGTAGTCGGCCAGTGCCCACGTCTCTGCTTTGTTGAGCCACATTAGCGGAGTTTCAATGCGCATTTCACGCGCCATCCCGAGGTTGATTGCCCGGTTAAGCGCTTTGACAAACTCATCGCGGCAGTCAGGGTAACCGGAGAAGTCAGTCTCACAGGCACCGGTAATGATCGCTTCTGCTTCAATCTGCCAGGCATATATTGAAGCGAAGGTGAAAAACACGATGTTGCGTCCAGGGACAAAGGTGCTGGGCAGGCCGCTGGCTGCGGGATCATAAGCCGGAACCGGAATATTATCACGCGTCAGGCTGCTGACGGCTAGCTCATTGAGCATGGTGACATCGAGCACTTTATGTGCTCTTGCACCCAGCGATGCTGACAGCTGTTGAGCCACATCTATTTCAGCACGGTGACGCTGACCATAATCAAAGGTGACGCAGTGCACCTCGTCATACTGCTGTAAAGCCTGAATCAGACAGGTTGTTGAGTCCTGTCCACCGCTGAATACGACCACTGCACGCTTCATAATTTATCTTCCCGATTATTTTCCGGGGTCTATGGTAATGCCTGGCGACAGATAAAGGTATCCCTGATGCTTAACGCTGAATGGCCCGTTCTGATTGAACAACGGCTGGTTGGCGAGTGCCACGATACAGCGTCAGCATAATTCCCAGCAGGAACGGCAGTAACAACATCAGTGACTGGGGGCTAATACTACTGCCGTTTAGCACGCTTTCCAGCGCCACGGCAATCAGCGGGAACACCAAAAATACCAGCGATGCCTGGAAGGGTTTGGCCGCCTGCTGTAGCGCGAAGTAGGCCAGAATCCCCCCCACTCCAGCCACTACGCCAAGATAGACTATCGCCAGTAATGCCTGAGGAGTAAAAGTTGTGTAATCGGGTGTTTCACCAAGTCCGGCAAGCGTCAGAATTATCCCGGCACCCAGGCAGGGTAGTGCGTTATAGCTCAGTACCGAGATACCCGCACAGCGTTTTTTGCACTGTACATACATGGTCGCATGGATTAACACCGCCGCGACCAGTGCCAGAATCCCCCGCAGCTGACTTTCCGCGCCGGATTGGGTTTCATGCCAAAGAATGGTACAGAGTGCGCCGATACTGATGCCGAGGCCAATGAGTTGTTGTAGCGTCGTTCTTTCACGCAGAAATAGCAGAGATGCTGCGAGAACGGCTGCGGGCATCGTGGCAAAGATAATGGATGCCAGGCTGGAGGACGTATAGCGTTCGCCGTAGATCATCAGGGTGAACGGAATGGCAAAGTAGAACAGCGTAACGCATAGCTGGAAACCGCGCTGCCCAGCGGGGAACAGCAGTGGGGCTTTTTTATAGCGCGCCAGCAGTAAAAGCAGTGGCGCAGCGCAAAGAAAGCGTAGCCCGGTAGCGAAAATCGGCGGAACGCTGGCGACGGCAATTTTCATCGCCATCCAGGTCGTGCCCCAGGTAAGGGAAACGGCGATGAATAATCCAATTATCAGTAGGTTATGGGTAGTTTTACTGTTCATGCCGGTCATCCTTGAAATCCAAATGAGAGGTAACCAGATTAACCAAACGTTGAGAGAAAAGGTTGCTATAATATTGCTGCGTATGCCTGTTGAGGGAGAAAATTTTGCTATTATCTGCGCTGGATAAAAAAGACCGTATGCTTTTGAATTTGCTTCAGCAGGACTGCACTTTGTCGTTGCAGGTGCTGGCAGATGCTGTCAGCCTGACGACAACCCCATGTTGGAAGCGCTTGAAAAGGCTTGAGGATGAAGGCTATATTCGCGCCCGGGTAGCGCTGCTGGATGGCGAGAAGCTCGGTTTGGATCTCACCGCCTTTGTACTCATCAAAACTCATCAGCACAGCAGTGACTGGTTCCATCAATTTGTCAGTGTGGTACAGGCAATGCCTGAAGTGATGGGCTTCTATCGCATGGCGGGTGAATATGACTATCTTCTGCGGGTACAGGTAGCGGATATGAAAAGCTACGATGGATTTTATAAAAAGTTGGTCAATGGCGTTCCTGGCCTGCTTGATGTGACCTCGAGCTTTGCGATGGAAGAGATAAAATATACGACTGCTTTACCGGTTGCACCCTGATACGGGCTGCCGCCAACTTATTCGGCCGATAATCAGGATGTTTGAGTGCGACTTTTTAGCCAACTGAGCTGGTATTTTATACGCGAATGGCGCCGCTATCTTGGGGCGGTGCTGTTGCTGATCGTTATTGCTTTACTGCAACTGCTGCCACCACTGGTTGTCGGTAAAATTGTTGACGGCGTTAGCCGCAACGGTATGAGCCACGGTCAGCTGATGATGTGGATCGGCGCGATGCTGGTCACTGCGGTAATCGTCTATTTACTGCGCTATGTGTGGCGTGTATTGCTATTCGGTGCCTCCTACCATCTGGCCGTTGAGCTGCGTGAAGACTTTTATCGCCAGCTTAGCCGTCAACACCCAGAATTTTATCTACGTCACCGTACCGGCGATCTGATTGCACGGGCAACCAACGATGTCGATCGTGTGGTATTTGCTGCCGGAGAGGGCGTCCTGACGCTGGTGGATTCACTGGTGATGGGTATGGCAGTGCTGGTGGTAATGAGTACGCAAATCAGCTGGCAGCTCACGCTACTGGCCCTACTGCCTATGCCGGTCATGGCGCTGGTGATCAAACGTTACGGCGACCAGTTGCATCATCGTTTTAAAAGCGCACAGGCCGCCTTCTCCTCGTTGAACGATCAAACCCAGGAAAGCCTGAGCAGCATTCGCATGATCAAAGCATTTGGTTTGGAAGACCACCAGTCGGCTCAGTTTGCTGCCATTGCCAAAGATACCGGGGAAAAAAACCTGCGCGTGGCGCGCGTTGACGCACGTTTCGATCCGACAATTTATATTGCCATCGCCCTGTCTAACCTGCTGGCTATCGGCGGAGGAAGTTGGATGGTCTGGCATGGTTTGATGACTCTTGGGCAGCTAACCAGTTTTGTGATGTATCTCGGCCTGATGATCTGGCCAATGCTGGCGCTGGCATGGATGTTTAATATCGTTGAACGCGGTAGCGCGGCCTGGAGCCGTATTCGCGCACTGCTGGCCGAAGCCCCGGTCGTCGTTGATGGTCATAAAGTGCTGCCTGAACAACGTGGCCCGTTGCAAATTGCTATCCGGGAATTTTGTTATCCTGGCGCACATCAGCCTGCGCTGCGCAACCTTAATGTCAATATCAAACCCGGACAGATGCTGGGGCTGTGCGGCCCTACCGGTTCAGGAAAAAGTACCTTATTGAGTCTTATTCAGCGCCATTTTGATATTGATCGGGGGGATATTCGTTTTCATACCATCCCTCTGCCGCAGTTACGTCTCGACGTCTGGCGCAGCAGGCTGGCGGTGGTCAGCCAGACGCCTTTCCTGTTCTCAGACAGCGTGGCGAAAAATATCGCGTTAGGCCGTCCTGCCGCGACCCAGAGCGAGATTGAGCATGCGGCGCAGCTTGCTAATGTGCACGAAGATATCCTGCGATTGCCGCAGGGCTACGAGACGGAAGTCGGCGAACGCGGGGTGATGCTTTCCGGCGGGCAGAAGCAGCGCATTTCCATTGCGCGTGCACTGCTGCTAAATGCTGAAATTCTGGTGCTTGACGATGCCCTGTCTGCGGTAGACGGGAGAACAGAACATCAGATTTTGCATAATTTGCGGCGTTGGGGCGAAGGACGCACGATCATCATCAGTGCCCATCGTCTTTCTGCATTGTACGAAGCCAGTGAAATCCTGGTATTACAGCATGGTGGCGTTGCCCAGCGTGGTAACCATGAGCAGCTACTCGCTGTTGAAGGTTGGTATCGAGAAATGTATCGCTATCAGCAGCTGGAAGCGGCGTTAGATGAAGATGACAGCGTACAGGGAGTGCCTCATGGCTAATACTACCCGGCTATGGCCGACGATCAGGCGGCTGCTTTCCTACGGTAAGCCGTGGCGTAAATCCCTCGGTCTGGCGGTACTGATGTTGTGGGTTGCCGCAGCGGCAGAAGTGCTTGGGCCGGTGCTGATCAGCTATTTTATCGACAAAATGGTGGCTAAACATCATATGCCTGTCGCGCTGGCCGCCGGGCTGATAACCAGCTACTTGCTGTTACAGCTGCTGGCCGCTCTACTGCACTATTGGCAGGCGCTGCGCTTTAATCAGGCTGCGGTTGGCGTCGTCCAGCGTTTACGTACTGATGTGATGGATGCGGCTTTGCGCCAGCCGTTGAGCGCTTTCGATACCCAACCGGTGGGGCAAATTATCTCCCGGGTAACCAATGATACCGAAGTTGTGCGCGATCTCTATGTGACCGTGGTCGCTACCGTATTGCGCAGTGCTGCCCTGGTCGGGGCAATGCTGGTGGCAATGTTCAGTCTCGACTGGCGCATGGCATTGGTGGCGATCGCTATCTTTCCAGCGGTGTTAATCGTGATGTTGATCTATCAACGCTACAGTACCCCCATTGTGCGGCGGGTACGCGGTTATCTGGCGGAGATCAATAACGGTTTTAATGAAGTCATCAGCGGTATGAGTGTCATACAGCAATTTCGCCAGCAGGCCCGTTTTGGTGAGCGTATGGGCGAGGTCAGCCGTTCACATTATCTGGCGCGTATGCAGACGCTACGCCTGGACGGCTTCCTGCTGCGGCCGCTGCTCAGCCTGTTTTCCGCACTGATACTCTGCGGGCTGATGATGCTTTATGGTTTTTCATCTGTGGGAACAGTTGAAGTTGGCGTGCTGTATGCGTTTATTAACTATCTTGGTCGGCTTAATGAGCCGCTGATCGAACTGACCACGCAGCAGTCGATGCTACAACAGGCCGTGGTGGCAGGTGAGCGAATTTTCCAATTGATGGACGCACCACGCCAGCCTTATGGCGAAGATATCCAGCCGCTCGGTAGTGGCAGGATAGACATTCGCGATCTGACGTTTGCTTATCGCCCAGGCCGTCCGGTACTGACAAATATCAATTTGTCAGTACCGCCGCGCCATTTTGTTGCGCTGGTCGGGCACACCGGCAGTGGTAAGAGTACGCTCGCCAATGTGTTGATGGGCTATTATCCATTGAATGAGGGTGAGATCCTGCTCGACAACAGGCCACTTTCTTCACTGAGTCATGACGCATTACGCAATAGCGTCGCGATGGTTCAGCAGGATCCTGTGGTGCTGGCCGATACCTTTTCCGCCAATGTGACCTTAGGAAGAAAGATCGGTGAGAATCGGGTTTGGGACGTGCTGGAAGCGGTACGGCTGGCCGATCTTGCACGCTCAATGCCTGAAGGTATTCATACCCGATTGGGTGAGCAGGGCAACTCGCTTTCCGTTGGGCAGAAGCAGCTATTAGCGCTGGCGCGAGTGCTGGTCTCAACGCCTCAGATACTGATACTGGATGAAGCTACCGCCAATATCGACTCCGGGACGGAACAGGCGATCCAGCAGGCACTGCTGGCGGTGCGCCAGCGCACCACGCTGGTGGTGATTGCTCATCGCCTGTCGACGGTCATCGAAGCAGACACTATTTTGGTATTGCACCGTGGGCGGGTGGTGGAGCGTGGCGGCCATCAACAGCTATTGGCTGCGCGCGGACGCTACTGGCAGATGTACCAGCTACAGCAGGCTGGCGCAGAGCTGGCAGTGACATAAGGCTCCGTGCACCACATGCAGGCACGCTATCGGCTAACGGTGGCACAGATGCACCGAGTTAATGCATGACGCACTGAATTGGTGCGTCTTTTATCTTACTCTGCTCCCTCACTCCCTCTTTCGAACGGCGTTTCAGCCTGTAATCAGCCCGATATGCATCAGGGGTACGAAATATTCAGCTTTTCAACAATGGCACAGCCTTTGCTTTATACCTTTCGTGATGCTGAAACAGCTATATTTTAACCCTGGGGGATCGTATGAAGCTGGTTACCGTGGTAATCAAACCGTTCAAACTGGAAGACGTGCGTGAAGCGCTGTCATCTATCGGTATTCAGGGGCTCACCGTCGCTGAAGTTAAAGGCTTTGGCCGTCAGAAAGGGCATGCGGAGTTATATCGCGGAGCGGAATACAGTGTTAACTTCCTGCCAAAAGTAAAAATTGATATTGCTATTGCAGACGACCAGCTTGATGAAGTGGTGGATGTGATTAGCAAGGCTGCCTATACCGGAAAAATTGGTGACGGGAAAATTTTCGTTGCAGAGCTACAGCGCGTCATCCGTATTCGTACCGGTGAAACTGACGAAGCTGCGCTGTAATCCGAGGCTAAAATTTGATGGGATGGGATAAAATGAAAAAACTTGCTACTTTTTTCCTCACCGGTGCGGCTTTTTTACCGACGCTGGCAATGGCGGCTGCACCAGCAGTTGCCGACAAAGCCGATAACGCCTTTATGATGATCTGTACCGCGCTGGTGCTCTTTATGACCCTTCCTGGCATAGCACTCTTTTACGGCGGTTTAATTCGTGCCAAGAATGTGTTGTCAATGCTCACTCAGGTTGCCACGACTTTCGCCCTGGTTTGCGTGTTGTGGGTGGTCTACGGTTATTCTCTGGCCTTCAGCGAAGGCAACGCCTTCTTTGGCAGTTTTAACTGGGCGATGCTGAAAAATATCGCGCCCACTACGTTGATGGGTTCTTTTTATCAGTATATTCATGTGGCTTTCCAGGCTTCCTTCGCCTGTATCACCGTTGGGTTGATCGTCGGCTCTATAGCTGAACGCATCCGTTTCTCTGCGGTGCTGATCTTCGCCGTTATCTGGTTGACCTTCTCCTATCTGCCTATTGCTCATATGGTGTGGGCGGGTGGTTTACTTGCTCAGGATGGCGCGCTGGACTTCGCCGGAGGAACGGTGGTTCATATCAACGCCGCTGTTGCTGCTCTGGTCGGAGCCTATCTTGTGGGTAAACGTGCCGGTTTCGGCAAAGAAGCCTTCAAACCCCATAATCTGCCGATGGTCTTTACCGGAACGGCGATCCTCTACTTTGGCTGGTTTGGCTTTAACGCCGGTTCTGCCAGCTCGGCTAACGAAATTGCGGGCCTTGCATTCCTGAATACGGTGATTGCAACGGCCGGCGCGATGTTAAGCTGGACCTTTGGTGAGTGGGCGCTGCGCGGCAAACCCTCCTTACTTGGCGTCAGCTCTGGTGTCATCGCTGGGCTGGTGGCGATTACACCCGCCTGTGGTTACGTTGGCGTCGGCGGTGCCCTGATTATTGGCATTGTGGGTGGACTGGCTGGTTTTTGGGGTGTGACCACGCTGAAAAAATGGCTGCGTGTTGATGATCCTTGCGATGTGTTCGGCGTGCATGGCGTATGTGGGGTCGTAGGATGCATTCTGACCGGCGTATTTGCATCATCCTCACTGGGCGGAGTGGGGTATGCCGCAGGAGTCACTATGGGCCATCAGGTCTGGGTACAGCTGTTCAGCGTGGGTCTGACCATTGTCTGGACTGCCGTGGTTGCCTTCATCGGATTTAAAGTGGCGGATATGGTTGTGGGTCTGCGTGTTCCTGAAGAGCAGGAGCGTGAAGGCCTGGATGTTAACAGCCACGGCGAAAATGCCTATAACCATTAAGGTTTGGCAATAAAAGCCGGAAGCATAGAATTAAGCGGGCCACTCAAAGCCCGCTTTTTTTATGCTGCACAGGCGTCATGAGTTTTGACGTATGACGCCTTCTTGTACGGTGGAAGCCACCAGAATCCCCTGCTGATTGTAGAATTCGCCGCGCACAAAGCCCCGGGCGCCGGATGCGGAAGTGCTTTCCATGCTGTAGAGCAGCCACTCGTTTAGGTCGAACGGACGGTGAAACCACATTGAGTGGTCAATAGTGGCTACCTGCATCCCCTGTTCAAGAAAGCCCTTACCGTGTGGCTGCAATGCGACCGGTAGCAGGTTGTAATCAGAGGCGTAGCCCAGCAGATATTGATGAGTACGCTTATCGTGGGGCAGGGGGCCGTTGGCACGCAGCCAGCTATAACGCACGGGTTCACTGACGTGGCCTTGCAATGGGTTATGGAATTCCACCGGGCGGATTTCGAAAGGCCTCTCGGCTAAGAACTTATTACGTGTTTTTTCAGGAAGAAGATGAGCCAGCTGGCGCGCAATATCCGTTTCGGATGGCAGGCCGTCAGGCCCTGGCACAGCAGGCATGGCTTTTTGGTGCTCAAAACCATTCTCATGACCCTGAAATGAGGCGGTCATATAAAAAATAGGTTGGCCATTCTGTACTGCTTTGACCCGGCGGGCGCTGAAGCTTTGCCCGTCACGCAAATTTTCCACATCATAGATAATGGTTTTCTGACTGTCCCCCGGGCGCAGAAAATAGCTGTGGAATGAACGGATAACGCGATCCTGCGGCACCGTTTGTTTCGCGGCATACAGTGCCTGGCCGACAACCTGACCGCCAAATACCTGGCGCAGACCGAGATCTTCACTCTCTCCGCGAAACAGACCCTCTTCCAGCTTTTCCAGATCCAGCAGCTTTAACAGATTATGCAATGCCTGACTCATACCCGTTTCCTCAATAGTGTGACTTAAGCAGTTTGCGAGATCTGACCAGATAGCGTCAATGACTGTTTATACAGCCCGATCTCACACGGCCTGAGCATGAAAATAGCTTCTTACAGGAAAAAATCAGCAACTTGTGCCAGTATTAAACCCACCAAAGTCGTAAAAATTAGCTATTCAGTGGCAATGTTTTGCCGTATGCACTGAGTTTAAGGAGAAATGATTGATGAAAATCTGGCAAGTATTAAGTGGCGCAGCACTGGCCGTTGCCATTTCGGGTTGTGCCGATAAAAGCACCAAGGTGCCGACTCCAACACTGGGATCTCAGGTTGCCGGGCAGTCATCGACGCTGAGAATGCCTAATGTGAGCGGTACGGCATGGATCCGTCAGAAAGTGGCTCTGCCACCCAATGCCGTACTGACGGTGACGCTTTCTGATGCTTCACTGGCGGATGCTCCATCCAAAGTTCTGGCGCAGCGTGTGGTGCGCACCGAAGGCGCACAGGCACCTTTCCGCTTTATCCTGCCATTCAATCCCGCAGACATTAAACCACAAGCCCGCATTCTGTTGAGTGCGGCCGTAACGGTAGATGGCAAGTTATTGTTTATTACCGATACGGTGAAGCAAGTTGTCACCGGCGGTGTTACGCGTCAGGATTTGACGCTGATCCCGGTTCCTTCCGTCGCCATCCCGACCCAGAGTGGGGCTGCAACGGCTGTGCCTCCGACGTCGCCAACTCAGGTGGCCCCGTCATCGAGCGTGCCTGCACCCACGTCGATTTAACCTTAGCGCCCCGTAAGGGGCGCTATCACAGTTGCCAGCGATAGCGCTGCAAACAGACCTTGCCCTCTTGAGAAACCTCGATATTTTCGCTTAGCAGTGCGCTGCGCTGTCTGTCAAAATCTTCACCGACCAGCGATATCTCACCTTTACGATTAATTACCCGGTACCAGGGAAGTTGGCTGCCTGCAGGCAACCGTTTCAGTACCCCGCCGACCTGGCGGGCAGCGCGCGGTGAGCCAGCCTGACGGGCGACATCGCCGTAAGTTGCGACCGAGCCATAAGGGATAGCGGCGACAATGTGCCAGATTCGTTGTTGAAAGCTGTCTGCTTCTAAACTCATGAAGGCTCCGTGCGGGGGAGTAAGCGGGATATCGTGCAAGAAAACAGCGGTCGCCCGGAGGTGGCTTGCAATTGGCGGGGGCTTCATTGATAATGCCTGCGTTCTGGTTATCCAGAGCACTCAATGGGGGCCCTGTTGGTTCTCCCGCAATGCTAATTTGTGAACTCGGTCAGATCCGGAAGGAAGCAGCCGTAACAGATGACGCGTGTGCCGGGATGTAGCTGGCAGGGCCCCCACCCAATTCTGCCGTTGCCAGCTTCTTCCCGTCTTATCTCTGCTAATCAAACCCTTTTATGTTTAACGGACAAACTTCCATACGGCGACCGGGACTTTGTCGTACAGTTTATTCATAGTGAGTTCGGCAAGGCGGTGATCGGCAGCTGAATAAAATACAGCAAGTTCATCATCAGATAATTCGTACTTGTTCTTTTCAATCACTCGCTCCAGCGTGTCGATTGAACGACAACGTCTGAGGCGCATGAGATAATCCGTTTTTGTGAGAAGTTTTTCAGTCATTATTAAACCGTAGAAAGAGTTATGGGCTGCTAAAATGAATGGCTTGCCTGATTTTGGCTCATTACGCATTCTTTAGCAAAGATGTTAAATAAAAGTTTTGCTGATTTTTGCCAGCGTTGTAAGTCCTGAATGTTGATACCGTAATTGCTGAAAAGCATAAAAGTGTCGTCCATAAACTCATCAATCTGACTTATCAGATCGGCGTCTTCTACATGCTTGATTTTGTAATTCATTGTGAAGGCCGCAATATGCTCTATCAGCTCGTTAAGCTGTAGGTTGAACGCTGAAGTCGGGTCATTAACCCAGCCGTGGTGGCTGTCGCCCAACGTCGCTAAACCTTCATCATAAAGGTTTTCACATAAGAATTTCAGCTGCGCAATATCATGCCTTCTCGGTGAGTATTCGTCCATCTTTTTCCCTCCATAGCTCGCTAAACATACCATTAAGCTGCACTTTTAAACTTATTGTGCCAGGAATTGATAATTATGATGCGACTATGAAAATATTACAAAATATAACCTGGTATAAATCATCTGTGTGGAAGTGACTCAATATTACAATTCGTCTGACATCGTTTGACGGTCGTTATCAACAAAGTCGAACACCAGTTCATTAGGATTATAGCTAAAATTGACCGACTGGTTGGTTGTCTCAAAGGCATCTATATCCAAACAGGCATTGAACAAGTTCCAACGAAAGCTGTAGTTCATTTTATAACGCGATTGCCCTAGATGTTCCAGGGAAATAATTCTGATAGTGTCGGGAACATATCGCGCATTAGATGAATACCAATCAAGAGAACCTACAAGTTCAGTCGCTATTTTGGGAATTATCTGTTCGATTGCTGACATTAATTCTATCGGGTCGACATCACTTTGACTGTACTTTACGGGTAAAGTTTTGTGCATTTTTTCCTCAGAGGGTTAATTTTTCTTAACCAGGATAATTGCTATGCGCGGTGAAAATGCCAATCAAGTAATTACAGTATAGCCTGTCATCATGATTTGGCGGCTAAATATTGGTCATCAGCATCTTTTGCGCCACCTGTATAAATGAGTGGCTGAATTCCCTTTATATATTATCGGAGAGGGGAGACAAAACTGGAGTCATAATTAGATACATTTTACTTTTATCGACATCATCATTCCTGAGTTATCCTATTTGTATGTTATAACATACCAATTTGGCTATCATGACCACTTCTTCCTGCTTTTTACGCTTCGGTACATGGCTTAGCAGCCCGGCCTGGCAGCGCCTTGTCTTAATTTTGCTTCCAATTATGCTGCTCGCTACGCTGACATGGTGGGCGATCAACGGATGATGGTGCTGAATCAACTTGTTGTTGGTTACCAGCAGCGTGGCGTAACGCCGCCTCTGACCGGTGAGTTTTCACGGGGCAGCATGACGGCGTTGATAGGCTCCAATGGCTGTGGAAAATCAACGCTGCTAAAAACCATATGCGGCATATTACCACCTGTGAGTGGCTCGATAGGCCTGTCGGTTCCATCCCCGTCCATAGGTTGGCTGCCGCAGCACGCCGAAATTGAAAAAAACTTTCCTGTTACCGTATTTGACCTGGTGGCGATGGGCTTCTGGCGGCGCTGTGGATGGCTACGCGGCCTCAGTCGGCAGCAGCGGTTACAGGTGATGTCCGCACTTGAGCGCGTCAATATGTTGTCTTTTGCCACTTCTGCCCCCGGCACCTTATCTGGCGGGCAATTACAGCGAGTGCTCTTTGCCCGCATGCTGGTGCAAGAGGCTGAACTTTTACTGTTGGATGAACCCTTCACCGGCGTGGACAGCGACACCATTGAACTGCTCCTGGCATTGCTGGCCGAACGACAGCATGCGGGAAATACGCTAATTGTCGTGCTGCACGATATGGCCAGAGTGGCTCGGCATTTTCCGCAGGTATTGCATATGACACAACAGTGCGGCGAATGGTACTGCCCGGTACACGGCGTCAGCGCGTCTGATTTAACCCGTGGTGCAGAGGTTGGCATATGACGGTGATCCAGCCATTTATCGAGTTTGCGTTTATGCGCCGTGCGCTTGTGGCCTGTATTGCTCTGTCGCTTAGCGCAACGCCTCTTGGGGTTTTCCTACTGTTACGCCGTATGAGCCTGGTTGGCGACGCATTGTCGCATGCGGTGCTGCCGGGCGCTGCAATTGGCTATCTGCTATCCGGCTTATCGCTGGTGGCGATGGGAATAGGTGGGGCCATTGCCGGTCTGACGGTGGCGCTGTTGTCAGGTGCCGTCAGTCGTTACACCCCACTGCGCGAGGATGCCAGCTTTGCCGGTTTCTATCTCGGCTCTCTGGCACTTGGCGTAACGCTGGTATCGCTGCGGGGTTCCAGCGTGGATCTGCTGCATGTGCTGTTCGGTTCCCTGCTGGCGGTGGACAACCCCTCCATCGTCCTGGTGAGCAGCGTAAGCGGCTGCACGCTGCTGATTTTAGCGCTGATTTATCGCCCGCTGGTGATTGACGCTTTCGACGCAAACTTTTTGCGCGCGCAAAGTCGCTGGGCCTCGCCGCTGGTGCACGCTGTTTTCCTGGTGCTGGTCGTGATCAATCTGGTCGCCGGATTTCAGGTGCTTGGTACGCTGATGAGCGTTGGCTTGATGATGTTACCAGCCGCCAGCGCCCGGTTCTGGAGTCGCCAGCTTCCTGGCACCCTGGGCGCGGCGATGATCATTGCCAGCATAGCCAGTTTCGGTGGGCTGATCGCCTCGTTTTATCTCTCACTACCGGCCGGACCTGCTGTGGTGCTCGGGGCGGCAATCCTGTTCTTTATCTCTATTTTGATCGGCCCTTGTGGCGGCATATTTGCCGTCAGCAAAAGATTTTCTATGGCAAAGGAGTAAATATGAAAAAGTTAACGATAGCGATGGCCTTGTCAGCATTAATTACCACCCCGATGGCGATGGCGCAGACGGTACAGGCCGTGGCCAGTTTTACCGTGCTGGCAGATATCGTTAAGAATGTGGGGGGGGAACATGTGGTGGTGAAAAGTCTGGTAGGGCCGAATGGCGATCCGCATAGTTTTGAACCGACGCCAAAAGATAGCCAGGCTCTGGCACAGGCGGATGTTGTTTTTGTCAGTGGCTTGGGAATGGAGGGATGGATGGACCGTCTGATCTCTGCGTCCGGCTATAAAGGCCGAACCGTCGTTGCGTCCTCCGGTATTGAAACCTTGAAGATGGAGGAGGAGGGGCAGACGATCACCGATCCCCATGCATGGAACAGTATGCACAACGGTGTTACCTATGCCACTAATGTGATGAATGCGTTGATTGCCGCCGATGCGCAAGATGCAGACTATTTCCGCCGCCACGGTAGTGCTTATATTGAACAGTTAAAACAGCTGGATGGTTGGGCGCAGCAGGCATTCAGCGCTATCCCACCGGCCAAACGAAAAGTACTTACCAGTCACGATGCCTTTGGTTACTTTGGTCAGCGCTACGGGGTGAAATTCCTGTCACCCGTCGGCTTTTCAACAGAATCTGAAGCCAGTGCTTCCGACGTTGCGGCACTGATCACTCAACTGAAGCATGAGCATATCCATGCCTGGTTTATCGAAAATCAAACCGATCCCCGCCTGGTGAAGCAAATTGCTGCGTCCAGCGGAGCCAAAGCGGGTGGAGAGCTTTATCCTGAAGCACTGACGGTTAAGGGCGGGGAGGCGGACAGTTATGCTGCTGCATTTCAACATAATGTCAAAGCGATGGTCGCCAGCATGCAGTAAAAAGGTAGCCCGACTTTGCTAAGAGCGTTAAAAAAGGGATAGCTTACACTATCCCTTTTTTTCAGCGTGATGCGGCGCGCATTAGGGCGCTATAACGGCATTTATCAGCGCTTTTTACCGCCTTTCCCCTGAACCGCTTTGAAACGCGGGTTACTTTTGCAGATCACAAACACGCGACCGTGACGGCGAACGATTTTGCAATCTTTGTGGCGTTTTTTGGCCGAAGCCAGTGAGCTAAGAACCTGCATCATATCTCCTTATTTTTTCATCGCGCCAAGAAAACTGCCAAATCTCTGATTGAAACGTGCAGCACTGCCTTCTTTGGCAAAATCTTTTTGTTTACCGGTATAGTAAACGTGTGAAGCGGAAGAGACATCCAGCGTGACGTAGGGCATTTCTTTACCCTCATACTGGACAGTTCGGTCAGTTTTAATGGTGGAACCCACGACAAAGTAAGCGTCTGCCGTTGTGTCATGGAACACAACCTGGCGGTAAGCGGGATGGATATCCTGTTTCATTCTAACTCCAATTGCAATGTTATAATATAACATTAGTATGCTCCGCAGATCCTTATATTGCAACCGTAGAAAAGCCTTGTTCAGGGCAAAAAAAAGAGGCCGCGCAGGGCGGCCTCTTATTTCATCACGACAGTTGTCGCTTAGTGCTTATTCACAGGATGGCTGTGTTCGACATCTTCTTTGTTCTTACTGAAGCGGCGACGCACCACCACGAAGAACACCGGCACGAAGAATATCGCCAGCACGGTTGCAGTGACCATGCCGCCCATCACGCCAGTACCTACGGCGTTTTGCGCGCCGGAACCTGCACCGCTGCTGATAGCCAGCGGCAGAACCCCGAGGATAAATGCCAGAGAGGTCATCAGAATCGGGCGTAAACGCATACGCACCGCTTCCAGCGTCGCCTCAATCAGGCCCTTACCTTCCTTATCCATCAGGTCTTTAGCAAACTCGACAATCAGGATGGCGTTCTTCGCCGATAGCCCTATGGTGGTGAGCAATCCAACCACAAAGTAAACGTCGTTGCTCAGCCCCCGCAGGGTAGTGAAGATCAGCGCACCGATAACTCCGAGCGGTACCACCAGCATGACAGAGAATGGAATCGACCAACTTTCATACAGCGCTGCCAGACAGAGGAAGACCACAATCAATGAAATGGCATAGAGTGCTGGAGCCTGGTTGCCCGATAAACGCTCCTGGTATGACATACCTGTCCAGTCATAACCGATACCGGTTGGCAGCTTACCTGCCAGCTCCTGCATCAGGTTCATCGCCTCACCAGAGCTTTTACCCGCAGCCGGCTGTCCTAACAGCTCCATTGACGGCAGGCCGTTATAGCGCTCAAGTCGTGGCGAACCATAAACCCACTGTGCGGAAGCAAAGGCGTTAAACGACACCATTTCGCCATTGGTGGCACGAACATACCAGTTACCAATGTCATTCGGCAGCATGCGGAATGGCGCTGCCGCCATCACGTACACTTTCTTGACACGGCCACGGTCGATGAAGTCATTGACGTAAGACCCCCCCCAGGCTGCGGCCAGCGTGGTATTGATATTAGATAACGATACCCCCAGCGCCTGAGCCTTTTCCTGGTCGATAGACAGTTTGAACTGTGGGGTATCTTCCAGGCCGTTCGGACGCACGCCGACCAGCGTATCCGGATGTTGAGCAATCATGCCCAGCAGCTGGTTACGGGCTGCGGTGAGTTTTTCATGCCCCAGGCCACCCTGATCGACCAGCTGGAAGTCGAAGCCGGTAGCGGTACCCAACTCAACGATAGCCGGCAGGTTGAACGGGATCACCATCGCATCCTTAATCGCCGAAAGTGCGCCCATGGCGCGCCCGGCAATTGCCGGAACTTTGTTCTCTGCGCCGGAACGCTCATCCCACGGTTTAAGGCTGATAAAGGCGATACCGGTATTCTGACCACGGCCTGCAAAACCGAAGCCGTTAACGGTAAACACGGAATTAACGTTCGCTTTTTCTTTATCCAGGTAGTAATCCGTGACCTGGTCCAGCACTTTTTGGGTACGTTCCTGGGTAGCGCCAGCAGGCAGCTGCGCCATCGTCAGGAATACGCCCTGATCCTCTTCCGGTAAGAAGGAGCTGGGCAGACGCAGGAACAGGAAGGCCATGCCCACCACGATCAGCAGATAGATCAGCAGATAACGACCGGAACTGCGCACGATGTGACCCACGCTGTCGGTATAATGATGAGTGCTCTTGTCGAACATACGGTTAAACCAGCCAAAGAAGCCGGTGGTTTTACCATGTTCGCCTTTAGCGATCGGCTTTAGCATGGTGGCACAAAGTGCCGGGGTCAGGATCAATGCAACAATGACCGAAAGCACCATCGCAGAAACAATGGTAATCGAGAACTGGCGGTAGATAACGCCGGTGGAGCCTCCGAAGAAGGCCATCGGAATAAATACCGCTGACAGCACCAGTGCGATGCCGACCAGCGCGCCCTGAATCTGGTCCATCGATTTGCGCGTGGCTTCTTTCGGCGGCAGGCCCTCTTCGGCCATCACTCGCTCGACGTTTTCCACCACCACGATGGCGTCATCCACCAGCAGGCCGATGGCCAGCACCATCCCGAACATCGTCAGGGTGTTTATCGAATAGCCGAAGACATTGATAATGGCAAACGTACCCAGTAAGACCACCGGCACGGCAATCGTTGGGATCAGCGTGGCGCGGAAGTTCTGTAGGAACAGGTACATCACCAGGAACACCAGTACGATGGCTTCTACCAGCGTTTTAACCACTTCATTAATTGAAATTTTAACGAAGGGAGTGGTGTCGTACGGATAGACAACTTTCAACCCTGACGGGAAGAACGGTTCCAGCTTGCCCAATTCCGCTTTCACTGCCGCTGCGGTATCCAGCGCGTTAGCGCCGGTCGCCAGCTTAATCCCCAGACCAGAGGCCGGTTTACCGTTGAAGCGGGCAATAATTTCGTAGTTCTCACCACCCAGTTCAATATGCGCCACATCACTTAGCCGCACGCGAGAACCATCGCTGTTAACCTTCAGCAGGATCTTGCCGAATTCTTCCGGCGACGTCAGACGCGTTTGTGCAATGATTGAAGCATTCAGCTGCTGGCCTTTCACCGGAGGTGAACCACCCAGTTGACCCGCCGCCACCTGGGCGTTCTGTGTGTTGATGGCGCTGATGACATCTACCGGAGTCAGCTGATAATTATTCAGCTTATGGGGGTCCATCCAGATACGCATCGCATATTGCGCCCCGAACAGCTGGGTATCACCCACACCGGTAACACGACTGATCGGGTCTTTAATGTTAGACCCAACGTAGTCGGCGATGTCGTTCTGCGTCATGGTGTCATTATCATTAATGAAACCGGCAACCATCAGGAAGCTGCTGGAGGATTTTTGAACCTTTATCCCCTGTTGTTGCACTTCCTGCGGCAGCAGAGGCGTTGCCAGCTGCAGTTTATTCTGCACCTGCACCTGAGCAATATCGGCATCAGTACCTGACTCAAATGTCAGAGTCAGCTGTAACGCGCCAGATGAGTCGCTGCTTGAGCTCATATACATCAGGCCGTCGATGCCGTTCATATTTTGTTCGATAACCTGCGTGACGGAGTCCTGCAGGGTTTTCGCATCGGCACCCGGATAAGCCGCAGTGACCTCAATTGCCGGTGGAGCAACATTAGGATATTGCTCAATCGGCAGTTTCAGGATCGACAGCGCGCCCGCCAGCATAATAATGATGGCGATAACCCATGCAAAGATGGGGCGATCGATAAAAAACTTAGCCATGTATCAGCGGCTCCTGTTAAGACTTGGGTTGTTCAGACTGCGCCGGAGTTGTTGCTTTGGCACTGTCGTCGCTGATTTCCTGTGGCGTCACCGCTATACCTGGCTTCACCCGCTGCAGGCCCGTGACAATGACGCGGTCCCCGGCTTTCAGACCGTCAGAGACCAGCCACTTATCACCTATGGCTTGATTTGCCGTCAGATTACGCACTTCAACCTTATTATCCGGGCCGACCACCATCGCAGTTGCCTGACCGGTTGGCGTGCGGGTGACACTCTGCTGAGGAACCAGCAGGGCATTCGGGTTGGTGCCTTCTTCCAGGCGTGCACGAACAAACATGCCCGGTAGCAGGTTATGATCTGGATTTGGGAAGATAGCGCGCAGAGTTATAGAACCGGTGGTCTCATCGACGGTAACATCAGAAAATTCTAATGTTCCGCTCTGAGCGTATTCGCTACCGTTCTGCAAAAGCAGCTTAACTTCAGCTTTGCCATTGGCCTGTTGTATCTTGCCGGAAGTCAGCTCGTCTCGCAGGCGCATAAAATCTTCACCAGGTTGCGTGACGTCAACGTAAATGGGATCAAGCTGCTGTACGCTTGCCAGCGCGGTGGTTTGCGCACTGGTGACTAACGCCCCTTCCGTTACTGAAGACTTACCAATGCGTCCGCTGATAGGTGAAGTCACTTTGGTATAGGCAACATTTATACGTGCTGATTCCAACGCCGCCCGCGCCGCCACCACGGCAGCAGCCGTCTGGCTTTGCGTAGCGGCAGCCGTGTCATATTCCTGCTGACTGATATATTTGGTACCCAGTAGAGGTTTATAGCGTTTCACGGTGGTTGCTGCGATCTGTGCGTTAGCCTGTGCCTGTGCCAGTTCGCCTTTAGCGCTATCGTATGCTGCCTGATAGGTCGCCGGGTCTATTTGATATAAAGACTCACCCGCCTTGATATCGCTGCCCTCAACGAAGTTGCGTTTCAAAATAATGCCAGAAACCTGTGGGCGAACTTCAGCGACACGGAACGACGAGGTACGACCTGGTAGGTCGGTAGTAATTTTAAGCGGGCCGCTTTTCAACGTCGTAATGCCCACTTCTGGAGCCTGCTGTTGTCCATTCTGCTGCGAGGCTTTGTTATCACACGCAGTGAGCACTAAACTGCCTGAAAGCATAATAACGGCCGTCAGAGGCGTTAACCCTCTGTTTTTTTTCATAAATAAACCTCGAGTGTCCGATATCGATTGTTCAATGGATCGCAAATCCATAAACCCATTGCTGCGTTTAAATTATGGTCGTGATAGGGTACATACATTCGCAAATGTATGTAAGTCTAACGCGTTGTAAATCATACCCCATGGCACGAAATACCAAACAACAAGCGCAGGAAACGCGCAATCACATCTTAGATGCTGCTATCAAGCGTTTCTCTGAACATGGCGTGGCTAAAACGTCACTGGCGGACATTGCCGCAGGCGCTGGCGTGACGCGAGGTGCAATTTATTGGCACTTCAAAAATAAAACCGATTTACTCAATGAAATCTGGGCTCAATCCGAGTCCGGTCTTTCGGCTCTGGAAATTGAGTATCAATCAAAATACCCTGGCGATCCACTCTCCGTGATGCGGGCGATGCTTCGGTATGTGTTTGAAGCAACCGTAACCGACCCAAGAAGACGCGCCCTGATGGAAATCATTTACCACAAATGTGAGTTTGTCGGTGAAATGACGACCCTCCAACTGATGCAGCAAAACCTCTATCTCGAATGTTATGAAAAGATAGAAGAGGTGCTGGCCGAGTGTATTGATGCAAAACAACTTCCTGAAAACCTGGATACTCGCCGCGCAGCGGTGGTCATGCGCGGTTATGTTAGCGGTATCATGGAAAACTGGCTGTTCATGCCTGAGAGCTTTGACCTGGCTACAGATGCCCCGCAGCTGGTGGAAACCCTGATCGATATGTTGACCCACAGCATAACCCTGCGCAAATCGGCCTGATGGCGGATTATGACTGCCCAGCGGCTTTTTGTTCAAAATCGCGCTGCACAATGGCCAGCGCGGCCAGCACGGTTTCCGGAGTAATGTGATTTTCTTCGAGTAGCATAATCAAATCGACGGCAAGTTTGACTTCTTCGGGCGCGTTTTCCAGCGACATAGGGTTTCCTTGTGAGGCGAAAAGCATGTGCTGCCTGTTTCAGATACGCAAAATTTTCACCATGCCGGTCATGATCAGCGCGCCAGCCAGTGCCAGCAGCAGGGCATGCGTGTCGATAGCCGTTAGCGAACCGTAATCGAAGTAACTACTGATATAACCGCCGATTAACGCCCCAACGGCGGCCAGTACCAGCGTGCTGACGCGATCGCCGGGTCGGCTGGGGAAAACGCACCAGGCCATAAAGCCCACCAGCAGGCCGATAACAATCCAGGAAAGCAGGCCCATCATCATGTTATTGCTGCTCCAGTGATAAAGCGCCATATTTCAGGCCGTGGGCGCAATGACAGCTCAGGTTTGCCACCGTCCAGCAACCGGGATGATTTTGGCTATCTTATAGCCCGCGTTCACGGTTTTCAATGGCGCGCTCAATTCGCTTCAGCGCCTGAAGACAGCGCTGTAAACGCCCCTCCAGTGCCGCCAGCTCACGCTGTAACTGCTGCTGCTGTATCAGCGTCTCCTGCTGTGCTAACAGGCTTTCACGATCGCCTATCATGGCACGCAGACGACGCTCAAAGTCCTGATGTTCTGCCAGCTTTTCGTATAAATTTTCTTTGACGGCAACCGGCCGGGCTTCACTACTGCGCATTTTTTGTGTGGCGATTTCACGTTGTAGCGCGCTTATCTGCAATACAACCCGTTCGGCCATCCATGCGACGCTCACGGTGCGGTTATCACTCACGCTTTGTGTAAGCTGTACCAAATTTTGACGGATTTCCAGCAAATAATCGCCAAGTCGGGTGCTGTGGCAGTGAAATAACTGGTGGTCAAAGCGCGCCTGTGTCGTACGCTTATTGGCATGAGGCTCTACGGCCTGTGCCAGCTTTTCAACCTGCTTTTCCAGCTGTTGCAATAAAACTGCGCTTTTCATTGGGTTCTCCCGGGCATTAATCCCGGTATGATACCTGACATCTGACTCTTTTTATGTGGGCGTGCCATGCAACGTTACCTCCTGATGACTCTGGGCTGGTTAGCTGTGATATTAGCCACTCTTGGCGTAATCCTACCGCTGTTGCCCACCACGCCTTTTTTACTGCTGGCCGCGTGGTGTTTTGCGCGCTCTTCACCGCGCTTCCATTACTGGCTGTTGCACCGTTCCGTGTTTGGCCGCTACCTGCTCTACTGGCAGCAGCATCACGCCATGCCGCCGGGCGCTAAGGGCAGGGCAGTCTTGTTTATTTTGCTCACATTTGCTTTTTCGCTGTGGATGGTCAACATTTTTTGGCTTCGACTTCTTTTAGTGGTGATTCTTTGCATACTGCTCATTTTTATTATCCGACTACCGGTGGCTGATGCAGGACAACAAAAGCCCTGATTTGCTGAATACGGTTGCAATTGTCCGGCGATTTGCATAGATTTGGTCGTTTTCGTGCGCGGCTTCCCCTCGACGTTTGAATTTCATGCAGCATTCATTGCCGCGTGGAGTGAAGCTGCGTGAGTCAGATTTGTATTTATCAGGCATAACATTATGACCGCGACTGCGCAGCAGCTTGAATTCCTTAAAAACAGTATCCAAAGCATCCCGGATTATCCTAAACCGGGCATCCTCTTTCGTGATGTCACCAGCCTACTGGAAGATCCGAAAGCGTATGCATTGAGCATTGAACTGTTAGTTGAACGCTATCGTCACGCAGGTATCACCAAGGTGGTGGGCACCGAAGCTCGTGGTTTCCTGTTCGGCGCTCCGGTCGCTCTGGGACTGGGCGTTGGCTTTGTGCCGGTACGCAAACCGGGCAAGCTGCCGCGTAAAACCTTTGCTGAGGATTACGCGCTGGAGTACGGCACCGATACGCTCGAACTACATTGCGATGCCATTCAGCCGGATGACGTCGTGCTGGTGGTCGATGATTTGCTGGCAACGGGTGGAACCATTGAAGCCACGGTGAACCTGATCCGGCGTGCTGGCGGCAGCGTAAAAGATGCTGCCTTCATGATTAACTTGTACGATCTGAGCGGCGAAGCGCGCCTGAAAGCACTGGGTGTTGAAAGCTACAGCCTGGTGAACTTCCCGGGCCACTGATCGGAATGGGGCAGCTTAGACCGGCCCCGTTTTTCTTTGCCCGGTTGTTCTTCCTTTCATCCCTCCTTATCTTCTCTGTCATGATGATTGTCTTCTGGCTGCCAACCGATGCACCAGGCGTGATAAAATGACAGGAGTAAGACGAGAACGGCGATTAACTGTTATAGTTGCCCGGTCTGGTTTACCACAACCTTAATACAATCTTTCCACTCGATGATGAAGTCTTAATGAGCTATCAGGTACTGGCCCGCAAGTGGCGTCCACAAGCGTTTACCGATGTTGTCGGACAGCAGCATGTGCTGACCGCGCTGGCTAATGGTTTGTCCCTTGGCCGCATCCATCATGCTTATCTGTTTTCAGGCACCCGTGGCGTTGGGAAAACGACTATTGCCCGCCTGTTGGCAAAAGGGTTGAACTGTGAAACGGGTATCACGGCTACCCCCTGTGGTCAGTGTGATAACTGCCGTGAAATTGAACAGGGGCGCTTTGTCGATCTGATTGAGATCGATGCGGCTTCACGCACAAAGGTGGAAGACACCCGCGATCTTCTGGATAACGTACAATATGCGCCAGCGCGCGGACGCTTTAAGGTCTATCTGATCGATGAAGTACATATGCTTTCGCGGCACAGCTTTAATGCGTTGCTAAAGACTCTGGAAGAACCGCCGGAACATGTTAAGTTCCTGTTGGCAACCACAGATCCACAAAAGCTGCCGGTGACTATTTTGTCACGCTGTCTGCAATTTCACCTGAAAGCGTTGGATCAGGAGCAGATCCGTGGTCAGCTGGAGCATGTTCTTCAGGCAGAGAAAATCGACGCGGAAACACGCGCGCTACAGCTGCTGGCGCGTGCCGCAGACGGCAGCATGCGTGATGCGTTGAGTCTGACCGACCAGGCTATTGCGATGGGGCAGGGCAAGGTCACGACGACTACCGTCAACGATATGCTCGGCACACTTGATGATGAACAGCCGCTGGCGCTGATCGAAGCGCTGGTGCATGCCGACGGCGCACAGGTGATGGCGCTGCTTAATCAGGCGGCCGCGCGCGGGGTCGAGTGGGAAGCGTTGCTGGTCGAAATGATCACGCTGCTGCACCGTGTGGCGATGATACAGCTGCTGCCTTCCGCGTTAAGTGATGACATGGCGGCTGTCGCCCAGCGGCTACGTGAACTGGCGCGGGTATTGCCCCCCGTTGATGTGCAACTCTATTATCAGACGCTGTTGATGGGGCGTAAAGAGCTGTCGTTGGCGCCGGATCGCCGCATGGGCGTTGAAATGACGCTATTGCGCGCGCTGGCTTTTCATCCAAAAGCGGTGATTGCCGAACCGATAGCGCGTCCGACGATGACGCCGCAGGCTGTTCCAGCGCCGGTGCCGGTGCAGAGTGAAACACGCAACGAGGCACCTCCTTCACCGCAGGCACCAACCGCTCAAGGGCTTTCGGACGCCACCAGCCAGCTTTTGCAGGCGCGAACGCAGTTGATGCGCCATCAGGGGGCGAGTAAGCCAAAAAAGAGTGAGCCGGCAGCGCAGAGTGCGCGGCCGGCAAGTTCGGCACTGGAGCGCCTGGCTGCGGTCAGCGAGCGCGGGCAGCGACGCCAGCAGCCGTCGGCAACCGAAGCCGCTCCGGTAAAACCAGAAGCCTATCGTTGGAAGGCGCAAAACCCAACTGAAGTGAAAGTGGAATCTTGCGCGACGCCCAAAGCCTTGCGCAATGCGCTTGAATATGAAAAGCACCCGGAGCTGGTGGTTAAGCTGGTGGCCGAATCGTTGGAGCGTGATGCCTGGGCGGCTGAAATTGCAGCGCTCACCATGCCTAAGCTGGTTCAGCAGTTGGCGTTGAATGCGTGGAAAGAGACGACTGAAAACGGCATTTGCCTGCATTTACGCTCTGCGCAGCGTCACCTGAATTCACCTTCAGCACAAAAAGCGCTGAGTGATGCCTTGAATATGGCCGGCGGATGCCCCATTGAATTAACAGTGGTGGAGGATGATAATCCGGCAGTGTTAACGCCACTGGAATGGCGGCAGAAAATTTATCAAGAGAAACTTGTGCAGGCGCGTCAGTCGATAAACTCTGATTTACATATTCAGACGCTACGCAAGTTTTTCGATGCTGAAATAGACGATGATAGTATCCGCCCTGTTTAACCCGCCACATCACACTATCAGGGAAGATGTGGCCAGAACTAATAGAGAGAGATAGCGTATGTTTGGTAAAGCCGGATTAGGGAACCTGATGAAACAGGCCCAGCAAATGCAGGAAAAAATGGCGCAGGTTCAGGAAGAGATCGCCGAGATGGAAGTCACCGGTGAATCGGGTGCAGGTCTGGTGAAAGTGACCATTAACGGCGCGCACAGCTGTCGTCGGGTGGAAGTTGATCCAACTCTGCTGGAAGATGACAAAGATATGCTGGAAGATTTGGTGGCTGCGGCCTTCAATGATGCGGCCCGTCGTATTGCAGAAGCACAAAAAGATAAAATGGCTTCGGTATCAAACGGGATGTCTCTGCCACCTGGCTTCAAGATGCCGTTCTGATGCAAACCAGCCCACTCCTCGAAACATTAATGGAGTCGCTGCGTTGCCTGCCAGGCGTTGGACCAAAGTCGGCTCAGCGCATGGCTTTTCAGCTGTTACAGCGCGATCGCAGCGGTGGAATGCGTCTGGCTCAGGCGTTGACGCGGGCGATGTCGGAAATCGGACACTGTGCCGACTGCCGTACCTTCACCGAACAGGAAATCTGTACCATCTGCGCCAACCCACGGCGTCAGCAGAATGGGCTGATTTGTGTGGTTGAAAGCCCGGCAGATATTCATGCCATTGAACAAACCGGGCAGTTCTCCGGCCGATACTTTGTGCTGATGGGGCATCTGTCGCCGCTGGATGGCATCGGACCCGGTGATATTGGCCTTGACCGACTGGAACAACGCCTGGAAAAGGAACCTATTCAGGAAGTTATCCTCGCGACTAATCCGACGGTGGAAGGTGAGGCGACCGCTAACTACATCGCCAGTCTGTGTGGACAGTACGGCGTGGATGCCAGCCGTATTGCTCATGGTGTTCCGGTAGGCGGTGAACTGGAAATGGTCGATGGCACCACGCTGTCGCATTCACTGGCCGGACGTCAGAAGTTCAAATACTGAGCAATTAAATGGCACGAATCCTTCGTGCCGTCTTGAAATTCCTTTTTACATCCCCATTTCCTATTTCAACGTTCATCAACCTGTTTTTATTGAGGTAGCAATGACCATGAAAGGACAAGAGACGCGTGGCTTCCAGTCAGAGGTGAAACAGCTTCTGCACCTAATGATTCACTCTCTCTATTCAAATAAAGAAATCTTCCTGCGTGAGCTGATCTCAAACGCCTCCGATGCCGCTGACAAGCTGCGTTTCAAAGCGTTATCCACCCCTGACCTGTACGAAGGTGATGGCGATTTGCGCGTACGGGTGGCGGTCGACAAGGAAAAACGTACCCTGACGCTCAGTGACAACGGCATCGGCATGCGTCGCGATGAAGTCATTGAAAATCTGGGAACAATTGCTAAGTCCGGCACCAAATCCTTCCTTGAATCACTGGGATCTGACCAGGCTAAAGATAGCCAGTTAATCGGCCAGTTCGGCGTAGGTTTTTACTCGGCATTTATCGTTGCGGACAACGTTTCCGTGCGTACCCGTGCCGCAGGTGCTGCTGTCGATGAAGGTGTTTTCTGGGAATCGGCTGGTGAAGGTGACTACACCATTGCTGATATTGAGAAAAGCGATCGCGGAACCGAAATCACCCTGCACCTGCGCGAAGGTGAAGACGAGTTCCTTGACGCATGGCGCGTTCGTAGCATCATTAGCAAATATTCCGACCATATCGCCCTGCCGGTAGAGATCGAAACCCATAACGAAGAAGATGACACCACCACATGGGAAAAGATCAACAAAGCGCAGGCGCTGTGGACGCGTAACAAGTCTGATATCAGCGAAGAAGAATATAAAGAGTTCTACAAACACGTTGCCCACGACTTTACCGATCCGTTGACCTGGAGTCACAACCGTGTAGAAGGCAAGCAGGAGTACACCAGCCTGCTATATATTCCGGCCCAGGCTCCCTGGGACATGTGGAACCGTGATCACAAACATGGTCTGAAACTGTACGTGCAGCGCGTGTTTATCATGGACGATGCCGAACAGTTTATGCCTAACTACCTGCGCTTTGTGAAAGGGCTGATTGACTCTAACGATCTGCCGCTTAACGTGTCGCGTGAAATCCTACAGGATAGCCGTATTACCCAGACGCTGCGTGGGGCGCTGACCAAGCGTTCACTGCAAATGCTGGAAAAAGTGGCGAAGGATGACGAAGAAAAATATCAGAAATTCTGGCAGCAGTTCGGTCTGGTGTTGAAAGAAGGCCCGGCGGAAGACAGCAGCAATGCAGAAACCATCGCCAAACTGTTGCGTTTTGCCACCACCAGCTTCGAAGGTGCGGCGCAAACCGTATCGTTGGAAGACTACGTCAGCCGTATGGTAGAAGGGCAGGAGAAGATTTATTACATCACTGCCGATAGCTACGCCGCAGCGAAAAGCAGCCCACATCTGGAGCTGTTCCGTAAGAAAGGCATTGAGGTCTTGCTGCTCTCAGACCGTATTGACGAATGGATGATGAGTTATCTCACCGAATTCGACGGTAAATCATTCCAGTCAGTCAGCAAGGCGGATGACTCGCTAAGTCAGCTGGCCGACGAAGAGACTGAAGAGCAGAAAGAAGCCGGGAAGGCGCTGGAGCCGTTTGTTGATCGAGTGAAAACGTTGCTGGGTGAGCGCGTGAAAGAGGTTCGTTTAACGCACCGCTTAACGGATACGCCAGCGATTGTCACCACCGAAGCCAACGAAATGACCACCCAGATGGCGAAACTGTTTGCCGCTGCGGGTCAGGACGTGCCGGAGGTGAAATATCTGTTTGAGCTGAACCCGGATCACGCTTTGGTAAAACGCGCTGCCGACACTCAGGATGAAGCACGCTTCGCCGAGTGGGTCGAGCTGCTGTTGGATCAGGCGCTGTTTGCCGAAAAAGGCACGCTGGAAGATCCGAACCAGTTTATTCGCCGCATGAACCAGCTGCTGCTGGCATAATCAGGCCCAGGGATCGGGTGTTTTTAGCTACCCGATCCCTCTATTTAAGCTGGTCGCCACAGAGCGACCACCTTCCATTGCACATTCATCCTGCCTTTCTGCTCATTCCACCATCGACGCCTCTTCAAGCAGTCAGCAACGGAATAGCTCAATGGTCTTTTCCGCTTGACGTGAGGCTTTAGTCATCATCCAGGTCGCGCGATCCGCCTCGGAAAAACCCAGTGGCGCAATCAGTGAACCGTCTAAAATCTCTTTTTTCACCAGCATCTGCGGTGTCATGATGATCCGGGATAGCCAGGGTCAGATTGTCAAAATGCGTTCCAGCCCAAAAATCACCCCGTGCTCCGGTTTTTTTCGCCCATTCAGACCAGGCGTTGAGTTTGGTATCGGCATGTAACAGCGTCAGGGTGGAAATTGGTTTCATAGTGAAAGCTGTGGCTGATGATGTCGTCCTGACTTATCTGCGCGAAAAAGTGCCAGTGACTTATAATATAGTGAGATATCTTGCTGGCGAAACGCTCAATTCCCCGGCATTGATTAACAGCACTGCAACCGGAGTTTGATTGAACAGTCGTGACGCGATCGGTGGATTATGTCATCCGGAGTTGAGATGAAAACAAGAGTGACATGTGCGGCGATTATCATTCGTTAGCGTTCGCTGTTACTGACCCGTAAACGGGGGAGCGATATTTTATTTCCCCCGGTGGCAAACCCCAGTCGGGAGAGGATCGTCTAAGCTGTCTGAAGCGCAGGCAATAGAGAACCCTCTCTATTTTGTTAAGATTATGGGTCAGCCGCGTGCGGATAATGAAATGGAAGAGATGACGTGGGTTAACTCTCGCCAACCGCCTTGCGATATTGCGGTCGGATCGATTTTGCGCAACAACGTTATGCCATTGTTATTTCAACAAGGGCTAATCAACTGATGGATGCCTCTTCCCTTTCCCCGCAGTTGCAGCAGGTGCATGGCGATCGGTTTTATAAGCGAGTTAATATGATAAAAAACGAACTTCGTGAAGAGCTTACGCGCATATATCAACTACATGATTACGATCTGTTCTTCGTCCAGTCGGTACGGGTTGGCCTGGTGATCCTTTCACATCTTTTCTATAAACAGGAAGCCGCATTGTGTCTGGCGAAGCATGCTCATTATCAACCCGTCTCAGAGCTGTTTAACTCATCTTTAGCGCATACCAGCGCGCCGGGCAGCGTGCCGATAATTACCCATGTTAATCCTTACACGGGGGAAGTTAACAGCCTGAAAGATTGCAAGGGTAAGGGCGTGGTTGATGCTTCTCATAGTTTTGCCACTCATCGCCACCGAGAGCTGATTGCAGAGAGTTCGGCGTTTGTCGCACCTTTACATAAACACGCTTCGCTAACCGTTGGGTTGGCAATTATTGCTCTGCGCTCTGAACACTTCAGCACGCTGATGCGTAGTGAACTGCGCCTGTTCGAAGAGTCCACCTCTTCAGATAAACCGTTGCAAGAGGCGCTGGAAAATGTGCGTAGCGGGAGCTGGCAGCCGTTTAACGTTGCTCAGATCCGCCAGCTAGAGGTAAAAAATGCGGCAGGAAGAGACTTTTGCTCAGTCAGCGCGCCCGACCTGCCATTTTGCTGCTTTCCAGTATCAACACTGAGTGCTGAACGGCAACAGCAGGTTAAGGAAGCGGGGGGCAGTTATTTCCCCCATACCAACACGGTGCGTTTGTCATGCTGGGTACGTGGCGATGGCAGCCAGCCGGTAGATATGACCGAACAGGTGAAACGGAATTTTATCAAACTGTGGGAGGAAAAATGAAAGCGTCCCTGGCCGTAGCTGTCCTTCTGCATCGCCTCTGCCCGTTTCGTTAATGCCCTGAACCGGGGTAACGTGGCGACGGTACTGGCGATCATCTCCGGTACGACATTTATGTCGGCGCTGATCTCTCGTGTGTTCTTCAAGGTGGCCATCGATCGCAGCGTCATGCTGGCAGCGTTGGCAGGTATTATCGGTGTGGCTACCGTCATGTCCGGGCGCGGCATGGGCCACAACGGCGAGGCTAACCTTTATGCGTTGGCAACGGCAATCTCAATGGCGCTGGCCTTTATCTTCAGTTCTCGCGTTAGCGGCGGAACGGTTGGGCTGCCTTCGCTCGCAGTGCTATTGGCCTCGGTACTGATCGTGCTGGTAAGCGGCCCCGATGTGGTCAGCGGGGTAAAAATGCTGTCGGCAGAGCAGGTTGGTTGGGTTATTGCCGAAGGCGCTCTGATTATGCCATTGGCGAGGGGGCTAATCACTTTATCAACCCGATTCGTCTCACCGACTCATGCCGGGCTGTTTTGACTGCTGGAAACGGCGTTAGCGCCGCTTTGGATGTATCTTTTTTTAGGTGAAATACCGATAATTCAAACAGTTATTGGGGGGTAATCATTATTATTACGGTGATTTCACAGTCGATATACGCCGGCCGTCAGGCGTCTGCAACGCACTGCTCCCCTGTGGCATAACCATGCCCTTCCTTGTGGAAAACGGGGCATAATGGTATGTTCGTGCCCTCAAATTAATGTGCTTATTAAAGCAATTCGCAAGGGGATTTACGCAATGCGTATTATTCTGCTCGGAGCTCCGGGTGCAGGAAAGGGGACTCAGGCTCAGTTCATTATGGAGAAATACGGTATTCCGCAAATCTCTACGGGTGATATGCTGCGCGCCGCAGTGAAAGCCGGTTCGGAGCTGGGTCAGCAAGCTAAAGAGATTATGGACGCCGGTAAACTGGTAACTGACGAATTGGTTATCGCGCTGGTCAAGGAGCGTATCGCGCAGGAAGACTGCCGCAATGGTTTCCTGCTGGACGGTTTCCCGCGCACGATCCCACAGGCTGATGCGATGAAGGAAGCGGGCATCAAGGTCGACAACGTGCTGGAATTTGATGTCCCTGATGAGTTGATTGTTGAGCGTATCGTCGGACGCCGGGTGCACACACCATCCGGCCGGGTTTATCATGTCACCTTCAACCCACCGCGAGTGGAAGGGAAAGACGACGTAACCGGCGAAGAGCTCAGCACGCGTAAAGACGATCAGGAAGAAACCGTACGTAAACGTCTGGTTGAATACCATCAGATGACGGCCCCGCTGATTGCTTATTACAGCAAAGAGGCGGCGGCGGGTAACACGGCTTACCATAAAATCGACGGTACCCGTAAAGTGACCGAAGTCAGCGCAGAGCTGGCTCATATCCTCGGTTAATGCTGTGAGCCAGGCCAGGCCTGGCTCGATTACAGCAATCGGTTCCACCCACGCCTTTTTCCGCTAAAATAGGTCAGGTTTACATCACTGACCCTGTCACTCAATCAAGGAATAGCAATGAGGCAAGATAAACCTGGCGTGCTGCTGGTGAACTTAGGCACACCTGATGCCCCAACCACTTCAGCCGTAAAACGTTATCTGAAACAGTTCCTCAGCGACAAGCGCGTGGTCGATGCGCCACGCTGGCTGTGGTGGCCGCTGCTGAATTTCGGTATTTTGCCCATCCGATCGCCGCGCGTGTCGAAACTGTACGCCTCGGTGTGGATGGATGAGGGATCGCCGCTGATGGTCTACAGCCAGCGGCAGCGCAATGCTCTGGCCGCGAGGCTGGATATGCCTGTTGCGCTGGGGATGAGCTACGGTAATCCCAGCCTGAAGAGTGCCATTGATAGCCTGATGGCCGAAGGGGTCACCCGGCTTATCGTACTGCCGCTCTATCCGCAATTTTCCTGTTCGACCGTGGCAGCGGTTTGGGATGGTATTACCCAGGTTTTCGCCGGCTACCGCAGCCTGCCATCGGTCCATTTTATCCGTGACTACGCGCAGCATCCGGCCTATATCGCGGCGTTGAAAGCCTCTGTCGAACGCTCATTTGCGCAGCACGGTAAGCCTGACCTGTTAGTCACCTCATTCCACGGCATTCCGCAGCGTTTTGCGGATGAAGGCGACGATTATCCACAGCGCTGCTATGAAACCTTTGAAGCGTTGAAAGCGTCTCTGGGGCTGGGTGATGATGAAGCGATGTTGACTTTCCAGTCACGCTTTGGCCGTGAGCCCTGGCTGATGCCCTACACCGATAAAACGATGGAATCACTGCCGGGCAAAGGCGTAAAACATGTGCAGATCATGAGTCCGGGTTTTGCGTCTGACTGTCTCGAGACCCTGGAAGAGATCAACGGAGAGAATCGCGAAATCTTCCTGCACGCGGGCGGCACGAGCTTTGAATACATTCCGGCGCTTAATGATGATGAAGCTCACATCACCATGATGCTTGAACTGGTGAATCAGTACCGCTAATTGTCTTGGGCTACTCCCGCCCAGAGACAATCCTGACAGGGTGCAATTGTGTTATCATTGCGCCCTGTTTCTCTGCCAGCAATCCGCAATCATGAAATTCCCCGGTCAACGTAAATCCAAACATTATTTCCCCGTCAGCGCGCGCGACCCGCTACTGCAACCGGTACAGCCGGAAAATGAAGCTGCCAGCAGCTGGATCGTCGGCATCGATCAGATCCTGGTCGATATTGAAGCAAAAGTAGATGACGAGTTTGTCCACCGCTATGGGCTGAGTATCGGCCATTCACTGGTCATCACCGATGATGTCGCCGAAGCGCTATACGGCGAACTGCAACGGGACAATCTTATTACCCATCAGTTTGCCGGCGGCACCATCGGTAATACCCTGCATAACTACTCGGTACTGGCGGACGACCGATCGGTGCTCCTCGGCGTAATGTGTAATAACGTGCAGATTGGGGGGTATGCTTACCGCTATCTGTGCAATACCTCCAGTCGTACCGATCTCAACTACTTACAGGGAGTGGAAGGGGCGATTGGCCGTTGTTTTACGTTGATCGGTGAAAAGGGTGAACGTACCTTTGCGATCAGTCCGGGAATGATGAACCAACTGCAGCCGGAAAGCATTCCCGAAGCGGTGATTGCCGGTGCTTCGGCGCTGGTACTCACCTCCTATCTGGTACGTTGCAGCCCGGGCGAACCGATGCCGCTTGCTACCATGCAGGCGATTAAATGGGCGAAAAAGCATAACGTGCCGGTCGTGCTGACGCTGGGCACCAAATACGTAATTGCGGATAATCCGCAGTTCTGGCGCGATTTTATCCGCGATCACGTCTCTGTCGTGGCGATGAATGAAGATGAAGCCTTTGAGCTGACAGGCGAACGAGATCCGCTTCAGGCGGCGAATGTAGCTCTCGACTGGGTTGATCTGGTGTTGTGTACCGCTGGCCCGAACGGATTGTATATGGCTGCATTTACCGAAGAGTCCGGTAAACGCGTGACCCAACATCCGCTGTTACCCGGTGCGATCCCTGAATTTAACCAATATGAATTTAGTCGGGCAATGCGCCGTCAGGACTGTAGCCAACCGCTGCGAATTTTTTCCCACATCGCTCCTTATATGGGCGGGCCGGAAAAGATCATGAATACCAACGGGGCTGGCGACGGTGCACTGGCGGCGGTGTTACACGATATTACCGCCAATAATTTCCATCGTGCTAACGTCCCCAATTCCAGTAAACATGCGCGTAACTATCTGACCTATTCTTCACTGGCGCAGGTATGCAAGTACGCAAACCGCGTCAGTTATCAGGTACTGAACCAGCACTCCCCCCGTCTGACGCGCGGCCTGCCCGAGCGTGAAGACAGCCTGGAAGAGTCGTACTGGGAACGCTGATATTTATCGACATGTACAGGATGATTAACCATTTCCTGTACATCACTCTTTTACCCGGAGAAGCATTGCCTACTTTTTCGTAAAAAGAAGGGGGAGGGGGGATAAAAATTAAACCAGAACGCGGTTTATCGGGGCCGATCGGTTACCCATTCAGCCCCTAATCGCATCAAGTTATCTTAAATCGGACACGCAGCCGGTTTTTCATCCGGGAGCGGCAGCATGATATTCAGCATGCTATTGGCGATCTCGCGTTCACCCATCACCACGCGATCTGCACCGCGTTCCTCAATGTAGGCCACCTCATCGTCATAATGGGCACGGGCGATAATTTCAATATTGGGCCGTTTTTCCCGCGCGGCGGTGACGATTTCGCCGGATTCGTAGCCGTTGGGGATGGTCAGTAGCAGCCAGCGGGCACAATCAAGGCGCGCCAGATCCATGATATCGCTGAGCACTGCGTTACCCAGTACCGCCGGGATACCGCGTTCGCGCAAGGCTTCTACCCGGGCACGGCTGTTTTCCACGACGACCACCGGAATATCGGCTGCCATCAGGCGGCTGCCTAGCAGGCTGCCAACGCGGCCAAAGCCGACGATGATCGCGTGATGACAGAGATCGACGGGGATTTGTTTTTCGTCTTCCTCGGTCTCTTTTGTCGCCTGCTCTTCGAGGCTTTCCGTTTTAACCAGGTAACGCTCCAACAGGGCAAACAGGATAGGATTAAGCATAATCGACAGAATGGCTCCGGCCAGCACCAGATTACGCCCACTCTCCGGCAGAAGGTTCAACGAAATCCCCAGTCCGGCGAGAATAAAAGCAAATTCGCCAATCTGCGCCAGGCTGACGGAGATGGTTAACGCCGTGCGGTTGGAGTGACCACATAAGCGCACCAGAAGCAGTGCAACCAGTGATTTACCGAGAACGATGATTGCCAGCGCACCCAGCACCGCCAGCGGCTGTTGGACAAGGATCATTGGGTCGAACAGCATCCCCACCGAGACAAAGAACAGCACCGCGAAGGCGTCACGTAGCGGAAGCGTATCGTGTGCGGCACGATGGCTTAGCTCCGACTCGTTGAGCACCATTCCTGCAAAGAAAGCGCCCAGTGCAAAGGAGACATCAAAGAACTCTACTGCGCCAAAGGCAATACCCAGTGCCAGGGCCAGCACCGACAGGGTAAACAGCTCGCGTGAGCCGGTGGCTGCACTCCGGGCGAGGATCCACGGCACTACGCGTCGGCCCACAACCATCATCAGCACCATAAAGGCCACCACTTTTCCGATGGTGATCAGCAGGTCGAACAGAACCATCGTTACGCTGGCATTGCCCTCTTCGAACAGCCCGGCCACGGCAGGCAGCAGCACCAGCGCCAGCACCATCACCAGATCTTCAACAATCAACCAGCCGATAGCGATCTGCCCACGTTTGCTGTCAATTAACTGTCGCTCTTCTAACGCACGCAGTAGCACCACGGTACTGGCGGTTGAAAGGCAGAGTCCGAACACCAGGCCGGTCATCGGGGGCCATCCCAGCGCCCACGACAGCCCCATTCCGAGCAGCGTAGCGGCGGCAATCTGTAACACGGCACCGGGGATAGCGATCGATTTGACTGCCATCAGATCTTTCAGTGAGAAGTGCAGGCCCACCCCGAACATCAGCAGGATCACCCCCAGCTCGGCCAGTTCCGGTGCCAGATTGGTATCAGCGACAAAGCCAGGAGTAAAAGGCCCGGCCAGCACGCCGGCCAGCAGATAGCCGACTAAAGGAGAGATGCGCAGGCGGTTTGCCAGCATACCGAACAGGAAGGCAAGAACTAAGCCTCCCACAATGGTGGTGATAAGCGGTGTGGTGTGGTGCATGCTTGCCTCCTTTATCTGCGCACTCGTCATATTGCGGGTTAATCAGGCGCAGAGTTGCCGTTCCCCGCAACCCGAGTCAGACGAAGCGTAAAATGAGTGTGATGGTCTCTTATAAGTGTATGGCATATTGCAACATGGCGCTTGTCATTATGGGTGATAAGCGTAAAAAATAACAATTATTCAGATAAAGTCATCACAGTGTGTGATTTTAACCACTTATCAGTAGGAAAAGCAGGTAATCAAAGAGAAATTCCCGGTACTAATTTCATTCATTAGTCCCGGGGTAATGCTATTTATGGCGGTTATCAGGCAGGAAAGCCGCCAGTATGCCAAGAAGAGGAAGATAAGCGCAGATTTGATATACCAGCTCAATACTATAGCGATCGGCAACCACGCCGAGCAAGGCAGCACCTAACCCCCCCATCCCGAATGAAAAACCGAAAAACAGACCGGAAACCAAACCGATACGGCCTGGCATAAGCTCCTGGGCATAGACCAGAATGGCGGAAAACGCGGAAGCCAGCACCACCCCAATCACCACCGACAGGACTCCTGTCCACCACAAATTGGCGTAAGGCAGCAACAGGGTAAAGGGCGCTACGCCGAGAATAGATACCCAGATCACCCGCTTACGGCCTATTTTATCGCCAACCGGGCCGCCGATAATTGTCCCGGCCGCCACGGCAAACAGAAAGACAAACAGATGCAGCTGGGCATTTTGTATCGATAGGCCGAATTTATGCATTAAATAGAAGGTGTAAAAGCTGCTCAGGCTGGTGAGATAAAAGTATTTTGAGAACACCAATACCAGCAGAATAGTCATCGCGCACACCACCTGACGGCGCGGTAGCGCGTGATTGGCTGCTGGCGCATGGCGTTTGGCCGTCACATGCTGCGTGTGATACCAGCGACCAATCTGCAACAGTACAATAATAGCCAGCAGTGCCGCCAGTGAGAACCAGGCAAGGTTTCCGCGACCGTACGGAGCGATAATCAGCGCCGCCAGCAGCGGCCCGAAAGAGCTACCCAGATTGCCGCCGACCTGAAACAAGGACTGCGCCAGGCCATGACGCCCGCCGGAGGCCATACGAGCGACTCGTGAGGATTCAGGGTGAAACACCGAGGAGCCTGTCCCGACCAGCGCAGCCGCCAGCAAAATCATCGCATAATGGCTGGCCACGGCCATCAGTATCACACCGCAAAGCGTAAAGCCCATCCCGACAGGCAGTGACCACGGCTGCGGATGTTTATCGGTAAAATGACCAATCAGCGGCTGAAGCAGTGAAGCGGTGAGTTGATAAGTCAGGGTGATCAAGCCAATCTGCACGAAGCTAAGGGAAAAATCTTCCCGCAGCAAAGGATAAATCGCAAGAATAAGCGACTGAATCATATCGTTTAGCAGGTGGGCCACACTGATTGCGCTGAGCACGCCAAAAGCGGTACGTTTCATTGGAGGATCTGGCCGGAGGGCCGTATTGACGCCTGTCATTATAGTATCCTGTCATTGAGTTATCGTTGTTGAGTGCCTGTCACCCGCCAATTTGCAACAATATAAGTCAGAGCGGTGCCCTTTTAGTAGCATTCCTGCGGCATAATCTGCCAGGCATCATAAAAACTAATTATTTTTCACATTCTGGGGATTTAACAAGGAGAAGCGAGTGGCCATTTTTAAAAGAAGTCTTATCGGCGTCGTGACGGTTGCGTTGTTGAGCGCACCGTTGATGGCTCAGGCGTGGGTAAAAGACCGAACCTACAAGTTTACCGTGCTGCATACCAACGATCACCACGGTCGTTTCTGGCCGAACGAACATGATGAATATGGCTTGGCAGCACAGAAAACCATGATGGATCGGATACGTTACGAGGTGCAGACTCACGGCGGCGCAACGCTTATCCTCTCTGGGGGGGACATCAATACCGGCGTACCAGAGTCCGATTTGCAGGATGCCGAACCGGATTTTCGCGCAATGAATATGATTGGCTACGATGCGATGGCGATTGGCAATCATGAGTTTGATAACCCGCTTTCGGTACTGCGTCAGCAGCAGAAGTGGGCGAAATTCCCTCTGCTTTCGGCCAATATCTACCAGAAAAGCACCGGCAAACGCCTGTTCCAGCCTTACGCGCTGTTCAACCGTATGGGCCTGAAAATTGCCGTTATCGGCCTGACAACCGATGATACGGCCAAGATCGGTAACCCGGAATACTTCACCGATATGCAGTTCCATCAACCCGCTACGGAAGCCAAAGCGGTCGTCGACGAGCTGCGTGCCAACGAAAAACCGGATGTGATCATTGCCGCAACGCATATGGGGCACTATGACAATGGCCAGCACGGGTCTAACGCGCCGGGCGATGTCGAGATGGCGCGTGCGCTGCCCGCAGGCTACCTGGATATGATCGTCGGAGGTCATTCACAGAACCCGGTATGTATGGCCAAAGAAAACCTGAAACAGGTGGATTATGTGCCGGGCAGCCCCTGCACGCCGGATCGTCAGAATGGCACCTGGATCGTACAGGCCCATGAGTGGGGCAAATATATTGGCCGTGCTGACTTTACCTTCCGTAACGGCAAGCTGACGCTGGTTAATTATCAGCTGGTGCCGATCAATCTGAAGCACAAGTTAAAGAATGCTGACGGTAGCACCAGCTGGGTAAACTACACGACTGAAATACCCAAAAATCCTGGGGTGCAAAAGCTCTTAACGCCATTCCAGCAAAAGGGACAACAGCAGCTGGGCGTGAAAATTGGCAGCGTCAACGGTCATCTTGAAGGCGACCGCACCAAAGTCCGTTTTGTGCAGACTAGTATGGCACGCCTGATCCTTGCGGGTTTGAAAGAGCGCGCTCAGGCCGATTTTGCGCTGATGAGCGGCGGCGGGGTGCGTGATTCGATTGAAGCCGGTGCTATCACCTATAAAGACGTTTTGAAAGTGCAGCCATTTGGTAATACCCTGGCCTGGGTTGATATGAAAGGCAGTGAAGTCGAAAAATATCTTGCGGTCGTCGCCAACAAGCAGGTCGATTCCGGTGCCTACGCGCAGTTTTCCGGCGTCAGTCTGGTGGCCGATGGTTCTGGGGTGAGTGATATCAAGATCGATGGTAAGCCGCTGTCAGCGGATAAAACCTACCGTATTGCGATGTTGAGTTTTAACGCCACCGGCGGTGACGGTTATCCGCAGGTGGATAAGCTACCCGGCTACGTGAATAGCGGATTTGTCGATGCTGAAGTCTTAAAACAGTACATTCAGAGCCATTCTCCTCTTGATGCGGCCAGCTACCAGCCGGACGGGGAAATTGTGTATCTGAAGAAGGCGCAAAATACTGTGGCAAGCGATAACGCGGCGGCGATAAAGCCTTAGCACCCGCATAAAAAGGGCGGTCCGACCGTTAAGTCGGCCGCCCTGAGGAAATGTTCGCCGTGTGTTTTAAGCCTGCTTGTTCAGCGCGGGTTTGCGGGATGATGCCATCAAGCGTTCACGAACCTTGTCGTATAACCAGTTATAAAAAATTGTATACGGCAGGAAAAACAGGAAGAAAGCCACCTCAATCAGGAATGCCTGCCACAGAGTAACCCCCAGCATCCATGCGGCAATCGGCAGGCCAATAGCAATAAAGCCCCCTTCAAAACCCAGCGCATGCAGTACGCGCAATATCAGCCCGCGTTGCACCTTGCCACGGGGCCACAGCCGATCAAAACCTGCGTTATAAACCATGTTCCATAACATCGCTACCGTCGACAGTACGATCGCCAGTGCACCCATCTGGAACAACGGCTTTTCCATTGCCCAGGCAGCCAGCGGTGATATCAGCAGAATAGCCAATAGCTCAAAGCCAGCCGCATGATAAAAACGTTCTTTGAGAGTACGACCAGACATATATCCTCCTTAATCTATTATGAGCACCATTTTCCACGTTTTATTTGCTAAGATAAAATGACCATCCATCGATAAAAGCGATACATAAGTGCGCTACTCTCCGGAATCTCTGGAAGCCTTTGTTCAGACAGTGGAAAGCGGCTCATTTTCCGCTGCGGCGCGCGCACTGCGCAAAAGCCAGTCCACCATCAGTACCGCCAT
The DNA here is from genome assembly GCF_001050515.1 of Erwinia piriflorinigrans CFBP 5888. Taxonomy (GTDB): domain Bacteria; phylum Pseudomonadota; class Gammaproteobacteria; order Enterobacterales; family Enterobacteriaceae; genus Erwinia; species Erwinia piriflorinigrans. Next base: position 178,983 of record NZ_CAHS01000013.1, read on the forward strand.
AGCGAATCTGGAAAGCGATCTGGGGTTTATCTTATTCGACCGTACCGCCCGTAGCCCGGTATTGACCGAAAACGGTCAGCGTGCGCTGGTGCAGGTGAAGGAGATCCTGAGCGCCTCGGCGCAGCTGGACAGTCTGGCGGTGCGCCTGGCAGGGGAAGTGGAACCTTGTCTGCGGCTGGTCACTACCGATTTCTGGCAGGCTGACTACCACGCACTCCTGCTGCAACGTTTTGCCAGCCGCTATCCCGATATTGAGTTTGAGTGCATGATTGCGGAAAACGAAGATGTGATTGATCTGCTACAAAGTGGCCGGGCGCATATTGGTGTACTCCGCGCGCAGCAGCACTATCCACCGGACATTAACGTACAGCGCCTCCAGGTCGAGGCACAAATGGCGATTTACCTGCATCAGGATCATCCGCTGGCGCGTCAGGCGCTGGTGAATGAGGCTGAATTGAGCAAGGTGCGTGAACTGCGGCTGAATAATTGGGTGGAGCGGATGCCGATATCTGCCGGAAAAGTCTGGCTGGCACCCTCATATCTGTTATTACTGGAGATGGCCGAACAGGGTTTCGGCTGGAGTATTTTACCACGCTGGCTCACCGAGCAGTTTGGTCACCGACTGCTACGTGAACTGCCGGTGGCGGGCTGGCCGCAGAGCATTCAGGTTGATGTGGTCAGCTCGCGCCGTTCGCCTCCCGGGCCAGCAGGACAGTGGATGATCGATCGGCTTATCGCCCAGCGTCCTGATTAATTGTGTCTGTTATTTTTTGCATACCGCGATATCTGCAAAACGGGCGCTGAGCAGCTGTGCCAGATCCTGCGGTGCCATCTCAATATCCAGTCCGCGTTTGCCGCCTGAAACATAGATGGTGGCAAACTGTTCTGCGCTGCCATCGATTATCGTTGGCAGGCGCTTCTTCTGGCCGATTGGGCTGATACCGCCCAGCAAATAACCGCTGCTGCGCTGGGCAAACTGCGGGTCGGCCATCTCAACTTTTTTGCTACCCAAGGCTTTGGCTACCTGCTTTAAGTCCAGCTGCCCAGCGACCGGAGTCACCGCGACCGCCAGCGTTTTATTATCGCCATTCAGCGCGACCAGCAGCGTTTTATAGACCTGGTTTGCATCAAGATTTAACTTGCGCACCGCCTCATCGCCGAAGTGGGTTTCGTTGCCGTCATGTGCGTAAGCATGCAGCATAAAGGCGATCTTCTGTTTTTCAAGGAGTTTGACCGCAGGTGTCATAATTACAGGCCTTCCATTGTGTGCTGCGAACAGTATGAACGATTGATAAATAAAAACACTGGTGCATGACTACAGTTTAAGCGACAATTAGCGCCCGTTTCGGCTAAATGCAGAAACGATAACTAAAATCATAATGATGTCCTTATTTGACGGGTCGATAGCAATATCGGCCCTTTTTTTAGCCGCCGCTTAGCAGGCCAGGCAAATTATCCTCGCCATACAGATGCAGTGCGCCAACGGCGACCACATAACGACCCGGCGGGAGTTGTTGCATGAAACGGCTCCATTGCAGATTACGCTGGGTCATCAGCAAATCATTCAGGCTGCTGCTAAAGGTGTTGGGCAACTCGGGTTTGCGCATGCTACCCGACGGAGCTTCCAGCCACCAACTCACCATCGTTTGCAGCAGACGGGCATTAGTGTGCCAGTGTTTCAGGGTGTCTTCCAGCAGCGGCAGGCCGTTATCCGCCAGTGAGTTCAGCAGCGCCAGCTGGGTTAACGCCCCCTCAAGCTCGACAACTTTTATTTGTTGCGCATGTGCGGCCTGTAGCAGTTGATAATCAATGCCACAATCGGCACGCAGCCCAAGGCGCTGCGCCTGCTGCGCCTGCAACATTAAGGCAATCTGCCAGGCTGGCAGGGTATCTACCCGCAGAGGATCGATATCCAACTCTTCACAGCGGCGTTGCAGCAGGTACAGCTGCTGCTCCGGGAGACGTTGCGCCAGCGGTAGGCATATTTCACTGTCGTTAAAGGGCGAAGCGCCAGCGGAGATGTCCGCTTCGACAATCAGCGCATCGGCATGCCGTAAGCGATCTGTCAGTAGCGCCGGGAGCGGCTTCATATTGCCCGTTCCCATATGAATACTTCCCACCAGATGTAGCTGCCGTGTTCCCAGGGTGATGTCCACAGCCGGGTAACGATAGCGTACCGCGCGAAGCCCGCGCCACAGCAGTAGCAGCCTGTGCACCAGTGTTCCCATATGTTTCACCTCTTTCGCTTATTGCCACCATGCTAACGCGAACGGTCGTTGTCTGACAGCAATAAACGCGCCGCTATTGGTCACTTTGGCGGACGATAGCGGATCAGGCGATTGGCATTACTCACCACTGTGATTGACGAAAGTGCCATTGCTGCCCCGGCCACGACCGGGCTAAGTAACGTTCCGGTTAGCGGATACAGCACGCCAGCAGCAAGCGGAATACCGCAGGCATTATAAATAAATGCGCCCAACAGATTCTGCTTCATATTGCGCAGTGTGGCTTTGGCAATGGCCAGTCCATCCACCAACGCATTGAGATCCTGGCGCATCAGCGTGATTGCCGCCGTTTCAATCGCCACATCGCTGCCGCTGCCCATCGCAATACCAACATCCGCCTGGGCCAGCGCCGGAGCATCATTAATACCATCGCCAATCATGGCAACCTGCTGTCCCTGCTGCTGGAGGGCGCTAATGGCCGCCGCTTTACCGCCCGGCAGCACGCCGGCAATCACGCGATCGATCCCCGCTTCGCGAGCAATAGCCTTAGCGGTTATTTCATTGTCACCGGTCAGCATCACAAGGCGGTAGCCCTGTTTGCGCAGGCGTTGCAGCGCACTGACGCTCTCCTGACGAAGCGCATCGCGAATGGCAAACAGCGCAACTATCTCGCCGTCCGCTGCCAGAAGGACCGGTGTGGCACCGGTTGAAGCCAGTTCAGCCATCTTTGGTGCAACGCTATCGGTAGCAATTTGCTGTTGAGCCATCAGCGCGACATTGCCCAGCAGCAGGGGAGTGCCGTCGAGGACGCCGCTGACGCCTTTACCCGCTATGGTGCGAAATTGCGCAACCTCCGGCAGCGTGGGCAGTCCGGCATGCTCAACGATGGCTCGTGCCAGAGGATGACTGGAACCCTGTTCCAGTGCGGCAGCCTGTTGCAGCACCGTCTGGCGTTTGGCATGGTTGAACAGCACCATCTCGACCACGCGCGGCGTGCCTTCGGTCAGCGTGCCGGTTTTATCAAAAACCAGCGTGTCCAGGGTGCTGGCGCGTTGTAGCGCATCGGCATCCCGCACCAGTACGCCGAACTCGGCGGCACGCCCCACGCCGGCAATGATCGACATCGGCGTGGCGAGACCCAGCGCACAGGGACAGGCAATAATCAGCACGGTAGTGGCAATCACCAGGGTGTAGACCAGCTGAGGTGCCGGGCCGAACAGATACCAGACTGTGGCGCTCAGTAGCGCTATTGCCACCACCACCGGGACAAATACCGCTGAGATTTTATCCGCCAGCTGGCCGATTTCTGGCTTACTGCTTTGCGCCTGGCGCACCAGCTGAATGATACGTGCCAGGGTGGTATTTTTGCCGATGGCACTCGCCCGCAACAGCACGCTACCGTCCTGCAACACGGTTCCGGCATGCAGCGTATCACCTACTGATTTCTGCTGCGGGAGGGCTTCGCCGGTGAGCATTGCTTCATCCAGCCAGGCTTCACCCTGAATAATGGTGCCGTCTACCGGTACGCGGTCGCCGGTCATCACGCGTAGCGTCATCGCCAGCTGAACCTCGCTCAATGGTAGAATTTGTTCGCCCGCTTCAGTCACCACGCGTGCGGTGGGGGGCGTGAGATCGAGCAATTTTTCCAGCGCCTGTGACGAGCGCTGGCGTGCGCGCTGCTCAAGCATGTGGCCGAGGTTGATCAGGCCGATAATCATCGCGCTGGCTTCGTAATAGAGATGACGTGCCGCCATCGGGAACAGGTCAGGCCATAGATTAACGGTGATCGAGTAAAGCCATGCGGCGGCGGTACCCAGTGCCACCAGCGTATCCATCGTTGCACGGCGATTTAACAGGCTTTTCCATGCACTGCGGTAGAAATGGCCGCCGGCCACGATCATCACCAGCAGAGTCAGTATGCCTGCCACCAGCCAGCTGCCGCGATTATCTGCGGTGAGCATCATATTGTCACCGAACATCCCCCAGACCATCAAAGGAATACCCAGTGTCAATGCCAGCGCCGCCTGCCAGCGGAAGCGCTTTACCGCCGCCAGTGCACTTTGCTGCTGTTTTTCCCGCCGTTCTGTCTCATCTTCAATGATTTCCGCACCATAGCCAGCGCGATTAACCGCTTCTATTAATACGGGCGGCAGCGCGGAACCCAGTACCAGCGCACTACGCTCGGCAAGATTGACCCGCGCCTGGCTGACGCCGGGGACATCTTGCAGCGCACTCTGTACACGGCTCACGCAGCTGGCGCAGCTCATACCGTCGATCAGTAGCTGATAGCTGTCATTGTGTGGTGCCGGAAGCTCGGTTTTTGCCGCTGTCAGCGCTTCCGGCTGTATGTCTGAGTCTGTCAGCGGGTCAGTCTTTGGGGACGTTGCTGCGTCAGCCAGGCTGGCGTGATAGCCGGCCCCGGTAACCGTAGCGATCAGCGCCTCTGCGCTGGCAGTTCCGCTCACGCGTGCTTCGGAGAGACTGACCTCCGCTTGCTCCACGTCCGCGCGCTGTTCCAGCGCCTCTTTTACCCGCTTTACGCAGTGTCCGCAGGACAATCCGTCCAGCGTCAGTAGGGTGGTGTGCGGCATAATATCTCTCCTGTTGATCCGGATTGACCCGGAGCGGTTTTTACATTAGTTATGAAGGTTAAACCTTCCATCAAGGTGAAGGTCAAGGAGCAATCATGAATATCAGCGATGTGGCAAAAAAGACCGGGTTAACCCGTAAAGCAATCCGCTTTTACGAAGAGAAAGGTCTGGTCACGCCACCATTGCGCACTGAAAACGGCTACCGCAGCTACAGCGCGAAGCATCTGGAGGAGCTGACGCTGCTGCGTCAGGCTCGTCAGGTGGGGTTTAATCTGGAGCAGTGTCGGGAAATGGTTAGCTTGTTTAATGACCCGGCGCGGCACAGCGCGGATGTGAAAGCACGCACGCTGGAGAAAGCGGCAGAAATCGAGTCTCATATCAGCGAACTCCAGCTAATGCGCCAAAAGCTACTCGATCTTGCCGCCAGTTGTCCTGGCGACAACGGTGCAGAGTGCCCGATCATTAACCATTTGTCCGGCTGCGGTCACGTGATGAAAGCCGATTAAACGCTGCTTGCCACCACGCGTAGCGTAATTCCTTCCACCGCCACGACAACTATCCGCGTGCCCGCCGGAAGGTCTTCATCCGCCTGCACGCGCCAGTTGCCGTCACCAATGCGCACATGGCCAAAACCGTTTACCAGCGCCGCGTCCAGCGTCAGCTGGCGACCAATAAGCTGCTGGCCGCGCTGATTGAGGGTGGAAGGAGGATGTCGTTGCTCACGGCTCTTCAGCCAGCGATACCACCAGAGGGCAGCAAGAATGGTTAGCGCTGCAAAACTCAGTCCCTGCCATTCCCACGGCAATGGCACCAGCCACACCAGCAGGCTAACCAGCATGGCGGCCACACCGCTCCACAGCAGATAGCCACTGGCACCAAGCATTTCGGCAGCCAGCAGCAGACCACCCAGCGTCAGCCATAACCACCACGGATTCGCTAATAGCATGTCGAGCATCAGCGTTTACGCTCCTGTTTGCTTTCACCTAACAGTTCGCTGATACCGGCAATCGACCCCATAAGAGTGCTGGCCTCAAGCGGCATCATCACCACTTTGCTGTTGGTTGAAGAGCCAATATGTTGCAGCGCGTCGGTATATTTTTGCGCCACAAAGTAGTTTATGGCCTGAATATCTCCAGCAGCAATCGCTGCGGATACCATTTTCGTCGCCTGCGCTTCCGCTTCCGCACTGCGTTCACGCGCTTCGGCTGCCAGGAAGGCAGACTGGCGTTCGCCTTCGGCTTTCAGGATCTGCGACTGTTTCTCGCCCTGGGCGCGCAGAATTGCCGCCTGGCGTACCCCTTCGGCCTCAAGAATATCCGCGCGTTTGGTTCGCTCAGCTTTCATTTGCGCATTCATTGAAGCAATCAGCTCTGCCGGAGGGCGTACATCGCGGATCTCAATACGGGTAATCTTTATGCCCCACGGATTGGTGGCTTCATCTAGGATCTGCAACAGGCGAGTATTGATGTTGTCGCGTTGCGACAGCATTTCGTCCAGCTCCATTGACCCCAGCACGGTGCGCATATTGGTCATGGTGAGGTTGATGATCGCCACTTGTAGATTACTGACTTCATAGGCGGCCCGCGCCGGGTCAACGACCTGAATAAAGCATACGGCGTCGATGGTGACGCTGGCGTTATCTTTCGAGATAATCTCCTGCGAGGGGATATCCAGCACCTGCTCCATCATGTTGATTTTACGGCCGATACGGTCCATAAAGGGCACCACCAGGTTAAGGCCTGGTTGCAGGGTGTTGATGTAGCGGCCGAAACGTTCGACCGTCCACTGGAAACCCTGTGGGACGATTTTAACGCCTGACCAGACGATAATCAGGGCCAGCACGATAAGGACGGGGATAGCAGTCAGCATAAATAACCTCCACATTGTTTATTCAGGAGCGGTCGCTTTCCTTCGCGTCCGTATTGATGGACGAACCCGCAAGGCGGTTCGTCCCGTCGATTTCAGCAGAAACAGTCCTCAAACCCCCGCAGGTTAGTAAAGCAGAGAGTAAAGCTGGCGGCGATATTTTGCCGCGAGTGCGTCGCCGGTGCCCAGCGCGGCGAGGATCTCCTGTAGCATCTTACGCGCCTGTCCATCGGCGGCGGAAAGATCTTTTTTCAGATGGCTGAACAGCAGCTCCAGCGCCTCTTCATTACGTCCGACCTGATGAAACTGTAGCGCCAGTTGGGTTGCCAGCTCCGCATTGTCAGGGGCAGCCTCAAGTTGCTGCTGTAGCTGCTGGATCTCCGGGGTATCCGCTGCCTGTTTTAGCAACTCAATTTGTGCCACCAGCCCCTGATAGCGCGTATCCTGATCCTGCAACGGCACCACGTTAAGCACGGCTTCGGCTTCTTCACTGCGGTTCAGGTTAATTAACACTTCCGCCAGCAGAAAGCCGATATCGCTGCGCTGTTTGCTCAAAGCCCAGGCATCTTTCAGCAGCGGCAGGGCTTCGATCGCTTTGCCTTCATCCATCAGCTGCATAGCCTGCTGTGCCTTTAGCTCTTCTTCTTTAGGTAGCACCTTTTCCAGCAGGGCGCGTACCGCTTCTTCCGGCTGCGGCCCCTGAAAACCATCAACCGGCTGGCCATTCTGGAACAGATAAACGGTCGGAATTGAACGCAGGCCAAACTGCTGTGCTACGGCCGATTCGGCATCACAATCCAGCCTTGCCAAAATAAACTGACCTGCATACTCCTGCGTCAGACGATCAAGCAGCGGTGTCAGTTGCTGACAGTGCGGGCTGCGCTCTGACCAGAAATAGAACAGCACGGGGATCTGCATCGACTGTTCCAGCGTCTGGTGCAGGTTAGTTTCATTAATCTCGACAATCTGGGCTTGTGATGACATCAATTCGTCTCTTTTTACGTAAGTTTAGTACTGTATTGGGGCGGGCGTCGGTGCTTCAAGGCCCGGCGCTTAATTCTGGCGCAAAATCAGATCCATCATCCAGCCCGGCAGCAAACGGCGTAACACATTCATACTGTGTGTGACCAGAGTCACAGGGTAGCGCAGGCGTGGATGGCGGCTCTCCAGCGCATGGCGCAGCTTGGGTAAAATCGCCTGCGGGGGCAGGGTAAAGCGTGCGGCAATGCCCGGATTTTTCACCGGTTTGTCCTGCTGCGCCTGCTGAACATTATCGCTGAAGCCGGTGCTGATTGGCCCGGGTTCAATCAGGCTGACGCGCACCCCGCTGCCGTGCAGCTCCATACGCAAGGCGTCGGACCAGGCTTCCAGCGCATATTTGCTGGCGGCATAGGCACCGCGTTTGGGCGTGGAGATCAGCCCCATCACCGAACTGGTATTGATGATGCGCCCATTGCCCGAAGCCAGCAAGGCAGGCAGCAATAGCATGGTAAGCTGGTGGGTGCCGAACAGATTGGTCGCGAACTGCTGCTCCAGCTGTTGGCGTGATATCGATTGCAGCGGGCCATACAGTCCAAAACCCCCGTTGTTAAACAGGCCAAACAGACGGCCATCACACAACGCGATAATTTCATCCGCCGCGCGCGCAACGCTGGCGGCATCATCAAGATCCAGCAGCACGCCGCTGAACCCCAGTTGGGTCATCCGCTCCACGTCCTGCGGTTTACGGCAGGTGGCAATCACATGGTAGCCACGGCGCAGCAGGTCGTTAGCGGCGACCAGGCCGATACCGCTGGAACTGCCGGTAATCACGATACTTTTTTGCATAAATTTTTGTGCTCTTAATAAACCTGGTTCATCGCAATGGACTGATAACCGATCTGGTTTTTATGTGCTATTGGTAAGAGTGGGGCAACGTTTTGTGCGCTATTTCATTACCCATCATTCCCCACGCTACCCGATGCCTGATGCTTAACTAAGGAAGCCAACTGTTTTGCCATAAGTTCCGCAATAAAAGGCTGGGCAGCGGGATTGGGGTGAATGCCGTCATCCTGCATCCATTCTGGCTTCAGGTAGACCTGTTCCATAAAGAACGGGATCAGTGGGATAGCATGCTGACTGGCCAGTCTGGGATAGATAGCGGCAAATGAATCCGTGTAGCGTTTACCGTAATTGGCCGGCAGCCGCACCTGCATCAGCAACGGCTGCGCCTTTGCTGCCTGGATTTGAGCAATGGCCTGGTTCAGATCCTGTTCGACCTGCTGCGGAGGGAACCCACGTAAACCATCGTTGCCCCCCAGCTCAATCAGTACCCAGCGAGGCTGATGTTGCTTTAGCAGGGCCGGAAGTCGGGCCAGTCCCTGTGCCGTCGTATCGCCGCTTATGCTACCGTTAATGATAGTAGGGGATTTTTGCCATTTATCATTGAGTAACGCGGGCCATGCGGCATTGGCGGACATACGATAACCGGCGCTCAGGCTGTCGCCCAGCACCAGCAGCGTATCTGCCGCCGTCGCACGCAGCGTCATAAAAGCCATTAAAAACAGGAACCAGTAATGCCAGCGGAAAACATTCTTGAAGTTCATCATCTTAGTAAGTCCGTGGGTCAGGGTGAGCATCAACTGTCCATCCTTACCGGAGTTGAGCTGGTTGTCAAACCGGCTGAAACCATTGCCCTGATCGGTGAGTCGGGATCGGGCAAGTCGACCCTACTGGGGATTTTGGCCGGACTGGATGACGGCAGCGCGGGAGACGTGATGATGCTCGGCCAGCCGCTGCATCAGATGAATGAGGAGCAGCGGGCGGAGTTGCGCGCGCAAAATGTCGGCTTCGTCTTCCAGTCTTTTATGCTGGTGCCAACCCTTAATGCGCAGGAGAACGTGCAGCTCCCGGCGCTGTTGCGCGGTGAGAGCGACAGGCAGAGCCGTGAACAGGCGGCTACGCTGCTAGGCCAGCTTGGGTTGGGGGAGCGCCTCGGCCATCTACCCGCCCAGCTTTCTGGTGGTGAGCAGCAGCGCGTGGCGCTGGCCCGCGCCTTTAACGGTCGCCCGGCGCTGCTGTTTGCCGATGAGCCGACCGGCAATCTGGACCGCAAAACCGGCGAACGTATCGTCGATCTATTGTTCAGCATGAACCGCGATCACGCCACCACCCTGATCCTTGTCACCCATGATGAACAGCTGGCCGCACGCTGCGATCGGCGTTTGCGTCTGCGTGACGGCAAGCTGTGGGAGGAAGCATGATCTGGCGCTGGTTCTGGCGCGAGTGGAAATCCCCCTCGCTGCTGATCGTTTGGCTGGCGCTGACGCTGGCGGTGGCCTGCGTGCTGGCGCTCGGCTCGCTTAGCGACCGCATGGAGAAAGGGCTGACGCAGCAAAGCCGTGACTTTATGGCCGGTGACCGTACCCTGCGCAGCGCCAACGAAGTACCGGAGGAATGGTTGGAGCAGGCGCGCGCCGAAGGGCTACAGGTAGGGCGACAGCTGACCTTTATGACCATGACCTTTGCCGGTGATACGCCGCAGCTGGCTTCGGTGAAGGCGGTGGATAATCTCTATCCGATGTTTGGCCAGCTGTCCACCGCCCCCGTCGGGCTAAAACCGGCGGTAGGTACGGTGCTGGTCGCGCCGCGCCTGCTGGATCTACTCGAACGTAAAGCCGGGGATAACCTGGACGTTGGCGATGCCACACTGCGTATTGACGGGGAGGTGCTCCAGGAGCCGGATGCGGGCTTTAATCCGTTTCAGACCGCGCCGCGCCTGCTGATGAACCTGGCCGACGTGGAAAAAACCGGCGCTGTCCAGCCCGGCAGTCGGGTCACCTGGCGCTATAAATTTTCCGGAACTCCGGCGCAGCTGGCGCGATATGACAGCTACATTGCCACACGGCTTACCCCTGAACAGCGCTGGATTAGCGTTGAAAACTCCGGCGACGCATTAGGTAAATCAATGCAGCGCGCCCAGCAGTTTCTGCTGCTGTCTGCCCTGTTGACGCTGATGCTGGCGATTGCCGCAGTGACGGTGGCGATGAACCACTATTGCCGCAGCCGTTACGATCTGGTGGCCGTCCTGAAAACGCTTGGCGCAAATCGCTACGCCTTGCGCAAGCTGATCATCGGCCAGTGGCTGGCGGTACTGCTGCTGGCCGCGCTGGTGGGCAGCGCGATTGGACTGGGTTTTGAGACCTTGCTGCTGCGTATGTTGCGCCCGGTATTACCGGGTGAATTACCGGCCGCCAGCGGCTGGCCGTGGCTGTGGGCGCTGGGGTCATTATTGACTATTTCACTGCTGGTTGGGTTGCGCCCATATCGACTGCTGCTGGCAACCCAGCCGCTGCGCGTGCTGCGAGGCGATACGGTGGCGAATATCTGGCCGCTGAAGTTTTATCTGCCCGCCATGCTGGCGGTGGTGATCGGCCTGCTGGCGCTGCTGGTGGGGGGAAGTAAACTGCTGTGGGCGCTGGTGGCGGGTATTGTGCTGCTGTCCTTGCTGCTGGGAGTCATCGGATGGGCAGGTCTGCTGCTGCTCCGACGGCTGACGCTGCGCAACCTGGCATTTCGCCTGGCGGTCAACCGTTTGCTGCGCCAGCCGTGGACGACTCTTAGCCAGCTGGCGGCGTTTTCGCTGTCGTTTATGCTGTTGGCGTTATTGCTGGTGATGCGCGGAGATCTGCTGGACAGGTGGCAGCAGCAGCTGCCGCCGGACAGCCCGAACTACTTCCTGCTCAATATCACCGCACAGCAGGTGCCGCAGGTTGCGTCATTTCTGCAACAGCATCAGGTGCAGCCGGAAACCTTCTATCCGGTGGTGCGTGCGCGCCTGACCGGTATTAATCAGCAGCCAGCGGACCCGGCGCAGGACGAATCGCTCAATCGTGAACTGAATCTGACCTGGCTCAAAGATCTGCCGGGACATAACCCGCTTACCGCAGGCAGCTGGCCGCCGAAGGAAGGCGAAGTGTCAATTGAGCAGGGGCTGGCAGAGCGGCTGGGGGTAAAACTGGGCGATACGCTAACCTTCACCGGGGATACCCAGCAGTTCAGCGCTAAAATCAGCAGCCTGCGTAAGGTGGACTGGGAGAGCCTGAAGCCTAACTTCTTCATTATTTTCCCGCCCGGCGCGCTCGATAACCAGCCGCAGACCTGGCTGACCAGCTTCCGCATCAATGACAATAATGCACTGCTGGCGCAGCTTAACCGTCAGTTCCCCACTTTAAGCCTGCTGGATATCGGCACCATCTTACGTCAGATAGGTCAGGTGCTGGCGCAGGTGAGTCAGGCGCTGGAGATCATGGTGGTATTGGTTACCGCCTGCGGCGTACTGCTGCTACTGGCACAAGTCCAGGTGGGGATGCGCCAGCGGCGACAGGAGCTGGTGGTTTACCGCACGCTGGGTGCCAGCAAGAAGCTGCTGCGTGGCACGCTATGGTGCGAATTTGCGATGCTTGGCGTGGTATCGGGCGTGGCGGCGACCATTGGGGCTGAAGTGGCGCTGTGGGGATTACAGCGCAAGGTCTTTGACTTCCCGTGGCAGCCGGACTTTACGCTGTGGCTGGCGCTGCCGTTAACCGGTGCGCTGCTGCTGTCACTGTGCGGCGGCTGGCTGGGCGTACGTCTGCTGAAGGGCAAGGCGCTGTTTCGGGGATATGAGTCAGGCTAACGGGGAGATTTGCCGCGGCGGGCCTGAAACTTTCGTTTTTCGGCCCGCCGGGTTGATGGCTTAAACCAGTTTATCCACTGCCCAGGCCATACCGCTGGCATATTCCGCAGGCAGTATGGGCACCAGAGCATTGAGCGCGGTGCTAAGTGCCAGCGGGCTGGTGTCTGCCAGATTCAGGTGGCCAACCTTGCGCCCGGCACGCACCTCTTTGTCATACCAGTGCAGATGCACCAGCGGCTCACTGAGCCACGCCGTATTGATGTCGGTGCCAATCAGGTTGACCATCACAGAAGGGCCATTGACCACCGGAGTGGGCAGCGGCAGGCCGAGGATCGCGCGCAGATGCAGTTCAAACTGGCTGATTGATGCACCGTTCTGCGTCCAGTGACCGCTGTTGTGCACGCGGGGCGCCAGCTCATTGATCAGCAGACCTTCCGGCACCACAAAGCACTCCATCGCCATCACACCAACGTAGTTCAGCTCATTCATAATGGCCGACAGCATACGTTCCGCCTGCTGCTGGTGCTGCGCATTGACGTCAGGCAGCATCACGCTGGTGCGCAGTATGCCGTCCTGATGCAGGTTATGGGTCAGCGGATAGAATACCGTGCTGCCGTCATGGCCACGAGCGCCAACCAGTGACACTTCACCCGAGAAGTTGATGCCCTGTTCGACGATACACTCGCCGTAGCATTCGCCGGGCAGGGTTGCGGTTTCGCTGGCGCGCAGACGCCACTGGCCGCGCCCGTCGTAGCCGCCGGTACGGCGTTTGACGATCGCCAGTTCGCCGAGGGTGGTGAACACCTGCGCCCACTGGTCGGCGGCGGATAACAGCTGCCAGGGGGCCGTTGCCAGGCCCAGACGGTCAAGCAGCTGCTTCTGCGTCAGACGATCCGCCAATAGTGGGAAAATATCGCGATTAACAAAGGCGCGATGATCGGCAAGCTCGCGTGTCAGCGCGGTTTCCGGCCAGCGCTCAATCTCGGCGGTGATCACGCTTTGTGCGATGGGCAGCGCCTGCGGCTCGGCGTCCAGGCCGACCGGATAAACGGCAATCCCCAGCGGCTCACCGGCCTGGCGCAGCATGCGCCCGAGCTGACCATTACCTAATACGCAGACCGGTTTCATGCTTCCTCCTGCGGGTCCGGATGGTTCAGCACCTCATCAGTCTGCGCCTGTCGCCAGTCCGTGAGGCGGAGCGCCAGGCCGCTGTCATGCAGCGCGAGGATCTGCGCCGCCAGCAGGGCGGCGTTGGCGGCCCCGGCTTTACCTATCGCCAGCGTGCCGACCGGAATGCCGCGCGGCATCTGCACGATGGAATAGAGGCTGTCGACCCCGCTTAGTGCGGCGCTCTGAACCGGCACGCCGAGTACCGGTACCAGCGTTTTCGCTGCCAGCATACCCGGCAAATGCGCCGCGCCGCCTGCACCGGCAATAATCACCTGATAGCCTTTATCTGCGGCCTGCTCAGCGAAGCTGAATAGCTTGTCCGGCGTGCGGTGGGCTGATACCACTTCGCAGTGAAACGGAACGTCCAGGCTGGTGAGGATTTCCGCAGCAAATTGCATGATGGCCCAGTCACTTTTGGAACCCATAACAATAGCAATGCGGGCCGGTGCGGCGTTGGATGACATGCGGGTCTGACTCCTGTGATTGTAAAACGTCACCGTGGCAGCGCAGAGACTGGCTACCGGGTGGGAAGGGCAGAGAGAATATCACGACTGCGCGGGAAGGAAAACGGTTGCGTAGCGCGAAACAGCGCCAGATTGCGCTTCAGAATGGGAAGGAAATCAGCCTGATCTCATCATCGCTGACTCTGATCATTGAGCCTTGCTGGTGCCAGGCCCCCAGCACCAGGCGTTGCGCAGGCTGGCCGTCAATCTCAAGCTGGTGCACCGCCGGACGATGCGTATGGCCGTGGATCAACAGCGGCGTGTTATGACGATGCATCGCCTCAGATACCGCCTGCGGGTTAACGTCCATGATCGCTATATCTTTAGTGCTGTTAGCCTGTTTGCTACCGTCGCGCATTTTTAACGCGATACGCTGGCGCATAAACAGCGGCAGGGCGAGAAACAGCTTTTGCAGCCAGCGCTGCTGCACTTTCTGGCGAAAACGCTGATAGCCGCCATCGTCAGTGCACAACGTGTCGCCGTGCATAATCAGCAGGCGCTTGCCGTACAGTTCCAGCACCTGTTCTTCGGGCAGCAGGGTCATTCCGGCTGCACGGGCAAAACGCTTGCCCAACAGAAAGTCGCGATTACCGTGAATAAAGTAGCAGGGAATGTCGAGCTGATGCAGCGCATGGGCGATCTCTGCGTGCAGCGGGTTGGGATCGTCGTCGCCAATCCAGGCTTCAAACAGGTCACCAAGAATGTACAGCGCATCAGCGTGCTGTGCTTCACGGCGCAAAAAATGCAGAAAACCGGCAGTGATTGCCGGTTCTTCAGTACACAGATGGAGATCTGCGATAAACAGCGCGTGCGACATTATTCGCTGACGGTAACTTTTTGAATAATCACGTCATCTTTCGGCACATCCTGGTGCATGCCGCTGCGGCCGGTAGAGACGGTTTTGATTTTCTCAACCACATCCATCCCTTCAACCACTTCAGCGAACACGCAGTAACCCCAGCCCTGGAGGCTTTCGTCACGGAAGTTCAGGAAGTCGTTGTCTGCCACGTTAATAAAGAACTGGGCGGTCGCAGAGTGTGGTGCCTGAGTACGCGCCATTGCCAACGTGCCTTTGGTGTTTTTCAGGCCGTTGCTGGCTTCGTTACGGATCTCATCTTTGGTGTCTTTCTGCTTCATGCCCGGCTCAAAACCACCGCCCTGGATCATAAAACCGTTGATCACACGGTGAAAGATGGTGTTGTCGTAAAAGCCTTCACGGCAGTATTCAAGGAAGTTTTTTACGGTAGCCGGGGCTTTGTCATCAAAAGTTTTGATGACGATATCGCCATGATTAGTCTGGAAAGTAACCATTTTCTCATCCTGTCAGGGTTGCAGTATTTAACAGTGGGCGCCGGAAGTGTAGACAAAAGTCTTCCCCTGGCGGCAGACGGCTTTTATACCACAAATTGTGATGGCTCGTCAGCAACGCTGCAACGTGGGGCTGGGGGATAACCCTGCTTTGCGTAGCGTTGCACGAAAAAATACGTCAGAATGTCTCATTAACCAGTTTATCGTTAACCCGCACACGCTTAAAACGGAATGTCTCAATGCTAAAGATTTACAATACCCTGAGTCGTCAAAAAGAGGAATTTAAACCCATACATGCCGGTAAAATCGGTATGTACGTGTGTGGCATTACCGTTTACGACCTGTGTCATATCGGCCACGGCAGAACCTTTGCCGCCTTCGATGTGGTGGCGCGCTACCTGCGTTATAGCGGCTATCAGCTGAAATATGTACGTAACATCACCGATATTGATGACAAAATTATCAAACGTGCGCAAGAGAACGGTGAATCTATTGAGCAGTTGACCAACCGTATGATTGGCGAAATGCATAAGGATTTCACCGCGCTGAATATTTTGCCACCGGATCTGGAGCCACGCGCCACGCGCCATATTGCAGAGATCATCGAACTGGTAGAGAAGCTGTTTGCCCGCGAACATGCTTATGTTGCCAGCAATGGCGACGTGATGTTCTCCGTCGACAGCGACCCGCACTACGGTTCGTTGTCGCGTCAGGATCTGGATCAGCTTCAGGCCGGTGCGCGCGTTGAGGTGGCCGCCGATGTGAAGCGTAACCCGATGGACTTCGTGCTGTGGAAGATGTCCAAAGCCGACGAGCCGGGCTGGGCGTCTCCGTGGGGCAACGGCCGTCCAGGCTGGCATATTGAGTGCTCGGCGATGAACTGCAAACAGCTTGGTGAGCATTTTGATATTCACGGCGGCGGTTCTGATCTGATGTTCCCGCATCACGAAAACGAGATTGCCCAGTCCACCTGCGCCCACGAGGGGCCGTATGTGAACTACTGGATGCACTCCGGTATGGTGATGATTGACCGTGAAAAAATGTCGAAATCGTTGAACAACTTCTTTACCGTGCGCGATGTGCTGGAACACTACGATGCGGAGACGGTGCGCTACTTCCTGATGTCCGGCCACTATCGCAGCCAGCTAAACTACGGCGAAGATAACCTTAACCAGGCGCGTTCGGCGCTGGAGCGCCTGTATATTGCGCTGCGTAACACCGATACCCACGCGACACCGGCCGGTGGCGAAGAGTTCGAGGCGCGTTTCCGCGAGGCGATGGATGACGACTTCAATACCCCAGAAGCCTATTCGGCGCTGTTTGACCTGGCGCGTGAAGTCAACCGCATGAAGGCGGAAGATCCGGCGGCAGCGGATGGTCTGGCGGCGCGCCTGCGCGTGCTGGGCGGCGTGCTGGGCCTGCTGGAGCAGGACCCGGAGCAGTTCCTGCAAAACGGTGTCAATATCAATGATGAAGAAGTGGCGCAGATTGAAGCGCTGATCCAGATGCGTATCGATGCACGTAAAGAGAAAAACTGGGCGCAGGCCGACGTGGCGCGTGACCGTCTGAACGAGATGGGCATTGTGCTGGAAGACGGTGCCGGTGGCACTCGCTGGCGTCGCAAATAATTTTAAACAAGCCTGTAAAAAGCCCTGATAACGTCAGGGCTTTTTTTTTGCGGATGGCCATCTTCAGTCTGGGCAGCGCGGCGCTAATGGGTGCTGTTAAAATCAATCACCATACGGCCGACGATGTTACCGCTCTCCATTTCATGGAAGATAGTGTTGATATCCCGCAGCGGACGGCGGGTGATTTTGGGGACAACTTTGCCTTCAGCCGCGAACTGGAAGGCTTCAGCCAGATCCTCACGCGTGCCGACCAGCGAGCCGACGACCTGAATACCGTCTAGCACCAGGCGCGGGATATTCAGGCTCATCGATTCAGGCGGCAGGCCCACGGCCACAATACGGCCACCGGCGCGCATCGCATCCACCGCAGAGTTAAATGCCGCTTTGGCAACCGCTGTGACCACGGCAGCATGTGCGCCACCTGTGCGTTGCTGGATAAGCTGTGCCGCGTCTTCATGACGTGAGTTGATCACCATATCGGCTCCCATCTCTTCGGCAAATTTCAGCTGGGCATCGCTGACGTCAACGGCGATAACTTTGGCATTAAACACATTTTTTGCGTACTGAAGGGCCAGATTACCCAGACCGCCGAGGCCATAGACAACCAGCCATTTTCCGGGGGAAATACCGGAGATCTTGACCGCCTTATAGGTAGTGACACCGGCGCAGGTGATGCTGCTGGCGATCGCAGGATCGAGACCGTCAGGTACCTTAACCGCATAATCCGCCACCACGATACACTCTTCGGCCATGCCGCCATCGGCTGTATAACCGGCGTTGACGACTTCGCGGCATAGCGTTTCATTGCCGCTGTTGCAGTATTCACAGTGACCACAACCTTTGAAAAACCACGCCACGCTGGCACGGTCGCCCGGCTTTAGTGAGGTAACGCCCGGACCGACAGATTTCAC
Source organism: Erwinia piriflorinigrans CFBP 5888 (assembly GCF_001050515.1). Classification (GTDB taxonomy): domain Bacteria; phylum Pseudomonadota; class Gammaproteobacteria; order Enterobacterales; family Enterobacteriaceae; genus Erwinia; species Erwinia piriflorinigrans. The sequence goes on from NZ_CAHS01000013.1 coordinate 196,841, forward strand.
TACGCCAACCCCTTCATGTCCAAGGATAACGCCGGTCTTATCGCCAAAATCTCCGTTTTTGACGTGCAGGTCAGTGTGACAGACCCCGCAACACTCCATGGTGAGCAGGGCTTCGCCATGCTGTAGCGGACGGAGCGTTTTTTCTACCACATCAACCTGATGATCGTGAGTGACGACAGCAGCTTTCATCGCGAACCTCTTCATTTTATAAAGTGAATAGCACCAGCTTAACGCTAGCGTTCAGCCATATATTGATATACATCAAGCCACCACAGTATAGACGGCGGTGAGGTATCGGATGATGAAGAGATAAACGCTGAGTTTGCTTATAGACATAAAAAAAGCTGCCCAAAAGGACAGCCTTCGCGCGTAAGACAGATTCAATCAGGCGGTGACGGTTACGCTATTACCGTCAAAAGCCACCTTCTGACCGACGACAATCTTGCAGCGCTTGCGGGTTTCCACCGCGCCGTTAACCGTAACATGGCCGTCAGCGATAAACGATTTTGCCATTGCGCCGCTCTCGACCCAGCCTTCCAGCTTCATCAGGTCACAGAGATCGACATAGGGATGATCGCCCAGAGAGAAAGTTGCCATTATGCTGATACTCCATCGTCATTGTTTTCGCAGGCTTGCAGGGTGTTCTGGATCAGGGTGGCAACGGTCATCGGACCCACGCCGCCCGGTACGGGAGTAATCCAGGACGCGCGCTTAGAGGCCTCGTCAAAATCGACATCGCCAACCACCTTTCCGCTTTCAAGACGGTTAATACCGACATCAATCACGATCGCGCCTGGTTTGATCCAATCGCCGGGAATAAAGCCGGGTTTACCGACAGCGACAACCAGCAGATCGGCGTTTTCAACATGCTGACGCAGGTTTTTGGTAAAGCGATGAGTCACGGTAGTGGTGCAACCGGCAAGCAGCAGTTCCATACTCATCGGACGGCCAACGATATTGGAGGCACCTACCACCACGGCATTCAGGCCAAAAGTATCAATCTTGTAACGCTCCAGCAGCGTAACGATACCGCGTGGCGTACAGGGACGTAGCGTGGGTGCGCGCTGGCACAGGCGGCCGACGTTATAAGGATGGAAGCCGTCTACATCCTTAGCGGGAGAGATATGTTCCAGAACGTTGGTATTGTCGATACCGGCAGGCAGGGGCAGCTGCACCAGGATGCCGTCAATTTCTGCGTCATTATTCAGCTCGCTAATCAGATCCAGAAGCTGTGCTTCGCTGGTCGTCGCAGGTAAATCGTACGAGCGTGAAAGGAAGCCAACCTCTTCACAGGCACGACGTTTACTGCTGACATAGATTTGTGAAGCCGGGTTTTCACCAACCAGGACTACCGCCAGACCTGGCGCTCGTTTTCCTGCGGCTACGCGCTGCTGAACTAACCCGGCAACCTCATTGCGAACCTGTTGCGCAATCGTTTTACCGTCAATAATTTTTGCTACCATCAGGGAGAGGATCCATCTGCGTTAAGTTAAATCGGGAATTGCCCCTATTTTGTCAGAAGCTGGCGACGCTGTCAGGCAGAGATTGGCAGGATATTGCTCATTACTTCAGCATCAGACGCCAGGCGGCAGTAAAATCGTTGACTCAGCAGAAGCTGGCCGTATAATTCGACGCATTCACTATGCGCCCTTAGCTCAGTTGGATAGAGCACCGGCCTTCTAAGCCGTAGGTCACAGGTTCGAATCCTGTAGGGCGTACCAATTAAATCAATCGGTTACACTAAACCCCCTCTCCTGAGTCATATTCATCAAAAATTTATGTAACGGCTGGTGTAAGTAAAATTTCTCAACGCAAATCAACGTTATCTTGAACTAGCCAGCATCCCTGGATAGTGCTTTGCCACAATATCATTCATCTTTTCTGTCAGGTCGATCCGTTTAAAAGTGATGTGCGCGGTTCCTTTCTGAAAGTAGCGTATCGAAAAATACTCATCGTCGAAGATCTCCGATGCGCTTTTATGGTTAATGTGCTCACTTAGTCTGACCGTCACATCGTTACGATTTTCCGGAATGGGTTTTCCATCCAGCAGAAACAACATGCGTTCCAGGTCAGCCAGTTGATCCCTACGCCATCCCCAGTTGAGCTTAAATCCCCAGCGGTTGTGATCCACCAGGTTATTTACAATAATCTTTTTGCCGAACTGGCAAGGCGAGTTCGTTTTGTAATCCCATGATAATCCCTTAAACACGTTGATAATCCCCCGCTCAAACACATCCGCTTTACTGTGATGCAATTGCTCAAAAGTGCTAAGAATGTTGGCTTCGCTGATCTCAGGAATATCGTCACCGTCGAGATTATTATCCCATTGCTTACGCGCCTGAGCGTCCATCAACGAGATCATCCCTGATTTTTGCATCAGATCACGCCAGATGCTGCGATCAAGATTACAGGTAATGGTACTCATTGCAGTTTTCACGTTTTCCATGAGCCAGCAGCCACAACGAAAGTCCTGACGCATCGCCCAGTCACGGGCAGTTTTGCCACCGATACTACTGGTCAGCGTCGAGATGTCGGCAAGTTGCTGGATGAGTTCTTCAATCTGTAACAGTGCCGCATTGCGGCCTGTCACGATACGTTCAATGCTGGTGGAGTTGATGATTTCGGTATGACCAGTTATTACGTCGGGGTCGTTATTGACTTGTATCTCAGACATGGATTATTTCCTTTATATCAATGCAAAGCGCCAGCCGAATGAGGGCTGGCGCTTTGCAGGTTATGTGTTTTGAGTGGAGATATCGTTGCTCGCGTTGTCGATTTTCGCCTGCAAGAAGACAGCCGTATCTGGACGAGTCTGGTTTTTCCGTCAGGTTAAGAATGAGCGCGAACTACCAGTCGAAGGTGGTAAAGCCGGGGAGAATGTCGCCAAAGGAGTCAAAGTGAATGGTGCTGATGGCATAGCGACGTATCAGCGTCACAAGCAACTTACGGCAGGCTTTCGACAGCCCACAGCGTTTCAGGCGCAGAACCGGGAATGCCCAGGCATCGAGGCGTATCAGATAACCCGAGCCCGTGTAGTGGACCCATTCTGCATCACCATAATCCTGATATTGCTGGGAAAGTGTGTGCAGCAACGCATTGTCTGCGTCGGTGATATGGGCGGTACTGCACCGAATACCGTTAGTTCTGGCGGTCACTGGCAGAGGATCTTCAAAACTGATTTCACCAGGTGTACTGGCAATGCGAAGTGTGTAACCATTGTCGTTGACCACATTTATAAGCTCATCAATTATAAGCTCATCAATTTCAACACCGTCCACATCTACGGCGATTTTGCCCATGTTGAGCGCCAGGACGTTAATTCCATCAGCTTCAACATTCATTGAGATTTTCAATGGTGTTGATCCAGCCGGCTCATTTTGCCACGGGTAATGTCACTGACTACTTTATAACCACAACGCTTCATCAGACCGGTGGCTTGCCTGGCGCGGAGAATATCGATTGGGGTGATAAACGGTGACTGCTCCATAGTGGTGAAACCAGGCTGATCAGTGCGCACCAGTTCATACTTCTCCACCAGAAAGTTCACCGCATCACTGAGGGAGATCCCAGCGTCGATATGCTCGCGAATGGTGATTTCATTGCTGAATGGAGTATCACTGAGCGTCAGACCATAGTGTTGTTCGAGCAGATGCGTCAGCATTTTTTGCCATATTTCAACAGGTGACGGGCAGGACGAAGCCGTCCGTTGCGGGGTTAAAGGTAAAGTTTGCATGAGTTGAGTTCTCTTCAGATTAACGATTTTGTGCAGTAAGTACGACGAAGAAGGTCACACAGGTGAGCACAGGCTGGTCGGGTAAATGGCAATATAAACATACCCGTAAGAACCGAGGGTGTCGGCTTCGCAGGTCAGGCCATTGTGGTTCAACGTAACGCAATGTTGACGACGAGGATTGAGATCTCCCGAGAGCAGCCTGAGTTCAAGCTGTTTAAGCATCAGCGGAAATGCCTGGTCGAGTCGCAGCGCGTCATCCTCACTGAATGCACCATTAAAGCCAGCACGGTCAGCCAGAAAATGCAGACGATTGCCTTCCTGCACCAGACGCGCACCAAAGACGGGGGTAACTTCGCGATTCAATCCCCATTGCAGGCAGGGTCTGGCCTCCGGTGGTGTACCGGCCAGGGCGACAGATTTCATTTATGTATTCCTTTATAACGAAGAGGGAGTGTTAATTGAGCGTGACGCTACGCAGAATGACATACGGGCCGTTGCGGTCCTGGCGGCGTTCAGCAAATACCGCCAGCACGCCAGTAATATCCTGTACTTCGCGACCAGCGTAATGACAGATGCTTCCGCTCCATTTGTACTTACCGGTGCAAAAGCGAAACAGGCGGGAATCAGAATGCTGACGGTAGAGTGTCATCGCCTGGCGCTTACTGATGATTTTCATGGTGTTTCCTTACAGCCAGCCGCATTCAGCAAACGACACGATATCGCTGCCACCCACCACAAGGTGGTCCAGCAGACGGACGTCTACCAGGCCGAGTGCATCCGCTATTCGCTTTGTTACAGCCCGGTCGGCCTGGCTGATATCGGTCGTACCGGACGGATGGTTATGGGCAATGATGACTGCCGCCGCGTTGTGACGCAGAGCCGACTTCACCACCTCGCGGGCATGGACTTCGGTATGGCTCAGCGTACCGGTAAACAACGTTTCCCATTCAATCAGGCAGTGCTGGTTATCAAGATACATCACGATAAACACCTCCCTTTCAAGGTTAGCCATCTGCAGCTGCAACCAGGTTTTGGTAAAGATGGTGGAGGTAAATGATTCCCCCGGCTGGCGCTGGTATTTCTCCAGCAAACGCAGGGCACGGCGGATGATACGTTGTTCGTTAAGCGGAAAGCACGGAGATAAGGCGAGCTCAGACATACATACTCCTCAGTCGATTATCGCCATAATGGCGCGGCACTCAGCGTGTGCCAGTGCATAATCCCGCAGACGGTAATAGTGCTCCGTCATCGCATCACACTCCGTACGACAGGCATGGTGGCTGTACGCCATCAGACAGGCGGCGATACCGGCAGCTTGCGCACTCAGTTCAGCGCCGTTACCGTTCATCTGGTTAAACAGCGCCCATTTTTCACCATCATCACATTCAGGTGCCATAAATGCGCCGTCGTTGCTGAGGGTATAAAACTGCCAGATGCCGCCGCCGTAATCGACACACAGGCGGTCAAGCCAGGCAAAGATACGCGGCTCCAGCAAAATCCACTGTGGGATAGCGCCGAAGTGCTGCGGCCAGAAACGGAGACGTTGTTCATCGGGTACAACAGTGGCAGCCAGAGCTACAGGGTTGTTATCAGCCACCGGGGTGAAAACATCGGATGAGTGGTTAGTTTCGGTGTTCATAATGGTTATCTCCGGATAATAAAAAGCCAGCCGGTAAGGGCTGGCGGGAAAGTGAATGTCTGAGTGAAACCGGTTATGGCTTACGGATACCGTAACTGGCGATATAGCGGTTATCTTCGTTGAAGACACTTGGCACGTAATGCCGCCAGCTCCTCACGGGTGAGTGGCCGGTCACGGCGAACGAGATTGACCGCCCCAAAGCGGCTGGCTAAACGAGTCATAGGTGATTCCTTATTGGACGATTAAAAACAAAAAGGCCATGCTTCCCGAAGGAGGCATGGCCTGGTGTATGGCAGAATAATGGTGTTAAAGCGGATGTAAGTCCGACCGTGTTACGATGCTTTATTCCCGGCAACTGAAACCGGTAGTGGCTGGTAATACTGAGAGTCAAAAACAGACAGCGGCAGGTCAGACTGATAGCCGTTGCGTTCTTCAGTCGCTTTCATGATTTCAACAGCACTGACGTTTTCAACGCATTCATGCTCCAGAAAAGCCTCCTGAGTACGGGTTGCATCGCTGTTGCCGAACGGAGCAACGTCCATAGTACCTGTCGCCAGCGTGTTACCCGCTTTGTCTTTCAGTCGCAGCGAAACAGCCAATGGGCCAAAACCCACACCACTACCGCCGTTATCCAGGCGGAACTGATACGCACAGATGTTACCGGGAGTCCACACCGTATCGGTGTTGCGGATGCTGATATAGCGTTGTTCATCTGCGTAAGCGGATGACGGATGGCACAGCATTAAACCTGTAATGACAGATAAGGCTTTAGCGAATCGGCTCACTGATGTTGCTCCTGATTTTGAGGTAAGTAAACTTTGCCCATTTCCTTGCCATCGTGAGAATAAACAACGTACTTCTCGCCGGTATAACTGTCGGTTTCTTCGCGAAAGCTCAGGGTGATATTGCTCGCAAGACACAGGGATGCCATCAGCGGCTGAACCGTCTTTTCCCGCATATCGACCAGATAGTAATAATTACCCGCTTTGCATCCTTCCGGCGATTTGCGGGTTTTAATAACCTTGTATTGTTCCGCCCCGAAAGCGTCTTTCTTCACCCACTGATTAGCAATATCTTTCTGGGTTGACACCACGTCGCTAAAGCGGGGAGCTGTCAGGTCTTTAAACCCGCTGATGGCTTTTACTTCGGCATCATCTTTGTTGTCGCAGCCTGAGAGCAGCGCAGACAGCCCCAGAATCAATGCTACAGTAACCTTCTGATAATCCTTGCTCATGTTAATTTCCTTCATTCCCAAAAACGTCGTATCAACAGTTACCTGTGCGGCGACATAATTCTGCCAGGCTCTGCTGTGCCACCCATTGCTGGAGCTTTTGGTCTTCTGCCGAGCGTTTAGCCGCCAGCGCCGCTTGCTGTTGTTTATTCACACAGTTATCCGGCATGACCATAACAACCTCAGGGCTGAATTGTTGCCTGACTTTAGCCAACTCGTTATCCACATTATCGGCGCGAGGATAACCATAGAGAACACTCCGCTCGGCCTCGTCTCTTGCCCAGAATTTGTTATCAATAATGGCGAAATAGCATCCATTCCCGTTGTTCTCTCCCTGGTAGACTGTTTCAATATCGTTGTAATTACCGCTAAGCGGATTCAGCTTTAGTTGACGAATAGTGTGGGTTTTCTTATCGGCCAGGAAAATTGCACCACCGCCACGGGTGCGTAACAGGAACTGTTTTGTCCATGGGTAGTTATCAATCACGCTGGCCTGATAGAGCATGTTGTGCAGCGTGTTGTCATCCATACCATCGGCTGATTTCCAGCCGTCGGCCTGCATGTATTGCCAGGCTTTCACAGTGCCGACGGTGTTTCCAGCGTCAGCCGGAAAAACAGTACCCAGGCAAAGGCAGGCAGCCAACACCGTCGTGGTCAGAAATTTCATGTGGTTATTCCTTATGAGGTATAAGCCCGTCGTCAGTCGCGACAAGCAATGAGTGGAAAAAGCGAAAGTGAGGTAACGCCTGAAGAAAATCTGTGCGGGACAGGATGTCGCGCACGGCAGTATCCGGGGTAAAGCTGTCGTTGTGGAGCGTGACAGCCCTGATATCGGCAAGTGGAAATGCGGCAACTCGGGCCTGATGCTCGCCTGTCAGATACCACTCGCCTTCACGCAACACCAGACGATAAGGCGCGAGGCCTGTACAGCGGCAACCACTTCCCAGTAGCGTCACCTTCCGATGTTCCGATATAGCGCTTACCAGCCGGGTGAACACGCCCGAGTCCGGGGATGGCACCAGGGCCGCCCCCTGCCAGATAAGACAGGGGGACTCACCGGGACCGCTCAACAGTGAACTGACCAGATGGTTATCCATATCAGGAAACAGAGCTTCAACACCTGACTGACGGGCAAAGGTCATTACCGCCAGTTCCCGCTGTCGGCTGCCAGATAACAGACGGCACTGGCCTTTGCGATACTCCAGGTCCAGGTACATCAGCCGTTCACGAAAGTCCCGACGCAGGGTACGAACCGACACACCAAATTCAGTTGCCAGCGTTCGCAAATCCAGCGTTTCACCCGCCACCAGGCGGCTGATAATTAACGACAGCCGGACGGCAAGCCGGTCATGGCGACGTTCAGCCTGAGTCATGAGATTGTTACTCCAGCAGGATAATTGGCTGAAAATAAAACGATTATTGTAACGAGGGGGTGGGACAGGGAATGGACACTCGAAGACGTATTTTTTACGGTTACCGTAATCAACCGTGACGAGGTGTAGATAGAAAACAGACCAAATTCGATAGCGTATAAAACGTCAAAACGGACAGGGTATGTCCCGGTGATAATGGCAGGTAAACCAGGTCAGAAGAAAATCCAGTCCCAAACGGCACGGGCAACGGAAACCACGACCTCACGGACGGTACGGATGACCGATTTTAGTGGTGCGGGGATAAACGATGCCGCTTCCGCAGAATCAAACACCTCCCCGACCACATTACCAAAGCCCTCACGAGCCTGCTTTTTTACCGGCTCACTGCATAACCTCCCGTGCAGTTGCGTCACCAGCGGGCTGGTGGCACGGTCAGGCAGGCTGCGCATCATCGTTTCTACCATTGCAGGCAGATTCCATTCTGTTCTCGCTGAAACGACACATACCGGATGATGCGGTGAAAACAGCTGGCGAATGGACTCCAGCCTGGCCTCAATATTTACCAACTGAGGCGGGGATGGTGCATTGCCGGTGACATACCATTCATGGCATGGCTCGATTTTGTCAGCCTGGTTAACGACAAAAAGCACCCGCTGCTGGTGGTCAGACATCACCCGACGGTAGAAACGTTCATCCACGGAAAACGCACGATCATCAGCTTTAATAACCCACAGAATGAGATCCAAGTCAGGAAGGACTTTGCGATACAGAGATTCATATTCGCTATCCCGTTGCTCACTCTCGCCCACACCGGGTAGGTCTACCAGTATCAGGCTATGGTCGCCGCTGCTAAGACGCAATCGAAGCACGTCACGAGTGCAGGCGTTGACATCGCTGACGGGCGTGACTTCGCTCTGGAACAAAGCATTACACAGACTACTTTTTCCTGAGCCTGTTTTGCCCATGATGCCGATGACCGGCTCGTAGTGGGTAAGTTTTTGAATATGGTCAAGGATGAGATCACACAGGCCGTGAGGAAGCGAAGCCAGAGGCTTCTCAAAGGCCAGAAGGCCGTCAGGTTTATTCATACAGAGTTCTCAGCGTGAAAAACAAAAATCCCCGCAATCCGGTAAGGATGCGGGGGACTCACAGAGATAATATCTATCTGAAATTATTTGGAGTGCTAGTCGAAAGCCCGTGGCTGTAGTTGTAACGGTTTTAGAGTGTCGGGGCTGACAGGCTGCTCTGTGAAGCGGGCATTGCTAACATCATGGTATGTTAATCTATGGGGAGCAGGTCACTATTGCACTAATTTTTAGGAATCTACAGGAGTGCAGCAATCGATAATCGTCCACCCACGATCTGCGAGGATACTAAGTTCTTCTTCGACAAATGCATCCTTGCGCATCGCTATGCATAAGAGGTGAGTCGGGCGCGTCATAGCCACATAATGGAGCTTCAATCGGCCAAGCATGCGCGAGCCCTCAAATACTGTCCTACCTCTCTTGTTGACTGTCGAACCGCCAGTCTTCATCCCGAGCAACCAAGGTTTTAGTTCACTCAAATGATGATCGAAATAGAAACTGTCAAGAACTAGCGTCGCGGTGTGCGTCTCACCTTTAACTGAATGAATTGACCCCAGTCGGATCCGGACCTGAGGGGAATCGGTTGGATAAGCTAAGAGATTGGTGCTCCGTGTGAGAATTGCCTCCCCTTGTTGCGGTGTGTTGATCTGTGGCCACGCGAGGAAGGCCCCTACACCGGCATCAAGCACAGCAGAGCCGCTCAGCTGTTTGACGCTAGTCACGACGAGCGGGAGCGCTGCTGTCTTCCAATTGACTTGCGTGATCTCTCCACGACTTGTCAGGATCATCTCTTGCAGCGCGAGATAGCTTGTAAGTCCTTCGGTCTCGGCCAACAGCTCGACCACCCGGCGATGCGGTGATTTTCGTGAGATCCTGCTGTGTGTGCCGCCAGCCAACTCACTTGCTGCCAGCAATGCTGAGGCTGTCGCATTGACCAGCTTGTCACTGTTGCTACTGCCAGGCGTCTCGAACCGTGCGCGCGCCAGATATTGCGCGAAGCTACTCGGCGTTGCCTCCTTTCGTATACTGCTGGGATCATAGGTCGGCACGTAGTGACCCATGGCGTGGGGCACCCGACCATCCTCTTTAAGTTCGTGGACTCCGGCGACGGCGGTAAACTCGCCACTTTCTAAAGCTGTTGCGTCGAATGATTCAATGAGATACGCGCCATAGCGGGGGAGAACTGATTGCACCGACACATCGTCAAATAGGAAGATCGTTGGTGCCTTCGGATCGGTATCTATTCGGGGCGGTGGACCAGCTCCAATCAGTGCTTGTGGAGTTACGCCGAGGCCCTTCACCTTATCTGCGAGCTCTTGGGAAAAGCGATAGCTGCGCGGAAGCGCGTGGACGGCAGTGCCGGGGAACGGATCGGTGCTCGCACCTTCGAGTCCGGCCCGCGCGTAGATTGCCTGATTAGAATCGCCAAATCGCTGCCGCCGTGACGGAGAATCGCCAGCGCAGAAGATGCGGTGCAACAGCGCTGATTGTTCTTCGCTATTGTCCTGAGCCTCGTCAATGAACACCAGTGGGAAACGCCGACGCAGATCCATTGCTGTCTCTGGACTCTTGTCGAGCAGCTCATTGGCCCACACGAACATCTCGTCGAAGCAGAAATAGCCTTGCTCGCTGAGCGCGCGACGCGCCTCAAGTAGCACCTGATAAGTCGGCGTCTGTGGCCCGAATTTGCCAGTATTGCCGCCAGAGTAGTCGGGTTGGGTGTAGATTAGGCATGTTTCCGTTAATCGATTCTGTTGCAGCGCCCAGCGAGTATTCCTCGGGATCATACTCCAGCGCTTCATAAGGGCGATCTGCGTGTCGATGCAACGCACCTCTATACCCTTCGAGCGCAGCCAGGGCAGTGCCAGATATTCATTGACGAACGAATGGATTGTCCCGACAAAGTGTGGATAGCGGGCGAGCGCGATACCGGCGGCCGAATTGCTGAGTTTAGCGCTGATCTCGTTACGTGCTGCGTTGGTGTGCGAAAGCACGCAAATGCCTTGCTGGCGATATGGCCAGCGCATTGCCAATACCGCTAGTTTAGCGACAAGCAAGGTTGTCTTCCCACTGCCCGGACACGCTTCGAAATCGACCGTGTCGAGATTTAGCATTGCTTTTAACCGGCTATCGTCGCCACCGACTGGAGCGAATCCGTTGGGCCCTAACCCCATAAGTGCAGCTGCCCAAGCAATATCCTGTTCGCGGATGAGGTCATCGAACATTGAGGTTAGGCCTCTGCCACGGGGCCGTTGGCCGGTACCGGTACGTCGAATGGTGTAGTTACATGTGCGATAGCTGCTACGGTATAGGGTGGCAGTTGGTTGCGCAAAGTGTCCGAGTCAAGCTCACCGGCCTCGACATCTTTCTCTAACAACTCTGCCAGATACTGCGCGGCGATCGCCTTCGATGCTCCGTCAGACTCAAATAAAGCATACACATGCGACCCGAGCGTCTCTTGGTCGGGCGTAGTATCCGCGATAGCCTGATAGGCCGTGTCTGCAGCCGCGATGATATCGGCTTGGATGGCTGTTCCAGCATTGAGCCGGTCGTCCGCAAGCGCAAGCGATGCCGCTTGGTACATATGCTTCCCGAGACCATGGAACGCGAGATCATATTCGAGCGTCCATTCGTTCGCAACAAAGGTCTCGACCTTCTGACCCGAAGCTTTAGCACGGCGATTAGTGCGGTGCTGCTCTAATGCATCACCGGGAAAATCTGCCTTGATTCGCCATTGTCGCTTCGACGGAGGCCTAACTGGCACTGGTTGGCCCGCTTCGAGCTTGCCGACGATCCATGGTGCTACGTTAGGCATCACGTCCATGTCTGTGATGCACGCAACCGGAATGTTAATCACTCCGTCCTTCTCAGGGTCCTGTCGCATGAAGATTCGTGCATAGCGGCCAAGGCCGAGACCGCCAACATTTACCACCGACACGCCATGGAGATGGAAATCGCGGCCAAGCAGTCTTGCTAGCACTGGCAGCAGAATATTTTCGGCATCGCCTTCGACAACTAACACGGCCCGTGCAAATAATAGATTTGCCTTGGTCACGTCGAGGAAACGCTCAAGGAAACGATAGTCAGATGGGCTGAGCTTAGTTTTGCCTTTGCATAGAGGAAAAGCGCGACCACTTTCTATCAACGCTATATTGTCAAGATGCAAGTCTGAGGCGAGGTTAGGGCTGTGTGTTGTGACGATGATCTGGATGCGTTGATGGTCGGCTCGTTCTTTTTTAGCCTGCTCCTGCAAGAATGACATGAGGCGAAGCTGGCGCTGAGGATGGAGATGAGCCTCAGGCTCTTCAATCAAGAGCAACGGAAAGCCGTCACTTTCGGCTGCGAGCAACAGTAGCTCACAGGCCATGAACAGTAGATTGTTTGATCCAAGTCCTCGACTGTGATGGCTATCAGCTTCGGCTGAACCAGTCAAGGTAAGCTCAAGTTTTTCCAGTAGTTGACGTAGCCTGAGGCTGTCTTCTTGTGTACCGGCGACGCCGATCCTTGCCAACAGCATATCGTTGGCGAATGACAGTGGTGCAAGATAGTCTTCGTTGAGACGCTTGCGCGCTTGTTTGATGCCTTCGCTCTCGCCAAATAAATGGCTGGCATAGTCACCGAGCCCAAGGACACTCAGCATTTTCGGATCGACTGGCGGATCAAGATGTTTGTCGAATGCGATGCCAGTGTCGCGTATCTCCTTTGTGTACTGGAGGATTTGTGATAGCCGTGATCCTCGGCCTGCGTTCATCGCACGTTCCGCATCGCGTAAGGGACGCAGATAGGTTGCGGTCAACAGCGATCTTGCCCCAAGATCAAGCAATGGTCCGTCCCCCATAGCACCGGTGCGCCATTCGGGCGGAAGTATCCGGCGTGAGCTTCCTTCCTTGGTATTGCGCTTTGCCACCCAAGTGATGATGAGTACGGTTTCGACTGCGTCACCGATCGTTTTATAGGTCAGAAATTCTGAAAAGGCACCGCGATCGGCCGTGGTAAGTCCACAAAATGTCAGTCGGATCACGACCTGGTCCGCGCGTTCAGAGCCTGGCGCGGCTTGGTGGAAATCATCCGGGTCAATGCGCAGCACATCCTGGTCACGGGTTCCTAGCACCAGCCGGATCGCATCAATCACTGCCGTCTTGCCTGCATCATTCTCGCCGACCAATGCGGTAAGGCCGGGATTTAGCGGCAGCACAAAGGCTTTTTCGGTGGATCCGAACAGCCGAAAGTTCTCAATTTGAATTTCTGAGATATACATTGAACGCCCCTTCTACTGCCGCCGAGTTTAGCAAGAAGATCGTGGTCAAGAAACCAGCGTGTTTCTTTTTAACCGAAGCGGTCAAATTTTTCGTTGTTCTTCAAACTCGTTTTTTTGTATTCGACATCAAGAGTTGACAAATAAACTCCCGAATAAGTGCTAGTGGCAGTCGTTCACAACAAGCGTTCCTGTGGGCATCCTTTCTCATATTGGATGGATTAATGGCTTACCGCTAAGTATGATAAAAAATGTGTTACTGAGGGGAACGCGACTTAGTGGCAATCTTTGAGATTGAGAAAGATGAATTACTCCGGCTACCTCAGCAATGCATCCCTTACAGAATGCGTACACACTCTTGAGTGACACTATTAATGAATAGAGACTGGATTCTTCAAACCAGCGAGACTCGCCGAGCTTTCGCAAATGCTACATGGGTACCTCTGCGTGCTTCACAGAATCAGGTACGCGACATAACGCGGGATACCGAAATTGGTTACGTCGGGGAGTTCTTCGGGTGCGGATCGATAGCATTCCCACCACAACACAGAGAAGTTGCCGGGCAATTGAGTTGGAGTGACCTAGGGATTGCACACAGCGCGAGGCCATACGCCTACGAGGATGGCCACTACTCGCCTATAGATGAATACCAATATAACGACAAAGAGCCAATAGGAATTGAGCTTATATTCGTGCATGACCAACCTGTTATCGGCGGAACGATATGGATACTAAACCCAGATCTGGTCGTTGCACTTGGCCTCATTAAGGAGGGGAACGACTGGGTTAGGCCCGAAGAGGATTTTGTGGTCGTAGCTCGAGAGTTTCTTGACGAAAATGGAAAATACCAGCTGATTGAGATAAAGCGGGCGTTTCTCATTGACTACTTGGCCGCCAGGGGACTCGCATTGCGCCTTTCCTACTATCGGCAACGCGTTGAGATTGTTTCCGCCCTTGAAGGCACTACCTACGAAGGATTAGAAAATCATCAGAGCGTGCGGGATCAAGGGCGTTTCGAATTGCTTATTCGCAGCCTCAATGATGTGTACGGAGGAAGTTGGGCATCGTTCCGTGTCTGGAGAACTGATGTTGATGAAGAAGAGGATGCTCCAGTCCTGGGTCCAGAGGATGACGAAAATACGGAGTTTGAGCAATCCGAAGGAGTTCGAGCTGGCCCCGATGGGGTGCGCATTGAAGGAGAGTTTTGGAGAGATGAGTGGATTGATCACCAAGGTATAAGTGTACGTATCCGAGGCGATGCTGATCAAACATTACCGAATTTCATTGTTGAAACTGATGGAGCAAGAGCGTCATCTTCAACGCTCAACAATGAAGATGTTGGTCGTTGGCTTTGGTTTCGTTCAAGCGTGGTGCTTGAACTTCTAAGTCATCGCGGTTTCGCCTTAAAGTGGTATACAGCGGAAACCGGTGGCATTCATTCTACCTCAGGATACGTCACACATTTCGGCATCAACTCTGCCGACTTGGTAACAGTTTATGCGTATGACATCGCTCGTCTTGCCGCTTGGGAACAGCATCTTTGGGCAGCTCACAATGTTGCGCCGGACGGGAAAGTTTCGGTGGAACTGCTGTCGTCACAAGTCAAGGCTCAAGTGGCTTCTACACATGCCGTTGAAGAGCTGCTCTTTGTGAGCATGCGGATGCTCGAACAAGGCTTCCGTAAAAAATTTGACGTTAACTTGTTCAATCACAACATAGATGACGAAGAGGCTATGCAGCAGGTCACTCGCTTCCAGTGTAGAGACCAAGCGTCATTGCTTCGACTCGCGAAGGACATCATTCGCGTGTTTTCGGATCGTTTAAATGTTCGCGAGCTACGCAAACTCTCAACTCATACGGAAAGGGAGAAACTTGGCTCTAACAAGCTACTCCAAGACATATTGGCCAACGAAGTTGGAGAAGAGAGAGCCCGGTTGGTACTTGGTCCGGTTGTAGGCGCTTATGAGCTAAGACTTGGTGATGCGCATCCGACTGGATCAAAGATTGGTGAAGCCTTGAAGCTAGCTGGTATTGATGAGAGCCGATCACCTTTGCGGCAGGGGGAGCAGCTTATTCATAACGTTGGGCACTCCATATGGTGGATTGGGAAACTACTGTTTGATAAGAAGGATAATGCTTAAAAAAAAACACTCAATACCACACAATTCTCAACTCCGAAGGACTTCGTGAAACGTGAGTAAGCGTCAACTCAGCTCCGTCTGGTTTACCTCGTCAGGCTCTGTAGTTTAGGTGTTGCCATGGCGTATAACCCTGCCAACAGAATAACTTACCTTACTCCAGTCAATACCGCCTTCGCTGTACGCTTACGCTTTTCGCTCAAACTGTGTGAAAACGTTTTTGATCGCATAAATTACCAAAACAGGGCTGAAAACCGCGCTCATACGTAAAATTCGGCTCAACTAACCAGTCGACCAATTTCAGATTTTGCGTAGACGCGCGCACTTCAGTTTTAGTCAGGGTTTTCACACAGCCTGCGCTCATGGCTGCTTTAAGCTAAAACAAACAGATAGAAAGAAGTTACGATACCCTGTGAATTCTTGCAGGCAGATATCAAGGAGGGTTCATTGGTAGCGATAAAAATGTATCCGGCAAAGGATGGGGATGCTTTTCTTATTATTTGCGATGAGGAAAAAAGTGCATTTCTGATTGACGGAGGCTACGCGGAAACGTTCAGGCAACATATTTTGCCTGACTTACGTGAGCTGAGTTTTAACGGTTACCGGTTACGTCTGGTCATGGCAACACATATTGATTCAGATCACATTGGTGGTCTCGTGGACTTCTTTCTTGTAAATGGACACGCAGCAGAGCCTGCAGTGATTACTGTTGACCGCGTATGGCACAACAGCCTCAGGGCGATGACGAGACCCGAAAATAATGCACAAAAAGTGGATTCCCGAGAAATCACTGACTTTTTGAGACGGAGATATCATGTCGAAGCCGATAAAGCCAAACCGCATGAAATCAGCGCGCGTCAGGGGAGTTCACTGGCTGCCAGCCTTCTGGCTGGCGATTATCATTGGAATGAGGGAAAAGGGTATCAGTGTATCTGCACCGGTACCTCCATTCCCAACTTGATGTGCGATAACAGTCTAACAATTCTGAGCCCCTCTAAGGAGAGAATTTCAGCGCTCTGCCTGTGGTGGCGCAGACAACTTGCATCGCTGGGCTTTTCGGGACGGTCCTCCTCGAGTGAGGCATTTGATGATGCTTTCGAATTTTTTTGTAAAAGGGAAGCATCTCAGGTTCCTCTTCCGCATGTCATCAATGCAAGAACACCGTTGCTTGAGAGGGATTATGCACGGGATACCTCGCCAACAAATGGCAGTTCGATAGCGTTCAGTCTGGTGCTCAATAAGAAGAGAATATTGATGCTAGGAGATGCCTGGGCGGAAGAAGTTGTGACATCTCTGGGTGCCAGTGGGGCGTCCCATCATTTTGATATCATTAAAATCTCACATCACGGTAGTATTAGAAACACAAGCCCGAATCTTTTAAAGATCATAGATGCTCCTGTGTACCTGATCTCAACCGACGGAAAAAAGCATGCCAGACACCCTAACCTGGCGGTTCTGAAAGCGATTGTGGACAGACCTGCGGCGTTTACGCGAACGCTCTATTTTAACTATGCCAACAGCGCATCTGCTTTTATGAAAAATTACCTTTCTGCAAGTGGTGCACAATTCAGAATCATTGAAGGATCAACGGATTGGATAACACTGTGAGATATGCTGCTACTGAAACTGAAATAAGGAACGCAACTGTACTCATTGAATGCGCGGGTTACACTGGTTCCGGAACCCTGATCGCAGCAGACAAGGTCCTTACGGCTGCACATTGTGTAGTATCGGATGATCCTGAGACACCAATTACAGTGACATTTTTTGGTGCGGATGAAGACGTCTGTGTCAATGCGACAATTTCAGAAATAGATACATCGTGCGATGCCTGTCTGCTAACACTTTCTGACTCTGTCGACATTCCGCCTATTACACTTATGACACAGCCGGAGCGAGAGGGAAGCCAATGGAAAGCCTTTGGCTATCCGGCATCACGCAATGGGCCATCACATTATCTTCATGGCACTATAAGTCAGATTTTACCAAGGCTTTTCCATGGCGTTGATATGGATTTGTCGGTCAGTGCCGATTGTGTTCTGGAAGAGTACAGTGGAGTTTCTGGTGCCGCCATTCTATCAGAAAATAAATGCATTGCGATGGTGCGCATCAGGATGGATGGTGGACTAGGTGCAGTAAGTCTTGATAAGTTAAGCGGTTTGCTGATTCGAAACGGCCTCATCCCAGATGACATTGCATCCCTGCCAGATTCATCACTGTCGGGTGAAGTTGTCCTGAACCGCACAGAATTTCGCGACAACTTTGAATCGTTCGTCCTGGAGCACAAGGGACGTGCAGTGCTTTTGGAAGGTAGTCCCGGCTCTGGTAAGACTACCTTCTGCCGCCATTATCAGCCCCGTAGTGAGCAACTCGCAGTGGCGGGTGTCTATGAATTTACACCGGAAGACGGTGCTGGTACGACATTCAAAATTCTTCCTGAGGTATTTGCCGATTGGCTGCATAACCAGGTTTCTATACTGCTTTCAGGTAGGCCTGCTCGCAGGGAGGAAACAGAAAAGATCAATCTGACCCAAAAGGTGTCTGACCTTCTACATACTTTCTCAGATTACTGGAAGCACAAAGGAAAATATGGCGTCATTTTCATTGATGCTGTGAATGAGGCAAGCGAGTGCGGGGATGAGGCAGTATCGCGCTTTACAGCATTACTGCCGGTGACACTTCCGGAGAACGTCAAACTTGTTTTCACCGCACCATCATTATCATCAGCTGGTAAGGCTTTCCGGCACTGGCTCACACCTCAGGATTGTATCAGCCTAACGCTTTTAAGCCATAGGGAGGTGTTACAGCTAACAGCTCGAGAGCTTAAAACTTCCGCCCCTTCTTTGTCACTACTCACACGAGTTAGTGATATAGCTCAGGGCCATCCACTTTATCTCCGATACATTCTTGGGTATCTGAAAGCGAATCCGGATCAGGTTAATCTGGAGATATTCCCGGTTTTCAGTGGCAGCATTGAAACCTACTACGAAAGGCTCTGGCAGGGGCTGGTTAAGGATGAGAGCGCTGTAAATCTGCTCGGTATTCTCTCGCGGATGCGCTGGGGCATTGATATTTCATCACTGATCCCTGTTCTAACACCGCAGGAACAGACGGTGTTTGTTCCAACCCTTGACCGTATTCAGCATCTGCTTCTTAATGATAAATCATCAGCATTGTGCCACCAATCATTTGCGGCGTTTATCAACAGTAAAACGGCGGTAATTAACTCGCTGCTGCACGGACGCCTTGCCGACTTCTGCCTTACCAGTGGAGAGAGTTATGGCCTGATTAATCGCGCTTATCACCTGCTCCTAGCCTCTCACGACAGACATCCTGAAGCCGCATTGGTGTGCACGCAGGAATGGGCTGACGCCTGTATCGTCAAGGGGGCTCAGCCGGATATTCTAATTCACGATATCCGTCAGACCCTGAAGAACACGCTTATTCGTGCCGATGCAGTGGCATCGATTCGTCTGTTGCTGCTTTTCCAACGCATGACCTTCAGACACCATTTTTTGTTTCTGCAGTCAGCTTATCACTCAGGCCTTGCCCTGGCTGCACTTGGCAGACCGGATGAGGCCCTTGAGCAGCTCATACCATCTGGAAGCCTCGTTGTTGATGCAGTTGATGCAATTGTCAGCGCACAGACTCTCGCGCGTATGGGAAACAGTGAACACGCGCTGAAGCTATTGGAAAAGGTGAAGTCAGCTGTCGACCAAGAATTTGAACGCAATCCCGTCAATCTATCTGATTTTATCGGCCTTTCCCTGGCTTGGGTGAGAGCTGAGCTGATGGCTGGGGTGGTTGATGGCCACGGACGCACACGCGAGGTTGTTGAGTATTTGTACGGTTGTGGGCAAGTCGTTCGCGATAATTTTGAACAATCAGCGCATAGTAAATCAGCATATACACGCGCTTTTTATCCTCTTCAGGCAGAAATGGAAGCCGTGAACATAGCCTTTAATGACCGCTCCGTATCTTTACGGACGGTTAAAGAAAAGTTTGGTAGCTTACCGGAAAATATTCTTGATCTGATGCTCAGTTCAGTTATGCGGGCACATGACATCATTCTGCAACATCAGTTGCCGATGCCCCAGCATGCTTTGCAACCCGTTTGGTACAATCTGGACAGATTACTTCATACTGATATTCCGTATTCGAACGAAATTCGTTTTAATTCATTAAGTAGCCTTATTTTTTTCAATGCGCCTTCTGCTCTTATTATCAGGATGGCGGGGGTATTTTCTTTCGAAGTAGTACCCGAAATAACGTTGCTCAATGAAGAAAATGAGATAGCAGCAGACAGCATTGACGTTAGTGAACAGGGACAACTCTGGCTGGTGAGCGCCTACCTTAATGAAACGCAACCCTGTCCCGATATTAAACATCCGAGTCAGGGATGTTCTGAATGGCTCAAGACATTGACTGAGGCTATTTTTTGGTACAGCGGGCAGGCGCGCCGGGCAGTTATTGACGGCAACGATGAGAAAAAAGAACTGCTTTTAGTCAAGGTGCAGAATGATATTCTCCCTGCTCTTTCGTACTCGCTGGAAGAGCGCATGGCATGGCCGAATTCATGGGCAATGCCTGAACAGATTATCCCCATGATTTACGAAGAGTTAGTAAACATGTTCGGCGCATGCTGGCCCGATAAGATATCAGTGATCACTGATTTCATTCTGGCTCATACGCCTCAGCAATGTGGACTTTATTCCGAGGGGTACAGGCGTTTACTGAACAGAGTTATTCAGACTCTTCTAAATGAGCATCGGTTTTTGGGGCAATCTGATACGACATTTCAACTACTTGAGACGTTGCATGCGTTTGTTTCTGCTTTTACTGAGAATCGGCAGGAGCTGGTTCCTGAATTACTGAATATTATTCCAGCTTATATTAGCCTTGATGCTCCTCAGCTGGCACAGGACACTTACACTGAGCTTTTAGGTGTGTCGATGGGCCCTGACTGGTACAAAGAAGACCAATTTGCCCTCATGACAACTATGCTGCGCGTGATACCACAGCATACAGACACAAATACTACACTTTCACAAGTTGCAGGATTCCTTGAACATGCTTCGGGTGAAATGACATTTAGGCGTTATGTTAGGCAGGAAAAATCACAGTTTATTGGCGAACTTATTCGTCGTGGGAATTATGCACACGGGTTTAACTATTATCGTCAGCAGTCCTGCGGATCCCATGAGGAAATGCTCACCCAACTTAGCCACCCAGCTGCAGATAGCCCTCATCCATTGAAAGGCATGCGGTTCCCGGGGGGAGCGCTGGATGAGGAACATGCTGTAGAATGCATTGTCAGTGAACTGCGAAACAGAGTCGACTGGCGGCTTCGCTGGGGACTTCTTGAAATATTCAGCTTTGGCAGTATTGGTAATCTTGCAGTGCCCTTTGCTGAACTTATCAATGAATTTTCTGCAGACACTGAAGACCTTAATGAAATACCCAAAAGGTTGCACAACATTTTACATGGTGATGTGCCTTTCTCAGAACACAGAAATTTTATCAAAAATTTCACAGAGCACCTTGCAGACAACCATAAGCCACTCTTTGCTGAATTTATCAGTTTGCTATCCGAAGACACTAGCGATAACGACGTTAAGCCTCCCCCCTCTGGTGATGCTAACCAGAAGGGTACTGATACCTCAGATGATGTGGCAATGCAGCCAGGACTTTTTGGGAAGCGTTCTGCGATCAATAGGGCTGAAGCCTGCATGGAAAATGCCCGAAAAGCCGCAGCACGCAGAAACACAGTTCGTGCAAGTGAGTTAGCCGTTGAAAGCCTGCATATAATTCAGGATGGTGACTGGTCAGTCTGGAGAAAGAACAACCATCTGGCGGAACTTACACGGACGTACATATTGGACAACTCTGCGGATGCAGGTTCGGTCATTCGTGCTTATGCTTCGCTTGTAGAAAAAGAACGTTATGCCCCGGCATGGGTAATTGCTAGTCATCTCATCGAAATAGCAGCCAGTAAATTCTCTGATCAAGAAGCCCAAGCTATTAACCAGATCGTACTTGAACACAACCGCCACATGCTTGGGAATACCGAAGCGGATGCTGCGCATTTTTCTTTTCTTAATGAACCTGATACCTCAGATGCAGGTGAAGAAACACTCTATTTTCTGTTTTGGCTGCTGGAACACCCACTGAAATTCAGACGCGAACGGGCTCTGGAAGTACTGAAGTGGCTTGCATCAGACGATGATAAGATTCTGGGCCAATGCGTGACGGAGGCACTCGTTTCAGACATTGCCTCACGAGCTGAAGCACTAATGGCATTGACAGACTGGGTGTCAGCTAGATCTCCTCAGCGAATATGGGACTTTATAGTTAAAGAGCGCAGCCTTTTTGAATGGCTTGAAGGCACTACTGCACTAAGCCAAGTCCATCTCCTGGAGCGAGTAACCAGCAGAGCGGGATTTGTTTTAAGAAATGAGATTGCCGCATTTGAGCGACCCCGAAAGCTTTTACTGACATCAGAAGCCTCTGGACAACGGAATATTCCAGAAAATTTACCAACATGGGTGCAATCCTTGTCGCAGACCCTTGCCGTGATGGAAAAGCAGGGAATAGATATCCCAGCTTTGCTTACCTTACTCGAAAAACGGGTTTTACAGCAGAGTGGATTGGCTGATATCACGGTGGCTTTTGAGCTGGAAAAGTTACTTGCGCGTGGTTTTACTGTGAATAGAACACCAAGTCACCATCGCTGGGAGACGATGGTGCGATTTGCATTAAACCAGATCATACATGAGGCGGCCGCACAGGATGAACTGCAAAACATTGAACCCTTGCTACGTGCCTGGAACCCCGCGTCAGAGGAGTGTGTTGAGCCGTGGGAGGTTTGTAACCGGGCAAAACAGATTATCTGCGCTGTTATGGAAGGTAGACATCAGCAAGCTTCGGGCATAGAGGATGGCTTTTTCTTGCATTATCTTGATGAAGTGGAGGTTTCCCGAGAAGGTCAAACGCATCTGGTGGAAATCTCAGCGGTGTTAACGACAGCTCATAATGGTCATGAGAGCCTTAGACCAGGTGCAGAAAGCGAATTTAATGCAACACAGACACCTGATATAGAGCGGACGCTTAGTGTGCACCTTACATGCCAGCGAGTCAAAATGCAGCCTTTGCTTTTTGGGGGAGCTACGCCTGCCGCAGTGTCGAAAAAGTTTATGCAGATGACTGGAACGTTGCCTTCAGACTTTATTCGCAGGCAATGGCGAAGCGGGCGTTCTCTTAGTAAAAACAGATGGGGGGAACCAATAAGCAGAGGAAGTCTGTTACTCATGAAAAGAACAACTACCCTCCCTCCAGGACTGGGCTTAGCGTGGTATGTCACTGTCGATGGGAAGTTGATGAATATATTTTCATATGCCCCGAGGAGGAGATAATGAAATACAGTTCAATGGAAACGCCAAAAACGCGAGAGGAATTTGAGGCTCGCTGTTTTCACCTGCTCAATGCGATCAAGTTAGGACGGTATCATGGCATTCCGGGTGAAGGTAACAAAGAGCAGGTTCCTTTTCTCCCTAACGGACGAGTTGATCTGGCAAACATTGATACCATGACTCGCCTCTCGATGAACTCGTTATATGATTTCCACTATAACAGGGATAATTATCCGCAGTTTGATCTCTCTGAAAATGACGAGAATGAAGAGGCTACGGATTGAGCTGGCCGATAGAATAATGTGCTTGGATCTTAGAGGGGCTTCCAAAGAATTAGAACGCTAAGGTTGCCAAAGTTGTGTACGAAAAATGATTGATTTGGTTGAACGCTAAAAAGAAAGTGAGTAGCGGTTTGAAGCCAGGCTACGAGCTTATATAAACATTCTGCTTACAGGAGAAAGTCATGGAAGCTGCTCGTGATAAACGTACCCACGAGATTGTTGAGGCAGAGGATCTTTGGTTGCTTGATAGCGTTGATACTAAAGGCTACGTGTGCTGGGGATGTGGAATTGAGATGTACCCTTCCGCCTGGCAAAAAAGCAGTAAGAAAAGACCATCGTTTAATAAAATTCCGGGAAATGAACATATTAACTGCGATGCTGATGCTGAAAGCACGGTTGTTAAACAGAGTCAGAAGAAAAGCGTCCGCCACTTGCTGGACAGCGCACCGGGTTTGATGCCCGCTGGGCTAAAACTGATTGAACGACGACCAGTTGTTGATCCAGACGCTACTGGCAGCGAAAACAAACCCAGTTCGACGCGTTCAGCATCGTCAACATCCAGTGAGGGTAATGCCCCGGCAAGGCAATCCCGTCGTCCGGTGAATGCTATTCGCCAGATTTGTAGGGCGTTTATTCGCTTCCCGTATGATCATGGTATGTCATTAAACATACCGGGCATTGATGCTGATACTTACATGACCGTCTTTAAAAAACTTAAAGATCCTATTCAATCCTACCCTGATCGCCGAGTTTTCTATTCACAGTTGTTGTGGCAGAATTTTGAACATGATGACAACAGGCTTATTATCCCGTTGTCGGGCGAGTGGGCTAAAGATGAATTTGGGAAACTTAAACCCTCGCGGAGTTACAAACTCCACGTGGAGTGGGCCAACTGGTCGCAGGCTAAACGTACAGCGCTTCAGAACGAACTAGAAGCCGCCCAGGAAGAAGCGAAGGATGCGGGGAAGAAAAAGCTAAAGGACAGGGCGCATGTTTTCTTCATCGGTGAGCAAAGTGCCGATGACCACGAGATCTTCTACGTTACCGACTACCGGCTAATTTGCGCAATTATGGGGCATTTCACTCGTCAATGAACCTGAGAAAGCCTTCCCACGCAGAGAAGGCCTATTCAAATTGCTATTTCCGGCTACAGCCAAAGTTCCTTTCACCCTTTTCGTAAATTTTACTGTCAAGCTTGGTCAGGTAATCCAGGCGCACAAATAGCATGCCATAGTTATAGAGATAATCAGGTGAATATTTGTCCAGAATATATTTGCAGTTCTCAGGAAAATGAACCAGCGCTGGGTAGTCATCCAGTTCCATTCCTAATGCACTGTACCAGGCTTTGGTGATCATCCCTTTCAACGAGTCTTCGCTCTTGTCGTCTCCCAAGTAGTAATACGCCTGCTTGTTAAACACCAGACAGGTATGGAAGTGGCATTTCCCTGACCCACTGAATTCTTTGGCCCACATACTACGTAAGGTATTAGGATGAACCCTGACTCCGTTACGCTCCCTGCGCCGCTCGCTGGCTTCCAGTATCTCATTCGATGAGTTAATAAACCGGGATATTGCTCCTGGTTCGCGATTGTGGAAGCAGCAAACTGTATCTTCAAGGTTAGGGGGGTAATGAAGATCAACACGCAAAGCCATTATGCTGCTAAATTCGTTGTTCGCGTTTTCAATTACCTCAATCATTTGATCAAGATTATCTTCGTTGTGTAATCCGTGTGTCCCTCTGTACGTTCTCATAATATATATACCTGTGTAATTGATCCTACAGTCTATAGGGGGCCGTATTAGTTATCACCACACAGGCAGGGCTATACTTACCCAGGATTAGGGGTATATACTGGCATCAGATCTTAGTATGGACACTGATTGTTAATAGCACCCTTAGTTATCCATTAACTGGGAGTAAGGGTATACAGCCATTATAATACCATTTCCTACATCTAAATTTTAGATGAAGTTAGCCCCAGCCTGTGATGACTGTTTAAAAGTTACTCTGCAATTAGGTTGCTGAATTAACCGATAATTCCGTTTCTCCAATTTCGTTTAACTGTGGATAAGCTGACTCCTAATTCTCTTGCTACCTCTGATTGTTTATACCCTTTCAACTTGAGTGTGTAGATGCTGAGTTTATGCTGACTGCCTTCTTTTCGTCCAAGCGGTTTCTTGATTGTTCTATGCTTGCTTCTGCTTGATTTAAGATTCTGAATGTCTATCCCTTTTTGTACCGATATTAGAAAAGACATACAGCTTTCAGCAGATGGTTCAATTCTGCTATAGGGATGATAACAGTAGACGTTGATATCTTTCTTGAAGCAAGAAAACAGCGTGTCCAACACATCATCAATGGTATCTCCCAGACTGTTTAAATCTGTCAGAACGAGTGTGTCTCCTTTGCCTATTTTTTTTATGAGTTCTTTTAATATTCGCCGCCCATACCCAGCAATCTCAATTGCCACATTTCCCTCTGGAATTGCAAACTCCTTATTTATCTCTAGGTAGGTAGGGTGTTTCTTTATTTCTCTTACTTCTTTTGAGTTTTTGCATAACTGATAGTGGAAAAAATTCACATCTATGATCTCCGTGACAAAGGTGAGTGCATGCAGAGCAAGCGATCCTCACTTTTGTTGTTGAAAATAATTATCATCTGTCATAGTGGCTAGTCTAAACCCACTAATAGTAATGTCGATTTTTAATAACTTGGGTGTCATTAATTATTTTTTACACCCCTGTAAAAGGATTGATGACAATAATCACTTTTTCATTTTTACGGTGATCTGACACCTCATCTTCCTGAATGATTGGAACCATGACTGCCAGTTCATTTGTGTGGTAAATGTTTATCCAGCAAATGTAAGGAGAATTTGAATAAATTTTTTTTCGTTTTAAAACCTCTTTGACACCATGAGTGATAAGGTCGGAAATAGGTAGGAGTACTATATTGTTAAAGTCAAAAAAATAACCATTCCACGAAGTCTCTTTAATGAGTATTGTGTTGGAATACCCTTTGACGTTAGGACTATTTTTATCAACGATACGATCGGTTTTAATGTGAATAGCTCCTCTCATTCGGTAGGTATCAACAAAACCTTCAAGCTGTTCCTCTATGATTTTTTTCTCGCCTTTGCTCATTGTCCCATCACTGGTGTTATGCCGATAATGTTCAAAGCTGGGTATGTTAAGTTGGCTTTTAATATGGCTCTTCCAGCCTGCTAAAAAAAATTCCTCACGAGTGATTTCTGGTATGCCTCGTATGGATGATAAATGCGCATCCATCGTTTGATTTAATAAAAGCTCTCCGAGTTTTTTTACTTCATTATTGTGATAGCTAACTCGACTCGCAAAGGGGCGATACGCATTCATTACGTAATCAAAAACAGCGGAGCGTGATATATTTAAAGCGGCTCCAATCATGTCAGCCGTTTCTATTGATACATTGCTGATATTCAGGGATGTTATTTTCTTTGCCATGTGAACTCCAGAGTTTTCAGGATTCGATAAAGGGAGAGCTATTCTGCATCTGATGATGCAGAATAGCCGCCTGATTTATGTGCTTACAGATTTCCTCGCACAGAAAATGTAGCAATAAATTCTGCGACTTCATTACGTAACCAATAATGGCGACCATTGATTTGTTTTGGCCGAGGCAATCCTTCAGGTAATCTATCCTGGCAAAGCCATTTGCGAATGGTTTGGGATTTATAGCTAATGATTTTAGCTAACTCAGTAGTTGAAATGAGTTGTGGCTGGGTAATATCTGAGAGTTCGAATGCGTTCATTTTGCCACCTCATTGTTTAAGATGCGGGCAAAGAAAGCATTGGGTTGTATTAATTTTTGGAGGAGTTTTTTGAAAGAAGCTACTTTGAGCGAGGGAGAAACAGTTTCAGGATCGGGGTCACTACCATCACTTGAGCCTGAAGATGAAGTACTTTTTATCGATTTTGTTGTACTCCGATGTGATCTTGATGTCTGGTTTTTGAACGGTACAATACGTGCAACAACATTATGCAGCGTAATGTTGCGCATTCTTTTCCTCAGTAATGAACATTTTGTTTTGGCATGCGCCACTGATTTATGAAAACCAAACTTCACGTCTTTCAGATGATGGATAACCTGTTCCCAAGATTCTGATATGTTGGCAGTCTGATGCGATTCTGTTGGATGCAACCCCCAACGAGTTCTGATCGCCTCTTGGCTGATTTCTGTGGACTCAAGACTTGAATCTATCATCATGTTTATTTCCTGTTTTAAAAGTGGTCATGAAGGATACAGTTGGAATTCTCACCTGAAAATCCATTCCTGTCAACCATCTCAAGTGTCGCGCAACTATTTGATTTTTAATTAAATCAACGCAAATCTACGCTAGTTTTTTCGCGAATTGTCGCTTGTTTTAAGATCCATGCCTCAATCTTTTCATGCCATTTTCGCAAAAGATCTAGCGGGCGTCGGCGGTAATGCTTTTCCGCAAGTGCGCTTGGTTTGTGCCCCATGATTTGAGCTACAACGCCTGTTGGTACTTCCACCCATTCTGACAGTGTTCCAAAGCTCCGACGTAAGCCGTGCAAACTGATATGGGGTAAGTTTGCCTGCTTTAATGCCTGGTTATGTGCCTTTCGGGGCTCGACAATTTTTCCACTCTTACTTTTACTGGCGAAGACCCAGTAATCTTTACTAACATCACTTTTTGACGTTCTAGCCAGCTCAGACAAAATAGTTGAGACATAAGGTGTCAGTGGGATAATACGTTCGCCCTCAACCTTATCCCTGATCCGCATACTGGACCATTTGAAATCAATATCGGTCCAACGAAGAGATGCTATTTCTTCTCTCCGTGCCCCCGTGAGCAGAAGAACCTGGAGATAGGTTGAAATCACAGGATTGCTTAACCGCCTTACTTCACTGAACCAGCACTTCAGTTGCTCTTTTTGAAGGCAGTCATCTGCTTTACTGGCAGATACGGGCACCATTTTTCTGACATTACGGTCTTGGGTGAGATCAACAGGAATAATTCCCTGGAACTGCTTGTGGTCCTCAACCCACTTCAAAAATGTTCGAAGAATGCGGTATGAGTTGGCTGTGACCGTCGGGCGTGTTTGTCTCTCCCTAGTAAGCCATTCAGTAATGAGGAGGGGCGATATATCGGATAGTGGTAACTCAAGGAAACATGCTAATGGTGCAGCAATTGTTAAACCATCACCCACTTTTTTGGCATTCCCACCACGATCTGAAAGCCTGATATGGTCAGCAAGGTAGCGTGGTGAGTAAGGGCGTTTAGTTTTGGCGCTGATGCCCGTTTTCAGTTCTTTGAGATATTCTTCCCAGGCAGCAGAGAACATAACTTTCCCTCTGCGTGATTCCGCCTGTTGTGATTCTATGGCAGCAATTTTCTCTGCCTTAGCAATGCGAGGATCGATCCCTGTATCAATAAGCATCTGAAGTCTTCGTGCTTCAGTACGTGCATCATCGATTTTCCAGTCACTAATCTTGCCAATCGTCATGCGCAGAGTTTTTCCCAGAAACACACTCTGGAAGATGAATGCTTTTGTCCCTTTAGTTACACGGCAGGCCAGCATTGTTACGTCTGAATCCCAAAGAAACTCTTGCGATTTTCCTTCAGTTAGTTCAAATCTACGTAATCGTTCGAAGGTGAATTTTTGTCTCGAAGACGCCATTTGTAGCTCCTTATTGAATACTTACACCAGATGCTAATGTAACGGCTGGTGTAAGTAAATTGAGGCTATAAAGATCAACACTCATCAATTTTCATCAATGAAGTTTTTGTATAACATGTTGTTTTTATTGGAATAAAATGAATTCTGTGCGAATATTTAAAGACTTAAAAGTGCATTACCTTCGCACTTCTAAGCCGTAGGTCACAGGTTCGAATCCTGTAGGGCGTACCATTTTATCCTCTCTTACCGTCTCTCAAAGTCTACAAAATCCCGTTAAATCAGGCTTTAGCCCTAATCGCGATATCTCAAGGTCTACTACTGGCTATTGTAATCCACTGTTATGTGGGGATACATTTGGGGGGAGATTCCTGTTCAATGAAATGAGATACCCCCAATATAAAGCTAAGCGCCCGCAAGAGCGGGGAGCCGCTGTACAGGCACACCCTTTACACCGTGAGAAACGGTATCAGAAACGTACTGGCAGTAAGTAGATTTATAGGCTGCTCAGGATAAGCGATCGGTATCTGAAGTGGTCATCAATTCCGCTTAATCAATGGCGAAGGCGAACGGTCGTTTTCTCCCCAATTTCCAATAAAGTCTATCGATATCGGGCTTTATCGATTGGTATCAATGTAGGTAAAACCCTCGTCAATCAGCTTTTATCACAACATTCAGTAATACCGCTTACAGGTGTAAGAGTTTGCAGTGCAAAACCAACCGATTAAGCCTTTGAGCCTCTGTGAGGTAAGGGGCGTCTGATGGCACATCTCAGAGATTAAAATAGCGGTACCATTCGCATTCACTGTCGCTGGGAAAGATGCTGATGCTGGATGTTAGTTCGCAGAGGGTGCCTCTGGAAGTAAAGTATGGTAACAATATGAGGGAAGAATGCTCTACTACTGGCGATAATAGAATGCAAGTGCGTTGAAAATATCCTGTACGCTCCGGTTATTTCTAGTTATCTCCTATTTCTGCTTGCGGTCACAATGCCAGGTGAATGTGTATTTTCGGAAACTTACCTGATTCTTATAAAATATAGCATCCAAATGAATCCAGATATTAGCGCTGGCCTGCACAAGATAAGCAGGAAGATCCTGACCGTGTATCATTTACAGAGTGAATTATCCCTCTCTTTGCCGTTGAGTATGATGAGGCTACCCCGGTGAATCGCCAGATTAATAATCGATATGCAGCCTTATCTCACAAACCTTAATGCCAGTGAAAGTAAAATATAGCAAGCCATTGGTGATTGTTATGAGCGAAAATTTAGAAAAGGTTGGAGGGGGATTTATGTTTTTTGTTAAATAACAGCTGCTTTCATCTTACTTCGTTAGTTATTGCCTATGTGTTTTTGCCATTTTTCCGAGGTGAGGATTTAGCATTATGATAGCTCTATACGGAGATTATTGATCAAAGTCAGGAGATTTGTGGAAGTATCTTTGCCTTTTATATCGTGCGAAATGGTTGATGAAAACGCAGTTGGTTTGGGTGATTTTGTTTTATGTCTTGCCTGTTAAATCAATAGTTGCCCATAAATTCCCTAAAATTATTTTTCGGTTGCATTATATTCAGAAATAAAGGCTATTTAAATCTGATATACAGACAGCTTTTATCCTGATGAGTCAGGGGTGGCTGAAAAATAACGCCAAACATTCTACTCCTGATAGCTGGAGGTTATAAATATAAAGTTACGTATGTCAGATGTAGAAATAAGTCCTCTGCGAGAGGGGGGATGAAAAACAGGTCGCTAAAATAAATTGACTCTTTAATTTTTGCTTTTCCTGCCGCCCGGTGCTTTGTGGATTTCAGACAGGGCTTGTAAGACCGTGGCAGGTGGCGGACAGGTTCTCAGGCGCTGTGAGGCGGCGTTGTAAGGGCTCTTCGGAGGTTATCGTGCTGCTCGTTGATGCTTGCTGTGGTTCGTTCTGGTCAGGCAGGGATGACTAAGGGGATGCGTTGTAATATAAATAATCCTGTCTAATGCAGCTACGTTAAACTAATCGTATTCTTTATAAACAATATTATTGATGGGATAAGTTTTGATCTATTTTTATCAGTATCTGTAAATTATTCACTCCGCAATTTAATGTTGCACTTTTAATACTTTCCTGAGAGCATCTTGCCGTCATTGAATGTACTATCGTCTTTCTTATGTTTTCTGTATTTAAATTAACCATTACCTGGAGGTGGTCCCGTGAGTAAAAGAAAGTATCTTACCCATGATGAAATTAAACGTCTGCTTCAGGCTTCTCGTGACGGTACCTACCCAGTTCGCGATGAATGCTTAATAAAAATGTGTTTTATCCACGGATTTCGTGTTAGTGAGTTATGCCACCTGACATTCTCTGATATTAATTTAGAGGACGGAATAATACATGTGAACAGATTGAAAAATGGCCTGAAAACGACACATCCTTTACTTAAATCAGAGGTCATTCTCTTAAGAAAATGGCTAAAAGAGCGTCTCACATGGCGTGGAGCGGATACGCAGTGGGTTTTTCTATCGCAAAAAGCGGGGCCGCTGTCACGTCAGCAAATATATAAATTAATGCGATTATATGGCATGGAGGCCAATATTCCGGTCTCTTTAAGTCCTCACATGCTGCGCCATGCGTGCGGATATGCTTTAGCTGACAGGGGGGCAGATACACGGTTGATTCAGGATTATCTCGGTCACAGAAATATACAACATACCGTTTTATACACGTCGAGTAATTCTGCGAGATTTGTTGGTGTGTGGCAGGGGGAATTATAAAAAAATGGGTCAAAATGAGCCAAACTGTAAATATTGTTATCTAAACTGAAACTTAGGTCAAATAAAAAAACATGAATCATTAAAAAAAATTAAAAAAGTTTAATTTTCAGTAAATTATCATTCAGTCTTGTTTTTCTGTTTTCTTCACCCCCGCTTGATAACTCTCTTCCAATCTGCAAGCCCTGAACCAGGTAGCCTCTTCTCGTTAGTTAAAAAAATCATTAAATAAGCCATTTAAGGTGTTTTGTTCTGCTGGTGGCATTACATGTTAAAAAAAACAGAGGTAATGCACTAAATGAGTCAAATTGGCTCATTTTGACTACTTCTGAATAACGCACAAGGAATATTTGCTCCAACCTGGTGCAGGTTCATTACGCGTCATTCAGTTAATCAGTGAGTCAACATTCAATGGCCTTAATGGCTACTCTTCCAAAACATGGAGTTTGGACCTATGCGTAAAATTCGTTTAATCAACAGCCTGATCGCGGCTTCTCTGCTTACTGCTGGTATGGCACAGGCAGCAACCACAACCGTTAATGGCGGTACCGTTCACTTTAAAGGTGAAGTTGTTAATGCAGCTTGCGCCGTTGACGCCGGCTCTGTCGACCAGACCGTTCAGTTGGGCCAGGTGAAAACCGCTACGCTGAGCGAAGCGGGTAAAACCAGCTCCTCTGTTGGTTTCAATATCCAGCTGAATGACTGTGATACCACCGTAGCGACCAAAGCGGCTATCGCCTTCTCTGGTGTGACCGTAGCTGCAGACAACAACACTGCACTGGCTCTGGAAGGATCTTCTGCCGGTGGTGCGACTAACGTGGGCGTTCAGGTTCTTGATAGCGCTGGCAAGGCGCTGGCGTTCGATGGCGCAACCTTCAGTACTGCTGCCACTCTGAATGATGGCACAAATACCCTCCCATTCCAGGCTCGTTACGTTGCAACAGGTGTTGCCACCGCAGGCTCTGCTAACGCTAACGCCAACTTTAAAGTTCAGTACGAGTAATTCTGGTCTGCAAGGATGCATTTTCAGGCCAGGATGGCCTGTTTTCAGCAATCGAAAGGGAGAAGACGATGCTTAAAATCAGACTAGGACTTTTCCTGATGGCACTGGCACCTCTATCCATAGCGGGCAATAAATGGAATAGCACTTTGCCTGGCGGGCAGATGCGTTTTCAAGGCGAGCTCATAGCCGAAGCCTGCACGGTTGAAGCGGGCGACAGGCAGTTGACCGTGTATATGGGGCAGGTGAGCAGCAACAGGTTCAGTGCAGCAGGCGATCTCGCCGATCCGGTTCCCTTTGTCCTGCACCTTCAGGACTGCAACCCCAACGTCAGCGAGCGCGTGGGCATTGAATTCCACGGCGTGGCCGACGGCAAAAACCCTGACGTACTGTCTGTCGGTGAGGGGGAAGGCATTGCGACCGGTGTTGGCATCGCCCTGTTTGATGACAACGGGCAAATTATCCCCATCAATTCTGTTCCCCAAGCCTGGAGGCCCCTGATCCACGGATCGCGCGTTCTCCAGTTTGTTGCTAAATATCGCGCAACCGGGAATTTGGTAACTGGTGGTGCAGCGAATGCTCAGGCCTGGTTTTCACTGACATATCAATAACATTCTTTATCGCGCGTTCTGTACGTTTATCCCATGAGAGACAGGCGCTTGCGCAGACTGAAACATGGCGGTGATCCGCTTCAAGAGGTTAACGTGACAAATATGAAGATGACTTTAAAAGTCATGATGGCACTGCTGGCAATGTCGGTAGTCATATGCTCAAGCCGCGCTGAAGCTGGTGTGGCTCTCGGGGCGACGCGCGTCGTTTATCCTGCTGAACAGAAGCAGGTTACCCTCGGCGTCAGCAACAACAATGATAAAGATACTTTCCTCATCCAGTCCTGGATCGAGAATGATGATGGCCAAAAAGAGAGCCGTTTCGTTATGACGCCCCCTCTGTTTGTCATGAAGGGGAAAAAAGAGAACACGCTGCGCATTATAGATGCAACCAATCACGCCTTGCCTAAGGACAAAGAAAGTCTGTTTTGGGTCAATGTCAAAGCCATTCCGTCAATGAATAAATCGCAGCAGAAAGATAATACCCTTCAGCTGGCAATAACCAGCCGGATAAAAATGTTTTATCGTCCGGGGGAACTCACGATGGCACCCGATCAGGCACCATCAAAGTTAACGTTCAAACGTCGTGCAGGTGCGCTGGTCGTGAATAATCCGACACCTTACTTTATTACGGTCACGGAATTAAATGCCGGGACGCGCATATTGCCGAATACCATGGTTCCCCCTATGGCGTCTGCCAGTGTGAACTTGCCGGGGGATGCAGGCAGCGCAATATCTTACCGAACGATTAATGATTACGGCGCACTGACGGCGAAGATGAAAGCAACTTTGCAGTAATGACTATTCAGCTTTCCCTTACGGGATATTCAGGCAGGACAACACAGGTAAACAGAAGGCCGGCATAGAGTCATTGAGTGCGGGAGGGACGATGTCATACCTGAATAATGGAGCAGGCACCGATAAAATGACAACACTCGACATCCGGGGACTGACCCTAAAAAAAACAATAGTTACGCCGCTGGCATTGCTACTGGTGTTATCAACATTTTCAGCGCGTGCAGACAACTACTTTAATCCCCGATTCTTGTCTGACGACCCGGAATCGGTCGCCGATCTGTCCGGCTTTGAGAAAGGGCTTGAAGCTCCGCCTGGCACCTATCGTGTCGACATCTATATGAATGATGGCTACATGACCACGCGGGATGTCACTTTCGAACATTCGGATGATGGGATGCGTCTGGAGCCCTGCCTGACTCGTTCCCAACTGGCGTCACTGGGGGTTAATACTTTAATCCTGCCCGATATTGCCACCATAAAGAGCACGGCATGTGTGCCATTTACGCGGCTGATTGCTGAATCATCAAGTGCATTTGACGTGGGCCGTCAGCGGCTGGATATTAGCATCCCCCAGGCATTTATGGGCAACCAGGCCCGAGGCTACATAGCCCCAGAACTTTGGGATAATGGCATCCCCGCTGGTTTGCTGAATTATAATTATACCGGTAGCGAAGTGCGCAGCAGGAATGGCGGGACGCGCAACTACTCTTACCTCAATCTGCAAAGCGGTCTCAACCTCGGCGCGTGGCGGCTGCGAGATAACTCTACCTGGAGCTACAGCAGCGGTGCAGGATATAACGAAAATCGTTGGCAGCACGTCAATACGTGGCTTGAGCGCGACATCATTGCCTGGCGCAGCCGCCTGACTATAGGTGACAGCTATACGGCGGGCGATATCTTCGAAGGTATCAACTTTCGCGGTATTCAGGTGGCTTCGGACGATAATATGCTTCCCGACAGTCAGCGTGGATTTGCCCCTGTTATTCATGGTATCGCCCGCGGTACGGCGCGCGTTTCCATTAAGCAAAATGGCTATGAAATCTACCAAACTACCGTACCGCCGGGTGCATTCACCATCGGCGACCTTTACGCGGCTGGAAACAGTGGCGACCTACAGGTGGCCGTAAAAGAGGCGGACGGTTCAGTCCAGGTATTTACGGTGCCGTTCTCGTCAGTTCCTATGCTGCAACGAGAAGGACAGGTCAAGTTCGCGTTCACGGCAGGGCAGTATCGCAGTGGGAGCGATCAACAGGACAAACCGGCATTTTTCCAGGGAACGGCCCTTTGGGGGCTGACCGATGGCTGGACAGTTTATGGCGGCACGCGTGCATCCAACGATTACCGCTCATTCAATTTCGGCTTAGGCAAAAATTTGGGATCTCTGGGCGCGATTTCGACCGATATCACCCAGGCTAACGCCACCCTTCCCGATGACAGCAGGCATCAAGGGCAATCTTTGCGTTTTCTTTACAGTAAATCACTTAACGATCTGGGAACCAATCTCCAGCTGGTGGGATATCGCTATTCAACACAAGGGTATTACTCCTTGGCTGATACCGCATGGCGCCGCATGAACGGTTACACCGTGGTCGGTGAGGATGGCATTGTCAACGTAGAGCCGAAATTAACGGATTACTACAACCTTAATTACAGTAAGCGCGGACGTCTGCAGGCAACGTTAACGCAGCAAGTCGGGCGTACATCGACGGTATACCTGACCGGTAGCCACCAAAGCTATTGGAAAACGGGGCGTTCGGATGAGCAGCTACAGATCGGATATAACAGCACGATAAAGGATATCAGCTGGGGCTTGAGTTATAGCCTTTCCAGAAACGCATGGGCCGATGGTAAAGATCAGCAGCTAGCATTCAACATGAACATCCCGTTCAGCCACTGGATGCGATCGGACACGCGTTCAGCATTTAAAAACGCCAACGCCAGCTACAACACATCAACCGACTTCAAAGGCCGTACGACAGGTACTGCGGGACTTTATGGAACGCTGCTTGAAGACAATAACCTGAGCTACAGCGTACAAACAGGTTATGCCAACGGAGGATCGGGTAGAACAGGGGCAACCGGCAATACGGCTCTTAACTACCGGGGTACATACGGTAATAGCAACATCGGTTACAGCCACAGTAGCAATTACAAACAGCTCTATTACGGTATCAGTGGCGGCGTACTGGCACATGAAGATGGTGTGACCTTTAGCCAGCCCCTCAACGACACCATGGTATTGATAAAAGCGCCAGGGGCTAAACACGTTGCCGTAGAGAATCAGACGGGCGTGCGTACAGACTGGCGAGGATATGCCGTGCTCCCTTATGCCATGGACTATCGTGAGAACCGAATAGCGCTTAACACGGACTCTTTGGCAAATAATGTCGAGCTCGATGAGGCTGTATTGAGCGTGGTGCCAACACGCGGTGCCGTTGTGCGTGCTGATTTCAAAGCACGGGTCGGATTAAAAGTCCTGATGACGCTGACTCATAACGGAAAACCCGTTCCCTTTGGCTCCATTGCATCTTACGGGGATGGGCGGTCGGGCAGTATTGTTGCCGATGGTGGTCAGGTTTATCTGACCGGGCTTTCACCCAATGGGAAAATCAAAGTGAAGTGGGGTGATGATGCCAATGAGAGCTGTACGGCTACTTACAGTCTGCCAGCAGACAGCGAGAAAAAGGCGCTGAGCTATACCTCAGCCGTGTGCCGGTGATCGGACAGGAGAAAATGAATCAATGACTAAATCCCTTTCAATCCTGTATTTACTCTCTTTTTTGGCGTGGGATACCCACGCGGCAGACAGTACGATCACGATTACAGGATATTTAAAAGACGGCGGCTGTTCAGTCGCGGTGGACTCGCAAGATTTTACCGTGGATCTGATGAGCAATGCCGCCAGGCAGCTTTATCGTCCAGGAGCGGTCACTCCCGCCGTTCCCTTCAACATTGTCCTCGATGCGTGCGGCGAATCGGTAACGGGATTGAGAGTCGGTTATACGGGGACTTCCGACAGTGATAACACCGCTCTGCTAAAACTCGATGCGGGAGATAACGCCGCGAGCGGCATGGGAATTCAGATACTGGACAAAGATCGGGGCGCTATTCCGTTAAATGCAGCTCAGGAAGCTCTCAACTGGATCACGTTGACGCCTGGCCAGTCCAACACCCTGATTTTTCATGCGCGCCTGATGGCAACACGCACCCCCGTGACGGCGGGGCTGGTGAATGCCACGGCGAACTTCACCTTAGAGTTTCAATAAGGAAATCAGGAAATGACCAGGATAAACACCGCGCTGCTGGCGGTAATTTTAATGTTCAACGGAATACTGAGTGCTCATGCGGCTGATGTCACCATTACGGTCAATGGCCGCGTCGTGGCTAAGCCCTGTACGGTATCGACGCCTTCGGCAACGGTTAATTTAGGTGACCTTTTTGCCTTCAATTTTGTGCAGGCGGGATCGGGATCTGCCTGGTATCCGGTTACGCTAAATTTGACGGATTGTCCTATAGGCACATCAAGAGTGACGGCGACCTATACCGGTATAACGGACAGCACGGGCTATTACAAAAATCAGGGGGATGCAACTCACCTCCAGCTGGAGCTACAGGACACCAGTGGTAATAACCTGAATAACGGCAAGACACAAACCGTTCAGGTTGACGACTCCGCGCAATCGGCGAGTATGCCACTTAGGGTTCGCGCGTTGTCGGTCAATGGTAATGCGGAACAAGGCAGCATCCGGGCGGTGATTAATGTCACGTATACCTATGCCTAAATATCAAGGAATTGCTCATGAAGCTTACTCGCAAAATTAAAAGCACACTTAAAAGAAAAGAGGCTGTGGCATTGTTAGCATCGTGTTCGCTGATGATGTTTTCAACAGGTGCAAACGCATTCGCTTGCAAAACCGCTGCTGGTGCAGAGATCCCAATTGGTGGGGGGAGCGAAAATGTGTATGTTGACTTAGTGCCATCCGTCGGCATTGGGCAAAACCTGGTCGTTGATCTTTCAACCCAGATCGCCTGTCGTAATGATTACCCTAACACGCACACAGACTACGTTTCTCTTTTAAAGGGCTCTGCCTACGGCGGAGCGCTGGAAAACTTCAAGGGGAGTATCAATTATTCCGGTAGCTCTTATCCTTTTCCTACCGACTCAGAAACCAAAAACATAACCTATAAGTCGAAGACCGAAACACCCTGGCCCACCAAGCTCTACCTGACGGCAATCGGGTCTGCTGCGGACGGTGTTGCGATTAAGGCAGGTACTTTAGTGGCAATATTGAATATGCATCAGACTAACAACTATGGTGAATCCAATTCATATATTTGGAACATATACGCGCTAAACTCTGTGGTTGTTCCTACCGGTGGTTGTGATGTGTCTGCACGCAATGTCACGGTGACACTTCCTGATTATCCAGCAACCGCAGAGGTCCCGTTGACCGTACATTGTGGGGAAAATCTGAAGCTGTCATATTATTTAACCGGAGCCACTGCTGATACCGCCAACACTGTTTTTTCCAACACGTCATCTTCAAATCCCGCTGAAGGTATAGGTGTTCAGCTATCAAACCGAAACGGTATTATTGCCAGTAACAAAAATGTGTCGCTAGGAACTGTCGGAACCAATCCTGTTAGCCTGGGATTAACGGCTTCCTATGCCCGTACCACAGGGCAGGTAGTGGCAGGAAATGTTCAGTCGCTGATTGGTGTCACATTCGTTTATGAATAAATGCGAACAGGTCGAGAAATAAGCGTTATTGCAGGAGTTCGTGTGTTCGACTTGTTAATAGAATATATTAACTGATGTTAATTTAATTACTCTAATTTATCGCATGGAAATCACTCCCTGCTTTAAGTCGTTAATTATTTATGGGTAATCAAAGATTATTGATATTAAGAACTGATTGTTAATAACGTCAGTTCAAAGGTGTGCCTCATGGATTTTTTAAAAGAACGAAAGAAAAAGGTTATTGTGATGGAGCCTGTGGCATTTTTGCGCCATAGCATGGTCGAGTTGCTGGTGGATTACTTTGATTCCCAAATAGATATTGTTGGCGTCACGGGAGAACTATCGGAGCTTATGCGGCTATCCATCATCCATTACCCCGTGGATATCATTCTATCCGAAGTTTTCGGTGAGTCAGAGAATTATAAAAACTGGGGAGCGTTTACCGATTTTATAGCCATCAGCTCGCCCTCTTCATTTTGTCTGATTTGGTCATCAAAGCCAGGTATTTTTATTAGCAAGTTCATTAGTTTAAATATGCAGATTCGTCCTCTACAGATTGATAAAAAAATAGAGAGAGAGCATTTTTTGCAGATTTTTTCTAATGTAATTGGTATGGAGGTGCTGTCTCCCATGCATATCAATAAGCATTCAGAATCAAAATTACCCGCATTGACCCACAGTGAAATTACGATTATTAGCGGAATTCTGGACGGATATAGCATTTCAGCACTATCAAATGAATATCGCGTTAGTCGTAAAACAGTATACACCCACAAGCGTAATGCAATGGTTAAGCTGAATCTGTCAACGACAGCAGAGCTCAGAAGCCTGTTCACGGGCGGATGCCCTGTGAGTAACGCTGAAGTGGGTTGTTTCCCCAACATCACTAACATATCTGAACCTGTATGGTTATAAGAAAAAACGACACTTATGCTACTTGTAGTCTAAGTTTATCTGGTCAGGCATACAGGCAAAGCGGGTTTCTCGAATCTGTGCACATTTTTACAGCCGATTAACGGAGAGTGGGATAGACAGAAAATCGTTTCATCCATGCGCATCAACGGTCTATTTGCGTCGGTAAAAGCTACCTTTTAATCCCCCCAGAATAATGATTTATTGTATTAGAATTATTCTTTCTTAATTGAAAAAAACGTTCAAATTTCCACCTTAAATTAGCAAACAAGGATGGCTCTGTCTTTATAGGTTTTTTATATTGGTCATTTTTTTGTGCTTACTAAAATCAAATTTATTGATTTTTACTCTGTTTTTTGGGTGGGATTTATCCTGAATAGTAGTTAATCGTTCTTATGGGTTGGTGAATTTAAGAATAATCTCATTTGTTGTTGCAATGGTTTTTCTTTCCTGGGATTATCTTAGAATGTTGAACGATTTTCATTTGGGGGTGATTTAAATGGGTAATACATTAAAAAGAAAATATCTGACGCAGGGTGAATTGCTAAATGTGATGGCTGCTGCCAGAACTGGACGCTACGCCGAGAGAGATGAGTGCTTCATTAATTTATGTTTCATTCACGGACTTAGAGTAAGTGAAATTTGTCAGCTCAGGGTATCAGATATCAATCTGGAAGATGGCGTTATTCATATCAGAAGGCTTAAAAATGGGCTGGCAACAACGCAGCCACTGCTACCCAATGAGATCATTCTATTAAAGAAATGGTTGAATGTCAGAAATTCATGGTCAGGGGGCAGTTGTTCAGAGCTGTTTTTATCTCAAAAGGGAGGGCCAATATCGCGGCAGCAGGTCTATACCCTGTTACGCAAGTACGGCCATGTGGCAGGGATCACTGTCCCCCTTCATCCCCATATGCTAAGACACTCATGTGGTTATGCATTGGCTAATAATGGTGCTGACACTCGGCTGATACAAGATTACCTGGGGCATAGAAATATCCACCATACGGTTTTATATACGGCAAGTAATTCCGCAAGGTTTGTCGGTATGTGGAAAAAAAGCTTCATTTTTGAGTTAAACGGCCAATAGAAGTCCGGGCTGGATTGAAGTGTTGCATTCACACCCCTATGTTTTTTCATGGCTACCGCTCTTTCAGATAGAATGTTTTCGCCAAAAAATATCGAGAAATCTAAACGGGAAGTAAACTAAGTCGATATATCTGCGATGTATTGAAGCCAATCCTGTCGGGTAAATGAGATGCAGATTATTTTATCGTTGTAATCTCTTGTACAGCTAATGTATTAAAGACAGATTCGCTGCGCTTTTATCGCCTGGTTGCAATGGCTAAAATTATTTAGTGCACAATAATTAGCGCTGTGAATGTAAAATAAACTGCCTCTGCAGTCACCTTGTTAAAATAAATTTCTGCCACTCCGCCGCACCAGCCAAAGTCTGCTTCAGAAACAGGTCTGCGCTGAAAAAATTTAGCCATAGCTATGATTGTCAGGCGGGAATTCAGGGCGAGAGGAAAATTCACTATAGAACGTCTGTGTTAATTCATCTTGTTTTTACTCCGGTGACCTTATCAGTGAGTGTTGATATTGCCGCTAATAATCTGTCACTGCCTGATAACAGGCGGGCACCCTTGTGCCCGCCTGTACTTTTTTTTAGTAGCCTTTAGCGGTTGCAGTCAGTTCCACTTGAGCCTGTAAAACATAATCTGTCGCATTCCTGCCGAGCAGAATGTTATAGCATCCCGCTTCAGTTACCCATTGTGCTTTCTGCGAGTTCCAGCACGAAATAACCCGGGGTTCCAGCATTAGTTCCAGCTGGCAACTCTCTCCCGGCTGTAGATAAACCCGCCTGAATGCGGCCAGACGTGCGACATAGCTGCGGCTTACCGGCTGAATATAAATCTGTGGTACATCAGCGCCGGCACGTTGACCGCTGTTGGTCACCGTCAGCGTGACATGGATATTTCCGTTATTGATGGTGGCGGACAGATCCGTATAACAAAAAGAGGTATAGCTGAGGCCATATCCAAACGGGAACAGCGGGGTCTGGCCAGTGCGAGCAAACCAGCGGTAACCCACATCAGAACCTTCCACGTTGTAATCCATGTGAATAATGCCACCTTTAAGCGGGGTGGCGGGGAGTGAGGTAGTGGTTTCGGGATCGGTCTGTTGCGGATGCGGTAGCTGCGCTTCGGCCACAGGAAAGGTGACCGGCAGCCTGCCAGATGGGTTTACCCGGCCAAACAGTACTCCGGCAATCGCCTCACCGCCCCCAGACCCCGGATACCAGGCTTCCAGCACCGCAGAGACGTTATCAAGCCACGGCATGGTGACCGGGCCGCCGGTTTCCAGCACGACGATAGTTTGGGGATTTGCTTCTGCAAGGGCCTGGATCAGCGCATTTTGTTCCCCGGGGAGTGAAAGACCCTGTGCATCAAGCGATTCTGAACGCCATTCTTCGGCAAAAACAATCACTGCGTCAGCACGATGCGCCTGGCTGACCGCTTGAGCAATATTTTCCCCATCGAGGAAGCTGACTTCTCTCGCCCCCGATTCAGCGCGGATAGCCCACAGTGGCGAAGAGGGATGAATGACTTTATCTGTCTGAATACCCATAAAATCGACGCCCGGCAGTCGCAGGCTGCCGACGGGCGTTACTGCCGATGAGCCGCCGCCCGCGAGCACACCACTATCGGCATGAGCGCCGACGACCAGTAATCTGCGTGAACCCCGTGGCAGTGGCAGCGTCTCATTTTCATTTTTCAGTAGCACAATGCCTTGTTCAGCTTCACGCTGTGCGGTGAGCCGGTGCGCCATATAATCAATGTCACCAAGCGGCTGCGGCGGCTGCTCTGGTGAACCCACGGCAAACAGGCTGCGCAGAATGCGCCGCACCATATCGTCAATGCGGCTTTGCGGCACTTCACCCGCAGCGACCGCCTGCTTCAACAGCGGGCCAAACCAAACCTTATTATCCAGGTTTGCGCCGGACTGTACGTCTAACCCGGCCAGAGCCGCTTTGGTGGTTGAATGGGTTGCGCCCCAGTCGGACATGACCCAGCCGGGATACTGCCAGTCGCCTTTAAGGACGTCATTCAACAAAAAGGAATTTTCGGATGCCCAGTCACCATTCACCAGGTTATAGCCCGGCATAACTGCTCCCGGTTGACCTATTTCAATTGCGATTTCAAAAGCAAGCAGGTCTGACTCGCGCATGGCCGCTTCTTTGAGATCTGAGCTTATTAATACGCGCCCGGTTTCCTGAGGATTGAGGGCAAAGTGTTTTACGGTTGAAACAACGTGTTTTGACTGGATACCGCGCACAGAATTTCCCGCCATCACACCCGTCAGTAGCGGATCTTCTGAAAGGTATTCGAAATTACGGCCTCCTCGTGGCTCACGTATAAGGTTGGCACCTCCTGCCAGCTGTACATTAAACCCTTTAGCAAAGGCCTCATGCCCTACCAGCTTACCGGTCAGCTCGGCCATTTCAGGGTTGAACGTTGAAGCGAGCAGCAGGCTTGAGGCAAGCGCGGTGGCGTTGTCCCCAGGTCGGACATTTCCCAACGCGGTGATACCGAGACTGGCGTCACTCTGTTGCATCGCTGGAATGCCCAGCCTGGGGATCGCCGGGTACCATGCCGCCGAGCCGATCGCCTCTGGCGGCAGCGCTTCACCGTCAAGGGGGATAGCCATCGGTGCGGATAGCCAGGAAAACTTCTCATCTTCCGTCATCGCATTCACCACGATGTCAGCTTTTTCATCAGCCGTCAGGCCATCTCTTTGCCAGTTATGTGTCATCCTTTCTCCTTATATGGCGGCGCTGTCCGATTGGATACGCCAGGCGTGCGGTGGAGGTCTCACGGCCATACGGGCCGAAAAAAACGGCGTTCGGTATCTGCTGCGGGGCCGGAATGAACCGTGATCTGTTGTCGCCAGCGCATAGTTAACATGCGCGCGCGCGTAAGGGGCATCATAAGGCCGGGTAAATTCACGGTGTTCAAAGGCTGCGATATATCCCTTTGCCAAAAATGAGTGCCCGTAGCAAAGGTAGTAAAAAATCGAAAGCGTGGCAGATACAGGGCACTTTTTATCCGGTTTTCGAAATAGGCTGGCAACTGACCCCGCTTTCCGAGCGTGCATTTCTATTCTTTTAAAAACGTTATAATGGCGAAACGAATTTATTTATAAAAATTGGTTTTTTTTAAATAAAAAAATATGTCACATGTGCCGTTAATATCATTGCGGGTGTGGCATAACTCAGAGCGGATATGCCCGCTATGCGTCAGGCTTTGGTGAAGGTTTTTCCTATCTCAGCGAGAATTAACAACGTTTTGCACCTGGGGCGCTGCTGGAAAATAATCGTAGTATGACAACATATCGCGTAAGAGTCGGGTTTCATAACCCTTCAGCCCTGACATTCAGGCAGCTTAATGAGATTTTTGAGCC
This sequence comes from Erwinia piriflorinigrans CFBP 5888, assembly GCF_001050515.1. Taxonomy (GTDB): domain Bacteria; phylum Pseudomonadota; class Gammaproteobacteria; order Enterobacterales; family Enterobacteriaceae; genus Erwinia; species Erwinia piriflorinigrans. The sequence goes on from NZ_CAHS01000013.1 coordinate 240,945, forward strand.
GCAACATTTCTGCCGGACAGATTCATGTGGCGGGAGATTCCGTTACTTTATGGAGTATCAATATGAAACGGAGGCGAAGGATCTCTGTTCCGTATGCTGTCTGGCATACTCACAGGCCTGCAAGGTAAAAAAATGTCCGTTAGTATTGGTAGAAATTGTGGATGAAGCTGAAAATAACTAGCGTGCTATATCATCAGTTCGAGATAACGGATGGCCAATTTAATGGCCCCCGCAGAAGCGAACGACAGTGCTCTTCGCTGTCATATTTAATCTCATTCTCTTTTAAGAAAATGGAGATGTTCAGTTAGAGGTCAAAGAGCCATTCTGTTCCCGACTGTAAATCTGTGGGGTGGCGGCAAGAGGAACCCTGAAATCATTACCCTCATTAATTAAACATACGGTTCGCAAATGGCGGTTACAGATGAACCAGATTTCATCACGGTCGTTAGAAAGAATATAGTAGGCGTCAGATGTTTCTGATGGGTTGAAGCAGCCTAATGCGCGGTACGCCGTGTGACTACTGAAACCACTCTGTAAAGGAAGCGGGCGCGGGCCATTTTCCATTTCATGCACTCTCAGATATAAACCTTGTTCAAGCCACAACATAGACCACCTGCAATCGGTATAATGAATAATTATTATAGTCAATGCTGCTCATTCCGCTCGTGTTGCTAATGAATTATCTACTGTCGGCGGCGGCTATGGCGCACTGAATGTCATAACCGATAATCTCGGAGCGATCGCTATTTTAGGGGTTTTTACTGTAGTTTAGGCAGCTTCGGATAGAACAAAACGGCAGAGAAGCTAGATATGAGAAAAACAATGTTTTCGTGCCTGATATGGGCGTTGTTAAGCGCGTGCACGGCTTCGGTGGGACAGAATTTTGATGATGCCAAACTGGCTCAGATAAAAAATGACGTCACGACAAAGCAGGATCTGATCGCCTTGTTTGGTCAGCCCTCTTCTGAAACGCCTTTTCCGCAGGGGCAGAGTATTATGATGTGGACCTGGAGTCAGGCGAAGGCAATGAGTACCACGCAAGGGAGAACGCTAACCATACGTCTACTTCATGGCAAGGTAAAAAGCTACACGGCCAGCCAAAGTTGAGCGGGTTATTTGCGGATGATCCTTTAGCATTGCTGGAGCGGCCAGCGGGAATCGAACCCGCGTCATCAGCTTGGGAAGCTGAGGTAATACCATTATACGATGGCCGCATTGTGTGGCGCAGTGTAACACAGCTAATAAAAATTGCTGAACTCCGCACTGCTAAACCGCCGCGACCGTGCGGCTATCTTCCGGGCTGGCAAGCCTTGATGCCGTTCGGAAGCAAAGACCAACGTAAATAAATCTGACAGAATGTGAAAGCCGTGTTAACTTGGCCTTTCTAATTATTAAAAGTAAGCAGGTCTATCATCCAAAATATCAAATATCAGTGTCCGTCTTGTCACGGATGCCAGTTCCGCTTTTCTGTCTTCAACATTACCGCTAAGAATCCTCACGGTGCCAACTGTATTTTCTGTAAAGCTCAAATGATAGTTAGCTACAAGGCATTTGCCAGCTGATCATTAATTGCCGTCGGCTTGCTGCCGATGGTTGACTTTTTCCTCTGTTTTTCCCGCCCCTCAGCCCCCGGGCATTGCCGCGCCAGAGGCAATAAACCAGACTAAAAACACCATCGCAGCCAGAAAGATCAGCGCGGGAGCAATCGCTCTCTTATTCACGTTATGTCACCTTGTCATTGCAATAAACGCCAAGCGCAAAGTGTAACATACCCAGCAGATTGCCTGACAGGTGAGAGGGTACTTAAAGGGCAGAGTGTAGCCCAGGCGGCAGGAATGGCCGCTCCAGAACTGATGGACTATCAGCCAATCTTCTTCACCCGCGATCGGTGGCCGTTTATCTTCGCCGCCTGTGACAACCTGCTCTCCGCTGGAGGCAAAGCGCCTGGCGCGCTGGAAACCTGCGTACCGATCTTTATCGACCACCCGACCGGCACGCTTTGTCACAGCGTCTATACTGGTAGCTGATGTTAAACAAGCGGAGAGAACAATGACCATTCATAAGAAAGGACAGGCACACTGGGAAGGCAACATTAAGCAGGGTAAAGGCACGGTTTCCACCGAAAGCGGCGCACTTAGCCAGCAGCCATACGGATTTAATACGCGTTTCGAAGGCAAACCGGGCACTAACCCTGAAGAGCTGATCGGCGCGGCGCATGCTTCCTGTTTCTCGATGGCGCTTTCATTGATGCTGGGTGACGCCGGACATACGCCGGAAAGCATCGATACCACTGCCGATGTCTCACTGGACAAAGTGGATGGTGGCTTTGCCATTACCAAGGTGGCGTTACAAAGCAAGGTAAAACTGCCGGGTATTGATAAACCCACCTTTGATGAAATTATTCAACAGGCAAAAGCAGGATGCCCAATATCTAAACTGCTTAACACCGAAATCACTCTCGACTACCAGCTTGATAACTAATCCTGGTTCAGTGTGAGGGGGGCGATGGTTTAGGTAAGGAAACCGTTAAGGATGTGAAAATAACGCGCTAATCTCCCTGATTTCGGATTTGAAGAGATAGGGAAGTGTTGTGCTATCCCCGATAGTGACGTGACGGCAGTTTGCAGGCCGTGGACTAAATGAGGATATCAAGATGAAAAAAACAACACTTGCAGTCATGATTAGCGTTTTCACAGCAAGCAGTTTCTTTATTAACCTGTCGCATGCGCAAGGTCCGGGCGATGGCCCGGACAGGTCGTGGCACCAGCAGGAGGGTGGACACGATAATCGTGGTGACGATCGCCACTTCCACAATCGCGGTCATGATGACCGGGCAGGCCGCAGTGAGCGTAATCATTTCACCTGGCGAGGTGATGATTTTCGCCGTGGGCATGCCGTTGCCCCGCGCTATCGCGGCGACGACTACCGCGTTAATGACTGGCGCGATCGTGGGTTGGATATGCCTCCACGCGGCGCTCACTGGGCTTACATTGACGGCAATTATGTGCTGATTGCGGCAGCCACTGGTGTGGTTACTGCAATCATTGTCGGCAGCCTGTTAGGCCAGCACTAAACTCCCCCTCTACCCCCCCCTCTGCCGGTGGCTTCCGCCACCGGCATTTCTCTTTTCTCAATCGCCTAATCACGCTAAACAGATCAACTTAATCGTTCAATTATTATTTTTTTCAGCCAGTTATTTTGCATTCCGTTACATCTTATTTATTCGGCACAGGCCGCAAAATATCGCCTGTATCTGGCTTGTTAACCCGACATTCTCTCAATTATGATGAGTCACGCCGAACTGAATGAATAGAGTGCAAATATAAACCTGACTAAGGATAGAACATGGAAAATCGCATGGATAAACTGGAAGGGCATGTTGGCCTGTTACAGGCCGATGTGGGGATGTTAAAAACAGATGTAGGGATGCTCAAAGTCGATGTCGACCGGTTGAAAGATGATGTTGGCACGCTGAAAGAAGACGTCGGTAAGCTGAAGGATGATGTCGGCGTCCTGAAGATTGACGTGGGGGTAATCAAGTCTAATTATGCGACCAAAGAAGATTTCTTCCGCCTTGACAGTAAAATGGAGAGCCTGCGTAGCGAGATTCACCAGTCTCTGGCCGCACAAACCAAGTGGTTTGCCACATCGCAGTTAGGATTACTTGCCCTGGGGCTTGGCTTGGCGAAACTCCTCTTCTGATCCCAGCAGATCGCCTCCACTCATTTCGCCCGCACGAAAAACAATCCAGCATTAAACCTTATGGACGTCTGGACATGTAGCCATCAACTTATGTAGCATGGCGGCATCAGACTTTTCTTTAAGGGAACAGACCAATGACGCAGCAGATTAAGATCCTGGATGGGGGAATGGGGCGTGAACTGGCCAGAGTGGGTGCCCCTTTCCGTCAGCCAGAGTGGTCGGCGCTGGCTCTGTATGAGGCTCCGCAACGGGTACGCGAAGTTCACGATTGCTTTATCTCTGCCGGGGCTGACATCATCACCACCAACAGCTATGCCATCGTTCCCTTCCACATCGGCGAAGCGCGTTTTAACGCTGATGCTGAACGCTTGTCGACACTGGCAGGTCAGCTGGCGCGCCAGGCCGCCGAAGCTACCGGGCATCCGGTGCAGGTGGCGGGTAGCCTGCCGCCCGCTTTAGGCTCATATCGGCCCGATCTGTTTGATGCTCAGGAGGCGCTGAAGATCTATCAGGTACTGGTGGCGGCGCAGGCTCCTTATGTTGACATCTGGCTCGGTGAAACCATTAGCTCACTGGCCGAAGCGCGGGCAATCCACCAGGCGGTAGCAAACCAGCCTCATCCATTATGGCTCTCTTTCAGCCTGCAGGATGATCCTGACCAGACACGACAAGACAGCACGCTGCGTTCGGGTGAAAGTGTCTCTGATGCTGTTGCGCTGGCGGTAGAGACAGGCGCGGCTAATATTCTGTTTAACTGTAGCAGCCCGGAAGTGATCCTATCGGCGGTGCAGCAAGCGGCTGCCACTCTGCGTCACCTCGGCTCTGAGGCCGGGATTGGTGTCTACGCCAACGCATTTGAGCACCACAGCAATGATGGTGGTGCCAATGAAGGACTGAGCGGCTTACGTCAGGATACCCACCCGGAAGGCTATTTACGCTGGGCGCAAGAGTGGGTGGCGGCAGGCGCGACTCTGATCGGCGGCTGTTGCGGCATTGGCCCTGAACATATCCAGCGCCTGGCAAGTACATTAAAATAAACGCCCATTCCTCAACCGCGCAGCGGAAAAAAAATAAAAACAGGGAAACACAACGTCATGAATCGTCGCAATTTTATCAAAACTACCGGTGCACTTTCGGTTGCCGCTGCCTGCGGCGGCTGGCCTTTATCCTCACTGTGGGCGGCTGAAGCCGCACCGGAGACCGCCAAAAAGGGCGGTCACCTGATCGTTGGCATCGATAATGCGTCCAGTACCGATCGCCTGGACCCGGCATTTTGGTTTGAATCCTATATGTACTTCGTCGGTTCGCAGCTGTTTAACTGCCTGGTCGAGGTGGACGAACAGGGCAAGATTATCCCTTCGCTGGCGGAAAGCTGGGAAGCTCATGACGGCAGTAAAACCTGGCTGGTAAATATTCGTCAGGGCGTACAGTTCCATGATGGCCGTACTCTGAGTGCGAAGGATGTGGTTTATTCGCTTAATCATCATCGCGATGAGAAATCCAGCTCTTCGGTCAAAGGCTATCTGGAGCCAGTGATATCTCTGGAAGCGACGACGCCAAATCAGGTGACCATCAAGCTGAAAGAGCCAAATGTTGAGTTTATCGCGCTGCTTAGCGATGTTCATTTCGCGATTACTGCCGAAAACGAGAGCTTTGACAAAGGTATTGGTACTGGTGCTTTTATTCTTGAAAACTTCAAGCCCGGCGTGCGTACGCTGGTGAAGCGCAACCCGAATCACTGGAACCCGGCGCGTGGTCATGTTGACTCTGTTGAAACGCTGGCAATGAACGACTCCACGGCACGCGTTGCGGCATTGGCCAGCGGTTCCGCGCACCTGATTAACCGCGTCAACCCGCGTATTGTCGATCGTCTGAAAAAGATGCCGACCATTCAATTGCTGCGCTCGCGCGACAGTCAGATCTTTACCTTCCCAGGCTTAGCCACAGCGGCACCCTTTAACATCCTGGACGGTCGCCTGGCGCTGAAATATGCTATCGACCGTCAGCAGATTATCAGTACCGTCCTCAGCGGCTACGGTAGTGTGGCCAATGACAATCCGATTTTCCCATCGAGTCCGTACTTTGCTAAGGATATTCCGCAGCGTCCCTATGACCCGGATAAAGCCAAATTCCACTGGCAGAAAAGCGGCTTTGATGGACCCCTGGTACTGTCGGTCGCCGAAGCCGGTTTCCCTGGCGCGGTTGATGCAGGCCAGCTATATCAAAACTCCGCCGCCCGTGCTGGTATTCCGCTACAGGTGGAGCGCGTGCCGGATGATGCTTTCTGGGACAACGTCTGGATGAAGAAGCCCTTTGTCTCTTCCAACTGGGCACTTCGCCCAACGGCAGATGCGCTGCTGTCGCTGGTATTCACCAGTAACGCTCCGTGGAATGAGTCACAGTGGAAAGAGCCAGCGTTCGATCAGCTGGTCAAAGCGGCGCGCGCTGAACAGGATGAGCAGAAACGCCACCAGATATACCACGATATTCAGGTGATGCTGGTGGAGCAGGGCAGCGAAATCATCCCGCTGTATGCCGATGCGCTGGATGCAGCCAGCAGTAAAATTCGTGGGTTCGTTGCCATTCCGGGCTTCACAATGAGTGGTAACCGCGCAGCGGAAAAAGTGTGGTTTGCATAATCCCCCATGAGTCTATTTCGGGAACGTAGGGGGAAAGAAGACTTTCCCCTGTTAAAATTGATCGGTCTGCGTCTGCTGGCTGGGCTGGCTATGCTGCTGGTGGTCTCAATGCTTATTTTTATCGGCATTCAGCTGCTGCCGGGTAACGCGGCAACCGCCATTCTGGGGCAAACGGCAACGCCGCAGGCGGTGGCGGCGCTAAATCAACAGCTGGGGTTGGATCAGCCAGCGCTCAGCCGCTACATTGCCTGGCTGGCTGGCGTCCTACACGGCGATTTTGGACAGAGTTTCACCAGCCGTGAAGCGATTGCCCCGGTGCTGATCGACCGGCTGACTAACACGCTGTCGCTGGCCTTTTTTACCGCAATCGTCGCGGTGCCGCTGGCGCTGGTGATTGGTTTTATCTCCGCACGTTATCACGGCAGCTGGATCGATCGGCTGCTCAACCTGTTTACACGCGCCGCCGTCTCCTTACCGGAATTCTTCTCCGGTTATTTGCTGATCCTGATTTTCTCCATCACGCTATTTTGGCTACCCAGCAACAGCAGTATCTCTGACGATATGCCGCTCGGCGATCGACTACAGGCCGTTGCCCTGCCTTGTATAACGCTGATTCTGGCGATTCTTGGACACATGAGCAATATGACACGCGCGGCGCTAGTCAGCGCGCAGAATGCTGCCTGGGTCGATACTGCTTTAATGAAAGGGCTGTCGCCCTCAGCGATCCTGTTCCGACATGTGCTGCCCAACGCCTGGGGGCCGATTATCAACGTGATTGTCCTCAACCTGGCCTGGCTGATGGTGGGGGTGGTCATTGTCGAAAACGTCTTCGTTTATCCCGGTCTGGGCCAATATATGGTGGACAGCATCAGTAAACGCGATATTCCGGTGATCCAGGATTGCGCGTTGCTGCTGGCAGGTATCTATATCCTGCTAAACCTTCTGGCAGATGTGGTAGCCCTGTTGGCTAACCCACGTCTGCGTCACGGCCGCTAACTGGCGGTGTGGTTTTTTATCCCTGGGCCTGACACAGGCCGCCGGGATGTTACCAGGAATTGTCGTGGATGTTGAGAGTAAAACTTGCCGTACTCCCCGGAGCCATCGGACTGAGTCTGTTTATTTTAGTGGCACTGTTGGCCCCGTGGCTGGCACCCTGGGCACCTGACCAGGTGGTCGGCAGCGCCTGGAGCGGGATGACGCCGCAAAACTGGCTGGGGACGGATAATCTTGGCCGCGACCTGCTTTCCCGGTTGATCTGGGGCACCCGTACCTCGCTGAGCGTGAGCGCCCTGGCGACGTTGCTGGCTTTTGCCATCGGTATTTTTCTGGGTTTTTTGGCCGGTTACGCCCGTGGATGGGTCGACACGCTGATCTCGCGCGTCAACGATATTTTTATGGCAATCCCAACGTTGATCCTCGCTTTAGTGATTCTGGCAATGCTACCGAAAACCATGCCGGTAATTATTGCCGTGCTGGGTATTCTGGAATCAACCCGTGTGCTGCGCGTTGCACGCTCTCTGGCGCTGGATATTGCGGCACAGGAGTTTATTGAAGTGGCTCGCCTGCGTGGGGAACGGCTAGGCTGGGTTTTGTGGCGCGAGATCCTGCCGAATGCGTTCACCACGCTGGTCGCGGAATTCGCCTTACGCTTTATCTTTATCCTGCTGTTTTTGTCGGCGCTTTCGTTCCTGGGGCTGGGGATCCAGCCGCCTACCGCCGACTGGGGCGGCCTGGCGCGAGATAACAAAGACGGCATTCTGTTTGGCGTATGGGCGTCTCTGATCCCCGGCGCGGCAATTGCTCTGCTGGCGCTGGCGTTAAACAGCGTGGCCGACTCGCTGTTAAGCCAGCATACCCGTAGCTGGCAGGAGTAAAATATGAGCGATAAACCGTTGTTAAGCGTGGAAAATCTGCGGGTGACGGCAGGCAGCGCGGTATTGGTCGATGATATCTCTTTTACCCTGCGTAAGGGCGAGGTACTGGGGCTGATTGGTGAATCTGGTGCGGGGAAATCCACTATAGGCCAGGCGATCCTCGGTCATTGTCGACACGGTATGACGTTGAGCGGCGGGCAGATCCGCCTTTCCGGGCGCGAACTAACCGCGCTGTCAGAGCGACAGTGGCGCAAGGTTCGCGGCGCGAAAATTGCCTATGTGGCGCAGTCAGCCAGTGCGGCGTTTAATCCGGCAAAAAAAATCGGTGAACAGGTCATAGAGAGTGCCGTCCGCCACCGATTACTGGGACGCCGTGAGGCAATCCGCCGCGCTATTGAGATTTTTTCCCAGCTACAGCTGCCACAGCCGGAGGGTTTTTTCCACCGTTATCCGCATCAGGTTTCGGGCGGGCAGCTCCAGCGCGCCATGATTGCTATGGCGATTTGCGCCGGGCCAGAACTGATAATTTTCGATGAGCCTACCACCGCCCTGGATGTTACAACCCAGCTGGAAGTTTTGAAGGCTATCCAGCAGGTTATCAAACAAACGGGCGTTGCCGCGCTATATATTAGCCACGATCTGGCGGTTGTCGCCCAGCTGAGTCAACGCATTATGGTATTGCGCCGTGGGCGACAGGTGGAAACAGGCACCACGGAGGCGCTGCTGGGACAGCCGCAGCAGGATTACACCCGCGAACTGCTGCACAGCCATGGTAAACCCCATCAGCCACGCAGTGCCACGCCACCATTACTGACCGCCCGGCAGGTCAGCGTTGAGTATCATGGCGATACGGTGCTGAATACGGTCTCTATGAGCATTGGTCGTGGGCGAACGCTGGCATTGATCGGTGAGTCCGGCGCAGGAAAATCAACGCTCGGGCGTGCGGTATGTGGTCTGGTTGCCCCATCTCATGGAGAAATCCATTTTAACGATCGGCCGCTGCCCGCCCTGCTGCGTCAGCGCACGCGCCAGCAGCTGCAAAGAGTGCAGCTGATCCATCAGCATCCCGATACCGCGCTCAATCCGCGTTTGACCATCCGTCTACAAATTGAGCGGGCGATGGTGTGTCTGACCGGGCTCTCCGCATCACAGCGGCAGGCACGTGTTGATGAGCTGCTGGTGAAGGTAGGGCTTTCACCGCTGCTCGCCGACCGCTATCCTCACGCGCTGTCTGGTGGCCAGAAACAGCGTGTCTGTATTGCCCGTGCGCTGGCGGTGGAGCCGGAGCTGATCGTTTGTGATGAGCCAACCTCTGCGCTCGATCCGCTGGTTGGGCGTGAGGTGCTTATCCTGCTGAAAAAATTACAGCAGGAAACCGGTGTTTCTCTGCTGTTTATCACTCACGATCTGCATGTCGTAAAGGCAGTTGCGGATGAGGTGATGGTATTGCGTCATGGGAACGTGGTGCGGCAAGGGGGGCTGGAGCAGGTGTTCAGCGCTCCGCTTGATGATTACACCGCGCGGTTACTGACATCGGTGCCGCAAATGCGGCCCGGCTGGTTACAAGAAGTCAGTACTGACGATGTATTAACGCCATTAATTTAGGAAGCTGGAGCACAGGGTAAGGATGTGCGCTCTGTTTTTCCTGTTTTCGAGCGGTGTATTCTGTCAGTGAGGAAAAAGCAGGCGTGTTAAGCCCTTTGATGGCAATGGATTGTCGGGTAACACCCTGTTACCCGACGGGTTTTAATGCAAGCCGTTTGAAATATGGCTGTTTTCCAATAGCATGAGTCTTATGCTAAAGCGTCAAAATCGTTGTCACCATTGGCAAACATTCACTTTTATTTATTGACGGTTTGAGTGATTGTCCCACTGAATGCCGGGGTTGTACCCGTGTCCTCTTGCCATGAGAAAGTCAGTTGATTCTCGCCGCTATTCGCCCAAACCAGATTCTGCTTATCCCCTTCGGCGGTGATACTGCCCTCTGTCAACCACTCAATATTGTCAACGCGTTGTGAATTCCTGCCCTTCAGCTGAATTTCCGTTTTTTCACCCAGCGCGACATCGCCAAGACTGATTGTCTGATTAATTGCGGAATAGGTAGAAATATTGTCACCCATTTGACTGATATTGGAGATGTGGTTGCTCATTAAAGCAAATTGCTTAAGAGCAGGGAAATGAGAGATAAAATCGATATTGGTGAGTTTGCAATTAGCAACGGCCAGAAGGCTAAGCTGATTCTGAACACCAATATCATTAATTTGTTCATCAGTCATGTCGGTATGGTTACAATACAGCGCTACGATTTTCTTCAACGATGAAATTGGGGAGAAATCCGAGATGCCAGTACATCCCTGTAGAACTAAACGTACCAGTTTTGTTGCTACGCTAATGCCATCAATATCAGTCAATTTAGTGTTGTCGATTAAACTTAATGATTGTAGCGCGGGCAGGTTAGTGACTTTATTAAAAGAGGTTAGCTTATTGTAGTCCAGGCTAACTTGCATCAGTGAAGGTAAGTCATGCAGTTCGACATCAGTAACTTGACTATTATCCAGCTGCAGGAGGTAGATCTGCTTATGGCCTGAGATTACCACTTTTTCGATTTGATTGTAGCTGGCATACACATGTGAAACATTATCCAACTTATTCAACCAGTCCAGCGATGTTAGCTTATTATTATCAATCCACAGTCTTTTCAAACCTGTCAGGTTTCTCACGTTTTTCAGGGATTTTATACGATTATTCATCGCCCAAATACCGATCAGACTGCTGCTGCCTAACTCATCAATATTTGTCAGATTATTATTTTGAACCTGGAGTTGAACCAGTTTTTTCATTCCTGACATAAATGAGATAGAGTCCAGCTGGCACGAGTTCAGCCAGAGAATGACCATGTCGGAATATTTTTCCAGCTGGGTAAACTCTTTAGCACTATATTGATTGCCAGACAGATCAAGTTCAGTGAGATGTTCCAGCTTAAGGATTTCCTCCATTTTTAGGTCGGGGTTATAGGCAAAACCAACGCTATAAAGTTGGTTGAGATTCCTCAGGGGATCAAGAGAGGTTATTTTATTTCCCGTTAGCGTTACTAATTGCAGGTTTTCTGCATATTCAAGACCGGATAAGTCTGAGATATTTTTTTCCAAAGCTCTGAAATGAGTCAGTTTCAATATATTGAGAGCGGTAATGTTTTCATTGCTCCCCAATTTCAATGAATCCTTGATGGCAGTTTCAAGGTTTTTATCATTAAATTCGATTTTCTGTTCTGTGCTTAAAAGAAATGCAGGGTTTTTAGTATGTTCTGACATGAGTAATTCCTTATATATTATGATGGTTTTTCCTAAGCGAGGTGTGATTTCACCTCCCATTAAATATATAAGGGGTAAGATGATGGGAACAAGTCATATTTTCAGGTAAAGACATCAGAATATATTTCTGACGCGTTAATTTCTTATGTTATTTTCTATATTAAACCGATTTATCAGAAATGATATACGATTATTTGGAATATGATGTTGGCACCACAACCAGCGGTGCCTGACGATCAGAATGGCGTTTCTACCACGCCGCCGTCTACGCGTAACGCCGCGCCGGAGGTGGCAGAAGAGAGGGGAGAGCAGACATAGACCACCATGTTACTGACTTCTTCAACGCTGGCGGCGCGTTGGATCACTGAGGAGGGTCGGTTGGCTTTGACAAACTCGACGCCGAGGTCTTCGAGCTTTTCGCCCTCTGCCAACCTTTGTTTGACGTTATCGGCAAAGCCGTCAGAAAGCGTGGGTCCCGGTAGTACGGCATTCACCGTTACGCCGGTTCCCGCTGCGGATTTCGCCAGCCCGCGTGACAGTGCCAACAGGGCGGTTTTACTCACGCCGTAATGGATCATATCTGCCGGAATATTGATGGCAGATTCGGAAGAGAGAAACACCACCCGCCCCCAGGCAGATTTGATCATCTGCGGCATATACGCGCGACTGAGTCGCACTCCCGACATCACATTAACATCCCAGATTTTTTGCCACAGCTCATCATCCGTCTCAAAGAAGTCACCGCCGGGAAAGATACCGACGTTGTTGACCAGGATATCGCACTGCGGCTCTGCTTTCAGCAAGGCTTTACAACCTGCATCCGTTGCCAGGTCAAATGCGTAACCGCGTGCATCGCCACCGAGTTCTGCGATTAGTCCATCAACCTGCTGTTGGTTACGCCCAGTGATGACTACCGTTGCACCGGCTGCGGTCAATCCCTGGGCGATACCTTTACCGATACCTTTGGTTGAGCCAGTTACGATGGCCGTTTTGCCATGAAGATCGATCTGCATTTTTTTCTCCTGTTTTTACTTAAGCAGGATAAGTGTAGACAGGATCTCGCTGCGGGTTATCTCAAAGGTGGAAGTAACCGACGCTGGTTTGAGTCGCTTGCTGATGTTACAGGGCAGATGAAAGTAATAGCCTGGTCGCCGGGGGCGTTAATGATGCTGAACTGATGCCCGGAGATACGTTGTACCAGCCAACCATCACGAGTTACCGCCGAAGGGATATACAACTGGCGATCGTTAGAATGTAGGGGACCGCTGTCGAGTTCCAGTGACGGCATAAAAATTGAAAAGGCGTTGAAGCGGTCAACCACTCTTGCCTGGAGCGTTCCCAATGGTTGGCCACTCAATGTCCTAACCTCGCCGAAGCATTTTTCACCCCGCTGGTCGGAGGAACAGGCGCTGAGCAGCAATGTCAGAATAGCCAGCAGCAGCCGCTGGATAGCAGGACGAGAGAAGCGATAGGGCATTGGCCAAAGTCCTGAACAGCGCATAGCACATCCTGTAGGGTTAAATTCGGTTGAGTATAGCTTATCGTCGTCATGCATTTTGCATAGCAGCCGTTCATTCCCTAACCCTATTATTTTCATGGGTATAACAATAACTGAATCAATTCAGCTAATTTGTTAACACGAGTTCGCAAGCTCACTAATGAGTGTTACAATCGCCAATAGATTGAGATCTGTGTCACAACTGTTGAATGATTTTTCCCCAAAGTGACGCGTTTCATCGGGGCAACCTCATGTTACAAGAAACTCAAAATTGGTGTTTTTACGCGCAAAATATTGTGCGGAGTATATACTTTTTTCAGCTTTGCCGGCCTTTGATGCTGGTGGATCTTCGGGAAGAGGGGAGCTTATTGGGTAGGGCTGGATAAGCTTTTTTTCGGGTGCTAAACAGACTTATCGAATCATCTCCGTGAATAATAAAATCTTACGTTTTTTTCTGACCTCTTTTTCGCTGGCACCTGCTGCTGTCAGCTATGCGCAATCTGATTCTGCTATCACTACGGGGCAGGAACCGTCGCTGATGGTGATAAAGCAACGTGGCGGATTGTCCGAGCTGGATACGCCTGCTGCGGTTAGCGTGGTGGACGGCGACGAGCTACGCCGCGCCAGCGCGCAGGTTAATCTCTCTGAAAATTTAGGCAGCGTTCCGGGGCTGCAAATCCAGAATCGCCAGAACTATGCGCAGGATCTACAGCTGTCGGTGCGCGGCTTTGGCAGTCGTTCGATGTATGGCGTGCGCGGCGTGCGGCTGTATGTCGATGGCATCCCCGCTACTATGCCGGACGGCCAGGGGCAGACGTCAAATATTGATATGAATTCGGTGGGCAAGGTCGAAGTACTGCGTGGGCCTTATTCCGCGTTGTACGGTAATGCTTCCGGCGGCGTGGTCAATATTGATACCTTTACTGGCAGCCAGCCCACCACGCTGGAAGCGGGAACCTATTTCGGCAGCTACGGTTCGTGGCGTAACAGCATAAAAGCCAGCGGTGCAACCGGCGACGGCAGCCAGGCAGGAGATGTCAATTACACCCTGTCCGGATCGCGTTTCACCACCCACGGCTATCGCGACCACAGCGGCACGCAGAAAAGCCTCGGTAATGGCAAGCTCGGCGTGCGGCTTGATGATGTCAGCACTCTGACGCTGATGTTTAACAGCGTATCGGTGGATGCCAACGATCCCGGCGGACTGACCGCAGAAGAGTACCGCGCTAACCCGCGCCAGTCGCCGCGTGGTGATGCATTTAATACGCGCAAGAGCCTCGACCAGACGCAGCTGGGTTTGCGCTATCAGCGCGAGTTCAGCGACAGCGACCGGCTGACGCTCACCACGTGGCACGGCGAACGCCACACCACCCAGTATCAGTCGATCCCGCAGGCACCGCAGCTTAACCCTGCCTATCCGGGTGGCGTGATTGTGCTGGAGCGCAAATATCAGGGCATTGATACCCGCTGGCAGCATGACGGCCAGCTGGGCGCAGTGCCGGTGACGCTAATCGGTGGGGTGGACTATGAAACCATGACCGAGCGCCGCCAGGGGTTCCAGAATTACAACCTGGTGGGTGGCGTTCCTGCTTTCGGTGAGAAAGGGGCACAGCGGCGCAATGAAAAAAATACCATGTGGAACCTGGACCCTTATTTGCAGACCAGCTGGCGGTTAACGCCGCAATGGACGCTGGATGCCGGGCTGCGTTACAGCACCGTCAGTTTTGATTCCACCGATTACTACATCACGACGGGCAACGGCGACGACAGCGGCAGCGCGCGCTATCACAAACTGCTGCCGATGGGCTCGCTGAATTATGCGGTCAGTGACGCATGGAATGTTTATCTCTCCGCCGGTCGCGGCTTCGAGACGCCGACGATTAACGAACTCTCCTATCGTTCAATTAACGGCAGCGTTACCGGGTTGAATCTCGGATTAAAACCGGCCACCAGCGATACGATTGAACTGGGCAGCAAAACCCGCATCGGCTACGGGCTGCTGACCGCCGCGCTGTTCCAGACCGATACCGACAATGAGCTGGTGGTGGATCAAAGTCAGTCTGGCCGCAGCGTATACAAAAACGCCGGGGAGACGCGCCGCCGTGGCCTGGAACTGGGCTTTGACCAGCAGTTTGCCACGGACTGGCGTGTGAAGCTCGCCTGGACGCTGCTGGATGCCACCTACCGCAATGAAACCTGTAGTGCGAAAAGCGTTTGTACTCCAGCGGGCAACCGTCTGCCGGGTATCGCGCGTAATATGGGCTACGCTTCACTGCAATATGCGCCGGAAAGCGGCTGGCACGCCGGGGCGGATATCCGCTACATGAGTCACATTCAGGCCAACGATGCTAACGATGCCCAGGCACCGTCTTACACCGTTGCCAGCCTGAACGGCGGTTACCGCTTTAACTGGGAACGCTGGTCACTGGATCTGTTTAGTCGCGTCGATAACCTGTTCGACCGCCAGTACATTGGCTCGGTTATCGTTAATGAAGGCAATAACCGCTACTTCGAACCAGCACCGGGGCGTAACTGGGGTGGCGGCGCCAACGTAAGCTATCAGTTTTAAATTTTCGTCGGGCGCAGCCCGGCAATAAATCCAGCAGGTGCCTGCCAGGGACACCTGCTTCAGTCCCGTAATAACAATACTGGATGGATAAGTAAGCATAAATGCGGGTTTTACAGGCGCGCTTTACGCTTCAACGAAGACTTTTAATTTGGATAAGGTTCAAACTATGCATAGTAAAGCATCAAGAATACTGATCCTGCTAACGGTTATATTCGCCGCGCTGAGTGGCTTATATCTGTTAATCGGCGGTATCTGGTTGGCTAAACTTGGCGGTTCTCTCTACTACATCATCGCTGGTGTGGTTCTGCTGATCACCGCATTCCTGCTGCACCGCCGTCGCGGTTCAGCGCTACTGTTGTACGCGCTGTTCCTGCTGGGCACGACAGTATGGTCGCTGTGGGAAGTGGGTTCTGACTTCTGGGCGTTGACTCCGCGTCTGGATATCACCTTCTTCCTCGGCCTATGGCTGGTATTGCCGTTTATCTGGCGTGAGCTGAATAGCAAAGGGGCATTCTCACGCGTTGCTCTCTCTGCCGTGCTGGTCTTTGTCGTAGCGGTTCTGGCCTATTCGGTATTTAACGACCCGCAGGAAATCAACGGGTCGCTCAATGCTGAACAGGCGGAAGCGGTGCCTGCTGAAGACGGCGTGGCGCCAGGCGACTGGCCGGCCTATGGTCGTACCCAGGGCGGGACGCGTTACTCTCCTCTGAAGCAGATTAACGATAAAAACGTGGGTGAACTACAGGAAGCCTGGACCTTCCAGACCGGCGATCTGAAATCCCCAAGCGATCCGGGTGAGCTTACCAATGAGGCAACCCCGATCAAAATCGGTAATGCACTCTATCTGTGTACCGCGCATCAGCAGCTGTTCGCGCTGGATGCGGCCACCGGTAAGAAGAAGTGGATGTTCGATCCGAAGTTGAAGCCGAATCCAACCTTCCAGCACGTGACCTGTCGCGGCGTTTCTTATTATCAAACCCCGCAGGCGGCTGCGACTCCGGCCGGAACCGAGCCTGCTCTCTGTTCTCGCCGTATTTTGTTGCCGGTCAATGACGGCAGCATGTATGCGCTGGACGCTGAAACGGGTGCTCTGTGCGAAGAGTTCGGCGATAAAGGCCGATTGAACCTACAGAGCAATATGCCTTATGCAAAAGTGGGTTCTTACGAGCCGACTTCACCGCCGATCGTCACGGCCACCAGTATTGTGATGGCGGGCGCGGTCACCGATAACTACTCCACCAAACAGCCATCCGGCGTGGTGCGTGGGTTTGATGTGAACACCGGCAAACTGCTGTGGGCATTTGATAGCGGAGCGAAAGATCCGAATCTGCTGCCGCATGACGAGCAGAAGTACACGCCGAACTCACCTAACTCATGGGCACCGGCAGCTTACGATGCCAAATTGGATCTGGTGTACCTGCCGATGGGCGTATCGACGCCTGATATCTGGGGCGGTCACCGCACCCCGGAAATGGAGCGTTTCGCCAACGGCATGCTGGCGCTGAATGCCACCACCGGCAAGCTGGCATGGTTCTATCAGACCGTGCATCACGATCTGTGGGATATGGACGTTCCCGCACAGCCTACCCTGGCGGATATCGACGACAAAGATGGCCACAAGGTTCCGGTGATTTATATCCCGACCAAAACCGGCGATATCTTTGTGCTGAACCGTACCAACGGTCAACCCGTGGTGCCAGCGCCGGAAATGGTGGTGCCGGGTGGCCCTGCTAAGGGCGATCGTCTTTCGCCGACTCAGCCATACTCTGAACTGAGCTTCCGTCCGAAAGCCCATCTAGCGGGTAAAGATATGTGGGGCGCGACCATCTACGATCAGCTGGTCTGTCGTGTGATGTTCCACCAGCTGCGTTATGAAGGTCCATTCACTCCGCCATCCGAGCAGGGCACGTTAGTGTTCCCGGGCAATCTCGGTATGTTTGAATGGGGCGGCATCGCGGTGGATGGCAATCGTCAGGTTGCCATCGCTAACCCAATGGCGCTGCCGTTCGTTTCCCGACTGATCCCGCGTGGGCCGGGTAATCCGATTGAGCCGGACGAGAATGACAAAGGCGGTACCGGTAGTGAGAAAGGCATTCAGCCGCAGTACGGACTGCCGTACGGCGTGACGTTGAATCCGTTCCTGTCGCCGATCGGTTTACCGTGCAAGCAGCCTTCATGGGGCTATATTTCTGCGGTTGATCTGAAGACCAACGACATCGTGTGGAAGAAACGTATCGGCACCGTGCGCGACAGTTCGCCACTGCCGCTGCCGTTTAAAATGGGCATGCCAATGCTGGGTGGACCCGTTGCCACGGCTGGCAACCTGTTCTTTATTGCGGCAACGGCGGATAACTATCTGCGTGCGTTTAACGTCAGTAACGGCAAACAGCTGTGGGAAGCACGTTTACCCGCAGGTGGTCAGGCTACGCCAATGACGTATGAAGTTAACGGCAAGCAGTACGTACTGATTTTTGCCGGTGGGCATGGCTCATTCGGCACCAAAATGGGCGACTATGTGAAGGCTTATGCACTGCCGGACAGCAAGTAAACGCTGACGGCTGACAAGGGCGACCCACACGGGTCGCCCTTTTTTTATGCCAGCGTTTTGAGTGCGCCGATCTGTTCACGCCAGCGGGCGACAGCGGCAGCTTCATCCTGTAGGCAAAAAGTTAAGCCGTTCACTACCGTGGCATAGGGCGCACGATGGAAACGAACCTGTTTAACATCGGCGCGGAAAACCGCCAGTTTTAACGCCGTCAACGTTTCCGGGCGCAAAGCCGCCCGTGCCTGAATTTCCAGCACGGCACCGTCCAGCACCAGGGCCAGGGTGATTTTACCGTCGCGCTTCAGATTGCGGGTGGTGGTTGAGTCCGGCCAGATGGCAAAAAGCAATTCATTGGGGGAGCGGGCGATAATCTCGCCCAGGCTGAGTTGAGCAGCGTAAGGCCAGCCATCCTCGCCCACGCTCGAAAGGCGGATAGCCTGGTGCAGGTGACTGTCGGGTAACGAACCGTCCAGTAGCTCCATCAGTTTGGTAGGCAGAGTGCCGTTATCAGTCATATCTCTTTCCTTATGCAATGAGGCGTCCAGTTTATCCTGTGTTGAAGAGGCTTCGCAGCATCGCTTTCGCTGATTTAGCATTTATGACCTCCGGCTTGTCCTTCTGCGCCATTTTTATCTGAGGTGCGCATGAGGAATGTCAAAAAATACCCGACATCGTCAGTCATCCGAATATTCAACCTCAATCATCGGGTAAGGCCAAAAGTGATGCCTGTGCTCTGGCTGCTGTCTGCACAACGTAATTGTTAGTTTTATTTATATTTTAGGATTTTATGCTCTCAAACAGTTGTGTATCTTTACTTTAGTTAAACGGTTATTAAACCGATTCATGGTACTTATTTCTGCTGACGAATATCTTAATTTTGCCCTAAGCAATTTCATTTAGACTCTATATAACAGGATATTGCTAACCTTAAAGAGTTAGGTTTAGCGTTTATGCTGCAGGGGTGTTTGTTTTTTGTGCGGTGAGAGGCGTAAGGGATGGTTTCCTCTTAACGGAAATGTTGTTGTCATTTTTCACACCGATTATAGATAGCAGAAGGGAAGCTCTCTCTGTGAGTACTTTTAACTGTTTAAAAAGGTTAATTAATGTCGGAATTTTTGCCTTTCTCGCGCCCGGCGATGGGTTCAGAAGAGCTGGCGGCAGTCGAAGAAGTACTGCGCTCGGGCTGGATCACTACCGGTCCGAAAAATCAGCAACTTGAACAGGCGTTTTGTCGACTGACCGGCAACCGTCACGCGATTGCCGTTTGCTCGGC
Source organism: Erwinia piriflorinigrans CFBP 5888 (assembly GCF_001050515.1). GTDB lineage: Bacteria > Pseudomonadota > Gammaproteobacteria > Enterobacterales > Enterobacteriaceae > Erwinia > Erwinia piriflorinigrans. The sequence goes on from NZ_CAHS01000013.1 coordinate 260,356, forward strand.
AACGGCAGGTATGCATGTGGCACTGATGGCCCTGGGGATAGGTCCTGGCGATGAGGTGATCACGCCATCGCTAACCTGGGTATCAACCCTGAATATGATTGTACTGTTGGGGGCGACACCGGTGATGATCGATGTTGACCGCGACACGCTAATGGTCACTCCGGAACGTATTGAGGCGGCGATGACCGAGCGCACGCGCGCGATTGTACCGGTGCATTATGCGGGTGCTCCGGCGGATATTGATGCGATCCATGCGCTGGGTAAACGGCACGGTATCGCGGTCATCGACGACGCGGCACATGCGGCGGGAACTTACTACCGTGGCCGTCATGTTGGTGACAGTGGTACTGCTATTTTCTCCTTCCACGCGATCAAAAATATGAGCTGTGCCGAAGGCGGTATGGTGGTGACCGATGATGATGCGCTGGCAGACCGGATGCGCAGCCTGAAATTTCATGGGCTGGGCGTGGATGCGTTCGACCGTCAGACGCATGGCCGTGCGCCGCAGGCCGAAGTCCTGACGCCGGGGTACAAATACAACCTTGCCGATATCAATGCGGCGATTGCGCTGGTGCAACTGGATAAGCTGGCTGCGCACAATGCCCGCCGTGAGCAGATCGCCCAGCGCTACCTTAGTGAACTGGCTGACACGCCGTTCCTGCCGCTGGCACGTCCCGCCTGGCCACATCAACACGCCTGGCACCTGTTCATTCTGCGCGTTGACCGTGAGTCTTGCGGCCTGAGCCGCGATGAGCTGATGCAGCAATTGAAAGAGCAGGGCATTGGTACCGGGTTGCACTTCCGGGCGGCACATACCCAGAAATATTATCGAGATCGCTTCCCGCAGTTATCACTGCCGGAGACGGAATGGAATTCCGAGCGAATCTGCTCGATTCCGCTATTTCCAGGCATGAGCGATGGCGACTGCGATCGCGTCATTGCCGCCTTACGCACGCTGGCAGGGCGCTGATATGACAGAACAATTGATAAAAAAAGTCTCGATAGTGATCCCGGTTTATAACGAGCAGCAAAGCCTGCCCGAGCTGATGCGCCGCACCGATGCTGCGTGCGCACAGCTGGCGCTCGACTATGAAATTCTGCTGGTAGATGACGGCAGCAGCGATGATTCTGCCGCGATGCTGGTGGCAGCCGCTGAAGCCCCTGATAGCCATATTGTGGCCGTGTTGCTCAACCGCAACTATGGTCAGCACTCGGCGATTATGGCGGGCTTCAGCCATGTTAGCGGCGATCTGGTGATTACCCTTGATGCGGATTTACAGAATCCGCCGGAAGAGATCCCGCGTCTGGTGGCAACCGCGCAACAGGGTTATGACGTTGTGGGAACCGTGCGCCAGAATCGACAGGACAGCGGATTTCGTAAACTTGCCTCACGGATGATCAACCACCTTATCCAGCGTGCTACCGGCAAAGCGATGGGTGATTACGGCTGCATGCTACGCGCCTACAGACGTCATATTATTGATGCCATGTTGAACTGCCACGAGCGCAGCACCTTTATTCCCATTCTGGCGAATACCTTTGCCCGTCAGGCGACGGAAATCCCGGTATTGCACGCCGAGCGTGAATTTGGTGACTCGAAATACAGTCTGATGAGCCTGATCAATCTGATGTACGACCTGATCACCTGTCTGACCACCACGCCGCTGCGACTGCTCAGCGTATTCGGTAGCGTCATCGCTTTAATGGGCTTTGCTTTTTCACTGTTACTGATTGCCCTGCGCCTGTTCCTCGGCGCGGAATGGGCGGGGGACGGCGTGTTTGTGCTGTTCGCCGTGCTGTTTATTTTTATCGGCGCACAGTTTGTCGGTATGGGCCTGCTTGGCGAGTATATCGGGCGCATTTATAACGATGTCCGCGCTCGCCCCCGCTATTTTATTCAACGCGTTGTTAGTCGCGACGCAGACTGCACAAAGGATAAGAAATTATGAAAGCTGTGGTATTTGCCTACCATGACATTGGTTGCACCGGGATCCGCGCGCTGGCTGAAGCCGGTTATGAGATCGCTGCTATTTTCACCCATGCGGACAATGCCGCAGAAAATCACTTCTTTGCTTCGGTAGCACGCACTGCTGCCGAGTTAGGTGTTCCCGTTTATGCGCCTGAAGATGCTAACCATCCGTTATGGATTGAGCGCATTCGGGAAATGAACCCGGATGCCATCTTCTCGTTCCACTATCGGCATATGCTGAATGACGACATCATTAACAGTGCCAACCTCGGCGCCTTCAATCTGCATGCCTCACTGCTGCCTAAGTATCGCGGCAGGGCACCGCTGAACTGGGTATTAGTCAACGGTGAGCAGGAAACCGGCGTCACGCTGCATCGTATGGTGAAGCGTGCCGATGCCGGTGCGATTATTGCCCAGAAAAAAGTCAAGATTGCCGAACATGATGATGCACTGACGTTGCATCGCAAAGTCTGCGCAGCGGCGGGCGAACTGCTGGCTGAAGCGCTGCCGGGCATTCAGAAAGGCGATTTTAGTGAGCATCCGCAGGACGAGAGCCAGGCCAGCTATGTGGGCCGCCGTACCCCGGAAGATGGGCGTATAGATTGGCATCTCCCGGCCCAGCGAATTTACAACCTGGTGCGTGCGGTGACCGATCCGTGGCCGGGTGCATTCAGCTACGTGGGAACCGGTAAATTTATCGTCTGGCAGGCAAAAGTGCATCACGACCGTCCGGCAGCGAAGCCGGGTACGATACTTTCTGTCGCGCCGTTCGTGGTGGCTTGCGCAGAAGGCGCGCTGGAAATTGTGACCGGACAAAGCGATAGCGGCGTGTATATGCAGGGCAGTCAGCTGGCTCAAACGCTGGGTCTGGTCGCTGGTGGACTGCTACACAATCATCCCGCCGCCGTGGCGAAACGCCGCACTCGCGTTCTGATCCTCGGCGTGAACGGTTTTATCGGTAATCATCTGACCGAGCGTCTTCTGGTAGACGATAATTTTGAAGTGTTCGGGCTGGATATCGGGTCTGATGCGATCGGTCGCTTTATTGGCCACGAGCGTTTCCACTTCGTCGAGGGCGATATCAGCATCCACTCGGAGTGGATCGAATATCACATTAAGAAATGTGATGTTGTGCTGCCGCTGGTGGCGATTGCTACGCCAATAGAATATACCCGTAATCCACTGCGCGTGTTTGAACTGGATTTCGAAGAGAACCTGAAAATTATCCGCGACTGTGTGAAATACAAAAAGCGTATCATTTTCCCCTCCACGTCTGAAGTTTACGGTATGTGCACCGATGCAACCTTTGACGAGGATAGTTCCAATCTGGTGGTCGGGCCGATCAATAAACAGCGCTGGATCTACTCGGTATCTAAACAACTGCTTGACCGGGTTATCTGGGCCTATGGCGATAAAGAAGGGTTGCGCTTCACCCTCTTCCGTCCATTTAACTGGATGGGGCCACGACTGGATAACCTGAATGCGGCACGTATCGGCAGTTCGCGCGCTATTACCCAGCTGATCCTCAATCTGGTGGAAGGCTCACCGATCAAACTGATTGACGGAGGGCGTCAGAAGCGATGCTTTACCGATATCCACGACGGTATTGAAGCCTTGTTCCTTATCATCGAGAACAAGCAGCAAAACTGTGATGGACAGATTATCAACATCGGTAACCCGGAAAATGAAGCCAGCATTAAACAACTGGCCGAACAGCTGCTGGAAAGTTTTGAGCGCCATCCGTTACGCGATCGATTCCCGCCGTTTGCCGGTTTCCGCGAAGTGGAAAGCAGCAGCTACTACGGTAAAGGCTATCAGGATGTTGAACACCGTAAGCCTTCTATTCGTAATGCGAAGCGATTGCTGAACTGGCAGCCAAAAGTCGTGATGGATAAGACCATCGACGATACGCTTGACTTCTTTTTGCAAAGCGTTGAATCAGGAGACGCTGAAGCATGATCGATGTTGGCCTGCGTATCGATGTCGATACCTGGCGCGGTACGCGTGACGGGGTGCCACGCCTGCTCTCTATACTGCAACGTCAGCAAACTCGCGGCAGCTTTTTCTTCAGCGTCGGGCCGGATAATATGGGCCGCCATTTATGGCGGCTGTTAAAACCGCGTTTTCTCTGGAAGATGTTGCGTTCGAATGCTGCCTCTCTGTATGGCTGGGACATTCTGCTGGCCGGTACGGCGTGGCCTGGCCGGCGTATTGGTCAGGGGCTGGCTAAGGTGATCCGCGCGACTGCCCGGCAGCATGAAATTGGTCTGCATGCCTGGGATCATTTTGCCTGGCAAACCTGGGCAGGGGTTTGGCCTGCTGAACGCCTGAGCGCTGAAATCCGGCGTGGTGTGGACGCTTTGGCCCACATCGTGGGTCAGCCGATTGACTGTTCGGCGGTGGCGGGTTGGCGTGCGGATGGTCAGGTGGTTGCCGCTAAGCAGCCTTTTGACTTCACCTACAACAGCGACTGTCGCGGCGTCCGGCCGTTTCGGCCGCAGTTGTCGGATGGCAGTCTGGGTACGGTACAAATCCCGGTGACCTTGCCAACATGGGACGAGGTGATTGGCAGCGACGTGACGCGCGAGGGGTACAACGATTTCATCCTTGATCAAATCACCCATCATCAGGGCGTGCCGGTCTACACCATTCATGCAGAGGTGGAAGGCATTGTGCTCAGCGAGATGTTCGAGAATCTGCTGGTAGAGGCTGAAAAGCGGGGTATTCGTTTTTGTCCACTGAGCGAGTTACTGCCGCAGGACATCACGCAGCTGCCGGTGGGTAAAATTGTACGGGGGCATTTGCCCGGCCGTGAAGGTTGGCTTGGATGCCAGCAACTATCCTGAGTGATTAACAATGAAATACACCCGTTATGCACTTTTATTGCCACTTTTCTATGCGCTGTATTACTTAATTCCGCTGGAAATACGTGCGCTGTGGCAGCCAGATGAAGTTCGTTATGCCGAGATCAGCCGTGAAATGTTGGTGAACGGCAACTGGGTCGTGCCGCACTTCCTCGATTTGCGATATTTCGAAAAGCCGATAGCCGGATACTGGATTAACAGCATCGGGCAGTGGCTGTTTGGCAGTAACAACTTTGCCGTGCGTATCGGTTCGGTTTTTTCGATCACACTGAGCGCGCTGCTGGTTTACTGGCTGGCATTGCGTCTTTGGCAGCAGCGCAGCAGTGCACTGCTGTCTGCGGTAGTGTTTCTGACCTGCCTGCTGGTCTATGGCGTGGGCAGTTATGCGGTGCTTGATCCGATGGTCACGCTGTGGCTGGTGGCGGCAATGTGCAGCTTCTGGTTTGCGGCGCAAAGCGCGGGCAGGCTGCAGAAGGTATCGGGTTGGTTATTGCTTGGGCTGGCCTGCGGCATGGGGATGATGACCAAAGGATTCCTGGCGCTGGCGGTTCCCGTGGTGGCTATCGTGCCGTGGATGATCTGGCAGCGGCGTTTTAAAGAGCTGTTGCTGTTCGGGCCGCTGGCGTTGCTCAGTGCGGCTTTGATCTCCGTTCCCTGGGCAATCAGCATCGCCCGTCAGGAGCCTGATTTCTGGCATTATTTCTTCTGGGTGGAGCATATTCAGCGCTTTGCACAGAGCGATGCGCAGCATAAGGCACCGTTCTGGTATTACCTGCCAATGCTGCTCGCCGGGACGCTGCCGTGGGTGGGGCTTTTGCCGGGTGCTCTTCAGCGCGCCTGGCGGGAACGTGGCGAAAACAGCGGCTCGCTCTATTTACTCTGTTGGACGTTGATGCCGCTACTGTTTTTCAGCCTGGCAAAAGGCAAGCTGCCGACCTATATTCTGCCCTGTTTTGCTCCATTAGCGATATTACTGGCGCATCACGGCATAAAAGCCGCGTCCGCCGGAGGAAAGGCGTTAAAAGCTAATGCGATAATAAATATCGCTTTCGGCGTGATAGCGACACTGGCGGTGATACTGGTGCTCGCGCCGTGGGGATGGGCTCATCATCCGCTTTATGCTAAGTCGGAAATCATCAAGGTATTGCTGGGGGCGAGCGCGTTTCTGTTCTGGGCGGCGGTTGGTGTGGCAAGTCTGGTTGCTGGCGCAAGGCACTGGCGGCTGGCGGCACTGTGTCCTCTCGGGCTGGCGTTGTTGGTTGGTGCGGTCATTCCTGATAAGGTTATCGACTCAAAACAGCCACAGTCGTTCATTGCCGCTAACGATGAAACGCTACAGCACAGCCGCTTTGTGCTGGCCAATGAAGTTGGCCTGGCTTCCACAGTGGCATGGGAGTTGAAACGCAGTGATATCCTGCTTTTCGATCGTCATGGCGAACTGGAGTATGGACTCAGTTATCCTGATGCAAAAGGGCGCTTTGTTGGCCTCGAAGCGTTTAGCCACTGGTTGAGTGCACATCGGCGCGAGGGCGGCGTCTCTCTGCTTATGAAGCTGTCTAATGATGACCAGTATATTGATGAGCGTATACCGGTGCCCGATCAGAAGTATCACCGTGGCCGACTGGTGCTCTGGTACTATTCGCAGCAGCCATGAGTATCCTGCTGATCATACTGGCCAGTCTGTTGAGCTGCGCCGGGCAACTGTGCCAAAAGCAGGCGACCACCGTGAGCGGGGGTCGCCGCCCTCTGTTGTTGTGGTTGGGGGGCAGCATTCTGATGCTGGGGTTGGCAATGGTGATATGGCTACGGGTGTTACAGACGGTGCCGGTTGGCGTGGCCTATCCGATGCTGAGCCTCAATTTTATTTTCGTGACTCTCGCCGCACGCTGGCTATGGCGTGAAACCCTGTCATTGCGCCATGCGTTGGGGGTGGTACTGATTGTCGCAGGCGTCGCCATCATGGGGAGCTATACCTGATGGGGCTGCTGTTTGCGTTAGGCAGCGTAGTGCTGGTGAGTGCCGCACAGCTGTTACTGAAATGGGCAATGATGCAGCTGCCTAATATCAGTCGGCTGCCGCAGTTTCTTTCTTCCTTAAGTCATCTACCCTTGCCGACAGCGGCTCTGTTGCTGGGGCTGTTGGCCTATGCACTGTCGATGCTTTGCTGGCTGCTGGCGCTTAAACGTTTACCGCTAAGCCGGGCTTACCCGTTACTGAGTCTGAGCTATCTGTTGGTATGGCTGGCTGCGCTTTGGTTGCCGGGCCTGAATGAAGCCTTTCATTGGGGCAAACTAGCGGGAGCAAGTCTGATCGTTGGCGGGCTGCTGCTGATATGCTGGCCTGCGGCAAAAAGGCGCTAATATTGCTATTATCTCGCCTTTAAACACCAGGATTAAGCGCAACAAATGAACGCTCATTTCCCTCTCCTACAGGTCAGAGAGGTCTCTTTTGCCCTACAGGGAAAAACCCTGTTGGCACCTGTCTCGTTGAATCTGAACAAAGGTGAATTTCTCTGGCTAACCGGGCCTTCCGGGGCGGGAAAAAGCACCTTACTGAAAATCATCGCTTCTTTACTCACCCCTTCGTCGGGTGAAGTGTGCTTAGACGGGCAGCGTGCGGCCGGGATGAGGGCCGAAGTCTGGCGTCAGCGCGTATCCTATGTCTTTCAGACACCACAGCTTTTTGGCCGCACGGTCTATGACAACCTGGCGTTTCCCTATGAGATCCGCCAGCATCCTGTCGATCGACAGGGATTATATGCGTGGCTGGAAAAGCTCAACCTGCCCGCCGAGGTGCTCGACAGGCCTGTTGACCAGCTTTCAGGCGGTGAAAAACAGCGCGTGGCGCTGCTGCGTAATCTGCAGTTTACGCCGCAGGTTTTGCTGCTGGATGAAATTACCAGTGCGCTAGACGAAGTGAATAAACAGGCGGTGCAGCAACTGATTGAGCAGCAATTGCTACTGGGGACAGCGGCTATCTGGATAAGCCACGACGGGCATCAAATCCGCAGTGGGCATCGCGTACTGACCTTGCCCTCCGTCGCTAACGGGAGTGATGATGGACCAGCATAATATCAGTAATCAGTCTCTGGGAATGGCGCTGGCGCTGGTGCTGATTGCGCTGCTACTCAGCAATCGAGAGCGACTGGGGTTGGAAAAGGATATTGTCTGGAGTGTGCTGCGAGCAATCGTTCAGCTGGTCATCGTCGGCTATGTGCTGAAGTCTGTTTTTGACCTCGATAACCGCTGGCTAACGCTGCTGATGGTGTTGTTTATTTGCGTCAATGCGGCGCTGAATGCCAAAAAGCGCAGCCAGGCTATCGACAAAGGTTTCCTTATTGCGTTTATCGCTATCACCCTGGGCACGATCCTGACGCTGATTATTCTGCTGTTGACCGGCTCCATTGCCTTTATACCGATGCAGGTGATCCCAATTTCAGGAATGATTGCGGGTAACGCCATGGTCGCGGTCGGTTTATGTTTCACTCATCTCAATCAGCGCGTCAGCGACAACCGTCAGCGCATTGAAGAGATGCTAAGTCTTGGCGCCAGCACCCGGCGCGCATCAGCGGCGATCGTGCGTGACAGTATTCGTGCCGCGTTGATCCCAACCGTCGACGCGGCCAAAACCGTTGGGCTGGTGAGTTTACCCGGCATGATGTCCGGGCTTATCTTTGCCGGAATCGACCCGGTTAAAGCTATTAAGTATCAAATTATGGTGACTTTTATGTTGCTGGGCACGGCCAGCCTGTCGACTATGATTGCAGGCTATATGGCGATTAAGCGCTTTTTCAACCAGCGGGATCAGCTTCGATAGCCTCTTAAAGAGAATGATCCTGCCGGGCGGCAGGCAAATAAAGGGCAAAAAAAACGCCCGTATGAGGGCGTTTATCATCACAGCGTGTTGAGCTTAACGGCGACCGAGCAGTTTCGCTGCCAGGAAGCCCACGCCTGCGGCGATGGCCAGTGAGACCAGCGGTGCATCCTGAGTTTTATTCTTAACGCAGTCTAGCGCATCATCCACCGCATATGAGGCTTTTGCCGCATGCTGGCGTACTTTGCCTTTGAATTCATGCTCTGGCGAGTCTACGGCTTTACCCAACTCTTCCTGACCTTTGCCGACGGCTTCTTGTGCTTTATCGTTAGCTTTATCAAACAGACTCATTGTGCCTCCTTGGATGGCATGGCTTCTCTAAATCAGAACTATAAGCGTAGACCACCACAGGGATTCTGCCGCGATATTTTGTGTAAAGATATGAATGGATAGAAGAACTTTGTTGGTTAGAGCGGTTTGTTACAGAGAATTCGGCGGGAAGAAAAAGGGCAGACCTCGCGGTCTGCCCAATAACTGTCAGTGGTAACCTTCGTCAGGTTTAATTTTTCCACGGAACACGTAGTAGCTCCAGAAGGTGTACACCAGGATAACCGGGATGATCAGCAGTCCACCCACCAGCATAAAGCCCTGACTCTGCGGCGGAGATGCGGCATCCCAGATAGTGATGGCCGGTGGAATGATATTCGGCCAGATGCTGATGCCCAGACCGGTAAAGCCGAGAAATACCAGCGCCAGCGTCAGCAGGAATGGCGTATAGTGCGCGTGGCGGTTTAGCGCGCGCCAAAGCCCCCAGGCTGCCGCTAAAACCAGTACCGGCACCGGCATAAACCAGAACAGGTTAGGTCGGCTAAACCAGCGTTGCATAATCTCCGCGTGCGCCAGCGGCGTCCAGATACTGACGACGGCGATCACCACCAGCAGGGCGATCAGCAGTGGTTTGGTGAGCGCGGTCATTTTGCGGTGCAGCTCATTTTCCGTTTTCATGATAAGCCAGGTGCTACCCAGCAGGGCATATGCCAGCACCAGGCCCACGCCACAGAACAGGTTAAACGGCGTCAGCCACACCAGCTCCGGGCCGCTGTAGGTGCGGCCAGTGACTTCCAGGCCGTTAATCACGGATCCTAATACGACGCCCTGGCTGAAGGTGGCAACGAAAGACCCACCGATAAACGCCTTGTCCCAAAAGGGGCGGTGCTCTTCGGTGGCCTTAAAACGAAACTCAAATGCCACGCCACGGAATATCAGGCCGATCAACATGATCGTCAGCGGGGCGGCCAGCGCATCAGTGATCACCGCGTAGGCCAGCGGGAAAGCGCCAAACAGCGCGGCACCGCCGAGAATAAGCCAGGTTTCGTTACCGTCCCATACCGGGGCAACGGTATTCACCATCATATCGCGCTCGATCGGATCTTTATTGAATGGAAAGAGAATACCGATCCCGAGATCGAAGCCATCCATGATGATATACATCAGGGTGGCGAAGATGATGATAGTAAACCAGATAACTGAGAGATCGATGCCCACTTTACTTATCCTCCTGCGGCGAATTTAATTTTTCCTGCACCGCAGACAGCGGGCGTGAAGGGGTATGGGATGTACCGGGACCGCCTTCTGGCGTGTGTCCACCTTCACCTTCCTGCGGGCCTTTTTTGATCAGGTTAGCCAAATAGGTGTAGCCAATACCGAATACGCTGAAATAGACCACCAGGAATACGATCAGGCTAATAGCCATTTGCAGATTGCTGTGCAGGGATACGGCATCCCGGGTGCGCAACAGGCCATAAATGACCCACGGCTGACGACCTATCTCGGTAGTTATCCAGCCTGCTACCAGCGCAATCAGGCCCGATGGCCCCATCAGCAGTACGAACCACAGGAACGGACGCGAGGTATAAATACGCTGACCACGACGCATCCACAGGCTAAGCACCCCGACCAGGATCATTAACATCCCCAGGGCGACCATAACGCGGAATGACCAGAACACCACGGTAGAGTTGGGGCGATCTTCTGGCGGGAAGCTCTTCAGGGCCGGAACCTGTTTATCCAAGCTGTGGGTCAGGATCAGACTGCCCAAATAGGGGATCTCCAGCGCATATTTGGTACGCTCTTCCTGCATATCCGGTATCCCGAACAGGATGAGCGGGGTGGCTTCGCCCGGTGGGTTTTCCCAGTGACCTTCAATTGCCGCGATTTTCGCTGGCTGATGTTCAAGCGTGTTCAAACCGTGTGCATCACCGACCATTGCCTGAATGGGGGAGACGATCAGTGCCATCCATAAAGCCATTGATAGCATTTTGCGTACTGCTGGCGTGTCATTTTTGCGCAGCAGATGCCAGGCAGCAGAAGCACCGACGAAGAAAGCGGTGACCAGGAATGCCGCAATGGACATATGGAACAGGCGATACGGGAAGGAAGGATTGAAGACAATCGCCAGCCAGTCAGTCGGTACCACGATGCCATTTTGCAGAGCATAACCCTGAGGCGTTTGCATCCAGCTGTTTGAAGCCAGTATCCAGAAAGTGGAAATAATGGTGCCGAGTGCCACCATACAGGTAGCAAAAAAGTGCAGGCCCCGACTGACACGGTTCCAGCCGAACAGCATCACGCCGAGGAAGCCAGCCTCAAGGAAGAACGCGGTAAGCACTTCATAGGTCAGCAGCGGTCCGGTAATGCTACCGGCAAACTGCGAGAAGCCGGCCCAGTTGGTGCCGAACTGATAGGCCATCACTATCCCTGAAACCACGCCCATGCCGAAGTTGACGGCAAAGATTTTCGACCAGAAGTGGTAGAGGTCGCGATATACCTCATTTTTTGATTTCAGCCAAAGACCTTCCAGCACGGCCAGAAAGCTGGCAAGGCCGATAGTGATGGCCGGGAAGAGAATGTGGAAGGCGACAGTGAAACCGAACTGTATCCTTGCCAGATGAAACGCATCTAATCCGAACATTGCTTACCTCGTTCTAACATAAACTGCCTTTTATTTTTTTTTACCCACGGTTAACAAGTTTATGACATATTCAGCATAAGCGGTGTTATTAACCAGGGACTTCTCATCGAAGTTCCGATCTTAAAACTAAAGACGGTCGAGAAGTAGCTACAATAATATTGATCCGAGGTATAACAGTAGCGATTAATACAGGTAATTGTTTCGTTTACAGGTTAAAACAGAGCGCCGTTGTGTTAATGCGGCTTGACCTGTTGGTGATAAAATGTAACCAGCTTGTTTATTTCAGGTGTTTAAATCCCATATTGCCTCATCAATCAAACTCTTTTCACCGTGAGCTGGAGTGATGATTTTTAAGTAATTCCCGTCATGGTTATTTTTTTTCTTGGGTGGTCAGTTATTAAAATCGAATGCTAACGCCAGAATGATATATTCACCCTGCGATTTATACTGTTTTATGGCAACCGTGTTGCCCGGTTGTTATTTTTTTGACGGTAAAACATCTCCTTTTTATTTTCGCCTCTCTTCCTCTGTTTAAAATTCTTCGATGCACAGGGGGCTAAGAATTGGCCCTGAAATGTTAAGGATGTAATAAACGAAAATGTGTAATTTGAATTATTTTGTTACAAATTAATCGAGAGTATTTGAGTTTTATCTGTTGGAAATCAAAAATTGTGACGTTGCATTATTTTTTATGCGGGTACTGGCGGCCGACGTCATCAGTGGTTCGCGATGATGGGCGTTGCTGGTGTTTGGCGGTTACGCATTGATGTTTAGGGAATATGTTACATGTTGATGGAGAATTGAGGGCATATTGGCTCTGTTTTTACGCAGAGATATTGCTAAGTTCGGCCGATGCTATGTATATTATCCCATTGATATACATGTGTTTTTTGACTAAAGTCAAATTTTCGTTTAGTTAAAAATCGCCCCTCCAGGATAAAAAGCAGTATGGAAAGTGACCACAGCACCATCGCTCCTGTCCCATTACTGGATTTAACCGCCGTTCCAGGCGATATGCTGCTGCTCGGAAAACGGCTGGCAGATACAAAATATCAGATCGATCTGCTGGGAAAAAAGGGCTGGGGGGAACTGACGGGCAACCTGCACGGCCTGGAGGCCAGCGGTGAGTGGAATGGCCCGGACGATGCGTTGACCTTCTTTAGCAAAATTTTTCCCTTTGTTTCTCTTCCCTCTGACACTGCGCCTGTAGGTATCTGGCGGGTGCCTGTTGAGCGAGTCATTGGTCGCAGCTGGCGCTGGTGGCCCGAACACCTCTCTGCCAGTAGCGAAGAGAAATTGCGTGAGTATCTCGCCGCAGGCAATGCTGCCGACGGCACCTGTTATTATTTTATTTCTGCGCTTGGGCTGCTGCTGGCGGCACAGGGACAAAGCCGGGTAAATTACTGCCGACAGCGTGATATCCCCTTTATCACTGCCAGAGTGACAGAACTGCCTTATCCGCCGGCTGACCGTTTTAAGCTTTACCATGTCTCTAAAGGTGCTACACGACAAAGTTGGGTGGTGTTGAACGATCGTTATCTACAGGCGGTTCAATGGCCGCGCATCACGTTGCCCGCACTTGCCCGTTATGGAGTTCACAGCACCAGCTGGCCACTCATCTTTCCGGCAACTGACCTCATCTTTGCCGAGCTGCATAACCCGCAGCCTGTGCAGGAATTTATTGCGCCCTGCATCGATCTACATGTGCTTCAGCAGAAGATTGCAGCCGAACAGCAGGCAGCCAGGTTAACAGCGCAGCCAAAAAAAATGGCAATCGGTGATATGGATATCGTTAACCTTGGTGCGGTGAGCTTCACATTGATGTTCTTTTTTCTACTTTCACTGGTGGCTGCCGGGATGACGGTGGGAGAAGGCTGGGTAGGGTTGATCAGTCTGCTGATTTGTGCAATGTCAGGCAGTCTGCTGCTGATGCTGGTCGCCCCAATTTTTCGCGTAGCAAAGCATCCAGCGAGCCGGGACGCACAGCCTGTACATGAACCCTCACCGGAATCGGCGAAGCCACCGACAGACATCGCGTAGCAGACGGATAGTTGATGGACGTTTTCTCGTCAGAATAACGCGTTACTCTTGGTTCGATTCAGTTGATTGGTGGTGACATCGGTGAAGAGGGGCCAGGTTGAACGGCTTGCCGGGCAGGGGATAACGCCCGGCATCACTCATTGCAATCTCATTCTCAATGCGATCGCGTAAACCCTGCATCGATCATTTTTTCTCGTATCGCGCTGGCGATAAGACGATTACCGCCTGTCACCGGAAAAATGACGTTATTAATAACGTCATCCAGATCATCTTCACTGAATTCCAGGCGCGTCAATTGAGTTCCTCCTTCATCATTAATGGCAATCGATCCCTGGATATGGTCGCCAGCGTTATCCGCTTTGATACAGTAACGACCCATACTGGTGTTGATAGTGTTCATAGGATGTCCTGATAACGTTTCCGTCAAAATCGTAAAAGACAGCAAGTGGAATCCATAACCCATCCGAGCTACTTAGCTCACACTTCTCTCATTATGCGCGGTAGAAAAAGAGAGAATTTTGACCGCTGTCGCATAAATATTTTTATTGTGCAGACAGGGTAAATTACCCGGCAAACGTTACCTCAAATTTATGACTTTTTAACTCCTGCCGTGCGTTATCAGTCAACTGTGCATCGGTGATGATATTTTCAAAATTCCCCAACGGCAGAGCGAGGAATGTGGCTAACTTATTATATTTTGAACTATCGGCCAGCAGCACGCGTTTGCTGCTGATATCACTCACCGTGCGCTTGATGGCAATTTTATCTTCATCCGGTGTAAATATCCCCCGCGTACCCCAGCAAGAAGCGGAGATAAACGCAATATCCAGGGACAGCCCGCGTAAAGTCTGAGCCGCCGCCTCCCCAATGCAGGAACGATTGTCCCGACATACCTTTCCCCCGGTATGGATCATTTGACACTGGCTATGATCAATCAGGAAATTGGCAATAACAAAATCATTGGTGACGATCAGCAGGTCGTCACGCATTCCCAGCTCACGAGCCAGCGCCAGAGTGGTGGTGCCGGCATCAAGGTAAATACAGCTATTGAGCGGGATATTGCGCGCGGCGGCAGTACCAATGGCCTGTTTTTCAAGGCTACACATACCGGTTTTGTCCTGATGTGATGGCTCGCTGGAGAGCCGCTCGGTCGATCGCACTCCACCGGAAACTAGCTGAACCATCCCCTGTTCTTCCAGCTTTTGCAGATCGCGGCGGATCGTCATGTGGGATACGGCCAGCCGATCGGACAATTCGGCAATACTTACCACGCCACGAAGCTGCACCAGCGAGACTATTTGTTGATGACGTTCAACCGGGATCATGACTACTCCTGAAAATTCAGCAGGGAAACTGAGTCAAAGTGTAAAGAGCCATCCTGCGCAGTGCATCACAATTTTTAGCTAATTGTCGCGTGTCAGCGTAGGAAAAAGGATGTGTTGCCGTCAGGTATATGTTCTATCCCTCTGAATTACCGCAGAAAAAATTCTGATTGTGCCAAATTTAGTATTGTTATTTATTGTGAAAAATATCGTTGTTTGTTCATTGTTGTGATTACTGTCACTAAAAACAGCGTACCACGCCGTTATAGTTAACAATAATAAACAAATAATCACTAGAGTTAACATGGAGGCGTATGACAACTGCAACATCAATGTCGGTCTGTGTGATTGGCCTGGGCTCTATGGGAATGGGGGCGGCGCAATCCTGTATTCAAGCTGGCCTGAAAACATGGGGCGTGGACCTTAATCAGCAGGCTTTGCAAACGCTACGCGACAGCGGAGCACAGGCGGCGGACACTTGCGCCGATGCATTTGCCGCCGAACTCGATGCGGTGCTGCTGCTGGTCGTTAATGCGGCCCAAGTCAAACAGATCCTGTTTGCAGAAAACGGGCTTGCAGCACGATTAAGCCCTGGTACGGCGGTTATGGTCTCTTCTACTCTTTCTTCCCTGGATGCGCAAGATATTGAAAAACAACTCAATACTTATCAACTGGTTATGCTGGATGCCCCGGTGTCCGGCGGAGCCGCGAAAGCGGCAAAGGGCGAAATGACGGTAATGGCATCAGGCAGCGATCGCGCCTTTGCGCTGTTGCAGCCGGTACTGGATGCGGTGGCGGCTAAAGTCTACCGTATCGGCAGTGAAATTGGTCAGGGCTCGACGGTGAAGATTATTCACCAGCTGCTGGCCGGTGTGCATATCGCTGCCGGTGCGGAAGCGATGGCGCTCGCTGCCCGTGCCGGTATTTCGCTTGCTACCCTGTATGAAGTGGTGACTCACGCGGCCGGCAATTCATGGATGTTCGAAAACCGTATGCGTCATGTGGTTGATGGCGACTATTCGCCAACCTCGGCGGTGGATATTTTTGTGAAGGATCTCGGACTTGTGGCCGACACGGCCCAGGCGCTGCGTTTCCCGCTGCCGCTGGCATCAACGGCTTTAAACATGTTTACCGCTGCCAGCAATGCGGGCTATGGACGCGAAGATGACAGTGCGGTCATCAAAATCTTCAGCGGGATCACTCTGCCATGTAAACAGGAGCGTGAATAATGCGTCTGGGAGTCATTGCAGATGATTTTACCGGAGCGACCGATATTGCCAGCTTCCTGGTGCAAAACGGGATGTCCACCGTGCAGTTAAACGGTGTGCCTGCTGAAACTCGCCAGCTGAGTGCGGACGCTTTGGTCGTCAGCCTGAAATCACGCTCCTGCCCGCCGGAAAAAGCGGTAGCCGATTCGCTTCTGGCGCTGAGCTGGTTACAACAACAGGGTTGTGAGCGCTTCTACTTTAAGTACTGCTCGACATTCGACAGTACGGTTAAAGGTAATATTGGTCCGGTGACCGATGCATTGCTGAAAGCGCTTGGCGAATCACAAACCGTTATCTCTCCCGCGTTACCGGTTAATGGCCGAACGGTGTATCAGGGACATCTGTTTGTGATGGACAGGCTGCTGTGTGACTCGGGGATGCGCCATCATCCGGTAACGCCAATGACGGATAGCAGCCTGCTACGCCTGATGGAAAGGCAGGCCAGCGGTAAAGCGGGACTGATCGGCAGCCAGACGCTCGATCGGGGCGCACCGGCGGTTCAGGCGGCTCTGGGTGCACTGAGCGAGCAGGGCATAAACTATGTGGTTCTCGATGCGCTCCATGAACAGCATCTGTTAATCCAGGGTGAGGCGCTGAAAGATATGCGGTTGCTGACCGGAGGAGCGGGCCTGGCGATTGGCCTGGCCCGTCAGTGGGCAAATGCTACGCAGGATAGTGATGTTTCACAGGCCGCAGGCGCACCGCAAGGGCAATATGCCGTGGTTCTGTCAGGATCCTGTTCGGAGATGACGCAGCGCCAGGTGGATCGCTATCGTCAGCAGGCGGCCGCGCAAAGTATCGACATTGAGCGCGCCCTTTACCAGCAGGAGCGGTATGCGCGTGAACTTTGTGACTGGGTTTCTTTACATAAACAGGACGCGCTGGCACCCCTGCTTTATGCCACCTCAGGGCCGGACAGGCTGCAATCCGTCCAGCAGCGTTACGGTGTGCAACGTAGCAGTGAAGCGGTCGAACGGCTGTTTGCTACCGTTGCATGCGAGTTACAGCAGCGTGGCTGGCAGCGCTTTATCGTGGCTGGGGGGGAAACTTCTGGCGTGGTGACGCAGGCGTTGGGTATTGATGCTTTCCATATCGGCCCGGCGATTTCACCCGGCGTACCCTGGGTGCGCGCGGTTCAGCAGCCAATATCACTGGCGCTAAAGTCAGGCAATTTTGGCGATGAGGATTTCTTCGCCCGAGCACAAAAGGAATTCTCCGTATGACTGAACAGCAAGCCCGGGAAGAGATAGTCAGGCTGGGTGCCTCTTTTTTCCAGCGCGGGTACGCCACCGGCTCGGCTGGCAACCTCTCAATGCGACTTTCCGACGGGACGCTGCTGGCGACGCCAACCGGATCTTGTCTTGGTGAACTGGTGGCGCAGCGATTATCAAAAGTGACGGAGCAGGGGGAGTGGCTTTCCGGTGATAAACCTTCAAAAGAGATAAGCTTCCATCGCGCCATCTATGCCAATAATCCTGCCTGCGGGGCCATCGTCCATCTGCACTCTCACTATTTAACCGCGCTCTCCTGTCTTCAGGGGCTGGATGTGAAAAACTGCATTCGCCCGTTCACGCCTTATGTGGTGATGCGAGTTGGCACAGTGCCCGTCGTGCCTTATTACCGTCCTGGCGATACGCGTCTTGCTAAAGATCTCGCACAGTTGGCTCCTCACCATAAGGCTTTTCTGTTGGCCAATCACGGCCCGGTTGTCGTGGGGAAAACGCTGCGTGAAGCAGCGGAGAATACCGAAGAATTGGAAGAGACCGCACGACTGATATTTACCCTGGGCGATCGCCCGATACGCTATCTTCACAATGACGAAGTCGCCGAATTACGGAGCTGAATATGCCCAAGTTTGCTGCCAATTTATCGACCCTGTTTAACGAAATGCCGTTTCTGCAACGTTTCGATGCTGCGGCACAAGCCGGGTTTCGCGCGGTTGAATGCCTGTTTCCCTATGAGTATGAGCCAGCAGTATTGAAACAGGCGTTAACCCGTAATCACCTGGAGCTGGTGTTGTTTAATACCGCACCCGGCGATACCGGAGCGGGGGAATGGGGAATTTCCGCTATTCCTGGCCGTGAAGCCGATGCGCGACGTGATATTGACCGTGCGCTGGAATATGCACTTGTTCTCGATTGTCGCCAGGTACACATCATGGCAGGCGTGGTTCCAACCGCTGCAGATCGTGAAGTGTACTGTCGAACCTTGATCGACAACGTGCGCTATGCGGCAGAGCGTTTTGCCCAACACGATATCCGCATTTTGCTTGAAGCACTTAACCCTGCAACCAAACCAGGCTATCTCTATTCCAGTCAGTATCAGGTGTTGGAAATGGTAAAGCGGATCGATCGTCCGGGCGTTTTCAGCCAGCTCGATTTGTATCACGCACAGCTGGTAGACGGCAATCTGACTCACCTGATCGCTGATTACATTGGGCAGTATCGACACATCCAAATTGCTTCAGTGCCCGCTCGCCATGAACCGGATGAAGGTGAAATTAACTATCCGTGGCTCTTCGAGCTGATCGATCGCAGCGGATATCAGGGCTGGATTGGCTGCGAGTATATTCCGCGCACGACAACCCAGGCAGGATTGGGGTGGTTGTCCGCATTTAATTAAGCACAATGCATAACGATTAACGTTGCGGGCTTTGGCTCGCTACGCGGTTTTTTGCGGCCTGAAACAGGCCACAACGCCGGGAAACAGGCTGTCAATCAACGCGCTTCAGGCGCAAAAACAATAAAATCCGACGAGGCTAAATATCATGTCTACCGCCCTGTTATTAACTATTGCCGTAGCTAGCGTACTGATGTTGCTGCTGTTGGTGATTAAAGCCAAAGTCCATCCTTTTGTTGCTCTGCTGGTGGTGAGTCTGCTGGTTGCATGGGTAACCGGTATTCCGACCGATAAAATCATGCCGACGATCGTAGCCGGTATGGGCGGTCTGCTGGGGTCCATAACCATTATCATTGTGTTGGGTGCAATGCTGGGAGCCATCATTGAATCTTCCGGCGGTGCGGAATCGCTGGCGCAGCGACTAAATCATCGCCTGGGCGAACAACGTAGCGTTGCAGCGCTGACGATAGCGGCGTTTATTTTGGGAATTCCCGTTTTTTTTGAAGTCGGGTTTATTATTGTGATCCCGCTAATTTATGGTTTTGCCAAAGTGGCACGCGTTTCCCCGCTTAAATATGGGCTTCCGATGGCGGGAGTGATGCTGACCGTGCATGTTGCTCTACCCACTCATCCGGGAGCGGCGGCGGCGGCGGGGTTGCTGCATAGTGATATGGGGTGGCTAATGTTGTCAGGGATCGCGATTTCCATTCCGGTTAGTGTGGCGGGCTATGTTATCGCCCAGCGAATGAACCGTCGGCATTATCAGCTCTCCCTCGCCGTACTGGAGCAGCTACAGCTTGCAAAGCAAGATGGCGTCCGCCAGCAGCAGCAATCGCCGGGAGCCTGGCTGATTTCATCACTTATCCTGGTGCCGATAGTCCTTATTGTCGTCGGCACGCTGGCTCACAGCGCCTTGCCACCGTCGAATGCGTTGCGCCAGCTGCTCACGCTCATTGGGACTCCGGCGATTGCCCTGTTGATCGCCCTGGCGCTGTCTGCCTGGCTGCTGGGGCTGCGTCGGGGCTGGAGTAAAGATAAGCTGAGTGATTTGCTGGATCGCGCAATACCCGGCTCAGCTGGCGTCATTCTGGTCGCTGGTGCGGGAGGGGCATTTGGTAAGGTTCTGGTAGAATCTGGCGTGGGTAAAGCGCTGGCTTTATCGCTGGAAAATATTCATCTGCCGCTGATCCCAGCCGCATTTCTTTTGTCTCTGGCGCTACGCGCTTCACAGGGTTCTGCCACCGTGGCGATACTGACGACCAGCGGCTTGCTGGCTGAGGCGGTTAGCGGAGTCAGTGAGTGGCAGCTGGTGCTGGTCACGCTCTCTGCCTGCTTTGGCGGCCTGGGACTGTCACATGTGAATGACGCAGGGTTCTGGGTGGTAACGCGTTATCTTGGCCTGTCCGTTGCTGATGGGCTTAAAACCTGGACAGTGCTGACCACGGTGATGGCACTTAGCGGATTTGCGCTGGTATGGCTCGTCTCTTTGCTCACGTAGAGCAAGTACCGACAGAAAAAAAAGCAATTGAGCAAAACTCTATTATTCTTCTACACTTGGGTGACTACTTTGTCGTGGCTTTTTATTGATTTGAGGTGATGAAATGAAGATTTTTCTGTGGATTATTGCGATTATTTTTATTGTCGGTTTGCTGACAATTACGGGTGTGTTTAAACTTATTTTCTAAAGTTGATGCGGGAAGGCTGTTGTGTCATATACAGTCTCAACCCGCATTTTTCCTTCTGCAAAGTGTGCGGCTTGCTAACGCTCACCCGCCCGGCGACTCTTCAACGATGGCGTTCAGCAGGTGTCTGCACCGGCACTCTGTATCATCGCGGATGCTGCGATTTAGTTTTGAAGCAGGCGTTCGTCATATTGACCACCTCTTTTTTGCAGCAGCTTACTTTCATGCCTGATGCGAAAACGAAAAGGTCGCTCGTATTCAGACGCTTACGGCATGCTGCACAGATGGCACCGTGATGCTCACCATATTTATCACCACGTATCGTAAAAACAAACCTGCGACATCCACATCTGCTACATCTCAGCATCTTTATCACCTTTACTCATCCTGAGAACTATTACGTTAGAAATATTTTAACAAAATTTATGTGGATATCCATAAATAATGTTAACCAAAATTATTTTCGCATAACTCATTTAATTTGTTGTTTATTATGTGTTTTTTAAATTAATTAGGCAGTATGCCTCAATATCGATGGTGTCTAACATAAAAAAAGTGAGGTTTTATGATCTGGAACAAGGGCATTTTGTTGGGGGTAGCGTGGAGGAAAGGGGCTCCAAAGGGGACAAATATCGCGTTATTTGGAAACTTTTTTCTGATGGTTTAGAATTACAGTCATATCAGCTTTTCTTAATTTGATTGATTTTACATAACGTTAACGTTGAGCCGATTGATTTATCATCAAATAGCATGCATGTAATGGTCTTAAAATCGGCCATTGAATGGCTGTTGAAGTAAAACTTTTATAATTGATACTTTGAGCCCGTCGAAACAGGCTGGCTATTTCAAGTGCGCTATGTCGCACATTAATCAGGGAGCTGTGAAAATGACGATGAAACGTAAACTTGTCTTGTACTTTTTGATGCTGCCTTGCTACCTGTGCATAGCGAGTGTGCATGCGGCCACTTTGGCAGATGGCGTTGCCAACGGCTGGCACAGCTTCAGCGATAATGTCAGTCAGACGTGGAATGAACCGCAAACATTCGACCTGTACGTCCCGGTAATCACCTGGCACAACCGATGGGCATACGATTCAGATAAGACGGATAAATATAACGAACATCCCTGGGGGGCTGGCGGAGGCATCTCACGCTACAACGAAAAGGGAAACTGGAACGGCATCTATTTGATGGCTTTTAAAGACTCCTTTAACAAGTGGGAGCCAATAGGGGGTTATGGTTGGGAAAAAACCTGGCGTCCGTTAGCTGAACCTGATTTTCATCTCGGTTTGGGCTACACCGCAGCAGTGACGATGCGCGATAACTGGAACTATATTCCTATTCCGGTGATATTACCCTTGGCTTCAATAGGTTATGGTTCCGCTTCTTTCCAGATGACTTACATTCCAGGAACTTATAATAACGGAAACGTATATTTTGCCTGGCTGCGCTGGCAGTTCTGACGTCACGTCAGAGGCGAGAAGTTAATGTATGGTAAAAAAAAACGATATTTATCACTTTTTCGCCCCTGGCGACTGGACAAAAGCCTTCGCAATTGCTGTACTAACCCTCGACACAGTTTAGTGTCCATTTTTCATGTAAAGGTAATATAGATGTCTAAGATTAAAGGTAGCGTTAAGTGGTTTAATGAGTCCAAAGGATTCGGTTTCATTACTCCTGAAGATGGTAGCAAAGATGTATTCGTACACTTCTCTGCCATCCAGAGCAATGGTTTCAAAACTCTGGCTGAAGGTCAGCGCGTAGAGTTCGAAATCACTAACGGTGCCAAAGGCCCATCTGCTGCTAACGTTGCCGCTATTTAAGTTATCAGACAGAATTCTTAAAACCCGCCTTATGGCGGGTTTTTTTTTACCTGCGCTCCGTCAAACGGTGCCCATTGTTGAAAGACTACCCATCACTCACGTTAGCGGCTAAAGAAGAGTATCAGCCAGCTAACCGTCACCGCGCATGTTATTATTACCGCGAGATATTCGTTGCGTTTACGGGGAAGCCAGACCATCTCTCTTATCCTTTTTTGTCAAATGGCATCCAGTGTAGGGCGACAAGATTAAGGAAACATTAAAGCGATGTTTGAGCGTGCTACGTGCTCTTCAGTCAATGAGAGGCGGCGCCGAAATGTTAACAAGTCCAGTAAGCGTGGCTGGGGGGATGAATTATGAAAGTAGCCTTAGGACAATTCGCGGTAGGTCGTGAGTGGCAGAAAAATGCCGATATCTGCATCAGCCTGATGGATCAGGCTTACCGGCAGGGTGCTCACTTACTGGTATTGCCAGAGGCGGTGTTAGCGCGTGATATCGCCGACCCTGAATGGGGAATAAAAGCCGCTCAGCCTCTCGATGGCCCTTTTCTGACTTTACTACTGGCTGCCAGCCTGCATAACACCCTGACGACGGTGTTGACTATTCACGTGCCGGATGACAAGGGGCGCGTTTTTAACGTGCTGGTAGCCATGCGTAAAGGCGAGATTATCGCCCGCTATGATAAGTTGCATCTCTATGATGCTTTTGCCATTCAGGAATCACTTCATGTTAATGCGGGGGATCGCATACCTCCGCTGGTGAATGTCGACGGGATGAAGGTCGGTCTGATGACCTGCTATGACATCCGTTTTCCTGAATTGGCACGTCGATTGGCGTTAGACGGCGCTGATTTGTTGGTGCTGCCTTCTGCCTGGGTAAGAGGACCGCTTAAAGAGATGCACTGGCAGGTGTTGGTCACCGCGCGCGCGCTGGAAAACACCTGTTATGTGGTGGCAGTAGGGGAGTGCGGGCCGCGCAACATTGGTAACAGCATGGTGGTTGATCCGTTGGGTGTCGCCATTGCCAAAGCGGCGGAGGGACCGGCGCTGGTGTTAGCTGAAATCGATGCGGAGCGTATCGCCGAAGCTCGTCGCGTACTGCCAGTGCTGGCTAATCGGCGTTTTGCTCCACCGCAGCTTTGATCAACATGTTTTGTTACAGCATCGGCTTGAATTGCTTCCTGAAGCGGGCGTTAATACAGTACGTGTGAAGATCGCATTGCGGTCAGGTTGATGACAGAAGGTAAAAATGGAAGGTATCAGTCTTGCTAAATTGCTGATTGTGGGTGCACTTATCGTCCTTTTATTTGGGACCAAAAAATTGCGTACTCTTGGTGGGGATCTGGGATCGGCGATTAAAGGCTTCAAAAAGGCGATGAATGACGATGGCGGCTCAACGAGCAAAACTGCGCCAGAAGATAAACATGTCGGGCCGACTGTTCATAAAGAGTAGTGGGTTAGGAAAAAAACGGATGACCCAGCCATCCGTTTTTTTACGACGGGCGTTATTTGACTTCAAGCCCTTTCGCCTGCATATCGGCGTGATATGAGGAGCGTACAAACGGCCCGCAGGCAGCATGAGTAAAGCCCATATCTATGGCTGCTGCTTTCATTTCGTCAAACTCTGCCGGACTGACGTAGCGCTGAACCGGTAAATGATGGCGGCTGGGCTGCAAATATTGGCCGAGAGTCAGCATAGTGACGCCATGACGACGTAAATCGCGCATCACTTCTACGATTTCAGCATTCGTTTCGCCCAGTCCAACCATCAGACCTGATTTGGTGGGGATTTCCGGGTGGGCTTCTTTAAATCGCTCCAGCAATTTCAGGGACCAGTCGTAGTTTGCGCCGGGGCGCACCTGACGATAAACGCGTGGTACGTTTTCAAGGTTGTGGTTAAACACATCTGGCGGTGTGGCGTTGAGTATTTCAAGCGCGCGATCCATACGCCCACGGAAATCGGGTACCAGGGTTTCAATTTTGATCGTCGGACTTTTTTCACGAATGGCGCTGATACAGTCAGCAAAATGCTGGGCTCCACCGTCGCGCAGGTCATCACGGTCGACCGAGGTAATGACTACATAACGCAGCGCCATATCGGCGATAGTTTGTGCCAGTTTACCCGGCTCGTTGGCGTCCGGCGTCATCGGGCGACCGTGCGCCACATCGCAGAATGGGCACCGGCGGGTGCAGATTGCGCCGAGGATCATAAAAGTGGCTGTACCGTGGTTGAAACACTCAGCAAGGTTAGGGCAGGAGGCCTCTTCGCAAACGGAGTGCAGACCATTTTTACGCATCGCAGCTTTGATACCCTGGATACGGCTGGAGTCGGCGGGCAGCTTGATTTTCATCCACTCCGGCTTACGTAAAACTTCCGTACGCTCGGTTACCACGGTTTTCACCGGGATCAACGCCATTTTGTCTGCATCGCGGTATTTAACGCCGCGTTCCATCACGATAGGTTTACTCATATTCTTGTTGGTTCCAGGTTGGAATGCGGTCGTCGCTCACTTTAAAAAAGCGCAGCCGCATAACACTCAATGAGTTGGTGATTTTCAACTTTTTTTGATAAAGCGCGCAAATTATATCATCTCCTCGCGGCAGATTCAGCCTGCCCTTGCGAGAAAGGGTTACAGAATTGTAAAACAGCTTCAATGCCTTTCCGACAAAAACCGCAGTGGCGAATCTTCGCTCCAGTCAATGTCGGTAATAGCCAGATGCCGGGCAAAGCTGGCTATTAATAGCGGCTGCACCGCAGCCAGCGTCGCGCCCGGGTGCTGTTGCGTCAGCTGTGTCATCTCCAGGCCGGCATAACCACAGGGGTTAATACGCAGAAACGGGGCCAGATCCATATCGACGTTGAGCGCCAAACCATGAAATGAACAGCCCTGACGAATGCGCAGGCCAAGTGAACAGATTTTTTTCCCATCCACGTATACGCCCGGTGCATCGCTGCGTGCATTGGCGCTAACGGAAAACGCAGCCAGCGTATCAACGACCGTCTGTTCAATCGCGGTAACCAGCTGGCGCACGCCAACCTTGCGCCGTTTCAGGTTGATCATCACATACATGACCTGCTGCCCCGGGCCGTGATAGGTGACCTGGCCTCCACGATCGCTCTGCATGACGGGAATATCGCCGGGCATGAGCAGGTGCTCGCTTTTTCCCGCTTGTCCCTGGGTAAACACCGGTAGATGCTCCACCAGCCAGATTTCATCTGGCGTTTCATCATGACGCTGGTCGGTAAACCGGTGCATGGCGAGGGAAACGGGAGCCCAAGGCTGTAGGCCCAGTTGGCGGATAATCAGAGTATCTGGAGACAAAACGGGCAATCCGGTTGGATAAACAGGGGGGCAGTATAACGTTGGTACAGGGCAAGAACCAGCTTGCCCCTGTTATCGGTTACAGCACCATACGCACAATTTCGATATTACCCAATTCTTCATACAGGATTTCCACCTGTTCGATGTGTGTTGCGTTAATGGTGATGGACACAGAATGGTAGTTGCCTTTGCTGCTTGGCTTGACCTCCGGCGAGTAGTCACCTGGGGCATGACGTTGCACCACTTCAACCACCTGATCGACCAGCTCTGGCTGTGCCAGACCCATTACTTTATAGGTAAAAGACGTCGGGAATTCGAGCAGTTCTTTAAGATTGGTTTTCATATAGACTCCGGTGACACCACTAAGCCCCCCGCTTTAGCGGGAGTTGCAGATAATAAACTGGGATTGATAACTCACAATATGGGGATACAGGCGATTAATTTCAAGCGATGAACGTTGATGCTAAGACAGGGCCGATCGCGGATCGGCCCTGTTTATGCCGACTGATTAACCAAACCAGTGATGGAACATTAACTTGATGTAGTCAACGATGCGGCCAAAGAAGCCGCCTTCCGGCATCTCATTCAGAACCACAAGCGGATGTTGTTCAATATTTTTGCCATCCAGCTGGAAGTTGATTGTGCCGACGACCTGATTTTTCTGTAGCGGAGCATGTAGCTCGGTGTTGCTAAGCGTATAGCTGGCTTTCAAATCTTTCATCCGGCCGCGCGGAATGGTCAGATAAACATCGTTCTCTACGCCAAGCTGAACACGATCGCTGTTGCCAAACCATACCGGCTCGGAAGCAAACTCTTTACCCGCCTTCAGCGGCGCTACAGTTTCAAAGAAACGGAAGCCCCAGGTCAGCAGTTTTTTGCTTTCAGTTTCGCGGCCTTTATAAGTGTGACCGCCCATGACTGCCGATATCAGGCGCATTTGCTGGCCTTCAGTCGCTGAAGCGACGAGATTATAGCCCGCTGACTCGGTATGGCCCGTTTTGATGCCATCAACGTTCAGGCTGGTATCCCATAGCAGGCCGTTACGGTTCATCTGGCGAATATTGTTGAAGGTGAACTCTTTCTCGTGATAAACGGCGTATTCATCTGGCACATCACGAATGAGAGCGCGACCGATAAGCGCCATATCGCGCGCGGAGCTGTACTGACCTTCAGCATCAAGGCCGTGTACCGTCTGGAAATGCGTATTTTGCAGCCCCAGCGCCTTAACATAGTTGTTCATCAGACCAACAAACGTGTCCTGGCTACCGGCAACGTAATCGGCCATTGCCACACAGGCATCGTTACCTGATTGCAGCACGATGCCGCGCGTCAGCTGAGAAACCGGCACCCGGTCACCCGGTTTCAGGAACATCAGGGAAGAACCTTTGAATACCGGATTACCGGTAGCCCAGGCGTCTTTACCCACGGTAACAATATCGTCCTGATGGATTTTACCCGCTTTGATAGCCTGGCCGATGACATAGCTGGTCATCATTTTGGTCAGGCTTGCCGGGTCGCGGCGCGCATCGGCATTCTTTTCTGCCAGCACTTTCCCGGAGTTATAATCGATCAGAACATAGGCTTCTGCGTCAATTTCCGGCACGCCTGGGATCATGGTTTTAATGTTGACATCGTCAGCATAGGCGACAACGTTGAGGCTGAGAGCAATCAGCGAGCCTACGGTCAGGCGTTTAAGCAGTCGGGACGGGTTCAAAGTGTTCATGTTAAGGACGATAACATCCATTGGCCAGGTTAATAAAAGTGACTCACTATAGCAAAATCATCCATTCGCGACCTGCTTAAATCTTGCAGGCCGGGAGAATTACATTGCAGCAGGTGCGACGGTGATAAATGACTGTTGCTGTGCTTCATTCGCCAGCCGCAGCTGTAGGGCAGCCGCCTGCTGACGTGAGCTGAAACGGCCCAGCTGTACGCGATAAATGTTGCCTCGGCCGTCGACCGCGCCCTGAACACCAAAGCGCTTGCCTAAACGGGTCGCCAGCTCATGGGCCTTGTCGGCATTACTGAGTGCGCCAACCTGAACCACATAGTTGCCGTCTGCCGCCGCGACCACCGGGGCAGCATTCGCAGTGGGCACGTTGCGGGCGGGCGTAGCGACTTCTGGCTCGCTGCTTTCAAGCACACCGCCTTGCAACGGCTGCGCAGCACCGAGGAAGCCGCTGCTGCGAACCGGGGCACCCATAGCGCCATCACGAGTGTTGAGCGTTGAATTGTCAACCGGACGTGACGCGACCGGCTGCATGCCAGGATCTTGCGGCGGCGGTGACACCGGTACAGATGCTGCCGCGCTGCCGCCCATCGCCGTCATGCCGCCACTAATATTCGGGCGCGGTGGTAAGGCATAAGTCTGTTTCGCCACGGTCGTACCGATGGTGCCGGGGCCGGAAAGCGTGCCGTCCGGCGCAACGTTGATATAGTCGACGCGCACCCGGGTATTATTCGAGGTATTGAGGCGGTCTGCCGCAGCACGCGACAGATCGATAATGCGTCCCGATGTATAAGGACCACGGTCGTTAACGCGTACGACAATCATACGACCGTTGGCCAGGTTAGTGACGCGCACATAGCTTGGTAACGGCAGCGTAGGATGTGCCGCAGTCAACGCATTGGCATCAAAGGGCTCACCCGTTGCGGTTTGGTTGCTACCCATCTCTTCACCGTAGGTGGTGGCGAGTCCGGTTTGACTAAAGTTTGACGGATCTTTAACAATTTTCCAGCTAGTACCATTAACCTTATAATCCTGAGAGGTTGCCGGATTAAACGGTTCATAACGCGGCTCAGCACCGCCGATCTCTACCACCGGGCCGTTATAAGCCGGCTGCTGCCGTGTAACGGGCGCCTGCCGATCGTTGTCAGTCGTACAGGCTGTCAGCAAAGCTGATGCCAGCGCAATACAAAGCCAATCCTTACGCATGTTAATGCCTCTTAAACACTCTTTGACAACAGTTTTCGATGGGTATGAATCGACATGATGATGCCAAATCCGGCCATCAGGACGATAAGTGCCGATCCCCCGTAACTGACTAGCGGCAGCGGTACACCGACCACCGGTAAAATGCCGCTCACCATGCCGATGTTAACAAAAACATAGACAAAGAAGATCAGCATCATACCACCTGCCATCACGCGGCCAAAAGTGGTCTGTGCGCGTGCAGCCATCATCAGGCCACGCAATATCAGCAGTACGTAGAGTATCAGCAGAACCAGCACACCGACCAATCCTAATTCTTCCGCCAGCACGGCAAAGATAAAGTCGGTGTGGCGCTCGGGCAGAAATTCCAGCTGGGATTGAGTGCCGTGCAGCCAGCCTTTACCGCGTAACCCACCAGAACCGATAGCAATCTTTGACTGAATAATATGATAACCGGCACCGAGCGGATCGCTTTCCGGGTCCAGCAGCATCATCACGCGGTCACGCTGGTAGTCGTGCATCAGGAAGAACCACAGAATAGGGATAAACGCCGCTACCAGCAGCACCGCCACCGCGATCAGTTTCCAGCTCATTCCTGAGAGGAACAGCACAAACAGGCCAGAAGCAGCGATAAGAATCGAAGTACCCAGATCGGGCTGTGCCGCAACCAGCAAGGTCGGCATAAAGATCAATACCAGGGCGATAGCGGTATTTTTTAGCGTTGGCGGACAGACATCGCGGTTGATAAAGCGTGCCACCATCAGCGGCACGGCAATTTTGGCTATCTCCGAAGGCTGAAAACGGACCACGCCGAGATCCAGCCAACGCTGAGCGCCCTTACTGATTTGGCCAAAGGTATCAACCGCAATCAGCAGGACAACGCACACGATGTACAGATAGGGGGCCCAGCCTTCATAAACGCGGGGCGGGATCTGCGCCATCACCAGCATCACTACAACACCCATACAAATCTGAACCAGTTTACGCTCCATCATGCCCGGATCCTGCCCGCTGGCACTCCACATGACCAGCGCACTGTAGACAAGCAGCGCAGCGATAATAAGACAAAACAGGGGATCAATATGGATGCGGGTCCAGATTGTTTTTTTCTGATGGCTACTACTCATAACCGGTTATTCACCCTCGTAGCCTGGCGGCGTTGGCGGCGCGACAGGTAGGTTGGTATTATTATCGCCAAGAATAATATGGTCGAGGATCTGGCGCATAATGGTGCCGACTGCCGGACCCGCTCCGCCATTCTCAAGGATGATGGTTACCGCCACACGCGGTTGATCATAAGGAGCAAAAGCGGTCATTAGCTTATGGTCACGCAGACGCTCTGTGATTTTGTGAGCGTTATAGGTCTCATTCGCTTTTAAACCAAACACCTGTGCTGTACCGGACTTGGCGGCAATTTTATACGGTGCATCCGCAAAGCTCTTACGTGCGGTGCCGTTAGGGCGGTTTGC
The DNA here is from genome assembly GCF_001050515.1 of Erwinia piriflorinigrans CFBP 5888. GTDB lineage: Bacteria > Pseudomonadota > Gammaproteobacteria > Enterobacterales > Enterobacteriaceae > Erwinia > Erwinia piriflorinigrans. Next base: position 290,446 of record NZ_CAHS01000013.1, read on the forward strand.
CACGCCATACATCCCATCCTTAGCTATTTCCCAGTAACCGCTATGAACGTCTGCAACCGGGGCGCCTGGAGGCTGACGCCACGGTACTTTACTTTCCCCCTGCATGGTATCCATCATCAGATGAGGCGTTTTAATGGCGCCGTCATTGATCAGGGTCATCAGCGCCTTGTTCATCTGCACAGGGGTGGCGGTCCAGTACCCTTGTCCGATTCCGACCGGGATCGTGTCCCCCTGATACCAGGGTTTCTTGAAGCGCTTCATTTTCCATTCACGCGTGGGCATGATGCCGGGTGTTTCTTCCGTCAAATCGATGCCGGACAGCTGCCCATAACCAAACTTGCCCATCCATTCACTCAGGCGATCGATACCCATGTCATAGGCGACCTGGTAGAAGAAGGTGTCAGCGGATTCTTCGAGTGATTTCGTTACGTTGAGGTGACCGTGACCCCAGTGTTTCCAGTCGCGAAAGCGTTTTTCAGAACCGGGAAGTTGCCACCATCCGGGATCGAAAAGACTGGTATTACGTGTAATCACCCCTGCGGTAAGGGCGGAAACGGCAATATAGGGTTTCACCGTTGACGCCGGAGGATAAGCTCCCTGAGTCGTACGGTTAATCAGTGGGCGGTTCTCGTCATTAATCAGCAGGTTGTACTGCTTGCTTGAGATGCCACCAACAAACGGATTGGGATCGTAGCTCGGCATAGAGACCATCGACAGGATTTCGCCATTACGCGGATCGGTCACTACCACGGCAGCACGACTGCCTGCCAGCAGGGTTTCAATGTACTGCTGCAGTTTAAGATCGATAGTTAGGTGGATATCACGCCCGGCCTGCGGGGTTTGCTCATGCAGCTGGCGAATAACACGGCCTCGGTTGTTAACCTCAACCTCTTCATAGCCCGTTTTGCCATGCAGCACATCTTCGTAATATCGCTCGATGCCCAGCTTGCCAATGTCATGAGTGGCTGCGTAGTTTGGCCACTTACCTTCTTTATCAAGGCGTTCGACGTCACGATCGTTAATTTTGGACACGTAACCCAATACGTGGGTCAGGGCGGAGCCGTAAGGATAGTAACGACGTTGATAACCTTTCACTTCTACGCCGGGGAAGCGATATTGATTGACCGCAAAGCGAGCAACCTGAACTTCAGTCAGACTGGTTTTTAGCGCAATAGAGGTGAAGCGGCGTGAGCGCTTACGTTCTTTTTGGAAAGCATCAAGATCGTCATCGCTCAGATCGACAACGGATTTGAGCTGTTGCAGGGTTTCTTGCAGGTTGTCGACTTTTTCCGGCACCAGTTCAAGCTGATAGATGGTACGGTTCAGCGCCAGTGGCGTTCCGCTGCGATCGTAGATGATACCCCTGCTCGGGGCCACCGGGACGAGTTTGATACGGTTGGCGTTAGAACGCGTACTGTAGTCGTCAAAGCGGATAATTTGCAGGTGGTAGAGATTGACCACCAGTATACCGGAGAGCAATAGAATGCCGAAAAAGGCGACAAGCGCCCGGCGAACAAACAGCGTCTGCTCGGCAGTGTAGTCACGAAAGGAGTTACGTTGTAATTTCATCCGCTGTCTGTGTCAGTCCGGTTGACCTTATCGGTTATTCTCGGTGATAAGGGTGATTCGCAGTAATGCTCCATGCACGATACAAACTCTCTGCGACCAACACGCGTACCAGCGGATGGGGCAGGGTGAGCGCTGAGAGTGACCAGCTTTGCTCCGCTGCTGCCTTGCAGGCGGGTGACAATCCTTCCGGGCCGCCGATCAACAGGCTGACGTCACGGCCATCCTGTTTCCAGCGCTCCAGCTGGCTGGCAAGCTGCGGTGTTTCCCACGGCTGGCCGGGTATATCCAGCGTGACGATGCGATTACCTTTACCAGTGGCAGCCAACATCATTTCGCCTTCTTTCTCCAGGATGCGCTTGATATCTGCGTTTTTTCCACGCTTTCCAGCGGGCACTTCCGTGAGTTCGAAGGGCATATCTTTCGGAAAGCGCCGCAGATACTCCATAAAGCCAGTTTGTACCCAGTCAGGCATTTTGGTGCCAACGGCAACCAGTTGCAGCTTCACGGCTTAACTCCAGAGCTTTTCCAGTTCGTATAGCTGACGGCTCTCTTCCTGCATCACATGAACGATCACTTCGCCCAGATCAACCACCACCCAGTCAGCAGCAGCACGGCCATCAACGCCAAACGGGCGTAAACCGGCGAGGCGGGCTTCCTGAACCACATGTTCGGCAATCGATACGACATGACGCGTAGAAGTACCGGTGCAGATTACCATGCAATCGGTGATGCTGGATTTGCCGTGTACATCGATAGCGACGATGTTCTGGCCTTTTAAATCGTCAATTTTATCAACAACGAAGTCTTGGAGTTCTTGACCTTGCAAAAGGTTCCCCCTTGGGATTTAAGTCTGCGGGTTTATCTCATATTCGCGACGCGAGCTGAAATGATAACCGTAACATTGTGTGTTTAAAGGGCTGAAGATGCCCCAGAAAAATCAGCGGCGCAGTATATCATGCCGTGCAGGGTTGCGATATAAACCCTCGCGATCGATATAAGCGCTAACCGCAGGCGGCAGCAGGTCGGCATCGGATCCCCCGCGATGACGCAGCGCACGGATCTCCGTGGCGGAAATGGCCACCAGTGGGGTTGCCGCGAGAAACACTTTACCAGCGGGAATATGTTGCAGTTCTTCAGGGGAATGCGTCTGATGACTGTTCAGCCAGCGCTGCAACTCTGCGGTTTCCATCGTGTTGCGATATCCCGGCCTCTGGCAAACCAGCAGATGGCACAGCGACAGAATATCCTGCCAACGATGCCATTTGTGTAAGGTCAACAGCGAGTCCTGACCAATAATAAAAGCGAGCGGTTGCCTGTCTCCACGCTCGGCGCGTATGGCTGCCAGCGTGTCGATAGTGTAAGAGGGCGTTTCACGCTGCATTTCACGCAGGTCGAGATCAAAAAGCGGATTATCGGCAATAGCCAGCCTGACCATTTCAGCCCTTTGAGTCGGCGTCGCTTCCGGCTGTGGGCGGTGGGGTGGGACATTGTTGGGCAGCAGGGTCACTTTTTGCAGACCTGCCACGGCGGCCATCGCTTCTACCGGACGCAAATGACCGTAATGAATGGGATCAAAAGTACCGCCATACAGCGCGTGTAGCGTATTGAGGTCACACATCACAAAAACTCGCCGGAAAAGTGGGGAGACATACTATCAGCGTCAGCGTTTCCAGTTCTGGCCAGACTGACTGGCCATAGTCCTGTTTCAACGTCAGTTCTGTCTGAGTCAGCATCCTTAACGCCTGTGCCAGTTGTAAGGCGCTGAGACGCTGTAGGGCATCGCCAAACAGCGCCCGACGGTTTTGCCAGACCCGGTGCTGATCGAACAGAGTACGCAGCGGGGTATGTGACATCTGACGCTGTAATGTTAACAGCAGCAGCAGATCGCGTTGCAGCGTGCGCAGCAGGATCACCGGCTCACTGTCTTCAGAATGCATTTGGCGCAGAATGTGCAGCGCCCGTTTGCTTTTGCCCGCCAGCAAAGCATCCACCCACTGGAACGGAGTGAAGTGAGCGGCATCGTTGACCGCCTGCTCGACGCGTGGCAGCGTCAATTTGCCATCCGGCCACAGTAGCGAAAGCCGCTCCAGCGCCTGCGACAAAGCCAGTAAATTCCCTTCGTAGCAGTAACACAGCAGTTGATTTGCCGCATCATCCAGGGTCAGGTTCAGCTTTTTAGCCCGGGTGGCAACCCAGCGCGGTAGCTGTGCGTGCTCAGGTGTTTGGCAGGGAACCGCGACCGCATTGGTACTGAATGCTTTGTACCAGGCGCTATTTTCTTGCCCTTTGGTCAGCCGGGATGCACGCAGGATCAGCAGGATATCGCTGTGCAACAGGGTAGAAAGGGTGAGCAGCTGCTCACTCATTGCCGCATTCGGACCATTTTCGGGCAGAATAAGCAATAACGTCTGGCGGCTGGCGAACAGGCTCAATGCCTGACAGGTCGAGAATATGTCCTGCCAGTCGGTTCCGGTTTCCAGCGTCACGCTAAAGTGTTCGGTGAATCCCTGCTGTTGGGCAGCAGTACGAATCGTATCCTGCGCTTCCTGCAACAGTAAAGGCTCATTACCGCTTAATAGATAGCAGGCGCGCAACCCCTCACGAAGTTGCGCGCCGAGTTGCTCAGGGTAAATCCTGATCATCGTGTGTAAGAGCTGTCCGAGATGGTGTTCGCATCTGCGGGCAGGCGATCAACGGCTGACGGTGTATGGTCGAGTGTGTTGACTGCCGGGTTAGCTTCTGCAACGTGAACCGTTAACAGCTGACGCACCAGCTTCTCTACCACCTGGGTGCGCATTTCATTCACGATGATATCCTGCTCGGAGTCTTTAGCCAGAGCAGCCTGAGAATTATCGAAGAATGAACGATACGCGGTGGCGCTGATCGGATAGATACCTTTATTAGGCACCAGTACCTGAGCACGCACAACCATCATCATTGAATATTCCGCCGTTTTACCGTCCTGGAAAATAGAAGCGGTATCACGGCTAACGGTTTCTCCCTGCAGGCGCAGCGAAGGCACGTCCTGACGAATGCCCGGCTTGTCGAGGATCGTGACGTTATTCAGCCTCAGCTGTTCACGCACCGCACGAGTCAGTGGGCCATAAGGGTCTGATGTATCCACAATCAGCGTTTTCATTTCTGGCGGCACCGAAGTTGTGCCGCGCAGATGATAACCACATCCGGCGGTGATCAACACCGCCATGCTAAGTAACAGAGAGACTATCGGATGTCGCACAATTCCTCCTGACATCAACCAACAACCAGGTTAAGCAGCTTGCCCGGTACATAAATCACTTTACGAATGGTGACGCCATCAAGATATTTGGCCACCAGATGCTCCTGCGCAGCACGAGCCTGCACCTGTTCCTGAGTCGCGTCAGCGGCGACGGTAATTTTTCCGCGCACTTTACCATTAACCTGAACCACGACAAGCAGGGAGTCTTCCACCATTGCCGCTGCGTCTGCCTGAGGCCACGGTGCATTGTCGATGTCTCCTGCGCCGCCCAGCGCCTGCCATAGAACAAAACTGGCATGGGGGGTAAACGGGTTAAGCATGCGAACGACGGCCAGTAACGCTTCTTGCATTAACGCACGGTCCTGTTCAGTTTCCTGTGGTGCGCGCGCCAGCTTGTTCATCAGCTCCATGATTGCCGCAATGGCGGTGTTAAAGGTCTGACGGCGACCGATATCATCGGAGACTTTGCTGATGGTTTTATGCAGGTCGCGACGCAGAGTTTTCTGCTCATCGTTCAGTGCATCCGGGTCAATGGCCTCTGTAGCCCCTTTTTCCGTGTGTTCAAAGGCCAGTCTCCACACGCGTTTCAGGAAGCGATTAGCCCCCTCGACGCCAGATTCCTGCCACTCAAGGGTCATTTCTGCCGGAGAGGCGAACATCATAAACAGACGTACGGTATCGGCACCATAGCGCTCAACCATCACCTGCGGATCGATGCCGTTATTTTTCGACTTCGACATTTTGCTCATGCCAGCATAGACCAGTTCGTGGCCGTCATTATCAGTGGCTTTGGTAATACGCCCCTTCTCATCGCGTTCAACGTTAACGTCAGTAGGGGAGACCCAGTTACGCTCGCCGTTGCTACCGGTGAAATAGAACGCATCAGCCAGTACCATGCCCTGGCACAGCAGACGTTTAGCGGGTTCGTCAGAGTTGACCAAGCCTGCATCACGCAGCAGTTTGTGGAAGAAGCGGAAATAGAGCAGGTGCATGATAGCGTGTTCGATGCCACCTACATATTGATCTACCGGCAGCCAATAGTTAGCCGCAGCCGGGTCCAGCATGCCCTTATCATAATTAGGGCAGGTGTAACGCGCGTAATACCAGGACGATTCCATAAAGGTATCGAAGGTATCGGTTTCACGCAGCGCAGGCTGGCCGTTAACGACAGTTTTCGCCCACTCAGCATCGGCTTTGATCGGGCTGGTAATACCGTCCATCACCACATCTTCCGGCAGGATAACCGGCAGCTGATCTTCCGGCGTCGGCATCACCGTGCCATCCTCCAGCGTGACCATAGGGATTGGCGCACCCCAGTAGCGCTGACGTGACACGCCCCAGTCACGCAGGCGATAATTCACCTTACGTTCGCCGACGCCTTTATCTGTCAGCCTAGCCGCAATGGCGTCGAAGCCCGCTTCGTGCGACAAACCGTCAAATTCACCGGAGTTAAACAGCGCGCCTTTTTCGGTCATCGCTGATTCGCTAAGATCCGGCACGCTGCCGTCAGTGGCGAGAATAACCGGTTTGATCGGCAGGTTATATTTGCTGGCAAATTCCCAGTCACGCTGGTCGTGGCCTGGAACGGCCATAACGGCACCGGTGCCATATTCCATCAGCACAAAGTTTGCCACCCAGACCGGCACTTTTTCACCCGTCAGCGGATGTGCTGCAAACAGGCCGGTCGCCATGCCTTTCTTCTCCATCGTTGCCATATCTGCCTCGGCAACTTTGGTATTGCGGCATTCAGCAATGAAGTCTGCCAACGCCGGATTGTTCATCGCTGCCTGCGCGGCCAATGGATGGCCCGCGGCTACCGCCAGATAGGTGACGCCCATGAAGGTGTCTGGACGGGTGGTGTAGACGCTCAGCTTCTCTTCGCTATCGATAACCGTGAACTCAATTTCCACGCCTTCGGAGCGACCAATCCAGTTCCGTTGCATGGTCTTCACCTGCTCCGGCCAGCTTTCCAGCTTGTCGAGATCGTTTAGTAATTCGTCAGCGTAGTCGGTAATTTTAACAAACCACTGTGGGATTTCTTTACGCTCAACTTTGGAATCGCAGCGCCAGCAGCAGCCGTCAATAACCTGCTCGTTAGCCAGTACCGTCATATCATGCGGGCACCAGTTAACTGCTGAGGTCTTCTTATAGACCAGGCCTTTTTCATACAGCTTAGTGAAGAACCACTGCTCCCAGCGGTAATACTCCGGTTGGCAGGTTGCCAGTTCACGGTTCCAGTCATAGCCAAAGCCCAGCAGCTTTAGCTGGTTTTTCATGTAGTCGATATTGGCATAGGTCCAGGGGGCCGGCGCGGTGTTGTTTTTCACCGCAGCGCCCTCTGCAGGCAGACCGAAAGCGTCCCAGCCGATGGGCTGTAGCACGTTTTTACCCAGCATGCGCTGGTAACGTGAAATCACATCGCCAATGGTGTAGTTGCGCACATGGCCCATATGAAGGCGGCCAGAAGGATAGGGCAGCATGGAGAGGCAGTAGTACTTCTCTTTACCTTCTTCCTCGGTCACTTTGAACGTTTGCTTCTCATCCCAGTGCTGCTGGACGTTGGATTCTATCTCTTCCGGGCGATATTGCTCTTGCATGTTAGCCAGTGGTCCTTTGTATAAATTTTTTATGTTCATTCAGATCCACATAGCATAGCCGATCCGTCCCCAGCGCAACAACAGGAAGCAGCCAGCTAAAGGGCATTTCTCTGTAAGCTGGAATCACGCTGGCAATTATGAATGCAAAATCACTGAAAATTTCTCACGGGCGCTAGAATGAGTAGAAACGCTTTCGCTATTCATAAAAGGAGTGTCTATGAACAAGGTCGCTCAGTATTATCGTGAGCTTGTGTCTTCGATGACGGTGCGCCTGGAGCGCGGAGAGCGTGATATAGATGCTCTGGTCGAAAGTGCGCGTCAGCGTATGTATAACCGTGGGGAATTAACCCGCGACGAAATTGATGAGGTGACTCATGCGGTGCGTCGCGATTTGGAAGAGTTCGCCCGTAGCTACGCGGAGCATCAGCAGGAGCTCGGCGAAAGCGTGTTTATGCGGGTTATCCGCCAGAGTCTGTGGAAAGAGTTGGCGGATATTACAGACAGAAGCCAGCTTGAGTGGCGCGAAGTGTTTCAGGATCTGAATCACCACGGGGTGTATCACAGTGGTGAGGTTGTGGGGCTGGGGAATCTGGTCTGCGAACAGTGTCAGTTTACCCGTGCCATTTATACGCCGGAAGTACTGACACGTTGTGCGCAGTGTGGACATGACCAATTTGCGCGCCAGCCGTTTGAACCTTAGCTTTGCGGGTTGCCCAACATCGCGTGCAGCCTGTGCGGAAAATACCTTACGTACAGGCTACCGTTGACATTTTTTCTGCGGCTAACTCACACCGCAGCAGGCAACCTTAATGCAGGATTTTCGCCAGGAAGTCCTTTGCGCGCTCCGACTGCGGATTATTGAAGAACTCATCTTTAGGGGAATCCTCAACGATCTTACCTTCGTCCATAAAGATAACCCGATTAGCCACCTTACGTGCAAAGCCCATTTCGTGAGTGACCACCATCATGGTCATGCCTTCGTTTGCCAGTTCAACCATGACGTCCAGCACTTCGTTGATCATTTCTGGATCAAGAGCGGACGTTGGCTCATCGAACAGCATGGCGATAGGGTCCATACAAAGTGCACGGGCGATGGCCACGCGTTGCTGCTGCCCTCCGGATAGCTGCCCCGGGAACTTATTGGCATGGGCAGCAAGACCAACACGCTCCAGCAATTTTAACCCCTTACTGCGCGCTTCCTGCTTATCACGTTTCAGTACTTTCACCTGCGCCAGCGTTAAATTATCGACGATAGACAAATGAGGGAACAGTTCAAAATGCTGAAACACCATGCCAACTTTAGAACGCAGCTGCGCCAGATTGGTTTTTTTATCATTAACCGCCGTGCCGTTGACTTCGATCACTCCCTGCTGAACCGGCTCCAGTCCGTTAACGGTTTTGATCAGTGTCGATTTGCCGGAACCGGAAGGGCCGCAAACGACGACGACTTCCCCTTTTTTAACTTCGGTTGTGCAGTCGGTCAGCACCTGAAAGTGACCATACCACTTAGAAACGTTTTTCAGGGTAATCATTTTAAACAGTCCTTTTTTTCTTTAAGTAGCTGACCAACAGCGACGCGCTAAGGCTGATAACAAAGTAAACTGCACCGGCAAACAGCACCATTTCAATCTCAGTACCGTTATTGACGCCGATGGTATCAGCGGTACGGAAAAAGTCGGCGAGGCTCAATACATACACCAGTGACGTATCCTGGAACAGCACGATACCCTGCGTCAGTAGCAGCGGAACCATAGCCCGGAACGCCTGTGGCAGGATAATCAGCTGCATAGACTGCCAGCGGGTCATGCCGAGCGCCAGGGCCGCATTACCCTGACCGCGAGCGATACTAAGGATGCCGGCGCGAATAATTTCAGAGTAATAGGCGGCTTCAAACAGAGAGAAGGCAACCATTGCCGAGATAAGGCGGATATCGGTTTTGGGTGAAAGCCCCAGCACCTGTTGCAGGAAGCTTGGGACCACCAGATAGAACCACAGTAGCACCATCACCAGCGGTACGGAGCGAAACAGGTTGACGTAGATCTTGGCAAACCAGCTTATCGGCTTAAATGACGACAGGCGCATAACCGCCAGCATAGTGCCCCAGATAATGCCAAAAACTATCGCTGTAAAAGTAATTTTCAGCGTTATCACCATACCGTTCCATAGCCACGGCAGATTAGGGACAATCGTACTCCAGTCGAATTGGTACATTACTTACCTCCCGTGCCTGGCAGGCGTACTTTACGTTCAACCAGCCCCATAAGCAGCATAATAACCGCGTTGATGGCGATATAAGCCAGGGTAATCGCAGTAAAAGATTCATAGGCATGAGCAGAGTAGTCCAGCAGCTTGCCCGCCTGAGCGGCCATATCGACCAGGCCGATGGTAGAAGCAATGGCCGAGTTTTTCACCAGGTTAAGCATTTCCGAGGTCATAGGCGGTACGATGACCCGATAAGCATTAGGTAGCAGGACGTAACGATAGGTTTGTGGCAGGGTTAACCCCATCGCCAGGCCAGCATTTTTCTGTCCGCTGGGCAGGGACTGGATGGCTGCACGCACCTGTTCGCAAACGCGGGCAGCGGTAAACAGGCCCAGGCAAAGCACCGAACAGGTAAAAAACTGAATATTCGGGTCGATTTCCGATTTAAACCACATGCCAATCTTTTCTGGCAACAGTTCGGGTATGACCAGATACCAGATAAAGAATTGAACGATAAGCGGCACGTTGCGGAACAGCTCAACGTAACAGGCACCAAGAGAAGATAGCAGGCGTCCGGGCACAGTACGTAAAATGCCGAACAATGAGCCAACGCACAAGGCGATGACCCAGGCGCAGACTGAAACGGCGATAGTCACCTGAAAACCTGACCAAAGCCACCCAAGATAGGTTGTATTTCCGAACGGGGCTTCTTGAAGAAATATTCCCCAGTTCCAATCGATAGACATAAAACACTCCGGTAAAAAAAGGGTAGCGAGGGCTACCCTGAAGATTGATGAGCGGCTCCAATACCCTTACGTCTGTCAGGGTAGCTATGCGCACCGGGGAACGACCGGTTTGCATCTTCGCCCGGCCGTATGGCTTGAGCAATATCAGCCGGACGGTGTCTGTCCGAGCCCGAGTTCAACAATCGCAGGGCGAAGTATCACCCTTTAACCCGCGATACTTGACGTGTAAAGGACGCCATCCCCAGCAACCCCTTACTGATAATTCCGGGTTACGGGTATGATAATCCGTGGCCACGCCAGTTATATTGGGCGATTTTTTTGTTATTAATTCATTGCCTTATCGTTAGGTGTTTTGAACAGTGTCTTCATGTCATCTGACATATCGAAGTTCATGGTCATATTTTTCGGTGGAATAGGCTGTTTGAACCATTTATCGAACCATTTTACCGCTTCACCGGAGTTTTGCGCCTGAACGATGGCGTCATCCATCAGCTTTTTAAATTCGCTATCGCCCTTACGCAGCATGCAGCCGTAGGCCTCGTGAGATTGAGGCGTCCCGAGAATTTCCCAGTCAGACGGTTTCTTCGCTTTAGCGCGTTCGCCAGCCAGCAGAGCATCGTCCATCATAAACGCCACCGCGCGACCACTTTCCAGCGTGCGGAAAGAATCACCGTGATCTTTGGCGCTAATGATACGCATGCCCATTTTCTGTTCGTCATTCAGTTTGTTCAGCAGAATTTCAGAGGTGGTGCCAGAGGTGACGACAACCGTTTTCCCTTTCAGGTCTGCGAAGTCTTTAATTGCACCGCCTTTTTTAACCAAAAGACGGGTACCGACGACAAAGATACTGTTTGAGAAGCTTGCCTGCTTCTGGCGCTCCAGATTGTTGGTGGTGGAGCCGCATTCGAAGTCGTAGGTTCCATTTTGTAATAAAGGAATACGGTTTTGTGAGGTAACAGGCAGCATTTTTACCTGTAGGTCGGGTTTGTTCAGCTTTGCCTTAATGGCTGCTACGATCGCGTTGGAATAATCTTGAGAGTAACCCACCACTTTTTGCTGATTATCGTAGTAGGAGAAGGGAACGGACGATTCACGGTGGCCAACCACAATCACGCCAGTTTTAGCAATTTTCTCCAAAGTGGAAGTTTGTTGCTGCCCATCGGTCGCGGCTTGTGTTTTCGCATCCTCCGCATGAGCAATACCGGAGGCAACGCCTGCCAGAGCCAGGCAAAGTCCCAGTTTCCGAAATTTCATATTTAAACTCCTTTCAGTTATGGCGCTAACTAAATCGACGCCGACGAGATATGGTTATTTTGCGTTTGATTATCTGTTTTAAATTCGAACTAAAAGCGCTGTGATCCCCAACCAACATAACTGAATGTTAATGTTATGAAACAAAAAGGTTTCTTTTTTGAGAGCTAAGCCGCACCAATTTTGCGCAGCGTTGCTGGTAATGTTTCGTCACGGTGCGAACGATGCGCTTTAAAGGTGCGATAGTTATTTCTCCGCAGGTTCAGTCCGGACAGCGCCAGTTTTCACGTTATTTTTAGCAAACATCATGCCAATTTTTAAATTTTGTAACAGGAAGAGACATTGAGTTGGCAAGGGGAGGGGAGAGTTATCAGGGGAGGAGAATGTCAGGTTTGCGGAGATAAAGATGCGCTTAATACGGCGTAGAACCGTATTAAGCGCGCTCGGTGAGGATCATGGGGTTCGGCGTGAGTACCTGGCACAGAGCAGGCCAGTGACAGCAAACAACAGCGAAATCACCCAGATGCTCCAGTTGCCGACTCGTGCATAGGGCGTGAGACCAGTAGTTGGAGTGACTTTTGCTGCCAACACACCAGATTCGAATTGTGGAATGATCTGTGTGATATCACCACTCGCATCAACAACCGCCGTCACACCATTGTTGGTGCTGCGCAATAAGGGACGGCCCAATTCCAGTGCGCGCATCTGCGCCATTTGCAGATGTTGCCACGGACCAATTGAGTGACCGAACCATGCGTCATTGGAAATCGTTAGCAGGAAATGGGTATTCGGACGAAAGTTGTCACGAAGCTGTTGGCCCAGCACAATCTCATAGCAGATGGCTGCCGTCAGATTATAGCCTGCAACCTGTAGCTGGGGCTGGACATATGCCCCACGGCTGAATGAAGACATAGGCAGGTCGAAAAAGGGTGCCAGCGGGCGCAGCAGTGATTCTAACGGCACGAACTCGCCAAAAGGCACCAGATGATTTTTTTGATAGCGACTGCCGCTGAAATAGTTGTACGGCTGCGTACCGCCCAACACGATGATCGAGTTGTAATCGTGGTAACGGTTGCTCTCCAGACGGGAATCAACAATGCCGGTCACCAGGCTACTGCCGGACGCACGTAGCTGTTCATCGATGGTTTTCAGGAAGGGTTGCTGATTGGCTTCCAGATCGGGAATAGCCGATTCCGGCCAGATAATAATTGGCGCTTTACCGACATACGGGCGGCTGAGTCTGGTGTAAGTTTTCAGAGTATTGACCAGCTGATTTGGGTCCCATTTCAACGATTGCTCAATGTTACCTTGCACTAAAGCCACCTCGACCGCTCGCTTCGGCAGCGGCTGGAACCAGATGATATTGCGCAGTGGCCACGGCAGTAACAGAAATGCCAGCGCGGCCACGGCGACGGTAAGCCGGCGCTGAAACGCGGCATGTACTGCCAGTCCGGCAATGACCATCAGCAGAAAAGTGATCCCTTCCACCCCGAGCAAAGGTGCCAGCCCTTTTAGCGGGCCGCTGATTTGGCTGTAGCCAAACTGCAACCAGGGGAATCCGGTCAGTATCCAGCCTCGTAAAAACTCCGTGAGTTGCCAGAGTACTGGTGCAGCGAGCGCGAGACGCAGTAACGAAGTCTTCGGGCACAGGCGGTTGAGTAATCCGGCAAACAGCAGGGGGTACAACGACAGGTAAGCCGCCAGCAGTATGACAAGAAAGACGTTAACTGCGCCGGGCATACCGCCAAAGGTGGCGATACTGACATAGACCCAGTTAATCCCACTGCCGAACAGCCCGAAACCCCACGCGAAGCCGATGGCGCATGCCTGACGTGTTTTACGGTTAAGCGTTAGCGCCTGTAGGCCAAACAGCGAGATAAGAGCGGCTGGCCAGAAGTTGTAGGGGGAAAAACTGAGGGTGCCGATGGCACCCGTCATCAACGCGAAAAGCAGGCGAACCCACTGGCGCTGGTAAATAGAGGCGATTGCCATAGCGTTTATTATTCTTCCAGAGTCGGTTGAAGCGAATTTTCCGGTATTCTGACGTGGACCTGTATGATGCGCCGACTGTCTGCCATCGCCACTTTAAACTGGTAGCCATCAATCTCAACGCTTTCACCCCGAGCAGGCAGATGGCCAAAGCCCTGCATCACCAGCCCGCCGATGGTATCCACCTCGTCATCGCTGAATTGTGTGCCGAAAACCTCATTGAAGTCTTCGATTGGCGTGAGGGCGCGAATGGTGTAAGTGTGGCGGCTCAGCTGACGAATATCGCGATCTTCTACATCATCATATTCATCTTCGATTTCCCCGACGATCAGCTCAAGAATATCTTCAATCGTGACCAGCCCGGAGACGCCGCCAAATTCGTCAATCACAATCGCCATATGGTAGCGTTGTGAACGGAACTCTTTGAGCATACGGTCAACACGCTTGCTTTCGGGGACGACCACGGCCGCGCGCAGCACCTTTTCGATACTGAAAGGTTCTGAACCACTGCTCATAAACGGCAGCAGATCTTTCGCCATCAGGATGCCTTCAACATGATCCTTATCTTCACTGATGACCGGGAAACGCGAGTGGGCAGATTCAACAATCACGCCCAAGCACTCTTCCAGCGTCTGGTTACGCTTGAGGGTGACCATCTGGGAGCGGGGGATCATAATGTCACGTACACGCTGGTCGGCAATATCCATCACCCCCTCAAGCATGTCCCTGGTATCCGGGTCTATCAGATCGTTCTGTTCTGAGTCGCGTATCAGCTCCAGCAGGTCGTCGCGGTTTTTTGGCTCACCGTGGAACAGCTGGTTGAGAAGCAGAGTGAAAAATCCCTTTTTACTCGCGGGACTGTCGTTGTTTTGTGAATGGTCATCGCTCATGGCGTTTTTGAGTTTGTCTCTCTTCTAATGGGATCGGCTGCCACGGCAAAAGCCAAGGCAGGCGTAGTGGCTGGTGAACCAGCCGGATATCAGCGTATCCCCGCCATTATGGCAGGGAGCGCGGTTTGAGTCGCCGTAAAAGACAACTCATTCTTTCTCCGAAATGTACGGATCGGGATAACCAAGAGCAAGCATTATCTCGGTCTCCAGTGATTCCATCTCTTCAGCTTCATCATCTTCAATGTGATCATAGCCCAGCAAATGCAGGCTGCCGTGGACAACCATATGCGCCCAGTGAGCTTCCAGCGTTTTTCCCTGCTCAACCGCTTCCTGTTCGACGACCTGACGGCAAATAATCAGATCGCCCAGCAGCGGTAGCTCGATGCCTGGTGGTGCCTCAAAAGGAAAAGACAGAACGTTAGTCGGTTTATCTTTGCCGCGATAAGTGTGGTTCAACTCATGGCTTTCCGCTTCATCCACCAGCCGGATAGTCACTTCGCTTTCCGGCTGAAACTGCGGCAGTACCGCTTCCAGCCAGCGCTGAAAGTCGGTTTCATTTGGCAGACCCTGTTCGCTTTCGCAGGCGAGCTGTAGGTCCAGAATTACTTGGGTCATTTATTCTCCTGTATAGCCAGGGCTTCACGTTTACGTTCTTCCGCCTGTGCTTCACGTTTTTTTTGGTCGGCGGCTTCCCAGGCTTCATAGGCAACAACAATTTTTGCTACCACAGGATGCCGTACCACGTCTTCACTGTGGAAGAAATTAAAGCTCAGATCGGGCACATCGGATAGCACTTCCACCGCATGGCGCAGCCCGGACTTCATATTGCGCGGCAGGTCAATTTGCGTGACGTCACCGGTGATCACCGCTTTGGAGTTAAACCCAATACGCGTCAGGAACATTTTCATCTGCTCGATGGTGGTGTTCTGACTTTCATCAAGGATAACAAACGCATCATTCAGCGTGCGGCCGCGCATATAGGCGAGGGGGGCAACTTCGATGACGTTACGCTCCATCAGCTTTTCAACCCGCTCAAAGCCAAGCATTTCAAACAGCGCGTCGTAAAGCGGGCGCAAATAGGGATCCACTTTCTGGCTGAGATCGCCTGGCAGGAAGCCGAGTTTTTCACCGGCTTCAACTGCCGGACGCGTTAGCAGAATGCGCCGAATTTCCTGGCGTTCCAGTGCGTCAACGGCAGCCGCTACAGCGAGATAAGTTTTACCTGTACCCGCCGGACCGATGCCAAAGGTGATGTCATGGTCAAGTATATTCGCCAGATACTGTGCCTGATTAGGCGTGCGTGGTTTGATCACCCCACGTTTGGTTTTGATATGTATCGCTTTGCCATATTCCGGAACGCTTTCGGCAGTCTGCTCCAGCACACGACTCTCTTTGATCGCAAGGTGAATGTGTTCCGGGTCAATATCCGGAATGTTGCCGCGTACCGGGGCAGTATCAACATAAAGATGGCGCAGAATATCAACGGCAGCATGGACGCACAGCGCACGACCCACCAGTTTAAAGGTGTTATCGCGGCGGTTTATCTCTATGCCCAGACGGCGCTCAAGCTGTTTGATGTTGTCATCAAACGGGCCGCACAGGCTCAACAGCCGCGTGTTGTCTACAGGTTCCAGGGTTATTTCACGCGTTTCAATATTCAAACTAATCCTTTGGGTCACACAGGGCCAGGTTGAGAAAATGAATGTCAGTCCAGGCTTATTGCCGGAGCCATGAGGAAATTAATGCAGGCAGTGCAAAGCTGCAATCGTCTGGATAACTATTTGGGCGCGGCGTTCAGAAAGCAAGTGCCCTGTCATGAAATCATGCGGCGAAAGCTGAACCCTCGCCGCATTTATCCGCATCACTCATCCGAGCGGGTTTATCAGCATGTCACCATTCACCGCCTTCCTGTCATCCACATTATTCAGGGAGCCAGGTGGCAACGCCCAGCTCATCCTCTTTACGGGTGCGTGCAATCACAGATGCCGGAGTCTCTATGGTACGCAGATCCATCTGATGTTCCCCGCGCAGTAAAATACCGCGTAACGAGTTGGCGTAGACATCGGTTATCTCCACATCGACGAATTTACCGATATGTTCCGGCGACCCTTCAAAGTTGACCACGCGGTTACATTCGGTACGACCAGAGAGTTCCATCACATTCTTACGTGAAGTACCTTCAACCAGAATACGTTGGATAGTGCCGAGTTTACGGCGGCTCCATGCCATGACCTGCTGGTTGATGCGGTCTTGCAGGATATACAGACGCTGCTTTTTCTCATCCTCCGAAACGTCGTCCGGCAGATCGGCCGCCGGGGTTCCGGGCCGGGCAGAGTAGATAAAACTGTAGCTGGTATCAAAGTTGATTTCGCCTACCAGTTTCATCGTCTGCTCGAAATCCGCCTGGGACTCACCCGGGAAACCAATAATAAAGTCTGAACTGATTTGGATATTCGGACGCGCCGCCAATAGCTTACGAATAATAGACTTATATTCCAGCGCAGTATGTGCACGTTTCATTAGCGTCAGAATGCGGTCAGCACCACTCTGTACCGGAAGGTGCAGGAAACTGACCAGCTCTGGCGTATCACGATAGACTTCAATGATATCGTCAGTAAATTCAATGGGGTGACTGGTGGTAAAACGAATGCGGTCGATACCGTCAATCGCAGCCACCAGACGCAGCAGCTCGGCAAATGAGCAAATGCCGCCATCAAAGTTTTCTCCGCGATAGGCGTTGACGTTCTGCCCCAGCAGATTGACCTCACGTACGCCTTGTGCTGCCAGCTGGGCAACCTCGAACAGAATGTCGTCTGAAGGCCGACTGACCTCTTCACCACGGGTATAAGGCACTACGCAGAAGGTACAATATTTGTTACAGCCTTCCATAATTGAGACGAAAGCCGTCGGCCCATCAGCGCGGGGTTCTGGCATCCGATCAAACTTTTCAATTTCAGGGAAGCTCACGTCGACCACCGGGCTTCTGGTACCGCGAACGCTATTAATCATTTCCGGCAGGCGATGTAACGTTTGTGGGCCAAAGACGATATCCACGCAGCTGGCTCGTTGGCGGATTTGAGCCCCTTCCTGCGATGCCACACAGCCGCCAACGCCAATGATCACGTCGGGATTTGACTCTTTCAGCTTTTTCCAGCGGCCAAGCAGAGCGAAAACTTTTTCCTGGGCCTTTTCACGAATTGAACAGGTATTGAGCAGCAACACATCGGCGTCTTCTGCCTGTTCAGTCAGTGTGTAACCGTGAGTGCTGTTTAACAGGTCAGCCATTTTGGATGAGTCATACTCATTCATCTGACAGCCCCAGGTTTTGATATGCAGTTTTTTTGTCATTGACTTGCCATTTGTCATGCAGAATGAAGTGCAGGGCGCGTATTGTCGTCTTGCGCAGCCTGTTAAACCGATGCAGCGGGGTTCAGAATATTACTGAAAAATCCGGTACACTTAATAACATTCAGGATAACAGAATTCGGCCGGTGAGGTGTAGCTGCAGGGTGCGTCTGATGCAGCCGGTGAGGGAAAAATGATGGAAATAAAGCAAAAGGTCGATGTGGCGATAGTCGGCGGTGGCATGGTGGGAGCAGCGTTAGCGAGCGGCCTGGCGGAACATGGCTTTCAGGTGGCTGTGTTGGAACAGGAGGAGCCGCCTGAATTTGATTCATCTGCCGACCCTGATGTGCGTATCTCGGCGATCGGTGCAGCTTCAGTTGGCTTACTACGGCAGCTGGAAGTCTGGCCGCAGGTGCTGAATATGCGTTGCGCCGCCTATCGTCAGTTGGAAACCTGGGAGTGGCAAACGGCCCAGGTGAGCTTTGACGCTGAGTCGCTGGGCTTACCTGAACTAGGCTTTATGGTTGAGAACAGCGTCTTACAGCGTGCGCTGTGGCAACGTTTGCAGCAGCAGGACGTAAACCTGCTTTGCCCGACGCGCTTGCTGGATTTACAGCAGGTAAATGGCGGTTGGCAGATGACGCTGGATAATGGCAAGGCGTTGCAGGCGCGGCTGGTCGTTGGGGCTGACGGGGCTAATTCGCAGGTGCGCCAGCTGGCAGGTATTGGTATTCATGGTTGGAACTATGCGCAATCGTGCATGCTAATCAGCGTGCGCTGTGAGCATCCGGCGGGGGATACCACCTGGCAGCAGTTTACGCCGCAGGGGCCACGCGCCTTTCTGCCGCTGTTTGATCGCTGGGCCTCGCTGGTTTGGTATGACACACCAGCGCGTATTCGCCAATTACAGGCGATGAGTATGCCGCAGTTAAAAAAAGAGATTCAGGCGCATTTTCCGGCGCGTATTGGCAAAGTGACGCCGTTGGTTGCGGGATCGTTCCCGCTGGTACGTCGGCACGCGACGCGTTATATCCTGCCGGGGCTGGCCCTGGTGGGCGACGCGGCACACACCATTAATCCATTAGCCGGTCAGGGGGTAAACCTGGGTTATCGTGATGTGGATGCCCTGATTGCGGTGCTGAGCGAGTCACGTTCGCGCGCGGAGGACTGGTCGTCCGCTGCGGTATTGATGCGTTATCAACGTAAGCGTCTTAAAGATAACCTGCTGATGCAAAGCGGAATGGATCTGTTTTATTTCACTTTTAGCAATCAGCTGGCGCCGTTGAAGGTGGTACGTAACCTGGGGCTGATAGTGGCGCAGCATTCGGGAGTGTTGAAACGTCAGGCTTTGCGCTACGCGTTGGGATTGTAAGTTTCCGGCAGGCCCGCGAAATGAACTGCACCTTAATCAATTGGGTGTCCTACCTTTGGGGGCAGTTCAAAACAGTAGGCTCGTCTTTCTTTATCCGACATGCAGACGTAAAAAATCCCGCGAAAGCGGGCTTTTTTACTTTGTGGCTGGGGTGCAGGGATTCGAACCCCGGAATGCTGGTATCAGAAACCAGAGCCTTACCACTTGGCGACACCCCAATTTTTATGCGACTGGCGAACCAGGCGTCTTTTTCTTTGCGACTCGTAAAACCAGCCGTCTTAATATGGCTGGGGTGCAGGGATTCGAACCCCGGAATGCTGGTATCAGAAACCAGAGCCTTACCACTTGGCGACACCCCAATAAAATTGGTGGCTACTACGGGAATCGAACCTGTGACCCCAGCATTATGAGTGCTGTGCTCTAACCAGCTGAGCTAAGTAGCCTGAATTTTACTGCGTACTACAAATCAATCTAAAAAAATGGCTGGGGTACCTGGATTCGAACCAGGGAATGCCGGCATCAAAAGCCGGTGCCTTACCGCTTGGCGATACCCCATCCGTGCAAGCTTCTGAAATGGTGCGGGAGGCGAGACTTGAACTCGCACACCTTGCGGCGCCAGAACCTAAATCTGGTGCGTCTACCAATTTCGCCACTCCCGCGCAAAAAAAAAGATGGTGGCTACTACGGGAATCGAACCTGTGACCCCAGCATTATGAGTGCTGTGCTCTAACCAGCTGAGCTAAGTAGCCTTCTTTTTTTGCGTCACCTTCATCGGCGTTGCGGGGCGCATTATGCTAAGTTGACCCAAATGCGTCAACTAGTTTTTTCCCGTTTTTTACCAGATCCGTGCTGATTGACTGCCTTGTAACCATCATGACCATAAAAGCAACGGATTATGGGGTTGGTCAGGGCAAAGAGAAAGAAAAACGGGCGATAACGCCCGTATCGGTTTGATAATCTGCTGCTTATTAATAAGCGGACTGGTGAACGCCTACGGCACGCCCTGACGGATCGTCCATGTTTTTGAAGGCTTCATCCCACTCAATGGCTTTCGCCGAAGAGCAGGCCACCGATGGCCCACCCGGCACGCACTCTGCTGCGCTAGGTATTGGGAACAGCTCTGTAAAGATTTCGCGGTACAGATACGCTTCTTTCGACGTTGGCGTGTTGTAAGGGAAACGGAAGTGCGCGGTCTCCAGCTGCTGGTCGCTAACTTGTGCTGCGGCCATCTCTTTCAAGGTATCTATCCAGCTGTAGCCAACGCCGTCAGAGAACTGTTCTTTCTGACGCCATGCCACGCTTTCTGGCAGGTAGGAGGCAAAGCATTCACGCAGAATATGTTTTTCCATTTTGCCATTGCTGCCGCACATTTTGTCCTGTGGG
This sequence comes from Erwinia piriflorinigrans CFBP 5888, assembly GCF_001050515.1. Classification (GTDB taxonomy): domain Bacteria; phylum Pseudomonadota; class Gammaproteobacteria; order Enterobacterales; family Enterobacteriaceae; genus Erwinia; species Erwinia piriflorinigrans. The sequence continues at coordinate 311,028 of NZ_CAHS01000013.1, forward strand.
TTGATTCGCATCGCCACATCAAGGAACTTTTTATCCAGGAAAGGAACGCGCGCTTCAACACCCCAGGCGGACATCGCTTTGTTAGCGCGCGCACAGTCAAACATATGCAGGGCATGAAGTTTGCGTACGTTCTCTTCATGGAATTCGCGGGCGTTCGGGGCCTTATGGAAATAGAGGTAGCCACCAAAGACTTCGTCTGCACCTTCGCCAGACAGCACCATCTTGATGCCCATCGCTTTGATTTTACGTGACATCAAATACATCGGCGTGGAGGCGCGAATGGTGGTCACATCATAAGTTTCGATGTGGTAAATCACATCACGGATGGCATCCAGACCTTCCTGCACGGTAAAATGGATTTCGTGATGTACCGTACCCAGATGTTCAGCCACCGTTTTCGCAGCCTTCAGATCCGGCGATCCTTCCAGGCCCACGGCAAATGAGTGCAGTTGAGGCCACCAGGCTTCGCTTTTATCTTCATCTTCTATGCGCTTCGCTGCATAACGCTTAGTGATTGCGGAGATAATAGAAGAGTCCAGCCCGCCAGAAAGCAATACGCCGTAAGGAACATCCGACATCAGGTGACTTTTAACCGACTCCTCCAACGCATTCTTCAGCACATGAGCATCCGTGGTGTTGTTTTCGACAGCCGAATAGTCAAACCAGTCACGCTGCCAGTAGCGGTGGATCTCGCCGTCGGTGCTGGACAGGTAGCTGCCCGCCGGAAATTCTTTGATGCTGCGGCACACCGGAACCAGCGCCTTCATTTCTGAAGCAACAAACAGGTTTCCGTGCTCGTCATTGCCCATATACAGTGGAATGATGCCGATATGGTCGCGGCCAATCAGGTAAGTGTTTTTCACGCTGTCATACAGGATAAAGGCGAACATTCCCTGAAGATCGTCCAGGAAGTCGATGCCTTTCTCCTGGTACAAAGCCAGAATCACTTCACAGTCAGAATCGGTCTGGAACTCATAGCGGTCGCTCAATTCAGCGCGCAGCGCCTGATGGTTATAAATTTCACCGTTCACCGCAAGAACGTGGGTATGTGCTGCGTTGTAAAGCGGCTGTGCGCCGTTGTTAACGTCGACGATAGACAGGCGTTCGTGAGCGAGGATTGCATGGTCGTCAGCGTAAACGCCGGACCAGTCCGGGCCACGGTGACGCATCAGGCGTGATAGCTCAAGCGCTTTCTTACGAAGTTCAGCAGGATCGCTTTTCAGATCCAGTACACCAAAAATAGAACACATATGCAGCTCCCTAACGACTTAATTTGCGGTGAAAATATGGGGTTTACGCGACAGTGATCGCGTGATGTCTATGAAAATGCGCTAACGCGGCAGGTGATGCAAGTATTTTAACGAATTGATGAAAATTAGCCTGTTGACCGGATGGAAATATTAGCGGATATGCAATTTTTAGGTAATTTAATTGATGAATCTTCATTTTAGGGCAAGGTGAGGATGAAAATTGTACGAAGAGGCATGGCGATGCCCGGCGAACCGGGCAGTGTGCTAGAAAATGTCAATATCAGCGACGGAAGGATAAACCCAGGTTGGGCGGTATGGCATGGCGTCAATATCACTGAGTGTGGAAACCCCCGACAGCACCAAAACAGTCTCCAGCCCAGCCTGGAACCCGGCAAGAATATCGGTGCGCAGGTTATCGCCAACGATAACCGTCTCTTCGGAATGCGCCTGCATCTTGTTGAGCGCCGCACGCATTATCCACGGGCTGGGCTTACCAACATAGAAGGGCTGGCGGCCGGAAATTTTTTCAATGCCGGCACAGAGCGCGCCGCAGGCTGGTGAAAACCCGTGGCCATGACTGTCGGGATTGGTGGCAATAAAACGCGCCCCGTTGGCAACAAACCTGGCTGCTTTATGCATCATATCCCAGTTGAATGAGCGCGTTTCTCCGACAATAACGAAATCAGGATTGATATCGGTAATGGTGAATCCCGCTTTATAGAGTTCGTGGATCAGCGCTCCTTCACCGATAACAAAGGCTTTCTTACCTTCCTGACGTTTCAAAAAGTCGGCAGTAGCCATTGCGGAGGTATAAAACACGCTGTCAGGAAGTTCAATGCCAGCGGAGGCAAAGCGGTTAGCCAGATCCATTGCGGTTTGTGATGGGTAGTTAGTCAGCACCACCAGCGGCATATCATTGCCCAGGATGCGTTGTAAAAACTCGCGAGCACCGGGTACGGCGGTATTATCGTGCATCAGCACGCCGTCTATATCGCAGATTACGTTCTTTATTGTCATGCGTTCAGAGTCCATCTATTAATTAACTTTCCAACAGGCGTTGCAGCAGAATACCGTTCAGCATCGCACGTTTTACCAGAGCAAAAGCGCCGATTGCCGAGCGGTGGTCAATCTGAGATCGTACCACCGGAAGGTCTTTACGAAAGGCTTTAAGAGCCTGCGCATTAATGCAGCCTTCAATCGCTGGCAGCAGCACTTTATCAGCTGCGATAATATCGCCAGCAATAACGATTTTTTGTGGGTTGAACAGGTTAATGGCGATGGCAATAGCTTTGCCGAGATGGCGGCCAACATGCTCGATCACTTCACTGGCCAATGCATCCCCGCGATTGGCCGCCTGGCAAATCGACGGCATCTGGCAGCGTTCCAGCGTAAGAGTACTCGGGTAACCTTGGGTGAGAAGATGACGCACGCGGTGCTCAATTGCGTTGTTAGCTGCAATGGTTTCCAGGCAGCCAAAGTTCCCGCAGTGGCAGCGTTCGCCTAAGGGATCAACCTGAATATGCCCAATCTCACCGACATTACCCTTGCTGCCGAGGAAGATACCGCCATTGGCGATGATACCGGCACCGGTACCACGATGTACACGCACCAGAATGGAGTCCGAACAGTCGCGTGACGCACCAAAATAGTGCTCGGCCAGCGCCAGACTACGGATATCGTGCCCGACAAAACTGGCTAAGCCGAAACGTTTTTCCAGATGAGCAACCAGCGGCCAGCAGTTGACGCTGATGTGCGGCATGTAGCGGATGATACCGTTAAACGGATCGACCAAACCCGGTAAAGTCACCGAAATAGCGATAAGCTCACGCAGCTTACGTTGATGTTGTTCGCAGAAGTCGGCAATCGCCTTAAACAGCGCCTCTTCCAGCGCTTCCTGCGTGCGCTGCGGCAGGGGATACCGTTCTTCTGCCAGTGATTTACCGCTAAGATCGAAAAGCATTATTGTGGCATCACTTCGTCCCAGACGGACGCCTACGGTATTAAAGCCGCGAGTTTCAGTGATGATGGAGATGGCCCGGCGTCCTCCGGTTGAAGCCTGCTGGTCGACCTCACGGATCAGCCCACGTTCGATAAGTTGGCGGGTGATTTTGGTGACGCTGGCGGGCGCAAGCTGGCTAAGATCAGAGATTTGAATCCGTGATATAGGGCCCTGCTGGTCGATGAGCCGATAGACGGCCGCGCTATTAAGCTGTTTAACAAGATCAACATTTCCAATTTGAGCCTGGCCGCCGGTGGTCATTAAATATCTACTCGCTTAAGACCTCGTTACCATTAACGATGGTCCGGGTGATTTTATAGTCGCGGGTAAACACGGTCAGATTGGCCACTTTTCCAGCTTCAATCGTCCCCAGTGTTTTATCCACGCCAATTGCACGCGCCGGGTATAGCGTTGCCATGCGCAGCGCCTCATTAAGGGGGATGCCGACATGTTCGACGCTGTTAGCCACAGCTTCGATCATAGTCAGCGCCGAACCACTGAGAGTGCCGTTTTCATCAACACATAACCCATTACGATAGTATATTGTTTTGCCAGCAAAAATGAACCGATCAATGCAAGCTCCTGCGGGGGCGGTCGCGTCCGTGACCAGTATCAGCTTGTCGCCTTTGATACGTTTAGCATTACGAATATTGGTGTAATGGACATGCAAACCATCAGCGATAATGCCACACCACACGTCAGGCGAATCGAACAGTGCACCAATCAAACCGGGGGCGCGACCGCTGGTGGTGGGCATGGCATTATAAAGATGAGTGGAGAACGTCACCCCGGCATCAATCCCGTTCAAGGCTTCCTCATAGGTGCTGTTTGAGTGGCCAGCAGAGATGACGATGCCCGCATCACGTAACTGACGAATAACCGCAGCGTCAACTTTTTCGGGGGCCAGAGTAATTTTGCTAATCACATCGGCGTTAGCGCAAAGGAATTCAACGAGTTCATGGCTGGGGGAGCGGATCAGATCCGGGTTATGGGTGCCTTTTTTCAGCGGATTGAGCCAGGGGCCTTCAAGATGCAGGCCCAGCGCCTGATTAGCGTTCTGCGCCAGCCAGGCTCTCATCACCTCTACCGCACGCATCATTAACTCATCACTGCTGGTGATCAACGTCGGCAGAAAGCTGGTGCAGCCAGATTTTTCGTTGGCTTTTTGCATGATTTTCAGCGTTTCAACACCGATCGCCGCCATATCATCATTGAACTGTACGCCGCCGCAGCCATTAAGCTGTAGGTCGATAAAGCCAGGGGCAATAATGGCATCACCCACCTCATGAATTTCAATCCCGGCCGGGAGCTCTTCCAGCGGACAAATACGTTCAATCAGGCCATTGGCAATCACTACCGCATGTCGCTCAAGAATACGGTGGCCGGTAAAAATTCGGCCCTGGGTTAAAGCGTACATAATTATTCTCCTGACTCTACTCATATTCCTTTCCTGCCGGGTAGCGGATGGTCACGGCAGGAGTGGGTCTGTTATAACGATATTGCCCGACGCTCACTACAGATGTTCAATATTTTCCGCTTCCATTTCACGGAAATACTTCACGGTTTTCATTTTCAATTCCATCGTCGCGGGTTCGTCACAGACCACGATGCCTTTAGCATGCAGCTGCAGACAGCTGATGGTCCACATATGGTTGACATTGCCCTCTACGGCTGCCTGCAGCGCCTGCGCTTTCAGATGACCGGTAACCAGAATCATCACCTCTTCGGCATCCAGCAGCGTTCCCACGCCCACGGTGAGGGCGTACTTAGGAACCAGGTTGACATCACCGCCAAAAAAGCGTGAATTGGCAATGCGCGTATCATGAGTCAGCGTTTTAATACGTGTGCGGGAGGCCAGCGATGAGGCCGGTTCGTTAAACGCGATATGGCCATCGTTACCGACTCCTCCCATAAACAGGTGTATTTTTCCATAAGCGCGGATTTTCTCCTCATATTGGCGACATTCTGCGTCAATATCGGCAGCATTGCCATTGAGAAGATTAATGTTTTCACTTGGAATATCAACATGATCAAAAAAGTTATGATGCATAAAGCTATGATAACTTTCCGGGTGTTCTTTTGGCAGCCCGACATATTCATCCATGTTGAATGTGACAACATGTCTGAAGCTGACCTGGCCCGATTTATGCATGTCGATGAGATGCTTGTAGGCTTGCAGCGGCGTACCGCCGGTGGGCAGGCCAAGTACAAACGGGCGCTCGGCAGTGGGTTTAAACGCATTGATGCGGTTGACAATATGGCGTGCAGCCCATTTGCCTACCTGGTCTGGTGTTAACAGAGGGATCAGTCTCATTTTGCACCTCATTTTGAGAGTAGGGTGGTAAGTGTAAAACCGATGCTCAAACTGTTGTTGAAAAAGCGTAATGCTATAACCTTCAGAAAGAAGTGAACATCTGTTTTGATTTTTCGAATCATAAAATAAGTGAGCCTTATTTGCCAGCCTCTTCACCCATTGAGTTGGCTTTTAGAGTGACTAAAATCACATAAGCGGTGATTTAATTTGCGATGCGAATTTATTGTTTCTAGACTCTGTTTCGTATTTTGTATGGTAAAACGGGTTGTTAAAACACACAGCAATTAATGCAGTTTTATGTCGCCTGAATTAAGCGGGCACAGCGGGGGGAAAAGTGAATATTCTGGGATTCTTTCAACGATTAGGGCGGTCATTACAGCTGCCGATAGCGGTACTGCCAGTGGCTGCGCTGATGCTGCGTTTTGGTCAGCCTGATTTACTCAATATGTCATTTATTGCTCAGGGCGGCGGAGCGATTTTCGACAATCTTCCGCTTATCTTTGCTATCGGGGTGGCCTCTACCTGGTCTAAAGATAACGCTGGGGCGGCCGCACTGGCTGGTGCAGTGGGTTACTTCATCATGACAAAAGCGATGGTGACGATCAGCCCGACAGTAAATATGGGCGTTTTAGCGGGAATTATTACCGGTCTGATTGCCGGTATGACCTACAACCGTTGGGCTGATATTAAACTCCCTGATTTCCTCAGCTTCTTTGGTGGCAAACGTTTTGTGCCGATCGCGACCGGCTTCTTTTGTCTGGTGTTGGCTGCGGTATTCGGCTACGTCTGGCCTCCGGTGCAGGCCGCTATTCATGCCGGCGGTGAGTGGATTGTGTCAGAAGGTGCGCTGGGTGCCGGTATTTTCGGCCTGGTTAACCGTCTTCTGATCCCAACCGGACTGCATCAGGTATTAAATACGATTGCCTGGTTCCAGATTGGTGAGTTCACCAATGCTGCCGGTGCGGTATTCCACGGCGACATCAACCGCTTCTATGCCGGAGACGGTACGGCGGGGATGTTTATGTCTGGCTTCTTCCCGATCATGATGTTTGGTCTGCCGGGCGCAGCGCTGGCAATGTACCTGGCAGCACCTAAAGCACGCCGGTCGATGGTTGGTGGAATGCTGCTTTCCGTGGCGGTAACCGCGTTTCTGACCGGGGTAACCGAGCCGCTGGAATTCCTGTTTATGTTCCTGGCCCCGGCGCTATATTTAATCCATGCCCTGTTGACCGGCATCAGTCTGTTTGCGGCAACCGCGCTGGGCATTCATGGCGGGTTCTCTTTCTCGGCAGGCGCGATTGATTACGCATTAATGTATAAGCTGCCTGCCGCGAGCCATAACGTCTGGCTTCTGCTGGTGATGGGCCTGATTGCTTTCATGGTGTATTTCTTACTGTTTAGTGCGGTTATCCGTATCTTCAACCTGAAAACGCCGGGGCGTGACGATACTTCTGAACAGCAGACAAATATGAAAGGTGTCAACAGTAATACCGAAGAAGGATTGGCCCAGCTTTCCCGCCAGTATATTGGGGCGGTAGGTGGTTCAGATAACCTCAACGTCATTGATGCCTGTATTACCCGCCTGCGTCTGTCTGTAAAAGACGCGTCACAAGTGGATGATGCCGCCTGCAAAAGGTTGGGAGCTTCAGGCGTGGTGAAGCTGAACAAGCAGACGATTCAGGTAATTGTTGGCGCGAAAGCCGAATCGATCGCCGAACAGATGAAAAAACTGATCGATCGGGGGCCTGTCGCAGCGACGAGTGGTACGGTTACCGCACAAGTAGCGCCACAGGCTGTACCCAATAGCGCCAAAGGCATCGTTGCGACCCTGGTGGCTCCGGTCAGCGGAACGGTGGTGGCTATCGATCGCGTGCCGGACGAAGCCTTTGCCAGTAAAGCTGTCGGCGATGGGTTGGCTATTCAGCCAACCAGCAGCACCGTTGTCGCGCCGGCAGCCGGCACCCTGGTGAAAATCTTCAATACCAACCATGCTTTCTGCCTGGAAACGGCTAAAGGGGTAGAAGTGGTGGTACACATGGGGCTGGATACCGTGGCGCTACAGGGTAAAGGATTCACTCGCCTGGCTGAAGAGGGGGCAGAGGTGGTGGCCGGACAACCGATACTGGAAATGGACCTCGCATTCCTTAATGAGCATGCGCGCTCAATGGTCAGTCCGGTCGTGGTCAGCAACATGGATGATTTTGCTGGTTTAACGCTGCTTGCCGGTGAAACGGTGGTAGCCGGTGAGACGCGTCTGTATGAAATTAATGGCTAAGCCGCGCGGTTAAGGCGGTTGTTGCAGGGCGGGGAGCCATTCCCCGCCTTTTTTTATGAATTTCCCGCAACAAACGGTTGTTTCACTTTCTTGCTTGGTGGATCATACCCCGTTATTTCGACGCTAATTTATGCCATGCATTGTTGAGGAAATTGAGATGAGTGAGGCTGAAGCCCGCCCAACTAACTTTATTCGTCAGATCATTGACGAAGACCTGGCGAACGGTAAGCACAGCACGGTGCACACCCGTTTCCCGCCTGAGCCAAACGGCTATCTGCATATTGGCCATGCCAAATCGATTTGTCTGAATTTTGGTATTGCGCAAGACTACCAGGGAGAGTGTAATCTGCGTTTTGACGATACCAATCCGGTGAAAGAAGATCTGGAATTTGTTGAGTCAATTAAACGTGATGTGCAGTGGCTTGGCTTCCAGTGGAGCGGTGAAATACGGTACTCATCTGACTATTTTGAACAGTTGCACAACTATGCCGTTGAGCTGATCGGTAAAGGTCTGGCTTACGTAGACGAACTGTCACCTGAGCAGATCCGTGAATACCGTGGCAGCCTGACATCAGCAGGTAAAAACAGCCCGTACCGCGACCGCAGCGTGGAAGAGAATCTTGAACTGTTCGCGAAAATGCGTAACGGTGAGTTTGCCGAAGGCACCGCCTGCCTGCGCGCCAAAATCGATATGGCTTCCCATTTTATCGTGCTGCGCGATCCGGTTATCTACCGTATCAAGTTTGCAGACCACCACCAGACCGGTAACAAGTGGTGCATCTATCCGATGTATGACTTTACCCATTGCATATCCGATGCGCTTGAAGGGATCACGCACTCACTGTGTACCCTGGAGTTCCAGGATAATCGCCGTCTGTACGACTGGGTGCTGGATAACATCACTATTCCGGTACACCCGCGCCAGTATGAGTTTTCACGCCTCAATCTTGAGTACGCCATCATGTCCAAGCGCAAGCTGAACCTGCTGGTGACGGAGAAGGTGGTGGAGGGGTGGGACGATCCGCGTATGCTCACCGTCTCCGGCCTGCGCCGCCGTGGCTACAGCGCAGGATCTCTTCGTGAGTTCTGCCGCCGTATTGGCGTGACAAAGCAGGACAACATCGTGGAGATGGCCGCGCTCGAAAGCTGTATTCGTGACGATCTCAACGAAAACGCACCTCGTGCGATGGCGGTTCTGGATGCGGTCAAAGTGGTGATTGAAAATCTGCCTGCTCATCATGAAGAGACGATTAGCATGCCGAATCATCCCAATAAGCCGGAGATGGGTATGCGCCAGGTACCGTTCAGCCGCGAGATTTATATCGATCGTGCCGACTTCCGCGAAGAAGCGAACAAGCACTATAAGCGTCTGGTATTGGGTAAAGAGGTGCGCTTACGTAATGCTTACGTTATTAAAGCCGAGCGGATAGCGAAGGATGAAGCGGGCAATATTACCTGCCTGTTCTGCTCTTGCGATATCGATACCCTGAGCAAAGACCCGGCCGATGGCCGCAAAGTGAAGGGCGTCATCCACTGGGTTTCAGCAGAACACGCGCTGCCGGCAGAATTTCGCCTGTACGATCGCTTGTTCAACGTGCCTAACCCGGCGGCGGCGGAGGATTTCCTCACCACCATTAACCCTGACTCGCTGGTTATCCGCCAGGGCTTTGTTGAGCCAGGTATGCAACAAGCGCAGGCATCTGCTCCTTACCAGTTCGAGCGTGAAGGCTATTTCTGCGCTGACAGCGTTTATTCCAGCCCGACTAAGCTGGTATTTAACCGTACCGTGGGTCTGCGCGACACCTGGGCTAAAAACGGCGAATAAGTCGGATTTCATGTGTGAAAAGGGCGATGATTCGCCCTTTTTTTTCGTTCATTGCTCATGGTGTCCTTGTGATTGATATCGTTGTCTTCACCGCTCCGGAATTAAGGATATGACATGTCAGAATTAACTGAACAAGCCAGTCACAGCGTTATCGTGCTGCATGAGATCATTACCGATGTATTCAATGGCGACGGCAGTAAAATTCCGCAGCTGCTCGGTCATTTCGCGCCAGAATTCACCATGATTACCCCGGCCGGTAAAACGCTGTCGCTGGATGAGGTTGCCGCGTTGTTTACACGTTTGTCAGGAGAACGAAAGGGTGTGGTTATCACCATTGAGCGGTGCCAGCTTATCGCGCAGTTTGGCCAGCAGGCGGTCATTCAGTATCACGAGCTACAGCAGCAGGGGGATCATTGCACCGATCGTGTTTCCTTAGCGGTGATTGATTGCGCCTGCAATCCACCGCGCTGGCACTATTTACAAGAAACAATGGTTGTCAACTAATTACTGTACTAGTTCGATGGTGTGATTGCAGGTAAACTGTGCGGCGTTAATGCCGTTTAGCCAGTGGAATATCCCGGCGAGGGCGTTTTTATTCTGTTTTTCGCTAAGGATTTGCTATGGCTGCACCCGCTTCTGCTGCTCTCCCCTCCACGCTGTGGGGTACCCTAATTATCGGCGGCACCATTATTGGTGCCGGTATGTTTTCTCTGCCGGTGGTGATGTCCGGTGCCTGGTTTCTCTGGTCATCAATGATGTTAATCGTCACCTGGTTTTGCATGTTGCTATCCGGGCTGCTCTATCTTGAAGCCAGCCTGCACTATCCTGCCGGAGCCAGTTTCAATACCGTCACTCGCGATCTGATGGGGCGCGGCTGGAATGCCTTTAATGGCCTTTCGGTGGTATTTGTCCTCAGCATCCTGACTTACGCCTATATCTCGGCCAGCGGTGCAATCATTCAACACAGTCTGAATCAGCTGAATGTGGGCATATCGGCGCGCGTCGCCGGGCTGTTATTCACGCTGTTTGTCGCGCTGTTTATCTGGCTGGGGACCGCCGTAGTGAGCCGTATGGCGCTAATTTTTCTTGGCGCAAAGGTGATCACTTTTCTGATGATTTTCGGCGGGCTGCTATGGCATATCCAGCCGGCCAATCTGCTGGACAGCGGCACGGGTGAGAGTCACTACCTGCGCTATTTGTGGATAGTGGTGCCTTTTTGCCTTGCCTCTTTTGGTTACCACGGCAATATTGCCGGTCTGATCGGCTACTATGGCAAAGATGCTGGTCGCATCAGTCGCTGCCTGCTCTATGGGACGTTGCTGGCGCTGGTGATTTACTTTGTCTGGATTATTGGCACGATGGGCAATATTCCGCGTGCTGATTTTAAGGCGATTGCCGCGCAGGGCGGCAATATTGACGTGCTGGTCTCGGCCCTGTCAGGCGTGTTGCAGAGTCGTAATCTGAATCTGCTGCTGGACATTTTTTCTAATTTCGCCGTCGCCTGTTCATTTCTTGGCGTCAGCCTCGGCTTCTTTGATTATCTTGCTGATTTATTCCGCCTGGACAATTCAGCCACCGGGCGGCTGAAAACCACGGTTCTGACGTTTATCCTGCCGTTAACGGCTGCGATGATTTGGCCAAATGGTTTTCTGCTGGCAATCGGTTATGCCGGGCTGGCAGCAACGGTCTGGGCGGTGATCACTCCGGCACTGCTCGCCTTGCGGGCGCGTCAGCGCTTCGTCACGGCGTCATGGCGGGTAAGAGGTGGCGTGTTGCCTGTGGTGCTGGTACTGGTGTTCGGGGCCTTGAATGCGGTGGTATCAATACTGTCTTACGGCGGATGGTTACCGGTTTATACCCAGTAGCAGGGAAAAAAAACGGTGGCACAGAGGCCACCGTTTTAACATTTGAAAGCACGATCACTGGTCGTGAAGGGTCTCGTCTTCACGGCAGTCGCCCAAAGCACAGTGTCCATACAGATACAGGCTGTGGTTACTCAGTTTGATGCCGTGACGCTTGGCGATATCGCGCTGACGTGACTCAATGGATTCGTCACTAAATTCAATGACCTTACCGCAATCCAGGCAGATCAGATGATCGTGATGCTTTTGCTGCGTCAATTCGAAAACGGATTTTCCGCCTTCGAAGTTGTGGCGGGTAACGATCCCCGCGTCGTCGAACTGGTTCAGCACGCGGTAAACCGTGGCCAGACCAATTTCTTCGCCCATGTCGATCAGACGTTTATATAAGTCTTCCGCACTGACGTGATGGCCTTCGGGCTCCTGAAGCACTTCCAGAATTTTCAGTCGGGGAAGCGTGACTTTCAGGCCGGCCTTCTTTAATGCGGTGTTATTGTCAGTCATGCGGATTTTGTCCTGTTACTTTGCTCGTCACTTAGTGGCTGTAAAGCCCTGAACATCGGTCGACGCTAAAGCGGAATAAAAGTCAGTATAGAACTGATACGTCGAAATGAAAACCAAAAGGGATGCCAGAAACCGCTGACAGAGGTAAGAATAAAATTCGTTACCTCCAAGGGAGTTAGCGCCCGGGTGGTGCAAAGTTAACATTTCGAACTGCCACTACCGATCTTTCATTAGCCGACTGGGTCGTCAAAAATGAGACGGGCGCTTAGAGAGCCGATAACCGATAAGGGTATTATACCGTTTCGCAGGTGAAAGGTACAAATTTGAATCTATTGCATCTATAGCAAAAACCGTGAAAGTGGTGTGAGTTAACCCCCCACCAGATCACACTGTTCAGGCTTCGATAATCTCTTGCAGCTGAAGTTCATCAAAAATTTGTTTGACCCACAGATCAACGCGTTGGTTGGTGAGTTCTGGCTGTCTGTCTTCATCAATAGCCAGGCCGAGGAAGTGGTTTTCGTCCGCCATACCTTTTGATGCCTCAAAGGTGTAACCTTCTGTTGACCAGTGACCGACGATCACTGCACCTTTAGGCTCGATGATATCGCGAATGGTCCCCAATGCATCACAGAAGTACTCGGAATAGTCTTCCTGATCGCCGCAGCCAAACAGGGCAACCAGCTTACCGTTAAAATCGATTTCGGCAAGGGTAGGGAAAAAGTCATCCCAGTCGCACTGCGCTTCACCGTAATACCAGGTAGGGATGCCCAGCAGCAAAATATCAAAGGCTTCAAGATCTTCTTTGCTGCTTTTGGCAATATCATGAACTTCTGCAACGTCCTTACCCAGCTGTTTCTGGATCATCTTTGCAATGTTTTCTGTATTACCTGTGTCGCTGCCAAAGAAAATGCCGACAAGTGCCATGAGTTTAATAACCTCTTGAATCTTAATGATATGGTGACTGCTGAATGACAAGCAGATAGACGTAATGATAACAGACTGCCGCGGGCGGATAAATCTATAATACGGCAACATTTGTTGCTGAGTGCTCACCCGCTACCGTTCAGCTTTGGTGGCGCTGTAACTGATCAAGCAGCATCTCTTCAATCAGTTCGCTGCGGCTCATGTTGCGTTCTTCAGCCAGCTGATTAAGCACTTCGACCGCTTCGCTGTTCATTTTTAGTTCGACACGCTTCAACCCGCGTACTTTATCGCGTTTAAGCTGGTTGCGTTTATTGATACGCAGCTGTTGATCACGCGTGAGCGGATTCGTTTTAGGTCGTCCCGGGCGACGTTCATCTGCAAACAGATCGAGCGTTGTGCGGTCGGTGTTCTCTTTTGCCATAGGAATCGTAATACTGAAAGGCTGGATTTCTGATGAATGAGTCCGTCATGCCGCCTGAAAAATCAGCAGCGGCAAAATTTTAGCGCGCCATCATACCCCAGCGAAAGTGGTGACGACAATCATTTCACCGCAGCGGGAAATAATTGTTTTTACAGCGCAAAAAAGCGGCGAATTGCGCGCAAAACCGCATCAGGTTTTTCCGCATGAACCCAATGTCCGGCACCTGCAATCACATGCGCGCGTGCCTGTGGGAACTGCGCCAGCAGCTCGTCACGATATTCATCGTCCAGATAAGGTGATAATTCGCCACGAATAAACAGCACCGGATGGGGCCATGCTGGCTGCGCCCCCCAGCCGATAAGACGGTCGTAGCACTCCCAGAGCACCGGGACATTGAAGCGCCATTCGCCTTCATGAAATGATTTGAGGAGAAATTGAATAACGCCTTCTTCTGCGAGGGTTTCACGCATCAGCTTGGCGGCATCACTACGCCGGGTGATACCGGCGACCGTCACGGCCCGTAGCGCGGTAAATATTTGATCGTGATGACGAGTGCGGTACGCAACGGGCGCAATATCGATCACAACCATGCCCGCCACGCGCTCGGGGGCCAGTGCTGCAAGCGTCATGGCGATCTTCCCGCCCATAGAATGACCGATCACCCCGAAGCGTTCGACCTGTAGGCCGTCAAGCGTATCGAGGATATCCTGTGCCATCAGCGGATAATCCATTTCGGCTGCGCGCCCGGAAACGCCATGATTTCGCACATCAAGTTGGATCAAACGGCGATCGTCCTTCAATCCCCGCGCCAGCACGCCGAGATTATCCAGGCTGCCAAACAGGCCGTGAATAAGCACCAGCGGGAGATCGTTGGTCACAGTTTGTTCAGATTGCACGCGGAAATTCAAATTCATAGCGAAGTTCTTACAGTTGAGAGGAGGGGTTAGGGTATCATGAATTCCACAATTTCTTCTGCTGGCAGAGGGAGTGCTTCCGGACTTTATTAAGGCATAATCTGACTTTTGCCGTTAAACGGGCCTGGCGCTACACTCTGGCAGTATTTAACTTTATAGTCCTGATGTTGGAACAGGTTGGGCTGGCGCTCTCAATACGACGATGAGGCTCATGTTCGGCTCTGGCCACCCGGGTTCTGATAAGCAAAAACCGTATTGGATAAAGATGAAAACGATAGAAGTCGACGAAGAGCTATACCGCTATATTGCCAGCCACACTCAGCATATTGGTGAAAGCGCATCGGATATCTTGCGCCGGATGCTGAAGTTCACTGCGGGTCAAAGCGCCCCGCTGACAGCCGCAATATCTGCCACTTCACCGTCCGCTAAAGCGGAGGTGCGTCCGCAGAACCCTGTGCGCGCGGTGCGTGAGCTGTTGCTGTCTGATGAGTATGCCGAGCAAAAAAGAGCAGTGAACCGCTTCATGCTGATTTTATCGACTTTGTACAGTCTGGATGCCAAAGCGTTTGGTGCAGCGACAGAGTCACTGCATGGACGTACCCGCGTTTACTTTGCGGGTAATCAGCAAACGCTGCTGGAGAGTGGTACCCATACTAAGCCGCAGCATGTTCCCGGCACGCCGTACTGGGTGATCACCAATACAAATACCGATCGTAAACGCAGCATGGTGGAACACATCATGCAATCAATGCAGTTCCCGGCGGAACTGGCTGAAAAAGTTTGCGGTACCCTCTAACTTTAGCGTCAGGGAGAAGCGCCAATGGCCAATCACCCCCGTGCCGGGCAAGCCGCCCAGCAGAGCGATTTGATTAATGTTGCACAATTAACCTCGCAGTATTATGTCCTGCAACCTGAACAGGGTAATGCGGAGCATGCGGTAAAATTTGGCACCTCCGGCCATCGCGGTAGCGCAGGTCGTCATAGCTTTAATGAGATGCACATTCTGGCGATTGCGCAGGCCATTGCTGAAGAACGCAAAAAGAATGGGGTGACCGGGCCTTGTTATGTCGGCAAGGACACCCATGCGCTGTCAGAACCGGCAATTATCTCGGTGCTGGAAGTGCTTGCGGCTAACGGCGTGGATGTAATCGTGCAGCAGGATAATGGTTATACGCCAACGCCAGCTATCTCGAATGCTATTCTTGAGCACAATAAAAATGGCGGGCCACTGGCCGATGGCATTGTGATCACGCCGTCCCATAACCCGCCGGAAGATGGTGGGATCAAATATAATCCGCCTAACGGTGGTCCGGCCGATACCAACGTCACTAAAGTGGTGGAAGACCGCGCCAACGCGCTGATCAAAGATGGCCTGAAAGAGGTTAAGCGCGTGACGCTGGATCAGGCCTGGGCCAGTGGTCATTTGCAGGAAAAAGATCTGATCCAGCCCTATATCGAAGGTCTGGCACAAATCGTTGATATTGCAGCAATCCAGAAAGCCGGGTTGAAGATTGGCGTCGACCCGCTGGGCGGTGCCGGTATGGCTTACTGGCAGCGTATTGCTGATTTTTACCAGCTTGACCTGACCATTGTTAATGATGCCGTAGATCAGACTTTCCGCTTTATGCATCTGGACCACGATGGTGTGATCCGCATGGACTGCTCATCGGAATCCGCTATGGCGGGTCTGCTGGCGCTGCGCGATGAGTTTGACCTGGCGTTTGCCAACGATCCGGATTATGACCGTCACGGTATCGTCACCCCTGCTGGGCTGATGAATCCTAACCATTATCTGGCGGTGGCAATTCAGTATCTGTTCCAGCACCGTCCGCAGTGGGGCAAAGACGTTGCCGTCGGTAAAACGCTGGTTTCCAGCGCAATGATTGACCGCGTGGTGGATGATTTGGGGCGTAAGCTGGTGGAAGTGCCGGTCGGCTTCAAATGGTTTGTTGATGGCCTGTTTGACGGTAGCTTCGGCTTTGGTGGCGAAGAGAGCGCGGGCGCGTCATTCCTGCGCTTCGACGGCACGCCGTGGTCTACGGATAAAGACGGGATCATCATGTGTCTGCTGGCAGCGGAAATTACCGCGGTAACCGGCAAGAATCCGCAGCAGCACTATGATGAGCTGGCCGCGCGCTTTGGCGCACCCAGCTACAACCGCTTGCAGGCTCCGGCCACATCGGCACAGAAAACCGCCTTGTCAAAACTGTCACCGGATATGGTCAGTGCAGACACGCTGGCAGGGGATGCTATCACCGCTCGCCTGACGGCGGCTCCGGGTAACGGCGCGGCGATAGGCGGTCTGAAAGTGATGACCAAAAACGGCTGGTTTGCCGCGCGTCCGTCCGGCACGGAAGATGCTTACAAAATTTACTGCGAAAGTTTCCTCGGTGCCGAACACCGCGAGAAAATTGAGAAAGAAGCGGTAGAAATTGTCAGTGCGGTGCTGAACAACGCCTGAATTTGACAGGTTGTGAAAAAGGGCGTTCACCCGGTGTGAATGCCCTTTTTTTTATGGCATAAAGCGATAGCCAACCCCGGTTTCGGTCAGAAGGTGCTGGGGGCGTGCCGGATCATGTTCCAGCTTTTGCCGCAGATGGCCCATATAAATACGCAGATAATGGTGATGTTCAACCGCATTAGGCCCCCATACCAGTATCAGTAGCTGGCGCTGTGTCATCACTTTGCCAGGATGATTTAGCAGGCTTACCAACAGGCGAAACTCCGTCGGCGTCAGGTGCAGAGCCTCGCCGTTGCGCGTGACGCGGCGAGCGGTGATATCAACGCTGACGCTACCAAAATCGATGCGCTCCTGCCTGTTTTCCCCGTTCTGCGGGTGATGGCGTAAAGCAACCCGTACTCTTGCCAGCAGTTCACCCACGCCAAAAGGCTTGGTCAGGAAGTCATCGGCGCCGGCATCCAGCGCCGTGATTTTATCTTGCTCATCGCTGCGCGCCGAAAGGACAATCACCGGTATCTGGCTCCACTGGCGAATTTCACGAATAAACTGGCTGCCATCACCATCAGGCAGTCCCAGGTCGAGGATAACCAGCTGCGGTTTACGCGTTGCTGCTTCAATCAGCCCACGTTTCAGGGTTTCTGCATCGACAATGCGAAAGCCTTCACCCTCCAGCGCAACGCGCAGAAAACGGCGGATCTCTTTTTCATCTTCAACAATCAGAATGGTGGTCACAAAACCTCGGCAATCGGTCAATTTTCAGCACTGCGTAGCGCATACCCACCCTAATTTAGCAAAAAAGGGAGGATGGCGTCTGTGATATTCATCCGGGCATATTGTCCCTGTTTGTCACATTGTGACTTCACGAAACCGCGATACTGACCTGACCGCATATCAGCTAAAAGCGAAAACTCTGCCAAAGGGTGGGATATTTTTGCCAGAGAGGCAGAGTTTTGAGCTACACTTAAATGTGTACAGGTTTTTTGAGGTTGTATAACTATGGATAAAAAGATCCCGGTTGGTATCAGTGCCTGTCTGTTGGGCGAGCGCGTACGCTTTGATGGTGGCCATAAACGCAGTGAATTTGCCGCGCAGCAGCTGGCACCTTATCTTCACTATGAACCCGTATGCCCGGAGATGGCGATTGGGCTGCCCACTCCGCGTCCCGCGCTGCGTCTGACCGAAGCGGCGCAGGGCGAGATATCACTCTGTTTCAGCAACGGCAATGATTTACCCGTCACGGAAAAGATGCAGGCATTCTCACGGCAAAAAGTGGGCCATTTGCATCATCTGTGTGGTTATATTGTCTGCGCTAAATCCCCCAGCTGTGGCATGGAAAGGGTACGTATCTATCAGCCAGATAATAACAATAACCGCAAGGCCGGAACCGGAGTGTTTACTCGCGAACTGATGGAGCAGATGCCGTGGCTACCGGTGGAAGAGGACGGGCGTCTTCACGATCCGCTGCTGCGCGAGAATTTTGTTGCACGCGTCTATGCCCTGCACGAATTTAATCAGCTGTGGAGCGCCGGGCTGACGCGCGCCAGTCTGATGGCGTTTCATACCCAATATAAATTGCTGCTGCTGGCCCACTCCCAGCCTGCTTATCGTCAGATAGGGCCTTTTGTGGCCAAAATGGACCAGTGGGCATCGCTGGAGGCGTTTGCCCACGAATACCGGCAGAGGCTGATGGATCTGATGCAGCAGCCGGCAACGCGCACTAACCATACCAATGTGCTGATGCATGTGCAGGGCTACTTCCGCCGTGAGCTGACTTCCGCACAGCGTCAGGAGCTGGCCGGCGTGATTGATGACTATCGTCAGGGGCTGCTACCGTTGCTGGCACCCATCACTCTGCTGAAACACTATATGACAGAATTCCCACATCCGTGGCTGGCCGGGCAGCGCTATTTTGCGCCTTACCCGGAAGCGCTGCGTCTGCGTTACGGACACTAATTTCAGGGAGCTTTATGACAACTCATCTGGTCTGGCTGCGCAACGATTTGCGCATCAATGATAACCACGCCCTGTATGCCGCCTGCCGTTCTCAACAGGCTAAGGTCATTGCGCTATTTATTGTCACGCCGGAGCAGTGGCGAGCGCACCATATGGCACCGAAGCAGGCCGAATTTATCTGGCAAAGTTTACAGGATGTACAGCAGTCGCTGGCAGCAAAGGGAATTGCCCTGCACGTTGCACAGTGCGATGACTTCAACGCCAGCGTCCCGTTGCTACAGGCTTTCTGCCGTGAGCACCGCGTCGACCGCCTGTTTTACAACTATCAGTACGAAGTCAACGAACGGCAGCGTGATGCGGCGGTCGAGCAGGCGCTCTTCGATGATGACGTGGTGGCACAGGGCTTTGACGATAGCCTGCTGCTGCCGCCCGGCAGCGTACTGACCGGTAATCGTGAAATGTACAAGGTGTTCACCCCGTTCAGTAAAGCTTTCGTCAAACGCCTGCAACAAGGCTTGCCGGAGTGCCTGCCAGCACCTGACGTGCGGCAGGGAGGGGCGATTGAAGCCGGTAAAAATTCTCTGCAGCCATTTGACTATCCGCGTGAAGACATTGATTCCAGCCTGTTTCCCAGCGGCGAAAAAGCAGCGATTGCCCGGCTGCGCGAGTTCTGCCAGCAGGCGGTCACCGATTATCCGGACAAGCGCAACTTACCGGCCAGCGACGGCACCAGCCGCCTGTCGGTTTATCTCGCCACTGGCGTGTTGTCACCACGCCAGTGTCTGCATCGCCTGCTGAAACAGCATCCGGGCGGATTGGAAGACGGCAAGGTCTTTGTCTGGCTTAACGAACTGATCTGGCGCGAATTTTATCGCCATTTGCTGGTGGCATTTCCCGCGCTGTGTCGCCATCAGCCGTTTACCCGCTGGACCAGAAACGTGAAATGGCGCGAAGAACCACAACATCTGACCGCCTGGCAGCAGGGGAAAACCGGCTATCCGATTGTCGATGCGGCGATGCGTCAGCTCAACAGCCTGGGCTGGATGCATAACCGTCTGCGCATGATCACCGCCAGTTTCCTGGTGAAAGATCTGCTGGTCGACTGGCGTGAAGGCGAGCGCTATTTTATGTCGCAGCTGCTGGACGGCGATCTGGCTGCGAATAACGGCGGCTGGCAGTGGGCGGCTTCTACCGGAACCGACGCCGCGCCTTATTTCCGTATTTTCAATCCCACCACTCAGGGAGAGCGCTTCGATAAAGAGGGCGAGTTTATCCGCCAGTGGCTACCGGAGTTGCGTCAGGTCCCGCCGGAATATATTCATCAGCCGCATCAGTGGGCGCGGAAAAATCAGCAAACGCTCGATTATCCCCAGCCGATCGTGGATCATAAGCAGGCACGCCAGCAAACGCTGGATGCTTTTGAGGCGGCACGAAAAAAACGGGACTGATTATGCGAAATACTGAACTTGAACAGCGGGTTAACCAGCTTCTTAGCAGCGCCGATTTTAGCGACTATGCGCCGAATGGGTTGCAGGTTGAAGGGCGCAGCGAAATTAAAAAAGTGATTACCGGCGTCACCGCCTGTCAGGCACTGCTGGATGAAGCCGTGCGTCGCCAGGCAGATGCGGTGCTGGTTCATCACGGCTACTTCTGGAAAAATGAAGCGGTTGCGATTAAGGGCATGAAACGCCAGCGCCTCAAAACCCTGTTGGCAAACGATATTAACCTGTTTGGCTGGCACCTGCCGCTGGACGCACACCCGCAGTTGGGCAATAACGCCATGCTGGCAGAGCTGTTTGGCATTGAGGTGAAGGGCGAGGTGTTGCCGCTGGTTCCCTGGGGGGAATTAACACAGCCGATAAGTGCAGCCGGGCTGACGCAGCATATCAGCCAGGCGCTGGGACGTGTACCGCTGCACTGTGGCGACAATGCCCCATCGGTGATTAAACGCGTCGCCTGGTGCAGCGGCGGCGGACAGGGCTTTATTGACGCCGCCGCCGCTTTCGGCGTTGATGCTTTTATCACCGGCGAAGTCTCTGAACAGACGATACACAGCGCCCGTGAACAGGGGATTCATTTCTTCGCTGCCGGACATCACGCCACCGAGCGTGGTGGCATCAAAGCGTTGGGTGACTGGCTGGCCACGCAGCACGGGCTGGATGTCACTTTTATTGATATCGATAACCCTGCCTGATCCCTGCTTAAACGCCATAATTCTGCCATCAGCACGGCCGGCTCGGCCTGGCTGGTGGTTGACAGCCCCAACACAATTGCGCATAACTACCTGATTAACTTATATCTGTTTCAGGAGGCCTCTTTTGCAACAAGCACGTTGTTACCTGTTGGGTGAACGCGCGGTGGTACTGGAATTAGACCCTCCAATATCCCTTGCCAGCCAGCAACGTATCTGGGGGTTGACGCAATGCCTGCGGGATTGCCGCGAAACCCTCGAAATTATCCCCGGAATGAACAATATTACCATCCTGCTGCGCGATCCACAGCAGGATGCGCATGCGGCTATTGAGTGGTTACAGCAGCACTGGGAAGAGAGTGAAGCGCTGGATCTGACGTCGCGCCTGGTCGACATTCCGGTGGTCTATGGCGGTCATTCAGGCCCCGATTTGGACGAGGTGGCGCGTCACAGCGGCATGAGCGCATCTCAGGTGGTGGCCTGCCACGCATCGATGGATTACGTGGTGTATTTTATTGGTTTCCAACCGGGGTTTCCGTATCTCGGTGGGTTGGATCAACGACTCCATACGCCACGCCGTGCCGAACCGCGCGTGCAGGTGCCTGCGGGTTCGGTGGGGATTGGCGGCAGTCAGACCGGGGTATATCCCGTGGCCGCTCCCGGCGGCTGGCAGCTGATTGGTCAGACGCAGATCCCGCTGTTTACCCCTGAACAGCAGCCTCCGGTGCTGTTGCGTCCCGGCGATCGCGTGCGTTTTGTCCCGCAAAAGGAGGGCATATGCTGAATATTATCCGCGCAGGGATCAGCAGCAGTATTCAGGACGCGGGCCGCACGGGCTGGCGTCAATTTGGCGTCAGTCAGTGTGGCGCACTTGATCATCCGGCCATGCAAACCGCCAATATGCTGGTGGGTAACGCGCCTGACAGCGCAGTGCTGGAAATCACGCTTGGCGGTTTTTGCGCCGAGTTTGAGCGCGATGGCTGGATAGCGCTGACGGGCACCAGCTGCCACGCCGAGCTGGACGGTAAAGCGGTCTGGACCGGTTGGCGCTTTGCGGTAAAAAAAGGGCAGCGGCTGACGCTAGGTGTGCCCCAGCGCGGAATGCGCAGCTATCTGGCGGTCAACGGTGGCTACAGGATCGAAGCCGTCATGGGATCTGCCAGCACCGATTTGAAAGCCGGGTTTGGTGGGTTCGCCGGGCGTAAACTACAGGACGGTGACCGCCTGGCGCTCGGCAGGCCCGAAGGTGAATTTCATCAGCCTGTCGGCGTGCGCCAGCTGCTATGGGGCAACCGGGTGCGTGCCATGCCCGGCCCTGAATATCACCAATTCAGTGTAGAGAGCCGGGAAGCCTTCTGGCGAACGGCCTGGCGGCTTAATCCACAAAGCAATCGTATGGGGTACCGTTTGCAGGGGCGTCAACTGCGCCGCGATGACACGCGCGATTTACTGTCGCATGGTCTTGTTCCCGGCGTGGTACAGGTTCCGCCGGGCGGACAGCCCATTGTCCTGATGGCGGATGCGCAGACGACCGGAGGATATCCGCGTATTGCCTGTGTGATCGAAGCCGATCTCTACCATCTGGCCCAGCTGCGTCTCGGCGAGCCGGTTCACTTTGTTCACTGTACGCTGGAGGAAGCGCTTCAGGCAAAACGCGAGCAGCAGAGAACGCTGGCACAAATGGCGTGGGGATTAGCCAATGAAAGTCGATCTTAATGCCGATCTCGGAGAAGGCTGTGCTGACGATCGTGCGCTGTTGCAGTTGATCTCCTCTGCCAATATCGCCTGTGGCTTTCATGCGGGTGATGCCACAACCATGCTGCAGTCGGTACGGTGGGCGCTGGAATGCAACGTGGCGATTGGCGCGCATCCAGGCTTTGCCGATCGCGAAAACTTTGGCCGCAGCCCGCAGCAGCTGCCGCCGGAAACCCTTTACGCCCAGCTGGTTTACCAGGTCGGTGCGTTGAAAGCGCTGACAGAAGGTGAGGGGGGGAAACTGGTACACGTTAAACCGCACGGCGCGATGTATAACCAGGCGGCAAAAGATCCGGCACTGGCCGACACCATCGCTCTCGCGGTCAGAGCGATTGACCCGGCGCTGATACTGGTTGGGCTGGCGAACAGTGAGTCAATACGCGCCGGAAAACGCCACGGGTTAACCACGCGCCAGGAGGTGTTTGCCGACCGTGCTTATCAGAGCGATGGATCGCTGGTTGCTCGCGGTCAACCCGGTGCGCTGGTCGAAAGCGATGAACAGGCCATCAGACAAACGCTGTGGATGATACAAAAAGGGCAGGTACAGAGCCAAAGCGGGGACTGGGTGAAGGTTCAGGCAGACAGTATCTGCCTGCACGGTGACGGCCCTCACGCGCTCGATTTTGCCCGCCAGCTGCGTCAGGCATTCAGCCTGCAAGGTATCGAAGTCAGCAGCCGCTAAACCCGCATGTTTTCATGTCCCGACAGGCGTTGGGGCTTTTTTTTGATGAAGGAGTCACAATGGATGTTGCCGTTAATCTCTGGCCGCTGGTGGGTATTGCCACTATCGTGGTCGGTTTCTTGTTACGTTTTAATCCGGTGATTGTGGTGGTGGTGGCCGGTATCGTCACCGGGCTGGCGGCACGGATGCCGGTTGGCGATATTCTGGAAAAGCTCGGTTCCGGCTTTCTTAATACGCGCAATTTACCGTTTATCCTGCTGCTGCCGCTGGCGATCGTTGGCCTGCTGGAGCGTCATGGTCTGAAAGAGCGCGCGCAGGCGTGGATTGCGCGCATTCGCAGCGCCACCGCCGGACGGTTATTGATTATTTATCTGCTGGCACGAGAGCTTACAGCGGCAATGGGGTTAACCAGTCTGGGCGGACATCCGCAGATGGTGCGGCCGCTGCTGGCACCGATGGCCGAAGGCGCGGCAGGCAATCGCTATGGCGAGCTTCCCGATGCGGTGCGTTACCGGCTACGGGCAATGGCCGCAGCGACGGATAATGTGGGCCTGTTTTTTGGCGAAGATATTTTTGTAGCATTCGGGGCAATCATCTTTATGCATAATTTTATGCAGGAGTCGGCGGGGATCCAGACCGAGCCGCTGCACATTGCCCTGTGGGGGATCCCTACCGCCGTTTGTGCTTTTCTAATCCACGCGGTGCGTCTGCATCGTATGGATAAACGCCTCGCTACCGAGCTGGATGATCTGAATGCCAGCGCCCTGAAACAGAAGAGGGAGGCATAATATGTTTCAACAGGCTTATCTTTTCTGGCTGGCCGGTACTGTCCTGCTGGTGGTGGCGCTGCTGTCATGGTGTGACAAAAGCAATCCACGACGCCTGACCACCGGGCTATTTTGGGCGCTGTATGGCCTGGTGTTTTTTATTGGCGACTGGGTAACCGCCTTTATCAATGTTCGCACGCTGCATATCAGCGTCGGCGTTGGCGTGGTGGTCATGGCGCTGATTGCCGGCTGCGGTGGCGTCAGGCTCGGCAGCTATTCTCAGCGCTCAGAGCAACAGCGGGAACAGAGCGCGGTTCGCCTCGGCAACCGCCTGTTCTTACCGGCGCTGATGATCCCTGTGGTCACCGTGATTGGCGTGCTGGCGTTTAATCACATTCCCGGCCTGCAACAGATGGTTTTCGGTGAGGGCAACTATGCGACGCTGATCACCCTGTTCTCCATGACGCTAGGCTCCCTGCTGGCCTGGCTGGTCGCGCTGAAAATGACAAGGGAAAGTCCCATACAGTCCCTTCAGGAGTCCCGCCGCCTGCTGGACTCGATTGGCTGGGCGTTTATCCTGCCGCAAATTCTTGCCACGCTGGGCTTGCTGTTTACCAGCGCTGGCGTGGGTAGCGCTATTGCCCACCTGACCGAGAGCTGGCTGGCGGTGGATAACCGTTTCGTCGCCGTGGTGCTGTATGCCGTCGGCATGGCGCTGTTAACCATGATCATGGGCAATGCCTTTGCCGCTTTTCCGATTGTCACCGCCGGGATTGGCATTCCCATTCTGGTGCTGCAACATCATGGCAACCCGGCGGTGATGGCGGCAATCGGCATGTTCTGCGGCTATTGCGGTTCGCTGATGACGCCGATGGCGGCAAATTTCAATATTGTGCCTGCCAGGCTGCTGGAGCTGCCGGACAGGAATGCGGTGATCAAGGCTCAGATCCCCACCGGCGTGCTACTGTTAACTGCCAATATCTTCCTTTTGTATTTCATGATGTTTTTGTGAGGGAACAATGAAAAAGGTATTGATCACAGCTTTCGAGCCGTTCGACGGCGAACGGATTAATCCCTCGTGGGAAGCCGTCAGCCAACTGCATAACCGATTGATTGGCGATGTCAGGCTCGTCGCTAAACAGCTGCCCTGCGCATTTGGCACCTCGCTGGAGGTGCTATATGCCACGATTGAAGCGGTGAAGCCCGACCTGGTGATTGCAGTGGGGCAGGCCGGTGGACGCGCCGATATCAGCATTGAGCGCGTGGCGATAAACGTTGACGATGCGCGTATCCCGGATAATGCGGGAGCACAGCCCATCGATGAGCCTGTGGTTGTCGGCGGCCCGGCAGCCCTGTTTTCCACTTTGCCAATTAAGGCGCTGGTGGCGGGTATCCGTGAAGCCGGTATTCCCGCATCGGTCTCGCAAACCGCCGGCACCTTTGTCTGTAATCACGTTATGTACGGACTGTTGCACTATTTGCGCCGGCGCAAAACGCGCGGCGGATTTATTCATATCCCTTATCTGCCCGAACAGGCGCTGCATCATCCGGGGGCAGCCAGCATGTCGCTGGCAACGGTAACCCTGGCGCTGGAGATGGCCGTGAGCATTGCCGTGGCGGTCGAACAGGATATTCGTCTTGAGGGCGGGGCGAATCATTAAGGTTAAAGGAGCGTCGGATGCCTGAAGGTCCTGAGATCCGCCGGGCGGCAGATCGGTTGGAAGAGGCGATAAAAGGGAAAGTGCTGACCGATGTCTGGTTCGCTTTCCCGACATTGCAGACTTATCAGCAGATGCTGGTTGGTGAACGGATCATTTCTATTGAAACCCGTGGTAAAGCGCTGTTAACCCATTTTTCTAATGGTCTGACGTTATACAGCCATAATCAGCTTTACGGGGTCTGGCGGATTATCAACAGCGGCAGCGAACCTGCGCAAAGCAAACGCGTACTGCGGGTACGGCTGGCGGCGGCGGATAAGACGCTGTTGCTGTACAGCGCTTCGGAGATTCAGCTACTTGATGCACAAGGGCTGGCCGAACATCCTTTTTTAGCGCGCGTCGGCCCCGATGTGCTCGATATGACGCTCACCGTGGAGCAAGTGCGTGAGCGCCTGTTGTCGAAACGTTTCCGCCGCCGCCAGTTCAGCGCGCTGCTGCTGGACCAGGGATTTCTCGCCGGACTGGGCAACTATCTGCGTGTTGAAATTCTCTGGCAGGCGCGGCTTGCCGCACAGCATAAAGCCGAAACGTTAAGTGATAAGCAGTTGGATGTGCTTGCTGAAGCATTGCTGTCAGTCCCACGTCTTTCTTATCGCACCCGTGGCCGGGGGGATGAAAACCATCATCACGGCGCGCTGTTCAGCTTTAAAGTCTTTCATCGCGCGGGAAAAGCGTGTGAACGTTGCGGTGAGACCATTATAAAAATCATGCTCTCTTCCCGACCTTTTTACCAGTGTCCCGGCTGTCAGAAATAAAAAGGCCGGACTGATTAAACCAGCCCGGCCACGGTTAGTGGTTGCACCCGGATGTGTTAACGGGCCTTATCGCCAACGGTTTACTTTTTAATTTTTGAGGTAAAATCACGCTGATCGTAGCCGGTGTAAAGCTGACGCGGACGGGCAATTTTCACGCCATCATCGTGCATTTCCTTCCAGTGAGCAATCCAGCCAACGGTTCGTGCCATCGCGAAAATCACCGTGAACATGGAGGACGGAATCCCCATTGCTTTCAGAATGATGCCTGAATAGAAGTCGACGTTAGGATAGAGTTTGCGTTCAATAAAGTAAGGGTCGTTGAGTGCAATGTGCTCCAGCTCCATCGCCACTTCCAGCAGGTCATCTTTCATACCCAGCTCATTCAGGACTTCGTGGCAGGTTTCGCGCATAACGGTCGCACGCGGATCGTAGTTCTTATACACGCGGTGGCCGAAGCCCATCAGACGGAACGAATCGTTTTTATCTTTAGCACGGCGGATGAATTCAGGGATGTGCTCGACGGTACTGATCTCTTCTAACATGCGCAGGCAAGCCTCGTTTGCTCCGCCGTGAGCAGGGCCCCACAGCGACGCAATCCCCGCCGCGATACAGGCAAACGGATTGGCTCCGGATGAGCCGGCAGTACGCACGGTCGAGGTGGAGGCGTTCTGTTCATGGTCGGCATGAAGGATCAGAATGCGATCCATAGCACGCTCCAGAACTGGGTTCACCACGTACTCTTCACAAGGGGTGGAAAACATCATATTCAGGAAGTTTCCGGCGTACGACAGGTCGTTACGCGGATAAGCAAACGGCTGACCAATAGAATATTTATAACACATAGCCGCCATAGTGGGCATTTTCGACAGCAGGCGGAAAGCGGCAATTTCACGATGTCGTTCAATATTGACGTCCATGGCATCGTGATAAAATGCGGCCAGTGCCCCGGTAACGCCGCACATCACCGCCATCGGATGGGAGTCACGACGGAAGCCGCGAAACAGGTGGTGAATCTGCTCATGTAGCATGGTATGACGCGTTACCGTCACCTTGAATTCCTGGAACTGTTCTGCGCTCGGTGCTTCACCATTGAGAAGAATATAACAAACTTCCAGATAGTTAGAGTGTAAGGCCAGCTGGTCAATGGGAAAACCACGGTGCAGAAGGATGCCTTCGTCACCGTCGATGTAGGTAATTTTTGACTCGCAGGAGGCAGTAGAAGTAAACCCTGGGTCGAAGGTGAAGTAGCCTTTTGCGCCGAGTGCACGGACATCAATTTCTTCCGGGCCCAGTGTGCCCTTCAGCACATCGAGCTCGATCGGAGCTTCACCATCGAGGGTTAGCGTTGCTTTTTTATCAGCCATTTACAATCTCCTTAGCGCCTTAATGAGGGATCTTTATCACCGGGAAAGCCACATCTCCCCAGCCTCTTGCCTGACGCAAAAGGTAATCAACTCTGTGGCATCTTATTGTGTGCAGGGTACAGAGTGACGGGCGCATGCTGGCCGGGATGGTAACAACCTGATGAGTATCATGTTATGACAAGATCCGGTCTGAACATAGCTTACGTGAAAGCCAATATCTGAGACTCTTGATAATCTTAACCAATGTTACATAACTTGTGCTTACGGGAAAGGGTATCCCCATAACTTTTGTGCATCATAAAACTTTAGCCCCAAGTTTGTAGCAAAATTGTTTAACTTTTGTCAAATCAGATAATTAAATTAGCTTATTTTGTCAAAATTGTGAGGGTGATCACTGTTCGGCCGAAAGTTCACCAAAGAGTTTGTAGGGGAATTGTAATGAGATTGTGATCCACTTATACTGCGGCCAGGTCTCCGGAAATACCCTGCCGTAGGAGCCACCCAGCGTTTCATACGCGCCGTTTGACACTGGACGTTGAAGTTTAAGTGCCTGTCGCGAATGCTTGCCTTCATTAACGCTGTCTGACCCCCTTCAGGACCGGAGGAAGCAAAATAAGAAAGGCTGTGTGGGCAAAACCGTGAAAAAACAAAGACCTGTCAACTTGGATCTCTCTACGATCCGGTTTCCCTTAACTGCAATTGCGTCCATTCTCCACCGCGTTTCCGGCGTCATTACCTTTGTGTCGATCGGAATTTTGCTCTGGTTACTGGGTTTGTCGCTCTCTTCTCCCGAAGGTTTCCTCCAGGCTTCTGCCGTGATGGATAGCTTTATTGCCAAATTTATCATGTGGGGCATTTTGACTGCACTGGCTTACCATATTGCCGGTGGCATTCGCCATATGATGATGGATTTTGGCTTGCTGGGTGAAACCTTAGAAACAGGCAAACTTTCCGCGCAAATTGCATTCGGTATCACTGTCGTGCTTTCAATTCTGGCTGGAGTCCTCGTATGGTAAGCAACGCTTCTGCACTGGGGCGCAACGGCATTCATGACTGGCTGCTGCTGCGTGCCGCCGCTATGATAATGACCCTCTACGTGTTTTATATTCTCGCTTTTATCGTGATGTCCGGGCCATTGACCTTTGATATCTGGCGTGGTTTTTTCGCTTCCTCCTTTACTAAAGTCTTCACCCTTCTGACGCTGTTCTCCATCCTGGTGCATGGCTGGATTGGGATGTGGCAGGTACTGACCGACTACATCAAACCACTGGCGCTGCGCATGATGTTGCAGCTGGTTATCGTGGTTGCACTGTTGGTGTATGCCATTTATGGAACTGTTGTTGTGTGGGGTGCGTAATGAATTTGCCAGTCAGAGAATTTGACGCCGTTGTGATAGGCGCAGGCGGTGCAGGTATGCGTGCCGCATTACAGATTTCCCAATCGGGCCAGACTTGCGCCCTGTTATCGAAAGTTTTTCCAACCCGCTCCCATACGGTATCCGCTCAGGGGGGGATTACCGTTGCACTGGGTAATACTCATGAAGATAACTGGGAATGGCATATGTATGACACCGTCAAGGGTTCCGATTATATCGGCGACCAGGACGCGATTGAGTATATGTGTAAAACCGGCCCGGAAGCGATTCTGGAACTGGAGCATATGGGATTGCCATTCTCACGCCTTGATGATGGCCGCATCTATCAGCGCCCATTTGGCGGGCAGTCGAAAAACTTCGGCGGTGAGCAGGCGGCACGTACTGCTGCTGCCGCTGACCGTACCGGCCATGCGCTGCTACATACGCTTTATCAGCAGAACCTGAAAAATAAAACCACCATTTTTTCCGAATGGTACGCACTGGATTTGGTGAAGAACGCCGACGGGGCAATCGTTGGCTGCACCGCGCTTAACATCGAAGATGGTGAAGTGGTTTATTTCAAAGCGCGCGCAACGGTACTGGCTACCGGCGGTGCAGGGCGCATTTATCAGTCGACCACCAATGCGCATATCAATACCGGCGATGGGGTTGGCATGGCGCTGCGTGCCGGTGTACCGGTGCAGGACATGGAGATGTGGCAGTTCCACCCAACCGGCATTGCCGGTGCAGGCGTGTTGGTGACGGAGGGCTGTCGTGGTGAAGGCGGCTATCTGTTAAATAAACACGGTGAGCGCTTTATGGAGCGTTATGCGCCGAATGCGAAAGATCTAGCCGGGCGTGACGTAGTGGCTCGTTCAATTATGATCGAAATTCGCGAAGGCCGTGGTTGTGACGGTCCGTGGGGACCACACGCCAAGCTGAAGCTGGATCATCTGGGCAAAGAGGTGCTTGAGTCACGTCTGCCCGGGATTCTGGAACTTTCTCGCACATTTGCCCACGTAGACCCGGTAAAAGAACCTATTCCGGTCATACCCACCTGTCACTATATGATGGGCGGTATCCCGACTAAAGTCAGTGGTCAGGCACTGACGGTAAACGAGCAGGGGGAAGATGTGGTGATCCCTGGCCTGTTTGCCGTAGGCGAAATTGCCTGCGTATCGGTGCACGGTGCTAACCGTCTGGGGGGGAATTCACTGCTCGACCTGGTGGTCTTCGGCCGCGCGGCTGGGCTGCATTTGCAGGAGTCTATCCAGGAGCAGGGCGCACTGCTGGATGCAACGGAAGAAGAAATTGAGGCTTCACTGGCGCGTCTGAACCGCTGGAATAACAATACCACGGGTGAAGACCCGGCAGAGCTGCGTAAAGCGCTACAGGCCTGTATGCAGCATAGCTTCTCGGTATTCCGTGAAGGCGATGCAATGGCAAAAGGCCTGGCCGAGTTGAAGGTGCTGCGTGAGCGTCTGAAAAATGCCCGTCTGGATGACCGTTCCAGCGACTTCAACACCCAGCGCGTTGAGTGCCTGGAGCTGGACAACCTGATGGAAACGGCCTATGCCACCGCCGTGTCGGCTAACTTCCGTACCGAAAGTCGTGGTGCTCACAGCCGCTTTGACTATCCTGAACGTGACGATGCAAACTGGTTATGTCACAGCCTGTATCTGCCGCAAAGTGAAAGCATGACGCGCCGTGAGGTAAACATGCAGCCAAAACTGCGTGAGGCCTTCCCGCCGAAAGCGCGTACCTACTAGTTTGCGGAGATAACACCATGAGACTCGAATTTTCCATCTATCGTTATAACCCGGATGTCGATGATGCTCCGCGCATGCAGGATTATCAGCTGGAGTCGGAAGACGGTCGTGACATGATGCTGCTGGACGCGCTAATGCGTCTGAAGGAGAAAGATCCGACGCTAGCATTCCGCCGTTCCTGCCGTGAGGGTGTATGTGGCTCTGATGGCCTGAATATGAACGGTAAAAATGGCCTGGCCTGTATTACGCCAGTCTCTGCATTAGGCAACGGCAAAAAGAAAATTGTTATCCGTCCGCTACCCGGTTTACCGGTGATCCGCGATTTGGTAGTAGACATGGGGCAATTCTATGCGCAGTATGAGAAGATTAAGCCTTACCTATTGAATAATGGGCAGAAACCGCCAGCAAGGGAGCATCTTCAGCCGCCAGAACAGCGTGAAAAGCTGGATGGCCTGTACGAATGTATTCTTTGCGCCTGTTGTTCCACCTCATGCCCGTCATTCTGGTGGAACCCGGACAAGTTTATTGGCCCGGCTGGCCTGCTGGCAGCTTATCGTTTCCTGATTGACAGCCGTGATACCGAAACAGATGCGCGTCTTGACAATCTGAATGATGCTTTCAGCGTGTTCCGTTGTCACAGTATCATGAACTGTGTGAGCGTCTGTCCGAAAGGGCTGAACCCAACCCGGGCGATTGGCCATATCAAGTCGATGTTGCTGCAGCGGGGTGCTTAACGCCAAAACGCCGGGAGTCAAAGGTTCCCGGCGTTTTATCAGGCCATCTTTGTAAGGGGTGTTCGCCAGACGAAAGTTAGCGGAAACCTTTTACAAAGGTTCCCTTACGGGCCGGTCGCTCGTATCGAAGAACCGTATCACGGTAAGCCGTTAACGCGGCGCGGGACTTGCAAAGGTTCCATTAAACAACCACGGCGAAAAAAAGCACAAATATGCTTAAGGGATCACAATGCAGAACAGCGCGATGAAACCCTGGCTGGACTCCTCCTGGCTGGCCGGCGCGAACCAGTCCTACATAGAGCAGCTCTATGAGGACTTTTTAACCGATCCTGATTCTGTCGATGTGGCCTGGAAGTCTCTCTTCCAGCAGCTTCCTGGAACTGGGGTTAGACCTGAACAAATCCACTCCACCACTCGCGAATATTTCCGCCGTCTGGCGAAAGATGCTTCGCGTTACAACACCTCCGTCAGCGACCCTGCAACCAACGCCAAACAGGTTAAGGTTTTGCAGCTGATCAACGCGTTTCGTTTTCGCGGCCATCAGCAGGCCAACCTTGACCCGCTCGGGCTTTGGAAACAGGAATCAGTAGCGGATCTTGATCCGGGCTATCATGGCCTGAGCGATGCTGATTTCCAGGAAAGTTTCAACGTGGGTTCTTTTGCCATCGGCAAAGAGACGATGAAGCTGGCCGATCTGTACGATGCGCTGAAGCAAACCTACTGCGGCTCCATTGGTGCAGAATATATGCATATCACCAACACCGATGAAAAGCGCTGGATACAGCAGCGTCTTGAATCGGTGGTGGGGCGGGCTTCCTACTCTGTTGAAGAGAAAAAAGGTTTCCTCAAGCAGCTGACCGCCGCAGAAGGTCTGGAGCGTTATCTGGGGGCAAAATTCCCCGGTGCGAAACGCTTCTCGCTGGAAGGCGGTGATGCGCTGGTGCCGATGCTGAACGAGATGATCCGCCATGCAGGTAAAAGCGGCACGCGCGAAGTGGTTTTGGGTATGGCGCACCGTGGCCGCCTGAACGTGCTGATCAACGTACTGGGCAAAAAGCCGCAGGATCTGTTCGACGAATTCTCCGGCAAGCATAAAGAACATCTCGGTACGGGTGACGTTAAGTACCATATGGGCTTCTCTTCCGATGTGGAAACCGAAGGCGGCATGGTTCACCTGGCGCTGGCGTTTAACCCTTCGCATCTGGAAATTGTCAGTCCGGTGGTCATGGGGTCGGTACGTGCCCGTCTCGATCGGCTCGATCAGCCGGGTAGTAATAAAGTGTTGCCGATTACCATCCACGGTGATGCTGCGGTTATCGGACAGGGCGTAGTGCAAGAAACCCTTAATATGTCCGAAGCGCGCGGTTATGAAGTGGGCGGTACGGTGCGTATCGTGATCAATAACCAAATCGGTTTCACCACCTCAAATCCCAAAGATGCGCGCTCTACGCAGTATTGCACCGACATTGGTAAAATGGTGATGGCACCTATCTTCCACGTCAACGCTGACGATCCGGAAGCGGTAGCCTTTGTCACCCGTCTGGCGTTAGATTTCCGTAACACCTTCAAACGCGATGTGTTTATCGATCTGGTTTGCTATCGCCGTCATGGCCATAACGAAGCCGATGAGCCAAGCGCCACGCAGCCGGTGATGTACCAGAAAATCAAAAAGCATCCTACGCCGCGTAAAATCTATGCTGACAAGCTGGAAGCCGAGCAGGTTACCCGCCTGGAAGATGCCACGGAAATGGTCAACCTGTACCGTGATGCCCTGGATGAAGGCGAATGTGTGGTGCCGGAATGGCGTCCTATGAGTCAGCACTCCTTTACCTGGTCACCGTACCTGAATCACGACTGGGATGAGAGTTATCCCGAGCGCATTGAACTCAAGCGCTTGCAAGGGCTGGCTAAGCGCATCAGCACCGTGCCGGAAGCGGTAGAAATGCAGTCGCGCGTGACCAAAATCTATAACGATCGTGCAGAAATGGCCGCTGGTAACAAGCCGTTCGACTGGGGCGCGGCGGAAAATCTCGCCTATGCCACGCTGGTGGATGAAGGCATTCCATGCCGTCTCTCCGGCGAGGATATGGGTCGCGGCACCTTCTTCCACCGTCATGCGGTGATTCACAATCAATCCAATGGATCGACCTACACCCCGCTACAGCATGTTCATAACGGTCAGGGCACCTTTAAAGTATGGGACTCCGTGCTTTCTGAAGAAGCGGTACTGGCGTTTGAATATGGCTACGCGACCGCAGAACCGCGTACATTGACCATCTGGGAAGCGCAGTTCGGTGATTTCGCCAACGGTGCTCAGGTGGTCATTGACCAGTTCATCAGCTCCGGTGAGCAGAAATGGGGCCGTATGTGTGGCCTTGTGATGCTACTGCCTCACGGTTACGAAGGGCAGGGGCCGGAGCATTCCTCCGCGCGTCTCGAGCGCTACCTTCAGCTTTGCGCCGAGCAGAATATGCAGGTTTGCGTCCCTTCTACCCCCGCGCAGGTTTACCATATGTTGCGTCGTCAGGCGCTGCGTGGGATGCGTCGCCCATTAGTGGTGATGTCACCGAAGTCACTGTTACGTCATCCGCTGGCGGTCTCTTCATTGGAAGAGTTGGCTGAGGGAGCTTTCCAGCCGGCGATTGGCGAAATCGACGCGCTTGATGCGAAGTCGGTGAAACGCGTGGTGCTCTGTTCCGGTAAGGTTTACTACGATCTGCTGGATAAGCGCCGCAAGAATGAGCAAACCGATGTCGCTATCGTGCGTATCGAACAGCTCTATCCGTTCCCACACAAAGCGGTTCAGGATGTGTTGAAGCAGTACTCCCACGTACATGATTTTGTCTGGTGTCAGGAAGAGCCACTTAATCAGGGTGCATGGTACTGTAGTCAGCATCACTTCCGTGAAATCGTCCCGTTTGGGGCTTCATTACGTTATGCCGGTCGTCCTGCTTCAGCATCACCGGCAGTGGGTTATATGTCCGTTCACCAGCAGCAGCAGCAAGACCTGGTTAATGACGCGCTGAACGTTGAATAATTAAGGAAAGAAAATGAGTAGCGTAGATATCGTTGTTCCTGACCTGCCTGAGTCCGTGGCTGATGCCACCGTCGCCACCTGGCATAAAAAACCCGGCGACAGCGTCAAGCGTGATGAAGTGCTGGTGGAAATTGAAACCGACAAGGTAGTTCTGGAAGTACCGGCTTCTGCCGATGGCGTGCTGGAAGCCATCCTTGAAGACGAAGGTGCTACGGTCATTTCTCGTCAGGCGCTGGGTCGTCTGAAAGAGGGCAACAGCGCTGGCAAAGAGACCTCTGCCAAAGTCGAAGCCAATGAATCGACACCAGCCCAGCGGCAGACGGCTTCACTGGAAGAAGAGAGCAATGATGCTCTCAGCCCGGCAATCCGTCGTCTGATTGCCGAGCACAGCCTCGATCCGGCAGCAATCAAAGGCAGCGGTGTCGGTGGACGCATCACGCGTGAAGATGTGGAGAAGCATCTGGCGCAGGCCCCGGCGGCAAAAGCTGAACCAAAAGCGGCAGAAGCCGCCGCGCCAGTGGGGCTGGCGAATCGCAGTGAAAAACGCGTGCCGATGACCCGTCTGCGCAAACGCGTAGCCGAACGTCTGCTGGAAGCGAAAAACAGCACCGCGATGCTCACCACTTTCAATGAAGTGAATATGCAGCCGATTATGGCGTTGCGTAAGCAGTATGGTGAAGCATTCGAAAAACGTCACGGCGTTCGCCTGGGCTTTATGTCCTTCTACATCAAGGCCGTTGTTGAGGCGCTGAAGCGTTATCCGGAAGTGAATGCCTCAATCGACGGTACGGATGTGGTTTATCATAACTACTTTGACGTCAGTATTGCCGTCTCAACGCCGCGCGGTCTGGTTACCCCGGTGCTGAAGGATGTTGATGCGCTGACTATGGCCGACATTGAGAAGAAAATCAAAGAGCTGGCGGTGAAAGGACGTGACGGTAAGCTGACTGTTGATGAACTGACCGGTGGTAACTTCACTATCACCAATGGTGGTGTATTTGGTTCGCTGATGTCCACGCCAATTATCAACCCGCCACAGAGCGCCATCCTCGGTATGCATGCAATCAAAGATCGCCCGATGGCGGTCAATGGACAGGTAGTGATCCAGCCAATGATGTACCTGGCGCTCTCTTACGATCACCGTCTGATCGATGGGCGTGAATCTGTCGGTTATCTGGTAGCGATTAAAGAGCTGCTGGAAGATCCGACCCGTCTGCTGCTGGACGTCTAAATACCCGGCGTGCGGCATGCAATGATGCCGCACCCAACCCTATGTATGGCTGCTTATGGCAGCTCCGTCTTTTCAGATCTGAATGGATAGAACATCATGAACTTACACGAGTATCAGGCAAAGCAGTTGTTTGCACGGTATGGCTTACCGGCACCCACCGGTTATGCCTGCACAACGCCACGCGAAGCAGAAGAAGCCGCCTCCAAGATTGGTGCTGGCCCGTGGGTAGTGAAATGTCAGGTTCATGCCGGTGGCCGTGGTAAAGCGGGCGGTGTGAAGGTGGTAAACAGTAAAGAAGATATCCGTGCTTTTGCCGAAAACTGGTTGGGTAAACGTCTGGTGACCTATCAGACAGATGCCAACGGTCAGCCTGTTAACCAGATCCTGGTTGAAGCCGCTACCGATATCGACAAAGAACTGTATCTTGGCGCAGTTGTCGATCGTGGTACCCGCCGCGTGGTGTTTATGGCTTCCACCGAGGGTGGGGTAGAAATCGAAAAGGTAGCGGAAGAAACCCCGCACCTGATCCACAAAATGGCGCTCGATCCACTGACCGGCCCGCAGCCTTATCAGGGGCGTGAGCTGGCGTTCAAGCTGGGTCTGACCGGTAAGCAGGTTGGTCAGTTCACCAAAATCTTTATGGGTCTGGCTACGCTGTTCCTGGAGCGCGATCTGGCTCTGGTTGAGATCAACCCACTGGTGATCACCAAGCAGGGCGATCTGGTGTGTCTGGACGGAAAACTGACGGCCGACGGTAATGCGCTGTTCCGCCAGCCGGATCTGCGCGAAATGCGTGATCCAAGTCAGGAAGATTCGCGTGAAGCACATGCTGCCCAGTGGGAACTGAACTATGTTGCGCTGGAAGGTAACATTGGTTGCATGGTAAACGGTGCAGGCTTGGCGATGGGCACGATGGATATCGTGAAGCTAAGCGGTGGACAGCCAGCGAACTTCCTCGACGTTGGCGGCGGCGCGACCAAAGAGCGCGTGACCGAAGCCTTTAAAATCATTCTGTCTGACGACGCGGTAAAAGCGGTGTTCGTTAACATCTTCGGCGGTATCGTGCGCTGCGACCTGATCGCAGATGGGATCATCGGTGCCGTGGCGGAAGTGGGCGTTAACGTGCCGGTGGTGGTTCGTCTGGAAGGGAACAATGCCGAGCTGGGTGCCAGAAAACTGGCCGACAGCGGCCTGAATATTATTGCAGCAACCAGCCTGAGCGACGCGGCGCAGCGCGTTGTTGCCGCAGCGGAGGGTAAATAATGTCTATTTTGATCGATAAAAACACGAAGGTAATCTGCCAAGGCTTCACCGGTGGCCAGGGGACTTTCCACTCCGAGCAGGCGCTGGCATACGGTACTCAGTTGGTGGGTGGCGTCACTCCCGGCAAGGGCGGTACTGAGCATCTTGGTCTGCCGGTGTTTAATACCGTGCGCGAAGCGGTCGACGCGACGGGCGCAACCGCATCGGTCATCTACGTTCCGGCTCCGTTCTGCAAAGACGGTATCCTGGAAGCCATTGAAGCGGGCATCAAGCTGATCATTACCATTACCGAAGGCATTCCGACTCTGGATATGCTGACGGTGAAGGTGAAACTGGATGAAGCCGGTGTGCGGATGATCGGTCCAAACTGCCCGGGTGTGATCACACCTGGTGCCTGTAAGATTGGCATTATGCCTGGCCATATTCACCAGCCGGGCCGCATCGGTATCGTTTCCCGTTCAGGGACTTTGACCTATGAAGCGGTCAAGCAGACCACTGATATCGGTTACGGCCAGTCAACCTGCGTGGGTATTGGCGGCGATCCGATCCCCGGTTCAAACTTTATCGATATTCTGAAGCTGTTCCAGGATGACCCGCAGACGGAAGCGATCGTGATGATCGGGGAAATCGGCGGTAGTGCTGAAGAAGAAGCGGCAGCATTTATTAAAGAGCACGTCACCAAGCCGGTGGTGGGTTATATCGCTGGTGTGACCGCGCCGAAGGGCAAACGTATGGGCCACGCCGGTGCCATTATCGCCGGCGGTAAAGGCACGGCAGACGAGAAGTTCGCTGCGCTGGAAGCGGCCGGTGTGAAAACCGTCCGTAGCCTTGCCGATATCGGTGATGCTGTGAAAGCGGTACTACCACAGTAAATTCGCCTGGTATTAAAAATATTTAACAATTAGCCACCTTCGGGTGGCTTTTTTACGTCAATCTCTGCCATATTATTATTCATATCAGACTGCCGATCTGGGATGAATAAAAATAGATGCATGCCGGGAATTTCGTTCTTAACTTTTTTGCGTTGATTTTTTTTCATTTGAGTAAGATAAGGTACACGCCTGCTTAACATTACCTTCGCGCTATCATACATCTGTCCCGTCAAATATTGTTCTATATCAATGTTGCGCCAGTTATTTATTGGCTATATTTCTGGCGTATTACCGCTTAATTCGATTAAATGGGGTCGTGATAATTATCGGGGTATTAATTCATTAATAATTAATATATTTAGTTAGAAATAAGACGGTCTTCATAAAATAGCTTAATCAGGGGCTGGCAGAGTCCTGAGAAGATCATGATTGATACAGTGATGGTTTGAAATATTAAGTTGCTCTTGAGTTATCTGGCTCAGGCTTTCTGTTTTGGGTCAGGAACGACTATAAAATACAAAATTCTCGTTATTCATTGTGAAGTCACCGAATATTGTTGAGGTGGTTGACTCAGCATGGCTTCTGACAGCACCCACTTGCTAAGCAAGGAGTTAATATGTTGGATATTGTCGAACTGTCGCGTTTACAGTTTGCATTAACAGCGATGTATCATTTCCTGTTTGTACCTTTGACGCTGGGCATGGCATTTTTATTAGCCATTATGGAAAGTGTCTATGTCTTGTCCGGCAAGCAAATTTATAAAGACATGACCAAGTTTTGGGGCAAGTTGTTTGGTATTAACTTTGCCCTGGGCGTGGCAACCGGACTCACTATGGAGTTTCAGTTTGGCACTAACTGGTCCTATTACTCGCATTATGTTGGGGATATATTTGGCGCCCCGTTGGCCATCGAAGGTTTAATGGCCTTTTTCCTTGAATCCACCTTTGTCGGATTGTTCTTTTTCGGCTGGGACAGGCTGGGTAAAGTACAGCATTTGGCGGTCACCTGGCTGGTCGCTCTCGGCTCTAACCTTTCGGCATTATGGATACTGGTGGCCAACGGCTGGATGCAGAACCCGGTGGCGTCGGAATTTAACTTCGAAACGATGCGTATGGAGATGGTCAGCTTCTCTGAACTGGTGCTGAATCCGGTTGCACAGGTGAAATTTGTCCATACCGTTGCCGCCGGTTATACCTGCGGCGCTATGTTTGTTCTTGGCATCAGTGCTTATTATTTGCTGCGTGGCCGCGATACGGCTTTTGCTAAACGTTCATTTGCCATTGCCGCCAGTTTTGGCATGGCCGCGATCCTCTCTGTGATTGTGCTTGGCGATGAATCTGGCTATGAAGTGGGTGACGTACAAAAGACGAAACTCGCAGCGATAGAAGCCGAATGGGAAACCCAGCCTGCCCCTGCCGCTTTCACCCTGTTCGGTTTACCTGACCAGAATGCGCAACAGAATCACTATGCGGTACAGATCCCCTGGGCGCTTGGCCTGGTGGCGACGCGTTCCACGGATAAGCAGGTCACCGGCCTTAAACAACTGATGGAAGAGCATGAGGTACGTATCCGTAATGGTATCAAGGCCTGGGTGATGTTGCAGGAATTGCGCAGCGGAAATCAGGATCCCGCCTTGCGTGTTGCGTTTAATGCTGCGAAACAGGATCTTGGTTACGGGCTGCTGCTGAAACGTTATACCCCTGATGTGGCCGCTGCCAGTGAGGAGCAGATACGACAAGCGACAAAAGATTCTATCCCGCGTGTGGCTCCGCTCTATTTCTCCTTCCGTATTATGGTGGGATGTGGCGTGCTGATGCTGCTGATTATTGCCCTGTCATTCTGGTCAGTGATACGTAACCGTATTGGTCAGCGTCCAACGCTGTTGAAGTGCGCGTTATTTGCCATTCCCTTGCCCTGGATTGCGATTGAATCGGGTTGGTTTGTTGCTGAATACGGTCGCCAGCCGTGGGCGATCGGTGAAGTTCTGCCGACGGCAGTAGCAAACTCCTCCCTAACGGTGGGTGACCTGCTCTTTTCAATGGGGCTGATTTGCGGTCTTTATACGCTGTTCCTGGTCGCCGAAATGTATCTGATGTTTAAATTTGCCCGCCTGGGACCGAGCAGCTTGAAAACTGGACGTTATCACTACGAGCTTTCCAGCCCTCTCCACGCTAAGTCAGGAGCCTATAAATGTTAACTTATGAACTGATGCGGTTTATCTGGTGGCTGTTAATTGGCATTCTACTGATTGGTTTTGCCGTCGCCGATGGCTTTGATATGGGCGTAGGAATGTTGACGCGTATTCTTGGGCGCACCGATACCGAACGCCGGATTATGATCAACAGCATCGCTCCGCACTGGGACGGGAATCAGGTATGGCTTATTACCGCTGGAGGAGCGCTGTTTGCGGCCTGGCCGATGGTCTACGCAGCTGCTTTCTCTGGGTTCTATGTGGCGATGATACTGGTGCTGGCTGCACTGTTCTTTCGTCCGATCGGTTTTGATTATCGTTCGAAAATTGAAGACATGCGCTGGCGTACTCTGTGGGACTGGGGCATTTTTATTGGCAGCTTTGTCCCCCCGTTAGTGATTGGAGTTGCCTTTGGCAACCTGCTGCAAGGGGTGCCTTTCCATATCGATAACGATCTGCGTCTGTTCTACAGCGGTAACTTCTTTCAGCTGTTGAACCCGTTCGGGCTGCTGGTAGGGATAGTGAGTGTGACGATGATCCTGACCCAGGGAGCAACCTACCTGCAAATGCGTACCGTTGGCGAACTGCATCAGCGCTCCTGTAAGACTGCGCAAATTGCGGCGCTGGTCATGATGCTGTGCTTTGCGCTGGCGGGGATCTGGGTGAGATATGGCATCGATGGATATCTATTGACGTCAGCATTGGATCATAATGCGCCATCCAACCCGCTGGTGAAAGAAGTCGCACGCCAGGCCGGAGCCTGGATGCTGAACTTCAATGCAACTCCGATTCTTTGGGCCATCCCGATGTTGGGGATGGTATTGCCGGTATTCACCATCATCTGTTCACGATATGAAAAAGGCGCTGCGGCTTTCATCTTTTCTTCGTTAACGCTGGCTTGCGTGATCATGACTGCGGGCGTGGCAATGTTTCCGTTTGTCATGCCTTCCAGCCTGTCCCCCGCGATGAGTCTGACCATGTGGGATGCGACTTCAACCCTGTTGACGTTGAAAGTGATGACCGTGGCAGCGCTCATTTTCGTACCGATTATCCTGGCTTATACAACCTGGTGTTACTACAAGATGTTTGGTCGTTTGACGAAAGAGCAAATTGAAAATAACAGCCATTCCCTCTACTAAAAAAGGATCGTCATTATGTGGTATTTTGCCTGGGTTCTTGGCACGTTACTGGCCTGCGGCTGCGGAATTATTACGGCTCTGGCGCTGGAGCAAGCAGAAGCACAGACCGGGAGTGACGAATAATCCTGATGACAAA
The DNA here is from genome assembly GCF_001050515.1 of Erwinia piriflorinigrans CFBP 5888. Classification (GTDB taxonomy): domain Bacteria; phylum Pseudomonadota; class Gammaproteobacteria; order Enterobacterales; family Enterobacteriaceae; genus Erwinia; species Erwinia piriflorinigrans. Next base: position 352,685 of record NZ_CAHS01000013.1, read on the forward strand.
GGTTAGCTCTCGTCTTTAGCAAGTATAACGGGGCCCGTACAGGGCCCCTGTCTATGGAAGTGGCTAGATTGTTTGTTAATGATTGTTTAACAAATATGCTAAAATTAACGAAGTTGTAAGCGTGTAATAATTATTTTCACTCCCCTATGGCAACCCATTCCCAAGGCGTATGCTCTTGCGTATAGTAGCAACGTTTTCCTGACCAACGTTTAGCAATATCGGGATGTAGAGTGAGTACAACGCTGTTTCGATGGCCGGTACGTGTCTATTATGAAGACACTGACGCCGGCGGTGTGGTCTTCCATGCCAGCTATGTCGCTTTTTATGAACGGGCACGCACTGAAATGCTGCGCCAGCACCATTTCAGTCAGCAGGCTCTGCTTGAACTGCAGGTGGGCTTTGTTGTGCGGCGGATCACGGTCGATTACCTGGCTGCTGCTCGTCTTGACGAGCTACTTGACGTGCAAAGCGAGGTTGTTGCCATGAGCAGAACTACTATGACATTTGCACAACGCATCATAAATGCAGAAGGGCGTGTGCTCAATGAGGCAGAGGTTTTGATCGCCTGCATCAATCCACATCTAATGAAGCCGATAGCGCTTCCTAAGTCTATTGTCGCGGAGTTCAAGCAGTGACTGACATGAACATTCTTGATTTGTTCCTGAAGGCGAGCCTTCTGGTCAAACTTATTATGTTGATTTTGATCGGGTTTTCTATCGCCTCTTGGGCAGTGATCATTCAACGTACACGTATCCTCAATGCGGCCGTGCGTGATGCAGACGCATTCGAAGATAAGTTCTGGTCCGGTATTGAGCTGTCGCGTCTTTATCAGGAAAGCCAGGCTCGTCGGGATGAATTAGGCGGGTCGGAACAAATTTTCTATGCGGGGTTTAAAGAGTTTGCCCGCCTGCATCGTGCTAACAATCATGCTCCAGAAGCCGTGGTGGAAGGAGCGACGCGTGCGATGCGTATTTCCATGAACCGTGAGCTGGAAACGCTGGAAAACCATATTCCTTTTCTTGGCACCGTCGGTTCCATCAGTCCATATATTGGTCTGTTTGGTACGGTCTGGGGGATTATGCATGCGTTTATCGCGCTGGGCGCGGTCAAACAGGCCACATTGCAGATGGTCGCTCCGGGGATTGCCGAAGCATTGATCGCCACTGCCATCGGTCTGTTTGCGGCTATCCCTGCGGTTATGGCTTATAACCGACTGACTCTGCGCGTGAATAAGCTGGAACAGAACTACGATAACTTTATGGAAGAGTTCACGGCTATCCTGCACCGTCAGGCGTTTTCTAGCGACGTCGGCAAGTAAGTCGGAGGTTATATGGCCAGAAGACGTGGTCGCGGTCGCCGCGAAGTCAAATCCGAGATCAATATTGTGCCGCTGCTGGACGTGCTGTTGGTACTGTTGCTGATATTCATGGCAACAGCGCCGATTATCACCCAGAGCGTTGAGGTCGATTTACCGGACGCAACAGATTCTAAAACCGTCTCCAGTAATGATAATCCACCGGTCATTGTGGAAGTTTCTGGCGTAGGGCAGTACAGCCTGGTTGTCGATCATGACCGGATGGAGCAGTTGCCGGCAGAACAGGTCGTTGCCGAAGCGCAGAGCCGCCTGACGGCTAATCCTAAGACGGTATTCCTTATTGGCGGAGCCAAAGAGGTTCCTTATGAGGAAATCATTAAGGCATTGAACTTGCTGCATCAGGCGGGCGTGAAGTCTGTTGGATTGATGACGCAGCCGATTTAATTCATACGAACCGTTTTTGGGAACCGACAGTGTCGAAGGCAACCGAGCAAAACGATAAGTTAAAACGTGCCATAACCCTATCAGTGATCCTGCATATCATATTGATTGCACTACTGATATGGAGCTCGTTTGACGAAAATATAGATGCCAGTGGCGGTGGCGGCGGCGGTAGCGATATCGATGCCGTTATGGTTGATCCGGGCGCAGTGGTAGAGCAGTATAATCGTCAGAAAAATCAGCAAAGCGACAGCCAGCGTGCAGAGCAACAGCGTGATAAGCAGGCGAAACTGCAGGCGGAAGAGTTGCAGCAGAAGCAGGCCGCTGAACAGCAGCGTCTGAAGCAGGTCGAGAAAGAGCGTCTTCAGGCTCAGGAAGAGGCGAAGCAGCAGGCTGCCGAACAGAAACAAGCGGCGGAAGACGCTAAGCAAGCCGCAGCTGAAGCACAGAAACAGGCGGCGGAAGACGCTAAAAAAGCGGCTACTGAAGCGCAGAAACAGGCGGCGGAAGAGGCTAAAAAAGCGGCGGCTGAAGCACAGAAACAGGCGGCGGAAAAAGCTAAGCAAGCTGCAGCTGATGCACAGAAAAAAGCGGCAGAAGAAGCTAAACAAGTAGCGGCTGACGCTAAGAAACAGGCTGAGACTGAAGCTAAACAGGCGGCCGCACAAGCCGCTAAAGCAAAAGCAGCTACCGACGCGAAAGCTAAAGCGGCGGCAGAGGCGAAAGCGGCTCAGGAAGCGAAAGAGCAGGCCGCTGCCGAGGCCAAAGCGCAAGCGGCGGAAGCCGCGAAAGAGAAAGCGGCAGCCGCCGCGAAGGCAAAAGCTGATGCTGCCGCGAAGGCAAAAGCCGCAGCGGATGCGAAAAAGAAAGCGGCTGCTGAAGCGGCGAAAGAATCCGGCGACGTCGGTGACCTTCTGGGCGATCTCACCGCGGGCAAAAACGCACCGAAGTCGGGCAAGGCTGCCGGCGGAGGCGGTGCCGCAGGGCAGGGCCAGCAGAAGAAAGCGGGCGCATCGGGTGCCGAAATTAACAGTTATCTGGGTCAGGTGAAAGGCGCGATCGAAAGCAAGTTTTACGACGCTGACACCTTTGCAGGCAAGACCTGTGATGTACACATTAAACTGGCTCCTGACGGACTGCTCATTTCTGCCACTGGGGCAGGAGGCGATTCAGCGCTTTGTCAGGCGGCAATTAATGCGGCGCGTATGGCTAAAATCCCCAAACCCCCGAGTCAGGATGTTTGGCAGGCGGTGAAAGAGGCCACTCTCGAATTTAAGCCGTAAGATTTTGCTAACCTGTGTGCTGTTGAACTATGTTAAACAGGTCGTACTCTTAGGATAGTTGATAAATAGCTAATTATCGTGGGTGTGATACCCAGATAAGGGAGAAATAATGAAGCAGGCATTTCGTGTAGCGCTGAGCGTTTTAATGCTGTTTGTGGCGGTTGCGCATGCAGAAGTACGCATTGAAATTACTCAGGGTGTGAACACCGCTCGTCCTATTGGCGTTGTGCCATTTAAATGGGACGGCCCAGGTGCCGCGCCGGAAGACATTGGTGGCATCGTTGCTGCGGATTTACGTAATAGTGGTAAATTTAATCCAATCGATCGTGCACGTTTACCGCAACAGCCCACTTCGGTAGCGGAAGTGCAGCCTGCGGCCTGGACCGCGCTGGGCATTGATGCGGTTGTTGTTGGGCAGGTTCAGCCAGGGGCTGACGGCAGCTATACGGTCTCTTATCAGTTGGTTGATACATCTGGAAATCCGGGGGCGGTGCTGGCTCAGAACCAGTTCAAAGTCACCAAGCAGTGGTTGCGTTATGCTGCGCACAGCGCCAGCGATGAGAGTTTTGAAAAACTGACAGCAATTAAAGGTGCATTCCGTACCCGTATCGCCTATGTTGTGCAGACTAACGGCGGTCAGTTCCCATACGAACTGCGTGTTTCTGATTATGATGGCTACAACCAGTTTGTTGTGCACCGCTCGCCACAGCCGTTGATGTCTCCGGCCTGGTCGCCTGACGGTAGCAAAGTTGCTTATGTGACCTTTGAAAGCGGCAAGTCTGCGCTAGTTATTCAGACTCTGGCAAATGGTGCAATCAGGCAGGTCGCCTCTTTCCCACGGCACAATGGCGCACCGTCATTTTCACCGGATGGCAGCAAGCTGGCGTTTGCATTGTCTAAAACCGGAAGCCTGAATATTTATGTAATGGATGTTGGATCTGGTCAGATTAGTCAAATTACCGACGGCCGTTACAACAGCACAGAGCCTACATGGTTCCCGGATAGTCAGAGCCTGGCTTACACTTCCGATCAGGCAGGCAGGCCACAAATTTATAAAATCGGCGTTAACGGCGGCACTGCCCAACGCATTACCTGGGAAGGTTCACAAAACCAGGATGCGGACGTTAGCTCCGATGGCAAATCTATGGTGATGATTAGCACCAATAGCGGCGCTCAACACGTCGCTCGACAAGATCTGGTAACCGGAGCCGTTCAAAAACTAACGGACACGTTCCTGGATGAGACGCCAAGTCTCGCACCTAACGGCACAATGGTAATCTATAGCTCCACTCAGGGCATGGGTTCCGTATTGCAGTTGGTTTCGACGGATGGGCGTTTCAAAGCGCGTCTTCCGGCAACTGATGGACAGGTAAAATTTCCTGCCTGGTCGCCGTATCTGTGATGCATGTGTAAATATGTATGGCAAACTATAATAGGAATTAAAAAATGCAACTGAATAAAGTGCTGAAAGGCTTCATGCTGGCACTGCCAGTTATCGCAGTAGCGGCATGTAGCTCTCACAAAAACAACAACAGCGACCAGACTAACGGAATGGGCTTGGACGGTTCTGCCAACAGCGGTATGAACAGCGGCAACATGTCTTCTGATGAGCAGGCTCGCCTGCAAATGCAGGAACTGCAGAAAAACAACATCGTTTATTTCGGTCTGGACAAGTATGACATCCAGTCTGATTTCGCTCGGATGCTGGATGCGCACGCTAATTTCCTGCGTAGCAACCCATCTTACAAAGTGACTATTGAAGGTCATGCGGATGAGCGCGGTACCCCTGAGTACAACATCGCCTTGGGCGAACGTCGTGCTTCAGCGGTCAAAATGTACCTGCAGGGTAAAGGCGTTGCTGAAGATCAGATCTCTATCGTTTCTTACGGTAAAGAAAAACCTGCAGTACTGGGTCACGACGAGTCAGCGTATGCTAAAAACCGTCGTGCCGTACTGGTATACTAAGAGAGTCACATGATTAGTAGCTTCAGAACTCATCTCCTGAGTCTGTCGTTACTGATTGGCGTAGCGGCCCCCTGGGCCGCTAATGCCCAGGCATCAATCAGTAGCGTTGGCTCCGGCTCGGTTGAAGACCGTGTCACTACCCTTGAGCGTATTTCGAACGCTCAGGCTCAACTCCTCCAGCAACTTCAACAGCAGCTTTCCGAAACGCAAAACGATATTGACGCTTTGCGCGGGCAGATCCAGGAAAACAGCTATCAGCTTAATCAGGTGGTTGAACGTCAGAAAGGCATATATCAGCAGATTGACAGTTTGACCAGCGGCGCTTCAAATGCCGCTGCGGCACCGTCGGGAAACGTTGATAAGGCTGCATCTGCAACGGACAGCGCCACAACAGATAACAAAGCGGGTAGCAACACCGCAGCAGCGTCTGTACCTGTTCAGAGCGGCGATGCCAACACTGACTATAATGCTGCGGTTGCATTGGTGCTGGAGAAAAAACAATACGATAGTGCTATTTCGGCTTTTCAGGCTTTTGTTAAGAATTACCCGGATTCAACCTACCAACCCAATGCTAACTATTGGCTGGGGCAGCTGAATTACAACAAAGGCAAAAAAGACGATGCGGCGTACTATTTCGCCACCGTGGTAAAAAAATATCCTAAGTCACCTAAAAGTGCTGATGCTCTGTTTAAGGTTGGGGTGATCATGCAGGAAAAGGGTGATAAGGCGAAAGCGAAAGCGGTTTATCAGCAGGTCATAAAGCTGTATCCGAATAGCGAGGCCGCGAAACTGTCTGAGAAGCGATCTGCAACGCTTTAAAAGCGCTAAAGGGCCTGTTTTTGCCTGAATTATGCTCTTACCGCATGAAAGCTAAGCAGTTGGACTCTCAGTATTGAAATAGTGGTTGCGCTGGAAATTCAAATCAGTAATATATGCCGCCGTTGCCGGGGGATATGTTCAGAGGCTCCAGCAGCACAAAAGTGGGTCGTTAGCTCAGTTGGTAGAGCAGTTGACTTTTAATCAATTGGTCGCAGGTTCGAATCCTGCACGACCCACCACTTTAAAGTAGTATACGGTGAAAACCGTGCAGGGTTCGAACCTGCAGCAGGTCGAGTCGAGCGAAAGCGAGACAACGTTGCCAGAGGCAACGACCCGCAGAGCGAGGCGTAGCCGAGTCATCCTGCACGACCCACCACTTTAAAGATTTACAGAATTTCGGGTCGTTAGCTCAGTTGGTAGAGCAGTTGACTTTTAATCAATTGGTCGCAGGTTCGAATCCTGCACGACCCACCATATTTAAAGTAGTAAACGGTATAAACCGTGCAGGGTCGAACCTGCAGCAGGTCGAGTCGAGCGGGAGCGAGACAGCGTTGCCAGAGGCAACGACCCGCAGGGCGAGGCGTAGCCGAGTCATCCTGCACGACCCACCATATTTAAAGCAGTAAACGGTATAAACCGTGCAGGGTTCGAACCTGCAGCAGGTCGAGTCGAGCGGGAGCGAGACAGCGTTGCCAGAGGCAACGACCCGCAGGGTGAGGCGTAGCCGAGTCATCCTGTACTACCGGTTACAGCAAGCAGTTTGAATAAATAGTTTCGATATGGGTGATTAGCTCAGTTGGTAGAGCATCTCCTTTACACGGAGGGGGTCGGCGGTTCGAGCCCGTCATCACCCACCATATCGGGTCGTTAGCTCAGTTGGTAGAGCAGTTGACTTTTAATCAATTGGTCGCAGGTTCGAATCCTGCACGACCCACCATATTCAAAGCAGTAAACGGTGTAAACCGTGCGGGGTTCGAACCTGCAGCAGGTCGAGTCGAGCGAAAGCGAGACAGCGTTGCCAGCGGCAACGACCCGCAGGGCGAGGCGAAGCCGAGTCATCCTGCACGACCCACCATATTCAAAGCAGTAAACGGTATAAACCGTGCAGGGTTCGAACGGTCGAGTCGAGCGGGAGCGAGACAGCGTTGCCAGAGGCAACGACCCGCAGGGCGAGGCTTAGCCGAGTCATGTTGTACCACCGGTTACAGCAAGCAGTTTGAATAAATAGTTTCGATATGGGTGATTAGCTCAGTTGGTAGAGCATCTCCTTTACACGGAGGGGGTCGGCGGTTCGAGCCCGTCATCACCCACCTATCGGGTCGTTAGCTCAGTCGGTAGAGCAGGGGATTGAA
>NZ_CAHS01000014.1 GCF_001050515.1 Erwinia piriflorinigrans CFBP 5888
TTTTAATCAATTGGTCGCAGGTTCGAATCCTGCACGACCCACCAATGTAGAAAGGCGCCCTAAAGGCGCCTTTTTGCCATGCAGATTCGGGCAGGGTTTGAACCTGCAGCAGGCCGGGTCGAGCGCAGGGAGACAGCGTTGGGGCAGGGTTTGATCCTGCAGCAGGTCGGGTCGAGCCCAGCGAGACAGCGTTGCCAGCGGCAACGACCCGTAGGGCGAGGCGCAGCCGAAGTCATCCTGCACGACCCACCAATGTAGAAAGGCGCCCTAAAGGCGCCTTTTTGCTATGTAAATTCGGGCAGGGTTCGAACCTGCAGCAGGTCGAGTCGAGCGAAAGCGAGACAGCGTTGCCAGCGGCAACGACCCGCAGGGCGAGGCGCAGCCGAGTCATCCTGCACGACCCACCAATGTAGAAAGGCGCCCTAAAGGCGCCTTTTTGCTATGCAAATTCGGGCAGAGATACAATCTCTAACTCATCTTTTGCCAGCCAGAGATGCATCACTGCGTAGCTTCGCCACGGACTCCATACAGCGGATCGCGATTGTGCCAGCTTTGCACTAATCATGCCCAGATTATTACGCACCACCAGATCCCCAGCCGGGAAAGCATCCGGCCAGCGCAGTGCACGCATGGCAATGTACTGCGCTGTCCAGTCACCGATCCCCGGAATTTTTAGCAGTTGCTCAATGCTTCTCTCCGGCTGACTGACCGCATCAAGATCCGGTGCCTTTAGCGCACAGCGGTCTGCCAGCGCTATGATGCAATGGCTGCGTGAGCTGATAATCCCCAAACTGCTAACCTGATCGATAGTGCATTCTGCAACTCTTTCCGGCGTGGGTGAAAGATGTGATAACTGGGCGAAAGGCGTCGCGATCGCATCACCAAAAGCTTTAGCGAAACGGCCTGCAAGCGTGGCGGCGGCCTTAACGGTAATTTGCTGGCCGAGAATCGCTCGTACCGCCATTTCAAAACCGTCGAAAGCACCGGGGGCGCGAAGTCCGGGATGTACTGCCAGAGAAGGGCGCAATAGTGGATCCAGGCTGAGCTGCTGTGCAATCAGGTCCGGCCGGGCGCTGAGGTCAAACAGATTGCGCAATCTGCGCAGCAAAAGTGACAAGACTGGAGTCAATGAGTGGGTAAACTCCACCCGCAAAGCATTTTTCACCGCTATTTGAGTAACTCGAATCCATCCCGTGTGCTCCCCCAGACGCACGGTGCGGGCATAGCTGTTCTCCTCGACATATTCAACGCCTGACAGAGCGCGCTGTCGCAAAAAGTTCAGCATCGCCTGCCAGTCAAAGGGCGGACGGTAGCTCAATAGCAACCTTGATGTATCAGTGCTGTTTATCACGTTATCCTGCCGCGCACTCGTTTTACGCAGAGATGAGGGCGGCATGCGGTAATGACTGCTGAACACGGCGTTAAAACGGCGCAGGCTGCCAAACCCACTGGCATAAGCAATATGGGTAATCGGCAGCTCAGTTTCAGTGAGTAGCTGTTTTGCCAGCAGCAACCGCCGCGTCTGGCGCAGCTCCAGCGGTGATACCCCTAGCTCCCTCTTGACGATGCGCCGCAGCTGACGGAGGCTGAGGTGAAATTCTGCCGCGATATCATCCAGACTTTCAGTTTGTTCGGCCAGCCCTTCATCAATGCGTTGTACCAGCCGCTCGGCAATACGCTGACCGTTGTCTACCGGCGCATTACCGGGTGCTAACTCGGGGCGGCAGCGCAAGCAGGGTCGAAAAGAGGCCTTTTCTGCGGCTTCCGCAGTGGCAAAAAACAGGCAATTCTCCGCGCGTGGGGCCTTGACCGGGCATACCGGACGACAATATATATGGGTAGAGGTCACGCCAACGTAAAATACGCCATCGAAGCGTACATCACGCGAAGTCAGCGCACGATAAGCCGAAATAGGGTCGATCATGATGTGGCCCTGTTTAAATGAATTCATCGCAGGTTAAACCTCAAATCCGCAGTTTTCGCGCTGCTTTCGGACATTAAACTATTTTATCCCTATGTCCGTAAACGGCCAGTGGCAGATGGCAGAAAAGGCATAATCTCTACTGATGCCGATTGTTAAGGAGAAGAAGCGTGACTTTCTATTACAAAAAGATGCACTCCCCAATAGGAGAACTCACTCTGATCGCTGCTGAAAACAGCCTCACTGCCGTACTGTGGGAAAATGACGAGCTGCCTGCTGCACGTTTTCATCCGCATGAGGAGGATCAACACCATACGATCCTGATTGAGGCAGAGCGACAGCTGGGCGAATACTTCGCTGGCCAGCGTCAGCAGTTTGCGTTGCCACTGACATTTATTGGCACCGAGTTTCAAAAAAAAGTCTGGAGCGCACTGATCGCCATTCCTTTTGGAGAGACACGGAGCTACCGGCAGATTGCCCAACAAATTGGTCATCCCGATGCGGTGCGTGCGGTAGGGGCGGCAAACGGGCGCAATCCGCTGCCCATTTTCGCCCCCTGTCATCGGGTGATCGGCAGCAATGGAAAGTTAACCGGATTTGCCGGGGGGCTGACGAATAAAGCCTTCTTACTGCGGCTGGAGGGTGGGCAGCAGCGGGTATGAGAGGGGCTTAAACGTCCCGTAGCCGAGGTGAGAAATCCAGCGACAACAGGCGATATTTCCGCTATCTTGTTTAGCATATAAAACAAATAAGTGATGAGGCGGCCTTTTAAAGGCCATTCCATGCTTAATGCGTTAATTTAAAGAAACGAGAGTGGTTTATGAGCCTGATGTTCGATGCCGATGCTGCCGTCTATCCTTTCCCGGCTAAACCCATCCGCTTATCCAGCGATGAAAAACAGACTTATCGCACGAAGATTAAACGTCTGTTGCAAGAGCGTGATGCGGTTATGGTGGCTCACTATTACACCGACCCGGAAATACAGGCGCTGGCGGAAGAGACCGGGGGCTGTGTTGCCGATTCGCTGGAGATGGCACGCTTTGGCAGCCAGCATCCCGCCGCCACGCTACTCGTCGCCGGGGTGCGTTTTATGGGGGAAACGGCCAAAATCCTCAGTCCTGAAAAAACGATTCTGATGCCAACGCTGCAAGCGGAATGCTCTCTTGACCTCGGTTGCCCAATCGAAGAATTCAGCCAGTTTTGCGATGCGCACCCCGATCGTACTGTGGTGGTATACGCGAACACGTCTGCGGCGGTGAAAGCGCGTGCTGATTGGGTGGTCACATCAAGTATTGCCGTGGAACTGATCGAGCATCTCGACAGTCTGGGGGAAAAAATCATTTGGGCACCTGACCGCCATCTTGGGCAGTATGTTCAGCGACAAACCGGTGCTGATATCTTGTGCTGGCAGTCAGCCTGTATTGTCCACGATGAGTTTAAAACTCAGGCGCTACAACGTATGAAGTTACTCTATCCCGAAGCGGCCGTGCTGGTGCATCCCGAATCGCCACAGGCGATCGTCGATTTGGCCGATGCGGTAGGATCGACCAGTCAGCTAATTCAGGCAGCACGAACGTTGCCACAAAGGCAGATAATCGTGGCGACCGATCGCGGTATTTTTTACAAAATGCAGCAGGCCTGTCCCGACAAAGCGCTGCTGGAAGCCCCTACTGCTGGCGAGGGAGCGACCTGCCGCAGCTGTGCCCGCTGTCCCTGGATGGCAATGAATGGTCTGCAAGCCATTGCTAACGGGTTGGAGCAGGGGGGCAGTGAACATGAGATTCTGGTGAGCGACGCGCTGCGAGAAGGTGCATTGATCCCACTCAATCGTATGCTAACCTTCGCCAGGGATCTCAAGATTAAGGTCAGGGGCAATGCCTGAAACTTCTTATCAGGGTAATGAGGACAATATGGATTTTTTTAGCACGTCGAATATTTTGTTTCATATCCCCCTTGGGACGGGTGGATACGATCTGTCATGGATAGAAGCAACCGGAACTATCGCCGGTCTGTTGTGTATCTGGTTGGCCAGTCTTGAGAAGATCGTCAACTACGCTTTTGGCCTGATCAACGTCACGCTGTTTGCCGCCATTTTTTTCCAGATTCAGCTTTACGCCAGCCTGCTGCTACAGCTGTTTTTCTTTGTCGCCAACCTTTACGGCTGGTACGCATGGAGTCGGCAGACCAGCCAACACCAGCAGGCACTAAATATTCGCTGGCTGCCCCGCAAGCAACTGTTCGGCTGGATCGCTGGCATTGTAGTGGCGATCGCCCTGTTAACGCGTTATATCGACCCGGTATTTGCTTTCCTGACACGAGCTGCGGTGATGCTTATGCAGGCACTGGGGCTTAATGTCACCATGCCTGCGCTTCAGCCTGATGCTTTCCCATTCTGGGACTCGTGCATGATGGTACTGTCAATTGCCGCAATGATTCTGATGACACGTAAATACGTGGAGAACTGGCTATTGTGGGTGGCGATTAACGTCATAAGCGTGATGATCTTTGCCCGTCAAGGCGTCTACGCGATGGCGCTGGAGTATGTCTTACTGACGTTAATCGCGCTCAACGGCTCCTGGCTATGGATGAAGCGCGCCGGTCAACAACGATAGACGATGCCCGCGTTTTCCGCCCGGACCAAAACGTTTTGCGCCGGGCGGAAGATGACGCTTTTTGGGTAGGAAAAGCGGGTTCAATGGTGGTGGCGATCGTCATCACTATTTGACTGAATCCACTGGCGGTCACAATGGTCAGATTCACAGCGTTGGTACTCCATTTGCACCGTTGCGTGTGCAATCTGGTAATGATGATACAAATAATCATGAATATGGTGTAACAGGGCATCATGATCGCGTGGCGGAATCACCTGAACATGAAGCGTGATCAGCGGCTTTTCTCCTATCTGCCACAAATGCACATGATGTACATTGCGTACCTCGGGGATATTGAGAACCAGTGCACGTTTTAGCTTCGCAATATCGATGTGTTGTGGTACTCCCTCCAAAAGCTCATGGCCGCTCTCTTTGATCAGCCTCCAGCCACTGCGCAATACCAGTACTGACACTAAAATTGACAGTATCGGGTCTATGGGCGTCCATCCGGTAAACAGAATAACCAGCGCGGCGACAATAGCGCCGACGGAGCCGAGCAGATCTCCCAGTACATGGAGTGCAGCAGCACGAACGTTAAGGTTTTTCTCCCCGCTACCGTGATGCAGTAGCCAGAAAGAGAGCAGGTTTGCCAGCAGGCCACCTACCGCGACAATCAGCATCATGCTGCCTGCTACCGGTTGCGGATGCCAGAAACGTTGCAGTGCCTCCCAGACGATCAGCACGGTTATCCCCAGCAGGGCGATAGCATTAACAAATGCGGCCAGTGTCGTTAAACGCAGCAAGCCAAAAGAGTGACGTCCGCTGGGCCTTCGGCGTGCGAACTGGGTCGCCAGCAGTGCAATCAGCAGGGCTGCCGCATCGGTCAACATATGCCCGGCATCTGCCAGTAACGCCAGGGAGCCAGAAAGCAGGCCGCCTGCCACTTCTGCCAGCATAAATACGGCTGTAACAATAAATGCTGTCAGCAGACGTGTACGATTACCATTCTGCTCAGTGTGATGGTGAGCCATAATTTTCCCGTTTAGTGAACAAACTCTGCTTCAATAATATCAATAAAATGAAGCCTGACTTTGAATTCCGCTAAATTTATGCCACGGCAGGCAGATATTGGGAAATGCGATCGAATTCCGGCACTTAGTAAAAAGGTCAGAGAAAGAGAAGTCTGCTCAGCAGGTGTGATATCCAGCTGGCGGCCAACCGGGATTGGTTCGGGGGGGAGGGGGGATAATGAAGGTAAAAAAACAGGAGAGCCGCAGCTCTCCATCGGTAATCAATCTGTGCGAAGCGAACTTACTGGCTGGTACCGTCAGTTTTAGTATTCGCGCCGACACCGACTTTGGAATTGATGTTGGTGCATTTGCCGTCTTTACACTGAGTATTTTTGTGCACGTCATTTGCACTCATGCCGTGATGCTTTTTCTTATGTTTGAGCGCGCTGCTACCTTCAGTATTGATTTTACTGTTATCAACATGATTAGGTGCCAGGTTATCCTTCGCTCCGGGTGCTATTGCGCCCGCGTCTGCCGCCGCATTAGCTGAACCGTTACCGCTTGCTGCCATAACGGCGCCGCTACCCAAGGTCATTGCTGCTGTCAGCAATACAATTGCAAATTTTTTCATCATTCTGCTCCATTAAGTATTGAAAATTGTCTGACCAACTCTATCGATGAGTTAACTCAATTTGCTTATGTGCAGAGAATATTCTACCTATGAGCAAATCGTAAAAGTGAACACGCTTTATGCAAGTTATAGCTTTAGAATTGTAGACAGCATGCAGGAGAAATCAAATTCGCCAGCCATATATAATCCTTAAAGCCGATTTACAGGGCAGAAGAGGCGCGTTAAATTGGAAGGGATGCGCCTGGTGTGCAGTAAGGCAATGTAATTACCTGGAAATATTATGAATTATCAGAACGATGACTTAAGAATCAAAGAGATAAAGGAACTTCTTCCTCCCGTTGCTCTGTTCGAGAAATTCCCTGCCACGGAAAAGGCGGTGGCAACAGTCTCCTCAGCCCGTCAGTCGATCCATCAGATTTTACAAAAAAAAGACGACAGGCTGCTGGTCGTGATTGGCCCATGTTCAATCCACGATACCGTTGCGGCAAAAGAGTATGCCAGCCGTCTACAGTCTCTGCGCGAAGAGCTGAAAGATTCACTTGAGGTGGTGATGCGCGTTTATTTTGAAAAACCGCGTACTACCGTAGGCTGGAAGGGGCTAATAAACGATCCGCACATGGATGGGAGCTTCTGCATCAACGACGGCCTGCGCATCGCCCGTCAGCTGCTCGTAGAGATCAATGACATCGGACTACCGACAGCCGGAGAGTTCCTTGACATGATCACGCCGCAGTACGTTGCCGATCTGATGAGCTGGGGCGCGATTGGGGCGCGTACGACAGAGTCGCAGGTACACCGCGAGCTTTCTTCTGGCCTGTCCTGTCCCGTAGGTTTTAAAAATGGCACTGATGGAACCATCAAAGTGGCAATTGATGCAATCGGTGCAGCCAGTGCGCCACACTGCTTCCTGTCGGTCACCAAATATGGTCACTCGGCCATCGTTGAAACCAGTGGCAACTCGGACTGCCACATCATTCTGCGTGGAGGTAAAGAGCCAAACTACAGTGCGCATCACGTTAACGAGGTAAAAACCGGTCTGCAAAAAGCGGGACTGCCGACCCAGGTGATGATCGACTTCAGTCATGCGAATAGCAGTAAGCAGTTTAAAAAACAGCTCACGGTTGCTGAAAATGTAGCGCAGCAGATTGCTGATGGTGAGCAGGCAATTATCGGCGTGATGATTGAAAGCCATTTGGTGGAAGGCAATCAGAGCCTTGAGAGCGGGGAAGAGCTTGTTTACGGCATGAGTGTAACGGACGGCTGTATTGGCTGGGAAGATACTGAAACCGTGCTGCGGCAGCTGGCTCAGGCGGTGAAACGGCGTCGAAAATAATCTCGGCGGATCATTTGTAGCACTCAGCACGTTGGAAACCTGATGCGCCAGAGTGCTCTTTCAAATACGTGTTTCCCCAACCGTCCACCGTCGTGGTACTGCTTTACCTTTTGCTGGTCACGCTGGTGCAACGTTCGTCGGAACCTTTTTAGTCATATTGAGAAAAGCATTTTGTTAAATTGCGAATCTCGCAGTGGCATTGAAATGGACTTCAGGTTGGGGGAATATTCAATTATTTAACAACTTTTCTTGTTTGCACTTTAAGTTTGCTTTTCTCAGCAGTTACACGGGCAACCCGCCTCCACGCTCAAACCCTCTCTTCGATAATTTCATCGCTGCTCCAGTTTCAAAAATACGGTATGCCTCCTGTTAACCTCACTATTGAATATCATGGTAATGCCAGATTCAGATAAAAAAATATTCCAATAAAGTAGAAATAAAAATGAGTAAAATAAGAGTTAATCTTTGTATCAATCAATCAATAAAAATTGATACTCAATGGTTTAAAAAATTAAAACGAAATTTACCGGATGTTAAAGGATGATTACTGACAATCAGCGGGAAATTGCCATGCCATAATTGGTATTGATTCATTAAACCATTTAGAAAAATGTGATTAATCTGTTGACAGCTATGTGAGATAAAGAGTATTGAGTATGAATGCCGCAATACAGGAGATGCCACCAAACCCGTAATTTGACAATATTCCAGGGAGGAGCAGATGGGAATAATTGAAAATCCACTCGAAAAGATAAACGTAAACACACAACAAGATAATTTCATTAGCGCCTGTATGTCTGGTGTCGATCCAAGAAATGGCGTATTTAATCACGCGACTACAATTTTAGACTATAGATCTGTTATTTCAGATGTAAGTTTCTCATTTGTGCTTAATTATAATTCAAAATATATATATAACAATCAGGGATACGGCTATGGCTTTACAGATAATTTATCGCGCTATGATAAGGAAAGAAGAGTACTGACGCTTTCATCCGGCCAGGTTTACAGTATTGCAAGTGATAATGCGGATGAACAGCCATCATTAGTCGACTACAATTTCGAAAACTTCACTTTTACGAAGGAAAAGATACAGAGTCTGCATGGGACTATATATAGATATTTTATTAAATATATCGATGGAAATGTGGAAAAACTTGAAAATAGGGATTTAAGAGGAGTTGAGCAAAATTGTTACGTGCCTACCGCTATCTATTTTGGCATGAACAGTGAAATAATTATGCAGTGGGATTACTTGAACGGAGTTCCATACTTACAAACCGTTATCGAAAAAAAAACGGACATATTCTCCAATAAATATCTTTTAGCATTTACACGTATTGATAGAAATTACAGGAGAATTCGCGTTTTCGAGGATGAGTTTTATGGATACGATGTGTTCTTAAAAAATAATAAAAAAAACCTCTTGGTTCAAATCAAGAACTATGGATTTGATATAAGCGGCAAATATAATTGGGATTTCAAGTACTCAAATAGAGAAGGTAGAGGGAGGTTGCTTAATGAAATAAGATATCCATGTGGAAGGAAAGATAAGGTTGAGTATTTAAGAGCCAGCGATGGTTTTAATTTATCTTTACCAAAAAAAATGAGGTTATATAGGGTAAGGCGATACTATATAACTCCTCAGTTCATAGCCGGTATAAAAAAAATAGTCACGCAGTATACTTTTAGTTCTGTGGGAGAAGACAAAACTTACTCATCTGTAGAAGAGTATATGGATATAAGATTCAGAGTCATAAAAAAAATATCCAGAACTTATAATAAATTCCATTTACTAATGAATGAAACCACCGAGGTAGGTTTATCAACGACTGAAGTTATCTATACTTATGAAGCTTGTGATGAAAATAAAGAATTAGCACAGCAGCCTATCAACTATCAATGTATTAATGAAATCAAAACAGCCTTGACAGATTTGGCGATTGCTAAAAACAACAAACGGTGTGAAGTGATTCTTATGTCATATGATGAAAAAGGGAACTTAATTAGGCAAGTAAATAATAATGGTGTAATAATATTTTTTTCTTATACCGACAAAATAAATCATGCAGGAGTATCGGTCAATATTCCTAATGGAGTAAGGTTAATTAAGTCGATAGAAATCATGTATCTTAAGGACATAGGTAGCAATCTTGTTAAAGAATACGACTACGAATTAATCATCAATGCTGTCAACTCGCTTGCAAAAAACGGAGGCAACTCAACTTATAAGTTATTGCCGATGAATGAAAAAACGCTTATCAATAATATTTTAGTAAAATCAACATCATTTGAATATTTCAAAGGTATCCACGATAGAATATCGGCAGGTAGATTAAAATCATCATCCATAAAGTGTTTTGACAGGCTCACAGTCAAAAGATTTTATTGGTCCGGAGAGGATTATAAGAGTGAGATGACGCTAAATATTAAAACAGAAGTACAGGGAGTTATAATTGATGAGGTTTTAGTATGGAGTGCAGTAACAGGACTAGTGAAGAGAATCGTTGATAGTTTATACAGGAAGTACGAATATACTAGAGACAAGATAGGAAGAATTAATATTGCCAAAATAACATCTAACATCCATGATGAAGTGAGATCGAAAACATTCCAGTATAACTATGAATATAAAGTTGATGATATTTCAGGGATTTTATATTATGAGAAAAAAACTATCGATTTTCATAAAGATAAAATACATGAAAGGTATGATGGTTTAGGTAGATTGCAATGTGTCGCCATGAGTAAAAGCGATAGTGACGAAGAAAAGATACTTCATGCATATAAATATGATGAACTTTCAAGGCTTGATTACGAAGAACATTTCTCATATAAGGATGATGAGAGGTTTAGTTATATAAGCCTTTATTCCTATGATGATTGGGGGTATATAAAGACAATAAAACATAACGACGGGGTGGAAGAAAATATAGTTACAGATTTGATAAACAGAACCAAAGCCCATTGGCTGGAATGTGATAAGAAAATTACAAATGAAACATTAATAAGTTTTGATATAAATAATGAGCCGGTAAGCTACAGGAGATATTATTCGAACGGGGAGTTGTTACAGATTACGCTTGAACGAGATTTTTGCGGCAGATTAGTGAAATACCATGATGAATTAGGTAATGTAACCGAATATGGGTACGATCTCTTTGATAGAGTTAATAAGATTACCTTCCCTGATAATTCAGTAATTAATAGAGACTACAGTAAATATTCTGAAGAGCCACTCATAGAGAAAATCACGTTCAAATCATCAGATGGAAAAAGCTATAACATAGGTACTCAGACTTTTGACCATTTGAATCGACTGGTTGAAAGTCAATCATACGGTGTTATAACGAAATATGTTTATTCTCTACATTATCCTCTCCCGGAAAAGGTTTTTTTTGCAGATGGCACCGTTCATATTCATAATAATGACTATAGCCTGAAAAACAATATCTTATCGGTAGTAGACGATCAAAAAAAGTTCTTTAAAACATTCAAGTACTCAGCAGTGGATGATTCGCTTATAGAATCTAAATTCCTGACGCCGCGTGACATCTTCATTGAGAAAATTAACGAGGATAAGAAAAATAGTTGCTTAGAAATAAATACCAAGTTCATTCACGATGGCAGAGCTATCGATCTCACCTACAGGCAGGAAGATTACTATAATAATGAGGGGATTTATAAAATTACTGACGAGACGAATACCGAGTATTTATATTCCCGTGACTCATATGGCAGAATAACAGAGGTCAGGTCAGATAAAATAAGAACAGAAGTCTTATACGATATATTTAGCAGGATTTTTCAGGTGAATGAATACGATGGTAATGGAAAGACTGTCATTCAGTATGCCTATGATGAGTTTAGCAGGGAAATAAGCCGTAAGTTTTATCTTTTTTTTGATAGTGTGAATACAAATAAACAGCCTGATCTCATTATTGCAGTCAATACCCGCTTCTATAAAAACAATCTCATTAAATCAAGGGCGATAGAGCAATATCATGAGGATACCAAAACGGATATCAGAAAAGAGGTGTTTGCATATGATGTTATGAACCGGATAATATTTTATAAATGTGAAGGCAGTTCACTCATAAAAGGAAAAAATAAGAAGGGCATAAAATCTATAGGATATTCTTATGATGAAGTAGGGAATGTATCAATTACTGATACTGTCTATGAAGATGATAGCTTGGCACGCATGAATTTCTATTACGAAGAAAAATAAACCTTTTTTATTGAGCTGGATGCAGGATGAAAATACGCTGGATATAACTCAAAATGGATATAACTCTCTGGGTTTTTTGATTAACAAAACACATACCAAAAGAATCAACGCTGACTTTTCAAAAAAACTGAATGTTGACTTTACCTATAATAAATTTTTCCATTTGGCATCGACAAAGAACACTACGTCGGGCACTAATTTCGAAATTGAAAGTAAAAACATAGTCTACCGTTACGGGACTTCAGATAAATTATTCTTCAGAAAGTCGGTGACTAAAACTGTAAAGAAAGAGGAGATTTTTACTCATCGAGGGTACGGTGATGAAATCATAAACTTAATTGACTTCAGAGACAAAAAGAAATTAAAAACAATCAATTCTTTATATGGTGGGACTAAAAGGATAGTACAAAAAATAAATGAGCACAGCATCAGTAACACTATCATTACTAATAATTCCGGCTCGCCAATTTTTGTTGTTAAATATTGGAATGGTAAATATGAAAGTAGTGCCTATTCTGCCATCGGCGTATATGGAGCTACCAGGGAGAAGAACATTATACCAGCATTGAACGGCTGTTTATATGATAGTGAAACAGATGGTTATCTTTTAGGGGCGCGATTATATGATCCTCATAGTATGAGGTTTACCACACCAGATAGTTTATCACCTTTCTGTGGTGGTAATATCAATCCTTATATTTTCTGCAATAATAATCCTGTAAATAATAATGACAATACCGGCTACATGACCAGAGAATCATGGAGGAGCATTGTTTACGGCGGGGCGGCCTTGTCTATTGCTACAGGAATTGTAACTTTAGGGTGCTCAATTGCGATGTCTTCTTTTTTGTTAAGCGCCGTAGCAATTTTGCAGATCACCGGAGGTGTGATAACTATATCGAAAGTGAAAAAATATGATGATTCAGATCTGGCTATTCAGAGTGTTTTTACTCTTTTAGAAATCGGTCTTTCTTTATTTAGCATGGCTAAAATTTTAAGAACTCCACTATCCAAGAATCTAAATCGGGTTTTCGATTTCAACAGAAGCTTAATAAGTACTCGTACCATACCTATTAACCGGAATAGAAAAAAAATATCCGGGTTAAACTATCTGGGCAGAGGAGTTAGTATTTTTGACGATACTTACAGGCAGAAAACAAGATTGAACATTTATTCACATGGAAAAAAAACGGCCTTAATCGAAACAAGAATGGATAGTTCGGGAAGGCCGTACGAAATAAGTAAAATAAGTTCAAAGGCTTTAGATAATTTATTGCGCGATACTGGTGGGGTAAAATATAATGATTATGCCTCTATAAGACTTATCGCGTGTCATTCGGGTGACTCAAGATACTTTAAGTCTGCAATTGGATACGATCTGCATCAAATAACAGGCTTGCCGGTGAAAGCTTTTCATGGAGAGGTGACTTTTTTTGGCATACCACCAGAGACATTACAAAGCTATTTTGAAAAGTTTTCTAACGACCCGCATACCCTGCATAACATCCGAAAAAAATTCTCATCTGAATTTCAACTTATCCATAATTCAAATTATTCTCCAAGGCATTTTTTCTGATTGATATGTAATATCATCGCCTCTGACCGGGTGGAAATTAAGCTGTCCATTAAAAATAAAGCACAGAAAAAATTAAAGTAGTACGTGATTACTGAAGTGCATTTGGTAAGAAGCCCATAAATGCCGTTGATTCGCTGAACAGCGCTATCCGTGCAGCTATAAAAAAACGAAAGGTATTCCCGACAGACTACTCGGTGCGAAAAGTGGTTTATCTGGCGATCAAGGATGCGTCAAAAGAATGGAATATGCCGATCCAGAACTGGCGGCTGGCCATGAGTCATTTTATTATCGAGTTCGGTAGCCGCCTGAGAGATCACCTTATAATGCGGTGGCAGTTACACAGAATTATTTACAGCGTCACATTTTCAGAGTTTGATTGCTGGCTGCTAGAGTGCTCTGATGATTTAGCCCGCACTCTGAAAATTAACAGGTAATATTCCAGAGTGCGGCATCTATCTTTTACTTCGCTTTACCCTGGTTTGCCACGGCAGCCGCCTTAGCAGCGATTTCATCAGCATCGCCCAGGTAGTAGTGTTTGATTGGCTTGAAGTTCTCGTCGAACTCATAAACCAGCGGCACGCCGGTAGGAATGTTCAGTTCAAGGATCTCTTCTTCGCTCATGTTGTCCAGGTATTTCACCAGCGCACGCAGGGAGTTACCGTGTGCAGCAATGATCACTTTCTCACCGCTTTTCATGCGTGGCAGAATAGACTCATTCCAGTAAGGCAGCACGCGTTCAATGGTCAGAGCCAGACTTTCGGTGGTTGGCAACTGTTCAGCGGTCAGTGATGCATAACGCGGGTCATGACCAGGGAAACGTTCGTCGGCACGATCCAGCTCCGGTGGGGTCACGGCGAAGCCGCGACGCCACTGCTTAACCTGCTCATCGCCATATTTGTTAGCGGTTTCAGCTTTATCCAGACCTTGCAACGCGCCGTAGTGACGCTCGTTAAGACGCCATGATTTCTCTACCGGCAGCCACACCTGGTCTACTTCATCCAGAATGTTCCAGAGAGTATGGATGGCACGTTTCAGCACAGAAGTGTAAGCGAAATCGAAGGTAAACCCTTCTTTCTTCAGCAGCTGACCGGCGGCTTTTGCCTCGGTGCGGCCTTTGTCTGACAAATCAACGTCGTACCAACCGGTGAAACGGTTTTCGTTGTTCCACTGGCTTTCGCCGTGACGTACCAGAACCAGCTTAGTTACAGCCATAGCTTAACTCCTTAATAAATCTACGTTTCTATGATAAAAGTAATCGGTCAGTTGCCAGGGCATTGCGCCTGACAATTTTCAATGTGCATTACCATAGCTGAATTCTTTGCTACACGTAAGCCCGTAACGTGGGCGATGCGTGTTTTTCATGCGCTTAATCAAGCGCCGTCAGCTTATAGCGCGTCACTGACTGATACGATTCACCCGGCTGTAGCCAGCAGTCAGGCTGCGGCCATTCTGGATGGTTAGGCGAATCGGGCAAGAATTCGCTCTCCAGTGCAATGCCCTGATAAGCGCTGTAAACCCCTCCGTCGCGTGCCGGGGTCCCTGCCAGGTGGTTACCGGTATACAGCTGTAAAGCCGGTGCGCGTGTAAACACATCAAGTTTTAATTTGCTATCGGCAGACCAAAGGGTAGCGGCAGCTAAAGCGCCATCGGTGTTTAACAAGAATGCGTGATCGAATCCCTGCACTTTACGCTGGTCGTCGTCCTGCAAAAAATCCCGTGCCACTTTTTTTGCCCGGCGAAAATCGAAGCTGGTGCCGTCTACGGCGGTTAAGGCGGCGTCCGGGATCCCTTCGCTGTCAACGGGCAGATACCGATCTGCATCGATCATCAGACGATGCTGGCGAGCATCACCCTGTATGCCATCCAGATTGAAATAGGCGTGATTAGTCAGACTAACCGGACAGGGTTTATCCACCACGGCATGATAAATAATCGACAGTGAATTATCGTCATCAAGACGGTAGCGCAGCGACACCCGCAGCGTGCCGGGGAATCCCTGATCGCCATCTGCTGATTCGAGATGATACTCAACCTGGTTATCGCTCTGGTTGACAATCTTCCAGCGGCGCAGGTGAAAGCCGTCAGCGCCGCCGTGAAGCTGATGTTTGCCCTGGTTGGCCAGTAGCGGGATGATGGTGCCGTTGCTGTTCAGCTGTGCGTTGGCAATGCGGTTGGCATAGCGTCCCACGGTTGCGCCGAGATAAGCCGACTGGTGTGCATAGTCTGCTGGCGAAGCACAGCCCAACAGCGCTTCGCGTACGCTGCCATCTCCCATTGGCACACGAGCCGAGAGCCATGTCGCTCCCCGATCCATAAAGGTGGCGACCATGCCGTTGCGGTTGCGCAAGGTGGTGAGGTGCCAGTCTGGCCCTTCAGTGACAGATGAGTCAGGGGTTAGCATAGACCGGCTCCTGCTGATGCCGTACAAACATAAAAAGTCTCTTTGAGACCGGATGTCGCCTGATACTGTTGCTCGACGGCGGCCTTGACGCTGGCGACCTGATCACGCGGCATCAGGGCAACAACACAGCCGCCAAAGCCGCCGCCGGTCATGCGCACACCGCCACGTTCTCCGAGGCTGGTTTTGACAATATCCACCAGCATATCCACCGCCGGTACGGTGATTTCGAAGTCATCACGCATTGACGCGTGTGATTCAGCCATTAGTACCGCCAGACGCGACAGATCGCCGCGCGCCAGCACGTCGGCAGCCTCCAGCGTGCGGGCGTTTTCCGTCAGGACGTGACGCACGCGTTTAGCAACCAGTGGGTCTAGCTCATTTTCACGCGCGGCAAATTCCGCCAGCTCAACGTCACGCAGTGATGATTTACCAAAGAAATGCGCCCCGGCTTCACACTGCTGGCGGCGCGTATTGTATTCGCTGCCCACCAGGTTGCGTTTGAAGTTGGTGTTGATGATCACCACCGCAATATTGGCTGGCATCGGCACCGCCCGCGTGTCGAGGGTGCGGCAATCGAGCAGCATCGCGCTGTCTTTCTCACCCATAGCCGAAATCATCTGATCCATAATGCCGCAGTTACAGCCAACGAACTGATTTTCAGCCTGCTGGCCGTTGAGGGCAATATCGGCTCCGTCGAGCGGCAGCTGATAGAGCTGTCGGAACACGCTACCCACCGCCACTTCCAGCGAAGCCGACGAACTTAATCCTGCCCCTTGCGGCACATTACCGCTGATAACCATATCCATGCCGCTAAAGTCATCCGTGCGCTGTTGCAAATATTTCACCACGCCGCGCACATAGTTTGACCACAGCTGCTGCGGATGGCGCTCGATGGGTTCATCCAGCGAGAATATATCCTGCTGGTTATCGTAGTCAGCGGCGATCGCCCGCACCTGGCGGTCACTGCGTTTCGCACAGGCAATAACCGTCTGATAATCGATGGCGCAGGGCAGCACGAAACCATCGTTATAATCGGTATGTTCACCGATTAGGTTGACGCGGCCCGGGGCCTGAACGATATGGGTCGGGGCATAGCCGAATGCGTAGCTGAAGATTTGCTGGGTGGTGGTCTGTAAACTCATGCTTGC
This sequence comes from Erwinia piriflorinigrans CFBP 5888, assembly GCF_001050515.1. Classification (GTDB taxonomy): domain Bacteria; phylum Pseudomonadota; class Gammaproteobacteria; order Enterobacterales; family Enterobacteriaceae; genus Erwinia; species Erwinia piriflorinigrans. The sequence goes on from NZ_CAHS01000014.1 coordinate 16,843, forward strand.
GTTCCCGCCTCACGGAAATGAATATCGCTGACGCCGCGCAGCCGTTCTGCTGCCTGCTCTGCGGTTAAATCACGTTGGGTTTCAGCCAGCATTTCATAGCCGACCATAAATTTACGCACCGTCGCCGAGCGCAGTAGCGGCGGATAGAAATGGGCGTGTAGCTGCCAGTGAGCGTGGGTATCGTCATTAAAGGGCGCGCCGTGCCAGCCCATTGAATAGGGGAAAGAGCACTGAAACAGATTGTCATAACGACTGGTGAGCTTTTTCAATGCCAGAGCCAGATCGTCGCGCTGCCCTTCACTCAGGTCGGTCAGGCGCTTAACGTGCGCTTTTGGCAGCAGCAGCGTTTCAAAAGGCCATGCCGCCCACCACGGGACGACTGCCAGCCAGTGTTCGGTTTCGACCACCGTACGGCTGCCGTCTTGCAGTTCGCGCGTCGTATAATCAACCAACATCGGCGTGCCGTTCTTCGCGTAATAAGCGCGTTGCAGATCGTCTTCACGCTGTGCCTCGTTCGGCAAGAAGCTGTTTGCCCAGACCTGACCGTGCGGATGGGGGTTGGAGCAGCCCATTGCCGCGCCTTTATTCTCAAACACCTGTACCCAGGGGTAATGCTGACCTAAATCGGCGGTCTGCTGTTGCCAGGTTTTTATCACCTCAATGAGCCCATCCAGCGCCAGCTCCGGCAGCGTTTTACTGTGATCGGGCGAAAAACAGATCACTCTGCTGGTGCCACGTGCGCTTTCGCAGCGCATGAGCAGATCGTCGCTATGCGGGGCATCGGGCGTGTCGGTCATCAGCGCGGCAAAGTCGTTGGTGAAGACATAAGTGCTGGTGTAATCGGGGTTTTTATCCCCGGTGACCCGCGTATTTCCCGGACAAAGAAAGCAATCGGCGTCATGGGCAGGCAGCTTTTCCAGTGCAGGCGTCTCCTGCGCACCCTGCCAGGGGCGTTTGGCCCGATGAGGGGAAACCAGAATCCACTGATCGGACAACGGGTTATAGCGGCGATGAGGGTGATCGGCCGGGTTGAATGTCTGCATGATATGTCCTGATATTTTTTTTATGCTTTATGAACGACAGAGAAAAAATAGCATATTTTAAGGGTTAAAAGCGTGATCGAGTCTGATTAAATGGAATCGCTTACACAAGGTAAAAAATCCTGGCCGTCCACTATGGTGAGGAATTTCAGCAAGCTCTCTGGCAAGAGAGAAATATTTATTGGAAACGATTACACAGCGCGATAAGGACCTTATCGCGCTACCAGGCGGCAGGGCGTTTGTTCTGTGGCTGGCTTACAGGCTCTGCTGCAAATAGCGGTATGCTTCCCCGTCAGGGATAAAACTTAATCGATGGGTGATACAGCGCGGCGCATCCTCCGCATGGTGGGAGACAAAGAGCAGCTGGGTACGGCTTTCGCCGATCAGCACATCAATAAAGCGGCGTACCAACAGGCGGTTTAACGGGTCCAGCCCCTGTAACGGTTCATCGAGGATCAGCAGCGCCGGGTGTTTCACCAGCGCACGGGCAATAAGAACCAGACGCTGTTGTCCCCATGACAGGTCATGGAACGGGGAATCGGCCATCGCGCCACTGATGCCAAGCAGTTTCAGCCACTGGCTGGCCAGCATCCGCTGGCGGTCTGATACTGCCTGGTAAAGCCCAATCGAATCGAAATAGCCGGATATCACCACGTTACGTACGCTGCTGCTGACGCGGTAATCAAGGTGCAGGCTGCTGCTGACATAGCCAATATGTTGCTTGATATCCCAGATGGTTTCTCCGCTGCCGCGACGACGGCCGAACAGGGTTAAATCGTTACTGTACCCCTGGGGATGATCGCCGGTTATCAGGCTGAGCAGGGTGGATTTTCCAGCGCCGTTGGGGCCGACAATCTGCCAGTGTTGGCCGCGATCCACCTGCCAGCTAAGCTGATGCAAGATGGGCCGATCGTCGTAAGACACCAAGCCATTGCGCAGGACAATCAGCGGGGCATCTTCTGCCAATGCCGGCATGGCGTTGATATCGTCGGCTTCTGGTAGCGCCATGCTGGCCAGTGATTCACCGTGTGCCAATTGCGCCACCAGGGCTTCGGCAAGAATAGCCTGGCGTTCACCGCACTGGGAAAGATGACACTCAGCCAGGACGCCAACCCGATCGATAAAAGCGGGAATATCATCAAAGCGGTTCAGCACCAGCACCAGCGTGATCCCCTGATGTTGCAGACTGTGCAAAACCTCGGCGAGAGCGGTGCGTGAGGCGACATCCAGCCCGTCGAAGGGCTCATCAAGGATCAACAGGTCGGGCTGCACCATAAGTGCCTGGCATAGCAGGGTTTTACGGGTCTCCCCGGTCGAAAGATACTTAAAGCGGCGCGTCAACAGGTGCCCGATGCCGAACAGCGCGGCCAGCTGCTGACAGCGTGACGGGTCTTTGACTTCTTCCTGAATCACTTCACTGACGATAAAACCCGTATCGTCCTCGTCAGCGCTAAGCATATCGGTATTGTTACGCTGCCACTCATCCTCAACCCGTTGTTGTAACTGCTCCAGGGAGAGACGCCACGGGCGCTGAAACCGGTTGACGAGGCTGCCCGCCACGGGCGGCAGTTCGCCAGACAGGGCGCGCGCCAGCGAGGATTTACCGCTGCCATTCGCGCCAACAAAAGCCCAGCTCTCGCCAGACTGAACCATCAGTTCATTGAGATTAAGCGTGCGGGTATCGCTCGGGTGAAAGACACCCTGCGTGATATGCAACATTGACATCATTCATTCCCTTATAGGTATCGCAAAGTCATTAAGGGCTTCGCGCCATCCGCTGTCAAATAGCAGGGACGGACTCAGAGCAGCGTAGCGATGATAACGCGATCGGCATTAAAAAATGCTGTAACGGCGGTTCCCTGCTGGAGATCCTCTCGGGCAATAAGCTGATTCTCTACCGTGGCGCACAGCGTTGTTCCTCCCCCGACGGCAATCAGCACTTCACTGTGCGTTTCCCCCCGGTCAATTTGACTGATGATGCCGGGCAGCTGGTTATCCGCCTGCACTGCGCCACGGGTGACGTTAACCCACGGGGCTTTGATCAGCACCAGCACCTCTTTACCTGACTCCAGCTGCAGCCGGTCGGCACTTTGTTCGGTCAGGGCAACCCGAATTTGCGTGATGCGGTCAGCCAACAGGACGGTGACCTGTTGCTGTACCGGCTGAAAATTGCGCTCGATCAGAGTGCCGGACAGCTGATTGCGTGCGCTGGTTTGCAATGAAAGGCGGGCGATGGCCGCTAACAGGGTGCCGGGTTGGTCGTCATCCTGCAAAACGTCAAAGGCCCTTTGCTGGATTTGCTCAAGCAGCTCGTACAGCTGGATCAGGCGCTCACCAAAGGGGGTGACAACGGCACCGCCGCCGCCTTTGCCGCCGGTAGCGCGTTCTACCAGCGTTCGATCGGCCAGCTGATTCATCTCACTGACGGCATCCCAGGCACTTTTATAGCTGATGCCCGCCAATTTGGCTCCCCGGCTGATGGAGCCGCTCTCTTTCACCTGACGCAGCAGTTCGATGCGGCGCGGATCGGCAAACAGCCGCTGCTGTAGTTTCAGGATCAGGGCAATTTCAGCCTGCATAAGCGCTCCGGGGATAAATTAAGCAAAGGTTAATTGTAACAGCTGGCGGCAGTGGGAGGGGGTGAAATAATTGCTTGAGAAGGCACAAAAGGTCAGTGCATTGTGAGACACTGGCGTTACAATAAACTTTTGTTCAGCAAGATGAGGTTTCCATGCTGGAGTTACTGAAAGGCCTTGCGATAGCCATTTTGATGGTGCCGGTCGTGATGGCGATTATTCTTGGCCTGATCTGGGGATTGGGTGAGGTATTCAACGTTATTTCCAAATTTGGTCATCGTGACGACCAGTCGGCAAAGAAAAGCCCTTCTGCCCGCTAAATCTCACCCCCTATTTTCTACGCCCGGCTATACCGGGCGTTGTTTTTTCTGCTGCCGTTAACTTTTTTCTCACCGCTGCCGATATTAACGGTAACGGCTCTTTGATACATCGTTATAGTATAGTTTATACAACGAGCCTCACTGGAGAATAAACATGTCTGCGAAATGGAGCCACTGGCTGGCTGCTACCGGTATCAGTCTGAGTATGGGCGGCCATGCGCTGGCGTCAGAAAATGTGACGGTGTTTGCCGCTGCTTCTTTGACCAATGCCTTACAGGATATCGCCAGCCAGTACGAGCAGGGGAAAGCGGTGAAGATTGTCTCTTCGTTTGCCTCCTCTTCAACGCTGGCCCGCCAGATAGAGCAGGGCGCTCCGGCAGATATCTTTATCTCTGCCGACCAGCAGTGGATGGATTATGCTGCCGGTAAGGACGCCATCGACACCCGCAGCCGCGTCACGTTGTTGGGTAACGATTTGGTGCTGATAGCGCCAACGGAGGCTCATCCGCAGCCGGTCAGTATCAGTAAAAGCACCGACTGGAACAGCCTGCTGAAAGGTCAGCGTCTCGCGGTCGGCGATCCCGATCATGTTCCAGCGGGCATTTATGCTAAAGAAGCGCTGGAAAAACTCGGTGCATGGCAGCAACTTTCGCCGCAAATGGCACGCAGTAACAGCGTGCGTGCCGCGCTGGCGCTGGTGGAGCGCGATGAAACCCCGTATGGCATCGTATATGGTTCCGATGCGGTGGCGAGTAAAAAGGTCACGGTGGTTGGCGTATTCCCGCCGGACAGCCACAAACCGGTGGAGTATCCGCTGGCACTGGTCAAAGGTCATAACAATGCCAGCGCGAGTGCTTTCTATCAGTATCTGAAAGGGCCGCAGGCTGCGGTGATTTTCAAACAATATGGATTTGCCACGCAGAAATGATCCTCAGTGACCCCGAATGGCAGGCGGTGATGTTAAGCCTGAAAGTCTCCTTTGTGGCGGTGGCCTGTAGTCTGCCGCTGGGGATCCTGATGGCTTGGATCCTCGTGCGCTGTCAGTTTCGCGGTAAAACCCTGCTCGACAGCGTTGTCCATCTGCCGCTGGTGCTGCCGCCGGTGGCGATCGGCTATCTGCTGCTGCTCGGATTCGGGCGACGCGGGGTCATTGGCGAATATCTTTATGACTGGTTCGGCTTTACCTTTGCCTTTAGCTGGCGCGGTGCGGCATTAGCCTCAGCGGTGATCGCCTTTCCGCTGATGGTACGTGCTATCCGCCTGGCGCTGGAAGCGGTGGACAGCAAACTGGAGCAGGCGGCGCGTACCCTGGGAGCCGGGCGCTGGCGGGTATTTTTCACCATTACGCTGCCGCTGACGTTGCCGGGGATTATCGCCGGAACGGTGCTGGCGTTTGCCCGTTCACTGGGTGAGTTCGGCGCCACTATCACTTTTGTCTCCAATATTCCGGGCGAGACCCGCACCTTGCCTTCCGCCATGTATACGCTGATTGAAACTCCCGGCGCGGAGGGCGCGGCGGCACGCCTTTGTGTGATGGCCATCGTGCTGGCGCTGGCTTCGCTACTCGTTTCCGAATGGCTGACCCGTTGGGGTTGTAAGCGGCTGGGGCTCTAATGCTGGAACTCGATTTCACTCAACAACAGGGCGACCATCGCCTGACGATCAAGGCCTCGCTGCCCGCTAGCGGAGTCACTGCCATCTTTGGCGTTTCCGGTGCCGGTAAAACCTCACTGATTAACGCCATTGCCGGGCTTAGCGTGCCGCAGCAGGGTAGCATTACGTTAAACGGGCGAGCGCTAAGCGATACCGCCAGCGGTACGTGGCTGCCTGCGGAGAAACGACGTATTGGCTATGTCTTTCAGGACGCACGCCTGTTCCCGCACTATCGGGTGCGCGGCAATCTGCACTATGGCATGGCGACATCAATGCGTGCGCAGTTTGCTGACGTGGTGCAGATGCTGGGGATTGACGCGCTGCTGGATCGTTTCCCGTGGACGTTATCCGGCGGCGAAAAACAGCGCGTGGCGATAGGTCGTGCGCTGCTCACCGCGCCGGAGGTGTTGCTGATGGATGAGCCGCTGGCCTCGCTCGATCTGCCCCGCAAGCGCGAGCTGTTAGCCTGGCTACAAACGCTGGCGCGTCAGGTAAAAACACCGATCCTCTATGTCAGTCATAGTCTGGATGAGCTGCTGCACCTGGCCGATAACGTGATGGTGCTTGATCAGGGCACGGTAAAGGCGTTTGGCCCGCTGGAGAAAGTCTGGGCCAGCAGCGCGATGCGCCCGTGGTTAGCAGGCAGCGACCGCAGCAGTATTTTACGTGTACAGGTGCTGAAACAGCATCCCTATTACGAAATGACCGCGCTGTCACTGGGCGACCAGCATATCTGGGTCAACCGCGTGCAGGCACCGCCGAATACGCCGCTACGCATTCGCATTCAGTCGGCAGACGTTTCGCTGGTGTTGAAGTTGCCGGTTAGCAGCAGCATCCGTAATGTGATCCCGGCGCGAGTCGATGAACTGCTGGAAATTGACAATCAGGTTGAAGTGAAACTGCTGGTGGGGCAAAGCGAGCTGTGGGCGCGTATTACCCCCTGGGCGCGTGATGAGCTGATGATCAGGCCAAATATGTGGCTGTTTGCCCAGATCAAAAGCGTATCGATTACCACCTGACTCACCGCGCAGGGGCGTCAGGTGGCAAAGGCTAAAGAACCTCTTGGTAAATCGTTTCGGCGATGCCGGGTTCCAGGTTGCTACCGATAACGCGATGCGCCCTGTCCTTGATCGCCTGGTCCGCATTACCCATTGCCACGCCGAGACCCACGGTCTCCAGCATGCTGAGATCGTTATAGTTATCGCCAAAAGCGATCACTTCGCTCATCTGGTAACCGTTAGCCGCCACCCACTGGGCCAGGCGTTTGCCTTTGCTGTTACCGGCTTTGGCAATATCAACCTGATCGTGCCAGGACCATTCACAGGCCAGCCCCATTTCTGTCTCCACGCGTGAGGCAAACTGCCGTAACGCGTCGGTATCTGCGTGGGCGAGGGCAAATTTCCAGATGGATTGCGCATCACGTGCCGCGTCTGCCAGGCTGTCGACCTGCAAAAACGTCGGGCGCTGTGCCTGTGGCAGGGACTGTGCCCGGTTAAGGGTGCGGGTAACATGGCCCATCTCGGTTTGGTAGAGCATCGCATTATCGACATACAGCAGGCCGTTAATGCCCGCTTCGTCGAGCATCTCTGCTACCCGCAGCGTTTGCGCCAGCGGTAGCGGATCGGATTCCAACACCGTTTTTGTCTGATAATCATACGAATAAGTGCCATTACAGCAAATTGCAGGTGTATCCAGCGCCAGTGCCTGATAAAAAGGATGGATAGCAACATGATGACGACCGGTCACGATAAGGATTTTAATCCCTGCCTGCTGCGCTTTCTTCAGCGCGTCCAGTGACTGGGGCAGAATGGTTTTGTCAGGGGTTAACAGCGTGCCGTCCAGATCGAGGGCGATGATACGATAGCTCATAACAGTTTCCGTGACGCAAAAGAGTCAATAAGTGTACACCTTGTGACGCCTGTGACAAAACGGGTGGTGCAATCGTTCGACGATAGTGGCGGGAATTCGCCACTCTTCTGATTTTCTGTTCAGAACAAGGAGCATTCATGAAACAAGTTGTTTATACCGCCAGCCCAGAGAGCCAGCAGATCCACGTCTGGCAGCTGAATGATGAGGGCGCACTGACGCTGTTGCAGGTGGTGGATGCACCGGGCCAGGTGCAGCCGATGGTGGTCAGCCCGGATAAAGCCTTTCTCTATGTCGGCGCCCGCCCGGACTTTCGCGTGGTGGCGTACCAGATTGACGCTGAAGGTAAACTGAAAGAAGCAGGACATGCACCGTTACCGGGCAGCCCGACACATATTTCTACCGATCGTCACGGGCGTTTTATCTTCGTCGGTTCCTATAATGATGCCTGCGTTAGCGTCAGTCCGATTGGCGAAAATGGATTACCGGGCGAGCCGCTACAGGTGGTGAAAGGCTTGGACGGCTGTCATTCGGCCAATATCAATCCAGGCAATCAGACGCTGTTTGTTCCCGCGCTGAAGCAGGATCGTATCGCGCTGTTTAACCTGGACAATCAGGGCAAGCTGACGCCATGCTCACAGGCTGAAGTGAAAACCAGTACGGGTGCAGGCCCGCGTCATATGGCGTTTCATCCGAATCAGCGCTACGCCTACAGCGTCAATGAGCTGGACAGCAGCGTTGACGTCTGGGATATCAGCGGTGATGAAGTGAAAAAAGTGCAGTCGGTGGATGCGCTGCCGGAAGGATTCAGCGAGACACGCTGGGCGGCCGATATTCATATCACCCCGGACGGGCAACATCTTTACAGCTGCGATCGTACCGCCAGCAATATCACTATCTTTAGCATCAGCGCCGAGGGCAGCAGCCTGAAAGTTGAGGGTTATCAGCCGACCGAGACGCAGCCACGCGGTTTCAGTATTGACCACAGCGGTCAGTATCTGGTGGCGGCGGGGCAGAAATCCCATCATATTGAAGTGTACAAAATCAGCGCCGATCGCGGTTTATTGCATCCGCTGGCGCGTTACGCCGTCGGTCAGGGGCCAATGTGGGTGGTGATTAACAAGCTGGGGTAATCAACCCGCTTTGCCAGCCTGCTGGTGCTATGAGGGCGGAGCAGATAAACCGCCTTCATAAGCGGGTCAAATGTGACGGTCAGTTGTACATCGCGTTAATGGACGCGCTGGCCAGCACATGGAAATGCACATTAAAGCCCACCAGCGCACCGCTGGCGTGCTCATCAACGTCCAGGCTGTCAATATCCAGCGCATGAACGGTGAAGATATAGCGATGGCTTTCCCCTTTTGGCGGTGCCGCGCCGCCGTAGCCGGCGCTGCCGAAGTCGGTACGCGTCTGTAGGCTACCCGTCGGCAGTTCCGCTTTGCCTGACCCCGCGCCCTGCTCAAGCCTGCGCGTGTCGGCAGGCAGGTTGGCGACCACCCAGTGCCACCAGCCGGAACCGGTGGGGGCATCGGGATCGTAGCAGGTGACAACAAAACTTTTCGTGCCTGGCGGTACATCGTCCCAGGCGAGATGAGGTGAGAGATTATCGCCCTGCTGGCCCATCCCATTGAACACCTGGCGTTGCGGCAGTTTATCGCCGTCATTAAAATCCTGACTGGTGAGTTTCATTTTGACTCCGGTTGTGATTATTCCTTGTTGAAGCAACACATTAACGTTTTAACGCCGGCTTGTCTTGTGCCACGCGTACCACCATTTTGCCGAAATTTTTCCCTTCCAGCATACCGATTAACGCTTCTGGCGCATTCTCCAGCCCGTCGATAATATCTTCGCGGAAAACCAGGCGATCTTCGGCGACCCACCGGCTCATTTGGCGGAAAAACTCGTCAAAGCGCTGGCCGTAATCTTGGTTGATAATAAAGCCCTGAATGCGCAGACGTTTACGCAAAATGGCGCTTTGCAGCAGCGGCAGGCGATCGGGGCCATCAGTGACGCCGGTACTGTTGTAGTCGGCGATCAGACCGCACACCGGAATACGCCCTTTGGTATTCATCAGCGGCAGTACGCTGTTAAATACCTTACCGCCAACGCTTTCAAAATAAACATCAATGCCGTCGGCGCAGTGGCGGCTTAGCTGCTCTGCCAGATTATCATCGCGGTGATCGAGGCAGCGATCAAAGCCCAGCTGTTGTTCGGCATAACGACACTTCTCCGTGCCTCCGGCAATACCCACCACATGGCAGCCCTTCAGTTTGGCGATCTGCCCCACCAGCGAACCCACTGCTCCCGTGGCGGCAGCCACTACCACCGTCTCACCCGGCTGCGGATTGCCGATATCCAGCAGTCCCATATAGGCGGTAAATCCCGGCATGCCCAGCATGCCCAGCGCCCATGACGGATGCTCAAGCACCGGGCCGCTAAGTTTAATCAGATCGCGCCCGTCCGACAGAGCGAAATCCTGCCAGCCGCTGCCGCTGACAACCCAGTCGCCAACGCAAAAATCGGGATGTTCAGATTGCTCAACCACCGCCACCGTGCCGCCGCACATCACCTCGTTCAGCGCCACCGGCGGGACATAAGAAGGGGCATCGCTCATGCGTCCGCGCATATAGGGATCGAGCGACAGCCAGACGGTGCGCAGCAGTACCTGGCCGTCTGCGGGTTCAGGCACTCGCTGTGACTCAAAGCGGAAATTGGCGGCAGTGGGTGAGCCGTGTGGGCGCGAATCCAGCAGTAGCCGGCGATTAGTCTGTTTATCTTGTGGCATATTCCCCTCCGGGACGTATTGACTACGGTAAACCAGCTAAAAGCGTAGTGCATCATGCCAGCCGCTGCCTGGTAGCATGGGCGCTAACTGAACAACTCGGGGTGGGCGATAGCCGCGCTAACGGCATCGGTTAACTGCCGCAACGCCTGCGGCGTAATGACATACGGCGGCATCAGGTAAATCAGCCTGCCAAATGGCCGGATCCATACCCCGTGTTCGACGAAGAACTGCTGCATCGCCGCCTGCGCCACAGGTCGCTGCGCTTCCACCACGCCGATAGCCCCCAGCACGCGAACATCCGCGACTCCCGGCTGCGCACGCAACGGCAGCAGCGCCGCGCGTAGCTGTTTTTCAATCGCCGTCACCTGTCCCTGCCAGCGGTTCTCCTGGAGCAGTGCCAGACTCTCGCTGGCGACGGCGCAGGCCAGCGGATTACCCATAAACGTTGGGCCATGCATAAAGCAGCCCGCCGTGCCGTTGCTGATGGTGTCGGCGACATGGCGGGTGGTTAAGGTGGCAGAGAGCGTCATGGTGCCGCCGGTCAGCGCCTTGCCTACGCAGAGAATATCGGGGCTGATGGCCGCGTGCTCACAGGCAAACAACCTGCCGGTGCGACCAAACCCGGTGGCTATCTCATCGGCTATCAGCAGCAGCTGATAGCGGTCGCAGAGTGCGCGTACCCGTTGCAGATAGCGCGGATGGTAAAAGCGCATCCCGCCCGCGCCCTGCACGATCGGTTCAAGGATCACCGCCGTCAGTGAGCGGTGATGTTGGCTTATCAGCTGCTCAATGGCGTCAGCGTCACTTTCCTGCCATTCGTCATCAAAGCGGCAGCCTGGGGCAGGCGCGAACAGATGTTCGGGCAGATAGCCCTGATACAGGCTGTGCATCGAGTTTTGCGGGTCGCACACCGACATCGCGGCAAAAGTATCGCCATGATAGCCGTGACGCAGCGTGAGAAAACGCTGCCGTTTTTCACCGCGCGCCTGCCAGTATTGCAGCGCCATTTTCATCGCCACTTCCACCGCAACGGAACCCGAATCAGCAAGGAACACACACTCCAGCGGAGCAGGCGTCATCGCCACCAGCTTGCGGCACAGCGCCACCGCCGCCGGATGGGTAATCCCGCCAAACATCACATGCGACATCTGCGTTAACTGGTTCTGCAACGCCTGATTAAGGCGCGGATGGTTGTAACCGTGGATGGCGGCCCACCAGGAAGACATGCCGTCCACCAGCTGGCGGCCATCAGCCAGCTGGAGCGAGGTTCCCTGAGCGGAAACCATCGGGTAGCAGGGCAGTGGTGCGCTCATCGAGGTATAGGGGTGCCAAATATGGTCACGGTCAAAGGCAAGATCGTCCGGGGTCATAAAATCACTTGTAAACCAAAAATAAAAAAATTAGTTTACAAGTATAACCAGGCCGTACAGACAATTGACAGATTTTTTGGAGCAAGCAATGGCAACACGTTGGACTCTTTCACAGGCGCAGGCGCTGTTTGAAAAGCCTTTTCTCGAACTGATGTTCGAAGCCCAGCAGATACACCGTCAGCATTTTGACCCGCGCCAGGTGCAGGTCAGCACGTTGCTGTCGATCAAAACCGGGGCCTGTCCGGAAGACTGTAAATACTGCCCGCAAAGCGCCCGTTATAAAACCGGGCTGGAATCGGAGCGCCTGATGGAGGTGGAAGAGGTGCTCAGTTCGGCGCGTAAGGCTAAAGCCGCCGGATCGGGCCGTTTTTGCATGGGGGCCGCATGGAAAAATCCTCACGAGCGCGATATGCCGTATCTGGAAAAAATGGTGCAGGGGGTGAAGGCGATGGGGATGGAAACCTGCATGACGCTGGGTTCGCTCAGTCAGCAGCAGGCGCAGCGGCTGGCACATGCCGGACTGGATTACTACAACCACAACCTCGATACCTCGCCGGAGTTTTACGGCAGCATCATCACCACGCGCAGCTATCAGGAGCGTCTTGATACGCTGGGTGAGGTGCGTGAGGCGGGAATCAAAGTCTGTTCCGGCGGTATTGTCGGACTGGGCGAGACGGTGCAGGACCGCGCCGGGCTGCTGGTGCAGCTGGCAAACCTGCCGGAGCCGCCGGAGAGCGTACCGATTAATATGCTGGTCAAGGTGAAAGGCACGCCGATGGCCGATAATGACGACGTCGACCCGTTTGACTTTGTGCGCACCATCGCAGTAGCACGCATTATGATGCCGAAATCCCACGTGCGGCTTTCCGCCGGACGAGAGCAGATGAGCGAGCAGACCCAGGCGATGTGCTTTATGGCCGGGGCCAACTCCATTTTTTACGGCTGCAAACTGCTGACCACCCCCAATCCGGAAGAGGATAAAGACCTGCTGCTGTTCCGTAAGCTGGGGCTTAATCCACAGCACGGCACCACGCAATCCGGGGATAACGCGCAGCAGCAGGCGCTGGCCGCTCAGCTACTCAGTGCCGATACTGAACAGTTTTACAACGCGGCGCTGTAATGGCCTGGTCACAGCGTATTGAACAGGCGCTCGCCAGGCGCCGCCTGAACGGACAGTATCGCCAGCGTCACGCCACCCAGCAGGCAGATGCCCGCACGTTGAGCGTGGCAGGGCGTGATTACCTCAATTTTTCCGCTAACGATTACCTGGGGCTTAGCCACGACAGGCGCATTATCAGCGCCTGGCAGCAGGGGGCGGAGCGCTATGGCGTGGGTGCCGGAGGATCGGCGCATGTGACGGGTTACCGTGCCCCACAGGAGGAGCTGGAACAGCGGCTGGCCAGCTGGCTTGGCTACCGGCGGGCGCTGCTGTTTATCTCCGGGTTTGCCGCCAATCAGGCGGTTATCGCGGCGATGATGGCAAAAAATGACCGTATCTTCGCTGATAAGCTGTGCCACGCATCGCTACTGGAGGCCGCCAGCCTGAGTCCGGCCACGCTGCGCCGCTTCAGCCATAACCAGCCGTCTGCGCTGGCAAGACTGCTGGCAGCGGAAGGCGACGGAGAAACGCTGGTGGTGACGGAAGGGGTGTTCAGCATGGACGGCGATCGAGCTCCGCTAAAGTCGCTTCACCAGCTTGCTCAGACGAACGATGGCTGGCTGCTGGTGGATGATGCGCACGGCGTGGGCGTTTGTGGCGAGCAGGGGCGCGGCAGCTGCTGGCAGCAGGGCGTACAGCCTGAACTGCTGATTGTCACCTTTGGTAAAGCGTTTGGCGTCAGCGGCGCGGCGCTGCTGTGCAGTGACGATACGGCGGAATATCTGTTGCAGTTTGCCCGTCACCTGATTTACAGCACCGCCATGCCGCCCGCACAGGCCTGTGCCATTCAGGCCGCCTTAGGCTGCATTCAAAACGGCGACGAGTTGCGTCAGCAGCTGGAGGCGAATATCACCCGCTTTCGTCAGGGCGCGCGCGGGCTGCGCTGGCAGCTGGCGTTGTCTGACAGCGCTATTCAGCCACTTATCGTTGGTGATGAGCCGAAGGCGCTAAGGCTGGCCCAGCGGCTGCGGGTGAGCGGGTGCTGGGTGAGTGCCATCCGGCCACCAACCGTGCCGCCCGGCACGTCGCGCTTGCGTATTACGCTAAGCGCAGCCCACCGGGAGAGTGATATTGACCGCTTACTGGAGGCGCTGTATGCAACAGACGGTGAATAAACAGGCGATAGCGGCAGCTTTTGGCCGTGCCGCCGGCAGCTACAATCAGCATGCCGAGTTGCAGCGCCAGTGTGGCGAGCGGCTGCTGGCCTATGCTCGCCCCGGCGACGCGCTACGGGTGCTTGACGCTGGCTGTGGCACCGGCTGGTTCAGCCAGCGCTGGCGATCGGATGGTCATCGGGTTACCGCGCTCGATCTGTCAGAAAAAATGTTGCAGCAGGCGCGAGATAATCAGGTGGCGGATTGCTATCAGATCGGTGACATCGAAGCGCTGCCCTTCGCCGACGCCAGTTTTGACCGCTGCTGGAGCAATCTGGCCGTCCAGTGGTGCAGCGACCTGCCGCAGGCGCTGCGTGAACTGCGGCGCGTCACCAGGCCGGGTGGGCAGGTGCTGTTTTCCACCCTGACGGAGGGATCGCTGCACGAAGTCAGTGCGGCCTGGCAGCACCTCGGGCGCAGCGCACCGCTCAACCATTTTGCCAGCCTGCCGGTGATTGACCAGGCGGCAGACGGTATGACGCTGGCAAGCTATACGCTGACACAGGCATTCCCTGACGTGCTCAGCGCGCTGCGTTCTCTGAAAGGGATCGGCGCAACCCATCTGCATCAGGGGCGTTCACATAGCATGATGAGTCGGCGCGATGTGCAGCTGCTGGAGCAGGTATGGCGGCGCGATGCGCGCGGCTGCCTGTTAAGTTATCAACTGGTATCAGGAGTGATTGAGTGTGAGTAAACGTTGGTTTGTCACCGGAACCGATACGGAAGTGGGGAAAACCGTCGCCAGCTGTGCGTTACTGCAAGCGGCAAAGGCGGCAGGTTACCGCTGTGCAGGCTATAAGCCGGTGGCTTCTGGCTGTGAGGTCACCGCGCAAGGATTGCGTAATGAGGATGCGCTGGCATTACAGAAGTACAGCAGCGTGCGCTTGCCGTACGAGATGGTCAATCCGCTGGCCTTTGCCGAGCCGACATCACCGCATATTATCAGTGCCGAGGAGCAGCGGCCGATTACCGCCTGCCAGCTTTCTGCCGGACTGGAGGCCGTCGCGGGGCAGGCTGACTGGGTGTTGACCGAAGGAGCAGGAGGATGGTTTACGCCGCTTTCCGCCAGTTTCACCTTCGCTGACTGGGTGGTACAACAGCAGCTGCCGGTGATCCTGGTGGTAGGGGTGAAACTGGGATGTATTAACCATGCGCTGCTGACCGCACAGGCGGTGCTCTCCAGCGGCCTGCCGCTGGCAGGCTGGATAGCTAACGGGATCCAGCCTGCTGGCAGACGGCACCACGAATATCTGGCTACGCTCCATGCGCGTATTCCAGCCCCGTGTCTTGGTGAGATCCCCCATCTGACGTGGCCGGATCGCGACGATATCGGGCAGTACATGACCTTACCATAGTGCTCTTCAGCCGACAGGAGCGAGACGGTTCCTGTCGGCGACGCGGTGCGCATAGCCGCTGTATCATACCGCCAACCACGTATTGACCACGCTGTCATCGAGCAGCGCCACTTTACCGTGAGCCACATTACGCCCGCGATGCAGCAACAGAAAATAGTCAGCAACGCGGCGGATAAACGACAGTCGCTGTTCCAGCAGCAGGATGGTCATACCGAAATCATGATTCAGACAGTGGATCAGATCCCCCATCTTTTCTTCCAGCCAGGATGACATACCTTCCGTAGGTTCATCCAGGATCAGCAGACTCGGCTGCAATACCAGCGCACGCGCCAGCGCCAGCTGCTGCTGCTGGTCGATAGGCAGTTCGCCGCTGCGCTGATGGCGCAGTGACCAGAGCCCCGGAAACAGGTCAAAAACCATGTTTGGGATGGCCCGATGGCGTGTGATACCGGCTCCGGCCAACAGGGCGATCTGCAAATTCTCCTCAACGCTCATCTGAGTGAAAATGTGTCGCCGCTGCGGTACGTAACCTATGCCGAGTGCGGCACGCGTTTCCACCGGTTGTAACAGCAGATCCTGTGGCGGGCCGCTGGTGCCCTGCCAGGTCATGGAGCCGCTGTTGATCGGCAGATGTCCCATGATGCAGTTCACCAGCGTGGTTTTCCCCATGCCCTGCTGCCCAATAATACCGGTGCAGGTGCCGGGTTCGAGTTGCAAATCGACGTCCCACAAAATGTGGTTTTGTCCGTAAAACTGATTGACTGAGCGTAAACTGAGCATCTGACACTCTCCTCCAGAAAGTTTTAGATCGCAGCTGTTTTGCTTACGCTCTTTGTCGTATGGCAAACAGTCCGGCGTTCCGTTAAGAACCCCTGCTGCTTTATGCTTTGTTGCTAAGGTGTTGTAAAAGCATGTGGCACCGGGCAAATATCTAACGATTAATAAATGCAATTAACGGGCCAGATTTGAATGGAGGTGAAGCTTGCAGCAGAACGGCTGGTTTCGCGGGTGATTAGTGAGAGATGCTAAACTATTCAGGTGGGTAAATAGCCCTTTGCACCGAATCTGTGCTTTTCTCTTATCCCTCGTGGTGCAAATGCGATATAAAATACCATTGACATTGTTTACGCCGCTACGACAACAAAAATGCGCCACCACCGGATGAAAATGCCTATCTTCTCGCCGGTAATGCGTACCTGATACGTAAAAAAAAAAGACAAAAAAAATATTTAACCGTCTTAACCGTACGTGGGGACTCTTTATACACATCAGACGCCTCAAGCGTTGAAAACAGTTATCCACTATTCCTGTGGATAACCTTGTGCATTAGGGTGTGAAAACCTGCGCAATGCGAGAGCGGACGCGGCCTGGCGGCGGGTTGCTGCGAAACTCGACTTTCATTAAGAGTGATTAAAAATCAATTAGTTAATTAAAATCAATAAGCCATATCACATTGAATCCATTGGCAGTGGCTTTTGTGTCAGTGCTATTGACAAATGTTAAAATCTCAAACTCTCTGGGGATAACCTTTTTGCATATCCTGCGTACCGAGAGACGTAAAGTGCGGCAAAAGAACATCATTGCTGTCGAATGTGGCATCATGAAATAAAGCTGTGATTATATCCAGTGTTTTTTGCTGGCAAAATCGTCAATGACGAGTAAAATAAGATCCGGTTCGTATCCTTCTTCATCAGGTAGCCTGTTAATGAGCAAAGTTTTCAAACTCAATTCCGAATTTAAACCCGCCGGCGATCAGCCGGAGGCTATCCGTCGCCTGGAAGAGGGGCTTGAAGATGGCCTGGCACATCAGACCCTGCTCGGCGTAACCGGGTCGGGAAAAACCTTTACCGTTGCTAACGTAATTGCCGATCTGAATCGCCCTACGATGGTGCTGGCACCGAACAAAACGCTGGCGGCGCAGTTGTACGGCGAAATGAAAGAGTTTTTTCCAGATAACGCGGTGGAGTATTTCGTCTCTTACTACGATTACTACCAGCCCGAAGCCTATGTTCCCAGTTCTGATACCTTTATTGAAAAAGATGCGTCGGTGAATGAACACATAGAGCAGATGCGTTTGTCGGCGACTAAAGCGCTGCTGGAGCGGCGTGACGTGGTGGTGGTAGCATCCGTTTCCGCTATCTACGGCCTCGGTGACCCCGATCTCTATCTGAAAATGATGCTGCACCTGACGCGCGGTATGGTGATAGATCAGCGCGCCATTTTGCGCCGCCTGGCGGAACTCCAATATGCGCGCAACGATCAGGCCTTTCAACGCGGGACATTCCGCGTGCGCGGTGAGGTGATTGATATCTTTCCGGCAGAGTCCGATGACTATGCGCTACGCGTCGAGCTGTTCGACGAAGAAGTGGAGCGGCTGTCCATTTTTGACCCGCTTACCGGCCAGATTGAGTCGGTGATCCCGCGTTACACCATCTATCCCAAGACTCACTATGTCACCCCGCGTGAGCGCATCCTACAGGCGATGGAAGAGATTAAAGATGAGCTGGCTGAAAGGAAAAAGGTGCTGCTGGAGAACAATAAGCTGTTGGAAGAGCAACGCCTGAGCCAGCGCACCCAGTTCGATCTCGAAATGATGAACGAGCTGGGCTACTGCTCCGGGATCGAAAACTACTCGCGCTATCTTTCCGGGCGCGGGCCGGGAGAAGCGCCGCCCACGCTGTTTGACTATCTGCCGGCCGACGGTCTGCTGGTGATTGACGAGTCCCACGTCACCATTCCACAGATTGGCGGCATGTACCGTGGCGACCGGGCGCGCAAAGAGACGCTGGTGGAATACGGTTTCCGCCTGCCGTCGGCGCTGGATAATCGCCCGATGAAATTTGAAGAGTTTGAGTCGCTGGCGCCACAGACTATCTACGTTTCCGCCACGCCGGGTAATTACGAACTGGAAAAATCAGGCGGCGAAGTAATCGATCAGGTAGTGCGTCCTACCGGTCTGCTCGATCCGATTGTTGAGGTGCGCCCGGTTGGCACTCAGGTGGACGATCTGCTCTCTGAAATCCGACAGCGTGTGGCGATTAACGAGCGCGTGCTGGTCACGGTACTGACCAAACGCATGGCGGAAGATTTAACCGAATATCTCACGGAGCACGGTGAAAGGGTGCGCTATCTGCACTCGGATATTGATACCGTAGAGCGCGTGGAAATCATTCGCGATCTGCGTCTCGGCAAGTTTGACGTGCTGGTGGGCATTAACCTGCTGCGTGAGGGCCTGGATATGCCCGAGGTCTCGCTGGTGGCGATCCTTGATGCGGATAAAGAGGGCTTCTTGCGTTCTGAACGTTCACTGATCCAGACCATTGGTCGTGCGGCGCGTAACCTGAACGGTAAGGCTATCCTTTATGGCGACAAGATTACCCCCTCAATGGCGCGCGCGATCGGTGAAACCGAGCGTCGCCGTGAGAAGCAGCAGCTGCACAATGAAGAACACGGCATTGTGCCACAGGGCCTGAACAAGAAAATCTCCGATATTCTTGAGCTGGGCCAGGGGCTGGCGAAGAACAAGGCCAAACCGCGTAACATGAAGGGGCGCAGCATTGTGGAAGACGATCCGGCTTATGTCGATCTCTCTCCACAGGGGCTGCAAAAGCGTATTCACCAGCTTGAAGCTCAGATGCAGCAGCACGCACAGAATCTGGAGTTTGAAGAAGCGGCGCAGGTTCGTGACCAGCTGCATCAGGTGCGTGAACTGTTTATCGCGGCATCATGACGGACCTGATGGCAGCACGAGATGGTTTATGCCGTGCTGCCAGAACTTATCAGCCCAGCGATTGTATTGCGTGCTCCAGCGCCAGACGCAGCAGTTGACGGTCATGGCGATAGGGCACATCTCCTGCTTCCAGCGGTTGCTGGATCACCAGACGTTGCTCTAGCCGGGTATGATCGGCGCAGGGGCCTAGCACCAGCGCATCAATAACCTGCTTTCCTATCACCTTTTCCATTATTTCCAGCTTGTCAGCAGTGGTCAGTCTGGCGGCCGCAGG
The DNA here is from genome assembly GCF_001050515.1 of Erwinia piriflorinigrans CFBP 5888. GTDB lineage: Bacteria > Pseudomonadota > Gammaproteobacteria > Enterobacterales > Enterobacteriaceae > Erwinia > Erwinia piriflorinigrans. Next base: position 36,125 of record NZ_CAHS01000014.1, read on the forward strand.
ACTCAGCTCTTTACCCAGATTACCGATAAATACCATTTTCGCCGGGGTGCGGCGCAGTGCCTGTGCCATTTCCGGCAGCAGTAAAACCGGCATCAGGCTGGTGTAAAAACTGCCCGGGCCGATCAGTATCAGATCCGCTTGACCAATTGCTTCTACCGCTTCACGCGTGGCAGACACCGAAGGGGAGAGCATCAGCTCCTCTGGCGGGCGCTCCATCAGGTCAATTTCCGTTTCTCCATAGATCAGCTGCCCGTCCAGATCGCGCGCCACCAGATCCACCGGTTGTTCGGACATCGGGATGAGAAATGCGTCAACCTTGAGCAGATTGCGGATCAAATTAATCGCTTCTAACGGCCGGACGCTGAGATGATCGAGTGCCTTCAACATCAGATTGCCAAGATTATGCCCTGCCAGTTCGCCATTACCGCTGAATCGGTATTCGAACATTGCTGATGCTATGCTGGGTTCAGCAATTAACTGATTAAGACAGTTGCGCATGTCTCCCCAGGCAATTCCCCCTTCGGAGCGGCGGATGCGCCCGGTGGAGCCGCCGTTATCCGTGGTGGTCACAATGCCGGTCAGGCGTGAACCCAGAGGTGAAAGGGAGGACATCACGCGGCCCAGTCCGTGTCCTCCCCCCAAAGCCACCACACGATCGAGGTCAGCTAAAGTGCGATTGCGCATTATTTTGTCCATGAGGTTATCAGCAGATTATCGCGATACATTTTACGCTATCTGGCGGGGAAAGTGCCGCGAAAATTCGCTATATATTAAAATGCATAGCGAAACTCTGTACTGGTAACAGCAAATCTTTAGCGTTAACATTCCCGTTACCACGGTTTGCCGATGTCGGCAGATCACACTAAAGCTCTGATACCTGTGTCCTGAAGGATATGGTGTCATGGCCGCAACCATTGAGTTGCCAGGGTGCAGAAAGAAATGCCTGCATCTCCCGTTTTGGAAAGGTGTCACTGGTGTCACAATTTACTGATAACTTCGCGCGCAGGTTCTATTATCTGCGTCTGTCGATCACCGACGTGTGTAACTTTCGTTGCACCTATTGTCTGCCTGACGGCTATCAGCCCCAGGGTACACAAAATAAAAGTTTTCTGACGCTGGATGAAATCCGGCGCGTCACCCGTGCATTCGCCGCAGCGGGAACGGAAAAGGTGCGTCTGACCGGTGGTGAACCGTCAATGCGCCGCGACTTTACCGAAATTATTGCGGCGGTGCGTGAAAATACCGCCATTCGCCAGCTGGCGTTGACCACTAACGGTTATCGCCTGCAACGCGAGGTGGCGCGCTGGCGTGCCGCCGGACTGACCGCGCTAAACGTCAGTATCGACAGCCTGGATGCCCGTCAGTTTCACGCTATCACCGGACAGGATAAATTCGATCTGGTGATGCGTGGCATTGATGCGGCCTTTGACGCTGGCTTCAGCAAGGTCAAGGTGAATACCGTGTTGATGCGTGACGTTAATCATCAAAGCCTTGATACCTTTCTTGCCTGGATCCGTGCCCGGCCGATCCAACTGCGCTTTATTGAGCTGATGGAAACCGGTGACGGCGGCGCGCTGTTTCGCCAACACCATATCTCTGGCACTGTTATCCGTGACCAACTGATTCAGCAGGGCTGGGTTTTGCAGGAGCGTGCGCGCAGCGATGGCCCGGCTCAGGTGTTCAGGCATGAAGACTATCAGGGGGAAATTGGCCTGATTATGCCTTACGAGAAAGAGTTCTGTGCCAGCTGTAATCGTCTGCGCGTCTCGGCCACGGGCAACCTGCATCTTTGTCTGTTCGGCGATGGCGGCGTGCCGCTAAGAGATCTGCTAGTGCATGACGGCCAGCAGTATGAGCTACAGGCGCGCATTGCTGCCAGCCTTGCGACGAAAAAACAGACGCATTTTTTGCATCAGGGCAATACCGGTATCACACAGAATCTCTCATTTATTGGCGGTTAAGCTAAGGACTCGATAATGGGCAAAAGTAGCTCGGATTTTATCCCTCTGAACGTGGCGTTGCTGACCGTCTCCGATCGTCACGATGCCGACAGCGACAGTTCCGGCAGCTATCTGCATGAGGCATTGATCGAGGCGGGGCATCAGGTGCTCGATCGTGCCATTGTTGCAGATAACCGCTACCGAATCCGCGCCGTGGTGTCCAGCTGGATTGCCAGCCGGGATGTGCAGGTGGTGTTGATCAACGGCGGCACCGGATTCAATGATAAAAACTCTACCCCGGAAGCGATCAGTCCATTGTTCGATCGTGAGGTTGAAGGATTCGGCGAACTGTTCCGTATGATTTCCTGGGAGGATATTGCCACCTCAACCCTGCAATCGCGCGCGCTGGCCGGTATCGCCAACGGCACGCTAATTTTTGCCGTTCCCGGGTCGACCGGGGCCTGCCAACTTGCCTGGGAGCGCATTATCCAGCACCAACTCGATTCGCGTACCCGCCCCTGTCATTTTGTCTCGCATTTGAAGAAACCGTAATATGTCCCAGCTCACTCACATAAATGCTGCCGGAGAGGCGCATATGGTGGATGTTTCCACCAAGCAGGAAAGCGTGCGCGAAGCGCGTGCAGAAGCGTTCGTGGTGATGCACCCGGAGACGCTACAGATGATTATTGACGGCAGCCATCATAAAGGTGACGTGTTTGCCACCGCGCGTATTGCCGGTATCCAGGCGGCAAAACGCACCTGGGAGCTGATCCCGCTGTGCCATCCGCTGCTGCTGAGCAAAGTTGAGGTCACGCTGGTCGCTGAACCCGAGCATCATCGGGTGCGTATCGAATCACTTTGCCGTCTGAGCGGTAAAACCGGGGTCGAAATGGAAGCGCTGACGGCGGCTTCGGTTGCCGCCCTGACGATTTACGATATGTGCAAAGCGGTGCAGAAAGACATCGTTATTGAGCAGTGCCGGTTGCTGAGTAAAAGCGGCGGTAAGTCAGGAGATTTCCAGGCGGTGCCTTATGATTAAGGTGCTGTTTTTTGCCCAGGTGCGTGAACTGGTCGCGACAGACTGCCTTGAAGTCACAGCAGAATATGCCGACGTTGAAATGCTGCGTCGCCAGCTGGCGGAGAAGGGAGATCGCTGGGCGCTGGCGCTGGAACCGGGTAAACTGCTGGCGGCAGTCAATCAGACGCTGGTGTCGCTTCAGCATCCGCTGCGCGCTGGTGATGAAGTGGCTTTCTTCCCGCCAGTAACCGGGGGTTAAGATGGAAACTCGTATCAGAGTGGGTGAGGCGCCCTTCATCATGGGGGATGAACATCAGTGGCTGTCTGCTTCAGACCTTGACGGCGCGGTCGTCACCTTCACCGGCAAAGTGCGTAATCATAACCTCGGCGATGATGTGAGTGCGTTGACGCTGGAACACTACCCCGGTATGACCGAAAAAGCGCTGGCGGCAATTGTTGCCGAGGCACGCCAGCGCTGGGCGATGCAGCGGGTGACCATCATCCACCGCATCGGTGAATTGTTCCCCGGCGACGATATCGTGTTGGTGGGCGTCAGTTCCGTTCATCGTGGCGACGCATTTGATGCCGCTGAATTTATTATGGATCAACTGAAAACCCGTGCACCGTTCTGGAAACGCGAAGCGACGGCTGATGGCCAGCGCTGGGTTGCCGCACGCGACAGCGATCGGCAGGCCGCAGCACGTTGGAAAGGAAATCAATGAACCGTTCTTTGCAAAAATTTATCATCCCGCTGGCGCTGCTGCTGGCGAGCTGTAGCCAGCATTCGACAGATACCGCTCCTGCGCAACGGCCCACTGATGTCAAAGCGCAAATTACCCGTTTACTTCCTCCGGGGGTGAGCGACCGCCAGGGTTGGGCAGGGGATATTTATGTGGCATTCAGCGGTCAGAATATTCCTCCCTCCGTCAGCAACCTGTGTGCGGTGATTGCCGTGACCGGGCAGGAGTCAAATTTCAGTGCTGATGCGGCAGTAAACGGTTTGCCGAAAATCGCTTGGGCGGAGATCGACCGCCGTGCCGGACAGCTGCATATTCCCTCATTTCTCGTGCGTACCGCGCTGATGATCAAATCCCCTAACGGTAAAAGCTATACCGATCGGCTGGATCACGTCAAAAGCGAGAAAGAGCTGAGCGCGGTATTTGATGACTTTATCGATATGGTGCCGATGGGACAGAAGCTGTTTGGCAATCTGAACCCGATTCATACCGGCGGGCCGATGCAGGTCAGTATCGCTTTTGCCGAGGCCCATGCCAAAGGCTATCCGTATCAGGTTGACGGTTCTATCCGGCGCGAGGTCTTTACCCGTCGTGGCGGCGTGTGGTTCGGCACGATGCATCTGCTGGGTTATCCGGCGAGCTACCCGGCGCCACTGTATCGCTTTGCTGATTTTAACGCAGGCTGGTATGCCAGTCGCAATGCCGCATTTCAGGCGGCGGTGTCACGTCTTAGTGGTATCAAGCTGGCGCTGGACGGCGACCTGATCAACTACGGTTCAGATAACGCTGGAGGGACTGAGAAGGCCGTGCGTCTGTTAGGTAAGCGGCTGGATTATAGCGATCGGGCTATACGACGCGCGCTGGAGAAGGGTGACAGTGTCGATTTCGACAAGACCGACCTGTGGAAGTCGGTATTTACCCTGGCAGATAAAGACGCGGGTAAGACGTTGCCGCGTGAAATCCTGCCCGGCATTAAGCTGGAAAGTCCGAAAATCACCCGCAACCTGACTACCGCGTGGTTTGCTCAGCGCGTCAACAGCCGCTATCAGAGCTGTTTGTCACGATAGTGCATATTCTTGCTATCATAAGAGGGCAGATAAATTGCTGCCCCTTAATTGATAGATGACTGACTTTCTCCCTGAAAATTATTGATGAAACGACAGTTAAATATAAGTGTCACCACTTTTTTTTACTTGTGTTTTTTAATAAAAATACTTATTTAATGAGCAAGTAAAAAAATGCCTTTACGGGTATTGGCCTATTTAAGTGTGCAATCGTTTTTGTGTAAACTTATGGACCTGGTATGGAAGAAGAGTAGGTAACTGCTTTTCGGTAAATAGTTGTTGAGTCATGATAGACAGATTATTATAGAGATACCCCGCAGCCAAAGCGGCGGGATATATATAGAATGACTACTTTTTGATTTTAATAAAATTACGAATCTTAGATAAATGCCTGCGGCATAGCAGCGATTCTTTTTGGTGAATCAAATAATTTATCTGCGATAGTTTATCATTCAACGCGTTAAAGCGATCGTTCGCCCATCCATCACGCTGTTGAGAGATAAGAGCATCCACTCTCTCATGAAGGTTATCCAAACTTTCGCCTATAGAATAGCTGGGTTCGATATGTTCTCGCTCTACAAAAACATTGGTATTATTAGATCTGAGGAAATCATTTTCTGCCTCAAGTTGATTAATCCTCTCGATAAACGAAGGAATTAATCCTACCGCATGGTTGTATCTAATACTATCATTAGAAAAAGGCCTGTAACTGCGGTAGTTATTTTTAGATTTGTTACCGCTAATTAGCATCCCTGTTTTTGCAACCCTATACCAGAAAAGGGGTTCAGGCACAAGATTGAGTTTGTATCCTGCCAGGACGGCCTTGGAGAAAAATTCCCAATCCTCGTGGCCAATGCCATAGTCTTCAGTAAAGCCACCCAAACTTATGAATGTGTCTTTTTTAATCAGGGCATTAGCATCACCGAAACAGTTATTAAAACCGGCAACGTTCAAGTCTGGACCTAAAGGCAACCAGCAATGCGTTGTGCGGCGGAATGGGGAAGGAAATTCGTCACCAAAGATCAGATCGCTTGGCGTAGTCAGTATGTCTGCACCTGAATTAAGCGCAGCGGTGACGAAAACCTCAACCTCATGCGGTTTAGCCACGTTATCATCATCCATAAAGAGAAGATAATCACCCGTAGCATGTCGTGAAGCTAAATTTCGTGCTGCGCCTAAATAATTATTTGAACTTCTAATTATTTTCCATTTTCTAGATGAAAAATCTCTTTCCAGAAGGTCTAAATACTTTTTGGATTCTGGTAATTTACTGCCATCATCAACCAGAATTACTTCAATATTAGAATAGGTTTGCGCCTTTATTGAAGCTATAGCTTGGTGTAATAAATGTGCACGATCGTAGTGTGTTATGCAAATGCTGACTAATGGATTATGATGTTCAGAAATCTTTTTAAACTCTGTTTTTTCTGCGTTTTCTATAACATTTATCCACGAGTTTACTATTTTTCCTTGACTGCTAACTAACCCCGGGGCACATTTGAATTTCTTAATTCTGGATTTTATCTGGCCATATAAGTCATTGGGAGTGGGTGAGAAAAGGATTTCATCATGAAACTCTGCTGGAATAAGCTCAGGAATGCCCCCCACATTAGACGAAATAAAGTTAACTTTATTAATTAAGCATTCATAAACAGTATAAGGAGAGTTCTCTACTAAAGAAGGTGTTATCACCAATACATCATTTCTTTTTATATACTCATTAGCGTTTGTACGGTCGTAGTCTGTGATGATCTTGATTGGAAGATCTAATGCCTCTGTGTTTAGCTTGATATGAGTGTGTGAGTCGATACTTCCATAAGGTACGTTCTTTCCGAGGAAGGTAACTGCGCTGATATTGACAATGTCTTCGTCTTTTAAATTTTTAAGAGCTCTAAGGAAAATATCAAGCCCTTTGCGTGTTTCCAACCTGCCAAAGAAGACTAACTCGATAGTGTTTCTCGCAGTTGACTGTCCTGTGGTTTTCATCACTGGACTTTTCTTATCAAAACCCTGGAAAGGAGCACAATTTAGAATGACTTCGCTATTTTTTGGTAACTCCCAGTTTTTGCTTTTCATCCAGTCAAGAAGATAGGATGACGGGCTTACTACATGGTCAGCCATTTCAACGACGGATTTTTCCATGTAATAAAGCTCTAAATGGTTTTGATCGTAGGGTAGCTGGTAGCTTCCCTCATCAGCCCAAAGCGTAGAACTATGAGCATTTACAATAAAGTAGGTATTCGCAAAGTCTGTACCATTCTTTTTGCTCAAAAGCGAATAATAAAGATCGGCTTGCCATTCACAAGCTATGACGCAATCGTAATGGTTCTTTTCCTTGAGCCATAGATAGATAGAGTAACTTTTTTTTCGGAAATAAGGAGAATCGATGTTTATCTCCTTAGTAACGGCGGTGCTTAGTAAATTAATGTTTTGTTTTTTATAGAAAATTGACCAATCATCAAAACTTTTTTCAGATGATTCTAGGTATTCTCCACATGTATACAGGATATCTACTTCATAGCCTTGCCCCGACAGGCAGGCGGCTAGAGAAGTAAAAGCAGTACCTATTCCTCCGTTACGAACTGGGCCTTCTATATCAGGGGTCATTAGAAGAATTTTCTTCATTGAAAGCTGTCCTAATCAGATATATGCTGCTTTAGCTAAAGGTATTTTGAAAGAAGTCTGTTTACCCTACTTATTCTTATCTTCTATGCAAACCGTGGCTGGAAGAGAGGTTTGGATGAAAAATGAACAAAGAAATTTTAACCTTAGATGATTTAATAAAATGTTACCATTCTGAACATAGTATTGTCTATAAAGCTAACCCCGGTAATGCGGGTGATGGTGTGATCGCTTCTGCGACCTATGACTTTTTTGAACGTAATAATATAACATTTTCTCAGTATGCACGTCATCACTCTTACCACAATAGTCGGGATGTACTTTTTTTTGGTGGTGGGGGCAATCTTATTGAAGGTTTATACTCCGAAGGTAAAGACTTCTTGGAGAGCCAATTAGATAATTTTTTTAAAATAATCATCATGCCTTCTACCATAAAAGGTTATAAAAAGTTTTTTAGCGATAATAAAAATAAGTTAATTGTTTTTTGCAGAGAAGCAACCACTCTGGAATACGTTTTGTCTTTAGGTTATGAGAAGGGCGTAAATGTTTTTGTTTCTGATGATATGGCTTTTTATCTCGATTTAGAAAAATACCGCTCCAATATATTCAGTGATAAAAATATTGCTAACTGCTACAGAACTGATTCGGAATCTTTAAACGGCAATATAGAAGTAATCAATCACGATATATCCCTGACATGGAATGGAGATTATTGGGATAATATTTCATTGGCTAGAAACTCCACTAGGTGCATGATTAACTTTCTTGAGGATTTCAAGGAAGTAAACACTGATAGGCTTCATGTAGCAATACTTGCTTCTCTCTTGGGCAAAATTGTTAATTTTTATCCGAACTCTTATTATAAAAATCAGGCCGTATTTAACTATTCCATCATAAATCGATATCCTAAAACAGTGTTTATTGCCAGTCCGGCCTAGATTTTAACGGGTTTGAAGTTAATAGCTGTGATTTATTTCCCTTCACTCATTGTAGGGAAATATTTCAAGCTACTGTAATGATTTATTTTATTAGAACATGAAATCTATAATAGGCAATGATTTTCTATATTTTTTCCAACGTAACCGGTCTGGGGCTACTTCAAGGTGTCCGAATTTCTTTTCTTGATAGTAGCTTACTATATTAAGACTTAGTTATATCAACGATGACCCCTGAACTTTTTAAATATGTGATTTTCGGTCAATTTTGGACTGTGGTATTTGCATCCCCAAAGCTGGATTTATAACGTACTGGATAACAAGTCAATACAGCTCATAATGATGATATGAGTCTTTTCTGTATGAACTTAAATTACAGCGATAAATTACCCTGTTTGTCATCTTCAACTATTTCGTCCGTTGGACCGGACAGATCTCTGACAGTCAAAGTTCTTTTTGGTTTTAGGAAGTGAGGTTACAGAGGGGTATAAGCCAGACCGGGAAAGGATTACACTGTCTGCCTCATTCATCAAAAAGGGGGCATCATGGATAGATATCCACGTTCTAATGATTCAATCGTTCAGCGTGCCGGCAGCGGCATTTCGGTGTATATGGCCCAGGTCTACGGCTGGATGACCTGCGGTCTGCTACTGACGGCATTTATTTCCTGGTATGCGGCCAACACGCCAGCGGTTATGCAGTTGGTATTTGCTAACCGCATCACCTTCTTTGGCCTGATCATTCTCCAGCTGGGCCTGGTGTTTGTGCTGTCAGGCATGGTGCATAAGCTTAGTGGGGCCGTGGCAACCGGGCTATTTATGCTTTACTCGGCGCTAACCGGGCTGACGATGGCCAGCATTTTTCTCGTTTATACCTATTCATCTATTGCCAGCACCTTCGTGGTCACCGGCGGGATGTTTGGAGCCATGAGCCTGTGGGGCTATACCACTAAACGCGATCTGAGCGGCATGGGCAGTATGCTGTTTATGGCGCTGATTGGCATTGTGCTGGCGTCACTGGTGAATATCTGGCTGAAAAGCACCGCATTAATGTGGGCAGTGACCTACATTGGGGTGGTCGTGTTCGTCGGTCTGACGGCTTACGACACGCAAAAGCTGAAAAATATCGGTGAAGGGATTGATGTTGAAGACAAAGAGAATCTGCGCCGTTACTCAATCATGGGCGCACTGACGCTATATCTCGACTTTATTAACCTGTTCCTGATGCTGCTACGTATCTTCGGTAATCGCCGTTAACACCGTTCGGCTGGCACAGAGCTGGAAAATGCCACCCTGTGTCAGCCGTACTCTCGTCATACAGTGTGCGACGGTTGTCGCATAACTGCTTACCCACTGACATCTTCTCCATGCTGCCTGGCAGATATTCTGATTTACAAAGCAGGGCTGCCTCTCTTTTTCTGTATGCTGTCTGACTGCGCCAGACCTTGGTGTTCAGGGCTGCCCGATGAAATCCACTTCAATTGTGGAAGGTATTGAAACCCTCTGAACAGGCTTCACCGGGACTTTAAATGAAAATCACACGCCTTTTGTGGCATACTGATGGCACTCTTGCTTTCAACCAGTGAAAGAAAGAGTGTAGTCTTGGTCACAAAACCGGGTAATGTGCGCGTCCATTTACGCCATTATTCTAAAACTACGTTAGTCTGAGGTAATAAATACGTTACTGACTGGTTTCGGTAACCCGCTTGGGCGGCCCTTGTTGGGTCTGCCGGGAGAAATAGATGAAATGGTCCCATCGTATTCAGATTGTCACCGGACAAAACTGTGTACATATTGCACTGCACCTGCTGCTGATCGCAGCGCTGGTGTGGGGCTGGAAACATCAGGCGCTGTTACAGGTTTGTACTATCCTGCTGGCGTTATACGCCGGTGTGTTTACCGCGATGTTACTTACCCAGCGTCTGCCGCACCTGCGGCGTATTGGCGACTTTCTTGAAGATGTCACCACCACCTACTATTTTGGTGCAGCGATGATGGTGCTGTTGGTACTGTCACGGGTGATCCATAATAACCTGCTGCTTGGAGCCTTTGGCGTCATGATGCTAACCGGGCCGGCACTGGTTTCTTTACTGGTGAAAGAGCGCGTACAGCCCCAGCCTCGGGGCCAGCGTCCACGCTAGTCTCAGCGGGCCACTTCGGTGGCCCGCTGCATTTTTAGACCCTATGAGGCCGCTCTGGGCAACGTGATACCCATTTGTCATCTCATTCTGCCAATTCGCGTATGACAGTCCGTCAGGAGAGATAAGGCTGCCATTACTCACACCTTTCTGATGATTGATAGCGCGCGCAGACGGCCATTCGGCGATAGCCTGTAGGATAATTTCGCATAATACAGACAATAATAACTGCCTTTAACACCTTAGGGTCTGCTATAATCAGCCCCTTATGCACCGTGGTTTGTGCTCTCATTCAAGCGTCAGGAATGATCCTGGCGTCAACTCTCCCCCTGGAAACTACACCGCGATGCGGTCAGGGCGGATCCGGAGTCAGTCAACTTTATGTCATTTGATTCTCTCGGCCTTAATGCCGATATTTTACGCGCTGTAGCTGAACAGGGCTATAACGAGCCGACGCCAATCCAACGTCAGGCAATCCCGGTAGTCCTTGCTGGTCGCGACCTGATGGCCAGTGCCCAAACCGGTACGGGTAAAACCGCAGGCTTTACTCTGCCATTGCTGCAGTTGCTGAGCAGTTACAATCCGCATCCGAAAGGACGGCGTCCAGTGCGCGCGCTGATCCTGACCCCAACGCGTGAGTTGGCGGCCCAGATTGGCGAAAACGTGCAGGATTACAGTAAGTATCTTGATATGCGCTCTCTGGTGGTATTTGGCGGCGTGAGTATCAACCCGCAGATGATGAAACTGCGTGGCGGCGTGGACGTACTGGTGGCGACCCCCGGTCGCCTGCTGGATCTGGAGCATCAGAATGCTCTGGACCTGTCAAAAGTGGAAATCCTGGTACTGGACGAAGCGGATCGCATGCTGGACATGGGCTTCATTCATGATATTCGTCGCGTACTGGCGAAACTGCCTGCCAAACGTCAGAACCTGCTGTTTTCTGCAACCTTCTCTGATGACATCAAAACCCTGGCGGAAAAACTGCTGCATAACCCCGAGCAGGTTGAAGTTGCCCGCCGCAACACCGCTTCCGAGCAGGTAACCCAGCATGTTCACATGGTGGACAAAAAGCGCAAGCGTGAGCTGTTATCTCTGTTAATTGGTCGCGGTAACTGGCAGCAGGTACTGGTATTTACCCGTACTAAACACGGTGCTAACCATCTGGCCGAGCAGTTGAATAAAGATGGTATTACCGCCGCAGCCATTCACGGTAATAAGAGCCAGGGCGCACGTACCCGTGCACTGAGCGACTTTAAAGATGGCAAAATTCGCGTGCTGGTAGCGACCGATATCGCCGCACGCGGTATCGACATTGAAGAGTTGCCACATGTGGTGAACTACGAGTTGCCTAACGTGCCGGAAGACTACGTCCACCGTATTGGCCGTACCGGTCGTGCTGCGGCTGTGGGTGAAGCGCTGTCGCTGGTGTGTGTGGATGAGCACAAACTGTTGCGCGACATTGAGCGCGTGTTGAAACGTGAAATTCCGCGCATGGCAATCGACGGTTTTGAACCGGACCCGAGCATCAAAGCCGAGCCGATCATTAACGGTCGTCAGCAGCAGCGTGGCGGCGGCGGTGGACGTGGGCGCGGTGGTCAGGGGCAGTCACCTCGTGGCGGCGGCGAGCGCAGTGCCAGCGGAAGCCGAAGCGGTAACGGCGGTGAACGTCGTCAGGGTAACGGCAACGCTGCGGGTGCTGCACGCGGTGCACGTTCTGAAGGCGGCAATGGCGGCGCTCCGCGCGTCAATAAAACCCGTCCGCGTCGCGCTAATCCGGCGAACAACGGCTAATTAATCGGGGGGAAGCGCCCGCTTCCCCCTGTTAACCCCCTCCACAGGTTTACCATGCGCGTATTACTTGCCCCGATGGAAGGCGTCCTCGATTCGCTGGTGCGTGAGCTGCTGACCGACGTCAACGACTACGATCTCTGTATGACTGAATTTTTGCGGGTAGTGGATGCTTTGCTGCCGGTGAAATGCTTTCAACGTCTTTGCCCCGAACTGGATAATGCCAGCAGAACACCATCAGGTACTCTGGTGCGCATACAGTTGTTAGGACAATATCCGGAATGGCTGGCTGAAAACGCCGCCCGGGCGGTGGAACTCGGTTCCTGGGGTGTTGATCTTAACTGTGGTTGCCCGTCGAAAACCGTTAACGGCAGCGGCGGAGGAGCCACCTTGCTCAAAGATCCCGAATTGATTTATCAGGGCGCAAAAGCGATGCGCGCCGCCGTTCCTGCCCATCTACCCGTCACGGTAAAAATTCGTCTGGGCTGGGACTCCGGCTCCCGACAGTTTGAAATTGCCGATGCGGTGCAGCAGGCCGGAGCCAGTGAACTGGCCGTTCATGGGCGTACCAAAGAGGATGGCTATCGCGCTGAAGCCATTAACTGGGAGGCGATTGGAGCGATCCGCCAGCGATTGTCGATTCCAGTTATAGCCAACGGAGAGATCTGGGATTGGCAGAGTGCACAGGATTGTATGGCGGTATCAGGCTGCGATGCGGTGATGATCGGGCGCGGCGCGCTAAATGTGCCAAATCTGAGCCGGGTGATCAAATACAACGAGCCGCGTATGGCGTGGCGAGAAGTGGTGCAGCTGTTGCAACGCTATGTGCGGTTGGAAAAGCAGGGCGATACCGGCTTGTATCATGTTGCGCGCATTAAGCAGTGGCTTGGCTATTTGCGGAAGGAGTACCACGAAGCGACGGCGCTGTTTATGCAGGTTCGCGTGCTGAAAACCTCGGATGAGATCGCGGCCGTAATCGATGCGCATTAAAAAACCCCGTTCCTTATGGAACGGGGTTTTTACTGGTGGTGGAAATTAAGATTTCGGCTGGCTATAGACCGGGCCAGGCTGACTCAGCGCTGGCGCATCCTGTCCTTCCGCTGGGGCATCCTGCTGGCTTTCTGGTGAAGCGGCTGCTGGCTGTTGTTCTTCCGGCTGCGCAGCCTCCTGCTCAGGGACGGCAACCTGCTCCTCGGCTGCGCCGTTAACCTTCACCGGCATACCTGAACGTGTCTTCAGCGCGGCTTCGAGGCTGGCACCGTTAACGCTGGCATCGGAGACCACTTGTTTGACCTTATCGCCCAGCGTCAGCGGCACCGGTTCACGGGAAGCAAACTGCTCCTGGGTTTGTGACAGCGGATTATGAACTTCCACATAGCGCGAACCGTCCGGTTCTACCGCCGCTTTAACCGGCTGGTCGATAAACTGAACGCGGGTGCCGACCGGCACATTGCTAAACAGCCATTGGATATCTTCAGCACGCAGGCGCACGCATCCGTGGCTTACGCGCAGGCCAATACCAAAGTTGGCATTGGTGCCGTGGATGGCATACAGGCGACCAATATAGAGTGCGTACAGGCCCATCGGGTTGTCAGGGCCAGCCGGGAACACCTCCGGCAGAGATTCTCCACGCGCGGCGTACTCTACATGCATTTTTTTGGTCGGCGTCCAGGTCGGGCCATCTTTTTTACGTTGAACGGTAGTAGTCCAGTCGATCGGCGTATCTTTACCCAGTTCGCCGATACCGATTGGCAGAACTACCACGGTATGACTGCCTTTCGGATAGTAATAAAGACGCATTTCTGCACTGTTGATCACAATGCCTTCACGCGGGGCGTCAGGTAGCAGCAGCTGGTGAGGAATAGTCAGTTTACTTCCGGCTTTAGGCAGATAGACGTCCACGCCCGGGTTGGCTTCCATCATGTTGCTTAGCCCCATCTGGTACTGAGCGGCGAAAGCTTCGAGCGGAAGTTTACTGTCTTGCGGAATGGTAATTTCCAGGTTTTCCCCGGTCAGGCGGCTGTTCGCGGCCGGAAGAGGGTAAACGACAGCGAAAGCCGAGTGGCTTAATGCCGCTGCGGTGATGATTAGGGTGACAAACGCACGGATGCTTTTTTTCATAGTAATTTCTGGTGTAGCGCCATGTAGACTGTTGATAAACGACCCAATACTGGTCAACGGTTGCGAAACATTCGCGTTGCAGCCTGGTGGCCTGTCATGCGAAGTGTGACGGATATGACCGGCTGCGCATTATATGTGCATAATAGCTTTTGAGGAACCAGCATTTATTGTTGTGGAACTAACTTTACGATTAACGATCGCCGTAACACGGCTTAGATTTGTCTGTTCGGGGTAGCCAGCAGGCCCAGACCGGTCATATCGACAAAGCAAGCATACCTGCGGTACAGCACAAAAAAGCGCTGCCCTTGTTGGCCATTCAGGTGAGAAAAGCTATTTATTACGCATTTTCAACGCGATACGGATGCCCCATACGATGGCGACTATTAACAGCAACCAGAACACCTGTTTCAGATGATGGTCCAACTGATGCAGCCAGGGGGCGATCACCTGACCACCGAGATAGCCGAGTGAAACAAAGATAGTTGCCCATAGCGCTGCGCCGATCAGGTTACATAACAAAAACTTGCGTGGAGAGAGCTGGCTGGCACCAATAATAACTGGCCCGACAATACGCAGACCGTACATAAAGCGCACACCGATAACAAAAAGCACGGGCCTGTTGCGGATCAGGCGGTTAGCTCGGGCAATATGATGGCGATGCTTTTTAAAACGCCGCAGGATAGTCTCACCGTAGCGGCGACCGATAAAGAACAGGAAGCAGTCGCCGAGCATGCCACCTGACATTGCCGCCAGGACCACGCCGCCATAGCGTAACAGTCCTTCATGTGCGGCTATACCTCCCAGTAGCGTAAAGGTTTCCCCCTCGGCCAGGCAGCCGATAAAAAGTGCCCAGTAGCCGTACTGGGATATCAGCGTGTTAACGTCAATCTGCAAAACAGCACTCCTTTTTGGTTTCGGGTGATTAAGTTTAACGCTTTTAGCACCGGTTGCAGGAATTAATGCCGACTTTTTATTTTATTTTTCCTACAAATTGAGGCGGTTATCCCCGGCAGCAGGCGGCTGGATCACAAAGTTTTCAGGGGCACTTATACTTGAAGAGATGCCGCCCGGGAGATTGCCAACTGGCGGTCCGTTGTTCAGAGGAGTGAAGATATGAACCATGTATGGGGACTTCTTGCGCATCCCGGCCGTGAGATGCGCGACATCAGGCAGGAGAACGAATCTCTCTCTCACCACTACCTCCATCACGTATTGCTGATGGCATTAATCCCGGTGCTTTGCGCGTTTATCGGCACGACCCAGATCGGTTGGAGGTCTGGCGATCATCCCGCGATTGTGCTGTCGTTATCCACGGCTTTCGGGCTGGCAATCCTGTTCTATGCTTTGATGCTGGTGGGCGTGGCTGTGATGGGGCGAGTCATCTGGTGGATGGCGCGTGATTATCCACAGCGTCCAACGCTTGCCAGCTGTCGGGTATTTGCCGGATATGTGGCAACGCCGATGTTCTTAAGCGGGCTGGTGGCGCTCTATCCGCTGGCATGGCTGTGCGCTCTGGTGGGGACAATGGCGCTGGTTTACACCGGTTATCTGATGTATGTCGGTATCCCGATGTTTCTTAATATCGATAAGGAAGAGAGCCTGCGTTTTATTGGTTCTACCCTGGCTATCGGCGTGCTGGTTCTTGAAGTGTTACTGGCATTGACGGTGCTTCTTTGGGGTTACGGCTTCCAGTTGTTCTGACTGCCCACACCGCCGGGTCACCGGCGGTGTTTTCATTAACGTGGTGAAACGAATATTCAGTAGGAAAAGTCTCGCCTCGCAGCTTATTATGCTAATGCCAGCCCCCGTAACACTGACGGGAAGCGGCGTGTGGTTGCCACACCGGAATAACCAGCCGTTAAGTTTTCGCCGATGCCTGCAAAAATTCGTTTATCCCTGTTTAGTCTGGTCATGCTGATTTCCTCCCCATACCCGATCAATCAGGCCGCCGCCCGTGTCCAACAGCCTGAATTAAGTCACGCTGTCCAGCCTGCCATTGCTTCGGGTAGTGCGATGATCGTTGATCTGAACAGCAATAAAGTGATCTACGAAAGCCACCCGGATCGGGTTCGCCCCATTGCCTCAATCACCAAGTTAATGACGGTGATGGTAACGCTGGATGCGCACTTGCCGCTGGATGAAATGCTAAAAGTAGATATCAGTCATACGCCGGAAATGCGTGGTATCTACTCACGCGTGCGGCTTAATAGTGAAATCAGCCGTAAAAATATGATGCTGCTGGCGCTGATGTCGTCAGAAAACCGCGCCGCTGCCAGTCTGGCGCACCACTATCCGGGCGGCTACGACGCCTTTATCCGCGCTATGAATGCCAAAGCGCGGGCGCTGGGCATGAGCCATACTCACTACGCGGAGCCGACCGGATTGTCGATCGAAAACGTCTCTACCGCCCGCGACCTGAGCAAGCTGCTGCTGGCGACGAAGCGTTACCCGCTGATCGGCCAACTGAGCACCACCCATGAGGATATGGCCAGTTTTCACAGCCCTAATTACACTCTGCCATTCCGCAATACCAATCATTTGGTGTACCGCCCGGACTGGAATATTCAGCTGACGAAAACCGGATATACCGATGAAGCGGGGCACTGCCTGGTCATGCGCACCGTGATTAACCAGCGTCCGGTATCACTGGTGGTACTGGATGCGTTTGGCAAATACACCCACTTTGCTGATGCAAATCGTCTGCGTCAGTGGATTGAAACCGGTAAGGTCTCTGCGGTGCCGCCTGCTGCCCTGAGCTACAAAAAGGATAAGGCGTCGCGGGTGGCAAATAACACACGGGCTGACGACAGCGCCCCCGAATAAATGCGGTAGATAATCCTATAGTGCCGACCGGGGCAAAAGCCTACACTGTTCGGTAAATTTCATGGTGCCCGACGGCACCGCTCTTGGTATCAGGAACATGTTCATGTCTGGCTTGTTTACTTTTCTTCGTATCTGTCTGCTGGCTCTGGTCGCGTTATCACCTCCGCTGGTAATGGCGGCAGAAAATGACAGCGTTCAGCAAAATGGCGATGCGCCGCCGAAGGTGAATGCCTCGGTTGAGCTGCCGAAAATGCAGAAGGTGCTGGACAATATTAAGCAGCGTGTTTCAGCGGAAACCAACGATAGTCGGCTGAATGAGCTCAACGATATGGCGCTGGAGCTGTCTGGCGATGCTGATACCCTGATGCAGAATATTATTCCGCAGCGTGCGCAGCTCCATGCTCAGCTGGCGGTGCTCGGCCCGGCTCCGCAGGCTGACGGCGGGGTAAAAGAGACTGCCGAAGTGACCAGCAAGCGCAGCAAGCTGGAAAATCAGAAAGGCAAGATGGACGATCAGATCAAGCAGGCTGAAGCGATAAAAAACGGCTCGATCAATCTCTCTGCGCAAATTGTTAACCTTCGGCGCGATGCGATGAAAACCCAGCTGGCGCTGAATGCCGGCAGTATCTTTGGGACGCACTTCTGGTCGCCGTTATTTAATAGCCAAAGCGGTGACAGCGAAAAAATTAGCGCGTTTGTTGATGAATTGGGGGCGACGGCAGCCCTGAGCTGGGAGCCGGACTGGCGCTTTGGCACCATCGCCTGGGTGCTGGCGGCGATGCTAGTGGCTACGCTAGGCCGCCGTTATCTTGAAGAGTTTCTTGCCTGGGTCGGGATTCATCACCTGCCGGAGGGGCGTCTGCGCCGCAGTTTTCTTGCTGCTGCTACCGCTCTGACCACGCTGTTGGCAGTGGCGCTGGCGTTTAATTTCCTCGATCTGGCCTTTACCCGTCATGACCAGGTGTTGGATGAGGTACGTATATTCGCCGACAAACTGGTGGGGCAGAGTATTATCTGCGGGCTGATAGCCGGGTTAGGACGTGCTTTCCTCTCCACCCGCCGCCCGTCATGGCGTCTGCCCACCATCTCTAATGAGGTGGCGATGGCGTTAAAACCTTACCCGCCGCTGACCGCTGCGCTGGTGTTTATTTTCCAGACTGTGGAAGTCGTTAATGGCACCGTGAATACCAGCGTCGGCACCTCTATTTTTGCCAACGGCATGACCGCGCTGCTGATAGGTGCTACCGCACTGTCGATCAGTATGCGTACCAACCGCGTGCGGCGGCGACTGTTGCAGGAAGGGATCCAGCCGGAGGTAAAATCAACGCTGGTCGGGCTGATCCAGATGGCACTGACGTTGGTCGGCGTGGCGATTATGGTCGCCCTGGCGATCGGTTATGTCACGATGGCACGCTTCCTCAGCTATGAGCTGGTATGGATGGGCATTGTTTTCGGCTCTTTCTATATTTGCAGCCAGCTGGTAGCCGACGCCAGTGACAGCCTGTTTTCTACCAACAGCGCCTCAGGCAAACGCATTCAAAGCTCGCTGAATATCGACGAGCGCTATCTGGGGCAGATTGCCGCGCTGCTCGGCGCAGTGGGAAAAACCCTGCTGATACTGGTGGCGGCAATGGCGCTACTCAACGGGACTTTCGGCAGCGCTACGCCGATCGAACTGGTGCAAAAAGCGATCGAATTCTGGGGCGGTAAGGGACTGGAATCGCTGAATATTGTTCCGGCGCATATGGTTAATGCGCTGATTTGTATGGTGGTCGGTATCTGGGCGTTGCGCTCGGTGAAGCGCTGGCTGGAACATGATTTCCTGCCCAAAACCACCATGGATATCGGCATGCGCGTATCGCTGATCACCCTGTTCAGCAATATCGGTTTTGTGCTGGTTATCCTGATGACGCTGTCGATTATGGGATTGCAGTGGAACAAGCTGGCATGGATCGTCAGCGCACTGTCGGTGGGTATCGGTTTTGGCTTGCAGGAGATCGTAAAGAACTTTATCTCCGGCCTGATCCTGCTGACCGAGCGCCCGGTAAAGGTGGGAGATCTGGTGAGCATCAGCGGAATTGAGGGCGATATTCGCCGTATCAATGTGCGCGCCACCGAGATCCAGCTTACGGATAAATCGACGGTGATTGTGCCTAACTCGCAGCTGATTTCGCAGAACGTGCGTAATGCCACTATGGGTAACGCCCAGGGGGTGGCAACCATCACTCTGACCTTCCCGCTGGATATCGATCCTCAGCAGGTGCGCCAGCTGCTGTTAGATGTGTATATTGAAAACGAGCGGGTGCTGGAAACGCCAGAGCCATCGGTGTCGTTCAAAGATTTAACCAGCAGCGGGATCGTGCTGGCGGTAACCGGCAACGTGGCCAGCCCACGACAGGTGAGCGGAGTGAAAAGCGATCTGCTGTTTGATATCCTGACCCGGCTGCGTAAAGAGGGCGTCGTGCTGTCGACGCCGCAGACCATGATTATCGAACATAAGGATGATCAGCTGGTGTTAAAAGAAGCACCGCAAGAGTAACTTCTGGTGAAGTTGACCTTTAGCTGGCGGGGAATTTATCCCCGCCCTGTAATCTGGTTTCAGCAGTCGCAGTCACCCCAGTGTTTCGCCCGCGTGGTTTTACCAATGCCAGGGTTGAAACTGTTGGTCGGATCGAGCCGTTGGTAGAACGCTTTCAGCTGTGGCTTGGCCTGATAGAGATGCCCTACGTTATGTTCGGCCGGATATTCCGCTCCGCGCGCTTCGAGGATAGCCAGCATCTTCTCCTTCAATGCGTGTACGTCGACCCCTTTTTTCACAATGTAGTCCTGATGAAAGACGTGACAGAGGAAGTGACCGTAATACAGGCGATGGGTCAGCGCACCGTCGAACTCTGGCGGCAGCTGCTCAAACCAGTCGCGGTCGTTGCGCCTTAGGGCAATATCCAGCGCCAGAATATCCTCCACCTCATCATGGTGCACCGCATGATAGCGCACTGCCGCACCGGCAGCGGCAAAGCGATGCAGAAAGGCATGCGCACCTTCTTTCCCTTCACATTCGAAAAACTCGCCCTGCGCCTGCTGGAAAAACGTCTGCAAATACGCGCGCGCTTCCGCCACGCCGTCGCCGGACATTTTCAGCATCAGATGATGTTCAAAGCGGTCGCGGTACTGCTTCATGCGCGGCGGCAGATGCCCGGGCAGCAGGGCGGCCAGCTTTTGCAGCAGGCGATCGCTGAAATGGGGTTTCAGCCACTTCACGCGAGCCAGCAGCGCGTCCACTCGTCCTTTGAGAGTAAAAAACAGCGGCATTTTGTCGGTGCCGAGTTTGTCGATCATCACAAAGGTATCTTTGCCATAGACCTCCGCGATATCAAAAATATCGCGATGCATATACTCACCGGCCACCGGCAGGTTGGCAAAACTGGACAACATATGACGGCGTAGCCGGTCGAGCACCGCCGTGTCATTGGTGCCAATATAGAAAACCTGCTGGGCGCTTTCGCTGGCAAAGGTATCCAGCCGCACGGCAAACAGCGCCAGCTTTCCGGCACAGCCGGAGGCTTCAAACAGTCGGCGTTCATCGGCATTAAAGCGCGACGGTGTCGCGGCATCGACATCGCGTACCCGTTCGGCATAGTCTGGATCGGAGGCGTGGCGCTGGTCATGCAGCACATCAGCAGGTTTCCAGCTGTCATCATCCAGCTTGCCGAGAATATGCTCCGGCGTGCTGCCGAGTTCGATCCCCAGATGGTTCACCAGCTGTAATTTGCCTTGGCTATCAATCTGCGCGTACAGCGCCATCTCGGTATAGGCGGGGCCACGTTTCACCAGCGATCCGCCGGAGTTATTACAAATGCCGCCCAGTACCGACGCACCGATGCACGACGAACCAATCACCGAATGCGGCTCACGCCCGAGTGGCTTGAGGGCTTTTTCCAACTGATACAGGGTACTGCCGGGGAACGCCAGCACCTGTTTACCGTCGTCCAGCAGCTGAATTTTATCCATGCGCAGCGTGCTGATAATCACAATATCACGCGGATAATCGTTGCCGTTGGGGGTTGATCCTTCGGTCAGTCCGGTATTGGCCGCCTGCATCAGAATAATCACATCTGCGTCAACGCAGGCCTGAAGGACGCGCCACTGCTCAAGTAAACTACCCGGAAATACCACGGCGAGCGCGTCGCCTTCGCCGGACCGAAAACCTTTGCGGTATCGTTCGGTTTTTTCAGGTTCGCTCAACAAATGATGGCGGCCAACGATACGGCCCAGTTCTGCAATCAGTTTTTTTCCTGCGGTTTGGGAGGTGTGCATGTTATGTCCTTATCAGTTTCATCCTTTAACTTTAGCACCGCTTGGCGGTCGATAAAGCCCATGCTAAAAATGCGGCAATTTATGGTGGTAAAACTGGCTGCTATGATTAAGGTATGACACACTGCGCGCATCTGTTCGCACGCCATAAATAATCGATTCGCCACAATCACTTGAGAGAAGATCATCTGATGAATTGGATTTGTTCTGTCAGCCTTGCCGTTACTCTGGCGTTTCAGCCAGCTTTCGCCGACGATATTATTGGCCCTCATCAGCTTAATCCGCAGGCGCGTGACGTTTTTGTCAGCGGACTGCTGAAAAAAATGACCCTTGATGAAAAGATTGGCCAACTCAGGCTGATCACCGTTGGCCCGGAAAATCCCAAATCCGCCATTCGTGACATGATCCAGCAGGGGCAGGTGGGGGCGATTTTTAACACCGTGACCCGTCAGGACATTCGTCAGATGCAGGATCAGGTGATGCAGCTTAGCCGTCTCAAGATCCCGTTATTTTTCGCCTATGATGTGATCCACGGACAGCGCACCCAGTTCCCGATCCCGCTGGCGCTGGCCGCCAGTTGGGACATCGACGCGGTGACTGAAGTGGGGCGTATTGCGGCTTATGAAGCGGCCGATGATGGTCTTAATATGACCTGGGCACCGATGGTGGATGTCACCCGTGAACCGCGCTGGGGCAGGGGGTCGGAAGGTTTTGGTGAAGACACCTTGCTGACTGGTGAAATGGGACGCGCACTGGTCAAAGCGATGCAGGGCAACAGTCCGGCGGATCGCTATTCGGTGATGACCAGCGTGAAACATTTTGCCGCCTACGGCGCGGTGGAAGGTGGGCGCGAATATAATACCGTGGATATGAGCCCTCAGCGCCTGTTCCAGGACTATCTGCCGCCGTATAAAGCGGCGCTGGATGCGGGCAGCGGCGGCGTGATGGTGGCGCTGAATTCGCTGAACGGCGTTCCGGCCAGCGCCGATAGCTGGCTGCTAAAAGACATTCTGCGCAATGACTGGAAGTTCAAGGGCATTACCATCAGTGACCACGGCGCGATTAAAGAGCTGATCCAGCATGGCGTGGCGCGCGATCCGCAGGATGCGGTGCGTATTGCGCTGAAATCCGGCATCGATATGAGCATGAGCGATGAGTACTACAGCAAATACTTGCCGGACCTGGTGAAAAGTGGTGCGGTCAGCATGCAGGAGATTGATGACGCCACCCGCCACGTACTCAATGTGAAATACGATATGGGGCTGTTTAACGATCCTTACAGTCACCTGGGCCCGGCCGGCAGCGATCCGGTCGATACCAATGCGGAAAGCCGTCTGCACCGCGCAGAAGCGCGCGATGTGGCGCGGAAAACCTTGGTACTGTTAAAAAACCGTCTGGATACGCTACCGCTAAAGAAAAACGGCACCATTGCGCTGATTGGCCCGCTGGCCGACAGCCAGATCGACATTATGGGCAGCTGGTCGGCTGCCGGGGTTGCGGGCCAGTCGGTGACGCTGTTGCAGGGGATGAAAAATGCCACCGCCGGGCAGGCCACGCTGCTGTATGCCAAAGGCGCTAACGTCACCGATAATAAGGGCATTCAGGACTTCCTTAACCTGTATGAAAAAGCGGTCACCGTCGATGCGCGCACGCCTCAACAGATGCGGGATGAAGCGGTAGCAACGGCGAAGAAAGCGGATGTAGTGGTACTGGCGGTGGGTGAGGCGCGCGGAATGGCGCACGAGGCTTCCAGCCGTACCGATCTGACGCTGGCGGACAGCCAGCGCCAGCTCATTAGCGCGTTAAAAGCCACCGGTAAGCCGCTGGTGCTGGTGCTGATGAATGCGCGGGCGTTAACCCTGGCAGAGGAAACGCAGCAGGCTGATGCGCTGCTGGAGAGTTGGTACAGCGGCACCGAAGGCGGTAACGCCATTGCCGACGTGCTGTTCGGGGATTATAACCCCTCCGGCAAGCTGCCAATGACCTTCCCGCGTTCCGTGGGGCAGATCCCGATGTACTACAACCATCTGAATACCGGGCGGCCCTATAATTTCGAACATCCCAACAAATATACCTCGCACTATTTCGATGAGGCTAATGGCCCGCTGTTCCCGTTCGGCTATGGCCTGAGCTACACCGATTTTACGCTCTCGGCGGTGAAAATGTCGGCTGCCACCATGACGAGAAACGGATCGGTCAATGCCAGCATCACGGTGACCAACAGTGGCAAACGCGATGGGGCGACGGTGGTACAGCTTTATCTGCGCGACGAGGTGGCAAGCTTCAGCCGCCCGGTAAAAGAGCTGAAGGGCTTTAAGCGCGTTATGCTGAAGGCCGGGGAATCGCAAACCGTCACCTTCCCAATCGATGTCAATGCGCTTAAATTCTGGAATGCCAAAATGCAGCAGGTGGCTGAGCCGGGTAAATTCAGCGTGATGATCGGGTTGGACTCGGTACGCACGGAGAATGCCGAATTTGACTATCTGTAAACGGCTGCGGGGCTTGCCCTGCTCTGAACCCAAGGCGCAGTGCTGATGTCCGGTCTGCGCGATAAAATTCAGCAGCAGGTTTTCCGCATCAACGGTCTGTCGCTGAATGAGTTTGATCTCTCACAACCGCCGGGCGATCCCGGGCTTTACGGCCCGGACAGCGTTATCTGGCGAGTGCATGGTGATTTCTCATCGATGCTGTGCGGCGGTATTTCGGCGCTGCTGCTACAGATGTTGCACCCACTGGCGCTGGCCGGAGTCTGGGATCACTCAACCTTCCGCACCGATATGATGGGACGCCTGCGGCGCACCAGCCAGTTTATTGCCGTCACCACCTTTGGAAACACCGAGGATGCACATATTCTGATCGCCCGCGTCAAAGGCATTCATCAGCATATTTACGGTGAGGATGCGCAGGGAAACCCCTACGCAGCCAGCGATCCGCAGCTGCTGACCTGGGTTCATGTGGCGGAAACCAGCAGCTTCCTTGCGGCACATTTGCGCTATAAAAACCCGCACCTCTGCCTTGCGCAGCAGGACAGATATTACCGCGAAGCGGCGCGGGTGGCAGAAGCGCTGGGCGCGGAAAACGTGCCAAAGAGCGTGGCGGCCGTGGAGGCCTATTTGCAGTCCATGCGCCCACAGCTGCGCTGCGATGCGCGTACGCAGGAGGTGTTAACGCTGTTAATGAATGCCCCGGCTCCGGCGTGGCAAGCGCGTCCGGCAATGAAAGCCATGCTGTCGGGCGGTGTCGAACTGCTGCCCGGCTGGGCACAGCAGGCTTTTGGCCTGCATTTTTCATCATTCAGAAGGCGCGTTATTCGTGCACGTATTCATTTAATCGCCGCGCTACTGCGTTGGGCGATCCATCGCGGTGCCTTTCAGCGCGCCATGACGCGGGTAGGGCGTTAGCCTCCTGCCGAATTTTGAGACTATTACCCTTGCCGCGAGGGGGCCCACGCGGCATTCTGCCTCATTATCAGGAACAGCGGTTTCCCGCCATACTATCGTCGAGGCGTTATGACACAGCCCCATCAGATTGCTGAAGTGAGCAATCAGCAACAGACGCTGATCGCCATAGTCGAACAGGACGCACGCACGGCTTATTTCTATATCTGGCCATCAGAAGGATTTCGCACGCAGTTTGCCGTACGCGGCTGCTGGTTACGCAACCTGCTGCCCGCGCCGCAGCAGGAAGACGTGACGGCAATGCAGCAGGGCATCGCACCGCTGCTGAGCGCCGAATACTGCCGCACGCTGGAGGCGGAACCGATGCTCGACCCCGCCGCGCTGCAAATCGTCTGGGAGCCGAGCGATGATGGCGCAGCGCTGTGGTATCAGGGGCAACTGCTGGCGGTGATCCCCGGCTGGAGCCTGTATCAGGATCGGCAGGTCAGCTTCTCGGCGGGCTGTATCAAAGCCGGTCGCCTGACCGCACCACTCGGCTCGGCCTCAACTAACGAATACTACGCGGCGGCACAGCAACATCGTCAGTTCTGGCGTGACTGGCAGGATGGCCAGCCGTGGGAGCTAATACAGCAGGAGACGTTGCAGTGTTATCAGGCGCAGTATGGCGACTCCCTGAAATACTACGCCATCGACCAAGGCAACTGGCCGCCGATGGCCATCTCGCAGCATTATCATCAGGGGAACTGGTATTTCCTGACGCTGGGCATGTCCGTTCGCCCGATGCCACAGGTTGATTTTCTCTATCAGGATCTGGCCCCGGCGTATCGCCGTTGTGAACTGGCTCTCGCCATCGATGGTGCGGTGATGACGGAAGACAACGCGGTGCAGATGGCCAGCGCGCTGGCGGGTTTTGCCCATATGCCGTGGTCACGTCTTAGCTGGCTGGGGGAAGGGCATACGCTGGAATCAGCGCTCGCTCCGGTAGGTTTCGCTGGCTTTGTTCTCTCCAGCGCGCTGGCGGGGGACGCCGGGCAGCTGCCGTTAGCCAGGCGCAGCGGCGATAAGGTCAATCTGCTATGGGCTGCACCCGCCACCGCGCCGGAGCTGGATTTTGCCCAGCGCGACACCGACGGGGGACAGCAGCTGGTGGAGCGACTGTTACAGCATGATTGCGGGCATATCTTCCGTGCGCGTCCGCAGGTGTTAGAGCCCGGAATATAAGGGGATAGCGCGTCCTGAATCCTGCTTGCGGCGTTCAATTCACACGTTAACGTTATTTTTCGCACTATTATATACAGATCGATCTCCTTGTCTTATGTCAAAATAGTTGGCATTCGCGTTAAGGAGTCGGCATGTCAGCTATTGAAGTTATTCTGGTCGATCGCCACGACCGTCCCACCGGTAAGATGGAAAAACTTGAGGTGCATGAAAAGGGGTTACTGCATCGTGCGGTGACTATTTACGTGTTTAACTCGCAGCATCAGCTGCTGCTGCAACAGCGTGCGCACGGTAAATATCACTGTGGCGGCCTGTGGAGTAACACCACCTGCGGTCATCCCTATCCGCAGGAGTCGACCGCAGAAGCCGCGCAACGCCGCCTGCGTGAAGAGATGGGGCTTGATGTCAGTTTACAGCCGGTATTTGAACTCAGCTACAACCTGCCGCTCAGTAATGGTCTCACCGAACATGAGTACGGCCACGTCTACTTCGCTATCAGCGATGCCCTGCCAACGATAAATCCTGAAGAAGCGGACGACTGGCGCTACGGCTCACTGGCGGATATTCAGCATGAAATTCAGGCTCACCCTGAGCGTTTCACCCCGTGGTTTTTGTACACCTTTGCCCGCATCCCTGACGAGTTCGCGCAGTACATTGCGCAGCAGCCTGCTGTCGGCTGATGGAGAAACGCCTCACCTCACTGGGTACGGTCAAAGTGAGACGCTTAGGTTCGGGGCTGAATTTCTGTTAAGACTGATAAATTGTATTCAGCTGGCGACGAAACGCGGCGGGATCGTGCTCTTGACGGATCCTGGCTAAAGATCCCGCCGAACGTGAATTAAGCAGATCCCTGTCATGCAGGATGGCAGTAATGTGCTGCTTCAACTGCGAAATAATCAGCTGCCGAAGATCGCTCTTTTCCTGTTCGGAAGAGACATTCAGTTCATACGTGTCGTTGAGTGGGCATTTAATTATCCATCCCGCCTGTTCAGGATTAATTTCCGGCAGGGCGCGTACGTTAGTGGTGATCACCGGGCAGCCGCAGGCCTGCATCTCCAGCACCGAAAAGCCATAGGTGTCCTGCCAGGTTGGCAGCAGGCCCACCTGGGTTTCTTTCAGCAGCGCCAGAAACTGCGCGTTCGGCAGCGAATTATGATGTTTGAAAACGGGGTTTTCGGCCAGCAGCTTTTCTATCCGGCGATAGAAGAGTTCATCATCCTGAAACGGGCCGTGGGCGATATTGTGTCTGCGCGCCAGCTCACCGATAACGTTAACCTGCACCGTATCTGCATTAATCAGACCTTCCTCAACCAGCTGGCTAAAGGCAAGCACCACCTCGGCTCCCCCCTTGCGGTAGAAATCCGATCCGATAAAGGTGAATGTTATCTTTGCTTCGCTATGGTCGCGGGCCTCTTCGTGCAGTAATGGCTGAGGCGGATGTAAGACGTGCAGTTTAGCGGAAATAGCCTGCTTTACTGCCGGAAATGAATGCAAAAGTTTTAACTCTATATTTCGCGTGGCGGCAGAAATAGCAATAAGAGCAATACACTGTGGTGCTGCTGCCAACTGAAGCTGTGAATGAAGCTCCGGGTTAGATAATTTAGATATTCCTTTAGCAGGCAACACGCGAGGTATCTCGGTTTCAAACGTTGAGACCCATTTTTTATTGGTTCTGGCGACTTCATTGAACAGATGGATAATAGACGCATCTTTCGGAATTAAAGAGGGGATAGTCTGAAATATGAAAGATTTATTCTTTTTAAGAATTTTCTTTCTTAGAGCATTGATATAGAGCCAAATGTTTTTATATCTGAAATTCACATAGGTATTGTTACTGTCAGTGATTATGTTTCTCTTTTCCGGATATTTCTGATCGCTGGTAATTATTTTCATTATTACTCCGGGGTAACTTATTGGTTTATATCAGGTGCGGCCATTTATAGCGAAGTTAAATTCAAGCTAAAAATGAGCGAGTGCTGGTTTATATGTTCAGTAGTGCAGAATATGACATGGAAGTGCGCCTGATGCATGGGATATTTCTGTTTCTCAAGCCACGTTAGTAATTTTAAGGCAAAAGCGCATTAAGAGGAGAATATAGCGTGACGTTTTGCGCAACCGCTTTTCCGAAGTGTTCTGACATTAAACCAGCAATGACTAAAGGATGAGCATTGGCGATGGCATAGGACGGCGGCAGAATGCCGCCTGACAACGCCTCAGGAACGAACGATAAAGGTATACCCCGTCAGCATAACGCCGCCGATACCGCCAATCGCCATCAGCAGAAAGATAAATATCACACCGATTTTTTGCCAGTTCATTTCGTGACCTGCATTTTCCAAAGAAGGGCGCAGTATAGCGCCTTCCCCTGCCAGAATTAAGCGAAAGTGGCGCTTTCGTCGCGCCAAAAGGTCAGTGTCAGAGTACCAGCGGTTCATGCCGTTGCAGCGTGAGCTGCACGGTGCCGATAGTGTGGGCGCGGAAGCCCGCTTCACAGTAGCAGAGATAGAACAGCCACATACGACGGAAACGCGAGTCAAAACGCCCCTGTGCCAGCTGCGGCCAGGCAAGGTCAAAGCGCTGTCGCCAGCATCTCAGGGTCTGTGCGTAATCTTCACCTATCTCAAACTGGTCGATGATGCTGAAATCACTGACCGCTTTCAGCGTGTCATCTAACAAACTGACGGAGGGCAGGAAGCCTCCGGGGAAGATATAGCGCTGAATAAAGTCGACGCCGCGTGCGTAAGAAGCAAAGCGCTCTTCGCTGATGGTGATCGCCTGCAATGCCATGCGACCGCCGGGTTTCAGTAGCTGCTGGCAGCGCTGGATAAACAGTGGGATATAGGCTTTACCGACCGCTTCGATCATCTCTATCGAAACAATCTTGTCGTACTGCCCGCTGAGATGGCGGTAATCCTCACACAATACCGTGACGCGGTCGGCTAACCCCGCTGCGGCAATACGCTGGCAGCTATATTCATACTGTTCGCGTGAGATGGTGGTGGTGGTCACGCGGCAACCGTATTTCCGTGCGGCATATTCTGCCATTGCCCCCCAGCCGCTGCCGATCTCCAGCAGATGGTCCTGCGGCCCAAGAGCAAGCTGGTCGCACAGGCGCTGCATTTTAGCCTGTTGCGCCTGTTCCAACGTCATCTCCGGCTGGGGGAACCAGGCGCTGGAGTAGAGCATCGCCTGGTCAAGAAAGCTGGCATAGAAATCGTTGCCGAGGTCATAGTGCGCGGCAATGTTGCGCTTCGCCTGGCGCACGTTATTGCTGCGCAGGACGTGGACCAGCTGATTCAGCGGTGCTGTTAGCCAGCTCAGGCGCGACTTTATTTTATCAGCAACGTGAATATTCTTAGCCAGCAGCAGCAGCAGGGCGGTGAGATCCGGAGTTTCCCAGTCGCCATCCATAAAACTTTCGGCGGCGGCGATAGTACCGCCCAGCAGTATCCGGCGGTAAGTGCGCCCGTGGAGCACCACCATTTCTGCCTGTAGCGCCGCTTCGCTATCACCAAAGAACTGCCGACCCAGATGCGGATCGTGCAGGGTGAGCCCCGCGCCTTGAACGGCTTGCAGCAGGGAGAAGACCGCACGGCGCGACGCCGGGCAGCATTTACCCATTTTGTCACGGCGTGTCAGGCTAATATTTGTGTCAGTCATCGATCATTTCTCTGCTTTGCGGTGAGGATAAACCGGCGCACCTTTGCGCCATAGCTTCCAGGCCTGCCAGTAAATGGCCAGCGCGGTACGTGCGGTGATCAGCGGAAAACGCCAGAGAAAATAGCGCAAATTTTTTCGGGTTAACGGCTGGCGCCGCAGATGTAAAGTGGCGTCAAACTCTCGGCCGACGCGGTGATTCTCAATATGCACCAGCAGCGATTTACCGGGCGCAGAGAGCCGCCAGTGGTAAATCATCTCCAGTGGATTAAACGGTGAAACATGGAACGCCTTCTCGGTGGTTTCACTGCCATCCGGTTTGACCGCGTAGGTATGACGCTCATTCCACGGCGTATTGCGCACTTCCGCCAGCATCCAGCGCAGGATATCGGCGTCGTCATAGAGATAGTAAAAATTGACCGGATTAAAAGAGCAGCCAAAGTAGCGCAGCTGGGTGAGTAACATCACCCGTCCGCTCAGGTGCTCTCCGGTCAGTTCGGCAATACGGGCCTGAGCGCGCTGCTTGATATCGCCGCCGCCCAGGTAATCGTCGGGACAGAAGCTGGCCGCGCACAGACGCCCGCTGCCGATACCGACTTCGCTCAGCTGCGGCAGTTCATCAAGATCGATCAGCGGCATAAAAATTTTATAGCTAAAGCGATGATCCACCGGGGTGAAACGGCGGTGACGGACATGGCCGCTGTAGAGCACGCTGTTCACAGCAGCCCCTTTTGTGCCATGCCACTGATAACGTCAAGCGCGCTGCGGATGCCATCCTCATGAAAGCCGTTATAGCTCCAGGCACCGCAGAACCAGCTGCGGTTGTCGCCGTTGAGCCGCAGCCGTAGCTGCTGAGCCTGCGGCGAGTCTGCACCAAACTGCGGATGATGGTAGGTGAAACGGCGTAACACCTTGGTTGTATCAATGGAGCGCGTGGGATTCAGGCTGACGCAGAAGGTGTGTCTGGCGTTAAGGCCCTGCAAGATATTCATATTGTAGGTGACGCTGGCAGCAGCCTGCTCATCGCCTGCACCGCTGTCGTCAAGGTGGTAGTTCCAGCTGGCCCAGGCGGCGCGTGCCTGTGGGAGCAGGCTGGTGTCGGTATGCAGCACCACTTCATTAGCGCCATAGGGTACGCCAGCCAGCATGGTGCGCTCATCCGGGGAGGCGTCAGCCAGCAGGGCCAGCGCCTGGTCGCTGTGACAGGCGAAAATCACCTGGTCATAGCGCTGCGCACCCCGCGTGCTTTCCAGCGTGACGCCTTCAGCATCGCGGATCACGCGGGTGACCGGCGTTGCCAGCCACAGATTTATCTGTTCACCCATCAGCTGCATCATACGCCGGATATACTCGCGCGAGCCGCCGGGTACGACGAACCACTGCGGGCGCTGCCTTAAATCCAGCAGGCCGTGATGGTGAAAGAAGTTGAGAAACTGTGCCAGCGGCATCGTGCGCATCTGTGCCAGCGAGGTGGACCAGATAGCGGCTCCCATCGGCAGGATATAGTGCTGGGCAAAGAAGTCGCTGAATCCGTTCTCACGCAGAAAATCATCAAGCACTCCCTGCTGGCGGGGTTGCGCCAGCCACGTTTTACCGCAGCGGTTAAAGCGCACAATTTCCAGCAGAAAGCGGTAAAAGGAGGGTTTAAGCAGGTTACGACGTTGGGCAAACAGGCTACTGAGCGAGTGGCCATTATATTCCAGCCCCGTGCGCTGATTCTGCACCGAAAAGCTCATTTCAGTCGGCCTGCTTTCCAACCCCAGCTCGGCTAACAGCGCCAGGAAGCGTGGATAGGTGCGATCGTTATAGACAATAAATCCGCTATCGATAGACCAGTTCTCACCTTCCACTTCGACATCAACCGTGGCGGTATGGCCACCGGGGGTTGATGCAGATTCATACAGATCGACCTCTGCGTGTGCAGCCAGCTTCCATGCGCAGCTCATACCCGCAATACCACTACCAATAATTGCAACCCGCACGGATTACCTCGCTATTTTTTGCGTGAGCAGACGTTGAAGGCCAAGGGGCAAACGTGAGGTTACCCGCAGCATAAAGGCAAACAGACGGGGAAAGGCAATTTCAGTCTGTCCTTTAGCCAGCCCACGGCGGATAAAACGCGAAGCCTGTACCGTATCGACCATCATCGGCATGGCAAAGTCATTACGTTGTGTCAGCGGGGTGTCGACAAAGCCGGGCAACACCAGACTGATGCCGATCTGCTGGCGTTTAACATCCTGTGCCAGGCTACGGGCGAAGTAGGCCAGCGCCGCTTTTGACGCACCATAGGCTTCGGCGCGCGGCAGGGCGACCAGGCTGGCGACAGATCCCACCAGCGCCACGCGACTGCCGGGCTGCATCTGGGGCAGCAGGATGTCGAGGCAGTTAATCGGGCCGCTAAAGTTGGTCAGCATCACGCGGTGAACCTTTTCGGCATCGATAATCCCGTGGTCGATGTATTCACAGGTGCCTGCACAAAGGATCGCCAGGTCGACAAGAATGCCGGAAAGAGCGGCCCGGGTGGCCGCCAGGTCGGTGATGTCAAATGTGCAAATGTCGATGTGCGGATGCCCGGCGTGCAGCGCCTCCAGCTTTTTCTGGTTGCGCCCGCAGGCGGTGACATGCCAGCCGTCGGCGGCGTAATCGCGCACCAGCTGTAGGCCAATACCGGAACTGGCTCCGGTGATCAGGACGCGTTTCATGGTTGTAGCCTCTTTTTAACCCGGCGAACTATCGTGCCCAGCAGCGGTAGCTTTTCGTACAGCATCGCGCCCATATCGTAGTAATCACGCTGGAAAATCACCTTGCCATCCTGCAATTGCAGGTAGCTGCTGCCTTCCAGAGTCTGAGCTGCGCCCCCTTGA
This sequence comes from Erwinia piriflorinigrans CFBP 5888, assembly GCF_001050515.1. Lineage (GTDB taxonomy): Bacteria > Pseudomonadota > Gammaproteobacteria > Enterobacterales > Enterobacteriaceae > Erwinia > Erwinia piriflorinigrans. The sequence goes on from NZ_CAHS01000014.1 coordinate 68,758, forward strand.
AGCGCCGGGTGCGCATATTCCATACGCCACAGCAACAGGGCATCGGCGTCAAATTCGCGGGTTAGCGTCACCACAAAGCGGCAATAACGCATATTTTTCAGCAGTGCGGCAAAGTAATCCTCCACCACATCCAGCCCCTGATGTTCGCCAACCGGGTCGCACAGGCGGATATGCGGGTGGTAGATATTGGCCAGCATCGGCAGGCGGCTGGTATCGAGCTGTTGATAAAACGACACCAGTTGGTTCAGTGCGGCCTGCTGCGTCATAGGGGGTTCCTTCAGATACCGTGCGAGGTGATGGAGAGTCCCTGCTCCTGCCAATGGGCCAGCTGTTCCTGTTGGCGCATGGTCAGCGTTTTACCGCTGTAGACAAAAATATGTTGGCCCGGAAAAAGTTCAGGTCGCGGTAATTCCAGCGGTTCGGCCAGCAGATCAATACGCCATCCCTGCTGCGACAGCCGCCAGGCTTCCAGCCACAGGCGTGTGCGGTCGGTGACTCCCCATCCCATCAGGAGAGCGTCCTTTCCGGCTTTCTTGCGCACGCCGGTCAGACAGAAAGAGATGTAATCAATTAACGCGCCATCCAGAAAACTGCACAGAGTGCGTGCCGTATGTTGGTCAAGACCCAGGCGCTGGCGAATAGGGATATAAACATGGTCGATTAAGGTATCAACCGGGACTTCTTTTCCTAAAGACGCAATTTTTACACGTAGCTTAGCCGGGCGTGCCAGACGGACCAGGCTGAGGATCTCTTCCTGAAGCGCGACCAGTCCGTCATCTTTATGGCTATTTTCGCCTTCCAGCAAAGCCTTAACTTTGCCAACCGACACGCCGCTCTCAATCCAGCGTTTTATTTCTTCTATGCGCTGAATATCTTCATCGTCGAACTGGCGGTGGCCACCTTCGGTGCGCTGGGGTTTAAGCAGTCCATAACGTCGCTGCCAGGCGCGCAGTGTAACTGGGTTGATGCCGCAGCGTTCAGCGACGTCACCGATACTGTACAGGGTCATGATTTACCTCTTACTCACTGTCAGACCTGCAAACAAACTACTCAATTCTGCTTTGTTGTACAAACTATTTTTTTGTGTACAACTTGGTGAGGCGGGCAAAGTGGGTTATATCTCACATAAGAGATTATTTCCCAAAAATGAGATGGCGCAATGGATATCCACCCAACAGAGCAGCGGCTCGCCCAACGACTATCCGACCTGCGTAGTGAAAAAGGTTGGTCGCTGGAGACGCTGGCAGAACTTACCGGCATAAGTCGTGCCTCACTATCGCGCATCGAGCGTGCGGAGAGCAGCCCGACAGCCACCTTGCTCAATCGTCTGTGCAACGTCTATGGCTTAACCATGTCACGCCTGCTCAGTGAAGTGGAGCTGGACGACATTCAGCTTCTGCGTCCCGATCGGCAGAGCGTTTGGCGCGATGCACAGAACGGCTATCAGCGGCGTAGCGTTTCTCCCCCCGCACCCGCATTTCATGCGGAACTGATTGAAGCACGGCTTGATGCCGGTGCGCGTATCGATTACGACATACCGCCTCTGGCCGGGCTGGAGCAGCATATCTGGATGCTTGGCGGCGTGCTGGAGTTTGCCCTGGACGATCGTCAGTGGCGGCTGGAGCAGGGAGATTGTCTGCGCTTTCATCTGTTTGGTCGTAGCTCTTTTCATGCGCCGGAGGCCACGGGCGCGCACTACGCGCTGGTGGTGGCACGCCCATGACAGAATATCAATGGTTAACGGCACAGCAGGCGCAGGCCGAACTTCCGGCACTCTGTACGGTGCTTGATGGCTGTATTGCTGAAGGTGCCAGTATCGGCTTTATCCATCGCGATCCGGAGGTGTTGCATCACTTCTGGCAGGATGCGGTGCTTAGCCTGGCCTGTGGCGATAAGCAGCTGCTGGTGGCGCGCATCGCAGGAAGGATTGTGGCGACGGTGATGCTGGTGCTGGCAATGCCGGCTAATGGGGCGCATCGCGGTGAAATTATTAAGCTGCTGGTGCATCCGGACGCACGGCGACGCGGCATTGCCCGCCAGCTAATGTGCCAGGCCGAAGAGCGGGCATGGCAGGCCGGACGTAGCCTGCTGGTGCTGGATACGCGCAGCGGCGATATTGCCGAATCACTCTACCATCAGCTCGGCTGGCAGGTCGCCGGGCAGATCCCCGCCTATGCCCGGTCCACGGCAGGCGAATTGGATAGCACCACGGTGATGTATAAACAACGCAGCGGCTAACCGCTTTCGCTGCCAGCGCAAGAGTTTTTGCCAACGGGCGTTTGCAGGCTGACGGCGACGCCATACTGTGTAAAAATACAGCCTTGTTTAGCTGGAAGTGGTTGTCATGGCGTTAACTGTCGCGTTAAAAACGCAGATTGCCGGGTGGTATAAAGCCCTGCAACAGCAAGTCCCCGATTTTATTCCGCGCGCCCCGCAGCGGCAGATGATCGCCGAAGTGGCGAAAACGCTGGCGGGGGACGACGGCCGCCATCTGGCGATAGAAGCCCCTACCGGGGTGGGGAAGACCCTCTCATATCTGATCCCCGGCATTGCCGTGAGCCGTGCCGAGGAAAAACCGCTGGTGGTCAGTACCGCTAACGTGGCGTTGCAGGATCAGATCTTCAGCAAAGATCTGCCGCTGTTAAAAAAGATTATCCCTGAACTCAAGTTCACCGCCGCCTTTGGTCGTGGGCGCTACGTCTGCCCGCGCAACCTGTCGGCGCTGGCTGGCGACGATAAGCAGCAGGGCGATCTGCTGCTGTTTCTCGACGACGAGATGACCGCCAGTAAGGATGAGCGCGAGGTCTGTCGCGAACTGGAAAAATCCCTTAACCGCCATCAGTGGGACGGACTGCGCGATCACAGTGCGGACAATATTGAAGACTCTCTCTGGCAGCGCCTCAGTACCGATAAGGCCAACTGCCTGGGCAGTCACTGTCACTGGTTCCGTGAATGTCCGTTTTATATCGCGCGGCGTGAAATTGAACATGCCGACGTGGTGGTAGCAAACCACGCGCTGGTGATGGCGGCGCTGGAAACCGAATCGGTGCTGCCGCCGCCGAAAGATCTGCTGTTAGTACTGGATGAAGGTCATCATCTGCCGGAGGTGGCGCGTGATGCGCTGGAGATGAGCGGGGACGTCACGCCGGGCTGGAACGCGTTGCAGCTCGATCTGTTCTGCCGCCTGGTGGAGCAGTGCCTGGCGCAGTTCCGCCCGAAACGACCGCCGCCGCTCAGCCATCCTGACAAGCTGAAATCCCACTGTGAAGAGATGCGCGAGCAGTTGCAGATGCTCACGCAGATTTTCGCGTTGTATCTGCCGCCAGAGGGGCCGGAAGATGAATTCCGCTTTGAGATGGGGCGCTTGTCCGAAGAGATAATGACCCTGTGCGCCCGGCTGTTTAAGCTCAGTGACGCACTGCGCGGGCTGGCAGAAGGGATGATGAACGATTTAAGTGAAAAAACCGGCCAGTATGACGTGGTGCGCTTGCAGCGCACGTTGATCCAGATGAGCAGGGCGCTGGGTGCCTTTGAGGCCAGCAGCAAGCTGTGGCGGCTGGCGTCAATGGAGCAGGCGTCCGGTGCGCCGGTGTCGAAATGGATCACGCGTGAAATACGCGATGGCAACGCACATTACCTGTTGCACTGTGCCGGTATCCGCGTCAGCGAACAGCTGGAAAAACTGCTGTGGCGCAAAATCCCTCATGTGGTACTGACCTCGGCCACGCTGCGCTCGCTCAACAGTTTCCAGCGTCTACAGGAGATGTCCGGTCTTAGCGAAAAAGTCGGCGATCGTTTTGTGGCGCTGGATTCGCCGTTTAACCATGTTGTGCAGGGCAAGCTGGTTATCCCGCAGATGACGGTTGAGCCCATGCTCGCCAACGAGGTACAGCACCTGGCGGAAATGGCGCACTTCTTCCGCCAGCAGATCCGCCTGGCGGCGCATAAAGGCATCCTGGTGCTGTTTGCCAGCAATCGCGCCATGCAGCAGTTTCTCAGCTATCTGCCGGAACTGCGTCTGATGATGCTGGTGCAGGGGGATAAACCGCGCCCCGCGCTGGTGGCGCTGCACCGTAAACGCGTGGAGCAGGGCGAAACCAGCGTCCTGGTTGGCTTACAGTCCTTTGCCGAGGGGCTGGATCTGAAAGGTGAGCTGCTGTCGCAGGTGCATATTCATAAAATTGCCTTCCCGCCGGTGGACAGCCCGGTTATTTTGACTGAGGGAGAGTGGCTGAAAAGCCTGAAGCGCTATCCTTTTGAGGTGCAAAGTCTGCCCAGCGCCTCTTTTAATCTGATCCAGCAGGTCGGACGGCTGATCCGCAGCCACGACTGTTACGGCGAAATCGTGATTTACGATCGTCGGCTGATTAACAAAAGCTATGGCGCGCGCCTGCTGGGGGCGCTGCCGGTATTTCCGATAGAGCAGCCGCCGATGCCGGAAGGCGAGCTGCCCAAAGCCGTTCCTGCCGCCGGGCATAAGAAACCTGCCGCACGGCGGCGACGTTAACCAAATTTAGCGAGCCGATAAGCATGGAATACAACAAGATTATCAAAGAGATTGGCCGGGGTAAGAACCATGCCCGTGATATCGACGCCGACACGGCGTGTGCGCTCTATCGCCAGATGCTGGCCGCAGAGGTGCCGCCGCTGGAGCTGGGAGCGATACTGATAGCACTGCGTATTAAAGGTGAAGGTGAGCAGGAGATGCTCGGTTTTTACCGGGCGATGCAGGAGCTGATGCCGCGTCTGACGCCCCCCGCACAGCGCCCGATGCCGGTGGTGATCCCCAGCTATAACGGAGCGCGTAAGCAGGGCAATCTGACGCCGCTGCTGGCGCTGTTGCTGGCTGAACTCGGTTTCCCGGTCGTGGTGCACGGCGTTAGCGACGATGCCACGCGTATTACCAGTGAAGCGGTATTTGCCGCGCTCGGCGTTCCCGCCGTACGTTCAGCCGCAGAAGCCCAGACGAAGCTGGATGCGGGCGAGCTGGTGTTTATGCCGGTGGGGGTGCTGTGTGCCCCGCTGGAGCAGCAGCTGGCGCTGCGCTGGCGCATGGGAGTGCGCAACAGTGCACATACCCTTGCCAAGCTGGCGACGCCGTTTGCCGAAGACGCCGCGCTGCGCCTCGCCAGCGTGTCGCACCCGGAATACATTCCGCGCATCGCCAAATTTTTCAGCGCCGTCGGCGGCCGTGGGCTGCTGCTCAACGGCACGGAGGGTGAGGTGTATGCCAATCCGCAACGCTGCCCGTCTATCAGCCTGATTGCCGGAGATGAGCCGCAGGTACTGACAGAGCGCCAGCCCGACCTGGTGACGGGCTCTGACCAGCTGCCGTCAGCGAAGGATGCGCTGACCACCGCCGCCTGGATCCGCCGCTGCCTGGATCGTCAGGTCGCCGTGCCGCAGTCGCTGCGACTGCAAATTGCCTGCTGCTATATGGCGACCGGGCGCACGCCGGATCTCGATGCGGCACTGACGCAGATCGTTCAGGCAGGATATTAAGTCATCTCCGCGCGGGCAGTCGTCTGGCCGCGCCGGGGAGTTACTGCTGCGTCAGCAGGCGCTCGACGAGCGCCGTCCACAGCGCGATGCCCGGAGCAATCAGCTCGTCGTTAAAATCATAATGGGCATTATGCAGCGGTGCGGAAGCGCTGGCACCGTCGGCTCCCAGCCAGAAATAAGCGCCCGGACAGGCTTCCAGCATGCAGGCAAAATCTTCCGATGCCATTGAGGGATTGATATTTTTGTGTACCCGTTCAGCCGGTAGCAGCGTCAGCGCACAGTCACGCACCCGGGCCGCCTGCAGCGCATTATTTACCGTCACCGGATAGCCGGTTTGATAGTCGATATGCCCGACAATGCCGAACGGGGCGGTAAAAGCGGTGACAAATTCGTCGATCATCTGGCGCACGCGAATGCGCACATCGGCCTGTAAACAGCGCAGGGTGCCGCGCAGCACCACCACTTCCGGAATAACGTTTATCGCCTCGCCGCCGTTGATTTGGGTAATACTGACCACCGCCGAGGCCAGCGGAGAAAGGCGGCGCGACGGAATGGTTTGCAGCGCCAGGATCAGCTGGGCCGCTGCCACCACCGGATCGGCACCGTTCTCCGGCATTGCCGCATGGCAACTGCGGCCGCGCAGCGTGATTTCGAATGAATCCAGCGAGGCCATCATCGCCCCGTCGTTGACCGCAACATCACCCACAGCCAGCCCGGGCCAGTTGTGCATGCCGTAAATGGCTTCCATCGGGAAGAGGGTAAACAGACCTTCTTCCACCATACGGCGTGCGCCACCGAGGTTTTCTTCTGCCGGTTGAAAAACAAAGTGCACGCTACCGCTAAAGCGGCGGGTGGCTGAGAGATGTTTGGCGGTAGCCAGCAGGATGGCGGTGTGTCCGTCATGGCCGCAGGCATGCATTACGCCAGGTCGGGTGGAGCGGTGATCGACGTTTCCGAGTTCGGTGATCGGTAAGGCATCCATATCTGCGCGCAGCCCAATCGCCGGGCCGGGGCCGTTTTCCAGCGTGGCGACCACTCCGGTGCCTGCCAGCCCGCGATGTACCTGCAACCCCAGCGCCGTCAGCTGTTCCGCCACCATGTGTGCCGTCTGATGCTCCTGATAACCGAGTTCCGGGCAGGCGTGCAGCTTTCTGCGCCAGGCGGTAGCTTCAGCGATAAGCGAAAGGGGGATGGTCATAGGGGAATTCTCCTGTACAGAGTGGGCTATCCGCTAGCGTACAGAAACTAAGTTAGCACAAATTAGTGTTGAGAGGGCGGTCGTGGCAGGAGGGGCCTGCCGTTTGCAGGCAGGCCCGTAAAAGGTTTATGAGATCATCGGCAGATTAAGCTGGTGTTCACGGGCGCAGGCTTTGGCCTGTTCGTAACCCGCATCGGCATGGCGCATCACGCCGGTTGCCGGATCGTTCCACAGCACGCGGGCAATACGCCGGTCGGCTTCCTCACTCCCGTCACAGACTATCACCACGCCAGAGTGCTGAGAGAAGCCCATCCCCACGCCGCCACCGTGATGCAGACTGACCCAGGTGGCTCCGCCAGCGGTATTCAGCAGGGCGTTCAGCAGCGGCCAATCGGAAACGGCATCGGAACCATCCATCATCGCTTCGGTTTCACGGTTTGGCGATGCCACCGATCCACAGTCAAGATGGTCGCGACCGATCACCACGGGCGCTTTCAGCTCGCCGTTGCGCACCATCTCATTGAAGGCCAGACCGGCAAGATGGCGCTCACCCAGCCCAAGCCAGCAGATGCGCGCCGGTAATCCCTGGAAGGCGATGCGCTCCTGGGCCATATCCAGCCAGCGGTGCAGGTTCTGGTGCTGCGGAAACAGCTCTTTCAGCTTGGCATCGGTTTTATAGATATCTTCCGGGTCACCGGAGAGCGCGACCCAGCGGAACGGCCCTTTACCTTCACAAAACAGCGGACGGATATAGGCGGGGACGAAGCCTGGGAAATCAAAGGCGTTTTTCACGCCTTCATCCAGCGCCACCTGACGGATATTGTTGCCATAGTCCACGGTAGGAATGCCCATATGGCAGAAGTCGAGCATCGCCTGTACGTGAACGGCCATCGAGGCACGAGCGGCTTTTTCCACCGCTTTGGCATTGGTTTTACGCTCTGACTCCCAGCGGGCCACATCCCAACCGGCGGGCAGATAGCCGTTGATCGGGTCGTGCGCAGAGGTTTGATCGGTAACGATATCTGGCCTGATCCCTCCCGCTTTGGCGCGTTGCACCAGTTCAGGTAGGATCTCTGCGGCGTTGCCCAGCAGACCGACGGAAATGGCCCGCTTTTCATCATTGGCTTTGGCAATCAGCGCCAGTGCCTCGTCAATCGAGAAGGCTTTATGATCCAGATAGCGGGTGCGCAGGCGGAAATCAATACGTGATTCCTGACACTCAATAGCCAGCACCGATGCGCCTGCCAGCACGCCCGCCAGCGGCTGTGCGCCGCCCATGCCGCCCAGCCCCGCCGTCAGGATCCAGCGGCCCGCGAGGCTGCCGTTATAATGTTGGCGGCCCGCTTCAGCAAAGGTTTCAAAGGTGCCTTGCACAATGCCCTGCGCGCCAATGTAGATCCAGGAGCCGGCGGTCATCTGCCCATACATCATCAGGCCCGCTTTATCCAGCTGGTGGAAGTGGTCCCATGTCGCCCAGTGGGGGACCAGGTTGGAGTTGGCGATCAGCACGCGTGGGGCATCTGCATGCGTGCGGAACACCCCAACCGGCTTACCGGACTGTACCAGCAGGGTTTCTTCCGGCTGTAGCGCCTGTAGCGATCGCAGGATCTGCTCAAAGCACTCCCAGTTACGCGCCGCTTTACCGATGCCGCCATAGACCACCAGGTCTTCGGGCCGCTCGGCAACGTCTGGATCAAGGTTATTCTGGATCATGCGCCAGGCCGCCTCTATCAGCCAGTTGGCACAGTGCAGCTGGTTGCCGTGTGGGGCGCGAATGGTACGGGCAACGGCATGGTTCAGGGATTCAGTCATGGTTTATTCCTTTTTAAATCAAAATTTAACAGCGCGTGAAGGTTGCAGGGCGGCGACCGCTTCCGGCCAGCAGTCGGCGCTGGCCCACTGGCGCATCTGTTCGATATCCGGTGCCATCAGGCGATCTTTTTCCAAAAATGCGACCCGTTCACGCAGGGCTATCATGACCTTTTCCAGCTGCGGTGAGCTGGTAAGCGGAAGATGAAAATCAATGCCCTGAGCAGCGGCCATCGCCTCAATACCCACCACGGCGGCGCTGTTAAAGCACATTGCGCCGAGGCGACGCGCGGCATAGGTCGCCATTGATACGTGGTCTTCCTGGTTCGCGGAGGTCGGCAGGCTGTCAACGCTGCCCGGATGAGCGAGAGATTTGTTTTCAGAGGCCAGCGCTGCAGCGGTGACTTGAGCGATCATAAAGCCGGAATTTACTCCGCCATCATTGACCAGGAACGGCGGCAGGCCGGAGAGGCTACTATCCAGCAGCAGCGCCATACGGCGTTCTGAGATTGCGCCAATTTCGGCCACCGCCAGCGCAATAATATCGGCGGCAAACGCCACCGGCTCGGCGTGAAAGTTACCGCCGGAAATCACCTCGCCGCTATCGGTGAACACCAGCGGGTTGTCGGAGGCGGCGTTGGCCTCAATTTGCAGTACCCGCGCCGCATGATTGAGGTTATCAAGGCAGGCCCCCATCACCTGGGGTACGCAGCGAATCGAGTAGGGATCCTGAACACGTCCACAGTTAACGTGGGAAGCCAGGATGTTGCTGCCCTCCAGCAGCGTAGCAACCGCCGCCGCCACGGCAATTTGCCCCGGCTGACCGCGTGCGGCATGGATACGACTGTCGAAAGGTTTCACCGAGCCTTTAATCGCTTCCAGCGACAGGGCGCCTGCCACCAGTCCGGCGGCGAAAACATTCTCGCCCTCAAACAGGCCGCGTAATGCCAACGCCGTGGATACCTGGGTGCCGTTCAGCAATGCCAGGCCCTCTTTGGGGCCGAGAACAAACGGTTGCAGTCCAGCCAGGGCTAAACCTTGCGTAGCAGGCAGCCGTTTACCCGCCACGCGCACATCGCCTTCGCCCAGCAGCATCAGCGACAGATGAGCCAGCGGTGCCAGATCCCCCGAGGCACCGACCGAACCTTTTTCCGGGATGCAGGGCATAACCCCGGCGTTAAACAGTGCGATAAGGGCGTCAACCAGCTCGATGCGGATGCCGGAGTGACCGCGCGCCAGGCTAATCACTTTGGTTGCCACGATCAGCCGCACCACGTCGTCCGGCAGCAATTCGCCCAGTCCAACGCTGTGAGACAGCACGAGGTTGCGTTGCAGTTCAGCAAGACGCTCGGCGGGAATGGTGGTCTGGGCCAGTTTGCCAAACCCGGTGTTAATCCCGTAGGTCACTTTGCCCGAACGGACGATATCCGTAACCGTAGCATGTGCCTGCTCAATAAGATGGCGTGAGGCGGCGTCCAGCGCCAGTGTGACCCCGCCGCGATAAATGGATTTGAGGGTGGCGAGATCCACTTTGCCCGGGGTCAGCAGGCAGTGATGCGCGGTTAGTGACATGTTTACTCCTGTATAGACAAGTGTGTTTGCAGTGACTCTTGTTTGAATAACTTCGAGTGAATCACATCTGTATAGTCTTGTCTATACAACTAGCAAGGGTTGTGCCAGCTCTGTCACAAAATTCCAGGACAAGGATGGCGCAGGAGTCAACACATTCGCCGTTGGCGGGCTGCACTTTTAGGGTTCACCGTGCTACAAAGGGGTGCAACCCACATGTCTATACATATCGGATATTAGCCAGTAAACTGCATCCATTACGACAACAAGGAATTCGTTATGGTTCGCCAGACCGCCATTTCTCAACTTTCAGCAGCCATGAGCGATCGACCTGCTCCGATTTATCAACGCGTGAAAGAGGCCATTGTCAGTCAGATTAGCGAAGGGGTATGGCAGCCCAATCAGCGCGTACCGTCAGAAAGCGAGCTGGTGAACGAGCTTGGCGTCAGCCGCATGACGATTAACCGTGCGCTGCGCGAACTGACCAGTGAAGGCTATCTGATGCGTATGCAGGGGGTGGGCACCTTCGTTGCACAGATGAAAGGCTACACCGCCATGTTGGAAGTCCACAATATTGCTGAAGAGATCGCCGAGCGCGGTCATCGCCACAGCTGTAAAATATTGACGCTGGGAGAAAGTAAAGCCAGCCCGGAGAAGGCGGCCATGCTGGGTTTAAGCACCGGGCAGACGATATTTCACTCGCTGATGGTGCACTTTGAGAATGAACTGCCGGTGCAGCTGGAGGATCGGCTGGTTAACCCGCAAATCGCACCCGATTATCTGCAACAGGATTACCACAGCCTGACGCCCTACACCTATCTGATGCAGGTCGCGCCGTTGACGGCGGGGGAGCATATCGTCGAAGCGGTGCTACCGGACGCCAGCCAGTGCCAGCATCTGGCGATTGCGGCGCAGGATCCCTGTCTGTTAATCCGCCGCCAGACCTGGAGTGACAGCAAAATCGTGACCTATGCCCGCCTGCTGTATCCCGGTTCACGTTATCAGCTGCTGGGGCGCTTCAAAGGGCACGGCTGATGTTTAGCGCGGCACGATCGTTGCCCATAACAGCTGCGCATCTGTGGAGAGCGGAACAAAGGTTTCCGCACCCTGCTGCCACCATGCCCCCTGACCAACCGACAGCCGGGTTTCCCCATGCTGCCAGCGCCCTGAAATGACATAGACCACGCCGCTGACTGACGCGGGCGTCAGAGGCTGGTGGCTGATACCTGCCTGCGCCCGAAATCGGTCGCGCCGCACCATAATATTAAAATCGCTGCTGCTGTGACCGATAATACGCGCGGTGATGCTCTCTTCCCCGGCAAAGGCAAAAGGCTGATTCAGCGCCAGTCGTTGGTAGAGCTTGTCCTGGCAGTAGAGCGTTACCCCGCCGCTTAGCACAGTGATGAGGCGATCAACGCCCGGAAATAGCGAAAAATCGCCATCGGCGGCGATGGTGGCAATACTGATGCGCCAGTCAAAATCCTCCACGCCGGGGGGAGAGCTGATAATTTCCCGCGTCTCACCTCCACCGTTACGCCAGCGGCTGACCGGCAGAGTGCGGCTGTCATAGGGATGGATCATTGCAGTGCCGCCAGCGCCTGACGCAAATCGTCATCAATCTGCGCCTGCTGCGCATGCTGCCCGGCATGGATACGCTGTTGCCCGGCGACGAACACATCCTGAATTTGCGCGCGATGACCGGCAAACAGCCAGCGATTAAGCAGGGCGCTATCTGCGGTGCTGGCGAGCAGTGCATCATCGCTCAGAACCAGCCAGTCGGCCCGGTAACCCGGTTGCAGGCTGCCGGTCTTTACCCCACAGGCCTGAGCGCCCCCCGTCAGCGCCTGCTGAAACAGGACTTCGCCAACCGATGGCTGTTGTGGCGTGACAATGCGGTTGCGACGGCGGTCGCGCAGTCGTTGCGCGTATTCCAGCCAGCGTAGCTCTTCCACTACGTCCAGTGAAACATGACTGTCGGAGCCGATCCCCCAGCGGCCACCCTGCGCAATATAGTCGCAGGCAGGGAAAATACCATCGCCGAGATTGGCTTCGGTGGTTGGACACAGGCCAACGACCGCCTTGCTGGCGGCCAGGCGGCTGATTTCCTGTTGGTTAAGATGGGTGGCGTGGATCAGGCACCAGCGTGCATCAACCTGAAAACGGTCCAGCAGCCAGTTGACCGGACGTTCGCCGCTCCATGCCATGCAGTCGCTGACCTCTTTTTCCTGTTCGGCGATGTGAATATGTACCGGCAGATGTGGCTCACTGGCCGCCAGAACGTCATGCATTTGCTGTTCATCGACGGCGCGCAGTGAATGAAAGCACAGGCCCTGGTTGTGCAGCGGTCTGGCCTTAATCATCTGTTGCAGGCGTCGCTGTTGCGCCATATAGCTTTGCGCATCCTGGATAAATCGCTTTTGTCCTGCCTGGGCTGGCTGACTGCCGAAGCCGGCATAGCTGTACAACACTGGCAGCAGCGTCTGGCCGATGCCGCTGCGTTCTGCTGCTGCGATCAGCTGGTGTAGCATGGCGTCATCGGGATAGGGCTGCCCGTCAGGCTGGTGGTGAAGATAGTGGAATTCCGCTACCTGGGTGTAGCCGCCTTTCAGCATATCGACGTAGAGATGGGTGGCAATGGCACCGACCTGCTCAGGGGTCAGGCGCTCTACCATGTGGTACATCCGTTCACGCCAGGTCCAGAAGCTATCCTGCGGATGACCTGCCACTTCGGCCAGTCCGGCCATTGCCCGCTGGAAGGCATGAGAATGCAGATTAGCCATTGCGGGCAGCACGCTGCCATTAAGACACCGCGCATCCTGAGGCTGGGCGTTGGCGGTGGTGGCGCTGATAAATCCCTGGGCATCGACTTCAATCAGAACGTTATGTTGCCAGCCATCGGCCATAAGTGCGCGTGGCGCAAAAAAGCGAGTCATGGTTGCTTCCTGTGCAATGAGGTTGTATATACATATACATACTTATGATCCAACAGTAAAGTGCACAAGGTGGAAGAACGGATGAACCAGCAACTCAGCTGTGACCATTTATGGTTCGGGGCGGATATCGTCACCATGCAGGGCGGAAGCTACAGCATCATTAAACAGGGTGCGATAGCGGTCAGCGGCGAACAGATCGTCTGGGTAGGACCTTATGCCGATTCAACGCATATTCAGGCACGCCAGCGAACCGATCTTGGCGGCGGGATCGTCACTCCGGGTCTGGTGGACTGCCACACGCACCTGGTGTTTGGCGGCGACCGCAGTGATGAATTTGAACAGCGTCTCAATGGCGTGAGCTACAGTGAGATCGCCGCACAGGGTGGGGGGATCCTCGCCACGGTGCGCGCCACGCGCAGCGCCTCGCAGGCCGAGCTGGTGGACGCTGCCCGACAGCGCTTACAACATTTGCTGGCAGAGGGGGTGACGACCGTGGAGATCAAATCTGGCTACGGGCTGGAGGTCGCCAGCGAACTGCGCATGTTGCAGGCTATCCGCCAGCTGGCGCAGCAGGTGCCGGCGCAAATTCAGGCCACCTGTCTGGCCGCACATGCTATCCCGCCGGAGTACCAGCACGACCCCGAGGCATGGGTTGATGTGATTTGCGACCAGCTGCTGCCGCAGGTGGCGGCAGAAGGGCTGGCGCACGCGGTGGATGCCTTCTGCGAACATCTGGCCTTTTCGCCCGACCAGGTGCGACGGGTGTTTATTGCCGCTAAAGCACTGGGCTTTGCGTTGAAACTGCACGCGGAGCAGCTCTCATCACTGGGGGGCAGTACGTTGGCGGCTGAATTTGACGCCCTGTCTGCCGACCATGTTGAGTACGCCACACAAAGTGACGTTGCGGCGATGGCGCAGCATGGCACGGTAGCGGTGCTGCTGCCCGGCGCTTTCTATCTGCTGCGTGAAAAACAGCGTCCTCCGGTGGAACTATTCCGTCGTTATCAGGTGCCGATGGCGCTGGCCAGCGATGCCAATCCCGGCACTTCGCCCGCGCTGTCGCTACGTCTGATGATGAACATGGGCTGTACGCTGTTTGGCATGACGCCGGAGGAGGCGCTGGCCGGGGTGACGCTACACGCCGCGCGGGCGCTGGGCCTGGCACAACGCATCGGCTCGTTGGAGAGCGGTAAGATGGCTGATTTTGTTCACTGGCCGCTGGCACGCCCGGCCGAACTGGTTTACTGGCTGGGCGGGCAGCTGCCCTGCCGGGTAATTTTCCGTGGAGAAGAACGATGAATGCTTATCAATTCAGTGCCGGTACACTGCCGCTGCTACTGAGTATTCCGCACGCGGGTACGATGCTCACACCGGAGGTTGAGGCCGGGCTTAGCGATGAAGCGCAAAGCCTGCCGGATACCGACTGGCATATTCCCGAGCTGTACGATTTTGCCCGTGAAATGGGGGTGAGCGTGCTGTCAGCGAACTACTCACGATTTGTCATCGACCTTAATCGCCCGCCGGACAATCAGGCGCTCTATACCACTGCGACCACCGGACTCTATCCGGAAACGCTGTTTGACGGTACGCCAACCTTCAAGCCGGGTATAACGCCGGATGCCTCGCTGCGTCACCTCTGGTTACAGCAGATCTGGCAGCCGTATCACGATAAAATTCAGCATGAACTGGCACAGATCAAACGGCGTTTTGGCTATGCGCTGCTGTTTGACGCCCACTCTATTGCCTCGCGGGTGCCGCGCCTGTTTGACGGTCAGCTGCCGGATATCAATCTGGGAACCAACGGGGGGGCGAGCTGTACGCCAGCGATGGCGCAGAGCCTGACCCAATGCTGCGCGGCGCAGTCAGCGTTCAGCTGGGTCGTGAACGGGCGTTTTAAAGGGGGATACATCACCCGCGCCTACGGTAAGCCGGGGGAGAACCAACATGCGTTACAGCTTGAGCTGGCGCAGTGTAACTATATGGATGAGCATCCGCCTTTTGCCTGGCGAAGTGATAAAGCGCAGCGCGTACAGCCGCTGCTAAAACAGCTGATGGAGACGATGTTGCAGCATCATCGCCGCCAGGCGTAGCGCATCAGGCGCGAGATTTCGCGCCTTTTCCATAAGCTGATTACAGCAACAGGGTGGCAATATCCTGCCAATTTTCAGCGCGGCGGTAGCCGGTCACCTTGCGGTTATGCGGCGCGGAATAGAGAATGCCTTCTCCGCAGAAGTTGGCAAAGTTAATCACGTTATCATCGATCATATAATCGGCGTTGATAATGCTTTTATCGCCGCAGAAGACGATGTTGCTATGCGGAATAGCCGGAAAGTGAGTGTTCAGCCAGCGGAATTTGGCATTGAACGAACTCGGCATCAGCATGGCTGCGGTGGTGATAAAAATCTCGTAATGCTCACTCAGCCGGGCGATAACCTGCTGGCTGTCGGCAATCACTGCCAGATCGTCGAAGAAGGTCGGATGATCCACCAGAGCAAACAGCTCGGCCAGCTGTTCTGGGGAATCCTGGTGCAGATCGAACAGGTTCAGTTCTTCCGCGCTAAGCTGCTGGGTAAAGTGGCTGTTCCAGGTGGCAACAATTTTAGGATGGAAGTCGGCAATCACTTCATCCATATCAATGGCAATACGCTTCATAATCACTCCATGATAAACGGTAAAAAAGAACCGGTATCATAACAAAATAAAAAACAGAAACGGCAGCGCCACCGTGAATTTTACGCACTCTGTCGCCGTTAACGAGCATCCGGCCGGGTTAGATCGAACCGGTGTGCTTCATTGATGGTGTAGTAGGCGCTTGGCCCGCCTGCACGCAGAATGGGTTCAGCTTTTGCCGTCTGATAAATACCGTCCTCCAGCAGCGTCTCATCAATATGAATAAGCACCACTTCACCCAAGACCAGCCAGCTCGGAATGGCCTCGCCATCGGCGCTTTGCAGCTGGATGCACTGCGTGAGGCGGCACTCAAAGTTCACCGGACTTTCTGCCACCATGCTGGCAGCGATCAGGCTGGCGGGCTGCGCAGTCAGTCCGGCAAAGGCAAATTCGTCCTCGCCGTGGGGCAGGGGGGCAGAGCTTTCATTCATTGCCACCGCCAGAGGACGGGTAGCAAGATTCCAGACAAACTCACCGGTTTCAACGATATTCTGTACGCTGTCTTTCCAGCCGCTGCTGGCAAAACCAATAATCGGCGGGTCGTAGTTGAAGCAGTTAAAAAAACTGTAAGGTGCAAGGTTGCGCTGGCCGCTGGCATTTTGTGAACTGATCCAGCCGACCGGACGTGGGCCGATAATTGCGTTCAGCGGATTGTGCGGCAGGCCGTGGCCCTGTTTGGGCTGATAAGAGTAACGTTGATGCGTCATAAATCTTTCCTGTTAAATGATGGTCTGAGCATAGATAATTTCTTCAGCAACGGCATCAACGTTGTGTAATAAAAGTTTTTTCCTTCAGGTTATAGACCCGATCGGCGACAGCGATCATCTCGGGTCGATGAGCCACAAAGATACGAGTAATAGGCATCTGCTTCACCGCTTGGTTTATTTTTTGCTCGTTAATCACGTCAAGGTCGCTGGTGGCTTCATCAAGAAACAGAATGCGTGGGCGTTTGTACAGCGCTCTGGCGAGTGATACGCGCTGCTTTTGTCCGCCCGAAAGAATGCTGCCCATATCGCCAACCATGGTTTCATATTGCATTGGCATAGCCATAATCTCATCGTGTATTGCCGCCGCCCAGGGTTATTATCTTTGACCTGTGCTTGTGACATCATATTAACCGGTGCTGCCGACAGCGTTTCTATGATACCCGACACTTTTCCGTACCACTGGTAAGGGTAGGCGGCGACTCTCATCTTTACTCGCTGCCCCTTAGCAACTTCTCCGAGAGAGTCCGACGGTGACAGTAATTCAACCCTGACCGCCGCTTCATCCGGTATCACTACGGCTATTTGCTGGCCTGCTGTCACGCGCTCTCCAACATGTGTGGTCACGCTGGTTATCATCCCGTCGAAGGGTGCAACAATCAGGTATTGTTTATTTTTTTCGGCATCAAGAATTTTTTGATCAAAGTCGGCAGCTTCAATAATAAATGATTGCTGTTTTTCATCTAACTCTCCGTCAATAGAAGAGGTTCTGTTTTTAAAATCGATCAATTCTCCCAATAAAGTAATCACTTTCACCTTTGCCGATGAAAGCGTTTCCGTTGCCAGATAATAATCTTTCGTCCTTTCTATCAGGTCAGAGTCAAGGGCTATCCCTTTTCCTCTGAGACTGGCGTACTGATGAGCTTTTTTTTCGAACCAGGCACTGTGTGCTTCAGAACTCTTTATCATATTTTCAGGCTTGCTATTTCCTGTTCTTTATTTTGAATTTTCTTTGATAAATAAATCCTATTTGCCTCTGATTCCCTGGTCAGGATATTAAGTTTTTTAGCAAGTGTGTCGCGTTGTTTTTTTAAAAGCTCTGCCATCTCAACCTGAGTGGCTCCGAGGTTTGTTTGGGTATCACCACTGACTGAAAAAATGAGTTCGCCGCGTTTCACCTTTTTTGCCTCTAATGCTGATGAGGAGGTCATAACACCATCACTTTGGGCAGTGATAAGCACGGCTGGAGGGGAAAAAATCACCGTGCCGGTCACGTTTACCCGCTCACTGTATGGACCGAATACGATCAGCAATACCAGGAGCGCAAACGCGATAACTCCGGTAAAAAGACAAACGGTAAGGCTTGACGGAATGTGAAGACGGTAAGGGCCTAACCAGCCCTCAAGTTTGTGTTGCAAAGCCTCGACCCGAAAGATGGCGTTATTATCCTTTTTGACGGGCATCAGAGATCAAAACCTTGCTGTTTTTAAAATCTATAACTATTTTCCTTCCTGCCAGGAAGCTGTTTCCGATGAGACCATCGATGCTGCCCATATGTTTAAAATCGCCTGCCACAATAACCGCTGCAAACGGCTCTGACGTTCCGTTCCCCGATTTAATCGTCAGCATTGTGGCTTCGCATCCTTTATTATCCATTTCAGGGTTGACCAGCAGGCAACTTACAACGTCATGTTGTTTTAGTCTTTCGCTCCAGACCATCGACGTAGTGGCACCGGTATCCAGAATCAGGTTGTATTTAAACCCAGACTGTTCGACATTAAAAATAATCCCGTCAGCAGACATCTGGAAAGGGATTTCTTTGAATCCTCCTGTCGTTAAGGATGCGTCATGGATATTTTCCGCAATCGTTAATGAATGGGATATGTAGTCCAGTAATATCTGTTTGTCTTTGAATGCACCGATGCCGACGACGGGATTATCTGGCAGGTTACCCTTGCCAGAAATGACCATCCCCCATTTTTTTAATGGGGTGATGGTGATGTTTTTTAATTTAATCCCATTCATGTCGAGAGTGTCAGCCAGATACTCTATATTCTGCTGAATTTTACCTGCTGCATCGGTACTACGGTAAACACGTTCTTTTTTCAGCCCCTTTATTTTTTTAAGCTGGGATTCATGAAGGTGAAAACCAAAAGAAGAGCCTGTATCAAGCATGGCATAAACCGGCTGACCATCGATCACAAACGTTGCATGAGGCGTGGCGTATTGGTCAAAGCTCAGTTTTAATGTCACAGGTGTGTTCATATAGGCAGAGGTAGATATTGAAAAAAAGGTGAGGGTGATAGATGTAATATTGAGAACCCAGAGAGTTATGCTTTTCATCATTTTATTTCATTATCCCTGAATATTGGCCATTATCGTTTTTTCATCGATGCCGGTTGCCATCAGAGACGTCTGCATTAACCAGTTGGGCTTTATTTGAGGTGATTTCACGCTGTAATTTACTCATGGAAATTCCTTTTTGATGAGAGCCAATACAAGAATTTGTATTTGCCTGAAAAATGTACAGTGAAACGTTAGTAACGGTTAATATATAAGTACAAAAATGAATCACCTGTCACAAAGATCGCCCTACATCGAACAATCAGGCCATCTTTTGGCGATGAAAAGCGTATTTCTTTTTATCAGTCCTATCTAAGGGATGACTATGGCGGGTACGCGACACAGGGCGTCTTAAAAACGTGAGGCGGAAAAATGACGCCAGTGGTTTACCATTATTTCCTCAGCAGGTATCTTACGCGCCTGCTGATAAGAGACTTATTTATGAAAACCGCTGCTGAAAAAACCGTGCTTCACCCGCGTAACCGCCATCGCGGCCGTTATGATTTTGCTGCGCTGATAGCCAGCCATCCGCCGCTGGCACCCTTTGTCGCGGTGAATAACTGGGGTAGCGAGTCGATAGACTTTGCTAATCCTGAAGCGGTAAAGGCGCTGAATCAGGCGCTGCTGCACCATTTTTATCAGATAGCTCACTGGGATATTCCGGAAGGTTTTCTTTGCCCGCCGGTGCCGGGGCGCGCTGACTATATCCACCACCTTGCCGATCTGCTGGCGGAGGATAACCGCCGCGTGGTGCCACGTGAAATCAACGTGCTGGATGTTGGCTGCGGCGCGAATCTGATCTATCCGCTGATCGGTCACAGTGAATACCAGTGGCGCTTTACCGGCAGTGAAGTGAATGAGCGGGCAATGGCCGCAGCCAACGCCATTATCGCCGGTAATCCGGGACTGAATCGCGCTATCCGCCTGCGTCGTCAGAAAGAGAGCCAGGCAATATTTAGCGGCGTGATCCACAAAAACGAGCTGTACCAAGCCACGCTGTGCAACCCGCCGTTCCACGCATCGGCCGCCGATGCGCATCAGGGCAGCCAGCGAAAACTGCGCAATCTCGGCCTCGACCGTCACTCGCCGCTGAATTTTGGCGGTCAGCAAGATGAACTGTGGTGTGAGGGCGGCGAAATCGCGTTTATCCGCCGTATGATTGAGGAGAGCGCCAGTTTCGGCCGACAGTGCGTCTGGTTTAGCTCGCTGGTGTCACGTAAGGAAAACCTGCCGGAGCTGTGGCGGGCGCTGGAAGAGGCCGACGTGGCGGCAATGCGCACTATTGATATGGCCCAGGGGCAGAAGCAGAGTCGCTTTATTGCCTGGAGCTTTATGGAGCAGCCGCAGCGTGCCCGGCTGCTGGCCAGATAAGCGTCTTATTTTGGCGCGTTCAGCACCGCAAAGCTGGCCGCGCCGTCAATATCAGTTCCGCTCTGCATGACCTGTACCGTCTGTAGCGGGGTTCTGATCCCCGCCGCGTCGAAGTGCTGTTTAACCATGCTGTCCAGCGCGAAACGCACCGTCCACTGCTTCAGCGGTTGAGTGGTGAAGGAGACGCGTACGGTAAATGACTGATTAGTTAATCCCACCAGCCCGGAAAATGCGGGTTCACCGATCACCATCGATCGAATGTTGTTGTCCTCCAGCAGTTCTTTAACCGCCGCCTGTAGGGTGGCATTGACCCGCCCGGTATCTTCACGCCTGTCGACATCATAATTGGCGACGAAAGAGCCGATGCCGCGCACGAAGTTAGCAAAGGTGGTGATCGAGGACCAGGGGATAATGTGATAAGCCCCGGTGTCCTGCCGCACGCCGACCGAACGGATCGACATGCGTTCCACCGTCCCGGTTATCGCCCCAATAGTCACCAGATCGCCGGTGTTCATGCCGTTTTCAAACTGAATAAACACCCCGGTAATAATATCTTTCACCAGGGTTTGTGAGCCGAATGATACCGCCAGCCCCAGCGCGCCTGCACCCGCCAGCAACGGAGCGATATTAACGCCAATCTCGGAGAGCAGGATCATAATGGTAATACTGCTGATGATCACCGCCAAGGCGTTACGAAATAGCGTAAGTAGCGTGCGTGTGCGGGCGCTCGGCATGGGTCGTCCGTGCGAGTCGGAGGCAAGACGGCTCTCTATCAGGCTGGCAAGTAAGGTCCAGCCCACGGCGGAAAAGAACAGGATAGCCACGATGCGGATCAAAATATCGACCATCTTCTCGCCTGCTCCTTCCGTTAGCCAGTGCCACAGGTCGAACAGATTCCAGGCATTCAGCAGCAGTAGGGTGGCAGCAAAGACGGTCAGTACGCGTGCCAGTTTAAGCATGGCTGAAACCCAGCCGTTGACGCGGTTCTGTAGCTCAGGATAGCTGTTGCGCAGTTCCGGGGAGAGAACGATAGTTTTATGGATCCAGCGCGTTAGCACGCCGCAAACCAGTGCTGCGCTGCCGATAATCGCCAGTGAAAGCACGCTGGCAGCCATCATAAACTTCAGGCTGTTGCCGGGGTTGAATATAGAGAACAGAAACAGGGTGATAAAATAGGCGCAGGCCAGCCAGTGCCAGAACAGTGCAAATGCACGGATAAATAGCGCGAAAAAGGCCAGAGAGCGATCCGCCAGGTGAGTCAGCTCCTGCTGGATATGCTGCTTGTTATGAAAAATCAGGTACAGCGCCCAGATCGTGACCAGCCCCATAATCACCACGTTAACCAGTGCTGCGACCTGCACGTTAATCTGATTGGAGACAATCGGGACAATCACCAGTAGCCCGTAACCAATTAATCCGCTCAACCAGCTTAAACGAGTATTCCAGTAGGCGGCGCGCACGTCCGAGAGGTGGAAAAAACGCAGCTGTGGGTAGCGCGCGCAAAATATCATACGCAGGATGCACTTAAAGAACTCAATCAGAGCGAAGGCGTTGAGCAACAGGCCCTGCTGATAAGCGATAGTGCGGCTGCTGGCATTCAGGTTATCGCTGAGTATCTGGCCGACAAACAGCGCTAATGCCAGCAGCAGCAGGTCGATAATAAAAGCACCCACAATGGTGGCCGGTAGGTGCAGCCAGTTGCGGCGATCCTGATTCTTCCGGCGGCCCCAGTCTCCCATCCGGCGATAGAGCGGTGAGACCGCCCAGCGTAACAGCCAGTAAAAGGCGTACAGTGCGGCTGTCAGCATGGCGAAATGACGCAGTGCCTTCAAAAACGTCTGCTGATTGAAAGGCTTATGTGGGGCATAGACGATACTGTCATGCAGAACCTGTAGACGGGTGGCAAATTGTCCGCCGAAATGACGGCTGACGTCGGTCACGCTCTGCAAAACGGTTTTATCTTCTTGTTCTTCAGCGGGCGGCGTCAGTACCGGCTCAGTTGAGGCTGCTTGCGTGGTCGCCGCCGTGCGTAGCTGCTCGATCAGCTCCCTGCGCGAGCTGTCATTGTCGAGGATATTGGCAAGGGCGGCCCAGGCGGCTTTTTTCTCGTCCGGGCTGGGTTCTGGCTGGCTGTTACTGCCAGACTGCGACTGCGTGGCGGCGAGCGCCGCAGGTAATGTCACGGCCTGGGCCTGTGGCAGCCAGCCAGCAATGGCCGTTAATAACAGCAGTATACGCAGCAGCGAGGTAAGTCCCGACATCCTCTTCTCCTTTCATGACGTGCAGCAGAAAAGTATAGACCGTCAGAACGGGCTGGCAGCAATAACAGCCATTTTGTTACTCAAAGGAAAGCAGGGGCGGGCATTCGCTCGCCCCTGGAGGGTATTACGAAACGTGCTGCAAAAACTCACGCAGACGCGCACTGGGTGGGTTAGTGATCAACTCGTCGGGATGACCATCTTCGGCGATACGGCCTTTATCGATAAAGATCAGCCGGGATGCCACTTTCTGCGCGAAGCCAACCTCGTGGGTAACGATCACCATCGTCATGCCTTCTTCGGCCAAGTCCTGCATCACTTTTAACACTTCATGACGCAGTTCCGGGTCGAGCGCCGAGGTCGGTTCGTCAAACAGCATCATCTTAGGTTTTACCGCCAGCGCGCGTGCAATGGCAACGCGCTGCTGCTGTCCACCGGAAAGCTCGGAAGGGAAGTGATCGGCACGTTCAGCCAGGCCTACTTTGCCCAGCAGCTCGCGAGCCAGACGCTGCGCATCCTCTTTTTTAGCGCCGCGCACGCGGATCGGGCCAAAAGCGACGTTATCCAGCGCGCTCATCTGTGGAAACAGATGGAACTGCTGGAACACCATACCTGCTTCCTGGCGGATCAGGCGGTCATCAACCTTAGGGTCGTTAACTTTTATGCCGTCGACAATCAGTTCGCCACTGGTGATCTCTTCCAGTTTGTTAATGCAGCGCAGCAGGGTCGATTTGCCGGAACCTGACGGCCCGATTATCACCACCACTTCACCCTGGTTAATGTTCAGGTCGATGTTATGCAGCACCTGGGTCGCGCCAAAGTGCTTGGAAACGTTCTTAAATTCAATCACAGGATTTTCATCCTTCTCTCAAGGCGACGCAGCACAAAGCTCAGCGCCAGGGTAATAATCAGATAGATAACGGCAACGGCGCTCCAGATTTCCAGCGCGCGGAAGTTACCGGCAATAATTTCCTGGCCCTGACGGGTCAGTTCTGCCACGCCGATCACGATAAACAGCGACGTGTCTTTAATGCTAACAATCCACTGGTTACCCAGTGGCGGCAGCATACGGCGCAGTGCCAGCGGCATAATGACATAGCGCAGCGTTTCACGGCTGGAAAGGCCCAGCGCCAGTCCCGCTTCACGAAATCCACGGTTAATGGACAGCACCGCACCACGGGTAATTTCGGCGATATAAGCGCCGGAGTTGATCATAATGGTGACCACCGCCGCGCTGAACGGGTCGATTCTTAAATCGTTAAACGCCATCGGCAGGGCAAAATAGATAAACATCACCTGCACCACAATCGGCGTGCCACGGATCAGCTCAATAAAAACCAGCGCGATGTTACGTGACAGCCAGCCGCCGTAAGCACGGGCGAAACCGGCTACCAGACCGATAATCACCCCGCCAACCAGCCCGAGGACGGAAATTAGCAGGGTCATCCTCGCGCCTTCGAGCAGGATGGGAATAGCAGGCCAGATAGCGCTCCAGTCAAACTGCATGTTTATTCTCCGGGTCGAAAACCCTTTGTTGCTTATGGGAAAAACGAAGGGGACAGCTTTCGCAAATCCCCTTGCGTTAAGTTAATACCAGTCTTCGTTTTTATTTAGGTTCGCTGCCAAACCATTTTTTATACAATGTGTTATAGGTGCCGTTTTCACGCAGGGTTTTCAGCGCGCCGTTGACTTTTTCACGCAGATCGTCGCTGCCTTTCGGGAAAGCAATACCATACTGCTGGGCTTCAATGGAGTCACCTACGGCTTTAAACTGACCCTTACCAGCGGTGTTGATAAAGTAAAGAATGTTTGGCGTGTCGTGCAGCACCGCATCGGCGCGATTGGTACCCAGTTCCATGTAGGCGTTATCAATATTAGGGAACTGGCGCAGGTCTTTGTATTTGATGTGCTGTTTTGCATAGTCAACGGAACCGGTGCCGCTCTTAACTGCTACCACTTTACCGTTCAGGTCATCGATGCCTTTTACGGCGTCGTTGTTTGCCTTGACCATCACCAGCAGGCCGCTTTTGTAGTAACCGTCAGAGAAAGCGATAGCTTTTTTACGCTCATCGGTAATGGTGATCCCGGCCAGCGCAAGGTCAATGTTACGTGTTTGCAGCGCGGGAATAATACCGCTGAAATCCATCGGCTTCAGCGTGTATTCCATGTTCAACTGTTTGGCAACGGCATCCCACAGATCGATATCGAAACCGACATATTTGCCACCCTGCTTAAATTCGAAGGGTACAAAGGCGGTATCGGTAGCCACCACCAATTTTTTTTCGGCAGCTGTGGAAGAGACAGCAAATGCCAGCGTCAAAGCGGCAATTGAAACCTTAAAAATCGACTTCATCATCTTATCCTTATCGCTTTTGGGAAAGGTCTTACCCAATTACATGCCCGCAGCCCTATGAAAAAATCGTGCCAGTTTGTTAATTTTTATTTAAAACAGCAGGTTGGATATGTCAGGTGTCACCAAACCTGGCACGGTTAGCGCGTTGCACCTTTTTGGGGTTCTATTATGGTGCATGATGACCATAATGGTGCGTACGATACTTAGCTAATATCAGGATGAAAACAACTCTGTCAGAGATGAAAATGTTGTTAATGCCAGTTGGCGCATGTTTTGAGCTGAAATCTATTCAGCGCAGCTGGCTGTCTTTGCTGCCACGGCGGTTGTACAGGCTGGCTGCCTGACGGTCATCGTGCAACTGCTGACACTGAATACAGAATTTGACACCGGGTAGTGCTAAACGACGGGGTTCGGGAATGGGGTCTCCGCACTCTTCACATTCGGTGGCGCTAACACCCTGATGCAGGGCGCGGCGTGCGCGCACTACGGCATCATCAACGGTGGAATCAATCTGTTCCTGCACGGCATCATCGTGTGCCCAACCACTGGCCATAATACCTCCAAATAAATAAAAAAGAGCAGGTGGCTTGGCCATCTGCTCCCTGATTAATACGTTGACGATGTGTCAGACGGTATTACTCAATATTGGACTCGATGAACCACAGGAATTTATCCAAGTCACGCGATGCGGCGGTGAAGATATCAGCCGTATCTTCGTCCTCGACTTCGCTGATGGCTTTACGCATATCGTTAGCCACCACGCCGTAGCGGTCTGCCAGCGCTTTTAAGTGATCCTGTACGCTGTGAATATTCAGCGGGTAGCTTTTCAGCGGCGTTCTGTCATTAACAACCTGGGCAGTACCCAGCGCAACGCCGCCCAGCTGAACAACACGCTCGGCGATGGTATCCTGATGATCGGTAATGGCGGTGCGGAAACCATCCAGCATTTCATGCACGCCAATAAAGTTGGCTCCACGCATGTTCCAGTGGGCCTGCTTGGTAATCAAAGACAGATCGATAAGTTCAGTAACCAGACGATTAAGCACCTCGATGGTGGCTTTTTTCTCGTCTTCAGCCACATCGTTACGGGTGTAAATCAGATCAGAAGATTTTGTTTTAACCAGTTTAGCGGTACTCATCATTAATATCCTCTTAATGGTCTTGTTGTGCAAAATTGAATACGGGGATCAGTATAGCACCGATTTTAAAGCCTGCCGGAAAGGTCGCACCTATTGATGACATAGTGGTGAGCTGTTGACGGAATAACACATTAAATTCTCAGGACTTAATAAAGCTAATAATGAGTTTTATTTTCATTCGTATTTTAATTTTTTGTTTTTAATCGGGTTTTCCCCCTTTTTATCTTCATTGTCGGAGGGGGTATTTCGTTACTTGCGAATGACTTAATGTGTCAACGATACGTCAATGTCTGGCAGATAATTTATTCTCTGCCAGAGCATGACCTGCGAGAGTCGATCCCCGCAGGCAGTCAACTCTTATTCGTTGAGTTTATTTATCGGGGTAATTTTCGGTTTCGCTGGTCGCATGGTCAGAGTCGATCCTGCCGATGCAATAATAATGGAGAGCAGCGCCAGCCATTGAGTCAGCGTTAGCACCTCGCCGAGGAACAGCATGCCTGAAATCGCAGCCATAGCGGGTTCGAGGCTCATTAGCGTTCCGAAGGTGCGTGCCGGCAGGCGAGTCAATGCCATCATCTCCAGCGAATAGGGTAGAGCGCTGGACAAAACGGCTATCGCCAGCCCAATAGGGATCAGTGACAGTGTCCAGATACCTGGGTTGGCATACACCAGCCCGAGCGGAACAAAGACCAGCGCACCAATCAGCGTTCCTGCTGCCACGGTCGCTGGACCGTGCTGACTGCCTGCACGCTGTCCGGCCAGAATATAGATGGCCCAGCACCCCCCGGCGGTCAACGCCAGCAAGGCCCCGATAGGGTCAACGCTGCCAATATCATGACCAATTGGCAATAAAAAGAACAGCCCAATCACGGCCAGCGCAATCCAGACAAAATCCAGCGCACGGCGCGAACCGGCTAAAGCCAGCACCAGCGGGCCTGTAAATTCCAGCGCCACCGCAATACCCAGCGGCACGGTGCGGATGGAAAGATAGAACGCGTAGTTCATTCCACCCAGCGCCAGACCGTAGATAATGAGCGGCACAATCTGCTGACGGTTAAAGTGCAGTCGCCAGGGTTTAAAGATGATACACAGAATGAGAGTAGCCAACCCGAGGCGCAGCGCGGTAATACCTGCCGCGCCGACGGTGGGGAACAGCGTCTTTGCTAATGCGGCTCCTCCCTGAATAGACGTCATGGCAATAAGTAGCAGCGCGACAGGCTGCCAGATAGCATTTTTTACCGGTAAAGAAGACATCCTGTTTCCAGCCTTTAATGATCCGTAGTAGGTGAAGACCCGGCGTTTAGTGTACCGGATGAAGTGAATAAACTGACTCTACAGGTAAAAAAAAAGTCTAAAAAAAGCTCAAAATATAAGCGTTGAAGGTAAAAATTTGTCATCTTTTATTAGGAATTATCTCAATGAGGTTTTTTTTTCACTTATTAAACGGGATTATTCCTAACAAAAATATAATAAAAAAGAATGACATAAGTCCTTTCATTAACTTTCTGTTACACCAAACAGTTCGTTTGACAACAAAATCGGGGCAGAGTTTCGGGTCATTTTTTGTTATATTTTCAGCGTTGTCAGGAGAGAAGTACTTTCACATTTGAGGTGGTTATGAAAAAAATTGCATGTCTTTCAGCTTTAGCTTGTGTACTGGCGGTATCTGCTGGTTCAGCAATGGCACAGAGCACCGTTACTGGCGGTTACGCTCAGAGTGATTATCAGGGCCAGGCTAACAAAGCCAACGGCTTCAACCTGAAATACCGCTACGAGAACGGCAGCGATCCACTGGGCTGGATCGGTTCTTTCACCTACACAGAGAAAGATCGTACTGATGCTGGTGATTACAAAAAAGGCCAGTACTATGGCGTTACCGGTGGTCCTGCTTTCCGTCTGAATGACTGGGCGAGCATCTACGGTGTTGTCGGTATCGGCTACGGTAAATTCCAGTCAACTGGCGCAGATCGCGCCAAGTCTGACTTCAGCGACGTAGGCTTCTCCTACGGTGCCGGCATGCAGTTCAACCCAATCCAGAACGTTGCTCTGGATGTAGGTTATGAGCAGAGCCGTATCCGCAGCGTTGACGTTGGCACTTGGACTGCTGGCGTAGGTTACAGCTTCTAAGTTGTCCGCCGCAAGTCCGTTTTCCGGACTCACGTTGTAGAAATCCGCCTTTCGGGGCGGATTTTTTTTGCGCAACATCCTGCCGCAGCTGGCTGATAGAGTGTGTAACGCGTAAAAAGGGAGCCTGCTGGCTGGCGGTTCAGGCTTGCTGCTTCAGGTCAGGCCGACAAGATGGCCGCGCTGACACAGCGACATTATCCTGCGTGAATAAAGGGTAGGTTATGGAGTCGGGCGGAAAGGGGTCAGGAAGGCCGGGCAGTGGGCGCTGGTTTTATCAGCATTTCCAGCAGCATCAGGCGCAGCGTAAACGGCGAGCGGCAAAATAATTTTAACAGTAGTGGAAGTTTCATCTGATGGCCCTCCGGTCAGTCAGGTTATGAACGAATTATCAACAGGTATAGCATAGGCTATATCCTATAGCCAGAGCTAATATGCAAAATTTTGTGCTTCCCGGCGGTTCGTTTACAATGTGCCACCAAGCGGCCGATACGGTGGTTGAATGTATTGGTTAATAAAAAGAGGAAGCTGAATGAGTCGTCGCGCAAAAGTTGCAGTGTCCGCGCCACTGAAAGATGTCGAAGAGCATGTCGAAGGCTTCCGCCAGGTACGTGAAGCGCACCGTCGTGAATTAATCGATGACTATGTTGAGCTGATTTCAGACCTGATCCTTGAATTTGGCGAAGCGCGTCAGGTTGATATGGCCGCTCGTCTTGGCGTATCGCAGCCAACGGTGGCTAAGATGTTGAAACGTCTCGCCACCGGCGGTCTGGTTGAGCAGGTACCCTATCGCGGCGTATTCCTCACCCCTGAAGGGGAGAAGCTCGCCAGCGAAAGCCGTGAACGCCATCACATTGTAGAAACATTTCTTCTGGCGCTCGGTATCAGCCCGGATACGGCCCGTCGCGATGCAGAAGGCATTGAGCACCATGTCAGCGATGAAACTTTGGCCATTTTTCGCAAATTTAGTGAAAGTCGACAATAACCGTCATATGACCAGTGCCAGTAGCATCGCTTTATTTGACCATCGCCGATGTGACACGAAAGCTAACCGGATTTCAGCAAGCTATGATGATGTCGCTTTTTAAGCCTTTTTTGCACGATCGGTTTTTGCATCTGCTTATTGTTTTGGGTGTGATGTTGGCCTGTTTTGTGCCTTTCAGGCTCACTGAACTCCCGCAGGCCGTGGACTGGCCCACCATGATCATCTTGTGTGGTCTGCTAATGCTGACTAAGGGGATTGAGGCCAGCGGTTACTTCGATATGTTGGGCCGCCGCCTGTTGCAGCGATTTGAAAATCAGCGTCACCTGGCGCTGTTTCTGGTAAGCGCAGCGGCATTGCTCTCCACTTTTCTCACTAATGATGTGGCGCTGTTTATCGTTGTGCCTCTCACGCTTTCTCTGCGTAAGTATTCGTCACTTCCCATTGCCCGTTTGATTATTTTTGAAGCATTGGCTGTTAATGCCGGTTCACTGTTAACGCCCATTGGTAATCCACAAAACATCCTGCTGTGGCGTCATGGCACCTCCGGCTTTGGTGCATTTATCTGGCAGATGATGCCTCTGGCGCTATGGCTGTTTTTCTCTCTTCTTATACTGACTGCCTGCTGTTTTTCTGCGAGAAAAATCAAACGGCATTCGCCGCAGAATGAGACACCCTGGCAGCGGCGCTTGCTCTTTATTTGCGCGCTGCTTTACGTCCTGTTTATCATCACGCTTGAGCTGGATATTGCCTTATGGGGGCTGATGTTGGTGCTGGCAACCTGGCTGGTGCTGGCCCGGCGGCTGTTGTTGAGCATCGACTGGTGCCTGCTGGCGGTATTTATTGTCATGTTCATCGATGTGTTTTTATTCTCACGATTGCCGCTTGTTCAGTCATGGTTACCCACAGTGAATCAACTCCCGGAAAGTGGGCAATTTCTACTGGCGGCAGGCTTATCGCAGGTAATGAGCAATGTCCCGGCCACTATCCTGCTGCTTGGCAACCAGCCGCCTTCGGTACTCCTGGCCTGGGCGGTAAATATCGGCGGTTTTGGCCTGCTGCCCGGCTCACTGGCAAATCTGATTGCGTTGAGAATGGCGCAGGGAAACTGTATCTGGTGGAGCTTTCACTATTATTCGCTGCCCGTATTAGGCTGGTCTTTGCTCAGTGGCTGGGGTCTTTATGTACTGATTCACCGCATCTAACCACAGATAAATCTTTATTGTCAGGAAAGCCTGGTATTTGTCAGTTTTGCTCCTATGGTTATATCAGGCTGAATAATTGCGTCCCCGCTTTGGTGACGCCCTGCATTGATGGATACTATGGCTAAGCAAACCCCCTCCGCACCCGATGATGAATCCCTGCCACAAACTGAATCACACCCGGCCGAAGATGGTCAGGACGATGAAAAAAGCCGTCCGCGCCCGGGCAAGAAACCGCTGATTATTCTGGGCATGGTGATTGTTGTCATGCTATTGATTGCGCTGGTTTTCTGGTTGATGAACCGCAATATTGAAACCACTGATGATGCTTTTACCGAGGCGGATGCGGTGACTATCGCGCCGAAAGCATCGGGTTATATCACGCAGTTAAAGGTGCGAGATAACCAGCGGGTGAATAAAGGGGATCTGCTGGTGGTGATTGATGTGCGCGACGCCAGCGCTCAGCGCGATCAGGCTAAAGCGCAACTCGGCGTTGCCGTGGCGCAGTTACATCAGGCACAGGCGCAGCTGGAGCTGGCGCGGGTACAGTATCCGGCACAGAAAGAGCAGGCGTTGGCGCAGCTGGCTCGGGCTGAAGCCAACTATCTTAACGCGCGTGAAGATGATAAACGTCAGCGCGGCGTCGATCCGCGGGCAACCTCGCAGCGTAATATCGATGCCGCCAGCGCCCAGCTACGCAGTGCTAAAGCAGAGCTGAAAAATGCGCAGGCTCAGGTTGCCGTCGCCTCGCAGGTGGCTTTACAGATCCGTCAGCAGGAGACCAGCGTCGAAGCGCGTCAGAGCCAGGTCGATCAGGCGCAGGCGCAGCTCAACACCGCCAGCCTTAACCTCTCTTACACCGAGGTGCGTGCGCCTTATGATGGCTTTATTACCAAACGCAATGTGCAGGTGGGCACGCTGGTGCAGGCGGGATCTTCTCTGTTTTCTCTGGTATCACCGGATATGTGGATCGTGGCGAACTTTAAAGAGTCCCAGCTTGCGCGCATGAAACCGGGTAGCAAAGTGGATATCAGCGTCGATGCCTGGCCCGATCTGAAGCTAAAAGGCCATGTGGACAGCGTGCAGATGGGCAGTGGTTCACGCTTTTCTGCCTTCCCGTCTGAAAATGCCACCGGGAACTACGTGAAAATCGTTCAGCGTGTGCCGGTGAAAATCGTGATTGATAGCGGGCTGGATGCCAACCGTCCTTTGCCGATTGGCCTGTCGGTTGAACCTAAGGTGACGCTGGAATGACTTCCGGCCAGAGCTGGAAGCCAGCCAGTAACCCGTGGCTGGTGGCGATGACGGTGACGCTGGCGGTGTTTATGGAGATCCTTGACACCACGATCGTCAACGTGGCTTTGCCACACGTCGCCGGGTCGCTATCGGCCAGTTACGACGAATCCACCTGGGTTCTGACCTCTTATCTGGTGGCTAACGGCATTGTTTTACCCATCTCGGCCTTTCTTAGTCGCCTGCTGGGTCGTAAACAGTTCTTTCTGATTTGCATCGTCATGTTTACCGTCTGTTCCTTCCTGTGTGGTATTGCCACGGAGCTGTGGCAGATCATTTTGTTCCGCGTGCTGCAGGGCTTTTTTGGCGGTGGTTTACAGCCGGTTCAGCAGTCGGTGCTGCTGGACTACTTTAAACCCGCCGATCGCGGTAAGGCATTTGGCCTGTCATCCATCGCGGTGATCGTCGCCCCCGTGCTTGGCCCGACTCTGGGTGGCTGGATCACCGATAACTACAGCTGGCGCTGGGTGTTCTTCATCAATATCCCGGTGGGGATCCTCAGCGTGCTGGCTATTTATCAATTGCTGGAAGATCCGCCGTGGGAGCGCAAATGGGCGAAGGGTAAACTCAGCGTTGACTATATTGGCATCGGGCTGATCACTCTCGGACTTGGCTGTCTACAGGTGATGATGGATCGCGGTGAAGATGCAGACTGGTTCCAGTCCAGTTTTATTGTCACTTTCGCCCTGTTAGCACTGACCGGCATTGTCGGCGCTATTTATTGGCTGATGTATGCCAAAAAGCCGGTGGTGGATCTGCATGTGTTGAAGGACCGTAACTTTGCGGTGGCCTGCCTGCTGATGGCGGGAATGGCGGCCATTCTCTACGGCAGTTCGGTGGTTATTCCGCAGCTGGCACAGCAGGATCTCGGTTACACCGCGACCTTGTCGGGTCTGGTGCTGTCGCCGGGAGCAGTACTGATTGTGCTCTCTATTCCACTGGTATTAAAACTCATGCCGCTGGTGCAAACGCGCCTGCTGATTGCCTTTGGTTTTATGCTGCTGGGCGTGTCGTTTATCTATTCCTCAACCCTGACGCCGAATATTGATTTCACCACTCTGGTGCTGATGCGTAGCTTCCAGACCATCGGTCTGGGTTTCCTGTTTGTGCCGCTGACCACCATTGCTTTTGTGACGATCCCGCAGCGGCTGAATGCCGATGCATCGGCGCTATTTACCATGTTCCGCAATGTCGCCGGGTCGATCGGTATTTCGCTATCCACCGCGATGATCACCGAGCGTTCACAGGTGCGCAGCGCGCAGCTGGCGGACAGCATGACCCCACTCAACGAACCCTTTAATTTGGCGCTGGAGCGTTGGACGCAGGGCGTCAGGGACTTTGTGCATACCGCTGGCGACCCGCTCACCGTTGCCACCGGGCAGCTGTATAAACAGATGATCGTACAGGCGCGTTTCCTTGCCTATATTGACGTTTTTATGGGCCTCAGCATTGTTGCCCTGATCCTTATTCCATTTTGTTTACTGCTGGCTCCGATTAAGAGCGAGGGCAGTGCGGGAGCACACTGACATGAACGTTCCTTTTTATTTTCGCCGCTCGGGAAACGGCGTGCTGATAGCGGCAGCGATGTCGCTTAGCGGCTGTGCGCTGGGGCCGGATTATCAGCCACCCAAGGCCAACACACCGGCTGCATTTAACAGCGTGCAGGCGCAAGGGGGAGCGAAACCGTTGACGTCAGCCACCCGCACCGACTGGTGGAAAGCGTTTAACGACCCGCAGTTGAATAGCCTGATAGAGCGGGCGGTACAGGGCAATCTGTCCCTGCAACAGGCGGTGCTGCGCATTGCCGGGGCGCGTCAGCAGCTAAATCAGGCTCGCGGGGCGTGGGCACCTGCGGTGAGCAGCAATGCGCGTTTTACGCGCCAGCAGCTGGGAGTCAAAGGTGAACTGGAATCGCAAGGGATCGACCATCAGCTCAATGGGGTAGACGGCGCTGACACGGTGCGTCCGGCGCTGGACAGCCTGGAGAAACCCATTGGCCTCTATCAGGGCAGTTTCGATGCTTCATGGGAACTGGATCTGTGGGGCAAGGTGCGCCGCCAGGTTGAGATGGCAGATGCCCGGCAGCAGCAGTCGGTAGAAGAGCGCAATGACGCGCTGGTATCGCTGGAAGCCGAAGTAGCCCGCGCTTATCTACAGCTGCGCGGCGCACAGGCCATAACCCAGACGATACAAACGCAAATTGATGTGGCACAGCAGACGCTGTTTCTGACGCAAAGCCAGCAGCAAAATGGGCTGGCGTCGCAGACTAACGTAGAAAATTCACGCGCGCAGCTAAATTCGCTGCGTGCGCAGCTGCCGCAGTACCAGGCGCAGATCCATCAGGCAATGAACGGGCTTGCGGTCTTAACCGGTCGGATGCCCGGCGCGCTGGATGCTGAACTGACGCCGCCTAAAACGCTACCGGTTTTACCCGCAGCTATACCGGTTGGCGTGCCTTCCGAACTGGCGCGCCGCCGTCCTGATGTACGCGCCGCTGAAGCCAGTCTGCATGCGGCCACGGCCAATATTGGCGTTTCGGTGGCGCAACTGTTCCCCAGCCTGTCGCTTAGCGGGCAGTTTGGCATGCGTAACAGCGACGCCAGCTATCTGGATAACTGGAGCAGCCATTTTTACAGCTTTGGGCCGTCGGTGACTTTGCCGATTTTCCAGGGAGGAAGACTGGTTTCCAGCGTAAAACTGGCGCGAGCGCAGCAGGCCAGCGCTGCGCTGCAATATCGCCAGACGGTACTGACGGCGCTACAGGACGTAGAAAATGCGTTAGTCAGCTACCGCAGCGATCTGCAACAGGTCACCGGGCTGGATGATAGCGTACAGGCGTTGCAAAACGCCTTTCATCTTGCCAGCGATAGCTATCGTCAGGGGCTGTCATCATTTATTGAACCCCTTGACGCGCAGCGCCAGCTGGCGCAGGCGCAGCAGCAGGCTGAGCAGGCGAGGGTGCAAAGTCGTCTTGACCTGGTGGCGCTGTATAAGGCGCTCGGCGGCGGGTGGGAGATCTGGCAGAACGTTAAGTTGCCAGACTACCCGGTATTTGGCGCGGCTGGGGAGCCGTGAGGAATTCGGGGTAAAGTACGCACGGCCATCAATCAGGCCGTGCGTGGCTTATCAGCCGGATGGCTGGAGAGCAAAAGGCTTAGCGCGCCTGCTCCAGATTGAACAATTTAACCGTATCGTGCAGATGTGAAACCTGCTCTTTTAACGAATTGCAGGATGAAGAAGATTGCTGGACCAGGCTGTAATTCAGTTGGGTCAGTTTATCCAGCTCATTAACGGCAATCCCTACCTGCGTAATCCCACTTTTCTGCTCTTGCGAGGCGACGGATATCTCATTGATGATATCTCTGAGGTTCTTCGCTGAGTCAACAATATCGGTGATGTTGTTTGTTGCCGTTACGGCCAGCGCTGAACTCTTGTCAACGCGTCCCGACGACTCTTTGATCAGACTTTCCACATCTTTTGCCGCATCGGAACAGCGTTGGGCCAGGTTTCTTACCTCTCCAGCCACTACGGCAAATCCTCTGCCGCTTTCGCCCGCGCGTGCGGCTTCAACTGCCGCATTCAGGGCTAATATATTCGTCTGGAAGGCAATGCTTTTTATCAGATTTGTCACATCGGAAATTTTGTTCGAACTCTCTTCTATATCGGCGATGGTATCGCGCACATCATTCACCACCTTGCCGCCACCTTCTGCCGTTTCTGCGGCAAGTGAAGCCACGCTGGCCGCCTGGTTGGCATTCTCCGAGTTTCTGGCAACGGTTTGCGTGATCTGCTCCATACTGGCCGCAGTCTCCTCCAGCGAAGCCGCCTGTTGTTCAGTACGCGAAGATAAGTCGTTATTGCCATCCACCAGCAGGTTAATTTCAGCAAGGATCACTTCTGAACCGGCACGCACGCTTTTCACCGTGGCATACAGCGACTGCTGCATTTCCATTAATCCAATGGCTAGTAAGTTCATTTCGGTTTTAGAAGAGGAGTTTGTCTCAATCTTACCGCTAAGATCGCCCGATTTTATTGAATCAATAAACAGCAGCGCTTTATTTAAAGGGGTAATCAACGTCGTGCGCAGCGCGCTCCAGCAAATAAACACCATTAATATCATTACCAGTCCGAGGCAGGAAAGAATGACGATCATGGAATCAAATACGCGCTGATTTTCAGCGTAGGTTTTGCTGGAAATATCATTAGCAGCCGAACGCCAGGCGTCATATGACTGAAGCATTTGTTCAAAAGAAGGCGCAAGATTATAAGATAATATCTGCTTTAAATCCTTACCTTTAGCGATTGTGACAATTTGCTGTAATTGCAGATGAAAATCATCAAATGATTTATCGAGATCTGTCGAAAGCTGACTGTCCAGTCCTTCAACGTCTCCCGCTTTTTTAAACTCTGTATACCATTGCTGAGTTTTTTGCAGTTCCTCCTCTGCTGCATTAATCATGGCGATGGCCTTTTCGCTGTCCGGGCCACCATCCTGCAACCAGATTACCGTTCTGTTCATATTGCTACGCACAGCATTCATGGCAAACCAGGTGTTAGTCAGTAGTGCGACTTTTTTATTGGACTCGGTAATGGTCGACAAGCTGTTTTTGTTGCTGTTGCTGGTGTAAAGATAAAATCCTCCGGTGATACATTGCAGCAGGACAAAAACAATAATAATGCTTGATACCAGGGTCGAGGTTCTGACTTTTTTTAGCATGGGATTTCCAGTGGTGGGGAGGAGCTATGTTAATTAGTTATCGTCAACATCTGCGCAAAACTTTAGCCAGACCTAAACGATAAATTTCCCACACTATCCACCACATTTTGCGAAGTGTGCAGCCCGCCGGAGTCCTCTTGCTCCACGGCACGCGACGACAATTTTTTGTATTTTTTATTTCATTTTTATTGTAAATAGAAAAAAAAGACAGTGATAGCAAGCATATTTATCCAGAATAAACCTTAAATAGACGATATTGCTGCCATGATCACAGTTTGTGGGAAAAAATGAGATCTATGACGCAGAAATTTAATTTCATTATCAACAAAAACGAATTAAATGGTTTAAATTAAAACTGGCATGTGACCATTGTTGATGCCAACGGATGCGTATCTGGTCCATTTCCTTACTCACCAGGTTGATAAGAGGTCAAGGTAGCACCATGACTAGAGAACAATATATTACCCTTAACCGGGCATCAGGGCCGAACAGCAGCACTAAAACGGAACCCTTCGTGAAGGTGATCGCGGCTGTTGCCACGCTCGGCGGCCTGCTGTTTGGTTATGATACTGGCGTTATTTCCGGCGCACTGCTGTTTATGGGCGATGAACTTCATCTGACGCCTTTCACCACGGGGCTGGTCACCAGTTCACTGCTCTTTGGTGCCGCCTTTGGCGCACTGCTCTCCGGGGCCTTCGCTAATGCGGCCGGACGTAAGAAAATCATTATTATCCTGGCGATGATTTTTGCTGTTGGAGCCGCCGGTACGGCTCTGGCACCTAACGTCGGGTGGATGATTTTCTTCCGTCTGATCCTCGGCGTCGCGGTCGGTGGCGCTTCGGCGACGGTGCCGGTGTATATCGCCGAAATTGCTCCGGCTAACAAACGCGGCCAGTTGGTGACTTTGCAGGAACTGATGATCGTCAGCGGTCAGCTGCTGGCCTATATCTCTAATGCCGGATTCAATGCGGCATGGGGTGGCAGCGAAACCTGGCGCTGGATGCTGGCTTTAGCCACTGTCCCGGCGGTGCTGCTGTGGTTCGGCATGATGTTTATGCCGGATACCCCGCGCTGGTACGCGATGCACGGCAGGCTGGCGGAAGCCCGACGGGTGCTCGAACGCACCCGTGCACGGGAAGACGTTGACTGGGAAATGGAAGAGATTGAGGAGACGCTGGCAGAAGAAGAGGATCGCGGAAAAGTTGGCCTGCGCGATCTGGCAAAGCCGTGGCTGCTGAAGCTGTTCTTTATAGGTATCGGTATCGCGGTGATCCAGCAAACCTCCGGCGTGAACACCATTATGTACTATGCGCCGACCATGCTGAAGGCCGTGGGTATGAGCACCAACGCGGCGCTGTTTGCCACCATTGCCAACGGCGCGGCATCCGTACTGATGGCGTGCGTGGGCATCTGGTTATTGGGCAAAATCGGGCGGCGCACCATGACGCTGATTGGCCAGTTTGGCTGTACCTTTAGCCTGCTGTTTATTGCTGCGGTCAGCTTCTTTATGCCGGAAACCGTGAATGGCCAGGTGGATGCACTGCGCGGCTATCTGGTGCTGCTCGGAATGCTGATGTTCCTCAGCTTCCAGCAGGGCTTCCTGTCACCAGCCACCTGGCTGCTGCTGTCGGAGATTTTTCCGACCCGTCTGCGTGGGGTGTTTATGGGGAGTGCGATCTTCGCGATGTGGATTGCCAACTTCCTGATTTCACTGGCATTCCCGATGCTGTTAGCCAGCGTAGGTCTGTCTGGTGCATTCCTGAGCTTTGCGCTGATAGGTATCCTGTCGGGTATTTTTGTTATCAGGTGCGTACCGGAAACGCGCAACCGCAGCCTGGAGCAAATCGAACATTATCTGCATGACTGGCTAAGTAACGATGACGATGAACGGCAGTCTCTGGCGGCAGTAAAACGCCAGGCAGCCGGCCATTAAACCTTTCAGCCGGGGATCCCCCCGGCTGTACTGATTTTGCCTGCCGCTTTTCCTCTGCCAGAGTGCTGTATGCCCCGCGCCTTTTTTTTGGCATAATGCGCGCTGATTTACCCACTCATCTCGCAAACGAAAGGCTATCCTGTGCTAGTTTCCAGCAATGTCACCATGCAGTTTGGCAGTAAGCCGCTGTTCGAAAATATCTCTGTCAAATTTGGCGGCGGCAACCGCTATGGTCTGATCGGTGCCAACGGCAGCGGCAAGTCCACCTTTATGAAAATTCTCGGCGGCGACCTGGTGCCTTCTGCAGGCAATGTAGCCCTTGATCCCAACGAGCGTATCGGTAAGCTGCGTCAGGATCAGTTCGCCTTTGAACAATTTTCCGTGCTGGACACGGTGATCATGGGCCACGGCGAGCTGTGGGCGGTGAAGGAAGAGCGCGATCGTATTTATGCCTTGCCGGAAATGAGCGAAGAAGACGGTTACAAAGTCGCCGATCTCGAAGTGAAATATGGCGAAATGGATGGTTACACCGCCGAAGCGCGCGCCGGTGAACTGCTGCTGGGCGTGGGCATTCCGCTGGAGCAGCATTATGGTCCAATGAGCGAAGTTGCTCCCGGCTGGAAGCTGCGTGTACTTCTGGCGCAGGCGCTGTTCTCTAATCCGGATATTCTGCTGCTGGATGAACCGACGAACAACCTGGACATCGATACCATCCGTTGGCTGGAGCAGGTGCTGAACGAACGTAACAGCACCATGATTATTATCTCGCATGACCGTCACTTCCTGAATATGGTGTGCACCCATATGGCCGATCTCGATTACGGCGAACTGCGCGTTTACTCCGGTAACTACGACGAATATATGACGGCGGCCACCCAGGCACGCGATCGCCTGCTGTCGGATAATGCCAAGAAAAAGGCGCAGATTAACGAACTGCAATCTTTCGTCAGTCGCTTTAGCGCCAACGCCTCAAAATCCCGTCAGGCGACTTCACGCGCTAAGCAGATCGATAAGATTAAACTGGATGAAGTGAAAGCATCCAGCCGTCAGAACCCGTTTATTCGTTTCGAGCAGGATAAGAAACTGTTCCGTAATGCCCTTGAGTTGGAAGCCGTCACCAAAGGCTTCGACAACGGTCCGCTGTTCAGCAAGGTTAATATGCTGCTGGAAGTGGGCGATAAGCTGGCGATCCTCGGCCCGAACGGCATCGGTAAAACCACGCTGCTGAAAACCCTGGTCGGTGACCTGTTACCGGACAGTGGTGCGGTGAAATGGTCTGAGAACGCGCGTATTGGCTACTATGCTCAGGATCACGCTCACGACTTTAGCGACGATCTCAGCGTGTTCGACTGGATGAGCCAGTGGAAGCAGGAAGGCGACGATGAGCAGGCGGTACGCGGTATTCTCGGACGTCTGCTGTTTACCCAGGATGACATCAAAAAGCCGGCTAAGGTGCTGTCCGGTGGTGAGAAGGGCCGTATGCTGTTTGGTAAGCTGATGATGCAGAAACCGAACGTGCTGATTATGGATGAACCGACCAACCACCTTGATATGGAATCGATCGAAGCGCTGAATATGGCGCTGGAGATGTATGAAGGCACGCTGATCTTCGTTTCTCACGACCGTGAATTTGTCAGCTCACTGGCGACCCGCGTTATTGAAATGACGCCGGGCAAAATGAATGACTTTACCGGTAACTACGAAGACTATCTGCGTAGCCAGGGTATCGCCTAATCCCT
Source organism: Erwinia piriflorinigrans CFBP 5888 (assembly GCF_001050515.1). Taxonomy (GTDB): domain Bacteria; phylum Pseudomonadota; class Gammaproteobacteria; order Enterobacterales; family Enterobacteriaceae; genus Erwinia; species Erwinia piriflorinigrans. Next base: position 108,597 of record NZ_CAHS01000014.1, read on the forward strand.
GAAAGCAGTATCAGGCTGGCTGCAAGCGCAGTCAGCCTGTGTGTAGTAAAAATTCGTAAGCCATAGAAATATATATGTCACCGCTTTATTCTGAGCTCGCTATTTCTACCGTACTGATGTTCAAACACGTTTTCACCTCACGCTACGCGTCGCGCGATGCACAGGTTGGTGAGGCGATGGCCATGATCCGTGCCTTAAACAAAATGACGCATGCAGGGATGCCAGAAAGTGCGCGGATTGGCTGAGGAAGTCAGTGACGGGAGCCGCTTTATCTAAATCCGATTTAATCAACAAGGCCTTTTTGATGTTATGCTACGTCTAATTAGCCGTGTTTATTACACGACACTTGACGCGAGGTATTTATGGCAACAACACGACGAGCAACGCAAAGCGTTACTATGACCGTAGAACGAGCCTTACTCAGCCGTGCGCGTGAGGCTGGAATTAATCTCAGTGCCACCCTGACCGCAGCCCTTGACGCTGAACTCCGCCAGTATGAAGCGAAAAAATGGCAGGAGCAAAACAACGAAGCGCTGGAAGCGCTTAATCGTTTTCACGACGAACACGGTTGTTTCAGCGATGAGTACAGGACATTTTAAAAATGCAGTTCACTGTATACAATAATATCGGGAAGAGCGCCGTCTATCCCCTGCTGCTTGATGTAACCAGCGATATTATCGGCCAGTTGAACCGCAGGATTGTGATCCCGCTGCTGCCTGTTGAAAAGTACCCAGCCAGCACTCGCCCGGAACGGCTGATTCCGCTTGTCAGACTGACCGACGATAAAGAATATGCAGTTATGACGCATGAAATGGCGAGTATTCCCGCCCGTTCTTTGGGGGCTGTGTTCTGCGATGCTTCCCTTTATCGTACCGAAGTCAAAGCTGCAATTGATTTTCTTCTTGATGGTATTTAATGATGTATTCTCAACGTGATTTTTAAGAAAGAATCTCTCTGACACCAAATTTTCTGCGTATGATGTTGCTTTCAATCTATGCTTATTTGCTGGTCGTTTTCCTTGCTTCCGGTGCCGCCGATAAGTGGATAGGCATTGGCCTTTGTGTTCTGTTTGGTGTGCTTTCATACAAAATTACTGATACTAAAAAAGCACAGTACAGTGAATCTTGAGGTACCCGGTGAAACTGATAAACCATGAAGAGCGGCATAGTGAGTGGATGCAGGATGATGAATATCGCGCTGCATGGTATGAAGAAGAATACTGAACACCCTCCCAGCCTCTGCTTTAACCGCTTCACCATGCCTTTGACTGGAATCTCGCTTTTTTTTGCCAATGATAGATAGGCCACTTGTTATATTTATGCCAACTATTTAATAATTTTGAAGAAAGAGTCATACTTTCCTGATTTATGAGATATTTTATTTAAGGCATCCTGCCACTTTATCAGTTCAAGCATAAATTCATTTGTATCTTCATCAAAAATGGCTTTGGCCTCTTCGTAGGTATAATCAGAAAAATCGTCAGTATGCTTTAATTCGTGGGCTTCCAAAGTATAGTAAAAGTAGCTGATGTTTTCATTATAACCATCAATCCAGTCATCTGAAATGAAATAGTCCATTAACCCTTCATTAAATTCATCTTTTAAATTCCAGCCATATCGATGAAGCTTCACAAGTGATTCATTGAGCGTATTGCAGTTTTTGGCGATAGTTAGCATAGATATATGAAAATAAGTCATTTTTTTATTGTTTACTCTCCTTGCCAAGAAAGCATTTCTTGAATTGGCTATTTTTATTAGAGATATAAGATGTGATTTAGTCTTGTTAATTTAAAATAAAGCTTCCTCAACTTGTTTTTTGATAAATTCCTGAGCAATCTTGCTACCATCTTCAATGTTTTTTCTATTGATCCAATCCGGCGCTGCTTTATAGGCCATATAGGCTACAGCTAAGGTACCGAAACTACTAAGAGAACTAATCCAGTCGCTAACAGAACCCCACTCCATATAACTCTTCCTGCATTAAGATAATTTCACATGTTGAAGTACTTATGACTGCATCAACCACCCCGCCGATCGCCATCCCCACACACCTCACAGCCTGCATCCTTCGCCACTTTTATTGAGCGGAACTGCAATGTCATGGCATCGTACAGCAGCAGTTTCCCGGCTACCGGGCTGCCGTAGTGGGTCAGGGCGCGAATGGCCTCCATCGCCTGTAATGAACCGATAACCCCGACCAGCGGTGCCATCACCCCGGCTTCCACACAGCTCAGCGTTGCAGCGCCGAACAGGCGGCTGATACAGCGGTAACAGGGTTCATCGCGGCCCCAGCTGAATACGCTGATTTGCCCCTCCATACGAATCGCCGCCCCGGAGACCAGCGGGGTTTTGCTGGCAAAACAGAGTCGGTTCAGCTGTTCGCGCGTCTCGAGGTTATCGCAGCAGTCGATCACCAGCTGATGCTGGGCAATAAGCTGCGCCAGCGCGTCATCATCAAGGCGGGCGTTAACCGCCTCGATGGCGATTAGTGAGTTGATGGCGGAGAGGCGTGCTCGTGCCGAGTCGACCTTTGCCATCCCCAGCTGCGCCTCGCCGTGCAACACCTGGCGTTGCAGATTGGAAAGCGTCACCTCGTCGAAATCGAGCAGCGTCAGCTGGCCGACTCCGGCGGCGGCCAGATACTGGCTGGCGGCGCAGCCCAGTCCGCCAAGCCCGACCACCAGCACGCGTGCGGCTTTTAGCTGCTCCTGGCCGTCAAGATCAAAACTGCGCAGCACGACTTGACGGTTATAGCGCAGCATCTCCTCATCGCTTAGCTCAGGTAACATATCAGCCCTCCAGCAGCGCGTTAAATGGCTCAACGTCGACCCATTCACCTGCTGCCACATTGCCGCGCTCGCGCTCCAGCACGATAAAACAGTTAGCCGGATGGAATGAACTGAATATGTGCGACCCCTGGTTGCCGGTGGTTTTCACCTCCAGATCGCCGTTAGCATCGCGTTGTAAAATACCGCGCTGGAAGTCGAGGCGGCCCGGCGTTTTTTTCAGAAAGCTGGCGCTGCGGATACGCTGACGCGGGGGTAATGACGGGCCATGTTGTCCGGTTAGCCTGGCCAACAGCGGTTGCACCAGCTGGTAAAAGGTCAGTACGGCCGAGACCGGGTTACCCGGCAGGCCGCAGAACCAGCTGTGCGGCAGGCGGCCGAAGGCAAACGGTTTGCCCGGTTTGATTGCCAGCTTCCAGAAGCCAATTTCGCCCAGCTCCTCCAGCATCTCTTTGGTGTAATCGGCTGCGCCGACCGATACACCACCACTGCTGATAACCACGTCGGCGCTGGCATCAGCCTCTTTAAATGCCACACGCAGCGCCGCCGGATCGTCACGGATAATGCCAAGATCAATCACTTCACAGCCGAGTTTATCCAGCATCAGCCGTACCGCGAAGCGGTTAGTGTCATAGATCTGCCCGGCCGCCAGCGGCTGACCAACCGCCTGCAACTCGTCTCCGGTAGAAAAAATCGCGACGCGCAGTTTGCGCAATACTTTCACTTGGGGAATGCCGAGCGAGGCCAGCAGCGGCAGTTCCGCCGCGCCGAGTTTGACCCCGGCAGCCAGCACCTCAGCGCCTTCGGAGATATCTTCCCCCGCCCGACGAATATTTTGCCCGGCGCTGACATGAGCGGTTATGCTCACCATGCCATCCTTCGCAGCGGTCTGCTCCTGCATAACGACCGCCTCGCATCCTGAAGGGAGCGGTGCGCCGGTCATAATGCGAATGCAGCTGCCCACGGGCCATTCGCCGTTATACGGGCTACCGGCAAAGGCCTTTCCGGCGACCGATAGCGCTTCTCGCGCGTTGAGGTCCGCCATGCGCAGGGCATAACCGTCCATCGCCGAATTATCGAAAGGCGGTACATTCAGCGGGGAAATCACCGGACTGGCAGTAATACGCCCCGCAGCCTGTGCCAGGCTAACGGTTTCGCTGTCTGCAAGCGGGGTAATTCGCGCCAGTAGGGTAGTCAAGGCATCGTCCAGGGAGATTAACCCCGTCGTAAATGCGTCCATCGGTTGTTTCTCCAGCATACGAAGGAATAGGCTTGCTTCATTATGGCGTGAATCGGGTACAGGGTCACGTTTGCCTGTACCAACAGACACTCATCGCTGCGCTGCCTAACTTATAACTATTGGTTATAACTGAGGGGCAAACATTCCGCTTTACATATCTATACGGCCTACCTATAGTCAAAAAGGTTATTTTCTCGATAAATATATTCTAACTCAGTGTTTTTCATGCTGATTTGTCACAGGGTAAATTGAATAATGGCCAAAGCGACGATTGCCATTCATGGTGGTGCCGGAGCCATTGCGCGCGCCAGCATGGATGCCCGCAATGAGCAGCGCTATCGTCAGGCGTTATCACTCATTATCACCGACGCGCAGACCAGGTTGTCGGCAGGGCATAGCGCGTTGGATGTGGTTACCGAAGCGGTTCGACAGCTGGAAGAGTGCCTGCTTTTTAATGCCGGGCGCGGCGCGGTATTTACCCACCAGGGACGACATGAACTGGATGCCTGCGTGATGGAGGGCAAAACGCGTGCGGCCGGGGCGGTGGCTGGCGTCACCCGGGTGCGTAATCCGGTGCTGGCCGCGCGTGCCGTACTGGAAAACAGCCCGCATGTGCTGTTTATTGGCGAGGGTGCGGAATCGTTTGCGGCAGCACAAGGACTCGAGATGGTTGAAAACCGCTTTTTTTCCACGCCACAACGCCGCGCACAGCTGGAACGTGCCATTGCCGACAACCAAATCCTGCTTGACCACGACGGTGGCCCCCTCGACCCGGATCGTAAATTTGGCACCGTGGGAGCTGTTGCCTGTGACAGTGCCGGACGACTGGCGGCAGCCACCTCAACGGGCAGCATAACCAATAAGCAGGCCGGGCGCGTAGGCGATTCGCCGCTGCCCGGTGCGGGCTGTTATGCCAGCTCCGGGGTTGCCGTCTCCTGTACCGGCAGTGGAGAAGTCTTTATGCGCCTGCTTGCGGCCTATGATGTCGCCGCGCTGATGGAGTATGGCGGGCTGTCGTTAGCCCAGGCGGCGCAAAAGGTTATTATGGAAAAAATTCCCGACCTGGGCGGAAGTGGGGGACTTATCGCCGTCGATGCGGCGGGCAATCTGGCACTGCCGTTCAACAGCGAGGGCATGTACCGCGCATATGGCGTGGCGGGCGAAAAGCCCGTAGTGGCTATTTATCGGGAGGATACCTGATGAGCGCATTTTCTCAGCATGACAGGGTACTCTCGGTGCGCGACCTTAGCGTCAGCTTTGCGCGTGAAGACCAGCAGCGAATCCAGGTGGTGAAAAATCTGTCGCTGGATGTGCATGCCGGTGAGACGCTGGCGATTGTGGGTGAGTCCGGCTCCGGCAAGTCAGTGACCTCTCTGGCATTGATGCGGCTGGTAGAGCAGGGGGGCGGCAACATCGACAGCGGCACAATATGGCTGCGCCGCCAGCAGAAGCCTGCGGTAGATCTGGCTACCCTGACGCAGTCGGAGCTGCGCAGGATCCGGGGCGCAGATATGGCGATGATTTTCCAGGAACCGATGACCTCGCTAAACCCGGTATTTTCGGTTGGCGAACAAATTGCCGAGTCAATTCGTCTGCATCAGGGGAAAAGCCATGCCCAGGCACTGACCGAGGCGCGGCGTATGCTCGACCTGGTGCGCATTCCTGAAGCCAAAAATGTGCTGGCGCGCTATCCGCATCAGCTTTCCGGCGGCATGCGTCAGCGGGTGATGATTGCGATGGCGCTCTCCTGCCGCCCGTCGCTGCTGATTGCCGATGAACCGACCACCGCGCTGGATGTCACCATTCAGGCACAAATCCTGCAACTGATCCGCGTGCTGCAAAAAGAGATGCAGATGGCGGTGATTTTTATCACCCATGATATGGGGGTGGTGGCAGAGATGGCGGATCGGGTACAGGTGATGTATCGCGGCGACGTGGTAGAAAGCGGCAGCGTGCAGGCGATTTTCAGCCACCCGCAACGGCCGTATACGCGTTCGCTGCTCGCCGCAGTGCCTAAACTGGGGGCAATGAGTGGGCGCGATCTGCCCGCGAAATTTCCGCTGGCTGGTGAGGCTGGCGAGCCGGTGGCAGAAGCACCGCAGGATACGGTCAATCACCATGACGCCCCGATCCTACAGGTGCGTGACCTGATCACCCGCTTCGATATTCGCGGCGGTATTTTCAACCGGGTGCAGCGGCGGGTACATGCCGTTGAAAAGGTGAGCTTCGATTTGCGTGCCGGTGAAACGCTGGCACTGGTCGGGGAGTCCGGCTGCGGCAAATCCACCACCGGGCGCTCTTTGTTACGTCTGGTGGCGAGCCAGGGCGGCAGCATCATGTTTAACGGCCAGCGTATTGACCGCCTGCATGGCTCCGCTCTGGCGCATCTGCGCCGCGATATCCAGTTTATCTTCCAGGATCCGTATGCCTCCCTCGATCCTCGCCAGACCGTGGGCTATTCGATAATGGAGCCGCTTCTGGTTCACGGCATTGCGCGCGGCCGGGAGGCTGAGCAGCGGGTGGCCAGCCTGCTGGAGCGCGTCGGGTTGCTGGCGGAGCATGCCCGGCGCTATCCGCATGAGTTCTCCGGCGGGCAGCGCCAGCGTATCTGTATTGCGCGCGCGCTGGCGCTCAACCCCAAAGTGGTGATTGCCGATGAAGCGGTTTCAGCGCTGGACGTTTCGGTTCAGGCGCAGATCGTTAATCTGATGCTAGACCTCCAGCGGGAGTTCAGTATTGCGTTTCTGTTTATCTCCCACGATATGGCGGTGGTAGAGCGTATCAGCCACCGGGTCGCGGTGATGTATCTTGGGCAGATTGTGGAGATCGGGCCTCGCCAGGCGGTGTTTGAGCATCCGCAACACCCTTACACCCGCAAGCTGATGGCATCGGTGCCGGTGGCCGACCCGACTCGCCGTCGACGTGAACGTGCTCTGTTAGTTGATGAAATACCCAGTCCGATCCGCGCCCTGGGCGATGAACCGGACGTGGCTCCGTTGGTTGAGGTGGGTAGCGGGCACTTTGTGGCGCGCCACACCATCAGCCGGACCTGATTGCTGCATAACAAAAACAAGGGATAAGCTAAGATGATCAATAAACATACACGTAAGTTGTTGTTAACGGCTGGCCTGTTGGGTAGCTGTGCCGCACTCCCCGCCTGGGCGGCGAAAGATGTCACTATTGCGGTCGCCTCTAATTTTACCACTCTCGATCCTTACGATGCCAATGACACCTTGTCGCAGGCGGTCTCCAAGTCCTTCTATCAGGGGCTGTTCGGTTTTGATAAAGAGATGAAACTGGAAAATGTGCTGGCAGACAGCTATCAGGCCAGTCCGGACGGATTAAGCTACGTCATCAAGCTCAAGAAAGGGATTAAGTTCCAGGACGGAACGGATTTTAATGCCGCAGCGGTTAAAGCGAATCTCGATCGCGCCAGTAACCCGGAAAACCATCTCAAGCGTTATAACCTGTTTAAAACCATCGCCAGCACGGAAGTGGTTGATGCCAGTACGGTGAAAGTCACGCTGAAACAGCCGTTCTCGGCGTTTATTAATAACCTTGCCAGCCCGGCTGCGGCAATGATTTCACCCGAGGCGCTTAAAAAATACGGTAAGGACATCGGCTTCCATCCTGTCGGTACCGGTCCGTACCAGTTTGTCGCCTGGAATCAGACCGATTTTGTCAAAGTGGCGAAATTCAGCGGTTACTGGAAACCGGGTTACCCTAAACTGGACAGCATTACCTGGCGTCCGGTGGTGGATAACAATACCCGTTCCGCGATGCTGCAAACCGGCGAGGCCAACTTTGCTTTCCCGATCCCGTTTGAGCAGGCTAAGCTGCTGGAGAAAAACAGTAAGCTGAACCTGGTGGCTTCTCCGTCGATTATGCAGCGCTATATCAGCTTTAACGTCACGCAGAAACCGTTTGATGACCCCAAGGTGCGCGCCGCGATTGGCTACGCCATCAACCGTGAGGCGCTGGCGAAGGTCGCGTTCGCCGGATATGCCACGCCGGCCACCGGCATTGTGCCGCCGTCAATCCAGTATGCACAGCAGTATCCGGCACCGGAATACAACCCGGCGAAAGCGCGTGAATTGCTGAAGGAAGCGGGCTATCCAAATGGCTTCACCACCACGCTGTGGTCTTCACATAATCACAGTACGGCGCAGAAAGTGTTGCAGTTTACCCAGCAGCAGCTGGCCCAGGTAGGGATTAAGGTTGTGGTGACGGCAATGGATGCCGGTCAGCGCGCGGCCCAGGTCGAAGATAAAGGCCAGAAAGAGAGCGGCGTACGCATGTTCTATACCGGCTGGTCGGCATCAACCGGCGAGGCTAACTGGGCGTTGACGCCGCTGTTTGCCACCCAGTCCTGGCCACCAACCATCTTTAATACCGCTTTTTACAGCAATCCTCAGGTCGATAAAGATTTGAGCGATGCGCTGAATACCACCGACGGCGAGAAAAAAGCCGCGCTGTATAAAGATGCACAGGATCGTATCTGGCACGATCGGCCTTGGGCACCGCTGGTGGTTGAAAAGCTGATTTCGGCCAACACCCGTAATTTGAGCGGTTTCTACGTGATGCCGGATACGTCGTTCAACTTTGACGATGCCGATCTGAAGTAACGGTTTAGCGCGCCTCCTCCGGGGGGCGCAGGGTACAACATGCTTAATTATTTTCTGAAAAGACTGCTGGGCCTGATCCCCACGCTGCTGATTGTCGCCGTGCTGGTGTTTCTTTTTGTGCATCTGCTGCCGGGCGATCCGGCGCGGCTGATTGCCGGACGCGAAGCTGATGCCGAAGTGGTGGCAATGGTGCGCCAGCAATTAGGTCTCGATTTGCCGCTGCCGCAGCAGTTTTGGCACTATATCACCCATGCGTTACAGGGAGATTTAGGCGTTTCAATGGTGTCTAAACGGCCAGTTTCTGAGGAGATCGCTCAACGTTTCTTGCCCACGCTGGGCCTGACGTTGAGCAGTATGCTGTGGTCGGTGATCTTCGGCATGGTCATTGGGGTGGTTTCCGCCGTATGGCGCAACCGCTGGCCCGATCGTCTGGGGATGACGCTGGCGGTATCGGGCATTTCGTTCCCGGCTTTTGCGCTGGGTATTTTGCTGATGCAGGTATTTTCCGTTCAGCTTGGCTGGCTGCCCACCGTGGGGGCTGATAGCTGGCAACATTATATCTTACCTTCCCTCACGCTTGGAGCGGCGGTAGCGGCGGTGATGGCACGTTTTACCCGCGCCTCATTTGTTGAGGTTATCCAGGAAGACTATATGCGTACCGCACGGGCAAAAGGGGTGCGCGAATCGGTGGTGATGGTCAAACACGGTCTGCGTAATGCGATGATCCCGGTCGTGACCATGATGGGCCTACAGTTTGGTTTTCTGCTTGGCGGCTCTATCGTGGTTGAAGTGGTATTTAACTGGCCGGGGCTGGGGCGGCTGCTGATAGATTCGGTAGAAATGCGTGATTATCCGGTGATCCAGGCCGAGGTGCTGCTGTTTTCGCTGGAATTTATTCTGATCAATCTGCTGGTCGATATGCTTTATGCGGCAATCAATCCAGCCATTCGCTACCAGTAAGGATGTACCATGATTAACTGGCGACGTAATGCCTTACTCTCCTCGCTGCCTGAAGTTTCCCCCGATCGGGTTCGCACCCCGTGGCGTGAGTTCTGCCGCCGTTTTCGTCAACAGCATGTGGCGATGGTGGCTGCGGTCTTTGTATCACTGCTGATTCTGATTGCCCTGTTTGCCCCGTTACTGGCACCGTTCGATGCAGAAAACTATTTTGACTACGATCGGCTAAACGAGGGGCCTTCATTGCTGCACTGGTTTGGCGTCGATGCGCTGGGGCGCGATATCTTCAGTCGCGTGCTGCTGGGTAGCCGTCTCTCTCTGGTCGCCGGCTTCTTTTCGGTCGCCGTCGGGGCGGTGATGGGCAGCGTGCTTGGACTGCTGGCCGGCTATTATGAAGGCTGGTGGGACCGGGTGATTATGCGTATTTGTGACGTGCTGTTTGCCTTTCCCGGCATTCTGCTGGCAATCGCGGTGGTGGCGGTGATGGGTAGCGGCATGTCGAACGTGATTCTGGCGGTGGCCATTTTCAGCATTCCAGCCTTTGCCCGTCTGGTGCGCGGCAACACACTGGTGCTGAAACATCAGACATTTATCGAGTCGGCGCGCAGTATCGGCGCATCTGATTTCACCATCATCACGCGTCATATTCTGCCCGGCACACTTTCGTCAATTGTCGTCTATTTTACCATGCGCATCGGTACTTCGATTATTTCTGCTGCCAGTCTGTCATTCCTCGGACTGGGGGCGCAGCCACCAACCCCGGAGTGGGGCGCGATGCTGAATGAAGCGCAGGCGGATATGGTGCTGGCACCCCATGTGGCTATTTTCCCCAGTCTGGCGATTTTTCTTACCGTGCTGGCCTTCAATCTGTTGGGGGACGGTTTGCGCGATGCGCTGGACCCGAAACTGAAAGTTTGAAGCAAATTACGCCGTGGCAAAGCGCCAGACCGCAGGGGCAAACATCAACCGGTAGCGACATTAAACGGGCTGACATTGCTGTCGGCCCGAATATCATTTTACCCAGTGACAAACATCCCAGCCGCGCTGTTGTGCCAGCAGATCCAGTTTCGCCTGCGGATTAATGACGTAAGCCCGATCGGCATGCTCCAGCATGGGCAGATCGTTTATTGAATCACTGTAGGCCCAGGTTTGCTCAAAAGGCTTCTGCCAGGCCAACCAGTCTTTCAGCCTGGTGACCTTACCCTGCTGGTATGTCATAGTGCCATAGGTCTGACCGCTGTAGCGGTCGTCAAGGATTTCTACACCGATAGCCAGCGCTCCGTGCGCGCCCAGCTGTTGAGCAATGGGCGATACCAGATGCTCGCCGCTGGCGGAGATGATCATCACTGTATCACCTCGCTGTTGATGCCAGTGCAGGCGTTCGCGGGCGGCAGGGTACACACGCGGCAGAATGTCGCGCTGGATAAAACGACGTACCCAACCTTGAACGGTTAACATGCCCTTGCCGACCAACGGAGAGAGGGTGATTTGCATATACTCTTCCATTGAGAGTGAACCCCGGTAATATTGCTCCATCAATAGCCGCTCCTGCTCCAGCAGCGCGGCGGGAGCAAAACCTTGCGACACCAACCAGCGCAGCCACAAACCCGTGCTGTCTTCACTAATCAGCGTTTCATCAAGATCGAACAGCGCTAAATCCATCGTGGTGACTCCTCTGGCTGTTTTTTTTCAGGTTAGCTTATTTATGTGACATCTTACCCATTCGGTGAAAAATCAGAATTAAGCTATTTAAGATGCTAACTCATTGGCGGCAAAGGGCCTGGCCGTCGTACAGAGTCGATTATATTGAACAAACATCAGAAAACTTTACTCTTGCATGGTTCTTTTTAAGGCAGTATCGCCTTAGTGTAGAAAGGCTAATCACCTGACATCGCGTCAATTATCTTGGTCTTTCAGAGGGATACCTGGCAATACCATGAAGAAAAAAACGCTCTTCCTTACCGGTGTACATACTCAGGTCTGCACCGTTTCACTGTTACTGCTCACTTTCTCCAGCGCATGGGCGCAGCAGCCTCCTGTTGCGCCGCAGGTTGATGCTAAAGCCTGGTTTCTGATGGACTACCACAGCGGCAAGGTGCTGGCGGAGTCCAACGCCGATATGCGCCTTGATCCGGCCAGTCTGACGAAAATGATGTCCAGCTATGTCGTTGGCCAGGCGCTGAAAGCGGGCAAGATCGGTAAGGATGATCTGGTCACCGTAGGTACAGATGCCTGGGGGGCCGGAAATCCCGTATTAAAAGGGTCATCATTGATGTTCCTGAAACCAGGGGATCGTATTGCCCTGTCCGATCTTAACAAAGGCATTGTTATTCAGTCGGGTAACGATGCCAGTATTGCACTGGCCGACTATGTCGCCGGCAGTCAGGATGCCTTTGTTAGCCTGATGAACAATTATGTGCAGATGCTGGGATTAAAAAACACCCATTTTAAGACCGTGCACGGGCTTGATGCCGACGGGCAGTTCAGCACCGCGCGGGATATGGCGCTGATTGGTCAGGCGCTAATCCGTGATGTGCCTGATGAGTACGCATTGCATAAAGAAAAAGAGTTTACCTTCAATCAGATCCGTCAATATAACCGTAACCGCCTGCTGTGGAGCAGTAACCTCCAGGTGGACGGTATAAAAACCGGTCATACTTCCGGTGCTGGAAACAACCTTGTCGCTTCGGCGGTCGATGGCGATCGGCGTATGATTTCCGTGGTGCTGGGGGCGGCAACCGATGCGGTTCGATTCCGCGAAAGCGAGAAGCTGCTGACCTGGGGGCTAAGCAATTTTGAAACCGTGACGCCAATTAAAGCCGGTAAGGCTTTTGTCACGCAGCGCGTCTGGTATGGCGATCGCAAAGAGGTCAATCTCGGCGTTGCTCAGGACGCCGCAATCACACTGCCTAATGGGCAGCTAAAGGGCCTGAAAGCCAGCTTTACCCTAAGCCAGCCGCCATTGACCGCTCCGCTGGCGAAAAATCAGGTGGTTGGAACGATTGATTTCCAGCTGGATGGTCAGTCCATCGAACAGCGCCCGCTGGTGGCGCTGGAAGCGGTGGAGGAAGGTGGATTCTTTAGCCGTATCTGGGATTTCGTGATGATGAAGATAAACGGCTGGTTCGGTAAGTGGTTTTCCTGACGACCCGTTGCACGGTGGCAGACGGGGCGAATGCCCCGTCGTGTGGTGTACGGTGATAAACACGATTATCACCGCCGCGTATTGATATCAGAACAGATTCCAGGCCACCGCAGAAATCGCCACCAGCCCAATCATCACCACAAATACATTACTGAGCTTACCGCTGTATTTGCGCATAGCCGGGACTTTATTGATCGCGTACATCGGCATCAGGAACAGCAGTACGGCGATAATCGGCCCACCCAGACTTTCGATCAGGCCGAGAATGCTCGGGTCCAGCGTTGCCACAATCCAGGTCGTCACCAGCATAAACAGGGCGGTAAAACGATTCAGTTTGTGATCGGCAATGGTTTTTCCACGGCTACGCAGCATTTTGGTTACCGTGCCGTTAAATCCTTCACGCGCGCCGAGATAGTGTCCGAGGAAAGATTTGGTAATGGCTACGATGGCGATAATAGGAGCCAGCCACGCCATCAGCGGCGTATTAAAGTGGTTCGCCAGGTAAGACAGAATGGAAATGTTCTGTGATTTGGCTTCCGCCAGATTTTCAGGCGTCAGGCTTAACACGCAGCTGAAGACGAAGAACATGACCGTGGCAACCATCATGATATGACTGCGCGCCAGAATGCGAGAGCACTTAGGTTCCGCCTGGTCGCCGTACTCTTCACGCTTGGCTACGGCGAATGCGGAAATTATTGGCGAGTGGTTGAAGGAGAACACCATCACCGGGATGGCCAGCCACAGAGTCATCATCAGCCCTTTACCGCTGCCTTCCAGGCTGACATTGTCAAAAATCGCGCTACTCCAGTGTGGGATCAGATACAGCGCCAACAGCATCAGCACCAGCACAAACGGATAGACCAGTACGCTCATGGTCTTGACGATGATATCTTTGCCGAAGCGTACAATGGTCATCAGGCCAACGATCAGGATCAGCGACAGCAGCGCACGCGGTGGGGGCTGCATCTGTAGCTGATGGGTCATAAAGCTTTCGACGGTATTGGTGATAGCAACGCTGTAAACCAGCAGGATGGGATAGATAGCAAAGAAGTAGAGCAGGGTAATGAGCTTACCAGCGCCGACGCCAAAGTGCTCTTCGACCACCTCGGTAATATCCTCGCCGGGTTTACGCCCGGAAAGCACAAAGCGGCACAGACCACGGTGAGCAAAAAAGGTCATGGGGAATGCCAGCAGCGCCATAATCACCAGCGGGATCAGCCCACCGATACCGGCATTGATTGGCAGAAACAACACGCCTGCACCGATGGCAGTACCGTACAGGCCCAGCATCCACATGGTATCCGTTTTACGCCATATGCTGTCATCCTGCGTTGATTCGGGGGTGAGTACCGCCGTTTGGGATGTATCCATAAATTCTCCAGTGTTAAAGCATGATAAATTAACGCAATCCCAGGCTACCCGTTACAGCAAAATTAATGCCCTGATGACGGGTTTAATTAATCTCTGTGATTTGAGGCGCACACTCTACCACCGGAGAAAATAGAAGAAAGCACTCAATGATTAATAGCCGGTGATCGCAATCACACTTCCAGCACCTTTTTAGTATTGCCATCTAAATAGCATCACTTTTTTGGCTATTTATTTCAATTGATTATTATCAGATAGATGATTGCGCTGATTATTTATTTTTCTGCGAGGTTAAAAAGTTTTCTGGTAAATGCATTAATTATCGTTATGTGAGAAGTGATTGATATAAATCAATTTATAACAGCAGCAACTGCCTCTATTGCCGGGAATTTAATCATTTGCGCAAATAGAAAAATAAATAACCTCTTAAACAGGGGGATTTGCGCAATAAAGCAGGTTGGGGGAATTAATTTCAGGAGATGATAAGGAAGTTCCGAGTAAGCTGGTAGCTGATTTCAGGGCCTGAACATTCAGACCCCGTCATCTGATTAACCCTGCACCCAGCCTTTATTAATAGGAAAAGCAAACAGGATACGATACAAGGATGAAAGCCGCTGAAGAAGACGCGTTCCATAAAGCGGCCAGACGACCTGTACAAACAGACATGAGAGCAGCCCCACAAGCACAGCGCCCAGCATATCCAGCGGCCAGTGTACGCCCAAATACACGCGAGACCAGGCTATCAGTACGCCAGCCAGCATCAGCACTGCGCCCGACCAGACACGATGCCAGCTGATAAACGCAATCGCGAAGGTGAAGATCACCGTACCATGATCGCTGGGATAAGAACCGTCCGGCGCGTGGGCTAACAATTGATGACCCATACCAACAGCAAAAGGGCGCGAATGCGGGAACAGCTGTGCCAGGCACCATGCAATTGACAGCGCGTAGAGCAGCGCAACGCCAGTTTTCGCCACCACTACGCGCTGCGAGGTTAACTGGCTGCGCGGCCCCCACAGCCACAGGCCAATAATCAGTAACGGCACGATAGCGATGAGGTCGCGTGCGAAAAAGGTCGCCAGCCCAATGAGCCAGCCGGGAGACTCTGCACCGGCGTTAATGCTGAGAAACAGCGACCGGTTTAGCGCTTCCATCATAATAATTTCCTCTTTTTCTTTTAAGCAGGTGCGTTACGCTCCCGAAAGTGACACATTGCGTCAACCATACCCACCATGCCGCCCACAAATTGTGGGAAAGAAAGTGCGCGCCGCGCATCACCTGGCCAAAACCCATTACCAGACCGAACGCGATCGCTATCCACCAGCAAAAGAGAGCAAAACGCGGGCGACGCGGATAGAACAAAAAAAACAGCGCCATGGCGCTAAAGCCGCTGGAAGCGTGCCCGCCCGGGAAGCAATGCCCCGGCCCGCTCTGAGCAGGGACATGGCCGAACAGCGGATAAGAGACGGCTTGGCCGCCAAATTGTACCAGGTCCCACGGACAGGAGTGCGCGCTGCTGGCCTTCAATATGCCGACTACCAGCGGGCCGGTCCCCATCATCAGGGCTACCAGTACCCACCGAGGCTGGCGGCGCAGCAGACCGGCCAGCAGCAGCAGGACGCCGCCGCCAATCAGCACTTCTTTTAGCAGCCGGTGATTAATCACATCCAGCCAGCGGTTATCCTTCCACGGAAACTGATGGATGACCGGATCGAACCACAGTCTGGTCAGCGCCATATCCCAACTCTCGTCCCGCGACAGCCAGATAAAAAACAGGGCGGTAAGTACCAGTAACACGAACTGTTTAAGATAAAAGCGTGCGGGCAGTGGGTAAAGAGGATCGCGCTGAATGTCACGGGCCGTTTGGCTTCTGTTTAGAATGGCTAATGGTTTCATGTCGTTTTCGACTGGCTGATAAACATCATGCTATTCTGCCGGGTGGCGATTAAGGAAACATTAAGAGTTGGCGGGCATGTGGCAGCAGACAGGGCCAAATGGGCATGAAAAAAACCCGTTAATCAGTCGATTAACGGGCTCCTCAATGCGGGAATTTCAAAGAAAAGCAGTGGCACTAATTAAGACTTCAGCATCAAAAGAAAGTTCTGTGCAGAATGAGATTATTTTCATCCGCCGAGGATTGGCCAGATTATGACGATCAGCGTCCCTGCCAGGGTGAGTAATACGTTAGCAATCGCGTAGGTTCCCGCATAACCGAGTGCCGGGATGTTACTGCGTGCCGTATCGCTGATAATCTCCATCGCCGGAGCACAGGTACGTGCACCCATGATTGCGCCAAAGAGCAGAGCGCGGTTCATTTTTAGCACCCAGGCACCAAACAGGAAACAGATAACCACCGGGACCAAGCTGACCACTAACCCCGCCCCCAGCATGAGCAGCCCGGTTTCGCCCAGCCCCTGGGTTATCCCGCTACCGGCGCTTAAACCGACACCCGCCATAAACACCATCAGTCCGAACTCTTTCACCATTGTCAGAGCGCCCTGTGGAATATAACCAAAGGTGGGATGGTTAGCACGCAGGAAGCCCAGCATAATCCCTGCGAAGAGCAGTCCGGCCGCATTGCCGATACCAAAGTTGAAGTTGCTGAACTGGAAAGTGATCATGCCGATCATCAGGCCGACAATAAAGAAGGCGCAGAATGCCAGCAGGTCGGTGACCTGGCTGTTTATGGAGATAAAGCCGATACGGTCGGCGACGGATTTGACGCGTCTTGCTTCTCCGCTGATATGCAGCACATCGCCTTTATTGAGAATGATGCTTTCATCAATGGGCATTTCAATCTGACTACGGATCACTCGATTAAGAAAGCAGCCGTGATCGGTCAGCTTCAGCTGGCTCAGCCGTCTGTTGACCGCGTTGTTATTCTTTACCACGATCTCTTCGTTAACAATGCGCATATCCAGCAGGTCACGGTCGAACACCTCTTTACCATTGCGGAAGCTGGGATCTAGGCGGGCATGGGCATCCGGGTAGCCAACCAACGATATTTCGTCGCCCGGCTGTAACACGGCGTCGCCATCCGGACTGGCCAGAATGCCGTTACGGCGAATACGTTCAATGTAACAACCGGTCTGGCGATAGATGCCCAGCTCGCGCAGGTTTTTCCCATCGCTCCAGGCCACCAACTCCGGGCCTACGCGATATGCGCGGATCACCGGCAGATAGACCTTACGTTTACTGTCTGGGTCCAGCCCACGTTCGCGTGCAATCTGCTGTGCGCTGGTAGGCAGATCCTGATGCTGTAATTTTGGCAGGTAGCGCGCGCCGAAAATTAAACTGACCAGGCCAATCAGGTAAGTCAGTGCGTATCCCAGACTAAGATGGTCCTGAGCAATACTCAGGCTTTTACCGTCCGGCAGCGTCTGGCGCAGGGTATCGCCAGCGCCAACCAGTACCGGAGTCGAAGTCATCGATCCGGCCAGCATCCCGGCAGTCAGGCCAATATCCCAGCCGAACAGTTTACCCAGCCCGAGAGCCAGCACCATCGCGCTACTGACCATCACTATCGCCAGCATCAAATAGTTTTTGCCATCGCGGAAGAAAATAGAAAAGAAGTTGGGGCCGGCTTCAACGCCTACACAGAAGATAAATAACATAAAGCCCAGATTAAGGGCGTCAGTGTTAATAGAGAAGTGCTGCTGACCGAGTAATAAAGAAACGACTAAAACGCCAATAGAATTACCGAGTTGAACAGAGCCTAACCGGAGTTTGCCTAAACACAACCCTAATGCCAGTACGACGAATAATAACAGAATGTAATTTCCACTTAACAAATCTGCAACGTTTATATTCACATGTCACTTCTTGTTGACGAATAAACTGATGATGGAAAGGGCATATACGCTAAATTTAACCCGGTGATGCTGCCTATCAGGCGATGTAGACGGCGCGATGGGCAGGCTTAATGCAAACACCGACTATTTTAATCGTTACCGGGTCAGACAGCCACCTTGCGGTATATTTATTTATTAACCATGCTTTATTTAAATTCGATACGCATGACGAGACGCTGAGCTGACGAGAAAGGGGAAGCAGTGACGAGCGGAGGGGCGGGTCAAACCACGAAGGCGTTGCGTCAGGGCTGAAAAGCGCAGACGCTGGGTGTGGACACAGCGCCTGCCGCCGTCAGAAATTACTGGAACAGGCCCAGATTTTCTTTGGCGTAAGCTTCGAATTCAGTACAGCCACCGATATGGTTCTGATCGAGGAAAATCTGTGGGACTGTCTCAACCGGTTTACCAACGGTTTTTTCCAGGTCGGCTTTGGTAATACCTTCAGCATGAATATCGATATAACGGAAATTGAAGTCGTCGCGCTCTTCGGTCAACTTCTCGGCAAGCTCTTTAGCACGGACACAATAAGGGCAGCCCGGGCGGCCAAAAATGACTGCAAACATGGTATCTCCTGAAATCTTATAAAGAAATTTAAGTTAATGGGGCCAATGATGCCCGCATCTCCCGCTTAAAGAAAGAGGGAATTACCTGTTAGTCTGATTCGCCAGATCTATACTAAGCGGTTTAAGCCACACCTTTAACCGACTTGTAAAGTGTCAACCCGCCGCAGTCAGGAGAGTGTTAATGCGTGCCTTTAGTCAATTACCCCGCCCGATATTGCTGTTGGAAATATTGGGTATTGTGCTGCTGGTTGCCTCCCCTCTCGCACTGCGTGAGATGCTGCTGTTTGCGCCGTTAAACGGTAAGGCGGCGGCAACGACATTGCTGTTTGTAGGAATTGCCCTGATACTGCCGGCCGCCATAGTCATGATCTGGCGTACCGCCAAAATAATGGCTCCCGAATTATTTAACGCGCGATCGGCACGCGACAAACGTCAATAAGGAGATCCCCATGACGCCAACTATTGAATTACTGCGTTCCCATCGATCGATTCGCTCTTTCACCGACGAGCAGATCGCCCCCGGGCAGCGTGCTGCCATCATTGATGCGGCCCAGTCCGCTTCCACTTCCAGCTTTTTGCAGTGCTCCTCGATTATTCGCATCAGCGATCGCGCGCTGCGCGAAACCTTGGTCAAACTGAGCGGTGGTCAGCATTACGTTGCGCAAGCTGCTGAATTCTGGGTTTTTTGTGCTGATTTTAATCGTTTGCAGCAGATCAGCCCGCAGGCGGAGTTGGGGCTGGCAGAGCAGCTGTTGCTGGGATGTGTTGATACGGCGCTAATGGCACAAAACGCGATGATAGCCGCAGAATCCCTCGGCTTCGGCGGTGTGTACATTGGCGGCATTCGTAATCATATTGCGGAAGTCACGGAAGTATTGGGCTTGCCGAAATTTGTGCTGCCGTTGTTTGGCCTGTGCCTGGGTAAGCCCGCTCAAGATCCGCAGTGCAAACCCCGTATGCCGGCGGAGCTATTAGTGCATGAAAACCGCTATCAGCCTTTGAACAGCGAACTGCTGGCGCAGTATGACGATGAGCTGGTGCAGTATTATCAGAAACGCGAAAGTAACCCTCGTTCTGAAAGCTGGAGTGAACACATTCAGAAGACGCTTAGTAAAGAGAGCCGCCCATTTATTCTCGATTATTTGCATCAGCAGGGATGGGCCACGCGCTAACTCAGGCTTAATCCTGTTCTGATAAGACGGGAATACCGCACAGCGTATCGTTGAAATGACGTTCACGCTGTCGGTGAGACGGCGGTGATAACAAAAGCAGCGTACTGGGATTGGGGCGGACATAATGGCCTCAGGATTGTCAGGCTACGTAACATAGGTTCTGTCTTAATTGCGCGTTTTAACCTCATATTTATGTGTTAATCGTAGTTTTTGCTGCCGTTTTTCCGTAAGCTAGTACGCAATTTTATGGCTTAAGAGACAATTCTATATGGCTTCACTCGTCGTTCCGGACCTCGACGTGTTACGACGTTGGCTGGATCAACAAAGTATTACCTGGTTTGAGTGTGATTCGTGTCAGGCTCTTCATTTGCCGCATATGCAAAATTTTGACGGCGTGTTTGATGCCAAGATTGACCTTGTGGATGAGGTTATTCTTTTTTCGGCACTGGCCGAGGTTAAGCCGACTGCGCTGATCCCGTTGGCGGGAGACCTGTCACAAATCAATGCCAGTTCACTGACGGTGAAAGCATTTCTGGATATTCAGGACGATAATCTCCCTAAGCTGATTGTCTGCCAGTCGTTGAGCGTCGCGGCCGGTGTAACCTACGCTCAGTTCATGCACTTTATGAAACAGAGTGAAGAACAGATTTCAATGATCGTCATGGAGGCGTTCGCCAATCATTTGTTGATGATTGCAGAAGAGGACGAACGGCCGCCGATGATAGCCAGCCATTCGCTGCTACATTAATCTGCCCGTGACGTATCATTGCCTTCGGGTGGATTGGCTTCTGCCCGTCTGCCTCGGTTTTTTCTGTCGCTGAAAAAGTGAGCAAGGCTTTTCAACTGTCGCTATCCTCCCTGCCATACCCTGTTTTATTCTGCGTTTTGTCCTTTATTGCCAGATATTTATCCGCATTTTCGCCTCCGATGCCTCACCTGTAGGGAATAAATGCATAATAAATCGCTTACCGCGTTTTTTAATCCAGAGACTGGTTTGGATGACTGACTGGCGCTATCTTTGTTTATCCTGCTTCATCGCGCCATACCGCTAAACATTCCGGTTAACAGTATGAGCATTAGCATGAATAATGATGCATGATGATTTCATCACGTGACGCCAGTTCTGCGTGGCATAAAGATTACCCTTGTTCAGGAGGATGGAAGATGTTCAGCCAAGATAAAAAATGGTTGTCAGGCGTTGCTGTAGCAATGCTGATGGTGGCTTCCGCTGGCTCACTGGCGGCAGACAAGACGCTACACGTCTATAACTGGTCTGATTACATCGCGCCGAATACCGTAGCGGATTTTGAAAAGCAGACCGGCATTAAAGTGGTGTACGACGTCTTCGACTCCAATGAAGTGCTTGAGGGGAAATTGATGGCGGGTAATACCGGCTACGACGTGGTGGTGCCTTCATCCAGCTTCCTGGCGCGTCAGTTGCAGTCCGGTGTGTTTCAGCCGCTGGATCGTAGTAAGCTGCCAAACTATAAAAATCTTGATGCGGATCTGCTGAAGAAGCTGGAACAACACGATCCGGGCAACAAATATGCTATCCCTTACCTGTGGGCCACTACCGGCATCGGCTACAACGTGGAAAAAGTGAAGGCCGCGCTGGGCAAAGATGCACCGGTGAATAGCTGGGATCTGGTACTCAAGCCTGAAAATCTCGCCAAACTGAAAAGCTGTGGCGTCTCCTTCCTTGACGCTCCTGAAGAGATCTTTGCCACCGTGCTGAACTATCAGGGTAAAGACCCGAACAGCAGCGATGCAAAAGATTACTCGGGGGCGGCAACCGATCTGCTGTTGAAGCTGCGCCCAAGCATTCGTTACTTCCACTCATCGCAGTATATTAATGACCTTGAGAATGGCAATACCTGCGTGGCTATTGGCTGGGCAGGCGATATCCTACAGGCGAAGAATCGTGCGCAGGCCGCAAAAAATGGTGTTGAGATCGCCTACAGCATCCCAAAAGAAGGCGCGCTGGCGTTCTTCGATACGCTTGCCATCCCTAAAGATGCGAAAAATGTCGATGAAGCCTTGCAGTTTATTAACTATCTGCTGGAACCTAAAGTGATGGCGAACATATCCAACGCGGTTTTCTATGCCAGCGGTAATAAAGCCTCGGTGCCGTTTGTCGATGCCGCCATCCGTAATAATCCAGGCGTCTATCCGCCGGCGGATATTATGGCAAAATTGTTTACCCTGAAGGTGCAGGAGCCAAAACTTGACCGTGTGCGCACGCGCGCATGGACTAAAGTGAAGAGTGGCCAGTAGCTGAGAATCATCTCAACTGCGCATAAGCAACAGAGGCGCGCATAGCGGCCTCTGTCTTGTCATTTCAGCGGGCTTGCTAACTGCAGGCCGCACTTCTGGTGCCGGAGTATCATGGCAGTGAATGATCTAATTCCCCGTTCTCAAAGCAAAGCTGGCAAGGCGCTAAACCCGTTGCTGGAGATCCGTAATCTGACCAAATCCTTTGACGGACAGCATGCGGTAGATGATGTCAATCTCACCATCTATAAAGGCGAGATTTTTGCGCTGCTCGGGCCGTCAGGCTGTGGTAAGTCAACCTTGCTGCGCATGCTGGCAGGGTTTGAACCCCCGACCCAGGGGCAGGTTGTGCTGGACGGGCTTGACCTTTCCCATGTGCCACCTTACCAACGCCCGATCAATATGATGTTCCAGTCATATGCGCTTTTCCCGCATATGACGGTGGAGCAAAACATCGCCTTTGGCCTGAAACAGGATCGTCTGGCGAAGGGTGAAATCAGTGCACGCGTCGCCGAGATGTTGACACTGGTACATATGCAGGATTACGCCAAACGTAAACCCCACCAGCTCTCTGGCGGCCAGCGTCAGCGCGTGGCGCTGGCACGCAGCCTGGCGAAACGGCCAAAGCTGCTGCTGCTTGATGAACCGATGGGCGCGCTGGATAAAAAACTGCGCGACCGTATGCAGCACGAAGTGGTGGATATTCTTGAGCGCGTGGGAGCAACCTGCGTCATGGTGACTCATGATCAGGAAGAAGCAATGACGATGGCCGGGCGTATTGCGATTATGAACCGGGGTAAATTCGTCCAGATCGGTGAACCGGAAGAGATTTACGAGCACCCGGCGACGCGCTTCAGCGCCGAATTTATTGGTTCGGTTAACCTGTTTGAGGGGGTTCTGCGCGAACGTCAGCCTGAACATCTGCTGATTGACAGCCCCGTGCTTGCCTGTCCACTGAAAGTGCTCTCTGATGCTTCGGTAGTGGATGGTGTGCCGGTTAGCGTGGCGCTGCGTCCGGAAAAAGTGATGCTGTGCACGCAGCCAACGGCCGATGGCTGTAATTATGCCGTCGGCGAAGTGGTACATATTGCCTATCTCGGTGACTTGTCCATCTACCATGTGCGCCTCGGTAACGGCCAGATGATCAGCGCCCAGCTGCAAAACGCGCATCGCTTCCGTCAGGGAACGCCGACCTGGGGTGATGAAGTGCAGCTGTGTTGGGATGCCGACAGTTGCGTGATCCTGACGCTATAGGGGGGATGATGAGCTTATTTTCTGAACGTCCTACGCCAAATCCCAGCGCCCGGCAAACCGGTATCAGTGGTCTGTTGACCCGTATACAGATGGCGCACGGGCGTAAGCTGGTGATTGCGCTGCCATACCTGTGGCTTTCACTGTTGTTTCTGCTGCCGTTCCTGATTGTACTTAAGATCAGCTTCGCGGAAGTGGCGCGTGCCATCCCACCGTATAGCGAACTGCTCAGCTGGGCCGACGGCCAGTTGAACCTGGTGCTGAATTTTGGCAACTATTTCACCCTGACCGACGATCCGCTGTATATCGATGCCTATCTGCACTCTTTGCAGGTGGCGGCGATTTCGACCTTGATCTGCCTGCTGATCGGCTATCCCCTGGCATGGGCGGTCGCGCACGCTCCGGCATCAACGCGCAATATCCTGCTGCTGCTGGTGATCCTGCCTTCGTGGACCTCTTTTCTGGTGCGCGTTTATGCGTGGATGGGCATCCTCAACGATAATGGCGTGTTAAATCGTTTGCTGATGTGGAGCGGCATCACCGACCATCCGCTGACTATCCTCTACACCAATCTGGCGGTATATATTGGTATCGTTTACTGCTATCTGCCGTTTATGGTGTTGCCCATCTATACTGCGCTGACGCGCATCGATTATTCGCTGGTGGAAGCCGCGCTCGATCTTGGCGCGCGCCCGTTGAAGACCTTCTTTAGCGTGATTGTGCCGTTGACCAAAGGCGGGATTATTGCCGGTTCGATGCTGGTATTTATCCCGGCGGTGGGGGAGTACGTGATCCCAGAACTGCTCGGCGGCCCGGACAGTATTATGATTGGCCGCGTGCTGTGGCAGGAGTTCTTTAATAACCGTGACTGGCCGGTCGCTTCTGCTTTGGCAGTGATTATCCTGCTGATCCTGATCCTGCCAATCATTTGGTTCCATAAGCACCAGAACAAAGAGATGGGGGACAAGGCGTGAATACCTTGCCTGTTATTCGCTCGAAATGGCGCACGGCGATCCTGGCGGTTTGTTTCTTCTTTCTGTATGCGCCGATGCTGCTCCTGGTGGTTTATTCATTTAACTCATCGCAGCTGGTCGCATGGGAGAGCTTCTCACTGCGCTGGTACAGCGTATTGTTCCACGACGATGCTATGATTAGTGCAGTAATGCTAAGCCTGTCGATTGCCGCTATGTCGGCAACGGCGGCGGCTATCCTCGGCACTATTGCGGCGGTGGTGATCGTGCGCTTTGGTCGGTTCAGGATGTCGACGGGCTTCGCCTTTATGCTGACCGCGCCACTGGTGATGCCGGATGTGATCACCGGGCTGTCGCTACTGCTGCTGTTTGTGGCAATGGCAAACACCTTTGGCTGGCCCGCCGATCGCGGTATGTTAACTATCTGGCTTTCGCATGTGACCTTCTGCACCGCCTATGTGGCGGTGGTGATCAACTCACGGCTGCGTGAATTGGACAGATCGATTGAAGAGGCGGCGATGGATCTCGGCGCCACGCCGCTGAAAGTGTTCTTTGTGATCACCGTACCGATGATTGCTCCGGCTATCGTGACCGGCTGGCTACTGGCGTTTACGTTGTCCCTTGACGATCTGGTGATCTCCAGCTTTGTCACCGGACCGGGAGCCACCACGCTGCCCATGCAGATTTTCGCCAGCGTGCGCCGTGGCGTTAACCCGGAAATTAATGCCCTGGCATCGCTGATCCTGTTCGTGGTGGGGATCGTCGGATTTATAGCCTGGCGACTGATGGCGCGTGAAGAGCAGCAGCGCCTGAAAGATATCCGCAAGTCTCGCGGCGGGGAATAAGTAGGGGAGTCATGTCACAGATATATGGAGATAATCATACGTTGTTCAGTCGTGCCAGTCCTGTCCCGGTCCCGGTGTGGATCGCCGGTAGTTCCATCATCGCTACTCGCTGCCTCGGCGTACTGTTGTTGGCTAATGAACTCGGCCTTGAGGAGCTGCTGAACCTTGTCCATCGCAGCGCCCAGGCCTGGGGATCGACGCTGATTTTTATTGCCAGCCAGCTGGTGTGGTTGATCGAGCTGCGTAGCGCGGTCGCTTTAATGCGCGGGCATAACTGGGGGAGATGGGTTTTTCTTACCACTCAGGGAGTAGTGCTGCTGTATATGTTTGCTGCCTCAATGGGCTGGGTCTACCCGGAGCTGTTTAGCATTGTCAGGGAGCATGACAGTCAGGTTCTCCCTTTACTGTTACTGGAGAAATCCCCCGACCTGCTGGTACTCCTGCTGCTGTTCGTCCCGGCGAGCAGTCGACGCTTTTATCGCTAACCGGTTAACGTTGACCGCACGCAGTGGGCGCAGCATTTTTTGGCCGCGCCCACCCGTGACGCAGATTATTGCGGAAACCAGCGCTGATTCAATTTTTCGATAGTGCCATTGGCTTTCAGCACATCAAGTGCCGCGTTAAACTGTGTCAGTAGCGCCGCATTGTCTTTGCGTACCGCGATACCGACCCCGGTTCCGAAAAAGTCGCGGTCGGTAATATGTTCGCCGACACTGGCCAGACTCGGATTGGTTTTCAGCCAGGCACCCACCACCGCGCTATCCCCCAGAATACCGTCGAGGCGGCTATTTTTCAGATCGAGAATGGCGTTCTGATAGCTGTCATAAGCGACGGTGACAATCTCCGGGTGTTTTTCCTGCAAATACTTCTGATGTGTGGTGCCGTTTTCAACCCCGACACGTTTCCCTTTCAGCTGATCCAGATGGGTGAATTTGCCCTTCTGGGCAATGATAATCGCTGAATTGGCGTAATAGGGTTGGGTGAAGCTCACCTGCTTGCTGCGCTCTGCGGTGATGTCCATACCGGAAATAACGGCATCATAGCGGCGGAATTTCAGCGCCGGTACCAGGCTGTCAAACGGATTGTTGGTAAAGCTGCATTCCGCCTTTATCTGTTCACACAGGGCGTTAGCCAGATCGATATCGAAACCGACGATCTGATTTTCACTGTTGAGGGATTCAAAAGGCGGATAGGTGGCCGACGAGGCAAAACGAATATGTTCTGCGGCCTGGGCGCCAAAGGCAGCGCTGGCAATCAGGGCTGCCAGAATGATTTTTTTCATCTTCTCGGTTCCTTGCGGTCTTATTGTTTGGGTGGTGATGACAGTTGTTAACGCATTTTCCGTTGGCGAGGATCAGTTACGCCGCTCAAAGGCCAGCGCCCGTCGTTCGACCATCCGCATCAACAGGGTCAGCAAACCGTTAACGCACAGATAGATCACGCCAGCGGCAGCGAACACGCTTATATCGTAAGTGCGTCCGTACAGCAGCTGTCCGTGGCCCATGACTTCCATCAGGGTAATGGTATAGGCCAGCGAGGTGCTTTTGAATACCAGCACCACTTCGTTGGAATAGGAGGAGAGTGCCCGTTTCAGCGCATAGGGTAACAGGATACGCAGCTGATCTTTACGCCCCATCCCCAGTGCGGCACAGGCCTGCCACTGTCCGGACGGGATAGCGCGAACCGCCCCGTGAAACAGTAGCGTGGTGTAGGCAGCACTGTTCAGTGACAGCGCCAAAAGAGCACACAGCCAGGGTTGTGACAGCAGGCCCCATAGCCAGGGAATGCTCTGGATAGCCGGGAACTGCCCTGGCCCGTAGTAAATCAGAAAGATCTGCACCAGCAGCGGAGTACCGGTAAACAGGGTGATATAACCACGGGTTATCAGGCTCAGCACCGGGACTTTCAATGCCAGCACCACGGTGAAAAGCAGCGCCAACACCAGCGCCAGTACCAATGATGCCAGAGTAAGTGACAGGCTGGTGTGCAGTCCCTTCAGCAGTTCAGGAAAATAGCTCAGCATCAGGCATCTCCTCGCTCAAAGCGCGTGGTTCGCAGTTCAATGCGTTTCAGCACCTGCTGGCTGAACAGGGTGATTAAAAGGTAGATAGCCGCAGCAGCCACATACCAGGTAAAAGGTTCTTGGGTGCGGGTGGCGATACTTTTGGTTTGTAGCATTATGTCGTTTACGCTGATCAACGACACCAGCGCGGTATCTTTTAGCAACACCAGCCACTGGTTACCCAGACCGGGCAACGCATGCCGCCACATTTGCGGCACGATCAGGCGCACGAAGATGGCTGATTTTTTCATTCCTAACGCCTGGCCCGACTCCCACTGCCCTTGCGGCACCGCTTTCAGCGCACCGCGCAGAGTTTGTGATGCGTAGGAGGAGTAGAGGATCGCCAGTGCAATCACCCCGCAGAGGAAGGGGCTGACGTCAAAATTCTCAATGTTGACCTGAATCGGGATCTGAACAAACGCCAGATTAATGGTGAAACCATCCGACAGGGTGAGCAACAGCTGCGAAGCGCCGAAGTAGATAAACAGCACCACGAGAATTTCTGGTAAAGCGCGAAACAGCGTAACCAGACCAGTGCCGACCCATGCCAGTGGACGCCAGCGTGCGGATTCCCAAACGGCAAACACCATCGCCAGCATTAATCCGGCGACCAGGGCACAAACGGCCAGCCCGACGGTCATCCCGGCGGCGCTGGCAAGAGTATAAAGTTCGTTCATTAATTACTGCTGAAACCACTTGCTGTAGAGAGTTTTATAGGTACCGTTGGCTTTTACTTTATCCAACGCCGCATTGAGTTTGCTCTGTAGCTCGGCGTTACCCTGACGCACGGCAATGCCGAGGCCGTTACCGAAGTAAGTTTTGTCGGTGACCTTTTCACCCAGCGGTGCCAGATCCTGATTATTCTTCAACCACTCGTTGACCACGGCGGTATCACCGAACACGGCATCAATACGGCCATTTTTCAAATCGAGAATGGCATTCTGATAACTGTCATAAGGCACGACTTTGACATCCGGCAGCTTTTCGCCAATGTATTTCTGATGCGTGGTGCCATTTTGCACGCCAACACGCTTACCCTTCAGCGCATTCATATTGGCCAATTTACCTTTCTGAGTGATAAACAGGGCTGAATTCTCGTAATAGGGCTGGCTGAACAGCACCTGTTTTTCACGCTCGGGGGTGATATCCATGCCTGACATCACTGCATCAAAACGGCGGAATTTCAGGCTGGGGATAAGGCTGTCAAACGCCTGATTGGTGAAGGTACAGTCGGCGTCAATTTCCTGACACAGGGCATTCGCCAGGTCGACATCAAAGCCCTGAATCTTGTTATCCGCATCAATAAATTCGAACGGAGGGTAGGACGCTTCGGCGGCGAAGCGAATCGTCTGGCCAGCAGTGGCGCTCAGGCTGAAACCCGCTAACAGTGCGGCAATGACCATTTTTTTCATCGTTATATCCTGCAATCAGTGCGAAAGATAATGTGCAAACGCCTCGGTTTGCGGCTGGTTAAAGCGGCTTTCATCACCCTGTTCCACGATGTAGCCGTTTTCCATGTATACCACACGGCTGGCGGTTTTACGTGCCACTTCCACTTCATGGGTAACAATCACTTGGGTAATATGGGTCTGCGCCAGTTCACGGATAATACTGACGATCTGCGCGGTAATTTCAGGATCGAGTGCAGCTGTGGGTTCGTCAAACAGCAGCACTGCAGGTTCCATCATCAGCGCGCGTGCTATGGCAACACGCTGTTGTTGACCGCCCGACAAATGCAGTGGATATCGATCGGCATATGGAGTCAGGCGTAGCCTGTCCAACAGCTTTTTCGCCCGTTCATGAGCCTGTGCCTTGCTCAGGCCCAGCACGCGGCAGGGTGCTTCAATCAAATTGTGGGTGACGGTCAGATGCGGCCAGAGATTGTACTGTTGGAATACCATGCCGACATTTTGCCGCAGTTCACGAATAGCGTTGTCAGCAGGTGGTTTGCTGAAATCAAAGTTGTTACCAGCTATGGATAGCGTACCGGACTGCGGCATTTCCAGCAGGTTTAACACGCGCAGGAGTGAGCTTTTTCCGGCACCGCTCGGCCCGAGCAATACCAGCGTTTCGCCCTCCGGGCAGGATAGCTGAATGTCAAAAAGCGCCTGGTGGGCACCGTAGAAGCAGTTAATAGCGTTTAGTTGAATACTCATGCGCTTAAAGTGAATAGCAATTGATGGCGCAAATCTTAACGCTGACAGAATAGTTATGCAATCATTGTGCGTTAAAATTTATTTTTGTTGGCGGGAAGAGTGAAGCGCAGCACATCATAGCGCGTACCGGCCTCTCTGACCTGCCAGACTGTCGTCGTTATTCAAATCTGCGCGCCGCCAGGCAGGCACGCAGGTCACACTTATTTTGACAGTAGCTGATTGAGTGAACCGTTGGCTAAATGTGGGGTAGTGCCAAGATACCGCACGTCATCCACCGTCCAACAGGCCCCTTCGCGTACCATTAAGACTTCATCCTGCCACTTGCGGCTGCCGTTTTTTAGCGTTACCCGAAGGGGAATATTGCGGGCATCGCGGTTGGGGATGGTAGAAGCATCGGCAACGCTGGCATCAGTGGCGCCGTCACGGGCGCTGGAAAAAATATCACCGCTCAGCATGGCGTTTTTCTGCCCATCGCGCTGTGCGCCAATCAGTGACTGGTACAATTTTTCACTGAAATAAGGGCGGTATTTAGCCAGCAGCTGCGCATCCGGCACGCCTGTTGAAGGTTGTTGCTCATGCAGATCGTAGAACTGCTGCGCCACGCTGTCCGGGCCGCCATTGATGCAGGAACCCAGGCGTGTACCGGCATCTTTGTAGGCAGGGTCGACGGTGGTACAGGCGCTAAGTAGCAGGGCCAAAGGCACCACGGCGGCGAAAGGCTGGTATTTCATTCTGATTTCCTTATTGTTATCAGCGGGTGTGCATTATCATTGAGTATAGCGACTTATGTGTAACCCTAAGAGCTAAACCCATATAGAACAAGGAGAGCAGTATGCAATTTTCCACAACCCCCACGCTGGAAGGCCAGCCGATCGCTGAATACTGTGGCGTAGTCACCGGCGAGGCAATCCTCGGCGCAAATATCTTCCGCGACTTTTTCGCCGGGATACGCGATATCGTCGGCGGGCGCTCCGGCGCTTATGAAAAGGAGCTGCGTAAAGCACGCCAGATTGCCTTTGCCGAACTGGAAGAACAGGCAAAAGCGCTGGGCGCTCAGGCGGTGGTGGGTATTGATATTGATTATGAAACCGTCGGGAAAGACAGCAGTATGCTGATGGTCAGTGTCAGCGGCACTGCGGTGAAACTGCGGCACTGATGCGTCCTCTGTCCATCATTCGACCGCTGTGGGTGCTGTTAGCAATCTTCCTGTTTACCTCAATCACTCCGCAGGGGCTTCAGCCGCAGCAAGGGTATATGGTGGATACCCGACAGGAGGCTTTCGGTGCGCGCCCGCGCATTAAGGTACTGGTTATTCACTACACGGCCGGTGATTTTTCGCGTTCGCTCAACGTACTGACCGATCGTAGCGTTAGCGCGCACTATTTGCTTCCCGCCGCGCCGCCTAAGTATGACGGTCAACCGCTGGTTTGGCGGCTGGTGCCAGAGTCGATGCTGGCCTGGCATGCCGGGGTCAGCTTCTGGCGCGGTGCCACCCGACTGAACGATACCTCGATCGGCATTGAGCTGGAAAACGCAGGCTGGGAGCGCACCGGTTCCGGTATAAACTGGGCACCGTTTCCTGCTGCGCAGATGGCGGCGCTGCTGCCGCTGATGCGTGATATTGTGCAGCGCTATGGCATCAGCCCGCAGGACGTGGTGGCGCACAGCGATATCGCTCCGCTGCGCAAGCAGGATCCGGGGCCGCTGTTTCCGTGGCGCTGGCTTGCCGCGCAGGGTGTGGGGGCGTGGCCTGATGATGACCGTGTGGCGTTTTATCTGGCCGGACGGTCGGCTAATCAACGGGCAGATAAGGCGAAACTGCTGGGCCTGCTGGCGAGCTACGGCTATGAAGTGCCGCCGCAGATGTTGCCGTACCAGCAGCAGGCGCTGATTACGGCATTTCAGATGCACTTTCGTCCGACAGATTATCGTGGCGTAGCCGATGCTGAAACTGAAGCTATCGCCGCCGCGCTGGTGGAAAAATACGGTGGGCAGTAGAAGTTTAGCCTGCGGCTAAAAACGATTGCCACGCGCTAACCAGAGTTTGCAGCGCCGCCCGGTCAACGTCCAGATGCGTGACCAGCCGCGTCACCGCGCCAGTGCTGAGCAGAATGCCACGCTCGCGCATCCACTGCCCCAGCGTCGCAACCTGTGCTGGCGGCAGGCGCAGAAAGACCATGTTGGTATCCTGACGGGTCACATCAACGCCGATGGCGCGTAATGCAGTAGCCAGCCATGCGGCGTTGTGGTGATCATCTTTTAAACGCGCCACGTTATGCTCCAGCGCATACAGTCCGGCTGCCGCGAGAATACCGGCCTGGCGCAGCCCGCCGCCGGTCATTTTGCGCCAGCGCCGCGCCCGCTGAATAAACGCCTCACTGCCGCACAGCATTGATCCCACCGGTGTGCCCAGCCCTTTCGACAGGCAGATGGTAAGCGTATCGCAGTAACGGGTCAGTGCTGCGAGCGGAACGTCAAGCGCCACCGCCGCGTTGAAAATGCGCGCCCCGTCAATATGCAGCGCCAGCTGGCGTTCACGGGTGAACGCCCATGCCTGTTGCAGGTAGCTCATCGGCAGCACTTTGCCGTTATAGGTATTTTCCAGGCTTAACAGGCGAGTGATGGCAAAATGGATATCGTCAGGCTTGATAAACTGCGCCACCACATCCAGCGGCAGCGTGC
This sequence comes from Erwinia piriflorinigrans CFBP 5888, assembly GCF_001050515.1. Taxonomy (GTDB): domain Bacteria; phylum Pseudomonadota; class Gammaproteobacteria; order Enterobacterales; family Enterobacteriaceae; genus Erwinia; species Erwinia piriflorinigrans. Next base: position 140,541 of record NZ_CAHS01000014.1, read on the forward strand.
CGTCGCTGGCCGCGAGCACCGGCTGGGGCTGAATACTACCGAGAACCGCCGCGCCGCCCGCTTCATATTTATAGTTATGGGCCAGCTGCCCGACGATATACTCCTCGCCACGCTGACAGTGGCACAGCAGCGCCACCAGATTAGCCTGCGTGCCGGTTGGCAGAAACAGCGCGGCGGCTTTACCACTCAGACGAGCGATTTCAGCTTCCAGCCGGTTGACCGTCGGATCATCGCCGTAAACATCGTCGCCGGTTTCAGCGCGCATCATCGCTTCCAGCATAGCGGGTGTCGGACGGGTCACGGTATCACTACGTAAATCAATCACGTTGCTCTCCTGTTCAAAGTAAAACGGACGCCGCAGCGTCCGTCACATAGCCCTTAACGGTTTTACCTCAGCCAGTTGGTTTTAGCCAGATCAACCACTTCATCACCACGACCGCTAATAATCGCCCGCAGCATATACAGGCTGAAACCTTTGGCCTGTTCCAGTTTTATCTGTGGCGGCATCGCCAATTCGTCGGTTGCGGTGACCACATCAACCAGTGCCGGGCCATCGTGGGCCAGCGCCTCGCGCAAGGCTTCATCCAGCTGCGATGCCCGCTCCACGCGAATGCCTTTTACCCCGCAGGCGTTGGCAATAGCGGCGAAGTTGGGATTGTCCAGCTCGGTTCCATCGGTCAGGTAGCCGCCCGCTTTCATCTCCATCGCCACAAATCCCAGCACGCTGTTGTTAAATACCACGATTTTAACCGGTAGCTTGAGCTGCGCCAGCGACAGGAAGTCACCCATCAACATGCTGAAACCGCCGTCACCGCACAGGGCAATGACCTGGCGTTGTGGGTCAATCGCCTGTGCGCCAATGGCCTGCGGCATGGCATTGGCCATAGAACCGTGGCTGAAGGAACCGACCAGACGCCGCTTGCCGTTCATTTTCAAATAGCGCGCTGCCCAAACGGTCGGCGTACCGACATCGCAGGTGAAGATTGCGTCCTCACTGGCATGTTGACTGATTTGCTGCGCGAGATACTGTGGATGGATCGCCTGATTATCATTGGCGGTGGCCAGTGAATCCAGGTCTTTGCGCGCCTCAACATAGTGCTTTAGCGCTTTATCGAGGAACTGACGGTCGGTTTTCACCGTCAGCTGCGGCAGCAGGGCACTGACGGTGGTCTTGATATCGCCAACCAGCGCCATATCGACATGAGAATGGCTGCCAATGCTGCCGGGATTGATATCGATCTGGATGATTTTCGCCTTCGGTGGATAGAACGCGCGATAAGGGAACTGGCTACCCAGCACCAGCAGCGTATCGGCATTCATCATGGCATGATAGCCGGAAGAAAAGCCGATCAGGCCGGTCATCCCAACGTCATAAGGATTGTCGTACTCGATGTATTCCTTGCCGCGCAGCGCATGTACGATGGGTGCTTTTAGGGATTCAGCCAGTTTAACCACTTCGGCGTGGGCACCGGCACAACCGCTGCCGCAAAGCAGGGTAATTTTCCCGGACTGATTGAGCGTCTCCGCCAGCCTGGCCAGTTCATCGGGCACCGGCAGCACCTGCGGTAGCCGTGGTGGATACCAGTCCGGGGTGGCATTTTCAGGGGCAGACTGTAGCGCCACATCACCGGGTAACACCACGACCGACACGCCACGATTGAGGATCGCTTTACGCATCGCGATGCCCAGCACCTGTGGCAGCTGTTCCGCATTGGAAACCATTTCGCAATAGTGACTGCACTCACGGAACAGGTCCTGTGGGTGTGTTTCCTGGAAATAGTTACTGCCGATTTCGCTTGAAGGAATATGCGCTGCGATCGCCAGTACCGGAACATGGTTGCGGTGACAGTCAAAAAGACCATTAATCAGGTGAAGATTACCCGGCCCGCAAGAACCGGCGCAGACCGCCAGTTCACCAGTCAAATGCGCCTCTGCGCCAGCGGCGAAGGCAGCCACCTCTTCGTGGCGGGTAGGCATCCATGCAATGGTACCCATTTTGTTCAGGCTGTCATTCAGGCCGTTCAGTGAATCGCCGGTGACGCCCCAGATTCGTTTAACGCCTGCGCTTTCCAGCGTTTTTGCCACCAGTGATGCAACGGTTTGCTTCATGCTTTTCTCCTCAGTTAGGGCATTATCCTTCAGCCGGAAGGGATAAGTTGCAGCACAAGCATAGTTTAGGTTAGCGCAAGCGGGGGGAAGCGGGATGAAACAAGCTGTTTCTCCTTGACCAGGCGGTTGCTGCCAACCATTCTCAATATATAAGGGGCAGGGAGAGGCAGAAATGATCCTGGAAAAAATCGTCGTTACCGGCTTTCGTGGTATCAACAAGTTGTCGCTGCGGCTGGAAGAAGACAACGTTTTAATTGGTGAAAATGCCTGGGGGAAATCCAGCCTGCTGGATGCGTTGACGCTGTTGTTGGCCCCCGGAGAACCTTATCAATTCAGCTCCGGAGATTTTCATTTCCCGCCGGGCGATGCCCACAGACGGGAGCGCAATATCCATATCCGTTTTACTTTCCGTGAGTTCGAAGCCGGACAGCGCCAGGCACCGCGCTATGCGGCGTTTAGCGGCCTTTGGCAGCGGGGAGACGGCGGCGCCTATCAACTTTGTTATCAGGTGCAGGGAGAACTGCTGAAGGAAGGCACGGTCATGACCCACCATCAATTTTTAGATGCCCGGGGAGAGGTGCTGGCGGGAGATCGTTCCACGTTGGTGCATGCTCTCAAGCGCCTGCATCCGGTTTTACGCCTGCGAGATGCGCGGTTTAACCGCCGTATGCATCTTGAGCCGACGCAGCACAGCGACGAGGCCGATTTTAATGCGCTGGCAGAGCAAATTGATAACCTGACCCGTGATTTGCAGTCACGCCCGCAAAATTTGACCGACAGCGCATTGCGTCAGGGGCTGACGACCATGCAACAACTGCTGGAGCACTATTTTTCACTTCAGCCTCCGGCCGCCGCATCACAAAGCGGTCGCTTATCTCATCAGCTGGCCTCACGCAGCGGCTGGCGTTATCTGGATAATATTAATCAGCTGATAGCCGAGGCTGACAGCCGCAGTCGAAAAGTGATCCTGTTGCGTATGTTTGCTCTGCTGGTGCAGGTGCGAGGGGCGCATCAGCTTGATCCTATGGCACGACCGCTGCTGCTGATTGAAGACCCGGAAACGCGCCTGCATCCGATCATGCTGGCGGTGGCGTGGGGGTTGCTTAACCTGCTGCCGCTGCAAAAAATCACCACCACTAATTCTGGAGAGTTACTGTCGCAGGTTCCTATAGAGCAGGTCTGTAGGCTGGTGCGTGAGCCGGAGCGGATCGCTGTCTGGCGTGTTGGCCCCGGTGGCATGAGCGCTGAAGAGAGCCGACGCATCGCTTTTCATATCCGCTTCAATCGGCCATCTTCGCTATTTGCCCGCTGCTGGCTGTTGGTGGAAGGCGAAACCGAAGTCTGGGTGATGAACGAACTGGCGCGCCAGTGCGGTTACCATTTTGCTGCTGAAGGGATAAAAGTGATTGAGTTTGCCCAGTGTGGGCTGCGGCCGTTGCTGAAGTTTGCCGAGCGAATGGGAATTGAATGGTATGTGCTCACCGATGGCGATGAAGCGGGAAGGAAATATGCCGCTACAGCCCGTAGTCTGCTGGAAGGCGATGCCGAACAGCAGCATCTAACACAATTACCCGCACTGGATATGGAGCATTTCCTGTACAAGCAGGGATTTTCTGAGGTTTATCATCGTTTCGCCCGCTTGCCTCCTGGCGTACCCATGAATATGCGGCGCATTATCACAAAAGCAGTTCACCACTCATCAAAGCCTGAGCTGGCGATTGCCGTAGCGATGGAGGCGGCAGAAAGCGGGACGGAGGCGGTGCCGCTGTTGTTACGTAAAATGTTTGCCCGGGTACAGTGGCTGGCGCGCGGCAAGGTGGATTGATCGCAAATCTGACAGTGGCTGCTTTCCGTTTTGCACACGAAGATAAAACCCGCACTTGAAATCGGCAGACAGCCACCCATATTGTTTAAAGCGGTGGTGTATATCCTGTCAGGCCCAGGCCAGAGAAACTGCACTGCACACCGTTGCCATGCAGGGGCAATCAAACGAAAGGCGATGCCCTGGAAAAAATCATCTATATTCAAGGCAGTTAAAGCTGCTGCAAATTCACGGACAAAGGCCGCAACTGACGGTGCCGCCAGACCATCTCAACCCACTTGTACGACATATTGTTCTGGTTTTTCCTGGCCTGAATAATGTTAGTCTGGCGAAAGTTATACTGAGCACACTGGATAAATATGGGAAAGACTAACGACTGGCTTAATTTTGAACAGCTCGCCGACGATAAAGTTCGTGAAGAGCTTAAGCCGCCATCGATGTATAAGGTTATTTTGAACAATGACGATTTCACGCCGATGGAATTTGTTATTGACGTTCTGCAAAAGTTCTTTTCTTATGATATTGAACGTGCAACGCAACTGATGCTTACCGTTCACTACCAGGGTAAAGCGATTTGTGGTGTTTTCACCGCCGAAGTGGCGGAAACCAAAGTCGCTCATGTGAATAAGTATGCCAGGGATAATGAGCATCCGTTGCTATGTACGCTGGAAAAAGCCTGAAAAAGGCGATCTACTGTGAGAGGTGCCTATGCTCAACCAAGAACTGGAACTCAGTTTAAATATGGCTTTCGCCAGAGCGCGTGAGCACCGTCATGAGTTTATGACAGTCGAACATCTGTTGCTGGCCCTGTTAAGTAACCCGTCGGCCAGAGAGGCACTGGAAGCCTGTGCGGTGGATATCGTGGCATTACGCCAGGAGCTTGAAGCCTTTATTGAACAAACTACCCCGGTTCTGCCGGTTAGCGAAGAAGAGCGCGACACGCAGCCAACGCTGAGCTTCCAACGTGTGCTGCAACGTGCGGTATTTCATGTGCAATCATCAGGCCGCAGTGAAGTGGCTGGAGCCAACGTATTGGTCGCTATCTTTAGCGAACAGGAGTCGCAGGCTGCCTATTTGCTGCGTAAACATGAAGTCAGCCGCCTTGATGTAGTGAACTTTATTTCTCACGGTACGCGTAAAGATGAGCCTGGCCCGGCTTCGGGTGCAGAAAATCCTGTTAACGAAGAGCAAGCAAGCGGGGAGGAGCGTATGGAAAACTTCACCACCAACCTCAACCAACTTGCCCGTGTCGGAGGGATTGACCCGCTGATCGGCCGTGATAAAGAGCTGGAACGTACTGTTCAGGTACTCTGCCGCCGACGTAAAAATAATCCACTGCTGGTCGGTGAGTCAGGCGTGGGTAAAACCGCGATTGCTGAAGGGCTGGCCTGGCGGATTGTGCAGGGCGATGTTCCGGAAGTGATTAAAGAGTGTACTATTTACTCGCTGGATATCGGCTCGCTGTTGGCCGGGACTAAATATCGCGGTGATTTTGAGAAACGCTTTAAAGCCCTGCTGAAACAGCTGGAGCAGGATCAAAACAGCATCCTGTTTATCGATGAAATTCACACTATCATCGGTGCTGGTGCGGCTTCCGGCGGTCAGGTGGATGCGGCAAACCTGATTAAACCGCTGCTCTCGAGCGGCAAAATACGCGTGATGGGTTCTACCACCTATCAGGAATTCAGCAATATCTTTGAGAAAGATCGTGCGCTGGCCCGCCGCTTCCAGAAAATAGATATCACTGAACCCTCCATCGATGAAACGATACAGATTCTTACCGGCCTGAAGCCGAAGTACGAAGCGCATCACGACGTACGCTACACCGCGAAAGCAGTGAGAGCGGCGGTAGAGCTGGCGGTGAAATACATTAATGACCGTCATCTGCCTGATAAAGCTATCGATGTTATCGATGAGGCCGGGGCGCGTGCGCGCCTGATGCCGGTCAGCAAACGCAAGAAAACCATCAACGTAGCGGATATAGAAACCGTGGTGGCGCGCATTGCCCGTATTCCGGAAAAGAGCGTATCAGCTTCCGATCGTGATTCGCTGAAAACGCTTGGCGACCGACTGAAAATGCTGGTGTTTGGACAGGACAATGCCATTGAAGTGTTGACCGAGGCCATCAAAATGAGTCGGGCCGGACTGGGGCAAGATCGCAAACCGGTAGGTTCTTTCCTGTTTGCCGGCCCAACCGGTGTTGGGAAAACCGAAGTGACGGTCCAGCTGGCGAAAGCGCTGGGCATTGAGCTGCTGCGTTTTGATATGTCCGAGTATATGGAACGCCATACCGTCAGTCGTTTGATTGGTGCGCCTCCTGGCTATGTGGGCTTCGATCAGGGCGGTTTGTTAACGGATGCCGTGATCAAACATCCTCATGCGGTGGTGCTGCTGGATGAAATTGAGAAAGCGCATCCCGACGTGTTCAATCTCCTGTTGCAGGTGATGGATAATGGCATGCTGACCGATAACAACGGTCGCAAAGCGGACTTCCGCAACGTGGTGGTGGTCATGACCACCAACGCCGGAGTGCGTGAAACGGAGCGTAAGTCAATTGGTCTGATCCAGCAGGATAACAGCACGGATGCGATGGAGGAGATTAAAAAGATCTTCACGCCGGAATTCCGAAACCGTCTTGATAACATCATCTGGTTTAAACACCTCGACCAGGTTGTTATTCATCAGGTTGTCGACAAGTTCATTGTTGAACTGCAGGCGCAGCTGGATGCCAAAGGCGTTTCGCTGGAAGTGAGCGATGATGCCCGCGACTGGCTGGCAGAGAAGGGCTACGACAAGGCGATGGGTGCCCGTCCGATGGCGCGTACCGTGCAGGAAAACCTGAAGAAGCCGTTGGCCAATGAATTGCTGTTTGGTTCACTGGTGGATGGTGGATCGGTCTCCGTGGCGCTTGATAGAGAGAAAAATCAGCTGACCTACCATTTCCTGAGCGCAGAAAAGCGCAAGGCGGAAGGTACGGTGCATTAATTCACCGTCATCACAGCAAAACGCCTGGCGAGATAAAATCTCGTCAGGCGTTTTTTTTTCGCTTTATGCCAGTCATAAATCGTGCTGATAACATTGCGCTGAAGAAAAGGCCGGGCAGTTACCTGTCCGGCCTTGGTATCAGTGTTGCAGTGAGTACAGCAGCACGGCAGAATGGGGCAAATTAGCGACTACGGAAGACAATGCGGCCTTTGCTCAGGTCGTACGGGGTCAGCTCTACAGTGACTTTGTCGCCCGTCAGGATGCGGATATAGTTTTTGCGCATTTTACCGGAGATATGAGCGGTAACTACATGACCGTTTTCTAATTCAACGCGGAACATGGTGTTAGGTAACGTATCAAGTACGGTACCCTGCATTTCAATATTGTCTTCTTTGGCCATCGAATCCTCTAGGTGGACTACCTTAGTTTTGAACCGGCAAGATAATGCCGAATTTCACGTATTAAGTAAACAATTGCGGGTGAATTCACCCACATCAACCCCTCTTGCGCACGCCTGGCGCAGACGAGTTACGAATAAATCTGGAGTAAATGGCGTCAGCGTGGGGGAACAGCGGGCTAAGAATCTGTTTAACTATGCTTGTATCGCACGATTAAAAAACAGTTCTGACAAGGTGCGTTGCGATTCTCAACCTGGTATTCCGCATCACCATCTTGTACCGGTGAAAGGCGGACGACATACCAAACGCGCATATTATATCACTGTTCTTATTGCCTTGCGTGGAAAACATCAGACGATTGCACTAAAAAAGCCGCTGCGAACACCAGCATTCAGAGGAAAGGGGCTGGAGCGCAAGGGAATCAATATACGACATATAACTGGTACGCGGGATTTCCCGTGCCCCCAAAGACTGAGTATGGGGATTCAGCACCTGGCAATCAATCAGCTTGCCGCCCTGTTGCAGAAAGTATTGGCAGAATACCAGTAGCGCTGTCTTTGACGCATTCTCACTGCGGCTGAACATCGATTCGCCACAAAATATTTGCCCCAGTGCCAGGCCATACAGACCACCAACCAGCTCATCACCTTGCCAGACTTCTATCGACTGGGCATGGCCAAGTTCATGCAGCCGCTGCCAGGCAAGCTTCACTTCATGGGTAATCCAGGTGCCTTCCTGACGGGCGCTGGCGCAGCCTTCAATCACCTGTTGGAACCGTTGATTCAGGGTGACACGATAGGGAGATTGCTGGTGGAAACGCTTCATGCTGCGGCTAAGGTGGAAATGCTGCGGCAGTAAAATCGCACGCGGATCGGGTGACCACCAGAGAATAGGGTCGCCCGGCGAAAACCACGGAAAAATACCGCGATGATAGGCGTTAAGCAGCCGCTGGGGGCTGAGGTCGCCACCCATCGCCAACAGGCCGTTCGGTTCCCGCAGCGCCTTTTCAGGCGGCGGGAAGTTAAGCGATTCATGAGAGAGTTGGGCTAGCCGCATCGGGATATGCTCATCAGGACGATGATAATCACTATAGCGCAAAGCGCTGAAGAAATGTCCAGTAGCGCCCCTGTTTTGCGATTAATTCCTGGTGATTTCCCTGCTCAATCAGCTGTCCGTCATCCAGCACGCAAATTTGGTCAAAGTGTGCCAGCCCACGTAGCCGGTGAGTGACCATAATCAGGGTTTTGCCGATGGCGACTTTACGCAGCAGAGCCAGGATTTGCTGCTCGGTCTCAGCATCCAGCCCCTCGGTAGGTTCATCCAGCAACATCAGCGGAGCATCCTTTAGTAGCACCCGAGCCAAACCTAGACGGCGCAATTCTCCGCCGGAAAGCTGCCGACCGCCTTCACCCAGCCAGGCATTAAGGCCCTGATTGTTATCAAGCAGCTTCTCCAGCCCAACCTGGCACAGCGCGTCGCACAGTTTCTCATCGCACGCAGTCGGCGCGGCCAGTAGCAGGTTATCCCGCAGGCTGGCGCTAAAGAGATGCACGCGCTGCGTAACGACGCTGGTGCAGGAACGCAGCTCGGCTTCACTCCAGGCGTGCAACGGCCGATCGTTAAGCATAATGCTGCCGTTTTGCGCATCCCATGCGCGGGTAAGCAGCTGTAGCAGCGTGGATTTGCCGCAGCCGGTACGCCCCAGCAGCGCGATATGTTGTCCGGCGGCAATATCAAGCGACAGGTTTTTAATGGCAAACGGGCCTTCATCATAACTGAAACTGACGTTATGCAGACTCAGTCTCGCTGTATCCTGGTGTGCCTGTGCAGCATTGGCATTAAACGTGACCTGTGGGCGCTGGGTAATAATTTCAGAAACGCGCCTTGCTGAAGCGATAACATGACCGAGGTGCTGGAATGCGGTTCCCACCGGGGCCAGCGCTTCGAAGGCGGCCAGGGCACAAAAAACAAACAGGGCAATATATGCGCCGGGGTGGGCATCTCCACCGATACCGCCGGCGCTTAACCATAATATTAGCGTCACGGCGATGCCGCCCATCAGCATCACCAGCCCCTGGGATATGCCGGTCAGGCTGGCCTGCCGCCGTTGAGCGGTCAACCATGCCGCTTCGGTGGCGTCCATCTCCTGACGAAAACGAATGGCACCACCATAAAGGCTAAGCTCCGTCTGCCCGCTCAACCAGCTGGTCAGGCTGCCACGGTACTCACTGCGCAGGCGGGTCAGAGCAGCACCGACCGGCAGCCCGGCGCGATAAAATACAGGCGGCAGCAGCAGCAGAGTCAGCAGCATCAATCCTCCGAGGGTAAGCGCTAAACGGCTGTCCAGCCAGCTCAGACCGGTGGTGACCACCATCAGGACGACCAGCGCCCCAACCAGGGGTGAGATAACCCGCAGGTAGAGATGGTCCAGCGTATCGACGTCTGCAACCACGCGATTAAGCAGATCTCCCTGACGGAAGCGGGTGATACCCGCTGGCGAAAGCGGTAACAGCTTGCTGAATGTGAATACCCTAAGATGTTGTAATACGCGGAAAGTGCCATCATGGCTGACCAGCCGTTCAAGATAACGGGCAACGGTACGGGTGATGGCCGCGCCACGCACGCCGGCGGCGGGCAGCATATAGTTGAAGCTATAAATGCCCGCCACGCCGACCAGCGAAGTGGCTGCAAGGAACCAGCCGGAGAGCGTCAGCAGGCCGATGCTGGCGAGCAGAGTGACCGCCGCCAGCAGGATGCCACAAAACAGCCGCAGACTGTGACGGCGATAGAGCTTTAGAAATGGCAGCAGAGTTTTCACTCGAGCGATCCTCCACGTAGGGCTAACAGTTCGGCAAAGGGACCGGGATGATTTACCAGAACATCCCAGCTTCCCTGCTGTGCAATTTTGCCGTCACGCATGAGCCAGATTTCATCCCATTGCGCCAGGCGGTCCAGCTGATGGGTGATCAGCAACGTCGTCTGTGCTTTGGATGCCTCCAGCAGTGCACGGTTGACGTGCTGCTCGCTGTGCGCATCTAAGCTGGCATCAGGTTCGTCCAGTAACAGTAACTGACAGGGTTTCATCAGCGCTCGCGCAACGGCGACGCGCTGTGCCTGGCCGACTGACAGCGTAGTGGCCTGATCTCCGGTGTCACTGTCCAGGCCCGCAGGTAATCGTGGCAAAAACTCACTCACTCCTGCGAGTTCAAGCACCTGCTGTAAACGCGTTGCATCATGGTTGCCGCTTAACAGAATATTCTGACGCACGGTTGCCGCCGGTAGATGCGGGTTTTGCCCTACCCAGGCGAGTTGCTGCTGCCAGTGGGGCAGGGCGATGTCACGCAGTTCGGTGCCATTCACTAACAGTGAACCACGGTAGGGCAGATTACCGAGTAGCAGGTTGATTAATGAGGTTTTACCTGCTCCACTCTGTCCCACCAGTGCGACACGCTGCCCGGGCCGTAAACTGAAGTTCAGCGGCCCTGCCAGCGGCTGTCCGTCGGCGGTTATTATCGTCAAATCGCTGGCCACCAAGCTAAAACCGCCTTCCAGCTGGGGGGTTAACTCGCCGCGCTGTATGGCGGCCGCTTCACTCTCTTCAAGGAAAGTTTGCAGCACGTCGGCTGCGCCAACGGCCTGTGCTTTGGCATGATAAAATGTACCGAGGTCGCGCAGCGGTTGATAAAATTCCGGCGCGAGGATCAGCACCAGGAAGCCTGCAAACAGCGTAACCGGCCCGTTATAGTGACCGAAGTCAAAAATGCCAAGATAGGAGAAGCCAAAATAGACGGCGATCAGCGCAATGGAAATTGAAGCAAAAAATTCCAGCACCGCCGAAGAGAGAAACGCCATCCGCAGGACTTCCATAGTGCGCAGACGAAACTGTTCCGAAGCGGTAGCGATAGTGGCCGTTTCCGCCTTAGCCCGATGGAACAGACGTAGCGTGTCCAGCCCACGCAGGCGGTCAAGGAACTGTCCACTAAGACGAGACAGCGCCAGAAAGTTACGGCGGTTTGCATCAGCGGCACCCATACCGACCATCGCCATAAACAGCGGAATGAGCGGAGCCGTCGCCAACAGCACCAGAGACGCAACCCAGTTCACCGGAAACAACACTAGCAGCACCATGACCGGGATCGCCCCGGCGAGGATCATCTGCGGCAAATAGCGGCCATAATAGTCCTGCATATCTTCGATCTGTTCCATCAGCAGCGTTGCCCAACTTCCGGCAGGTTTGCCCTGAATCCATGCGGGGCCAAGATGCGCAAGACGATCCAGCACCTGCTTGCGCAGTGCCTGTCGGATGCCCTGGCCGGCTCGGAAGCCCACCTTTTCACGCAGCCATGCCAGCAGTGCACGCCCGGCAAAGCAGGCCAGCAGCATGTAGAAGTCGGCCAGCAGGTGGTGACGCGGCTGTTGGTCAACTAGCAGCGCCTGTAACAACGAGGCCAGTAGCCAGGCCTGAGCAAGGATTAACAGTGTGCTCAAAATACCTAACAAAAATGAGAGGCGCAGCCAGCGTTGGCCGTGCACGCTCTGACTCTTTAGCCAGCGGGTGAGTACTTGTTGTCGTGTTTTGTTCATCTGTTGCCGTATTGCCCTGACGTAAACAGTAGACAGGCAGAAGCCTGGGAAGGTTGGTGTGAAGCCTGGCAATGGTACAACGCAGAGGGGTGAAAGGCGACAATTGCTCGTCGCCTCAGGTGTAATTCGCTCAGAATCTTAACAACTTACTGATTGTTTTTAACCAGGCCGTCAAGATAGCGTTCGGCGTCAAGCGCAGCCATACAGCCCGTGCCGGCAGAAGTAATGGCCTGACGATAAATGTGATCCATGACATCACCCGCAGCGAATACGCCAGGGATACTGGTTTGTGTCGCGTTGCCATGAATTCCCGATTGCACCTTAATATACCCGTTTTCAAGCGCCAACTGACCGTTAAAAATAGTCGTGTTCGGGCTGTGGCCGATGGCGACGAACAGACCGGCGACGGCGAGGTCTTTTGTCTGGTCATCTTTCGTTGAACGCAGGCGTAGTGCGCTGACGCCCATCTGATCGCCCAGCACTTCGTCCAGCGTATGATCGGTGTGCAGAATGATGTTGCCGTTTTTCACCTTTTCATTCAGACGGTCAATCAGAATCTTCTCAGCACGGAAGCTGTCGCGACGATGGATCAAATGGACTTCAGCAGCGATATTGGCAAGATACAGCGCTTCTTCTACCGCCGTATTGCCCCCACCGATCACCGCAACTTTCTGATTGCGATAGAAGAAGCCGTCACAGGTGGCACAGGCAGACACACCACGGCCTTTGAACTCTTCCTCAGAGGGCAGGCCGAGATAGCGTGCTGACGCCCCGGTGGCGATAATCAGCGCATCGGCAGTGTACTCACCTTCATCACCGCTCAGGCGAAAAGGGCGGTTTTGCAGATCGACACTGTGGATATGATCGAAGATTATCTCGGTATTGAATTTCAGCGCATGTTCTTGCATGCGCTCCATCAGCAGTGGGCCGGTCAGATCATGCGCATCGCCCGGCCAGTTTTCGACGTCGGTCGTGGTGGTCAACTGACCGCCTTTTTCCAATCCGGTGATTAGTACCGGATTCAGGTTAGCGCGAGCTGCATAGACGGCAGCGGTGTATCCAGCCGGACCGGAACCCAAAATCAGTAACTTACTGTGTTTAGCCGTGCTCATGAGGCCCTCATTATTTAACTGGCAAACAGATAAGAGGATTGTAGGGAATTTGACGAGGCAAAAAAAGCATTCTGCGATGTTGTTAACAATTAATGAAAAAGCTTGCGCCAATTAACAGCAGAAGCAGGCCAGTCTTTGGTAAAAAAGTACGGGCACCTGTATGGATGGCACCGGTTGTCCTGGGGGAATTGTCATTGAAAACAGACAGGCAGCTACTCGTTTGGCATGTTGTACTGATTTTTTCTGTTTTGCTTTGACAATCGGCTACGCTTTTGCGAAAACATTATGGGAAGCAGAGAGTATTCGGTGGTAAAGCCGGGTTTACGCCCGAACTTTACATTTAAGGTCGAATAAACTCAGTCTGTTATTTGGAATGACGCATGATGTGGACAGACAACATGCGTCATGCGGATAATGCGTTAAGTCACGCGACAGGCTATATGTCTTCAACTTATGATCAAACCTGTTACGGTGATGTCGTTCAGGTTTTGGCAGGTATAGGGAAGAAGTCTATGAGAGACAATAATGATGGTAGAAAATAAAAAGCGACCCGGTAAAGATCTGGATAGAATCGATCGCAATATCTTAAATGAACTGCAAAAAGATGGCCGTATTTCTAATGTCGAACTATCCAAACGCGTTGGCCTATCACCAACACCGTGCCTGGAGCGTGTACGCCGTCTGGAGCGACAGGGGTTTATTCTCGGCTATACTGCGCAGCTCAATCCGCATTATCTTGATGCTTCATTACTGGTATTCGTTGAGATTACTCTGAATCGTGGTGCGCCGGATGTGTTTGAGCAATTTAACGCCGCCGTGCAAAAACTTGAGGAAACTCAAGAGTGTCACCTTGTTTCAGGTGATTTCGACTATTTATTAAAAACCCGTGTGCCGGACATGTCGGCATATCGTAAATTGCTCGGTGAAACCTTGTTACGTCTGCCGGGCGTGAACGATACCCGTACCTATGTGGTCATGGAAGAAGTAAAACAGAGTAACCGGTTAGTGATTAAAACCCGGTAACACAGGACAGGTGCAAAACCTTGTCGTTTTCGCTACACTCCTGTGAATTCATACAGGTCAAGCGTCGGACATGTCCGGCGCTGTTTCCTTCATAGTTTACAGGCACCTGGAGATACTCTTGAGCCAGGAATACTCAGAAGATAAAGAAGTTACGTTACAACCCTTGAGTGGCGGACGCCGCCTGCTTGAGGCTTCACTGATTATTGTTGCTCTATTCGCCGTTTATTTAATGGTGGCGCTGGTGAGTTTCAATCCTTCCGATCCCAGCTGGTCACAAACCGCTTGGCATGAACCCATCCATAATATAGGAGGGGGAGTGGCTGCCTGGCTTGCCGACACGCTGTTCTTCATGTTTGGCGTGATGGCTTACGCCATTCCTCCGGTGATTTTGGGCCTGTGCTGGATCACTTTCCGGCAGCGCCATTCCCATGATTATATCGACTATTTTGCCGTGGCACTGCGCCTGATCGGCGTTCTGGCACTGGTCGTCACATCCTGTGGTTTAGCGGCTTTAAATGCTGATGACATTTGGTATTTCGCCTCTGGCGGGGTCATTGGCAGCCTGTTAAGCAACGCTATCGCGCCCTATTTAAGCGGTTCAGCCGCCACCCTGACGCTGCTGTGTATCTGGGCGGCTGGACTGACGCTTTATACCGGTTGGTCTTGGCTCACTATCGCTGAAAAAATCGGTGCGGTGGTGATGGGCGTACTCACCTTCGCCAGTAACCGTTCGCGCGGTGACGAAGAATGGCAGCGCGAAGAGCATGACAGTGACGATGAACAAGACGAGAGTTCGATAATGCCCCGGCATGAAAACTCCGCGCATGCTGACGATGTGCTTCTTTCTAAACCAAAAGCCGTGCTGGATAAAGTGGCCAATGGGCAGAGCGCCGCAGAGTTAGCAAAATCCACCATGCAGCCTGCTGGTGAGGCGACGGCTGGTCATGCTCAGCAGAATGCTCTTACCACTGCGGCTATTGCACCTGGACAAACTTCTTCAATCGAGATTGGCCAGCAGGCGGTACACCCGGAGCAGGCTGCTGTTGCAACTAAAAACGATCCGGCTGACCCGCCGCTCTACCGTTTTGAAATGCCATCCGACGTGCAGACGCCTGCACCATCAATGCCGCTTGATGAAGATGAAGGCCCGCAGATGGGCAACTGGCGGGATGCATCAACGGCTTCGCCGTTTGATTTCTCTACGCCGCATGCTTCTCACCCTGCTTCAGTGGCGGCTGCTGCCACCGGGGCTGCGCTGGGTGCAGTTGCGCATTCCGCCAAGAGCAATACGCCGTTTATGCCTGGTTTTACCGCCACCAGCGATGACGATGTTAATCGCCAGGTTAAGCAGGGAATTGGTCCAGAACTGCCTCGGCCTAAGCCGGTCAAGCTGCCCACGCGCCGTGAGCTCGCTTCTTACGGCATTAAGCTTCCTTCACAGCGCATGGCTGAAGAGAAGGCCAAAGAGCAGGAGCAGCTCCAGGCGCAGCAACATAGTAATGACAATCAGGTTGTGGAAGATGAAGACGCTGTGCAACAGGCCGAGCTGGCTAATCAGTTCGCCGCGCAGCAGCAGCAGCGTTATGCCTCTGAAACCAGGCCTGAAGCGAAAAACGACGATTCCGCCTTTATGCTAGATACGCGCGGTGCATTTGATTTCTCTCCAAAAGACGATTTTGTAGAGGAAGGCCTGATTGAGCCGCTGTTGACACTGTCCAGCGTCGAGTCTGAGCAACAGCAGCCTGCTGCTGTTGCTCCGGTTCCGGCGTGGCAGCAGTCGCCATCTACTGGAACGGCGCACGCTGCGGTTCCGGCATGGCAACAGCCGCCAGCTCCTGAACCGGCGCACGCTGCGGTTCCGGCACGGCAGCAGCCGCCCGCTCCTGAACGGCGCACGCTGCGGTTCCGGCATGGCAGCAGCCGCCAGCGACTGAAACAACGCACGCTGCGGCTCTGGCGTGGCAACAGTCGCCAGCCGCTGAAGCGGTTCATCCAGCAAGTGCGCCGCCTGCTAAGCCACAGGAGCCGGATATGGATAGCCTCATCCATCCGTTCCTGATGCGTCATGAGCAGCCGACACACAGGCCAACCACGCCACTGCCAACTCTCGATCTGCTGGCATCGCCACCGTCAGAAACCGAACCGGTCGACCAGTTTGCGCTTGAACAGACCGCCCGTCTTATTGAAGCCCGTCTCGCCGATTATCGGGTTAAAGCGGAGGTGGTTGGGTATTCTCCTGGCCCGGTGATCACACGTTTCGAACTGGATTTAGCGCCAGGAGTAAAAGCCGCGCGCATTTCCAACCTGTCACGCGATCTGGCACGTTCACTGTCGGCGGTAGCGGTGCGTATCGTGGAGGTGATCCCTGGGCGACCTTATGTCGGGCTGGAACTGCCCAACGTGCATCGTCAGACGGTCTATTTACGTGAAGTGCTGGACTGCCCGGCGTTTCGTGACAATCCGTCACCGCTGTCAATCGTGCTGGGTAAGGATATCTCCGGCGATCCGGTGGTTGCCGACTTGGGCAAAATGCCTCATCTGCTTGTCGCGGGGACCACGGGTTCCGGTAAATCGGTGGGCGTGAACGCCATGATCCTGAGTATTTTGTATAAAGCCACGCCGAAAGAAGTGCGCTTTATCATGATCGATCCCAAGATGCTTGAGCTGTCGGTCTATGAAGGCATCCCGCATCTGTTAACTGATGTGGTCACCGACATGAAAGACGCGGCTAACGCGCTGCGCTGGTGCGTGGTCGAGATGGAACGGCGTTATAAACTGATGTCGGCTTTGGGCGTGCGAAATATTGCAGGCTACAACGAAAAAGTGGATATGGCGGATGCTATGGGTCGTCCAATCCCCGATCCGTTCTGGAAGCCAACTGACAGCATGGACATGAATCCGCCAGTGTTAGAGAAAGAGCCTTATATCGTGGTGATGGTGGATGAGTTCGCCGACCTGATCATGACCGTGGGTAAAAAGGTGGAAGAGCTGATCGCCCGCCTGGCCCAGAAAGCACGTGCTGCCGGCATCCATCTGGTACTGGCAACCCAGCGACCGTCAGTGGATGTTATCACCGGCTTGATTAAAGCCAATATCCCGACGCGTATCGCCTTTACCGTTTCCAGTAAAATTGACTCTCGCACGATCCTCGATCAGGGCGGCGCAGAGTCGCTGCTGGGGATGGGCGATATGTTGTATCTGGCACCTAACTCGTCGATCCCGGTGCGTGTGCACGGTGCGTTTGTGCGCGATCAGGAAGTCCATGCGGTGGTCAAGGACTGGAAAGCGCGTGAACGACCTCAGTATAAAGAGGGGATCCTTAGCGGTGGTGAGGATAGCGAGGGTGCGGCTGGTGGCATTGACGGTGAAGAAGAGCTGGATCAGCTGTTCGATCAGGCGGTTGAGTTTGTGGTAGATAAACGCCGCGCCTCGATCTCCGGCGTACAGCGCCAGTTCCGTATTGGCTACAACCGTGCGGCGCGCATAATCGAACAGATGGAAGCGCAGGGCATTGTTTCGTCTCCAGGCCACAACGGAAACCGTGAAGTGCTTGCCCCCCCTCCGCATGAGAGATAACTCTCTGTATTAACCAGCAGTTAGCAACGGGTGAGGCTCGCCTTGCCCGTTGATTTTTCCCCTTTCTATCACCATATCTTAGGGTATGTTCGGAGGAATCAGTTTTTTCTCCTGTTGTTCCAGTCACTCCCTGGCTAAAGTTATCCCTGTCACGCTTAACCCGAAAGGGGATACAAGAGCTTCAATAAGGATGCCGTAATGAAAAAATTAATCATTTCCTGCTGTCTGCTGGCGACTTTTTCTGCTGCTGGCGCGTGGGCGGATGCAGCAAGCGATCTGCAACAGCGTCTGGATAAGGTGAAAAGCTTCCACGCCACCTTTGACCAGAAAGTGACAGATGGCAGCGGTTCATCTGTGCAGGACGGCGAAGGTGAGATGTGGGTGCAGCGCCCGAATCTATTTAACTGGCACATGACCACGCCTGATGAAAGTATCCTTATCTCCGATGGAAAAACCCTGTGGTTCTATAATCCATTCGTTGAGCAGGTCAGCGCCAGCCTGCTTAAAGATGCCACCAGCAACACGCCGTTTATGCTGATAGCACGCAACCAGGCCAGCGACTGGAAACAGTATCATGTGGCACAAAAAGGTGACGATTTCTCGCTGACGCCCAAATCAACAGATGGCAACCTGAAACAGTTCACCATCAACGTGGCGCAAAACGGAACCATTAATCAGTTCAGCGCGGTTGAACAGGATGGGCAGCGCAGTAATTATGCCTTGAAAAGCCAGCAGAACGGGCCGATAAGCGCCGACAAATTTAAGTTCACACCGCCGAAAGGCGTGACCGTGGACGACCAGCGACAGTGAGGTTTCCGTGAGTAACCTGTCCCTCGACTTTGCCCACAATGAGTTTCAACCATTGGCCGCACGCATGCGGCCACGCACGCTGGCTGAATATATCGGCCAGCAGCATCTTCTGGCAGTGGGGAAACCGTTGCCGCGTGCCATTGAAGCCGGGCACCTCCACTCCATGATTTTATGGGGGCCGCCGGGAACGGGTAAAACTACGCTGGCGGAGATTATCGGTCACTATGGTCAGGCGGATGTTGAACGCATTTCTGCCGTTACCTCCGGGATAAAAGATATCCGCGAGGCAATTGAGCGTGCGCGACAAAGTCGCCATGCCGGACGCCGCACGATTCTGTTTGTCGATGAAGTCCATCGCTTCAATAAAAGCCAGCAGGATGCCTTCCTGCCGCATATCGAGGATGGCACCATCACCTTTATTGGTGCCACGACGGAAAATCCTTCGTTTGAGTTGAATTCTGCTCTGCTATCCCGCGCCCGCGTCTACTTATTGAAATCGCTAACCAGTGAAGATATTGCGGCGGTGCTCAACCAGGCAATGCAGGACAGCGAGCGCGGTTATGGTAAGGACAACATTGTATTG
This sequence comes from Erwinia piriflorinigrans CFBP 5888, assembly GCF_001050515.1. Lineage (GTDB taxonomy): Bacteria > Pseudomonadota > Gammaproteobacteria > Enterobacterales > Enterobacteriaceae > Erwinia > Erwinia piriflorinigrans. Next base: position 159,543 of record NZ_CAHS01000014.1, read on the forward strand.
CCAGACAACACCCGCGATATGATTGCACAACTGGTTAACGGCGATGCGCGCCGGGCGCTGAATACGTTGGAAATGATGGCCGACATGGCCGAGGTTAACAAGAAAGGCAAGCGTGAACTGACCTCGACCTTACTCAATGAAGTTTCCGGGGAGCGCAGCGCACGCTTCGACAACAAAGGTGACCGCTTCTACGACCTGATTTCGGCCTTGCATAAGTCGGTACGCGGATCGGCACCGGACGCCGCCCTGTACTGGTATGCGCGTATTATCACGGCGGGGGGCGACCCGCTTTACGTCGCACGTCGTTTGCTGGCGATAGCCTCTGAAGATGTGGGCAATGCCGACCCACGTGGCATGCAGGTGGCTATTTCTGCCTGGGACTGTTTTACCCGCGTTGGGCCGGCAGAAGGGGAGCGCGCTATTGCGCAAGCAATCGTCTATCTTGCCTGCGCCCCGAAAAGCAACGCGGTGTACAACGCTTTCAAGGCGGCAATACGCGATGCGCGTGAGAATCCTGATTATGATGTTCCTGAGCATTTACGTAATGCGCCAACCAAATTGATGAAAGAAATGGGGCTGGGAGCGGAATATCGTTATGCCCATGATGAAGTTAACGCTTATGCCGCTGGTGAAAGTTATTTTCCGCCGGAGCTGGCCCATACGCGATATTATCAGCCAACATCTCGCGGGCTGGAGGGTAAGATTGGTGAAAAGCTTGCCTGGCTAGCCGAACAGGATCAAAATAGCCCGACAAAACGCTACCGCTGATCGTAGCGTTGCGGTAAGGTTAGTAATGAAATCAATACATTCACAGGGTGGATGTGTCCCCTCTTTTTTATTCAATAACTATTCACAGGACAACCATGCTCGATCCCAATCTACTGCGTAATGAGCCAGACGCAGTCGCTGAAAAACTGGCACGCCGGGGCTATAAGCTGGACGTTGACACGCTGCGCGCGCATGAAGAGCGCCGCAAAGTGCTACAGGTTGAAACAGAGAATCTGCAGGCCGAGCGTAATTCACGATCCAAATCCATCGGCCAGGCCAAGGCACGCGGGGAAGATATCGAGCCATTGCGTCAGGAAGTGAATGCGCTGGGTGAGCGTTTGGATGCGGCGAAAGCAGAGCTGGATGCGCTGCTGACCAGTATCAACGACTTTTCAATGGCGATCCCAAATATTCCGGCTGATATAGTACCACTGGGCAAAGATGACAGTGAAAACCAGGAAATTTCCCGCTGGGGTGAGCCGCGTACGTTCGACTTTACCGTGCGCGACCATGTTGAGCTGGGTGAGATGGCTGCTGGTCTGGATTTTGCCGCTGCGGTGAAGCTCACCGGTTCACGTTTTATCGTGATGAAAGGCCAGATTGCGCTGATGCACCGTGCTTTGAGCCAGTTTATGCTCGATCTGCACACTGAGCAGCATGGCTACCAGGAAACCTATGTACCTTATCTGGTCAATCAGGCCAGCCTTTATGGCACCGGGCAGTTACCGAAGTTTGGCGAAGATCTTTTCCATACGCGTCCGCTGGAAGAAGAAGCTTCAAGCAGCAATTATGCGCTGATCCCCACTTCCGAAGTGCCGTTGACCAATCTGGTACGCGATGAAATTTTGGAAGAAGAAACGCTGCCGCTGAAAATGACCGCGCACACGCCTTGCTTCCGTTCCGAAGCCGGTGCCTATGGCCGTGATACGCGTGGTTTGATCCGCATGCACCAGTTCGATAAAGTAGAAATGGTGCATATCACTCGCCCGGAAGATTCGATGGATGCGTTGGAAGAGTTGGTGGGGCATGCTGAAAAAGTCCTCCAGCTTTTGAACCTGCCGTACCGTAAGGTGCTGCTATGTACCGGTGATATGGGCTTTGGTGCACAAAAAACCTACGATCTGGAAGTGTGGCTGCCAGCGCAGGATACCTACCGTGAAATATCTTCCTGCTCAAATATGGGAGATTTCCAGGCCCGTCGCATGAAAGCGCGCTGTCGTCCTAAGGGCGAAAGCAAAACCCGTTTAGTGCATACCCTGAACGGTTCTGGTCTGGCAGTCGGTCGTACCCTGGTTGCGGTACTGGAAAACTATCAGCAGGCCGATGGTCGTATTGAAGTGCCGGAAGTTCTTCGCCCTTATATGAAGGGTTTAAGCTCTATTGGCTAAATCTGCATGCTGATATCCGGTGACAAAACCCGCCCCCGGCGGGTTTTTTTATGGCTGCGGTTAAGCAAAATAAATGATGGATAATTTCCATCTCATTCTTTCTTGTTTCAGTTAATACAACAAGTTAATTGATTTTCAGTAATAATAAGGCTGTTTCTGGATCTGAGCAGATAAAAATCTTAAATCGGCCAAGTGCAAATTGTGCTATTGCTAATGTATTACGCTTCTCCAATCGTCAGTGCAATGGCATGATGCGCGCAAATTATCCCCCTCGTTTTGGTTATTCACTACTATGTCTACCTGGTCACGCCCTGTACGGGTATTGCTTTGCGGCCTGCTGCTGCTCACGGTTTCTATTGCCGTGCTCAATACCTTGGTTCCTCTGTGGATGACGCATGACGCCTTGCCAACCTGGCAGGTGGGCATCGTTAGCTCCTCATACTATTGTGGCAATCTGCTGGGTACGTTAACCGCTGGCTGGGTGATTAAACGATACGGTTTTAACCGCAGCTATTATCTTGCATCACTGATATTTGCGCTGGCGATTGTCGCGTTGGGATTAGGCACTAACTTTGGATTATGGGCGCTGTGGCGTTTTATTGCCGGAATAGGTTGTGCGCTGATTTGGGTGGTGGTCGAAAGTGCGCTGATGTGCAACGGAACTGTGCGTAATCGTGGGCGCATGCTGGCAGCCTATATGATCGTTTATTACCTCGGCACCGTAGTGGGGCAGCTGTTAGTGAGCAAGGTTTCTACCGAAGTCATGTATGTGCTGCCGTGGGTAACCGGGGTAGTGTTAGCGGCAATGCTCCCGCTGGTATTCTGCCGCGTAACGGCGAATCAGGGCGAAGAAGAGTCGCCGGCAGGGCGGATGTGGCCGATGTTGCGCCGCCGTAGCGCTCGTTTAGGCATTAATGGCTGTATTATCTCCGGTATTGTACTTGGCTCCCTGTACGGTTTAATGCCGCTTTATCTTTCACATCTAGGCATGAGCGACGCTGGGGTCGGTTACTGGATGGCGTTACTGGTCAGTGCAGGTATTATAGGTCAATGGCCGATTGGTCGCCTCGCGGACCGCTATGGCCGCCTGCTGGTACTGCGTGTACAGGTGTTTGTGGTTATTCTGGGCGCCCTGGCCATGCTAAGTCATGCCGCTATGGCTCCTTCGCTATTTATCCTCGGCTGTGCCGGGTTTACCTTATACCCAGTCGCCATGTCCTGGGCTTGCGAAACGGTGGCCAACCACGAGCTGGTGGCGATGAACCAGGCGCTATTGCTAAGCTATACTTTGGGTAGTCTGGTTGGCCCGGCAATGACATCAATATTAATGCAAAATTACTCCGACAGTCTGCTGTTTGTCATGATTGGCGGCGTGGCTTTGGTCTATCTGGTCATGCTACTACGAAAAGCCGATCGCCAGGCAACGCCGATCGCACACGCGTAAGCAAACGGGCAGCCACAGGGGGCAGGCACGGTTAATACACCACGCTGTGCCCATAGCTTTCCAGAATGTGCTTTACCCGCTCCATCGTTTCGGCTGTGGGCGGGTGTACACCTTCGAGCCCGTATGCCTCTCCCATTGACAGCCATTTATGCTTGCCAAGCTCATGATAGGGAAGTAGTTCTATCTTCTCTACGTTGGCCATATCGCGGGTGAACTCACCGAGTTGCTGCGCCGATTCATTGTCGTCGGTGTAACCCGGAACCACCACATAGCGTATCCAGGTGCGAATGTTGCGCCGCGCCAGATAGCGGGCAAAATCGAGCGTACGGCGGTTAGAAACGCCCACCAGCGGTTGGTGTATTTCATCATTGACCTGCTTGAGATCCAGCATCACCAGGTCGGTGACATCCAGTAGTTCGTCTATCACTTCATCATAGCGGCGCACGAAGCCGTTAGTATCAAGGCAAGTATGGATCCCCTTTGCACGGCAGGCGCGAAACCAGTCCCGGACAAATTCAGCCTGCAAAATAGCTTCGCCGCCAGAGGCGGTCACGCCACCACCGGAGGCATTGATAAAGTGACGATAGGAGAGGACGTCACTCATCAAATCCTCTACGCTAACTTGCTTACCTCCATGCGTATCCCAGGTATCACGGTTGTGACAGTACAGGCAGCGCATCAGGCACCCTTGAAAAAAGGTAATAAAGCGAATGCCGGGACCGTCAACGGTGCCACAGGATTCAATTGAGTGAATGCGTCCAGTTATTGACATGGCGATGATTTCTCCAGGTGACACGGTCTTGAGCCGTGTTAAGTCTGTTTTGCCGGTAGTCTGATTCAGGCTACCGGCAAAACAACCTGCCGGGGCGTTCAGGCTCCCTTGCGGGAGCCGGACCCGCTTACATAGATTGCGTAAAGGTGCGAGTGATCACATCCTGCTGTTGTTCTTTGGTTAGGGAATTGAAGCGCACGGCATAACCAGAGACACGGATAGTCAGCTGTGGGTATTTTTCCGGGTTTTCCATCGCTTCCAGCAGCATATCGCGGTTCATCACGTTGACATTGAGATGCTGTCCTCCCTCAATGCTGGCTTCGTGGTGGAAATAACCGTCCATTAACCCTGCGAGATTGGCTTTGCGGACATCGTCACTTTTCCCCAGAGCGTTCGGCACAATAGAGAAGGTGTAAGAGATACCGTCCTTAGCATAGGCAAACGGCAATTTTGCCACCGAGGTCAGCGAGGCAACGGCACCCTTCTGATCGCGCCCGTGCATCGGGTTGGCCCCAGGACCAAATGGTGCCCCTGCGCGGCGGCCGTCAGGCGTATTACCCGTTTTCTTACCATAGACCACGTTAGAGGTAATAGTCAGGACGGATTGCGTTGGAACGGCGTGACGGTAAGTCTGCATTTTCTGAATTTTCGTCATAAAACGCTCAACAAGATCGCAGGCGATGTCATCCACGCGTGCATCATTGTTACCAAACTGTGGGTATTCTCCTTCGATTTTGAAATCAATCGCCAAACCGTCTTCATCACGAATGGTAGAAACTTTGGCATATTTGATCGCTGACAGTGAGTCAGCCGCGACCGACAGCCCCGCAATTCCGCAGGCCATAGTGCGATAGACATCACGATCGTGAAGCGCCATAAGAGCAGCTTCGTAACTGTATTTGTCGTGCATGTAGTGGATGATGTTAAGTGCGGTAACGTACTGTTTTGCCAGCCAGTCCATAAAGTGATCCATGCGATCCATCACTTTCTCGTAGTCCAGCACTTCATCCATCATCGGAGCTTCTTCAGGCCCGACCTGCATTTTGAGTTTTTCATCCATGCCGCCGTTAATGGCGTAAAGCATGGTTTTTGCCAGATTGGCGCGCGCACCGAAGAATTGCATCTGTTTACCGACGATCATCGGGCTGACGCAGCAGGCGATAGCGTAGTCATCGCTGTTGAAGTCCGGTCGCATCAGATCGTCATTCTCATATTGCAGAGAAGAAGTATCGATTGAGACTTTTGCCGCATACTGTTTGAATTTCTGCGGTAGTTTTTCCGACCACAGTATGGTCATGTTGGGTTCCGGTGAAGGCCCCATGGTGTAGAGAGTATTCAGAAAGCGGAAAGTGCTTTTGGTGACCAGAGTACGACCATCAACGCCCATACCAGCCAGCGATTCGGTTGCCCAGATTGGGTCTCCAGAGAACAATTCGTCATATTCTGGCGTGCGGAGGAAACGCACCATACGCAGTTTCATCACCAGATGGTCGATCAGCTCCTGCGCTTGTTGTTCATTGATGACGCCGGCTTTAAGATCGCGTTCGATATAAATATCAAGGAAGGTTGAAACGCGGCCAAATGACATTGCCGCACCGTTTTGTGATTTCACCGCCGCCAGGTAGCCGAAGTAGGTCCACTGTACCGCTTGCTGTGCGTTAGTCGCCGGCCCGGAGATATCGCAGCCATATTTTGCCGCCATCTCTTTCATCTGTCGCAGGGCAAGATGCTGCTCTGCAATCTCTTCGCGCAGGCGAATGGTTGCTTCCAGATTAACGCCATTTTCCAGATCGTCCTGGAGCGATGTGAACTGAGCAAATTTGTCTTTCAGCAGCATATCAATGCCGTAAAGCGCCACGCGGCGATAGTCACCGATAATGCGGCCACGGCCATAGGCATCTGGCAAGCCGGTCAGCACACCCGATTTACGGCAGCGCAGGATATCCGGCGTATAGACATCGAACACCCCTTGGTTGTGAGTCTTACGGTATTCAGAAAATACTTTCTTCAGCGACGGATCGAGTTCCCGGCCATATACCTTGCATGAGCCTTCAACCATCTTGATCCCGCCGAAGGGGATAAGAGCGCGTTTTAGCGGGGCATCGGTTTGCAGACCAACGATTTTTTCCAGCTCGCGGTTAATATAGCCAGCATTGTGTGAGGTGATTGTCGAAGCCAGGTCCGTATCGAAATCAACCGGCGCGTGGGTGCGATTTTCAAGCTTGATACCTTCCATCACCTTATCCCACAGGCTGGTGGTCGCTTCGCTTGCCCCGGTGAGAAACGCTTCGTCACCTTCATAAGGGGTGTAATTTTTTTGGATGAAGTCACGCAAATCGACACTGTTTTGCCACTCGCCCGGTGCAAAGTGTTGCCATGCTGCTGCCATCTTTTGTTTGAGATCAGTCATTAGATACCTACCCTATAAAGTAAAATCCGTTGTGTCGTCTCGCCGAAGAGCTACATCAGGCGATGACAAAATCCAGTGAGGAAAAATTAACGACGATCGCCATCTCGTAAATAAATGACCCAGTAAGTCAGCCCAACCAGCAAACCACCGCCGATGATATTGCCGAGCGTCACGGGGATCAGGTTGTCGTTGATAAACTGGCTAATGGTGAGATGTGAAAACTGCCCGGCAGTTGTGCCTGTAGCGATCCAAAAATCCGGTGCAGAGAAATTTTTAATAATGATGGCCATCGGAATAAGAAACATATTGGCGATGCTGTGCTCAAAACCGCTGGCGACAAACATCGCCACTGGCAATATCATCGCGAACATCTTATCCAGCAGACTGCGGCCGGAATAACTCATCCATACCGCCATGCACACCATCAGATTGGCAAGAATGCCCAGACATACTGCCTCCACGAAGGAGTGATGCATTTTGTGGTCGGCAGTTTGAAGAACATTCAGTCCCCATGCCCCGTTAGCGGCCATATGCTGCGCGGCAAACCAGACCAAAGCGACAAAGAAAATTGCACCGATAAAATTACCGACATAAACCAGCATCCAGTTGCGTGCCAGTTGTACCCAGCTAATGCGCCCGCTGGCCTTTGCCACTACCGTTAAGACGGTGGAGGTAAACAGGTCAGCGCCGCAGACCACCACTAGCATCAGGCCCAAAGAGAAGCAAACGCCGCCAATCAGTTTTGCCAGCCCCCACGGAAGGGCCTCACTGCCTGTTGTGGCAGTGATATAGAAGGTGAAAGCAATGGAAATAAATACTCCAGCTGTAATAGCGAGGAAAAAGGTCGTAAAGGGATGTTTCGTAGCCTTGTAAACACCAGCTTCTTCAGCAATTTTCGCCATTTCAGAAGGTACGATGAGATCAAAGGGGTTGCCCGCATTCACTCTAAGATCCTCCCGGAAGTCGTCAACCAGGAAAGCCTAACAAAGGTGGCAATGGGAGGAATTGATATGGATCATACTGGTTTGGTATAGGCTGGGTGAAGGGTATCAGGAACGGGAAGAGTGAAGGCTAAGTTTATGTTTTTTAATTATTAAATAATTTTTATTTTTTAAAATTTATTTATAGAAGTATCTGTAAAGTCATAGCAGCCTACCTGTTTTCACCCGCATTACCAATCGGGGAAGAGGGTAGAATTCACATATTTATTGCTTTGTACTCATTTGATTTTTCATGGCAAGATAAAATACTGACGATAAAAAAGGCAACCGTTTTCACGGTTACCTTTCTTTGATAGCGCGTCAGAGCAGCATCACTGTGCTAAAAACAGTGTGATATTTTGGCGATATTATTTCCAGTAACGGCGTTTAGCTACCTGAAGTTTTTCATAAGCAGCCAGCAGGGACTGGTGCGCCGGGAATGCTTTCAGATCGCTATCCACGTTCTGCAAATCATAGAACGGTGTTTCACCCGAAATAGCGGCCGATGCTGCATCTACAGCGCTCTGACCATACATGCGTACAAAAGCGCCATAGTACTGCTGCGGATCGCGTTCTTCTTCCTGACTTAGCAGCAGCAGCGTCTGTAAACAGCGGTAGTAGTTTGCACGTTCTGCGCTGAAGATCGATTGGTTGAACTCCATAGTCCATTCGGTCCAGATGAGCGCCTGTTGCAGGTCTCCACCCGCCAGAGCCAGCATGGCTTTTAGTTCGCCAATACGCAGCGTATACCAGCCATTATCTTTGCCTGTTGCCAGGCCCAGCAGTTCGCGCACGCGGGTGAAGTCGTCGTGGCCATCTTCGTCCAGCTGTTCTAACAGCGACAGGTAGTCTGCCTTTTCCCAGCTGTTTTCCGGCAGGCTAAGCAAGGTGTCACGCAGGTAAGCGCCCATGCTGTTATTGGCCAGCAGCAGATCTTCTGCCGGGTAGATATCGGACATGCCCGGAACGATGATACGGCAGGCGTAAACATCAAGATGTTCGTAATCAGCAATATAAACTTCCTGACCTTCCGACTTAAAGATAGCCATCAACGTGGCGAATTCTTCTTCAGTAGAACCTTTAAAGCTCCAGTCCGCGAAGTCGTAATCGGCATCGTCCTTAAACATATCCCAGGAAATCAGGCCGCTTGAGTCGATGAAATGGGTTTCCAGATTAGCATGTTCTGCCACTTCCTCATCGTCAAAGGTTGGCGGAGTAAAGACGTCCAGATCCTTCAGGCCGCGCCCTTGTAACAGTTCGGTGACGGTACGCTCCAGGGCCACGCCAAAGTCTGGATGTGCACCGAACGAGGCAAAACAGGTACCGTTCGCGGGGTTGAACAATACCACGCAGATCACCGGATACTTGCCGCCCAGTGAAGCATCGTAAGAGAAGATTGGGAAACCTTCTGCTTCAAGCGTCGCAATCGCTTCCACTACGCCAGGATAGCGGTTAAGCACCTCTTGTGGAATGGTTGGCAGGCTGATGGATTCGGCGATAATACGGTTCTTAATATGGCGTTCAAACACTTCTGAAAGGCCCTGTACGCGGGCCTCGTTGGCGGTATTACCCGCCGACATGCCGTTCGACACATACAGGTTGCCGATGATATTCATCGGGATATAGACGGTTTGAAGGTCCGACTGGCGGGTAAAAGGCAGGGCGCAGATACCCCGTGCGGCATTACCAGATTGCAAATCGACCAGTTCGCTGGCGCTGACTTCATTTTCCGGGTCATAGAATTGACGCAGACGCGCATCAAGAATGCCATCGGGCAGCTGGTCATCATCCGGCAGTGGGAACCACTTCTCGTCAGGGTAATGGACAAAATCGTCGTTGGCGATCTGTTGGCCCAGCCAGAAGTCTGCAAAGAAATAGTTGGTGGACAAACGTTCAAAATACTCACCCAGCGCAGAGGCCAGCGCCGCTTTTTTGCTGGCACCTTTTCCGTTTGTGAAACATAGCGGGCAGTCGCGGTCGCGAATATGGACTGACCAGACGTTCGGAACCGGGTTCAGCCAGGATGCCTCCTCAATATTGAAGCCGAGATCCTGCAATTTTTGCTGAAAGCGTGCGATGGAAACTTCCAGCGCGGCGTCTTTGCCTGGAATATAAGTTTGAGTCATTTTGCCCACTCGTGATTGATTGTGCGGAAAGCGCGCAATGATACGGGTTTTCCGCTGGAATCGCTATCTGGCAGCGGAAATTTCATAGCGGGAAGATTGCCATATTTCAGTGAAAAGTGAACCAGGTCGTTCTGTTATCAGGATAGTGCCTCACAAAATATCGTCCTCTGTTACATTTACCCTACAAGCTGTTGCGGCACTCCCCGTAGAACCAGGTTGTTTAGCGGATAAATTATTGCAGCAATGGGGTGGCAATGATAAAACCGATAAAGGAATCAAACCGATTGTTCTGAAGGTGGTGAGGGGAAATGAGTCAGATTTTCAATTTTAGCTCTGGCCCGGCTATGTTGCCGGTAGAAGTGCTTCGTCGTGCTGAGCAGGAACTTTGCAACTGGCATGGTTTAGGGACCTCCGTAATGGAGATCAGCCATCGCAGTAAAGAATTTATTCAGGTTGCTGAAGAGGCTGAAAAAGATTTTCGCGATCTGCTGAAGATCCCCTCCAACTACAAAGTTTTATTCTGTCATGGCGGTGCGCGTGGGCAGTTTGCAGCGGTGCCGTTAAATTTGCTGGGTGAGCACAGTAAGGCGGATTATGTTGATGGCGGCTATTGGGCAGCCAGTGCAATCAAAGAGGCGCAAAAATACTGTACGCTTAACGTGATTGAAGCCAAAACGACGCTAAAGGGCCTGCGTGCGATTAGCCCGATGAGCAGCTGGGCGCTTTCCGATGATTCTGCCTACGTTCATTTTTGCCCGAATGAAACGATTGATGGTATCGCTATCCATGAAACACCCGACTTCGGCGATAAGACCGTTGTTGCCGATCTCTCATCTACGATCCTCTCGACGCCGATTGACGTGAGTCGCTATGGCGTGCTGTACGCCGGAGCACAAAAAAATATCGGTCCTGCTGGCTTAACGCTGGTGGTGGTGCGTGAGGATCTGCTGGGCCAGGCGCGTAAAGAGCTGCCTTCCATCCTTGATTACAAAGTGCTGGCGGAAAACGATTCAATGTTTAACACCCCTCCGACCTTTGCATGGTATCTGTCTGGTCTGGTATTTAAATGGCTCAAAGAACAGGGGGGCGTTGGTGAGCTGGACAGACGCAATCAGGCTAAAGCCGACCTGCTTTATGGTACCATCGACAGCAGCGACTTTTACCGCAACGATGTGGTTGCTGCTAACCGTTCGCGCATGAACGTGCCGTTCCAGCTGGCGGATGCAGCGCTGGATAAACTGTTCCTTGAAGAGTCATTTGCTGCCGGATTACATGCCTTAAAAGGTCATCGGGTTGTCGGTGGTATGCGTGCTTCGATCTACAATGCGATGCCCCTGGAAGGGGTAAAAACGCTCACTGACTTTATGGTCGACTTCGAACGTCGTCACGGCTAAGGTACATCCGCAACCATAGCAGGCTTTATAATCTGAAACCTCGCCTCACGGCGGGGTTTTATTGCAATTATTTTGGAGAGTACGTTTCACATGCAGGATTCCCTGACGTTACAACCTATCGCCCTGGTCGACGGCACCGTTAACCTTCCTGGCTCCAAGAGCGTATCTAACCGTGCTTTACTGCTGGCTGCGCTGGCAAAGGGAACGACCCGTCTGACCAACCTGCTCGACAGTGATGATGTGCGTCATATGCTGGATGCGTTGAAGGCGATCGGCGTAAAGTATTCGCTGTCTGCCGACCGCACCCGTTGTGAGATAGTGGGTCAGGGTGGGCCACTACAGGCAAAAGAGCCGCTTGAGCTTTTCCTTGGTAATGCGGGTACCGCAATGCGCCCGCTTGCGGCAGCATTGTGTATTGGCAACGGCGATGTTGTTCTTACCGGTGAGCCGCGAATGAAAGAGCGTCCAATAGGACATCTGGTTGATGCCTTACGCCAGGGCGGGGCTGACGTCGAGTATCTGGAACAGGAAAATTATCCGCCACTGCATGTTAAAGGCGGGTTCAGCGGTGGGGAAGTCGTGGTAGACGGTAGTGTCTCCAGCCAGTTTTTGACCGCGTTGTTGATGGCAGCACCGCTGGCAGTCAATGATACCCGGATCGTGATCAAAGGCGATCTGGTTTCTAAACCCTATATTGATATCACTCTCAAGCTGATGGCAACTTTCGGCGTGGTAGTGGAAAATAACGATTACCATACCTTCCACGTCCGTGGGCAGCAGCAGTATCAGGCGACGCGTGAGTATTTGGTAGAAGGTGATGCTTCTTCTGCTTCTTACTTCCTGGCAGCAGCAGCGATCAAAGGTGGTACGGTCAAAGTCACTGGTATTGGTCGTAACAGCATGCAGGGCGATATTCGTTTTGCCGATGTGCTGGAAAAAATGGGTGCCAGTGTGGAATGGGGCGATGATTACATTGCCTGCACGCGTGGTGACCTTAACGCAGTCGATTTGGATATGAATCATATTCCTGATGCTGCCATGACCATTGCCACTACGGCGTTGTTCGCAAAAGGCACCACGGTGATGCGTAATATTTATAACTGGCGTGTTAAGGAGACCGATCGTCTGGCGGCGATGGCAACTGAGTTACGCAAAGTGGGGGCAGAAGTTGAAGAGGGGCATGATTACATTCGTATTACGCCTCCAGAGAAAATCGCATTCGCGGAAATCGGTACTTACAACGATCATCGCATGGCAATGTGCTTCTCGTTGGTGGCGCTCTCTTCCAGCCCGGTGACTATCCTCGACCCAAAATGTACTGCCAAAACGTTCCCTGATTATTTCGAACAACTGGCCCGTCTTAGCCGACTGGCATAGCAAAACGTTGCCATGTGCTGGCCGCGTGCTGAATGCCTTGGTGCGTGGTCGCTGCGGTTGCAGGTTAGGTTATGAAAGGTATAATGCGCGTCGATATTTCCCTGAGCATCTGCTGCTTGGGCATTCCACCGAAAGGAGAACGACATGACGGCTACAGCTCCCGTGATCACTATTGATGGCCCGAGTGGTGCAGGCAAAGGGACATTGTGTAAAGCAATGGCTGAAGCATTGCAGTGGCACCTGTTGGATTCCGGCGCAATTTATCGAGTACTGGCTTTAGCCGCGCTGCATCACCAGGTGGATATCAGCTCTGAAGAGGCGCTGGTGCCGATTGCCGCTCATCTTGACGTACGTTTTGTTTCTCACAACGGTGAGATAGAGGTGATTCTGGAGGGTGAGGACGTTTCTACAGAGATTCGTACCCAGGATGTTAGTAACACAGCATCTCGTGTCGCCGCGTTTCCCCGTGTGCGCGAAGCACTATTGCGCCGCCAGCGTGGTTTCCGTGAATTGCCGGGGCTGATTGCTGATGGACGCGATATGGGAACGGTGGTATTTCCCGATGCTCCGGTCAAAATCTTCCTTGATGCCAGTTCTGAAGAGCGTGCCAGCCGACGCATGCTGCAGTTGCAGGAGAAAGGCTTTAGTGTTAACTTTGAGCGCCTTTTATCTGAGATAAAAGAGCGAGATGACCGCGATCGCAATCGCGCCATTGCACCATTGGTGCCTGCAGCTGATGCCTTAGTGCTTGATTCGACTACCATGTCGATTGAGCAGGTGATTGAAATTGCGCTAAACTATGCGCGTGAAAAACTCGCTTTGGCGTAATTTTCGGCTATGCTTATTTCTATTGTGATAAGCAACAGTTCGCCGAATGATTTATCTAACCCTGTGATATGGACGTCATGGGGCATGTGAAACAACCCCACCCGTCAGGATGTCAGGTGGACGTTAAATTGAAGAATCCTGAAGATTATCAATATGACTGAATCTTTTGCTCAACTATTTGAAGAATCCCTAAAAACAATCGAAACCCGCCCGGGTTCCATCGTTCGTGGCGTTGTTGTCTCTATCGACAAAGACGTCGTTCTGGTTGATGCGGGTCTGAAATCTGAGTCTGCAATTCCTGCAGAGCAGTTCAAGAACGCAGCCGGCGAACTGGAAATTCAGGTTGGTGACGAAGTTGACGTTGCCCTGGATGCAGTAGAAGACGGCTTCGGTGAAACCCTGCTGTCCCGTGAGAAAGCTAAACGTCATGAAGCTTGGATCACGCTGGAGAAAGCTTACGAAGACGCTGAAACTGTTACCGGTGTTATCAACGGCAAGGTTAAAGGCGGCTTCACAGTTGAGCTGAACGGCATCCGTGCGTTCCTGCCAGGTTCACTGGTAGACGTGCGTCCAGTGCGTGACACGCTGCACCTGGAAGGCAAAGAGCTTGAGTTCAAAGTCATCAAGCTGGATCAGAAACGCAACAACGTCGTTGTTTCACGTCGTGCGGTAATCGAATCCGAGAACAGCGCAGAGCGCGATCAGCTGCTGGAAAATCTCCAGGAAGGCATGGAAGTTAAAGGTATCGTTAAGAACCTCACTGACTACGGTGCATTCGTTGATCTGGGCGGCGTTGATGGCCTGCTGCACATCACTGACATGGCTTGGAAACGCGTTAAGCATCCAAGCGAAATCGTCAATGTTGGCGACGAAATCACTGTTAAAGTGCTGAAGTTCGATCGCGAGCGTACCCGTGTTTCTCTGGGTCTGAAGCAGCTGGGTGAAGATCCATGGGTTGCTATCGCTAAACGTTACCCAGAAGGCACCAAGCTGACTGGTCGTGTGACCAACCTGACTGATTACGGCTGCTTCGTTGAAATCGAAGAAGGCGTGGAAGGCCTGGTACACGTTTCAGAAATGGACTGGACCAACAAAAACATCCACCCATCTAAAGTTGTTAACGTGGGCGATGTTGTAGAAGTAATGGTTCTGGACATCGACGAAGAACGTCGTCGTATCTCCCTGGGTCTGAAGCAGTGCAAATCTAACCCATGGCAGCAGTTTGCAGAAACCCACAACAAGGGCGACCGTGTTGAAGGTAAAATCAAGTCAATCACTGACTTCGGTATCTTCATCGGCCTTGACGGCGGCATCGACGGCCTGGTTCACCTGTCTGACATCTCCTGGAACGCTACCGGAGAAGAAGCAGTTCGTGAATACAAGAAAGGCGACGAAATCGCAGCTGTGGTTCTGCAGGTTGACGCAGAGCGCGAACGTATCTCTCTGGGCGTTAAACAGCTGGCAGAAGATCCGTTCAACAACTACATCTCTCTGAACAAGAAAGGTGCAATTGTTAACGGTAAAGTCACTGCAGTTGATGCCAAAGGTGCTACAGTTGAATTAGCTGATGGCGTTGAAGGCTACCTGCGTGCTTCTGAAGCATCGCTGGATCGTGTAGAAGACGCAACTCTGGTTCTGAATGTTGGTGATGATGTTGAAGCCAAATTCACCGGTGTTGACCGTAAAAACCGCGTTGTCAGCCTGTCTGTTCGTGCTAAAGACCAGGCAGACGAGAAAGAAGCCATCAACACTGTTAACACCAAACAGGAAGAAGGCAACTTC
The DNA here is from genome assembly GCF_001050515.1 of Erwinia piriflorinigrans CFBP 5888. GTDB lineage: Bacteria > Pseudomonadota > Gammaproteobacteria > Enterobacterales > Enterobacteriaceae > Erwinia > Erwinia piriflorinigrans. The sequence continues at coordinate 174,812 of NZ_CAHS01000014.1, forward strand.
TCTAGCGCTATGGCTGAAGCATTCAAAGCAGCTAAAGGCGAGTAATTGCTTAGGGGCAGCGTAAGCTGCCCTGTTACCGTCGTTAACTGTCATAACTATTCCTGTCAGGGATTAACCGGAGGTTTTATGACCAAGTCAGAACTGATTGAAAGGCTTGCTGGCCAGCAATCTCATATTCCGGCGAAAGTCGTTGAGGATGCGGTAAAAGAGATGCTGGAACATATGGCAACGACGTTGTCAGAGGGTGAACGCATCGAAATCCGGGGATTTGGCAGCTTCTCATTGCACTATCGTGCACCTCGTACTGGTCGTAACCCGAAAACGGGTGACAAAGTAGAGTTGGAAGGTAAATACGTTCCACACTTTAAGCCAGGAAAAGAGTTGCGCGATCGCGCCAATATTTACGGCGGCTGATAAGCAATTTATCGATAAAACGACACTAAGGTGTCGTTTTTTTTGCTTTAAATAAATGTTGTATTTTTTGTCGCAGAAATCTGGTGACTTGCTGTAACCGCGCAAACTCTCTGCGCGCTGCTATCCACATCTACTCTTCTCTGGCTGCTTGCTACCCGAAGATACGGCACACTTAACCTGTCTTGAACAGGGAGAGCGTATGCCACTGACGGTTAATCATATTGCGTGGAGCGTTATTATCGCAACGCTGCCGCTCAACTTTTTGTCTCATCTACCGGGGTCTGGCATGACGCTTGTCATCCTGTTGCTCTCTCTTACTCTGGCACTGTGCCCGGGGAAGCTGACAAAATTTCTGGCGCTAACGATAGTTATGTTTGTTTGGGCGATGACAGCGGGGCAGTCTGCGCTGAAGCAAATTAATGAGTTATCCCGCACGCCGATCGAAGCTGAAGTGCAGATTGAAAGTATACAGCCGGACGGCGACAGGTTAAAAATACGCCTGTTGAGCTATCGGGACAAATTAGTGTTCCCACCCGTTTATGCCAACGTAAAGTTAAAGTCACAGGGTATCGCGTTCTGCACCGGCCAGCGATGGTTGATGCAACTGATGCTCAGGCCGGTGCATGCGCAGCTAAATGAAGGGGGATTCGATCGCCAACGTTTTGCCCTCGCGACCCATACGCCGCTAACCGGCAGAGTGAAAAGCGCTAAGATTATCGCGGCAGAATGTAGCTGGCGTGGCCGCCTGATTGAATCAGGTAAAAAAAGTTATGCCCATCTGCCGTGGCAGGGACTAATCTCCGCGCTGGCCTTTGGTGAAAGGGACGACGTCAGCAAGAATATTAACCAGCTATTACGTGAAACCGGTACAGCGCATCTTATGGCCATTTCAGGGATGCATATCGCCCTTGCAGCCAGCTTCGGATGGCTGCTAATGCGCGGCATGCAGTTTACTTTTCCCGTCAGATATATCGGTTATCGGTTACCGCTGTTTTGCAGTCTTTTAGTGGCTTTGATCTACAGCTGGCTTTCAGGTGGAAATGCACCAGCAATGCGCGCCATGCTGGCTTTACTTGTGTGGAGCATCCTGCGGTTGCGTGGCATTTACTGTCAGTCTTGGCAGATATGGAGCCTTTGTATTGCCCTGATCCTTTTTTTTGACCCGCTTAGCCTGCTCTCAGACAGCTTGTGGCTGTCGGCTATGGCTGTGGCTGCCCTGCTGCTTTGGTATCACACTTTTCCACTACCCGTGCGTTTCTTGCGGCGGTGGTACTGGTTACCGCTACGTTTACTACACCTTCAGTTGGGAATGCTGCTGCTGCTGATGCCTTTGCAGGCACTGTTGTTTCATGGTATCAGCCTGAGTGCGCTGGTGGCTAATCTATGGGCGGTTCCGCTAGTTTCATTGGTCACCGTGCCGCTGATTTTGGTGGCATTAGTTTGCAATGCGCTTCCCTGGATTTCTGCCCCACTGTGGTATGGCGTCGATCGGTCTCTGGCACTGGTGTTTATGCCCTTGCAACACTTGCCACATGGCTGGTTGCCTGTGGATCAGGCACTAAGCGTCGCCAGCTTGTTGTGTTGGTTGATTTTAGTCTGTCTGCGCTTCGGCTGGTGGCGGACTTCAACAGCCAGCATCGCGAGCACGGCATTGCTGTTATGCAGCTGGCGTTCATTATGGCCCGAGCCGGAATGGCGTGTAGATATGCTGGACGTAGGGCACGGGCTGGCGGTGGCGATCTCTCGTAACGGCGAGGCTACGCTGTATGATACCGGCAATCGCTGGCCCGGTGGCGATGCAGCCCGTAGCCACATCCTGCCCTGGCTTGCCTGGCAGGGGCTACGCGTGAGTCACATTATTATCAGCCATGCTCATCTCGATCATATCGGCGGGCTGGCCAGTATGCAGGCCACATTCCCCCAAGCCAGCGTGCGGAGCGCGCTGGCCAAACCGGGTCATCTTTCCTGCCGTAAGGGAGATAACTGGCGTTGGCAAGGCTTAGGGTTTCACGTGCTCTGGCCTCCAATAGAAGCAAAAGGTGAAGGTAATGACCAATCATGTGTGGTCTTAGTCACGGATGGAAAATGGCGGGTACTGTTAACAGGGGATATTGAAGCGCCAGCTGAAAAGAAACTGGTCGCGGAACGGCGGGACGATCTGCATGTCGATCTGCTCCAGGCGCCACATCATGGCAGCCGAACCTCCTCCACCGGGCCTTTTCTGCGCGCCGTCTCTGCAAGTGCAGCAATGGCTTCTGCTGCACGCTACAGCGCCTGGCGTTTGCCCGCGACACAGATTATTCGCCGCTACGGTGAAAATGGCGTCAAATGGCGTGACACCGCGCTTTCCGGCCAGTTGAGCGCGCGCTTTTATGCGCATCGATGGCAACTTATTGGGCTAAGAGAACAAATAATGAACCGTTGGTATCATCAGTGGTTTGGCGTACCCAGGGATTCCGGCTAGAATAAGCGGCTATTTTCAACTAAAGCTGGTTAAACAATGCATCTGGATAAAGATCTCTCCACCTGGCAGACATTCCGTCGTCTCTGGCCCATGATTGTGCCATACAAGACGGGGTTGATTGTGGCCGCAGTCGCACTGATCCTCAATGCGGCGGGCGATACACTTATGCTGTCATTGCTGAAGCCTTTACTTGATGATGGTTTTGGTAAAGCTGATAACTCGGTGCTGCTGTGGATGCCGCTTGCTGTTATCGGCCTGATGTTGATACGTGGTATCACCAGTTACGCTTCCAGCTACTGTATTTCATGGGTGTCGGGCAACGTGGTGATGAAGATGCGCCGTAGCCTCTTCAGCCATATGATGGGCATGCCTGTTGCCTTCTTTGACCAGCAGTCCACCGGGACACTGCTGTCGCGTATTACTTATGATTCGGAGCAGGTCGCCTCCTCTTCGTCCAGCGCGTTAGTCACGGTCGTACGTGAAGGTGCTTCAATCATCGGCCTGTTTATACTGATGTTTTACTATAGCTGGCAGCTGTCTTTAATTCTGATTGTTTTGGCTCCGGTGGTCTCTTTTGCTATTCGCACCGTATCCAAGCGTTTCCGTAATATCAGTAAAAATATGCAGAATACGATGGGGCAGGTGACCACCAGCGCAGAGCAGATGCTGAAAGGGCATAAAGAAGTGCTGATTTTTGGTGGTCAAAGCATTGAGAGTGAGCGCTTTAACCGCGTCAGCAACCGCATGCGTCAGCAGGGAATGAAGCTGGTTTCTGCGTCTTCAATTTCCGATCCCATCATTCAGCTGATCGCTTCACTGGCGCTGGCATTTGTGTTGTTTGCCGCCAGTTTCCCGAGCGTGATGAATACGCTAACAGCCGGTACGATCACCGTGGTGTTTTCATCAATGATCGCGTTGATGCGTCCGTTAAAATCTCTGACTAACGTCAATGCTCAGTTCCAGCGTGGAATGGCAGCCTGCCAAACGCTGTTCTCCATCCTCGACAGTGAGCAGGAAGTGGATACGGGTAAACGCAATGTTGAGCGTGCAAAGGGCGATATCGAATTCCGCGATGTCACTTTTAGCTATCCGGGGCGCGATATGCCCGCGCTCAAAAATATCAATCTGGCGATCCCGGCGGGAAAAACTGTGGCACTGGTCGGACGTTCTGGTTCCGGCAAGTCAACTATGGCCAGCCTGCTGACGCGCTTTTACGATATCCAGCACGGTAACATTCTGATGGACGGACACGACCTGCGTGAATACACGCTTGCCTCATTGCGTAATCAGGTGGCGTTGGTATCGCAAAATGTCCATCTGTTCAACGATACCGTGGCGAATAACATCGCCTACGCCCGTCATGAGCAATACAGTCGTCAAGATATCGAAAAGGCTGCGACGATGGCGCATGCCATGGACTTTATCAGCAAGATGGATGAGGGCCTGGATACGATGATTGGTGAAAATGGCGTGTTGCTCTCCGGCGGTCAGCGCCAGCGCATTGCCATCGCCCGCGCATTGTTAAGAGACTGCCCGATTTTAATCCTCGATGAGGCCACCTCCGCGCTGGACACCGAATCTGAACGTGCCATCCAGTCTGCGTTGGATGAACTGCAAAAGAACCGTACTTCACTGGTGATTGCGCACCGTCTTTCTACCATTGAGAAAGCGGATGAGATCATTGTGGTAGAAGATGGTCAGATTGTGGAGCGCGGTACACATGAAGATCTTCTGGCAGAGCGTGGTGCATATGCGCAGTTGCATAAGATGCAATTTGGCCAATGATTGAACGAATCTGGAGTGGGCGTAGTTCACTCTATTTGCTGCTGCTTCCCTTTAGCCTTCTCTACGGGCTGATAAGCAATGTTATGCGCCTCAGTTATTTCTGGGGTTGGCGTAAGGCGTGGCGCGCGCCCGTTCCGGTGGTAGTGGTAGGTAACCTTACCGCAGGGGGCAATGGCAAAACCCCGGTAGTTATTTGGCTGGTGCAAGCGTTGCAGCAACGTGGGTTACGCGTTGGCGTTGTGTCGCGCGGCTACGGCGGCAAGGCAGAGCATTATCCGCTGGTGCTGGGGCCGCAAACGACCACTGATGAAGCTGGTGATGAACCTGTACTGATTTATCAGCGCACCGGCGCAACGGTGGCCGTTGCGCCGGTGCGGCGTCAGGCGGTTGAAGCGGTGCTGTGCAGCGCGGCAGTCGATATCATCATTACCGATGATGGATTGCAGCATTATGCGCTGGCGCGTGATATTGAGATCGTAGTGATTGACGGTGAACGGCGTTTTGGTAACGGCTGGTGGCTCCCGGCAGGGCCAATGCGTGAACGCGCTTCCCGCCTGCACAGTGTGACGGCAATAGTCACCAATGGTGGTAAAGCCTTGCCCGGTGAAATGGGCATGCAGCTAAAGCCGGGTTTGGCCGTGAACCTGAAATCCGGCGAGCGGCGGCCCGCTGCTGAACTGGATAATATAGTGGCAATGGCGGGTATTGGCCATCCGCCACGCTTTTTTAATACTCTGCGGCAGCTGGGAGTGATCCCGATCAAGCAGGTCGCTTTTGCTGACCATCAGTACTACAGCACCGATAGCCTGAATTCACTCACCTCAACGGGTCAAACGCTGCTAATGACCGAAAAAGATGCCGTAAAAGCCAGCTCTTTTGCTGCTGATAACTGGTGGTATTTGCCGGTAGATGCCTCTCTGCCCGCAGCAGAGGCTGAGGTGCTGCTAACCACGATCACTGCATTATCAGCAGGTTAACATCAGCCGCCCCCCATAACGATTTTCTGATGCCATTTCTGGCTGGGCCGGTTCCAGCCAGAAATCGCGCGATACCACGTTTATCTGCTGGTTATGCCGCCAGTTGGCAAAATAAGTCTGCCAGCGTTGTCAAAAGTCGTCAGGTCGAGCCACACGATGGCCGGCTCGTCTGCCTGTAAATTTCGAGCAGCCTGGGTAACTTCCGGTACGACAGCTATGATATTCTGACGCGATTAACCTACCGGCTTATATTAGCGGGCCCCTTACGGAGGAATTATGGATCATCGTCTGCTTGAAATCGTCGCTTGCCCGGTATGTCACGGCAAGCTCTATTACAACAAAGAACAGCAGGAACTTATTTGTAAACCTGACGGTCTGGCTTACCCGGTGCGGGATGGTATTCCCGTGTTGCTGGAAGTCGAGGCGCGTGCGCTGACGCTGGAAGAGAGCCATCCATGAGTTTTGTTGCCATTATTCCTGCCCGTTTTGCTTCTACCCGTCTGCCGGGGAAACCGCTGGTGGATATACACGGTAAGCCGATGGTGGTTCACGTTATGGAGCGGGCGCTTGAATCAGGTGCCGAGCGAGTGATTGTGGCAACCGACCATATTGACGTGGCGCGCGCGGTTGAAGCAGCCGGAGGCGAGGTCTGCATGACTCGTGCCGATCATCAGTCGGGTACAGAACGTCTGGCAGAAGTGATCGATCACTATCAATTTCCCGATGATAAGGTGATTGTTAACGTCCAGGGTGATGAGCCGATGATCCCTCCGGTGATTATCCAACAGGTAGCAAAAAACCTCGCTCAGCGTAGCGTAGGGATGGCCACTTTGGCAGTGCCTGTAGACTCTGTGGAAGAAGCGTTCAACCCCAACGCCGTGAAAGTGGTGCGTGATGCACAGGGTAATGCGCTTTACTTTTCCCGGGCGACCATCCCGTGGGATCGTGAGCGTTTTGCCACTTCTCAGGACAGTATTGGCGACCACTTCCTGCGTCATATTGGCATCTACGGCTATCGCGCCGGTTTCATTCGCCGCTATGTGCGCTGGGAAGCCAGCCCGCTCGAACAGATTGAGCTGCTGGAACAGTTACGCGTGCTGTGGTACGGCGAAAAGATCCATGTTGATGTGGCGCAAGCTATTCCCAGTGCGGGTGTGGATACGGCTGAAGATCTGTTGCGTGTACGCGCAGCCATGAAATAAATTTTTTTGCGGAGCCGTTGCGGCGGCCCGTAACGCCTCTCGTGAACCTGCTTCACCCTGGCGCAAATGCTCCTTCGCCGCGCCATCATATCGCTTTTTGCCAGTGAGGAAGGAAGATGGAACAGCTGCGCTCTGAACTTGCGTTGGTGCTGGGTGAGCCTGTCAGTCGGGTTGAATGCATTAGCCAGCAGCCTTATGCCAGCCTGTATACCCTGTATGACGGCAGCGGCCAGCCACTGCCGCTAGTGGCCAGGTATTTCAGAGTGCAGGGTGCCGCAGGACAGGAAGCGCACAAGCTGTCGATATTGGCGCGTGAAGGGAAAGTGCGCGTCCCGATAGTGCATGGTCTGGTTATCAGCCAGCAGATGCCACGGCATGAAGTTTTACTGATCGAGCGAATAAGCGGTTTTCCGCTTGAGATGCCAATGCGCGCCCCAGACCGCTGGCGGCAGCTGCGTGAGCAAATAGTGGTTGGGCTGCTCTCATGGCATCGCATCGATAGCCGGGGCCTGGTCGGCAACGTCGACAGCACCCAGCAAAACAGCTGGCCCGCCTGGTACGCGCAACGTATAGAGGTGTTATGGGCCAGCCTGAACTATATGCGCCCGACCAGCCTCGGCATGGAAGATTGGCAGATATTATTCCGCAGCCGCGCTCGTCTGGCCTCACTGTTTGTGGGCTTTGACGATCCCTGCGTGTTGATACACGGAAATCTCACGCTGAACAACATGCTTAGAGAAGCCAGGAGCGATCGTTTGCTGGCAATGATTAATCCTGGTCCGGTTCAGTGGGCTCCGCGTGAATTTGAACTCTATTCACTGTGTGAAACCGGGATAGGGGATGAAGTGATTGGTGAATACTTGCAATCTGCGCCGGTAGCAGAAGGATTTGTTGCACGCCGCTGGCTTTATATTATCTGGGAAGAAGTGGCGCGCCTGATCCACTGCGCGCAGTTCGATCACGCACGTTTCAGGCTCGCCACGCGTTCACTGCTACCGTGGCTTACCTGATGGCTCATTAAGCTGTTTCAGCCACTGCCACAAACGCCCGATATTCTCATACACGGCGCGTTCACTGTGACCGAGCCAGAATGAGGATGGCAACACACGTTCCCAGAGATTAAGTGGTGAAGCAATAGCCAACTGATTGGCAGGCGCAGGCCAGGGCTGCAATCCTTCGTGCTGGAAATAAAGCATGGCCCGGGGCAGATGATTGGCGGAAGTGACCAGCGCGAATGGACGGTTAGCGACAATTTTTGCGATTTCGTGTGCTTCCTGTTCCGTATCGCGGGGGCGGTCAAGAATGACAATGGCACTGGCGGGGATGCCGAGGGATTGTGCCGTATTGGCAGTGACTGCGGCAGAGCTTAACGGATTGCCCTGGGCTTTACCCCCGGTAAAAATCAGTTTTGCTCCAGGATTGTCGTGCCAGATACGGATACCCTCAGCCAGGCGTGGCAGGCTGTTATTGAGCATATTGGAGCTGGGCGCCCATTGCGGGTTCCAGGTATAGCCGCCGCCAAGCACCACGATATAATCCAGTGGATGCTGATTGTGCCAGGTTGGGTAGCGATTTTCCAACGGAGCTAACAGTCTGTCGGCAACCGGTTGCAGGCTAATAAGCAGTAAAATCAGCCAGGCGACGGAGATTAGCGTTCTGGCGCTTTTCTGCCAGCGACTGAACCAGAGCAGGAAAAGTCCCAGTCCCATGATTAACAGTAGGATGGGTAGCGGAAGCAGCAGGCCACCAATGATTTTTTTTAGGGTAAAAAACATGAAGCTGACCTCTTTTTGTCCGAAAAAACATCACCCAGGCGTAAAGCTGCGACTGGAAGGTTCATTATTTGCCAGTGTATGCCAAAATACCCTGCTGAATCACGCCCTGAAAGCCGGAGCTGCTTGCATGCAGGATCGCAATTTTGATGATATCGCCGAAAAATTCTCGCAGAACATTTATGGCACCACTAAAGGGCGTATTCGCCAGGCGATCCTCTGGCAGGATCTGGATGCGCTGTTAAGCACGTATCCGGCCGGGCCGCTGTCGGTACTTGATGCCGGAGGCGGCGAGGGGCAAACCGGGTGCGGTATTGCCGCGCGTGGGCATCAGGTACTTTTGTGCGATGTTTCACAAGAAATGTTGGCGCGTGCTCAGCGTCTTGCACAACAGCAAGGCGTGAGTGCTAACATGCAGTTCAAACAAACTGGCGCTCAGCATATCAACCAGCATTTGGCTAACCCGGTCGATCTGGTATTGTTTCATGCGGTGCTGGAATGGATCGTGGAACCGCAGCAGGCACTCGCCGCGTTGTATCAGGCGCTTAAACCCGGCGGCGTACTGTCCCTGATGTTTTACAACCTGAATGGTCTGCTGATGCAAACGATGGTATTGGGCAATTTCGGCTATTTGCAGGCGGGGCTGAACAAACGTAAAAAGAAAACGCTGTCTCCCGACTACCCACGCGATCCGCAGCAGGTTTATGCCTGGCTGGAAGCGTGCGGATTCGTGATTGAAAATAAAACCGGCATTCGGGTTTTCCACGACTATCTGCGCGATAAAACCAAACAAAGTGACCGATTTGATGAGGTACTGGCCCTGGAGAAGCAGTATTGCCGCCAGGAGCCATTTTTAAGTTTAGGGCGTTACATCCACGTTACCGCGCGGAAACCCATAAGGCAGACGAACTATGAGTGATTTTTCCCAGACAGTACCTGAACTGGTGGCCTGGGCGCGAAAAAATGATTTTTCCGTCTCGTTGCCGACCGAGCGTCTGGCTTTTTTGCTGGCGATCGCCACCCTCAACGGTGAGCGTATGGATGGGGAAATGAGTGAAGGCGAACTGATTGATGCATTTCGCCACGTCAGCGAAGGATTTGAGCAAACCAGCGAAACGATAGTGGTACGTGCTAACAATGCTATCAATGACATGGTGCGTCAGCGCCTGTTGAATCGCTTTACCAGTGAACACTCTGAAGGGCATGCCATCTATCGCCTGACGCCGCTCGGCATTGGCATTACCGACTATTATATTCGCCAGCGTGAGTTTTCCACCCTGCGTTTGTCAATGCAGCTGTCGATCGTCGCCAGTGAGCTGAAGCGCGCAGCAGATGCTGCCGATGAAGATGGCGATGAGTTCCACTGGCATCGCAACGTTTTCGCACCGTTAAAATATTCGGTGGCGGAGATCTTCGACAGTATTGATATCACCCAGCGCATTATGGATGAGCAACAACAGGCGGTAAAAGACGATATCGCACAGCTTTTGAATAAAGACTGGCGCGCCGCCATCTCCAGCTGCGAACTGCTACTGAACGAAACCTCCGGCACGCTGCGTGAATTGCAGGATACGTTGGAAGCCGCGGGCGATAAACTTCAGGCCAACCTGCTTCGCATTCAGGATGCAACGATGAGCAGCCCGGATCTCGGCTTTGTCGATAAGCTGGTCTTTGACCTGCAAAACAAGCTCGACCGCATTATCAGTTGGGGCCAACAGGCGATGGATCTGTGGATTGGCTACGACCGTCATGTGCATAAATTTATTCGTACCGCCATCGATATGGATAAGAACCGCGTTTTTGCCCAGCGACTGCGCCTGTCGGTGCAAAACTACTTCGACATGCCGTGGGCACTCACCCACGCGAACGCCGAGCGCCTTTACGATATGCGTGATGAAGATCTGGTGTTGCGCAATGAAGAGGTGACGGGTGAACTGCCTTCCGAGCTGGAATATGAAGAGTTCAATGAAATTCGCGAACAGCTGGCGGCGATGATTGAAGAAGCGCTGGCTGACTATAAAGCGCAGAAAAAGCCGTTAGATCTCGGCGCGGTGATGCGCGATTACCTGACACAATATCCGCGCATTCGTCATTTTGACGTGGCGCGTATTGTTGTCGATCAGGCCGTACGCTTAGGCGTGGCCGAAGCAGATTTCTCCGGCCTGGCTGCTCAGTGGCAGGCTATTAATGATTACGGAGCCAAGGTGCAGGCACATGTCATCGACAAATATTGAACAAGTGATGCCGGTCAGACTGGCACAGGCCCTGGCCAGCCCGATTTTTCCGGCCCTGGATAGCCAGTTGCGTGCCGGGCGTCATATTGGTATTGAAGAGCTGGATAATCACGCATTTCTGATGGATTACCAGGAGTTCCTGGAAGAGTTCTATGCCCGCTACAACGTGGAACTTATCCGTGCGCCCGAAGGGTTCTTTTACCTGCGCCCACGCTCTACCACGCTTATCCCACGTTCGGTGCTTTCCGAACTGGACATGATGGTGGGGAAAATTCTTTGCTATCTCTATCTCAGCCCGGAACGTCTGGCCAATGAAGGGATCTTCAGCCAGCAGGAGCTGCACGATGAGCTGATGTCGCTGGCCGATGAGGGCAAACTGCTGAAGCTGGTTAATCAGCGTTCCACCGGTTCTGACCTTGACCGCCAAAAGTTACAGGAAAAGATGCGCGCGTCATTAAACCGCCTTCGTCGCCTCGGTATGGTGTGGTTTATGGGTAATGACAGCAGCAAATTCCGTATTACCGAATCGGTATTCCGCTTCGGGGCCGATGTGCGCAGCGGTGACGATGCGCGTGATGCGCAGCTGCGGATGATCCGTGATGGTGAAGCGGTGCAGCTTGACGGTGGCCCGGCACTGAGTGATGACGGTGAAGAGGGCGATAATGAAGCGGAAAATAGTGCGCCGGATAGTGCGGAGGAAGAGTAAATGATTGAACGTGGCAAATTTCGCTCACTGACGCTGATTAACTGGAACGGTTTCTTCGCCCGTACTTTTGATCTTGATGAACTGGTGACAACGCTGTCAGGCGGCAACGGTGCCGGTAAATCGACCACTATGGCGGCCTTTGTTACCGCGCTGATCCCTGACCTGACGCTGTTACATTTTCGTAACACCACCGAAGCGGGCGCGACCTCTGGTTCACGCGATAAAGGCCTGCACGGTAAACTGCGTCCCGGCGTGTGTTATGCGGCGCTGGACGTGGTCAACTCACTTCACCAGCGCGTGATTGTCGGCGTACGTTTGCAGCAGATTGCGGGGCGTGACCGTAAAGTGGATATCAAACCGTTCAGTATTCACGGTCTGCCAACGGCGATTAATCCAACCGAGATCCTGACCGAAACGGTCAGTGCTCGTCAGGCGCGCGTGCTGCCGCTTAGCGAGTTGAAAGAGAAGTTTGAAGCGATGGAGAGCGTACAGTTTAAGCAGTACAACTCCATTACGGATTACCACTCGGTCATGTTTGACCTCGGTATTGTGGCGCGCCGCCTGCGCACCGCTGCCGACCGCAGTAAGTACTACCGCCTGATTGAAGCTTCCCTGTACGGCGGTATTTCCAGCGCGATTACTCGCTCGCTGCGTGACTATTTATTGCCGGAAAACAGCGGCGTGCGTAAAGCTTTCCAGGATATGGAATCGGCGCTGCGCGAAAACCGCATGACGCTGGAGGCGATCCGCGTCACCCAATCCGATCGCGATCTGTTTAAACATCTGATCTCAGAAGCCACCAACTATGTGTCGGCTGACTACATGCGTCACGCCAACGAGCGGCGCATCCACCTTGATGGCGCGCTGTTACTGCGCAATGATCTGTTTACCAGCCGCCAGCAGCGCGCCAGCGAACAGTATCGTCATATCGAAATGGCGCGTGAACTCGCAGAACATAATGCGGCCGAAAGCGATCTGGAAACCGATTATCAGGGAGCCAGCGATCATCTGAACCTGGTGCAGACCGCTTTGCGCCAGCAGGAAAAGATTGACCGCTATGATGCCGATCTTGAAGAGCTGACCTTCCGCCTTGAAGAACAAAATGAGGTCGTGGCAGAAGCGCGTGAAGTGCAGGAAGAAAATGAAGCGCGCAGTGAAGCCACCGAGCTGGAGGTTGATGAACTGAAAAGCCAGCTGGCCGATTATCAGCAGGCGCTGGACGTTCAGCAAACCCGCGCTATTCAGTATCAACAGGCGTTACAGGCGTTACAACGTGCTCAGGATATCTGTCAGCTGCGCGATCTTAGCGTCGATAACGCCGAGGAGTGGCAGGAAACTTTCCAGGCGAAAGAGCAGGAAGCGACCGACAAACTCCTGATGTTGGAACAGAAAATGAGCGTGGCGCAGGCCGCGCACAGCCAGTTCGAGCAGGCCTATGAACTGGTGACCCGTATTGCCGGCCCGGTCAGCCGCAGTGACGCATGGCAGGTGGGGCGCGATCTGCTGCGCGATGCCAGCAACCAGCGCTACCATGCTGAACAGCTACAGCCGTTGCGTAGCCGCATTAGCGAGCTGGGACAGCGTGTACGTGAACAACAAGACGCTGAACGTCTGCTGAGCGACTTCTGCAAGCGTTATGGCCAGCAGGTTGATGCCGCCGATCTGGAAAATCTTCAGGCCGAACTTGAGGCGCAGATTGAACTCCTCAATGAAAGCGTAGCGGATGCCGGAGAACGGCGCATGACGTTGCGTCAGGAGCTGGAACAGCTACGCGAACGTGTTGCGCGACTGACGAAGCAGGCACCACAGTGGCTGGCAGCTCAAGAGATCCTCTCCCAGCTGAGTGAACAAACCGGGCAGGCTCTGGAAAACAGCCAGCAGGTGACTGAGTTCATGCAGCAGCTGCTGGAGCGTGAGCGCGAAACAACGGTGGAGCGCGACGACATCGCGGCGCGTAAGCGCGAGATCGAACAGCAGATCGAGCGTCTTAGCCAGCCAGGCGGTTCAGAAGATGCACGTCTGAATCACCTTGCGGAACGTTTTGGCGGCGTGCTGCTATCGGAAATTTATGACGATGTCACCATTGACGATGCGCCATACTTTTCGGCGCTGTATGGCCCGGCACGCCATGCCATCGTGGTTCCTGACCTGTCGCTGATCCGCGAACAGCTTGATGGTCTGGACGACTGCCCGGAAGATCTCTACCTGATAGAAGGCGACCCGCAGTCATTTGATGACAGCGTGTTTAATGTTGAGGAGCTGACCAAAGCGGTGGTCGTCAAGGCGGGTGACCGTCAGTGGCGCTATTCACGCTTCCCTAAAGTTCCGCTCTTTGGCCGAGCGGCGCGTGAAAATCAGCTGGACGTGCTACGTGCCGAGCGTGAAACGCTGGCCGAACGTTTTGCCACCCTGTCATTTGACGTGCAGAAAATTCAACGACTGCATCAGTCGTTCAGCCGCTTTATCGGCAGCCATATCGGCGTTGCTTTTGAACCCGATCCGGAGGCAGCATTACGTCAGCTCAACGGTCGCCGTAATGAAGTTGAGCGAGAGCTGAGCAATCATGAAAGCGAAAATCAGCAGCAGCGCCAGCAGTTTGAACAGGCGAAAGAGGGCGTAGCCCAGCTTAACCGCCTGCTGCCGCGTGTCAGCCTGTTGCTGGATGACACGCTACAGGACCGTCACGAAGAGATTCAGGAGAAACTGGCTGAAGCGCAGGAAGCCGCGCGCTTTGTACAGCAGCACGGCGCATCGCTCGCCAAGCTGGAACCTATCCTGTCCGTTCTGCAAAGCGACCCGGAGCAGCATGAACAGCTAACGCTGGACTATCAGCAGGCGCAGCAGCAGCAGCGCGATGCGCGCCAGCAGGCGTTTTCCCTGACGGAAGTGGTGCAGCGCCGGGCGCACTTTGGTTATATCGATTCGGCGGGCATGCTCAATGGCACCAGCGATCTGAATGAAAAACTGCGCCAGCGCCTGGAACAGGCTGAAAGCGAACGCGCCCGTGCCCGCGAGCAGCTGCGCCAGCATCAATCGCAGCTAACCCAATATTCACAGGTACTGGCCTCATTGAAAAGTTCGTATGATGCCAAGCGCGATATGCTGAAAGAGCTACAGCAGGAGATGCAGGATATTGGCGTGCAGGCTGATGCCAGCGCCGAACAGCGTGCGCGTCTGCGTCGTGATGAACTCTACAGCGCATTAAGCAATAACCGTGCGCGGCGCAATCAGCTGGAAAAACAGCTGACGTTCTGCGAGGCCGAAATAGACGCGCTACAGAAAAAACTCCGTCGTCTTGAACGCGAATACCAGCAGGGGCGTGAACAGGTTGTCAACGCTAAGGCTGGCTGGGTCGCGGTGCTGCGTCTGGTGAAGGATAATGGCGTGGAACGCCGTCTGCACCGCCGCGAACTGGCTTATCTGGGCGGTGACGAGCTGCGCTCTATGTCGGACAAAGCATTGGGAGCGTTGCGTCTGGCGGTAGCGGATAATGAACATCTGCGAGACGTGCTGCGCCTGTCTGAAGATCCAAAACGACCAGAGCGAAAAGTTCAGTTCTATATCGCCGTATACCAGCATCTGCGCGAACGTATTCGTCAGGACATCATTCGTACCGATGATCCGGTTGAAGCGATTGAACAGATGGAAATTGAACTGAATCGTTTGACCGAAGAGCTGACCGCCCGTGAGCAAACGCTGGCTATCAGTTCACGCAGCGTGTCGAATATTATTCGCAAAACGATCCAGCGCGAACAGAACCGCATCCGCCAGCTGAATCAGGGCTTGCAGGCCGTTAGTTTTGGTCAGGTGAAAAGCGTGCGTCTGAATGTTAACGTGCGCGAAGCGCACTCCACATTGCTGGACGTCTTGTCTGAACAGCATGAGCAGCATCAGGATCTGTTTAAAAGTAACCGCCTGACCTTCTCCGAGGCGCTGGCGAAACTGTATCAGCGTCTGAATCCACAGATCGATATGGGGCAGCGTACGCCGCAAACCATCGGCGAAGAGCTGCTAGACTATCGCAACTATCTTGAAATGGAAGTGGAAGTCAGCCGTGGTTCCGACGGCTGGCTTCGTGCGGAAAGTGGTGCACTCTCCACCGGTGAGGCTATCGGTACCGGGATGTCGATCCTGGTGATGGTGGTGCAAAGCTGGGAAGAGGAGTCACGGCGACTACGCGGTAAAGATATCTCGCCGTGTCGTTTGCTGTTCCTTGATGAAGCCGCGCGTCTGGATGCAAAATCGATTGCCACGTTGTTTGAACTCTGCGACCGCCTGGAAATGCAGTTGATTATTGCCGCGCCGGAAAATATCAGTCCGGAAAAAGGCACGACCTATAAACTTGTACGTAAAGTATTCAATAATACTGAACATGTGCATGTGGTCGGCTTGCGCGGTTTTGCCGCAGACCCAAGTTCGGTAACGGGCAGTGCAGATATTGGCGCATAGTATTGGTACAGGAAAAAAATAGTGCTTATCAAGTGGTAAATTGACCAACGGGGCATTACTCTCAATAACGGCATTTGTAACGTAACAGGCGAATGCCGTTTTCTGTTTGTATACTTATAACAACGATTAATCGTTATTTTTATTAATAAGCTGACTGAAACAGGGAGCAGGGAATGTCGCTGCAGAAATCATTATCTATCCATGCGCTTGCGGTGGGTTGTTGCCTGCTTTCCGGGCTAGTCGTTTTACCAGGCGCTGTGGCAGGTACTCCACCCGTTGCCGCCCCGGCGCTGTCAACCATCAGCGTGACGCAAAGTCAGCAGCAGATCATCGCCGCTTTACCTCACGGCATAACGCTATTTTACCTGAAAAATCTTGCTCCACTTTACGCCAACAATCGTATGCAGCTAATGTGGCAGGATCAGCAGGCGGTCAAACAATTCCAGCAACAGCTGGCTGAAGTGGCTCTCTCCGGCGTTCAGCCGCAGTTTTCTCAGTGGGTAAAGGCGCTTACCGATCCCGCTATTACTGGCCTGGCCCGCGATCTGGTACTGTCTGATGCCATGTTAGGTTATCTGCAATTTACCTCCAACGTGCCGAGCAAAGGTGAGTCCTGGCTATACAGCAATGTGCCCTACAGGATGGAAGCACCATCGATAATGGCGATTAATCAGTGGCAGCGTGCGCTGGCGCAGGGCAATATCAACGGCTTTGTGCTTTCACTGGCACCCCAGCATCCGCAGTATCCGCGAATGCACCAGGCGCTGAAAACGCTGTTGGCGGCGGATAGTCGTCCGTGGCCCCGGCTCATCGATAAGCAGACGCTGCGTCCGGGCCAGATCAGTAACGACGTATCGGCCCTGCGCGATATTCTGCAACGTAATGGCATGATGTCGTCAGAAAATGAACCCGCTAAACCTGTGGCGGAGATCGTGGGGGATGTCGATGCCCCACTGGTCCACGATGATGACAATGTGCAGCCGGATTCAGGCACGCAGGCAGGGACTGAAAGTCATCGCGTAGTCAGCCCATCGGCGAGTCTGTCAGGAAATACCGCAACGGCAAATAGCATCAACGGACAGGCGGCGCAGGGTAATGTGGCCAATACGTATACGCCGCAGCTGGTGGAGGCGCTAAAACGTTTTCAACGCTGGCAAGGCCTGGAAGCTGATGGCGCGATCGGCCAGCGTACCCGCGAGTGGTTGAATGCTTCTCCACAGCAGCGTGCCACGCTGCTGGCATTGAACATCCAGCGTTTGCGTCTGCTTCCTGATGACATGCACAACGGTATAATGGTAAACATCCCCAACTATTCGCTGGCTTATTACGTCAATGGTCATGAAATCCTCGCGTCACGGGTGATTGTCGGACGACCGGACCGCAAAACGCCATTGATGCGCAGCGCGTTGAACAATGTGGTGCTTAACCCACCGTGGAACGTTCCTACCTCGCTGATACGCAAGGATATCGTTCCGAAGGTAAAACAGGATCCGACGTACCTTTATAAGCACGGCTACACACTACTTTCAGGCTGGAGCAGTGAAGCGCAAGTGGTTGATCCTTCAATGATAGACTGGAGCATGGTTTCTGCCGCTTCCTTCCCATACCGCATCCGTCAGGCTCCTGGCGCTACCAACTCGCTCGGGCGTTACAAGTTCAATATGCCGAGCTCTGAAGCCATCTATCTGCATGACACGCCAAATCATGGCCTGTTCCAGAAAGATATACGCGCTCTGAGTTCCGGCTGCGTAAGGGTGAATCGCGCTGCCGATTTGGCTAATTTACTGTTGCGGGATGTGGGTTGGAACGACACGCGTATCGCCAGTACGCTGAAAGAGGGCGATACTCGCTTTGTGACTATTCGTCATCGTATCCCGGTCAACCTCTATTATCTGACCGCCTGGGTCGCAGATGATGGTCAACCCCAGTTTCGTACAGATATTTACAATTATGACTACACTGCGCGTTCAGGTATTCAGGTGCTGGCACGGGCTGGTCAATTATTGCGCTAATAGCTGATTAACCAGAAGTTCTTAGCCAAGAAGTATAAGGGCGCATTGGGTCAACAATTGAACCAATGCGTCATTTTCGTTTATAGCGGGTTGACGGATGTTTTCGCGCCCGGTAAGGTTCCAGCCAGCGCAGTAAATGCACAACTCTGAACCTTTTAGCCAGGTAATGCAGCTTTATGGATAAGATCGACTCTCATCGCCGTAAGTGGTTGACTCTGGGCGGAGCCGCCTTGGGTGTCGCACTATTACCGCGCGAGGCTTTTGCCTCGCTCTCTACCGCACGTCCCCGAATACTGACTCTGAATAATCTTCATACCGGTGAAAGTCTCAAAACCGAGTTTTTTAACGGTAAAAGCTACGATAAATCCGAGCTGGCACGCCTTAACCACTTTTTCCGAGATTATCGGGCAAATAAGAGTAAAAGTATCGACCCTCATCTTTTCGATCAGTTGTTCCGTTTGCAAACTCTGCTTAATACCCGTAAACCCGTTCAGCTTATTTCTGGCTACCGTTCGTTGGCAACCAATAATATGCTGCGTGAAAGCGGTGATGGCGTGGCTAAACATAGCTATCACACGCTGGGTCAGGCGATGGATTTCCATATTGAAGGGATTACATTGAGCAATATCCGCAAAGCCGCGCTTTCTCTGCGCTCTGGTGGTGTAGGATACTACCCACGAAGTAACTTTGTGCATATTGATACCGGGCCGGTTCGGCACTGGTAACCTGAAATTCCGGTTGTCTTGTGGCGGCTGGTAACGGAGTATTATGGACTTTCACATCATACCGGTCACTGCGTTCGCACAGAATTGTTCAGTGATTTGGTGCCCTGAAACGGGTGAAGCTGCACTGGTGGATCCTGGCGGGGATGCGCAGAAAATTAAAGATGAAATCGCCGGGCTGGGCGTAACGCTCAAGCAAATTCTCCTGACACACGGTCATCTTGACCATGTGGGAGCGGCGGCAGAGCTGGCTGAGCATTACGGCGTATCGATTATTGGGCCGCATAAGGCAGATAAATTCTGGCTGGACGCTTTACCGCAGCAAAGCCAGATGTTTGGTTTTGACGAGTGCGCACCACTTACCCCGAACCGTTGGCTGGAAGAGGGGGAAAACGTACAGGTTGGTTATACCGTGCTGGAAGTCCTTTTGTGTCCCGGGCATACGCCGGGTCATATTGTATTCTTCGACCGCGAAGGTCGTCTGCTGGTCTCCGGCGATGTGATTTTCAACGGTGGCGTAGGGCGCTCAGACTTTCCACAGGGCAGTCACGATGACCTGATAGCATCCATTCACCACAAGCTGCTGCCGCTGGGTGATGACGTCTCCTTTATTGCAGGCCATGGGCCTATGTCGACGCTGGGACGCGAACGAATCAGCAATCCTTTTCTGCAATAGTCGCGTGTAGAAAAAGAACAAGCCTGCATTTGCAGGCTTGTTTTCGTTTTGAGGCATGAGCGGCCCACCGGTTCGTGCCGCTTATCAGATTACAGCACTGCGACAATCGCTTCACATAGCTGAGCCATATTATCCTCGGTCATTCCCGCCACGTTAACGCGACCGGAGTTTACCGCATAGACGCCAAACTCATCGCGCAGGCGAACCACCTGATCTTTCGTCAGGCCGCTGAACGAAAACATACCGTTTTGCGCAATAATAAAGCTGAAGTCACCCTTTGCCCCTTTCTCTTTCAGCGTTTTGACAAAAAGCTGGCGCATGCACTGAATACGTTCGCGCATGCTGGTTAGCTCCTGCTCCCACTCTGCACGCAGCGTGCTGTTGCTCAGGATAGTACCAACCACGGCGGCACCGTGCGCGGGTGGATTAGAGTAGTTAGCACGGATGGTCGCTTTTACCTGACTGAAGGCAGTATCGGCCACGGCAGCATCGCTGGCAACCAGGGTAAATGCGCCGACACGCTCATTATAAAGGCCAAAGTTTTTCGAGTATGAGCTGCATACGATCAGTTCCTTGTGGCTGGCTGCGAAGATACGCAGGCCTTCAGCATCTTGTTCAAGGCCTCGGGCAAACCCCTGATAGGCAAAGTCAAACAGCGGCAGCCATCCCTTAGCCAGTGACAGTTCTGCCAGCTGCGCCCACTGTTCAGCAGTAGGATCAATGCCGGTCGGGTTATGGCAACAGCCGTGGAACAGGACAATATCACCGGCTTGGGCAGCATTCAGGCTGCCCAGCATCCCATTGAAATCCAGATCGTGGCTGGCAGCATCGTAATAATCGTATTCACAGACTTCCAGCCCGGCGGCAGCAAACACGTTCTGATGATTTGGCCAGCTTGGATTACTCACCCAGACGCGTTTTGCGCTGGTCTGTGTAGCGATAAAGTCGGCTGCAACACGCAGTGCGCCAGTGCCGCCAGGCGTTTGAGCGGTACGCGCACGTCGGCTGTCGATGAGTTTGCTATCGGCACCAAACAGCAGTTCCTGGGTACAACGCGCAAAATCGGCGATCCCGTCAATGCTCAGATAATTTTTTGTTATTTCGTTTTCCAGCAGATACAGCTCGGCTTTTTTTACGCTGGCGAGTACCGGCGTTTTGCCGGTTTCATCTTTGTACACGCCAATACCGAGGTTGATCTTATCCAAACGTTCATCCGCGCGGAATAGATCGGCTAAGCCAAGGATGGGGTCGGCGGGTGCAGCTGCAATACGTTCAAACATAATTGGAGTCCGTTAGCTTAAAATAAAGCGAAGTGTTGGCTCAGGTTACCGCCATAATGGATAAATTACCAACCGTTTGCGTCAAAAAAAGGTCAGGTCTGAAGACCGAATATGAAAAAAATTTCGGGTGGCAGTAACCAAAATCTTAAAATGCAAGCCAATAAAAAACGGGGCCGAAGCCCCGTTTGATAATGCACATTATGCCGCAGTTTTACTGCGTCACGGTGGCAATTAGAACTGGTAAACCAGGCCAACACCAACGGTGTTGTCGGTAGAAGTACCGGTAGCGCGGGTGAAGTCGTTTTCATCCAGCAGGTTAATTTTATAGTCAACGTAGGTGGACATATTTTTGTTGAAGTAGTAGTAGGTGGCTACGTCGATGTACTTATACAGATCCTGTTTGCCAAAGTTTTCAATCTTCTTACCGACAGACTGTACGTAAGCCAGGGATGGACGCAGGCCGAAGTCGAACTGATACTGCGCTACCGCTTCGAATTTCTGCTCTTTGTTCACCATGCCGTCTATCTGAACGCCGTCAACCTTGCCCGTATCAATATAGGTGTTGTTACGGGTTTCACCGTACATCGCCGCCAGATAGACATTGTTGGCATCATACTTAACCGCAGTAGACCAGGTTTCAGCCGTTTTGCTGCCGTTTGCGAAGTAGGCTTTCTGCTGACCGTTGGTGCGGTCAGATTTGGTGTAAGCAGCAGAAACCGCTACGCCAACCGGGGTGGTATAGGTAACCGAGCTGCCCCAGCCATCGCCATTGGCTTTCTTGATTTGACGACCGGTTGCGCTCTCTTCGTTTTTACCCTGATATTGCAGAGCGAAGTCCAGACCATCAACCAGGCCAAAGAAGTTGCTGTTACGGTAGGTAGCCAGACCGTTAGAACGACCCACCATGCCGTTATCTGAGTAACCAGAATCACCACCGAATACCGGCAGGATATCGGTCCATGCCAGTGGGTCATAGCCCACGCCGTAGTTACGGCCGTAGTCGAATGCGCCGTAATCAGCAAATTTCAGGCCAGCGAAGCCAACACGGGTTTTAGAACCTGATGTGCCTTCTGCTTCTGAGACGTTTGCCTGAACGTTATATTCCCACTGACCATAACCGGTCAGCTGGTCGGTGATCTGAGTTTCACCTTTGAAACCGAAACGAACGTAAGATTCATCGCCATCTTCGTCGTTGAAATCAGAAAATTGGTGACGCGCATCAACTTTACCGTACAGGTCCAGTTTGTTGCCATCTTTGTTATAGATTTCTGCAGCGTTAGCGGCACCCGCTGCCAACAGAGCTGGGATCACTACTGCAAGAATGTTGCGCTTCATCATTATTTATTACCCTCATTGGAGTTATTTGAACACCTGCCACTGCCAACAACAATTCTTTACAGAACCATGAAGAGAGTTTGGTGTCTTCCTGTGTCTGAAGGCATCTTTCCATTCGTAGCCCGGTTAATCTAGCCCGAAAATGCTACTAACCTCCTATTCTGGTAACAATTAGAAAAAATGTATTTCAAAATGTAATAGTTGCGGAACTTTGTGAGTCATCTCTAAATTTACAAAAATAAAAAAAGGCCAGCGAGGCTGGCCTTAGTATATATATGAATTTCTTATATTTAATGCAGAAATCAGAATGTCGCGTTACGTGGAGTACGTGGGAAGGCGATAACATCTCTTACATTTTGTACGCCGGTGACATAAGCGATTAATCGCTCGAAACCTAGCCCAAACCCTGAATGGGGTACGGTGCCGTAACGGCGTAGATCGCGATACCACCAATAATCTTCTTTATTCAGCCCCATTTCTTCCAGACGTGCATCTAACACCTCAAGACGTTCTTCGCGTTGGGAGCCGCCGATGATTTCTCCAATCCCCGGTGCCAGCACGTCCATGGCGGCGACGGTTTTGCCGTCGTCGTTCAGGCGCATATAAAATGCTTTGATATCTTTCGGGTAGTTTTTAACCACTACCGGAGCCTTGAAGTGTTTTTCCGCCAGGTAGCGCTCGTGTTCAGAGGAGAGATCGATACCCCATGAAACCGGATTCTCAAACTTCTGGCCGGATGCGAGCAGGATCTCGACAGCTTCGGTGTAATCCACCTGGGCGAAATCAGTTGTCACAAAACGCTCCAGGCGGGAAACCGCATCTTTGTCTACGCGTTCCGCGAAGAAAGCCATATCATCAGCCCGTTCGTTAAGAACCGCTTTGAAGACGTACTTCAGCATGGCTTCTGCCAGAGCCGCGTTGTCTTCCAGATCGGCGAAGGCGATTTCCGGCTCCAGCATCCAGAACTCTGCCAGATGTCGGCTGGTGTGCGAGTTTTCAGCGCGGAAGGTCGGGCCGAAGGTATAGATTTTCGAAATGGCGCTGGCGTAAGTTTCGCCGTTTAGCTGACCAGATACGGTCAGAAACGCTTCCTTGCCGAAGAAGTCTTCATCGTAATTGACTTTGCCTTCCGGCGTACGCGGCAGGTTTTCCATATCCAGCGTGGAAACGCGGAACATTTCCCCCGCACCTTCCGTGTCAGAAGCGGTGATCAGCGGAGTGGACACCCAGAAGAAACCCTGCTCGTCAAAGAAGCGATGCAGCGCCTGTGCCAGGGTATGGCGAACGCGCGCTACTGCGCCAATCAGGTTAGTGCGCGGACGCAGGTGGGCAACTTCACGCAGGTATTCGATGCTGTGGCGCTTCGCCGCCATTGGGTAAGTATCCGGGTCGTCGACCCAACCGACCACCTCGACGTGAGTCGCCTGAATTTCAAAACTTTGACCCTCGCCCGGTGACTCAACCACTTTCCCCGTAATGACAACCGAGCAGCCGGTGGTCAGGCGTAATATTTCATCCTGATAATTATTCAGAGAATTATTGACGACAGCCTGAACCGGATTAAAGCAGGAACCGTCATAAACGGCGATGAAGGAAATACCGGCTTTTGAATCTCTTCGGGTACGCACCCAGCCACGTACGGTGACTTCACTGTCTACCGTGACCCGGCCGTGCAGTACATCCGCTACAGGCACAACGCTCATATCAGTCTCTCACTATTAATCTGAATCGGAATGGAATACCCCAAATTTAGGGTATCGCTATGTTACTTGTCAGCGAATGAGAAACAAGAGAAATTCGGAGGAAGGGAAGATTTATTCGGCAAGGTATCGTCAGGGGGCGAGACGTGATCTGCCCCCTGGTGCACTCCTAGCTGGCCTTTTTAACCAGTGGGAGATCGAACGCCTTGCGCAGGGCGCGCACGAAGGCTTTGTCGTGACAAATGGTTTTTCCGGGGCTGTCCGAGAGTTTGGCGACCGGTTTGCCGTTGCACTCAACCAGTTTTATGACGATATTCAACGGCTTGACCTGTGGTATATCGCAGCTTAGACGCGTACCAATGCCAAAGATAACATTGATGCGCTGCTCAAAGCGGCGATATAGCGCAACGGCTTTATCCAGGTCCAAATTGTCAGAAAACACCAGCGTTTTGCTCAGTGGGTCAATGCCCAACTGCTGATAATGGGCAATGGCCTTTTCACCCCATTCGAAAGGATCGCCAGAATCATGGCGTAGCCCCTGGTAAGCATTGGCGAACTCATTGCCAAAATCGCGCAGGAAAGCATCCATGGTAATACAGTCGGTAAGGGCGATACCCAGCCGGTCAGGGTATTCATCCAGCCATGCCTGGAGCGCTGCCCGCTGGCAATCCTCCAGCGTTGGGCTGATTTGCTGATGCGCCTGAAACCACTCATGCGCCTGTGTGCCCACCGGGGCGATATTTAATCGATGCGCGATATCGTAATTACTGGAACCGACCAGCCAGGGAAAATCCTGCTTCAGCGTGCTGACCACGGCCAGCTGCACATCGTGTGAGAAACGGCGGCGGGTGCCAAAATCCATCAGGCGAAAACGTGACATATCCAGGTCAGATGTGAGCTGTTTAAACTGCTCCAGTTTACTTCTTAACTGGCTGACGGCCAGCTCCGGGGTGACCTGTGGTGAGCGGTGGCGATGAACCACTTCGCTAATGAGTGCCAGCAGCGGCACTTCCCACATAATCACTTCGCGCCAGGGGCCACTGATGCGGATATCCAGTTTTCCCTGAAGGTTTTGTACCTTAACCTGGTCAGGATCGTAGCGGAAATTTCGTAACCAGTTCAGATAGTCGGCTTTGAAAAACGGCAGGCTGGAAAGATAAGCAAACTCGTTATCGGTCAGCGTCAGCGAGGCCATATTCGCGATCTGTTGGACTAACTCATCCGCGTAGATGCCGAGCATATCGTCACCCCGGCAGCGGAACTCAGCCGTGACCGTAACATCATAATAACGATGAAAGACAGCCTGCTGCATATGAAGTTTGTAGGCATCGGTATCGAGAAGCGTTGTCAAAATCGGGGCAGCGTGTCGTGTCATGGCGCGTTTCAGCATCCTCTGGCGAAGAGCGTTATCCCTGGTTCAAATAAAGTAAAGTCGCAGGAGTATAACCCGAATATGCATTTAGTGAACCTGAGCGCAACAAAATTAGAGCGGTCTGCATAAGCAGGATCGCCGAGTTTGCATAGGTGCATCGCGCATTTTTCCACCATCGCCGCGATTGCACGTGATTGAACGTGGCAACATGGCGATAACAGGAATAGACTTTACAGGTTAACTTATTACTGACGTGAGAAGGACTTATGACGCAACTGCCGCAAGCTAAAAACCGCCATGATTACCGGGCGCCTGATTATACGATTACCGATATCGATCTGACTTTTAACCTTGATGCCGGCACCACCCAAGTGACGGCGGTCAGCCAGATTAAACGTCTGGGTGCCAGCGGCGTCGAGCTGCGTCTTAATGGTGAAGATTTGACCCTGGTATCGCTGCATGTTGACGATTGCGCATGGCCGCATTACCACCTGGAGGAGGGCAATCTGGTGCTGCAACAGCTGCCCGAGACCTTCACCCTGAAGATTGTTAATAATATCCATCCAGACAAGAATACTGCCCTGGAAGGGTTGTACAAGTCTGGCGAAGCGCTATGCACCCAGTGCGAAGCGGAAGGTTTCCGTCATATCACCTGGTATCTCGACCGTCCTGACGTGCTGGCGCGCTTTACCACCACCATTATCGCTGCCCGGGCTCCTTATCCTTATCTGCTCTCCAACGGCAACCGCATGGACGGTGGCGAGCTTGAAGATGGACGTCACTGGGTGAAGTGGCACGATCCCTTCCCAAAACCCTGTTACCTGTTCGCGGTGGTAGCGGGTGATTTTGATGTCTTGCGCGACAGCTTTATCACCCGTTCAGGGCGCGACGTGGCGTTGGAAATTTTCGTCGATCGCGGCAACCTCGATCGCGCAGAATGGGCAATGACCTCGCTGAAGAACAGCATGAAGTGGGATGAAGAACGCTTCGGGCTGGAATATGACCTCGACATCTTTATGATCGTTGCAGTCGACTTCTTTAATATGGGCGCGATGGAGAACAAAGGGCTAAATGTCTTTAACTCCAAATATGTGCTGGCGAAAGCTGAAACCGCTACCGACAAAGATTACCTCGGCATTGAGGCGGTGATCGGTCATGAATACTTCCATAACTGGACGGGTAACCGCGTCACCTGTCGCGACTGGTTCCAGCTTAGCCTGAAAGAAGGTCTGACGGTGTTCCGCGATCAGGAGTTCAGCTCCGACCTCGGTTCCCGTGCGGTAAACCGTATTGATAACGTGCGTGTGATGCGCGGTTCGCAGTTTGCCGAAGATGCCAGCCCGATGGCGCACCCTATCCGCCCGGAGCAGGTGATCGAAATGAACAACTTCTATACCCTGACGGTGTATGAAAAGGGTTCAGAAGTGATCCGTATGATGCATACCCTGCTGGGCGAAGAGCATTTTCAGAAAGGGATCCAGCTCTATTTTGAACGCCACGACGGCAGCGCCGCCACCTGTGATGATTTTGTTCAGGCGATGGAAGATGCATCCAACGTCGATCTGTCACAGTTCCGTCTTTGGTACAGCCAGTCGGGCACGCCAGTGCTGTCAATCCGCGACGACTACAACCCGGAACTGGAGCAATACACGCTGCACGTGACCCAGATGACGCCACCGACTGCCGATCAAAAAGAGAAGCTGCCGTTGCATATTCCGCTGGATATTGAGCTGTACGATGGCGAAGGTAAAGTGATCCCATTACAGCACAACGGTCACCCGGTACATCATGTCCTGAATGTCACTGAAGGGTTCCAGACCTTTGTCTTTGATAACGTCTATTTCCAGCCGGTTCCTTCATTGCTGCGTGAGTTTTCCGCGCCGGTGAAGCTCGATTATCCCTGGAGCGATGCCCAGCTGACTTTCCTGATGCGCCATGCGCGTAATGATTTTGCGCGTTGGGACGCGGCGCAGAGCCTGATGGCTAACTACATCAGGTTAAATGTTTCCCGCCACCAGCAGGGACAGCCGCTGTCGCTTCCGCTGCATGTCGCCGATGCTTTCCGCGCCGTGCTGCTGGAAGAGGGGGGCGATGCGGCCCTGATGGCCCTGATCCTGACGCTGCCGACAGAAAATGAGATAGCCGAGCTGTTCGACACTATCGACCCGCAGGCGATTTCTGTGGTACGTGAGGCGCTGGTGCGCACGCTTGCCAATGAGCTGGCCGATGAGCTACTGGCGGTATATCACGCCAGTCTGACGGCGGACTATCGTATTGAACATGCGGATATCGGTAAGCGTGCGCTAAAAAATGTTTGCCTGAGCTATCTGGCTTTCGGTGACAGGGAACTTGCGGATAAGCTGGTCAACGCGCAATACCACAATGCCAATAACATGACGGATACCGTTGCCGCGTTATCAGCGGCGGTGTCGGCGCAGCTGCCGTGCCGTGCCGGACTGCTGAAGGAGTTCGACAACCGCTGGCATCATGATGGTTTAGTGATGGATAAATGGTTTGCCTTACAGGCCAGTAGCCCGGCGAAAGATGTCGTCACGCAGGTGCGGGCGCTGCTGCATCACCGCTCCTTTACTCTGAGTAACCCGAACCGCGTTCGTTCGCTGATCGGTGCCTTTGCGCAGCTGAACCCGGGCGCGTTCCATGCTATCGACGGGAGTGGCTATCAGCTGCTGGTCGAGATCCTCACCGATCTGAATACGCGTAACCCGCAGGTAGCGGCCAGAATGATAGAGCCATTGATTCGGCTTAAACGTTATGACGAAACCCGCCAGGAGCTGATGCGCCAGGCCCTTGAACAGTTGAAAGGTCTGGATAAGCTATCGGGCGATCTGTTTGAGAAAATCAGTAAGGCATTGAGTGCCTGATTGAAATATTGAAAAGAAAATGGGCGACAGAGGTCGTCCATTTTCTTATCTGAGCCGTTAGCGCTGTGCGTAACGCTTTTCGCTCGCGGGAGGAGTGCGCTTCATCACGCGATCTAATACTTCAGCTTCCAGTTCTGCCAGTCTGACCGATCCTTTACGGCGCGGGCGTGGCAGGTCGACTGACAGATCCAGACCAATATCCCCTTCCTCAATCAGCAGTACCCGATCGGCCAGTGCCACCGCCTCACTGACGTCATGCGTCACCAATAGCACGGTAAAATGGTGCTGTTGCCACAGAGTTTCAATCAGATCCTGCATCTCAATGCGGGTCAGTGCATCCAGGGCGCCCAGCGGTTCATCCAGCAGCAGCAGGCCGGGACGATGGATTAACGCCCGTGCCAGCGCAACACGCTGTTTCTGGCCGCCGGACAGGGCAGCAGGCCAGTCAGAGGCCCTGTCGGCCAGGCCAACGGCCTCAAGCGCCGCAAGGGCGTCATCTTTCCAGCTTTTGCCTTTCAGTCCGAGGCCAACATTATCAATAACGCTTTTCCACGGCAGCAGGCGCGCATCCTGAAACATAAGGCGGATATCTTCGCGCACGTTGCTTAGTGGAGCCGAGCCGGCCAGCAGTTCACCGCTGCTGGTTTTTTCCAACCCGGCCAACAGGCGTAGCAGGGTACTTTTGCCGCAGCCGCTGCGCCCCACCACGGCAACAAACTGGCCGGATGGGATATGCAGATCAAGCGTATTCAGTACTGTACGTCCGTGGTACTGCTTGCTGATACCCTTGATGACTAATGGCGTACCGGCATTAAGACGTGCCGGAGGGGCGGTTAATTCGCTCATGGGGTTTCCTCTTTCAGTTGATACGCCGGATGCCAGCGTAGCCAGACGCGTTCCAGCAGCAGTGCGCTAACGTCAGCCAGTTTACCCAGCAGGGCATAAAGAATAATGGCCACCACCACCACATCCGTTTGCAAGAATTCACGGGCATTCATCGCCAGATAGCCGATGCCTGAATTGGCAGAAATGGTTTCAGCCACGATAAGCGTTAGCCACATCAGGCCGAGCGCAAAGCGCACGCCGACCATAATGGAGGGCAGAGCACCCGGCAGCACCACCTGAATAAACAGGCTCCAGCCGGACAAACCGTAACTGCGCGCCATCTCTATCAGCCCACGATCAATATTGCGGATGCCGTGCCATGTATTGATATAGACCGGAAATAACGTACCGAGCGCCACCAGAAAAATCTTGGCAGACTCATCGATGCCGAACCACAGAATAACCAACGGGATCAGTGCCAGATGCGGTATGTTGCGCAGCATCTGCATTGACGTATCCAGCAGGCGTTCGCCGAGCTTAGACATTCCGGTGATTAATCCGAGCAGCAGGCCAATGGAACCGCCGATGCTGAATCCGATGACGGCTCGCCAGCTGCTGATCGCCAGGTGTTGCCATAGCTCGCCGCTGGCAGATAGCTTGCAAAAAGTCACGACAATGGCTTCGGGCGAGGGCAGAATGCGTGTCGAAAGCCAGCCCGACCATGACGCCAGCTGCCACACCACCACCAGCACGATCGGCAGCGTCCACGGCAGCAAAGAATTTCTAATGTGGGTCAAGGTTCTGGTCATTTGATACCCTTTAGCTCTGGGATACTTTTTGTGGTGCGAACTGGTGGGCAACGTGCTCACCGTGGGCCTGAATTGCTGCCGGTTTAGGCATCTCCGGCACGGCAAGATCGAGGTGTGGGAACAGCAGTTCACCAACGCGATACGCCTCTTCAAGATGCGGGTAACCAGAAAGAATAAAGGTTTCAATGCCGAGATCGGCATATTCCTGCATGCGGGCCGCCACCGTTGGGCCATCGCCAACCAGCGCCGTGCCGGCTCCGCCGCGCACCAGGCCAACCCCGGCCCACAGGTTGGGACTGATTTCCAGGCGATCGCGCTTGCCGCCATGCAGCGCGGCCATACGCTGCTGTCCGACTGAATCGGTACGTGCCAGTGCCGCCTGCGCTTTAGCAATAGTCTCATCGTCCAGATGTGAGATAAGACGATCGGCGGCTTGCCATGCTTCCTCATTGGTTTCGCGCACGATGACATGCAAACGAATACCGAAACGCACTTTGCGCCCCTGTGCCGCCGCTTTAGCCTGCACCTGACCAATTTTCTCTTTCACCTGTTCGGGGGGTTCTCCCCAGGTCAGATAGACATCAACCTGCTCTGCGGCCAGATCCTGTGCCACCTCGGAAGAGCCGCCGAACCACAGCGGGGGACGCGGCTGCTGTACCGGTTTAAACATCAGCCGCGCGCCGCGCACATGCACGTGTTTTCCTTCGTAATCGACCGTTTCCCCTTCAAGAACACGCCGCCAGACGCGGGTAAATTCCGCAGATTCGGCATAGCGTTCGCGATGATCGAGGAACACACCATCACCCGCCAGCTCTTCGGCATCACCACCGGTCACCAGGTTAAACAAGGCTCTGCCATTAGATAATCTGTCCAGCGTAGCCGCCTGACGTGCCGCCTGAGTCGGAGAGATCACGCCCGGGCGCAGTGCCACCAGAAAACGCAGACGCTGGGTGACCGGGATCAGCGATGCGGCGACCAGCCAGGCATCTTCACAGGAGCGGCCTGTTGGAATTAACACACCGCCGAATCCCAGACGGTCAGCGGCTTGGGCAATCTGTTGCAGATAGCCGTGATCCACCGGACGCGCGCCCTCATTGGTGCCCAGATACTGACCATCGCCGTGAGTCGGCAGAAACCAGAATACGGAAAGGCTCATTTTTTATATTCCTTAACTAATTGGATGAAGGGCCATGCCAGATACGGCTGGAAATATCGACCTTCACCGGCATTAAGTGACTGGCGTAAAACAGGTCAGCCGTTTGCTGCTGCGCCCGGGCCGTTTGTTCATTCACCAGGTTGATAGTGTTGGTAACAGGGCGGTGATTGAGATAGCTGGTAACCACCGCTTCGGGTAACCCTAGCGCCGTGGAGAGCAGTTCCACACTCTGTTCACGCTGGCTGCGCGTTAGTGCATCCGCCTGGCTAAAAGTATCCAGCACCTGCTGAAGGAACTGACCGTTTTCCTGCGTAAATGAACGGGTGGCAAGGTAGAACGATCCGACAAGGTTCAATGTTTTGCCGTCTTTCAGTATGCGTGCACCACCCTGTTGAATCGCTGCGGAGTAATACGGGTCCCAGATGGTCCAGGCATCAACGTCACCGTGCTGGAAAGCAGCGCGGGCATCTGCGGGCGTCAGAAAAGCAGGTTTGATATCGCTGAAGCTCAATCCTGCCTCCTTTAGCGCCCGTAGCAACAGATTATGGGAGCTGGAACCTTTCTGAAGTGCAACTTTATGTCCTTTCAGCTCGGCGACAGTTTTGATCGGGCTGTTTTCCGGTACGAGGATCACTTCGGATAACGGCTTAGGTGGTTCGACGCCAACATAGAGCAGGTCAGCCCCGGCAGCCTGAGCGAAAATCGGCGGTATATCACCGGTACTGCCCAGATCGATGCTGTTGACGTTGAGTGCCTCCAACATCTGCGGCCCGGCAGGGAACTCCACCCACTTGATTTGTGTATCAGGAAAGCGTTGTTCCAATAAATGATGTGACTTCGCCAGCACCATGCCGACAGACCCTTTTTGATAGCCGATGCGGATCTGCTTCGGTGCATTCTGGGATGCTGCGCTCGCGGCGCCCGCTGCCAGCAGGCCGGTAACGAAAATGCTGGTTAATACTTTTGAAAAAAAGGTCATATTCGCTCCAGGATCAAACGGCCGTTGCCAACGGCTGACGATGGCGTGCAAGGGCATGCCACAAGGTATCAACCGCTTCTGCTAAACGTTCTGACAACAGCGGTGACAGTTCTGGCTGGCTGGCGATGTGAGTAATTTGCGTATCGTCCGCGAAGACGCCATGCAGAATCTCCTGCGCTTTCAGTGCATTCAGCACGGGCTTCAATGCGTAATCGACCGCCAGCATATGGGCTACGGTGCCGCCGGTGGCCAGCGGTAACACCACCTTATGTTCCAGCGCACGCTCGGGTAGCAGGTCGAGCAGCGTTTTTAATGCTCCGGAAAATGACGCTTTGTAGACGGGAGTGGCAATAATCACCCCGTCCGCAGACAGCAAATCTTGCGTTAATGCCTGCAAAGCGGGACTATCGAATCGGGCATACAGCAGGTCTTCGGGACGAAAGTTATGCAAATTCCACGGGATAACCTCGACGCCGCGCCTCTCCAAAGCCTGCTGGCACAGGGTAAGCAACGCGGTAGATCGTGAAGGAAAGCGGGGACTTCCTGCCAAAGTAATAACGCGCATAACGCCTCCTTATAACCAAAAATTATTGATTGACTGAATTTAAGAACTAATAGGGAGTTATCCTGACAGAGCACTTCGGGGGGCTTAAATGATTTATTCGGCAAATGTAAGCCGCTTTTCACATATAGCGCTGGGCGTGAAGCGCGATCTTTTTGCAAAACGGATATTTTTTTAAAAGCTTTTGCGCCAGGTCATTTCCCTTTGCCGGGAGAAACCCGGATAATCCTTCCCCGACTTCCACCGGGACCGCAGGAGTGACCATGTATTACCCTTTCGTTCGTAAGGCGCTTTTCAGGCTCGATCCGGAGCGTGCACACGAGTTGACTTTGCAGCAGCTAAAACGCCTTTCAGGCACCCCACTGATCAAGCTCATCCATCAGTCGCTTCCCTCTAAGCCGGTTGATTGCATGGGACTCACCTTTAAAAATCCGTTGGGACTGGCTGCCGGGTTGGACAAGAATGGCGAATGTATCGATGCATTTGGTGCAATGGGCTTTGGTTTTATTGAGATAGGCACGGTCACGCCACGTCCGCAGCCGGGTAACGACAAGCCCAGAATGTTCCGTGTGGTGGAAGCCGAAGGAATTATCAACCGTATGGGGTTTAATAACCTCGGGGTGGATAATCTGGTGGAGAATGTCAAGAAAGCCCATTTCGATGGTATTCTCGGCATCAATATTGGCAAAAATAAAGATACCCCGGTAGAGCAGGGTAAAGAGGATTATTTAGTTTGCATGGATAAAATCTATCCTTACGCAGGCTATATCACTATCAATATATCCTCGCCGAATACGCCAGGTTTACGATCTCTGCAATACGGTGAGGCGTTGGATGATTTGCTGGCGGCGATAAAAACCCGACAAAACGATTTACAAACAATCCATCATAAATATGTGCCGATAGCCGTGAAGATCGCCCCAGACCTTTCTGACGAAGAATTGATCCAAGTGGCAGATAGTTTAGTGCGTCATCATATTGATGGCGTTATTGCCACTAATACCACTCTCGACCGAGAACTGATTAAAGGGCTGAAGTATGCCGATGAAGCGGGGGGGTTAAGTGGTCGACCGGTTCAGTCGCGCAGCACTGAAATCATCCGTCGTCTGTCGGCTGAATTGCAGGGTCGCGTCCCTATTATCGGCGTTGGGGGAATTGATTCATTGATTTCAGCCCGGGAGAAAATTGCGGCAGGTGCTTCGCTGGTACAAATATATTCCGGCTTTATATACAAAGGGCCAGCTCTGGTAAAGGATATTGTGACTCACCTCTAACCTGATTGACGTTTAAATAAGCCGGGGGCTTTATTTTCGCCGCTGGCTCGTCTATATTTCCCAGTACAGACACCATAATTAATCATAAAAAAGCGTGTGGAGTTGCTGAAATTGCTTTCTGTTTGCTGAAAGCGCTGATCTTCTTTCGGCTGTTTGTAACCAAGTATGAATACAGGAAGCTTTCATGAAGATTAAACCAGGCGATAAATGGCATTGGTTTTTTGATGCAGAACTCGATCGTATGATGCTCGACCTTGCTGACGGCATGTTGTTTCGTTCTCGTTTTCCGCGCAAGATGCTAACCCCTGATGCCTTCAACGTTTGCGGTTTTAGCGTTGATGATGCCGCACTGTTTTTCACCTTCGAGGAACGCTGTCGCGAAACTGAACTCAGCGACGATCGGCGTGCTGAACTGGTGCTGAATGCACTGGTGGCGACGCGCTTCCTGAAACCCCTGATGCCTAAAAGCTGGCATTTTGATACCCGTCTTCAGCCCGGCTGTTCCCCGGTGTGTGGTGAACTGGTCTGCGTTAAGGTCTCCGCAAGCGGTGAAACGGCCATGCTGCTGGTGGTGGAGTCTGGCGAAAGCGCCGCACTTTGCCTGCTGGCACAGCCACAGTTGAATGTGGCTGGCCGGGAAATGTTGCTGGGGGATGCGATTAAAATCATGCACGACCGCCTGCTGCCCTTGCAAAAAGTAGACGGTTTGCATTTTGCACACGCGATTTAAATGATGGTTAACGCAGTACCAAATCGCTTGCCGGAATGCAGCTACAGCTAAGTAAGGTTCCGTCATGGCGCAGAGCGCTTTTCTTCATAGCCCTGACCTCGCCACTGACCAGGGATACCTTACAGTTGCCGCAGACGCCTGCACGGCAGGAGTAAGGGACTTTTATTCCCTGCATTTCCAACTGTTCAAGTAGGACCTGCTGATTGTTGCCGGTAAAGTGCTGTCCCTGCCAGTTTATTTGCACTTCGCTGAACGTATCAGGGGCCACCTTAGGCACCTCATTCACCTGCCCGGCACCATAGGCTCGTGCTGTGTGCGTGGACAAAACCTCTATTTCGTCACCAACGTGCAGTACGCCGCTGTTCCGCGCCAGCAGATTAAGACCGAAATCGATATCGCCGCTGCCATCCAGCGCGCGACGAAAGCCTTGTAGCGTGTTGAGCGGTTCGCCACCTGGATGCTTTCGCCCATGCTGCGTACTGACCGTTGTCAATATGCAGCGGCTACAGGGTTTCGCGACATCAAAAATGACGTCGCCGATCCGCAGGGATGACCACTTATCCTCCGCCCATGCCTGCGCGCCACCCACGACCAGATTAGGACGGAATTGCTCCATTCTGATGCCTGCCGGACAGCGCTGTTGCACATCGTGTAGCGAAGACTCGTTGACCAGTAGGTAAGGATAGCCATCGGCAAACCCGAGGGGAACCTGTGTGAACCGTTTTACCCGGCGCGTCATTTCTGGTCCTACCCAACGCAGCTGTACCGGGCGCGGAAAGAAGTTGCTTAACCACTGATTGATATTGTCCGGGGCGATAAGGGCGGTGAACGTATTGCCCCATACCTCGGTCGGGGACGGGGATGCCAGGAAATCAGCAAAACGCACGTTAACGCTACTGCCATCGGGGGCGCTGAGATGCAGGCCGTCGACAACCAGCGCCGGCGTTAACAGCACCAGAGAAGGATACTGACGCGCAGTAATAAACGTGCCATCGGGTTCGGTCAGCATAAAAATGCGGTCGAACGCCAGCCCGCTGGCTAATGCCTGAGCATGTGAAACCTGCATGGCGCGCATTGATTTGACCGGGTGCACAAATAAACGTGTCAAACTAATCATCAATTCTCCAAAGCGTTGCGCCGTTCTTGACAGGCATTTATGCAGTAAAAGATGCTAACTTTATGACATGAAGCCATGATTAGCTATAATGCGCAGCAATTTTATGATGACGATAAGTGAAGCTATGAATTCTCTGTTTGCCAGTACGGCGCGTGGGCTCGAAGAGCTGTTAAAAAATGAACTGGAAACGCTGGGAGCGGAAGGCTGTCAGATCGTTCAGGGCGGCGTACATTATCAGGTCAGCGATCGTCTGATGTATCAAAGTTTGATGTGGAGCCGTCTGGCCTCACGCATCCTGTTGCCGTTAACCGAATGTTCGGTTTACAGCGACCTCGACCTCTATCTTGGCGTGCAGGCCATTGACTGGCCAGCGATGTTTAGCAGCGACAAGACCTTCGTGGTGCATTTCAGCGGCCTGAATGAGGTGATCCGTAACAGCCAGTACGGTGCATTGAAGGTTAAAGATGCCATCGTCGACAGCTTTACGCGTAAAAATTTGCCGCGTCCGAATGTCGATCGCGATCAGGCGGATATCCGCATTAACGTCTGGCTGAATAAAGATACCGCCAGTATTGCCCTGGATCTTAGCGGTGACGGCCTGCACCAGCGCGGCTATCGCCAACAGACCGGGCAGGCCCCGCTGAAAGAGAATCTGGCTGCCGCCATCGTGTTACGTTCAGGCTGGCAGGCCGGTACGCCGCTGGTCGACCCGATGTGCGGATCCGGCACGCTGCTGATAGAAGCGGCGATGATTGCTGCCGATCGTGCGCCGGGGTTACAGCGTAAACACTGGGGATTTACCGGCTGGAGCAAGTTCGACCCGTCGTTATGGAGTGACGTCACGCGTGAAGCCCACGAACGTGCACGTCAGGGGACTCTGGCAACACCGTCGCGCTTCTTCGGCTACGATAACGATACCCGCGTTATCGAACGTGCGCGTATCAACGCCCGTAACGCCGGGCTCGCTGACCTGATCGGCTTCACCACCCAAGATGTATTAAAACTGACTAATCCGCTGGCGCAAGGCCCGGTCGGCACCGTGTTGAGTAACCCTCCTTACGGTGAACGACTGGACAGTGAGCCTGCGCTGATTGCCCTGCACGGCCAGCTGGGGCGTATCATGAAGACCCATTTCGGCGGTTGGAATCTCTCCTTGTTCAGCGCCTCTCCGGAGTTATTAAGCTGCCTGCAGCTGCGCGCCGAGCGTCAGTTTAAAGCGAAAAATGGTCCTCTGGACTGCGTACAGAAAAATTACCAGCTGGCGGAGAATCCTACGGGCGCTCCGGCAGGGCAACTTGCGGAAGATTATGCCAACCGCCTGCGTAAAAATGTTAAAAAACTGGACAAGTGGGCGCGTCAGGAAGGAATAGAAAGTTATCGCGTATATGATGCAGATCTACCAGATTATAATGTGGCGGTCGATCGTTATGCTGACTGGGTGGTGATCCAGGAGTACGCACCGCCGAAGACAATTGACCCGGCGAAAGCGCGTCAGCGCCTGTTTGATGTCATTTCTGCCACGCTTAGCGTTTTGGATCTGCCCGCGAATAAGCTGGTGCTGAAAACCCGTGAGAAACAGAAAGGGAAAAGTCAGTACCAGAAGTTGGGTGAAAAGGGTGATTTCTTCGAAGTCTCGGAGTATAACGCGAAATTATGGGTTAATCTGACCGATTATCTCGATACTGGCGTCTTCCTCGACCATCGCATCGCGCGTAAAATGCTGGGGCAAATGAGCAAGGGCAAAGATTTCCTCAACCTGTTTGCCTACACCGGTAGCGCCAGCGTGCATGCCGGGTTGGGCGGCGCACGCAGCACCACCACCATTGATATGTCGCGCACTTATCTGGAGTGGGCCGAGCGCAATATGCGTCTGAACGGTCTCTCCGGGCGTCAGCACCGCCTGATGCAGGCTGATTGCCTAAGCTGGCTGCGCGACGCTGACGAGCAGTTTGACCTGATTTTTATCGATCCACCGACATTCTCAAACTCCAAACGTATGGATGAAAGCTTTGATGTCCAACGCGATCATCTTGATTTGATGAAGGATTTGAAGCGTCTGCTGCGGAAAAATGGCACTGTGATGTTCTCTAACAATAAACGCGGTTTCAAAATGGACTTCGCCGGAATGGAAGCTCTGGGCCTGGTGGCCAACGAGATCACCGCCAAAACGCAGTCGCAGGATTTCGCCCGTAACCGTCACATTCATAACTGCTGGCTGATTACTCACGCCGGTAAGGAATAAAGTTTTATGTCACTCATTAGTATTCACGGCGCTTATCTCTCATTCAGCGATGCGCCGTTATTAGATAACACCGAACTGCATATCGAAGAAAACGAACGTGTCTGTCTGGTCGGGCGTAACGGGGCGGGTAAATCCACCCTGATGAAAATCATCAACCGCGAACAGCCGCTGGATGACGGGCGCATCATTTATGAGCAGGATCTGATCGTTGCGCGCCTACAGCAGGACCCGCCGCGTAACGTGCAGGGTTCAGTGTATGACTTTGTCGCCGAAGGCGTTGAAGAACAGGCGGAGCATCTCAAGGCTTATCACGCGATCTCCCATCTGGTGATGGAAGATCCGAGTGACAAAAACCTCAATGAGATGGCGCGGCTACAGACGATTTTGGATCACCAGAATCTGTGGCAGCTGGAAAGCCGTATTGATGACGTGCTGAAACAGATTGGCCTTGACGGTGACGCGCAGCTGTCGTCACTCTCCGGCGGCTGGCTGCGTAAGGCGGCGCTCGGGCGCGCACTGGTCAGCAATCCAAAGGTGCTGATGCTTGATGAGCCGACCAACCACCTTGATATTGAAACCATTGACTGGCTGGAGACCTTCCTCAAAACCTTCCAGGGCAGCATTATCTTTATCTCGCATGACCGATCGTTTATCCGCAATATGGCGACGCGTATTGTCGATCTCGACCGTGGCAAACTGGTCTCCTGGCCGGGGGATTACGATCTCTACCTGACCAGCAAAGAAGAGGCGCTGCGCGTTGAAGAGATGCAAAACGCTGAATTCGACCGCAAGCTGGCACAGGAAGAAGTGTGGATACGCCAGGGCATTAAGGCGCGTCGTACCCGTAACGAAGGCCGTGTGCGTGCGCTAAAGGCATTACGTCGTGAGCGCTCGGAGCGTCGTGAAGTGATGGGCAAAGCCAACATGCAGGTTGAAGAAGCGAGCCGCTCCGGCAAGATTGTCTTTGAACTGGAAAACGTCAGCTACGGCATTGCCGGAAAACAGCTGGTGCGTGACTTCTCACGTCAGGTGCAACGGGGCGATAAAATTGCGCTGATTGGCCCCAACGGCTGTGGGAAAACCACGCTGCTTAAACTGATGCTCGATCAGTTAAAAGCTGACAGCGGACGGGTGCACATCGGTACTAAGCTCGAAGTGGCTTATTTCGACCAGCACCGCGCCGAACTGGACCCGGATCGCACGGTGATGGACAACCTGGCGGAAGGTAAACAGGAAGTGATGGTGAACGGTAAGCCGCGCCACGTTCTGGGTTATCTGCAAGAGTTCTTGTTCCATCCGAAACGCGCGATGACGCCGGTGCGTGCGCTGTCCGGCGGTGAGCGTAACCGCCTGTTGCTGGCTCGACTGTTTTTAAAACCAAGCAACCTGTTGATCCTTGATGAGCCGACCAACGACCTCGACGTGGAAACGCTTGAACTGCTTGAAGAATTAATTGACGGCTACCAGGGTACGGTGCTACTGGTGAGCCACGATCGTCAGTTTGTTGATAATACCGTGACCGAATGCTGGATTTTCGACGGTAACGGTGATATCGGTGCCTTTGTCGGCGGTTATCATGATGCCCAGCTGCAACGCCGGGCGTGGAAAGAGAATCGTGCGGTAGCCAAAGGCAGCAGTAACGCAGCGCCTCAGACCAGCGCCAGGCAGGAAGCGGTAAAAAAACCGGCTGCCAAGTTAAGCTATAATTTGCAGCGCGAGCTGGAGCAGCTGCCGAAAAAGATGGAAGAGTTAGAGGCTAAGTTGGGGTCTTATCAGTCACAGGTTGCTGATGCGAACTTCTTCAATCAGCCCCACGACGTTACTCAACCGGTGCTGGATGCACTGGCGCAGTCCGAGCAGGAGCTGGAAGTTGCTTTCGAACGTTGGGAATATCTGGAGTCGTTACAAAACGGCGGTTAGTCAGACTGAGGGTTGAATATGTGTTCGTCGCACCACACGCATCAATGGATGCTTTGTCCGCAGTGTGACCTGATGACACAGTTGCCCGATATCCGGCCGGGCAGTAAGGCAAGCTGCCCGCGTTGTCACACCACGCTACAGTCAAATTGGGTTGAGCCGCGCAAGCGGCCAACTGCCTACGCGTTAGCGGCACTGTTCATGCTGTTGCTGGCAAATTTGTTTCCTTTTATCAATATGCAGGTCGCTGGCCTGAGCAGTGAAATCACCCTGATACGTATACCCAGAGTGATGGTTAGCGACAACTACAGCAGCCTGGCCACGATGTTTTTGCTCTTTGTTCAGGGCGTTCCTGCTTTCTGTATGCTGACGATCCTGCTGCTGGTTAATTCGGCACAGATGCCGCAGCCGCTGAAGCGTGGTATGGCGCGGGTACTGTTTCATCTGAAAAGCTGGGGGATGGCGGAGATTTTCCTCGCCGGTGTTCTGGTGAGTTTTGTTAAGCTGATGGCCTACGGCGATATTGGTATCGGCACCAGCTTTATCCCGTGGTGCCTGTTTTGTATCCTGCAACTCCGGGCGTTTCAGTGTATCGATCGCCGCAGCTTGTGGTTGCGCATCGCCCCGATGCCACTTCTTCCCTTTAAGCCAAAGCCTGCGGTGAGCGGCTTGCGCCAGGGATTGCGTTCATGTCGCTGTTGCACGGCGGTGCTGCCGGGCGATGCGGTCGTTTGCCCGCGTTGTGCCACACGCGGTCATCCTCGACGTAAACATAGCTTACAGTGGACGCTGGCATTACTTCTGACCTCTGTATTGCTCTATATCCCCGCTAATCTGATGCCCATTATGATCACCGAGGCGCTAGGCAATAAAATCACCTCAACGATTATGGCTGGTGTGATCCTGTTGTGGAGCGAAGGATCTTATCCGGTGGCATTGGTGATTTTTATCGCCAGTATCATGGTTCCATCGTTGAAAATGATCGCCATTGGCTGGTTATGTTGGGATGCTAACGGCCAGAAAAGCAACAGGAAAGACAGTGAACGCATGCACAAAATTTATGAAGTAGTGGAGTTTGTCGGGCGCTGGTCGATGATTGACGTATTCGTTATTGCCGTGTTGTCAGCACTGGTTCGTATCGGAAGATTGATGAATATCTATCCTGCTATCGGGGCACTATTATTTGCGCTGGTGGTTATCTTGACAATGTTTGCCGCTATGACGTTTGATCCCCGTCTCACCTGGGACCGGGCAAGAGAAAAGAGTACTGAGGAGCCTGCAAGTGACGGACAATAACGACGGAACAGCCAGAGTTGAACAGATTAAGCGCTGGTCACCCGTGTGGATCATCCCCATTGTGACTGTGCTGATCGGAGCATGGATTATTTTTTACCACTTTAGCCATCAGGGGCCGATGGTTACCCTGATTACCACCAATGCTGAAGGGATCGAAGGCGGCAAAACCAAGATCAAAAGCCGCAGTGTTGATGTCGGGACGGTGGAAAGTGCCGTGCTGACTGACGATTTGCACCATGTTGAGATTAAGGCACGGCTCAATTCCGGTATGGAAAAACTGCTGAGCGCAGACAGCGCGTTCTGGGTAGTGAAACCGGCGATAGGCACTGAAGGGGTAACCGGGCTGGGTACGCTGCTTTCGGGAGCCTACATTGAGTTGCAGCCGGGAGCTAAAGGCGAAAAAGCAGAGCGCTATGCTCTGTTGGATACGCCGCCGCTGGCTCCACCCGATGCTAAAGGCATTCGCATCACTCTCGACAGTGAAAAAGCCGGGCAGCTGAGAGCGGGCGACCCGGTGCTGTTCCGTGGGTATCGAGTGGGTTCGGTTGAAACCAGCGCTTTTGATGCAGATAAACGCATGATGACCTATCAGCTGTTTATTACAGCCCCCTACGATCGTCTTGTGACCAATAATGTCCGTTTCTGGAAAGACAGCGGCATTGCGGTAGATATGTCGGCTTCAGGTATGCGCGTCGAAATGGGATCGCTCACCACGCTGTTTAGCGGCGGCGTGAGTTTTGACATTCCATCCGGATGGGACTTGGGCACGCCCGCAGAAAACAAATCGGAATATCGCTTGTTCAACGACCAGCGCAGTATTCAGGATTCGTTGTACAGCGTACATAAAGAT
Organism: Erwinia piriflorinigrans CFBP 5888; assembly: GCF_001050515.1. GTDB lineage: Bacteria > Pseudomonadota > Gammaproteobacteria > Enterobacterales > Enterobacteriaceae > Erwinia > Erwinia piriflorinigrans. Next base: position 216,551 of record NZ_CAHS01000014.1, read on the forward strand.
TTCCTGCTGTTCTTCAACGATTCTATCCGTGGTCTGCAAAAAGGCGCACCGGTTGAATTCCGTGGCATCCGCCTCGGTACTGTTGCGGATGTCCCGTTCACCATGCCGGGGATCGCACAGCGTCTGAATAATGATTATCGTATTCCGGTACTGATCCGCATCGAGCCCGATCGTTTCCAGTCGCAGCTGGGCAACGATTTCAACTTTGAAAGGCATTTGAAAGATGGAGTCGCTGCCGGTCTGCGCGCCTCGCTGAAGTCTGCCAATCTGCTGACTGGGGCATTATATATCGATCTGGATTTCTACAATAATGCCAAACCGGTGTCCGACCCGGCGACCTTTGCAAATTACAGCGTGATCCCGACCGTTAGTGGGGGGCTGGCACAAATTCAGCAGAAGTTGATGGAGTCACTGGACAAGATTAATCGTCTTCCGCTTAATCCACTGCTGAATGAAGCGGCAGGAACACTGAAGGAAAGCCAGCGCACGCTGCGTGAGATGCAAAAAACGCTGGATAATCTTAACCAGCTGACATCAAGCCAGTCGATGAAAGAGCTGCCTGCTGATATGCAAAGCACCTTACGCGAGCTTAACCGCAGCATGAAGGGCTTCCAGCCGGGATCGCCAGCCTACAGCAAGATGGTCGGTGATATGCAGCGCCTTGATCAGGTCTTGCGCGAATTGCAGCCGGTACTGAAGACGCTTAATAGCAAAAGTAATGCGCTGGTGTTTGAAGCCAAACCGGGTCAAGACCCACAGCCGAAGAGGGCGAAATAATGATGAAATGGATCCCTGTCGCTCTTGCCCTGACGCTGAGCGCCTGTAGCAGTACCCCACAAAGCGTCTACTACCAGCTACCGATGGCCGCGCCCGGCGCTGCCGTCAGCAGCAGTTCGGCGCTCTCCCGGCCGCTTTGGGTTGAGCGAGTCACGGTGCCGGATTATCTGGCAGGTAGCGGTGTGGTTTATCAAAGTAATGATGTCCAGTACGTTATCGCCGCGAATAATCAGTGGGCCAGTCCGCTGGATCAGCAGTTGCAGCAAACGCTGGTAAGCAACCTCAGTGCCGCGTTGCCGCAGGCGCTCATTTCCTCCACGCCGCCTGGCCAGCAGCATGACACGCTAAACGTTACCGTGAGCGGCTTCCACGGCCGTTATGACGGTCATGCCGTCGTCAGCGGTGAGTGGATGCTGGAAGTTGACGGTAAATTGTTCAAGCAGCCATTTGTGCTAGCACTGCCGCAGAAAGAAGATGGCTATGATGCTCTGGTTAGAACGCTGGCTGTCGGCTGGCAACAGGTCGCAGGGCAGGTTGCTAACACGATGATTGCGAACAATAAATAACCTATAGATTAAGACCGGCTAAACCTTTGATTATTGCAACTCGAGCGGTTGCACGGTCAAAGGTTTTTTTATAAATCATAGGGTTATAATTTTTTATTTTGTCGCAACGGAAAAAGAAAAGTTTAGGCTGGCTCACAAATATGACACTCTCGTGACATTTTCTCATTGATTTTTGTTGTCAGTCGCGGTAAAAATTTAATCGTGGTTGCTCGTAAAGTAACCACTGTTTTCTTTCCACCAGATTCCACCAGACTAAAATGAGGGAAACGCGGCATGAAGAGACAGAAACGAGATCGTCTTGATCGGGCACATTCACGAGGTTATCACGCAGGCATTACCGGGCGTTCAAAAGAGATGTGCCCTTATCAAATGCTGGAGGCTCGATCTCACTGGTTGGGAGGTTGGCGACAAGCCATGGAGGACAGGACGGTTACCGCGTAACACCTGTTCACTGAAAAGGAAAAACCTCCGCCACGGCGGAGGTTCTCATATGTCGGCTATGCGGAAAACGTTTATCAGAAGGCGGCGGTGTCTTTGAACAGACCCACTTTCAGGTCGCTAGCGGTGTAAATCACTTCGCCATCTACCAGAACTTCACCATCTGCCACGCCCATTACCAGCTTACGGTTGATAACGCGTTTGAAATGAATTCGATAGGAAACTTTTTTCGCCGTTGGTAGCACCTGGCCAGAGAATTTCACTTCACCAACGCCCAGCGCGCGACCTTTACCTTCTCCACCCAACCAGCCCAGGTAGAAACCAACCAGCTGCCACATGGCATCAAGCCCCAGGCAGCCAGGCATCACCGGATCGCCGATGAAATGGCAGGAGAAGAACCACAGGTCCGGGTTGATATCCAGCTCAGCTTCAACAAAGCCTTTGTCATATTTGCCGCCGTCTTCGGTCATTTTAACAACGCGGTCCATCATTAACATATTGCCGGATGGCAATGGTGGGCCTCCTGCACCGAACAGTTCACTGCGACCTGAAGCAATCAGATCTTCTTTTGTATAGGATTCGCGTTTATCAACCATATTCTCAATAAGCCTTCTTTAAGTGAATTTCGGATTCTAGCTTACAGCTGTAAGCTGAACAAGTCCGATTAGCTTCGATTAAACCAGTTTAGCCAGCGCAGAGGCCAGGGACGGTGCCGGGCATCCTGCAAGGTAATTTGCGCTATGCGCTCTTGTATCGCCTGGAGCAGGCAAGCTCCTTGCTCCTTATGCCACTCTTTGCCGGTCAAAAGCGGCAGGGCTTCATCAACGCTGGATACCGCCCAAAGATGGAATTTACCGTCGCGCACAGCATCGACAACGTCTTGCTGTAAGGAAAGATGACGAACGTTGGCCGCCGGGATGATGACGCCCTGATTGCCGTTAAGCGTGCGCAGGTTACAGATGTGGAAGAAACCTTCAATTTTTTCATTCACTCCGCCTACCGGCTGTACGCGACCGAACTGATCGACGGAGCCGGTCACCGCAATCTGCTGGTTGATCGGCTGCAACGCAAGGGCGCTGATAAGCGCACAGAGCTCGGCAAGCGAGGCGCTGTCGCCGTCGACTTCTGAATAAGATTGTTCAAATACCAGTGAGGCTGAAAACGGCAGCTGTTGCTCAAGCTCTAACTCGGCCATTAGCCAGGACTGCATGATCATCATGCCTTTTGCATGAATATTTCCGCCTAGCTCGGCCTTACGCTCTACATCCGTGAATTCACCATCACCCGCGTGCACCACACAGCTGATACGCGAAGGTTCACCAAATGCGCGCGGATGGCCGGGAAACTCCAACACTGACAGGGCGTTAATCTGACCAATCATTTCGCCTTCAGTTTCAATCAGGATTTGTTCCTGTAGAATTTCGTCGCGCATCCTGTCTGACAGGAAGCCCTCACGCCATTCACGCGTGCTCAGGGCGTCCTGTAGGTTTTGCGCACTCAGCGCGGAGTCCTCACTGTATAGCGCGGCGTCCTGAAGCTGGCGTCCGATCCATTCAGGATCCAGCGGAAGCGTATCCTGGTCGCCGGTATAACGCGCGGCTTCGCGGATTAATACGGGCCAGAAATCGGTAGCCGGGGCAGGGCAGTCCAGACTTTCTGCGACGCTCTGTACCCATATCCGCCAGTGGTTGATATCTTCATCATCGACCAGCTGAATATTATCTTCGAACTCGCTGTACAGTGACACGTTGGCCAGTTCAGGTTCCATATCCTGGAAATCAGCCAGGGCATCGCGCTCACCGATCAGAACCAGTCGAAACTGCATCGGCATTGACGGAATGTCCAGCGGCAGCGGGCGGGTTTCGTCCTGTGAATGCCACTCAAATCGCTGATTAACCATGATTTGTTTCAGGCGCAGCCACATTAACGGCTGGGCAAGCAGGGTGCGCAGAGAAAGGATCAGCACCCCGCCATTGGCTTGATGCACTAAACCAGGTGAAAGGGCCAGGGTTGAATGATGGATGCGCACGCAGCCAAAAAGCTGCTCAGGTTCGATCCAGCCAGCCTGATGCACCCCTCCCTCGCTGGCGAAGTTATCCCCTGCTGCTTGCGCCGCATGCCAGCTTACCTCGCGCTCTGTAACCTGGTAGCGGCCACCGTACAGCATCGCCGCACCGTCTTGATTTTCTTCTGCCATTGCAGAAACTATATTCTGCAGCAAAGAAAGGTATGTGGGGCTCTCAGGACTTTTGACCAGCATCAGCGGTACTTTAGCCCGGGTTTGCAGTAACAGATTCAGGCCGTTGCATAGCCGTGCCTGCACGACCGCAAGGCAACCTGAATCGGCAGCAGGTGCCGTCAGGGGCAGATGCTGAAAACGTTCGGTATCGGGCTGTAGGGCGCGCCACTCTAATCGGTAGTTGGTCAAAGTTATCGTATTTTCTGAAATGAATAAAAGCGGCATTATACGCGATTTCAGCCCGTTAAGCACCGTACACATGCGCTTAGCACTGTTCTGATTGCACAATCATCTGCTGGGATCTGTTTTCTTTGCGGCCACATGAAAAAAAACTGTTATTCTTAAACTGTTATATGGTCAGCATGAGATCCCGATGAAATATCAGCAACTGGAAAATCTTGAAAGCGGCTGGAAATGGAAATACCTGGTCAAAAAACACCGGGAAGGTGAATTGATCACGCGCTATATCGAGTCAAGTGCGGCCCAGGCCGTCGTCGATGAACTGCTACTTATGGAGAATCGGCCGGTTGATGTGTTGCAGTGGATAAATCTGCACATCAATCCGATGCTGGAAAACCGTATGAAGCAGACTATTCGTGCGCGGCGTAAGCGCCATTTCAATGCAGAGCATCAGCACACCCGCAAAAAATCAATAGATTTGGAATATTTGGTGTGGCAGCGCCTGGCTGCGCTGGCTCAACGGCGAGACAGTACGCTATCTGAAACAATCGTGCAGCTCATTGAAGATGCAGAGCGTAAAGAGCAATATGCCAACCAAATGTCGTCATTGAAGCACGACTTACAGGCTATCCTCGGTAAATCTTAGAGCAAAAACGGATGGTGAATGTGCTGTAGTGCGTTTGCTTAGGCAATAAAAAACCCCGCATGAGCGGGGTTTTTTCAAAGCGGAGCGACTTAAGCCTGTGGCTGAGTCACAACGTCCTTGATGCCTTTAACTTCGATTTCTACACGACGGTCTGGACCCAGGCAGTCGATCAGAGCTTTACGAGCCTTCACGCTGTCACAGGTGTTGCCAGTAACAGGGTTAGATTTACCCTCGCCACGTGCAGAGATCTTGTTAGCAGGGATGCCTTTAGAAACGAGGTAATCCACTACAGACTGAGCACGTTTCTCTGACAGTTTCTGGTTGTACTGCTCTGAACCGATACGGTCAGTGTAGCCCAGAACAACAACAGAACCATCTTTAGGATCCAGATTGCTCAGCTGGGTGTACAGCTGATCCAGAGCCTGCTGACCTTCTGGCTTCAGAGAAGCTTTGTTGAAAGTGAACAGCACGTCAGATTTCAGAGTGAAACGCTTGGTTTCAACAACTGGAGCTGGAGCTGGAGCCGGAGCAACAACTGGTGCTACGTCATCCTGACCGAAACGGTAGGAAACGCCAACGCTCAGCATTGAGTTATCAGGACGCGTACCAACGGTACCTGCATCACCGATGTTGTTAACCCACTGGTAGTCCAGACGGGTTGCCCAGTTTTTGGTCAGTGCATATTCAACACCAACGGCTGCCAGTGGAGAAACACCGGTGTCGTGGTTACTGATGCGGCCGTAGGTTGGGTTGGTCTGAGTTGCGTCAGCGCGCCATACCATACCACCCAGACGGGTGTACACGTCCAGATCGTCAGCAATTGGGTAGCTTAACTTAGCTGCCAGCTGAACGCCCTGTGCCTTGAAAGCACCGTTGGTTTCGTTGCCTTTGTTAGGCATACGGCCCAGCCAGTCATAACCCAGCTCGAAACCGAGGTATTGATTAGCCTGATAACCAAGGAATGCACCAGCACCCAGTTGGCTTTCGTGGGTTGGGCCATCGTTGTTTTGGTAACCGTTACCGTAGTAACCAGTATCATGGTACTGAGACCAACCCAGCTTACCACCGGTGTACCAGGTGTCATCTTTAGGGGCGGCCTGCGCTACGGTAGCGAAGCCAGCCAGTGCCACTGCAATTGCGATAGCTGTCTTTTTCATTTTTGCGCCTCGTTATCATCCAAATAGGCAATGAGCTTAAAATTAGCTCTTTGGTTTAATCCTTCGCCGGGTTGTAAAGCTCGATTATGACTCTTCCAAAAAATGGAGGTTATTGAGCACCCTGGCGAGCTAAAGTCTACAACGTACCAGCAAACTTACAAGTGCGATGTGACGATGCTCGGTAAAAAAAAGAGGCTTCAGACATAAAATTTAACATTTGAGGGTGAATTTTTTGCTAAAAAAGGAGTCACGTGGGGTCACTAAATCGTTGTTACGCCGCGCCCAGACTAAATTTGTTGCATGAAGAGGGCTTGTTGAAAAAAAAATTTAGGAAAATTCTCGTTTTTACTTAATGATACAAACTTGATTGAATTTTTAACCCATTCAGAGGTCTTGACGAGGGTAAAACACGGCATTCAGAACGCATAATCAGCCCCAATGCCTGGCCGGACTTCGCCGCCTGCTGCAAACGCTGGCGTTCTGATACAGATATTTCGTCTGCCAGCCAACCTAAAACGACACTATAGTTCCCTGTCTGTAATGCTTTGATCATCGCTTCTACCGTGGTGATGGTGTCGCAACAAGGAGACTGCATCACTTTATCCAAGGGAAGGCCAGAACGCAGTAACCAGTCACGGCTAAGTTTTTGTTGTGGTGTTAACCATAACTGCCAGCGAGACTGCGTACCCAGTTGCTGCAATAGTGGCAGCAGCAGTAGCTGAGTCATACCGGGATGATCCTCATTATAAATCAGTTCGCTAATTAAGCCGTTGGCACAAACAGGTGAAATGATCGCCGGTGTGGAAACGTGCTGAGTGCGTTTAACAGATTGAGTTTTTAATGAATGAGTACGCATAATGTCTTCGCCCACCAGTTGACTGTATGGATATACAGTATAGTGCTATTGAGCAAAGATCAACCTCAATCTTGCTGTACGCCGAGTCGAAAATTCATTATGTCAATCACACCTCACTCATCATGATCAGGCTGTATCGGGTTGGGCGTGCCTGCATGCGAATTTTAAGCAGCGGGCAGATAACAACTTTCTTCTGCCGACAGATGAATGAATAAATAGCTTTGCCGATATTGCGCGAGCTACCAAAATATTTCACAGCCGCCGAATGTTTTTTCGTAGCATCTCGCAAAATCATAATGTAAACCGGCCAGACGTGAATTTTTCATTGAACCCTTAATCAAGATTGCATACTTTTTAACTCTCTAATTCAGAGAGATAAAGACGAATTTTCTAATCGATACAGGGAGAGATCATGGACAGTTCAAGACGTAAGACAGAAGAAGCTAAACAGCGGTTGGCCCAGCTTGGCGAGGTCAAATCACGGACTCAGTTTGGAGGTTATTCCCTGTCTGTGGGGGAAACCGTTTTTGCGGTAGTGGCGGAAGGTGAACTCTATCTGCGGGCCTGTGAGCAGATACAGCCTTATATCACAGAACGCAAAATGGAAGCTTTAAGTCTGAATAAACGTGGCGTGTCGGTGGATCTTAATTATTACCGAGTTGATCGGTCACTGTGGTCTGATGACGACCTGTTACTTTCGTTCTCACAGATCTGTCTGCTGGGAGCGCAAAAACAGCAGCAGGAACGGCGAAAAAACCGGAGACTTAAGGATTTACCCAATATCGGCATTCGTATGGAAATGCTGTTGCGTCAGGTAGGTGTTTCCAGTATCGAGATGCTGAAAGAGCAAGGGGCTAAGAGCTGTTGGCTCCGGTTGCACGCATGTAATAAACATGTGGGACTAACCGTTTTGCTTGCACTACAGGGGGCCATTGCCGGGCAGCACTACGAAGTGCTGCCACTGGCAGTAAAGGAAGAGCTGCGCAGCTGGTTTAGCCGTTACGGTCAGCAGGAGGAAAATATAATGCATTCAGGGAACTAGTCGTGCAAAGAGAGATCGCTTTTTAGTCGGGCAATCTCTGGTAAAAGAGCCACCAGCAGACCCATCTGCTGTAGAACCAGTGGCTCTTTCGTTTCTGTATCAGCTTCGCTCTGCTGAAGGCATGCTGCCAGGTTATCCATCATCTTTTTCGCTTTGCTATCATCTGCATTTGCTAAGTTCAGGATATTGTTGACATAGCTTACGGCATCATCCATCAGTCGCAGCAGAGCGTCATTTTCCAGCTTTTCACGGTGCGCTCCCAGCGCAGATATGTAGCTGAGAAATGAATGATTGAGGCATAGCAGTCGGAAAGCCTCATCACGCACAGCCCGATCTGTTTTGTTCTCTACCGACAAATTGGATACTACTGAGGCTAGCTCTGCATCACCATTGTGGGCATCGCGTCGTGCAATACGATAATCCAGACGGTTATCCTTGCCCTGGTGATATTGCAGCCGAACCGCCTCCAGATAACGGCAGTTTGCCTTCAACGTGCGATCGGCCACAGCCGTAAGCCGCCGAAAGCGCCAGTCAGGCCAGATAAACGTCACCGCCAGCCAGGCGATGCCGCAGCCGATAAGCGTATCTACAATTCGCGGTAATGCCACTTCGAAACCTTCGCCGAGCAGATTGAAACATAATAACACCAGCAGGGTGATGAACATCGTGGCATGTGCATACTGAACGTGGCGGAATGCGAAGAACAGCACGCCGGAGGCAACGATTAATATCAGTTGACCTTCAACCGAAGGCACCAGCCATAGTAGGGGTAATCCCAGCGCAATCCCCGCCAGGGTGCCAATGATGCGCAGCGCAAGGCGACGACGGGTGGCGCTGTAGTTTGGTTGGCAGACAAACAAGCTGGTCAACAATATCCAATACCCGTGCTGAAGGCCGGTGATTTGTATCAACGCATAACCCGTACACAGCAAAAGTGAAAGTCGTGTCGCATGACGAAACAGCGGTGACTCCGGACTAAGATGACGGCTGAGGCGCAGACGGATATCACTCCAACCCGTCAGACCCTCATTGGACAGCGTATGGTTCTGCTGTGTGTTCGCCTCGGCCAGAATCTGCTCGGATTCGATGGTTGCCAGCTGGGCATCAATGGCTTTTAAATTGTTCAACAGGTAATTCATTGCTTTAACTTCAGGGCCGCCGGGCTGCTTGCTCATCAGGCGATGCAGGGCAGCCTGCAAATTGGCAAAGACTCTCTCAAAATGAGCGCTATGATGATAAGTTTCGCGTCGCAGAATGGTGCGCGAAAGCTGGTGGCAGGCTTGGGCCTGTAGCGTCAGCAGGCGCTGAAAGCGAAACAGGATATCGCTTGTTCCCCATGTTTCACGCAGCACCTGATACTGGACATGGGATGAGCTGGCCCGCTCATGGATATCCTGTGCAACGAAATAATAGTGAAGAGTGCGGCGAGTGCCACGTTGGCCACGGTCACCCCGCAACCGCGACTGGATCGAGGCTTTAGCCTGATTCAATTGTGTAACCAGCTGGCTATTGGCCATTGCCATATCAACCAGCGTTTGACGATCGTCCTCTCCCAGGTCGGGGTCAAACAGGTTGGCCTTGGCTTCCAGGTAACCTGCCAGCTGGGAAAAGCAGCGTGATATGCTCTCTTGGAGCGGGCGGATAGGGAATAACAGATGCCCGGCCAACGTTAGCAGATTATACCAAATGGCACCCAGCAGTAGCAGGGCAGGTTGCAGATACCACTGAGGGAACAGGTTAATTCCCAGCATGGTATAGATAGCGATCAGCAGTGCGCCGAACGCGATGGTGGCATAGCGTGGGCCGAGGGCTCCAAGCAAAATAAACCCCCAGCTGGACACAGCAAGCCCGGCGATAAACAGCCAGGGATGGGGGAATAACAGCTCAACCGAAACGGAAGCAATACAGAAACAGATCAGCGTAATAATAAGATTACGCAGTCTGCCACTCAGGCGGTCGTCCAGATCGGTCAGTGCAGCTGCTACCACCCCCAGGGTCAGGGGAATAGTCCATGTAATCTGATGCAACCACCAGGGCATAAGGGTGGTTCCAGCCAGTGCCAGGGTAATACGAATATTGTAGAGCCAGGCACTGTTAAAAGCGCGCTGGCGCAAGTTGTCAAACATCATCGTGGTTATTCAACGAAAACGCGCACGGGCATTGGCCTCACGCGCTGCCCGCGCTACCTCAACCGACACGACGCGGCGACCCACTGGCCACAGTGCGATGGTGGCAATTTTGAAATTGGCGATACCCACAGGTATACCGATGATGGTTAAGCACTGCGCAATACCCGCCATTATGTGCGTAACGCATAGCCACCAACCGAAAAAAACCAGCCAGAGAATGTTCAGCAAAGTCCCGCCGGAGTTCAGCAATGCATTTTTACCCGTGGGATTTAACTCATCAACGTGTACTGCTTCGTTACCGTAAGGAACCAAAGACAGTTTGGTAATTTCCCAGCAAGAACGCGTGAGCGGTAAGGTAAAGATGAAGATGATGGTGACAACCGTTGCCAGCAGCCAGCCGAGAGTGGTGATAAAACCACCCAACACAAAATTCAGAACATTCAATACTGTGCGCATGGCAGGAGATTCCTCTTTAAAATGGTCTAATTTATTGATTGTACCTCGTTCAGGCGCGGTAGAGGTATACTGCAACCAGTTAAACTGTTTGATGATTAAATTAACCGCAGCCAGGGCATCGGAATGGAACTGAAAGCGACATCGTTGGGCAAACATCTGGCGCAGCACCCTTACAATCGGGTGCGGCTGCTGACCGCAGGCATCGAGGTCAGCGGTGAAAAGCATAAATATATGATCCCTTTCAACCAGCTGCATGCGATCAAATGTAAACGAGGACTGGTTTGGGGGGAACTGGAGTTCACGTTACCAGACGGTAAGGTCGTGCGTCTTCATGGCACCGAATGGAATGAAACTCAGCGCTTCTACCACCATCTCAGCCAGTTATGGCACCAGTGGAGCAGTGAAATGAGTGATGTTTCCGCCACGGTGCTTGCCGAGCAGGAGCATCAAATTGGTCAGGCTGAACGACAGGACCGCTGGCTGTCGCGTGGCGATATGGCTGGCTGGCAGCGGGCAATTCACCAGGCTTTTGAGCGTCTACCGCTGCCGGTCGAACGGCTTGATGAATTTGACAACTGCCGCGAAGCCTATCAATTCTGCCTGAAATGGCTCAACGATGGTGAATGCCAGCGTAGCAAACGCAACGCCGAATGGACGGAGCGTATGCTGGAACAACATGCCGACTTCTTTACACAGGTTGAACCCTCGCCGCTAAATGTCTCCCAGGCGCGGGCGGTGGTTAATGGTGAAGAGGCTGTGCTGGTGTTGGCGGGGGCAGGCAGTGGTAAAACGTCGGTACTGGTGGCGCGTGCCGGCTGGTTGATGATGCGCAAGCAGGCTAGTGCCGATCAGGTTTTATTACTGGCATTTGGTCGCAAGGCCGCAGATGAGATGAACGAGCGTATTCGGGCACGTCTGGGGACGGATGAAATCCAGGCACGAACATTTCATGCGCTGGCGCTGCATATCATTCAACAAAGTAGCAATAAATCCCCAGCTATCAGCAAGCTGGAAACCGATAGTGACACCCGGCAGGCACTGCTGATTAAGGTTTGGCGTCAGCAATGTAGTGAGAAGAAAGCCCAGGCAAACGGCTGGCGTCAATGGCTGACTGACGAGCTTGATTGGGACGTGCCTGACGGTACTTTTTGGCAAGACGATCGGCTTGCGCGCCGGCTTGCCAGTCGTCTGGAGCGCTGGTTAGGATTAATGCGTATGCACGGGGGCGCTCAGGCGCAGATGATCGAGTCAGCCCCGGAAGAGATACGGGTGCTTTTCACTAAACGCGTAAAATTAATGGCTCCTTTAATGAAGGCGTGGAAAGGCGCACTGAAAGAAGAGGGGGCTACCGATTTCGCCGGATTGATTCATCAGGCGGTAAACCTTCTGGATAAGGGGCGTTTTATCAGCCCGTGGAAGCATATCCTGGTGGATGAGTTTCAGGATATCTCACCACAACGTGCGGCACTCCTTACGGCATTACGTCGACAGAATACGAAAACCTCACTGTTTGCCGTTGGCGATGACTGGCAGGCCATCTACCGTTTCAGTGGTGCTGAAATGGCGTTAACCACCTCCTTCCATCATTATTTTGGCGCAGGCGACCGCTGTGTGCTGGATACCACCTACCGCTTTAACCAACGCATTGGCGAAGTGGCCAACACGTTTATACAGGCCAACCCTGCTCAACTAAAAAAACCGCTCAACGGCCTTAGTAAAGGAAATAAAAAGTCGATTTCATTGCTACCGGAGGAGCAGCTGGAGCCGTTACTGAACAAAATCAGTGGATACGCTACACCCGATGAACGGATTTTGCTGCTGTCGCGATATCACCATTTGCGCCCAGAGGTGCTGAATAAAGCTGCAACCCGCTGGCCGAAGTTAAACATCGAATTTATGACGGTCCATGCCAGCAAGGGCCAACAGGCGGATTATGTGATTGTGCTGGGACTTTCGGAGGGTAAGGATGGCTTCCCCGCAGAGGCGAGAGAGTCGGTGATGGAAGACGCACTGCTACCGATCCCCGAGGATTTTCCGCATGCCGAAGAGCGCAGGCTGGCTTATGTCGCGATGACTCGCGCCCGGCAGCAGGTATGGCTGTTGTATGACGGTGATGCGCCTTCGGTCTTTGTCGCGGAGTTGAGTAAACAGGGCGTGCCAACACTGCGCAAACCCTGACACGACTCTGTAGTGATGCATTATTTTAAACGTTCTTGCAGATAGCGCTGATAATCTGGGATCGCGATTTCCATCGGCTGGTCAAACAGCGGCGATTGGATAATAAAGTCGGCGGTGGCGAGATTGGTGGCGACCGGTATGTTCCATACTGTCGCGAGACGCAGAAGGGCCTTAACATCAGGATCGTGCGGCACGGCGTTGAGCGGATCCCAAAAGAAAATGAGCAGGTCGATGCGGCCTTCTGAAATCAGCGCACCTACCTGCTGGTCACCGCCCATCGGGCCGCTCATCATGGCGGTAACGGCCAGGCCGGTGGTGCGCTGGACCAGATTGCCTGTCGTGCCGGTGGCGTAGAGGGTGTGATGCTGAAGCTTTTCTTTGTGAATATCAACCCACTGTATCAAAGAGGTTTTGCAGTGGTCATGAGCCACCAGCGCGATGTGTTTTTGTGCCTGGATGGTGCGGGTAGTCTGATCCATTCAGAGATCCTGGTTAGCTGGATAGGGCAAAAAGGAATGAGCAAACAGAAGGTTAAGTGTAGTCCCGCAACCACACAGATATCAACTGGTATGCAGGGCGTTCATCACCATAATCAGGCGTTGACGCGTGGCGGTATCAACCTGAAGAAACCACAGGCGCAGCACGGGGTGTTCAGGCTGAAGACTGCTGGTTATGTCGGGGATATTGCCCGCCGGAGCTTTCATCGGCAGCGTTTTCGAAAAGCGTGGCACCGATGCCACTTTGCCCGACATATTGTAGATCAGCATCGCCTGCTCGAAACCACTCTGCGCCCCGGTCGCTAAGCGATCGCGCCTGGCATCGACTTCAGTGCCCTGTTCATTCATCAGGGTGAACTGAGGTTTGCTGTCGAAATGTTTGGCCTGATGCAGCGTTTTTAATTCCGGTAGGTTGATGACCACTGAAGCGCTGCGGGCCGTAAAGGTGACAATTTGCGGTGATGATTTCCAGTTTATGGTGGCCTGCGCGGAATTTTTAACTTTTTTCTCTACCTGAAATAATAACTGATGCTCACCACGTTCCAGCTCCAGCCCATCCGCTCCTTTCAGCAGCGAACCCGAAATTTTATGGCCATCCAGAACCAGGAGGTTAATATCAACAGACAATTTCAGCGTTGTCGCCAGTGAGTTTGCTGCCACCAGCATTGCCAGTAGCGCGGTGATGGCCATACGCAGCTTCATTGTTACTCCAAAGTGGGACAAATAGGGGACTGATACGAGTGTATCAAAGTCTTTCAGTATGGCAGCATATTAACATTTGAACATACTTATTTGTGCTACGAGTCGTAAACAGGCTAAATGTTATTTTTCATCTCGTCGGGTTTGCCACAATGAGAGTTCATAAGCGGTTTGAAACAGGGGGCTAAAATGAATGATAAAACTATCGCTGACATTCTGTTGTCGACAAAAACGATTGCATTGGTGGGGGCCAGTGACAACCCCGCACGTCCAAGTTATCAGGTGATGGCATACCTGCTAACACAGGGTTATCAGGTTATCCCTGTCAGTCCGAAACTGGCCGGAAAAACACTTCAGGGGCAGACTGTTTATGCTGCACTGGCAGATATTCCTGTGGAGATTGATATGGTCGACGTTTTTCGTCAATCGGATGCGGCATGGGAAGTGGCGCAGGAGGCAATAGCCATTCATGCCAAGGCATTATGGCTACAAATTGGCGTGCTCAATGATCAGGCGGCAGTGTTAGCGAAAGAGTCGGGTTTACAGGTTGTGATGGATCGCTGTCCCAAAATTGAGATCCCGCGTTTGGGGCTGGAGAAACAACAGTAAAACACCCCGCACAGGGCGGGGCTATTCAGTTTCTTAATCTTGGCGCCTGAAGCTGCTGGCGAACAGAGGCTGCAAGTTCATCCATTGAGGGTTGCTCAGGATGCTCTCCTGGAATTTCCCATGACAGCTGAGCTTCAGCCAGGTAGGTTTGCACCGTCTGGCCGTCATCATCTTCCATCACAACGTGATACCACGGAGCACCTCGCAGCGATTCACCGGCGGCAATATCGTCTATTTCCGTGTCTTCTAATGAATATTCCGGATCAACATCAACGATCACGCCCAGAAAGCCGAGTAGCTGATGGCGTACCTGTTGTCCAAGACCAAATTTGCTGGCAATCATCGTAACCTCCGAATAAACCTTGTACTTAGGTCTATATGGAGGCGGTAACGACGTTTTCAAGTCAAATGACGTGGCAGGCAAAACCTTTCAGATACATCCCTTCCGGGTAGCTGCTAATCACCGGGTGATCGGCGGCTTGTCGGAACTGTTCGATAAACTGCACATCCCGCTGAGCATCGACGGCCGCATCCGCAAGGATTTTCTGGAACAGTTCGGTCGCCATCAGGCCGGAGCAGGAGAAAGTCAGCAGCATCCCACCTGGGTTCAGTAACTGCATTGCCAGCATATTGATATCCTTATAACCCCGGCAGGCTCCCATCAGCTGATTTTTGTTTTCCACGAATTTTGGCGGGTCCATAATAATCAAATCGAACTTTTCACCCTCATCACGGTAGCGGCGCAGCAGCTTGAAAACGTCATCACGCTGAAAATGAGCTTTACTGACATCCAACCCGTTAAGTTCAACATTTTGACGCGCGACATCCAGCGCCGCCTGCGAGGTATCAACACTGATGACCTCTTTGCAGTTGCCCATAAGGGCAGATACGGCGAAGCCGCCGGTGTAGGAGAAACAGTTCAACACGCGGCGGCCCTGAGCATAGCGACGGGTTGCTACACGGCTGTCACGCTGATCGAGGTAATAGCCGGTTTTATGTCCGGTCTGAATATCCACCAGCAGCTTCATACCGTGCTCGGTAATGGGCAGAAGAGGCGGTGGCGCCTCACCCAGCACGACGCCCTGAGTGAGTTCCAGTCCCTCTTTCTTGCGCACGCTGACATCAGAGCGATCGTAAATTGCGCAATCAGGGTAGCACTGTTGCAGCGCAGTGATGAGCGCCGCGCGCTGGTACTCTGCACCGGCAGATAACAGCTGCAACACCAAGTAGTTACCGAAACGGTCGATAGTGATCCCCGGTAGTCCATCAGATTCACCGGCGATCAGGCGATAGCTATCCAGATTGTCTCGCTGCGCCAGCCAGTCGCGCAGCTGTTGTGCGGCGTTGAGTCGGCGTACGAAAAAGTCGATATCTATCGATTCATCCTGCTGCCAGCTCCAGACACGGGCGCGGATCTGGGATGAAGGAGACCAGGCTGCACGCGCCAGCCATTTACCCTGGCTGTCACAAACATCAATAGTTTCTCCCGGCTGGGCCTTACCTTCCATACGGGCAACGGCACCGGAGAACACCCACGGATGACGACGAAGTAAGGATTTTTCACGTCCTTTGGTAAGAATTAAACGAACGGTCATGTTTTGCTATGCTTAATCTAAGAAAATCAGACGATATTGTCCGGTGCCATCGGTAAAAAAGCAATGAGTCTTGGTCAGTGGAGGGAAAATGGCAATCATCTGTGTTCGTGCGTGGGTGCACGGTCGGGTGCAAGGCGTGGGGTTTCGCTACAGTACCCGGCTTGAAGCGCACAAGCATGATGTGTGTGGTTATGCAATAAACCTGGATGATGGCAGTGTCGAGGTCGGTGCCTGCGGAGAAGCGCAGCAGGTAGAGTCACTGCTGACATGGTTGAAAGCCGGTGGCCCCTGCGGCGCGCGTGCTGATAAGGTGCTGGTTGAGCCCTGGCATCCCGCACATTTCCCACAGGGATTCATTACGGGCTAAGCACTACAGACACTTAACGGGTTTCGGCAGGCCGGCGATTTTCGTTGCCTGTTTGGCCGGCCCCTTGGGGAAAAGACGAAAAAGATAGCGGCTATTGCCTTTTTCCTCGCCATACTTCTGTGCCATCGCTTTGACCAACATGCGCACGGCAGGAGAGGTATTAAACTCCAGATAAAATGCCCTGACGAAATGAACAACTTCCCAGTGAGCTTCGCTCAGTTCAATCGCCTCTTCTGCCGCCAGTTGCAGAGCCAGACCTTCACTCCAGTCTGTCGTGGATTTCAGATAACCTTGCGCATCTCGCGCTATTTCTTTGCCATTAAACTGCACTGTCTTGCCTCACCCTTGTTGACCGGGGCCTAGTCTAACAAATTTTTGTTGCGGCAAAAATAAAGCCCCGCATATGCAGGGCCTCCGTGACAGCCGGAAGGGCTTAGTTGCTGCGGGACATTCCCAGCAGGCTGAGCAGGCTGACAAAAATATTATAGATAGAGACATACAGGCTAACCGTCGCGCGGATGTAGTTGGTTTCGCCGCCGTGAATGATGTTGCTGGTTTCCCACAGGATTGCGCCGGTAGAGAACAGCACGAACAATACGCTGATTGCCATATGCAGAGCGGGAATATTCAGGAACAGATTGGCGACTACGGCGATGAGTAGGACAACGAAGCCTGCCATTAACATGCCGGACAGGAATGACATATCCTTGCGGGTGGTCAGTACATAAGCCGAACAGCAGAAGAACACCAGCGCAGTACCGCCTAGCGCCAGACCAATAACATCACCCATTCCGGCAGACAGGAAACTGTTCAGGATGGGGCCAAGGCAGTAGCCCAGGAAGCCGGTGAAAGCGAATGCGGCGAGAATGCCACTCGGGCTGTTAGCCAGGCGGTAGGTTAAGAACATGAGGCCATAAAAACCAGCCAACATCAGAATCAACCCCGGTGCCGGCAGTGCGAATACGGTACTCAGCGTGGCGGTCAGAGCTGAAAATGCCAGTGTCAGGCCAAGCAGAAAATAGGTGTTGCGCAGAACTCTGTGCGTACTCAGCAGTGAGCTGTCGCGCGTGGAGGAAACGATGCGATCCATAAAGCACCTCTCAGGATGACTGAAGTTGGAAAATGTCTGTCGGTGAGCATAAGGAGTGCAAAATGACGGGGGAAGCCGTTTTACCCTTCTTTACGCGGGGGGGCGCTGGTTTTGTCGGCATTTTGTTGATAATTACGGCAGATGCGCGCCGTGTGGTTTTTTTTTACGCAACTGAAATAAAAGCTGCTTTACAAGCTCATCGCAGGTGTTTATAGTGCCGCCCAACGTGGAGGAGTGGCCGAGTGGCTGAAGGCACCGGTCTTGAAAACCGGCGACGGGAAACCGTTCTAGAGTTCGAATCTCTACTCCTCCACCATCAAATTTAACGGGTCAGCGTAAAGCTGGCCCGTTTTGTTATGTGCAGAATAAATATCCGGGGATCTTTGAACTTAGCTGCCACCAACCCCGTTAAGGTGACTGGCGATTATTTTGCCTGTTGAATTCAAATGCTCATAAAATCAACAAAATAGCAAAAAATAACGTTGGCAAATGAAAAAACATCCCCTATAATGCGCCCCATCAGTTAGCGGGAGAACATCTCAGTAATTGATAACCGTGTGGAGGAGTGGCCGAGTGGCTGAAGGCACCGGTCTTGAAAACCGGCGACGGGAAACCGTTCTAGAGTTCGAATCTCTACTCCTCCACCATCAAATTCAGCCCCGAGATTGCAAAATCTCGGGGTTTTTGTTTGGCACTTTTTTCCTCATCGACCATTGCCCGGCTTTATGGCTGCACGCACCAGAACCTTCACCATTGACCCTGTTCAAAAGGGATCTCAACAGCCCCGCCGTAAACATCTTGTTTCTTTTACTGCTCTTCAGGCGACTCAACCACCGGTTTAGAATCTGTTATATTCTTACTCACTTATGATTGATCCGAGCCTCTGATGATATGCTTTGCAAAGTGGTTAACCCGCAGTCTGCGTGAAGTTGCGAGTGGCGGCCCGAGCGGCAGGCTCTGCTGGTCAGCAGGCTCATTCCCTATGAATCAATGGAACAAAAACATGATTAAAAAGTTCAGCCTTTGCACCCTGGCCCTTTGTTCAGCATTTTCTGGGGTTCCTGCCTGGGCAGCAGATAGCGACTATCAGCTGGAACAAGTGTTGATGATGAGCCGACATAACCTGCGAGCCCCCTTAGCGAATAATGGCAGCCTCCTTGAGCAGGCGACCCAAAAAGCGTGGCCAAAATGGGATGTTCCAGGCGGTGAACTGACTACCAAAGGCGGCGTGCTGGAAGTGTATATGGGCCGTTATACTCGCCAATGGCTTGAGCAACAGGGACTGGCCAAACAGGGTGAATGCCCAAGTTCCGATGCAATTTATGCCTATGCCAATAGCCTGCAGCGCACCGTTGCGACTGCACAGTTCTTTGTCACCGGTGCATTCCCTGGGTGCGATATTCCCGTCTCGCATCAGGATGCGATGGGTAGCATGGATCCCATATTCAACCCGGTCATTACCAATAGCAGTGAAGAGTTTAATAAACAAGCGCTAACGGCTATCAACAGCGAAAGCGAAAAACTGGCGCTTAACTCTGCATTCCAGCGCCTGGAAAAAATCATCAACTATAAAAGTTCCCCGGCCTGTAACGGCAAAAAACAGTGCGATCTCTCCAGTAATAATCAGAACACCTTTACGGCAGAAAATGGAAAAGAACCTAATGTCACTGGCCCTCTGAAGGTAGGTAATTCGCTGGTGGATGCCTTCACCCTGCAATATTACGCAGGTTTTCCGATGGAGCAGGTGGCCTGGGGGCAGATCAAAACCCCCGAGCAATGGCAAGAACTGGCGGCGATAAAAAATGGCTATCAGAACTCGCTGTTCTCATCGCCCGTGGTAGCGCGTGAAATTGCGGCTCCGTTGGTCGATTACATCCGCAGCCTGCTGGTTGATCAGGATAGAGCCACCGCGCCGCTGGTAACGCTGTTGGTGGGGCATGATTCGAATATCGCCTCACTGCTGAGTGCGCTCGACTTCAAACCCTACACATTGCCAGAACAAAATGAGCAAACGCCGATTGGCGGTATGGTGCAGTTCCAGCGTTGGCATGATAAGAAAAATGACCGTGAACTGGTAAAAGTGGAATACGTTTATCAGACCTCATCACAGTTACGGGATGAACAACCGCTGTCGTTGAGCAATCCTCCGCAGCGTGTGACTCTGCAAATGGCTGGCTGTCCGACTGATGCCAATGGTTTCTGTGGTTGGGATCAATTTACACAGGTGCTGAATAAGTCGCTGCTGGGAACGCCGCTTGAGGTGGCTGCACCCGCTGCGACTAATGAAGTGAAACCAGCTGATAATGATACTGCGGTGAATAAAGCGCTTGCTGCAAAGGCAGCCGCAGATAAAGCCGCTGCGGAAAGGGCCGCTGCCGAGAAGGTGGCTGCAGAAAAAGCTGTCGCTGCGCAGGCTGTTGCCGATAAAGCCGCCGCGGAGAAAGTGGCAGCCGAGAAAATGGCTGCGGACAAAGCTGCTGCGGCAAAGGCGGCGCTTGACAAGGCTGCGGCGGAAACCACTCAGGCTAAGCCAGAGCAAAATAAAGCTGCTGGCGATAACGCAGCAGCAGAGAAGGGGACGGTGGGTAGAAAAGCGTCTGATGACAAAGAGCACGTCAACAAAAGCTAACTCATCAGGGGGCGAGCCTGTTTTTGCCTCGCCCCATCCAGTTCAGAGCGGGGCGCACCGTGGTGAAGTGCGCCTTGGTGGCTCAATCCTTGCTGACTACGACCAGTTTTTGGTTAACAAACTCTTTAATGCCCAAGTCAGAAAGCTCACGGCCAAAACCGGAGCGCTTGACGCCGCCAAAAGGCAGTTCGGCTGAGGTATTCGTGGCGGAATTGATGTAAACCATGCCTGTTTCAATACGAGATGCTAGTGCTTTACCGCGCGCGATATCTTGCGTAAACACTGAGCCACCCAGACCGTAATGGGAATCGTTGGCCAGCTTCACCACTTCATCATCATCTTTTACGACATAAACCTGAGCTACCGGGCCGAAGAACTCTTCAAAATACGCCGGATTGCTGCGTTTGATGTCGGTCAGGATCGTGGGCTGATAGAAACAACCCTCTCCCGCAACCGGTGCACCACCCAGGACTAATTTTGCCCCTTTAGCCACAGCCTGCTGTACCTGTTTATCTAAACCGTCTCGCGCTTCGGCAGAAGAAAGAGGGCCAAGCGTGGTGGATTCATCCAGCGGATCGCCAATTTTTACTGCCTTAAAGGCAGCGGTGAATTTTGCCATAAATTGGTCAGCAATCTTTTCGTGTATCAGGAAGCGCTTGGCAGCAGTGCACACTTGTCCACAGTTACTCAGACGTGCCCCGGCGGCGGCCTCAACCGCTTTTTCCAAGTCGGCATCTTCCAGTACCACGAAAACATCATTACCGCCCAACTCAAGTGTGGTTTTCTTGAGGTATTTGCCTGCCTGTTGTGCAACGGCACTGCCTGCACGCTCGGAACCCGTCAGGGCCGCCCCCTGCACACGATCGTCGGCGATAAGTGTCGCGATCTGCTCGTTACTAACGAACAGGTTAGTCCAGGCACCTTGTGGAGCACCTGCTTCAGTCACCAGTTGTTCAAACAGTGTCGCGCAATGGGGAACATTTTTGGCATGTTTTGCCAAAACCGGATTCCCGGCTGCAAGGTTGGGGGCCAATACGCGCATCAGCTGATAAAACGGGAAATTCCAGGGTTCGACAGCAACCAGTACACCTATCGGATGGTGCTCAACCCAGGCCTCACCCAACTCGCTGGGATAGCGGCTCGGAGCAAGAAAACGCTCGGCGTTCTCGGCATAGTAGCGGGCAATTTGCGCACAAAGTTCAACTTCGCTACGGCTCTGCGCCAGCAGTTTACCCATTTCCACGCTGGCCGCCTTCGCCAGTTCTTCAGTGCGGCTGTCTATCAAGTCAGCCATTTTTTTCAGCACCTGTAAACGAGGCTGAATATCACCTTTTGACCAGTCTGAATGATATAACGCATCAGCAGTGGCTAATGCTTTTTCTACCTGGCTCTCATTGTGGTCAGGCCAGGATTTGATGAGCTTATTACTTGCGGGATTGATCGTTTGATATGGCATAACGCGCTCCTTGGTGAGTAATCAGCCGAACTCTGGCTGTCAAAATTGAAAATGTTGGGATTAAGCGTAGTAGATAAGTCTTCAACATGGCGACTTATCAGACCAGTCTGAAGGAGGAGAAAAGCGGGTGAGGGACTCACCCGATGGGGAGTTAAACGTTTTTACGCTCAACGACTTTATTATCCCAAGTGAGGACGTCGCTGTCGGTTTTATCGAAGGCGCGTAGCAGGACTTCATCACTACCCTGTTGTTCCCAGATACTTTCAGCCAGCTTTTCATCGTAATTTGCGACTTCAAAAATAGCTTCGGCAATTTCTGTTGAAGTGGAGCGCACGTTTGCCCATTCCCCAACGCGATGAGCTTTGGATTGTTGCGTTACCATAACGATCTCCTGTGGTGGATATTATCCGTTTTGGATCCGATTTTTCAGTATAGAAGATAGTGAGCGCTCTGCCTGTTATTCGATCAATTTTTGTACAAAATATCCGACTAATCGCGGTGAAAAACGCGCCTTTTACGATGGAAAGGCTCAGTATCCGGCAAATAAACGCCGCTTAACAAATTGGCGTCAGTAGTTGCACCTGCTGTTCTTGCCCTTAAAGTGCCGATCGCGCAAAATGAGGCCAAAATTCAGAAGAGCCGAACAATGTCAGCGTATTTCTCACGTTATAAATTTGCCATGAAACCACAGGAAATGGTGCTAATCCTGATCACTATGGTTTGGGGCGGTACTTTTCTCATTGTGAATCATGCCATGACCGTGAGTGGCCCGTTCTGGTTTATCGGGGTGCGCTTTGCCACGGCTACTGTATTACTGGCGTTGATATCGTGGCGAACATTGCGCGCTATCACCTGGCAAGAGGTGAAGGCCGGAACATTAATTGGTTTAGCCATTGGCTGTGGTTATGGTTTGCAAGCTTATGGCATGCAGACCCTCTCCGGCAGTAAATCTGCGTTTATTACCGCGCTGTATGTACCGCTTGTGCCACTGCTACAGTGGGCATTTCTTGGCCGCATGCCGGGCCTGATGTCATGGATTGGCGTGATGCTAGCTTTTACTGGTTTGCTGCTGCTGGCGAGTCCTGAGGGTGGGGCGACGGCGTTTAACGTCGGTGAAATAGCGACTTTAATCAGCACGCTGGCAATAGCGGCAGAAATTATCCTGATTGGTGCCTGTGCAGGTAAGGTCAACGTGCAGCGTGTCACAGTGGTCCAACTGGGGGTTGCCTCATTGTTCGGCTTTATCATCATGCTACCAATCGGCGAGTCGGTGCCGCCGTTTAGTCCATATTTGCTGTTTAGCGCCGTTGGTCTGGGCATTGCCAGCGCGCTCATCCAGGTCACGATGAACTGGGCGCAGTGCAGCATTTCACCCACTCGCGCTACGGTGATTTATGCCGGTGAACCCGTATGGGCTGGAGTTGTTGGGCGCATTGCTGGAGAGCGCCTGCCGGCGATTGCCCTGCTGGGGGGCGCTTTTATCATACTTGGGGTACTGGTTAGCGAACTGAAACTAAAGCGCAAAAAGAAGATCAAAGTGAACAATCAGGACACTCAGGCAGCGGCGCGGCAATAATGGTTTCGTTCTCGTCGGTTCTCCCGAATGTTGTTCTTTTCAAAGAGGGGATGCCGTGCGGCGCATTATGAGAAATTTATCAGTCTTTATTTCCGCCAAATATAATAATGCTTATCTTCATATCAGGCTATCTGAATAAGTGAAAAATGAAATTCGGGGTATGCCTTATATAATGAGGCAGTAACTAAAAAAGCAATATACAAAACTATATATGAATTTTTTACTGACTAAATTTAGCTTTTTCGCGCGAAAACGAATTTTGGGGTCAATAATGTCTACACAATTAACTGGCATTGCGGCTTAATTAAAGGGCATAGTGATGTCCCAGGCGATTTGCTATTATCTCTGAACACATATGGATTATGAACTCAAGGTGAATTCTATCGATCTTTTACCGGCTAAAGCCCCTACGCGCCGTGCACGCGCGGTGGCCGCGAAACGTTCGGCTATTCTAAGCGCCGCACTGGAATTTTTCTCGCAGTACGGCATTCATGGCACCACCCTTGATAAGGTGGCTGAACGAGCTAATGTATCAAAAACCAATCTTCTCTATTACTTTCCTTCAAAAGAAGAGCTGTATATAGCGGTTTTGAAAGATTTGCTGGATGTCTGGTTAACCCCGCTGCGTGCGCTCCGCCACGACCAGCCTCCGCTTGATGCTATCCGTGACTATATCCGTCTGAAGCTGGAGGTTTCGCGCGATCATCCGCAGGCATCCAGACTGTTTTGCCTGGAGATGTTACAGGGTGCGCCATTATTAAAGGCGGAGCTGGCAGGCGACCTGCGTCACCTGGTAGAAGAGAAGGCCGCGATCATAGAAGCCTGGGTAGTAAAAGGGAAACTGTCGCCTGTGCAGCCCTATCATCTGATCTTTATGCTATGGGCCACCACCCAGCACTATGCGGATTTTGCCACTCAGGTACAGGCGATAACCGGGCAGACCCTTCAAGATGAACACTTCTTTCAACAGACGGTGGAAAATGTCCAACGCATGGTGATTGAGGGGATACGCGTACGCTAAACAGACAGATTACCGGGAGCGACAATGGATTTCGTTTCACAGTTAGTACTGGGCGCAGCCGTCACCGTCGCCTTGTTAGGCAGCAGGATGCCGATGTGGCAGGCGGCATTGGTCGGTGCGGTGTGCGCAACACTGCCTGGTCTGGATAGGGTTATCGACCACGGTGATGCCGTTCACAACATGACTCAGCACCACAGCGAAAGCCATGCTTTGCTCTGGCTGACACTGGTTTCTCCGTTGCTGGCGGCTTTTTTCAGGTACATATTCCGTCAGTCGCCAACCTTTGTCCGCTGTTGGGCTGCCGTTTGGCTGGCGCTGATCACCCATCCTTTCCTTGACCTTACTACGGTGTATGGCACACAGCTGGCGCTTCCTTTCAGCGATCGCCCATTTGCCATTGGCTGCATGCCTGTTATCGACCCGCTGTATATCCTGCCACTATTGTTCGGGCTGGTGGCAGCACTGGTTGGGCGCAACAGAAAAGGTTGGCGCTGTAACTTGTCGGGGCTGATTTTCAGTTGTTCGTATCTGGTTTGGAGTATGGCGGCGCAGACGTGGGTCATCCAGGCCGCGCAACGTCAGCTTCTGATGCAGCAAGGTGATGTAAGACAATTATTGGTGACGCCCACAGCATTTAATACGTTGCAGTGGCGGATCGTAGTGATGACACCTGAAAGCTATCTGGAAGGGTTCTATTCATTACTCAGTCCGTTTAAACCGCTGGTGCTGAGTACGCATGCAAGAGGATGGGAGTTATATCAACAGTACAGTGCTAACAGGTACGTGCAGCGTGTGGCATGGTTTAGTCGCGGTTTCTTTGCCATGAAGAGAGTGGATAACCGGGTTGAAATCACCGATCTGCGGATAGGGGAAGAGTCACCTTATCCATTTACCTTCGATCTTGGCCCAGAACCACTGGATAATTCATCAGGTAAACCCGAGCGCGTGAAGCATCAGCACCTTCCGTTAGGGAAGGTGCTGGGTAAACTGTGGTCAAGATTTTAAAGAAACTAACGGAAACAACAGCGTTGGCCCGCGATTATCTGTCTCGCGAGCCAGTTGTAATTACCTCGTCTTACGCTTACGCAAGAACCATCCTGCTGCCAGCATCACAAACCATAGCGGTGTGACCATTAGCGCCTGACGCGTATCTTCTTCTAATGTCAGCAGAACCAGCACAAAGGCGAAGAATGCCAGACACACCCAGCACATAAATTTGCCCAAAGGCATTTTATAACTGGAGGCCTCATGACGCTGTGGATGTTTTCTACGATACGCCAGGTATGAGCAAAGAATGATGGTCCAGACGAACATAAACAAAATAGCCGAGACGGTGGTCACCAGGGTAAACACCGTCATAACGTTCGGGATCAGATAAATCAGCGCCACGCCTCCCAGCAGACACAAGCAGGAAAAGAACAGCCCGGTGGTGGGCACGGCACGGCTCGACAGTATCCCAAAACTGCGATGTGCTACGCCCTGTTGCGAAAGACCGTACAGCATGCGGCTGGTCGAGAAGATACCGCTATTAGCGGATGATGCGGCGGAAGTCAGCACCACAAAATTGACGATACTCGCGGCTGCCGGCAAACCAATCAGTACGAACATCTCAACAAATGGACTGCGATCGGCGACGACATGATCCCAGGGCGTCACGGCCATGATCACTATCAGCGCCAAGACATAAAACATAATGATGCGTAAAGGGATAGCGTTAATCGCACGCGGCAGCACGGTTTTCGGATCGTGAGTTTCTGCCGCTGCCGTCCCGACCAGTTCGATGCCAACAAAGGCAAACACTGCGATCTGGAAACCGGCAAAGAATCCGCTTAAACCTTTCGGGAAGATGCCCCCATGATCCCAGATATTGCTCAATGCCGCATGGCTACCGCCCGGAGAAGGGTAGTGCATCGCCACCAGCACAATACCGGTAACGATCAGCGCCACAATGGCGACGATTTTGATAATCGCAAACCAGAACTCCATTTCGCCAAAAAGCTTAACCGTGGCAATGTTTAGAGACAAGAACACGAAGATGCACAGCAGAGCGCTCATCCATATAGAGAAACTGGGGAACCAGAGCTGGAAATAGGAGCTGATGGCAACGACATCGGCAATGCCGGTAACCACCCAGCAAAACCAGTAGGTCCAGCCGGTGAAGTAACCCGCCCAGGGGCCCAGCAGGTCGGCGGCGAAGTCGCTGAAGGATTTATACTCAAGATTTGACAGCAGCAGCTCGCCCATTGCACGCATCACGAAGAACAGCATAAAACCAATGATCATATAAACAAATATGATAGAGGGGCCGGCAAGACTGATGGTTTTTCCCGACCCCATAAACAGTCCGGTACCAATAGCGCCCCCGATGGCGATTAGCTGAATATGACGATTATGGAGGTTGCGCCGGAGCGTGTCCGGTGCCTCCTCGCAGGCGATAGATTCTTTTGATTGATCGACCATTATGTTTTCCTGTCCAGTTTTATTGAATTTAAAGCTCTGTTGGCTTTTAACGTATCAGAATATGTCAGCGTTGTGCGTTCAAGAGCTTAACGCAAAACTCTCCGCTATAAAGCAAAATTGAGACTAAACTGCGAATACGATGTGTCGCCTGATTAAAAACCCGGCATTGCTCTCAACTTAAGGCAAAAATGAAGAGGAGAAAGGCTGTTAATTATACCAGGGCTCCGTTTGGGAAACGGGAAACATTGTACGTTAAGGTTATTTTTTGTACTGACTGATACCTATTGGTCGCAAAGGTCGATACTTCCCTTCTGCTAATTTTATATTTTTTCGCGAGATATAGTCGCCTGTCACATTAATATGCTCCCAACCTGGCGGAGACAAGTGTGACCGCAATTGTTTATTAAGATGTACCCCCTTCCTTTTCAGTAGGTTAATGACATTCTCGATATATACGATATTCCATAATGTTATCGCGGCGGTAATTAGCGTAAGTCAGCTGGCGCGATAACTCTGGTTTTCCAGACCTCAATCCCTTATTTCGCCAAGACGGTGCACGAAGACTGCTCTGGCAAGGGCGTTCCGGGCTTCTCCCTTGTTCAGACCGGCCTGAATCCTGCGACGCAACGCGGGATCACGGAACCAATTCGGCATAAACAGTGTGCGCTCGATGCGACCATTTTCCCTTAGTGTTGTAGAAAGCACATTCTGTTTCGGAAAACTGGCCAGCTTTTTCAGCATTAGAAAAGCGCTCACCGCTCCCTGCTTTATTGGAATCGCTAATCTGAGAATTTCATTCCAGTGGGCTTCTATTTCTTTTGATATTCAGTGCTGTTGTGGAAATAATTGACTGGAGCGCAGGGTATTTATCAGCCTTACCCTGAATAAATAACCGTTTATCGTAAAAAACCCGGATCCTTGGTGCAAAAGCGACTCCAAGCAGATGCATCAGCCCAAAAGCATGCTCCGTAAAGCCTGCCGTATTGGTGTAATGCTCGGCGATCTCAAGCTCACTTTCGGGATACAGCAATCCATCAAGTACGTGGGTGGCGTCTCGAACGCGGCTGATAACTTTGGTATAAAACGGGCTGTACTGGTCAGAAATGTGCGTATAGAACTGTACGCCTGGCTCCGGATCGGACATCAGGTTGACCTGCCCTGCATCGTAGCCATGACTGGCCACCCTAAAGTTCTGGTCGTCAGAAGATGAGGTTGAACCATCTCCCCATAATGATGCCAGCGGGCGCGATTTCTGAGCATTACCAGTTCCGCTAGCGCCAGTGCTTCAATGGCATTAAGGCGATCTATATTATTCCATGCGGTATTTTAAACAAAACGGGTATCGCATAAGGGTACATCCTGATGCCATAATCAAAACAAGACGATACACGGTGAATGACATAACCTAAATGTGATAATGCGGTGAAAAAAGGTTCATCAGAGCGTATTTATCGAGCGGGCACATACGCTGGGTAAATATCGGGGAAACAGGCCGATTATGAACGACACCAGAAAGTGATGTACTGCCGGCAGGTAAAAAAACTTTGTATTAAGGAAACATCCGAGGCTACCGGATAAAGTTGTTCTCAAATATGCAGGATCCATGCCCTCTACCTGCATGAGCCCATGAACTAAATATCGCTGCTTTAATGGTTATCAAGCTCAACCCATACTTTCTTTTTTTATCCATTACAGCGGATAGGCTCTCTGGGTTAATAACTTTCCCAATTGGTGTATAGCGGTATGAGGATTCAAATGATCTATTGAACAAAACCAACGTTTGCTTACCGTACAGCATGAGATCGCCAGCCTGAATGGAGCCTGGAGGCTCCGGGCTGGCAGGCAACGCATGAGGAAGGTCAGCAAACTTCTCATTACCATTCAGCTCATCCATTCCAAATTGCACTGGTAAAGCATCAACAAATGCTTTAGCCGCAGGATTGTCGTGAAGTCTGACATAAGATTGCTGGCCGTTAATGTTCATTTTAACGGTCATTGTGTTTATCTCAAACGGCGGGGTCGAGGTACGGCATGGCTTGCAAAGGTACCTGCAAGAAGCAGGCAAGATATTAAGGCATACAGATATTTCATATGGTGATCACCGCGAAAATTAGTCGCACCCAGCAGGATGCGACTTCAGACACTATTTGAGGTTAGCTTTAAAGAATGATGCCAGCTTAGCAAAAGGGATGAGATCGGTACGGTCATACAGATCGACATGGCCTGCGCTTGACACGATGTATAACTCTTTCGGCTGTCCAGCACGTTTGTAAGCATCTTCGCTAAATTCTTTCGAATGTGCCCGATCGCCGGTGACGAACAACATTGGGCGTGGTGAAATGGTTTCGATATCGTTGAACGGATAGAAGTTCATAAATTTCCCTACACTGCTCAACATCGGTTTTGTGGTCAGCTCTTCTTTCTCACCCTGAGGCGTAAAACCTCCACGGGCTGTACGGTAGAAATCGAAAAACTCTCGCTGTATTGCAGGCGTTGAGTCATCAAGCTTGTTGACAGTGCCTGGAATGTAGGTAATTTCTCCGCCCTTGAACTCAACAACACGTTGTTCTATAGCGGATTTAATAAACGCCTTACGTTGTTCAAGTGTAACCGAATGATGAAGCCCGTTCCGGAAGACAGATCCCATGTCATACATGCTGACCGTGGCAATAGCCTTCATTCTCGGGTCAATTTTGGCGGCACTGATAACAAAACTTCCGCTCCCACAAATACCCAGCACGCCAATTTTATCCGGATCTACGTAAGGCTGAGTACTCAGATAATCGACTGCGGCACTGAAATCATCTGAGTAAATCTCCGGTGAAATCAGATGTCCAGGCTTTCCGTCGCTTTCTCCCCAGAAGGAAAGATCAATCGCCAGCGTTACAAATCCTTGCTCCGCCAGTTTCTGTGCATACAGGTTTGAGCTTTGCTCTTTTACCGCTCCCATTGGGTGACCAATGACAATTGCCGGTTTTTTAGCGTTCTGATCCATCCCTTTAGGCATAAACAGATTGCCGACAACATTCATCTGGTATTGATTCTTAAAAGTCACTTTTTTCTGCGAGACTTTATCGCTTTTGTAAAAATTATCTGCTTCGTTAGACATATCGGCTCCTGTGGCAGCAAATGAACTGATTAACAGCCCTAACAGTAGGGTAAATATTCTCATCAGGAATTCCTCATCGGATGTGGTGGAAATCTTTACGTGACGTCAATAAAGCTAAGGCAGCCGCTATCACTAATAAGAGGCTACTGATGGTAAAAGTGCTTTGATAGCCGCTGTGGTCAAATGCTAAGCCGCCGATTGTTGAGCCAAGTGCGATGGACAACTGCACCACGGCAACCATCAGACCACCGCCAGCCTCCGCATCTTCCGGCAAAGTTCTGGCGATCCATGTCCACCAACCGGTAGGCGCGGCAGTGGCGATTAATCCCCATAAGCCAAGCAGCGGTGCAACAATCCATATGCTGTGACCAAAAGCAATCAGGGCAACGGCAATGACCGCCATCAGGAAAGGGATAGCAATAAGCGTGGAATAAAAGCCGGATTTCAAAAATATGCCAATCACCAGGGTACCAATAAAGCCAGCGACACCGATGGTCAGCAAGATGAACGACAACGTGGTGATATCCACCTGCGTTACTGTCTCAAGGAACGGACGCAGGTATGTAAACAAAGAAAACTGCCCCATAAAGAACAACCCACAGGCTGCAAGCCCAATGGCCACAACAGGGTTAGCAAAAAGGCGAAAAACAGTGCCGGTACGTTTATCTTCTTTATCCGCTGGCATTGTCGGCAGGCTGAACCACTGCCAAATAAAAGCAATCACCGCGACCGGAACGATACAAAAGAATGCACCCCGCCAGCCGATAACGGATCCCAGATAACTCCCCAGTGGGGCGGCTATAACAGTTGCCAGCGCGTTGCCCCCGTTAAAAATAGCCAGTGCGCGGGGAACCTGATGCTGCGGGACCAGGCGAATAGCCGTTGCGGCAGACAGCGACCAAAATCCACCAATAACAATACCGATCAGCGCACGACCCACCATATAAATCAGATAACTGGGCGCTAACGCGACAACAGCTCCGGAAATCGCCATCAATGCAGTCATACTCAACAGCAATATCTTGCGGTTGAGTCCCCCGGCCAGTGTAGATATAGAGAGACTCGTTATTACCGCAAACACGCCGGAAATGGCGATCCCCTGGCCAACCAGTCCCTCACTGACACCTAACTCTTCGGATATAGGCGTTAACAGACTGACAGGCATAAATTCCGAAGCAATTAGCGCAAAGACGCATAACGTCATTGCTAATACGCCGCTCCAATACGCGTGCTCTTTGTGAAGATATGAGTCTCTCGACGATGTGGACATAAATTGCTGACTCCGAATTCCCCCCGGTGGTTTTCAGGTAAGCCGGGGCCGGACGCTATTCACAGGAATAGCGTCAGAAAATGAAAGGTTAAGCACGAAGAAAAGGGCAACGGGATTAATTCACCATTATCGACTCTTCTATTGTTGGAAATTTTACACGCAAGGTGCATCATTACTAGCTAATGAATGCTTAATGGCTTTATAACTACCGCTTATTAATGAGGGGATGCATTTGATGAAACGCAACCTTAACGACCTTCTTTATTTTGTCACCGTCGCCCGTGAAAGCAGTTTTACCCGTGCCGCTGCACAGTTGGGTGTCACTCAACCCGCCCTCAGTCAGGCGATTTCTGCACTTGAAGAACGTATGCAAATTCGCCTTCTGACGCGAACCACCCGCAGCGTATCACCGACGTCAGCGGGAGAACGACTGCTGTTGGCTATAGGTAGTCATATTGATGAAATTGAAACCGAATTGGATATTCTGACCGAACTGCGTGATAAACCGGCAGGAACAGTCCGCATCACCTGTGGACCCAATGTTTTGCACAGCACGCTGTTGCCAAAACTGACGCCACTGCTACATGAGTATCCGGATATTAACATCGAGTTCGACGCAAACCATGGTTTTCGCGACATTGTGGCAGACCGCTTTGATGCGGGCGTTCGACTGGGTGACACCATTGATAAAGACATGATAGCGGTCCCCATTGGCCCCAAACTGCGTATGGCCGCAGTGGCATCTCCGGATTATTTTTCGAGGTATCCAGTCCCTGGTACACCCCATGAGCTGACGCAACATCAATGCATAAATCAACGGATGGTCAGGTCAGGCGGGTTGTATATCTGGGATTTTGATCAGGAAGGGGGCGGTCTCAACGTACGTGTCAGCGGGCAGCTTATATTTAATACATCTGAACATATTGTCGATGCAGCGCTTGCGGGATTCGGGATTGCTTTTTTGCCAGAAGAAGAGTTTGAAACTCATATTGAAGACGGAAGGCTGGTTCGTGTACTGGAGCAATGGTGCAAACCATTTCCTGGCTACTACCTATATTATCCCAGCAGGAAACAACCCTCTCCGGCATTCTCACTGGTCGTTGAAGCGCTGCGGGTAAGTCGAAAACGCAAAGCTGCCAGTGAGTCACTGACAGTGTAGCTTTTGAACCTAAATTCAATAGTCAGAAAGATTATAAATTCCAGGTATCCCTCAAAGGTGGAATTTACGATTGCAAAGTCGCTTTTTCAAAGGCAGGCGTGGTTAAAAAATAGCCTTGCCGTACAATATTTTCCGTTCCTCAAACGGAGCCTTACCAGGACGTGACCGGGAGCTGCCTGAGCAATGGTCATTTTGTCGCATTCAAGATTACCAGAAGAAAACCGGAGCGATTCATGTCATTAAGGAAAGATGCAAAGATGATGGCTTAGAGAGAGGAGCTGACAACAATGAATCTGAAGACGCTACAATATAGCTAACTTATTGCCAGTAACCCAAATGCTAACAAAATTTGAATATGTTGCCTCCATGTTGAGGATTTTTGCGGCCGTCAATGTTGAAAGTCGCACTTTTGACCTGATGTAATCACGGCAATACAACAAAAATATAGTGAATCAACAAAACAATTAACCCGTCAAAATTATTGAATGTTTATAGGAAAAATCCTATCCTTAGAGGGCGTGTTAAGGCTGAATAGAAACGCGGTATACTCCTGAAGGAGATAAAAACTAATCACATTTGTTATTGGTTTTTCAGCGTAAAGCCTATTCTCACGATTTCTGCGAAACTGTGACTCAGTTTGGTTCCTTTTGGCTCACTCGTTGCAATAAAAATCGGCTCGGTTAGGGCTCTTTAACGGCATCTTTCATACAGAATAATCATTCAGGTTAAGGTTTTTACCTTTCTCCGCTGAGGTGTAAATGACATCTGAAAACTATTTCATTTGGCGAGCCGGTATAAAATCAGCTTACGACAGTGGAAGTGGAATTGCTCACATTACCCATATCATTGAGCAGCAGTTAAGAGAACTGGAACTCGATTTTTACTCACTTTTTATTCGGCATCCGGTGCCGTTTACCCGGCCGAAGACATTTCTTTATAGTAATTATCCCAAAAACTGGCTCGAGCATTATTGGCGTGAAGATTTTTTTCAACTCGATCCGG
This sequence comes from Erwinia piriflorinigrans CFBP 5888, assembly GCF_001050515.1. Taxonomy (GTDB): domain Bacteria; phylum Pseudomonadota; class Gammaproteobacteria; order Enterobacterales; family Enterobacteriaceae; genus Erwinia; species Erwinia piriflorinigrans. Next base: position 249,754 of record NZ_CAHS01000014.1, read on the forward strand.
TGCTGAAAATTTGTAGTTTGCCCGGTAAGGTGTGGCTTTGGGATGATGAAGCTTTAAGCAGTGGTCAGCGGGTTTTTGAAGATGCCAGAATGCACGGGATTTATCATGGTCTTTCCTGCTCGGTGATGGCCAGCAATAGATCCGTGGGTATCTTATCAATGTCGACAGCAAATCCACTTAAAAACATCGAGTTGACTCCCGAGGTTGAGCTGAAAATTCAGTATATATCGGAATTAACAATGACTGCTTTGATCGATGTTGATGATATTTCTATGGCGACCATCAAACTGGATTTAAGCCAACGTGAACTGGAAGTTCTCAAATGGACAGCAGAGGGAAAAACATCGGCGGAAATATCGCTGATCCTTTCCATCTCCCAAAATACGGTAAATTTTCACCAGAAAAAGATGCAGAAAAGGCTCAACGCACCCAACAAAACGCAAATTGCCTCCTATGCGGCCGCAATCGGTTTAATCTGAAAGAGGGTGAAACTACCAAGTTTGGTAGTTCCCTATTTTCAGGCGGTTGTCTACCCTGCCCCCAACGTCATCAAGCTGTCCAATCCGTCAGGAGAGGCGCTAACTGTGGATTGCGACAGGGGATCATAAATGAGAATCATCCAAACCAGGATCAAGGACATGCCATCCTCGTTACTGGCTAAGTTGGGTAGTTATCGCTACAGCGTTTTTGCCAGCGGGGAAGGATGGTCGATACCTTCTCGTTTGAGTGCGCCCGGGCAGGAGTACGATCGTTACGATTGTTCCGATGTTATCTGTTTGATTGCCTGGAGCGAAAAGCATGGAATTTGTGGCTATGCGCGTTTAATGGCCCAACCGCTTACGGACGGGGGGGGCCTGGAAGCGGGAAGGGAACCCTGTGTCGGTGAAAATGACGCAGTCTGGGAAATGTCACGCTTCTCTGCCAGGACGGAAATCGATGCTGAACTGCCGTTGAAGATCCTGTGGCATGCGACACAGCTGGCTGAAGGATTAGGCTTGCGGTATCTGCACAGTGCCGCAACGCCCTTACTGGAAAAGATACTCGACCAATACGAAATTAGTTATCAAACGCTAATGCCGGGTATTGTTCAGTCCGAAGATAATTTGTTTGCGGTAAAAATTCCGGTGAATCAGCCGCGTCTGGCTGAAAAGTTCGACGGTGCACGGCACTTCAGCCCTGAGGAAGTTTTACCCACTTTCGACGTTTCCGTTAATTTTGGCGTGCACGGGCATCATATTGACTAGCCATGCCATTTTGACCACACCACAATCAGTAGCCACGCTGTTAACCCCCAACATGAAACGGCCGTTAGCAGTGCCGTAGGAATCCGCATCATCGTAGAAAAATACCACAGCGACAGCAGGTAAACAAAATAGGGCAGTATGGCCCACATACCGAAAATGATAGTGGTGCGCAGCGCTTCAGTACCCCGTTCACTGGCAACAATGAAATGAGCGAGCAGGGCGAAAGTCGGAAACAGCGGTATCAACCCGGCAAGATAATAGTGACGCGTTTTGGAAAGAATGGCGATCAACACCACCACGGCGGCACCCAATATGGCTTTGAAAAGTAATCCCATTGCTCTGTTCAGTCAGTTAAAACATCAAAATGTGATAAAACTGTTGAAAAAGCAATGGGCTTTTTTCGGGCTGCTATTGGCAGCCTGTCGATTTGTGTTAATTACTGGCGAAAGGCGTGTTTTATCTGCTGGATAGTGTTTGTGAATACTTCTGCCTGCTGCGGGTCTTCCAGATTGGCGATGCATTGCTCCATTTTGATAATGACTTTACCGGCATCTGCCTGACCCATGGCTTTAAGCATCAGCGTGACCAGGGCTTTCATACAGGTCACCTCATTAGCTAACGTCTGCGCTTCTTCGCTGGTTGAAAAGTCAATCTGACTCATAGTGTCTCCCGATAATCATATACGCGGTAGCCAGCACTTGTGCCAGCCACTGAAGTTGTGAAAAGTATATCATATAACTGCTTCGGGTAATCTAAGCATAAGTAGAATGCAGAATACCCGTTTAAACCTCTGCGAATCAGCGTAGAGGCTGGATTAAAGCTGTGGTGCCAGAAAAATGAGGCAATATTTGAAATTCTGAACGAATAAATCACATTTAGTAAAGATAAGTTGTTGTTATTATGGAAATTTATTTTTGAGTGATACATGTTTATCGATATTAAAGTTCATCATAAAAATGTCAACCCCTAAGGTAATTTTCTCATTTTAGATTTATATAATAATATCTGCGATTTTAGGTTGCATCGACCGAACCATTATTTCTGTTCTAACAGCATGGAAAAAGGAGTAAGATAATCGACCTGCCATTGTCACAATAGTTACCTGCCTTAGCTATTTAGGGAGCATCGTTTGATTAGCGTTTTTCTTGTTGATGACCATGAACTGGTGCGCGCAGGTATTCGACGCATCCTGGAAGATATTAAGGGCATTCAAGTTGTCGGTGAAGCTAACTGTGGCGAAGATGCAGTAAAGTGGTGCCGTGCTCATAGTACTGATGTGGTGCTGATGGATATGAACATGCCGGGTATTGGTGGCCTTGAAGCGACACGGAAAATTATACGTTACGCGCCAGATTGTAAAATCATCATGCTGACCATCCATACTGAAAACCCGCTGCCAGCCAAAGTGATGCAGGCAGGAGCTTCCGGGTATCTGAGTAAAGGTGCCGCGCCGCAGGAGGTGGTCAGTGCCATACGCTCGGTAAATGCAGGGCAGCGTTACATTGCCTCTGATATTGCTCAGCAGATGGCGCTTAGCCAGATTGAGCCGCAAAGAGCAGAATCACCCTTTAGCTGTTTGTCCGAACGCGAATTGCAGATTATGCTAATGATTACCAAAGGCCAGAAAGTGACTGAAATTTCCGAACAGCTCAATCTGAGTCCAAAAACCGTCAACAGCTATCGCTACCGCATGTTTAGCAAACTTAATATAAGTGGTGACGTAGAGTTGACGCACCTGGCCATTCGACATGGTCTGTTTAGTGCGGAGCCGTTAATCAGCAGTGAGTAATGTGTTTGATTCTAAATCTTTTCTGAAGACAGTTACCAGCCAGCCGGGCGTCTATAGAATGTACGATGCGGGTGGTACGGTTATCTATGTCGGCAAAGCAAAAGATCTCAAAAAAAGGCTTTCCAGCTATTTTCGCGGCAACCTCGCCAGCCGTAAGACGGAAGCGCTGGTGGCGCTTATTGAGCAGATAGACGTAACGGTAACGCATACTGAAACCGAAGCGCTACTGCTGGAGCACAACTATATCAAGCTCTATCAGCCACGCTACAACGTGCTGTTGCGCGACGATAAGTCTTATCCATATATTTTTCTGAGTGCCGATCACCATCCCCGTCTTGCCAGCCATCGCGGTGCTAAACATGCGAAAGGCGAGTACTTCGGCCCATTCCCTAATGGCTATGCGGTGCGTGAAACGCTGTCCCTGCTGCAAAAAATTTTCCCGGTACGCCAGTGTGAAAACAGCGTGTACCGTAATCGATCGCGTCCCTGCTTACAGTACCAGATTGGACGCTGCCTCGGGCCATGCGTCAAAGGGTTGGTCACCGAAGAAGAGTATGCAAGTCAGATTGATTATGTACGCCTGTTTCTCTCCGGCAAGGATGACCAGGTATTGAACAAGCTGGTAGCCAGAATGGAACAGGCCAGCAGCGACCTGCGCTTTGAAGAAGCAGGACGCTTGCGCGATCAAATTCAGGCGGTGCGCCGGGTCACGGAAAAGCAGTTTGTTTCCAATCAGGGCGACGATATGGATGTTATTGGCGTCTCATTTGACTCTGGCATGGCCTGTTTGCATGTGCTGTTTATCCGACAGGGAAAAGTGCTTGGTAGCCGCAGCTATTTTCCCAAAGTCCCCAGCGGTACCGAGCTGGCCGAAGTGGTGCAAACCTTTGTTGGTCAGTTTTACCTGCAGGGGAGCCAGGCACGAACGCTACCCACGGATATCCTGATTGACTTTACGCTACCGGAGAAAGATCTGCTGGCCGCTTCGTTAACGGAGCTGTCGGGGCGACGAGTCAGTATTCAAAGTAAACCGCGCGGCGATCGCGCCCGCTATTTGAAACTGGCGCGCACCAACGCCACGACTGCTCTTACCACCCGGTTGGCCCAGCATTCAACAATCCATCAGCGCTTATCAGAACTGGCGCAAACGCTGAAGCTGCCGGCTATTCGTCGCATTGAGTGTTTCGATATCAGTCATACGATGGGTGAACAAACCGTTGCTTCCTGCGTGGTATTTGACGCCAATGGGCCGCTACGTAATGAATATCGTCGTTATAATATCAGCGGCATCACCCCCGGCGATGATTATGCGGCAATGAACCAGGTGCTGCGTCGCCGTTATGGTAAAGCCATTGAAGAGAGTAAAATTCCGGATGTGATCGTGATAGATGGCGGAAAAGGTCAACTGGCACAGGCCAAAGAGGTTTTTGCTCAACTGGACGTCACTTGGGATAAATCACACCCGCTGTTACTGGGTGTGGCAAAGGGCACCGATCGGAAGGCCGGACTGGAAACGCTTTTCCTTGTGCCAGAAGGGGAGGGCTTTTCTCTGCCGCCAGACTCTCCGGCACTGCATGTTATTCAGCATATTCGAGACGACTCGCACAATCATGCCATTACAGGACACCGTAATAAACGCGCGAAGGTAAAAAATACCAGTGCCTTGGAAACGATTGAAGGCATTGGCCCCAAGCGTCGTCAGGTGCTGCTCAAATATATGGGGGGGTTGCAGCCACTCATTAACGCGTCGGTGGAGGAGATTGCCCGTGTGCCGGGGATTTCAATCGCGTTGGCTGAAAAAATCTTCTATGCGCTGAAACACTAAGCATTGCAACACCTGGAGCAATGTAGGAACATAGAGTCAAATTGGACTTTGCCCAGACAGTTAGCATAATTATGCCACTTAATATTCCGACCTTGCTCACCCTGTTTCGCGTAGTGTTAATCCCATTCTTTGTGCTGGCTTTTTACCTGCCATTTCAATGGGCTCCGCTGGTTTGCGCGTTAATTTTTATCTTCGCCGCGATCACCGACTGGTTTGATGGCTTTCTTGCCCGTCGCTGGAAGCAGACGACACGATTCGGTGCCTTTCTCGATCCGGTTGCTGATAAAGTGATGGTCGCGATGGCGCTGGTGCTGGTCGCCGAATATTTCCACTCCTGGTGGATTACGCTGCCGGCAGCAACGATGATTGCCCGCGAGATCATCATATCTGCGCTGCGCGAGTGGATGGCGGAGATTGGTAAACGTAGCAGCGTAGCGGTATCGTGGATCGGTAAAGTGAAAACTACCGCGCAGATGTTGGCGCTATTCGCGCTGTTGTGGCGTCCAAATAGTCTTGTCGAAGGCATCGGCGTGGCGGCATTGTATATTGCTGCCGTGCTGACTTTTTGGTCAATGTTCCAATATTTGAATGCATCACGCCGTGATTTGTTCGAACACTGATCGAAGCGATTTAAAAAGCAGCAAACGGTGACATTGTGAGGATAATTATATTGACTCATTCCTCCAAGTCAGTAGAATGCAGCGCATCGAAAGGCGGCAATGTCTGCCAGAAGATAAGGCAAATCAGCAAGTTCTGTTAGCATTACATCATGCAGAACAGGCTAAGCGGGAATAGCTCAGTTGGTAGAGCACGACCTTGCCAAGGTCGGGGTCGCGAGTTCGAGTCTCGTTTCCCGCTCCAAATTTTGCCTAACTTATCTTCACACCCAAATAAAATCATAAGAAAAGTGTTCTTATGAATGTAAGAATTAAGGCGCGTTGGCAGAGTGGCCATGCTACGGATTGCAAATCCGTCTACCTCGGTTCGACTCCGGGACGCGCCTCCACTTTACACCCTGGCCCGGGTGGTGAAATCGGTAGACACAAGGGATTTAAAATCCCTCGGCTTATGGCTGTGTGGGTTCAAGTCCCACCCCGGGCACCATTTTCTGAAAAAAGAATAAAAACAAGTAGTTAAAGCAATATCATAACCGCCTCAAAGGGCGGTTTTTTTGTGTCTGTCATTTGGGGATTGGCAGCAAAATGGCGGCAGGGCGGCGGCGAACGAATTGCCCCGCGCTGTGGGGCAGGTAAATTCTGGCAAACTGCACATTGGCACCGTTGTGATACAAGTCTGTGTTGATGCCCATTTTATGACTCTACTTATACTTCGGCATCGCCCTTGTTTATAATGTAAGTTATTGATTTAATTAATTATTTAAATGAAGCTTATCATTTCTGCTGCCAAATTTATGATGAGTTATCTGTAGATGCCTCAAAGATCGAGAAGCGTTTTTCTATATACGGCTACTGATGTCGTGCATTTAAATAACACTTGTGGCTCGTTCATTCAGGAATATTTATGTTTAATATTAATCTATTGCAGCCGCCTCATAGGGAAGATACCAGCGGCAGGACGAGCCGAAACAGTTCACCGACCGTCCAGCATGCCAGCTTTCTGAACCAGATAAGCGAGGTTCTGATTGGTCCGGTTTTTCTGCGGGCAGATAATGAGCATTTGAAAACTGCCCAAGGTGGCACCCTCGTTATGAACAACCTGGAGGCGGTAAAGCCTGCTCGGGCTGCAGCATCTTCGTCATCCCATTCCAGTCAGCCTAAGGTTTGTCGCAGACGGACATATGACACTGAATTTGTTAACAAGGTTAAACAAGAGCTGTTAACCCACACAATTGTGCAAGTGGCAAAAAAATATTGTCTTCCTTATCCGACAGTCTACAGATGGTCGATTGCGCGAGGCGATGCCAGAGAGATGATTAAGCGGGGGAATGCCAGAGAGATCGCTAAGCAGAGCCGTTTCCACACGCTAATGCGGCTAAAAAAGCATTGCGTTAATAGGGTGAACGATCTCTGCTCGCAGCAGCAAAACCTCCGAGAGATAAGTAAAAATGAGATTATCAGTAGGGTTGCAAAGGAAGAGGGCATTTATATACTGACACTCAAGAGCTGGTTAGTGCGTGCTGGAAATTATTCATTAGGTTCCAGAAGTGTCTTTTTGTTACCGATGGGTACCCCGGATAACCAACCCAGTGAAAACAAAACTCGGCCACGTCATACTGTCAGCAGTGATTGCAATGCACATCAGCCAAAGGCGCGCAGCCATATTCATTCAGTTAAACCTCGGGCGAATAAGCCATCCACAGTACCTTCCACCGTCCGGGCTGATACAACTTATGATGAAAAAATCGAAAAAGGTTTTGTAAAGTGTTTTCAACACCTCGAAAAATGGCTAAATAAGTCGTTTAACCACGCATAACCGATCGTTCAGCCACTATCATACAAAGCGGGTATATTCACTTGGTGTGAAGTGTATTTGCCGTAACTCTGGGGCGAGGGCAGGTCACAAAAGGGCTGAGATTTCTACAAAAAAGGTATGTTATCCCACCGTGCGCAACATGATATGACTCCTCGGTGTAACGTAACCTTCCCTGGCAGAGACGGTAACTATTATCTAAACTGATGGCTCACTGGCTTCCATAGCCTGTCCGGGCAGGGTTATAATGGCCGGACGTTTTAGTTAGATCTCTAATAATCAGGCATCTCATAATTTGAACTCTCATGAACTCAACTTCTCGCGGTTACTGCATCTCACTGCTAATGCCTGGCGTCAGGCGATCGATCGGCGGATGAAAGACAATGGCCTTAGCATGAGCAGCTGGATGGCAGTGGCGACCATTGCGGTTCAGGAGCAGCCGATGAACCAGAAAGCGCTGGCGCAGGCGCTCGGGCTTGAGGATGCCAGCGTGGTGCCGCTGATCGACCGCCTGGTCAAACAGCAGTTGGTAGAGCGCGTTCAGCCAGCGGAAGATCGCCGTAAACGTCTGTTGCACGTCACGCCAAAAGGGGAGCTGCTTAATCAGCGGCTGAAAACCGAAGCCGATGCGTTGCGCCACGAACTGCTGTCCGGGCTCGATCCTGTTGAATTGGCAACCACCCAGCGTGTTTTGCAGCAACTGCTGACGGCGACCGAGGCAAAGTAACGTGTCGGGTGATAAAGCTAATCCTTATGCACCGCGCGAGTGGGCACCCGGTGAGAAACCGATGTTGCCGGGTTCGCCTTCTACACCGAATCATCCCGCTTATAAGCGCATCGCCTTTGGTATTGTTGGCCTGCTGATTTGTATCACCGGGGCGCTCAGTAATGCGCTGGTCACCGCCAATTTGACCAATCTGCAAGGTGTGTTCGGTGCCTATAACAATGAAATCGCCTGGCTACCGGCGGTGTATGTGATGGGCAATATTTCCATTAACCTGCTGTTGGTCAAATTTCGTCAACAGTATGGTCTGCGCGTATTTACCGAAGCATTCCTCGTGCTCTACGTGTTGGTTGCCTTCTTCCATCTATTGGTTAACGATCTTAGTTCGGCAATTATCGTGCGTGCGGCTCACGGTATGGTGGGGGCCGCGCTCAGTTCGCTGGGTATTTACTATCAGGTGCAGGCATGGCCAGCCAGACACCGGCTAAAGGCGTTAGCGATCGGTTTGGGGGCATCTCAGCTGGCGATCCCGCTGGCGCGTCTGTTCTCTACCGAACTGTTGCAGCTGGAGCAATGGCGCGGACTCTATCTATTCGAGCTGGGCCTGGCGCTGATGGCGCTGGGCGCGGTGCTGATCCTCAAACTGCCACCCGGCGAACGCACGAAAGTCTTTGAGAAAAAAGATTTTCTCACCTTCTTCCTGATGGCACCGGGCATGGCACTGTTTTGCGGCGTATTGTCGCTGGGGCGCATTGAGTGGTGGACCAGCACGCCGTGGCTGGGCATTTGCCTGGCTTTGGGACTGGTACTGGTGACGGCAGCGGTGCTGGTAGAGCATAACCGCAGCAACCCACTGATCAACACGCGCTGGCTCGGTAACGGGGCGATATTCCGCCTGGGTATTGTGATGATCCTGCTGCGCATTATGCTCGCGGAGCAAAATACGGGCGCAATTGGTTACCTGCAACAGATCGGGATGCAGAACGATCAGATGCAGGGACTGGCGCTGGCGATCCTTGCGGGCGTCGCGGCGGGGATTATATGCAGTGCGCTAACGATTAACCCTAAGCATCTCATCTGGCCGATTGTGCTGTCGCTGATCATCGTGATGGTGGCTTCGCTGATGGATGCGCAGTCCAGCCCACTGACCCGAGCTAATAACATGTATTTCAGCCAGTTTTTGCTCGGTTTCAGCACCTCATTCTTTATTGCCCCGGCCATGCTGCTGGGCGTCAGCAGCGTCGTCACCCAGCCAAAAAACTTGGTCAGTTTCGTGGTGCTGTTCGGCATGAGCCAGAACCTGGGAGGGCTGATGGGTTCGGCCCTGCTCGGCACCTTTCAGACCTGGCGCGAAAAATATCACTCCAGCCTGCTGGGCGACAGGCTATCGCTGCTTGATCCCAACGTTACCGACCGTCTGATGCAGTACAACAATCTCTTTGCCAGCCAGATTGGCGATAGTACTCTGTTCGGTGCACAAAGCACCACGCAGCTACAAGCTGCGGCGACACTACAGGCAAACGTACTGGCCTATAACGATGTGTATATTTTGACTGCCGTATTAGCGGGAGTCACTTTACTGTGGGTGCTGTGGCGCTTGTCGCGCCTGCGCTACCTCAACTGGCAGCAGGCAAAACGCGAAGCGGAATCGGAACAGCGTGCCATGCAACAAATGAACACGGAGAAACAATGAGTCAACAGGAACAGCAGCTTGCTGAACGCCAGCGAAATAATAAGCTGCGGATTATCTCCATTGCCCTGGGCTCCGGCATCGCGCTGGTCGGCGTACTGGTCATCCTCTATGCCTGGCAGCTGCCGCCGTTTACCAGCCAGACGCAGTCAACGGAAAACGCCTATGTACGCGGGCAGGTGACTTTTATCAGCCCGCAGGTCAGTGGCTATATCACGGCGGTGAACGTGCTGGATTTTCAGCCGGTACACCGTGGCGAACTGCTAATGACGATTGATGACCGCATTTATCGCCAGCGAGTGCATCAATCCAGCGCACAGCTGAATATGAAAAAAGCCGCGCTGGCCAATAACCAGCAGCAGCGGCGCAGTGCCGAAGCGGTGATCAAACGCAATGAGGCCGCGCTGCAAAACGCGAAAGCACAGGCGCTGAAAGGCACGCTGGACCTGAAACGTGTGGAAAATCTGGTTGCCGATGGCTCTTTATCAGTGCGTGAGCGTGATGCTTCACGCGCCAGCAACAGTCAGATGCTGGCCGGAGTCGAGCAGGCTCAGGCCACGCTTGAAGTCTCGCGTCAGGATTTGCAAACCACCATTGTCAATCGTGCCTCACTGGAAGCGGATGTGACCAATGCGCAGGCTGCACTTGAGCTGGCGCAGATCGATCTTGATAACACCAAAATTATTGCGCCACGGGACGGGCAGCTGGGGCAGATTGCGGTGCGGCAGGGCGCATACGTGACGGCCGGAACCCGACTGACTTCTTTGGTTCCGCAACAGATGTGGGTAATCGCCAATATGAAAGAGACACAGATGGCGCGTATCCGCCCCGGCCTGCCGGTCAGCTTCACCGTTGATGCACTGGATGGTGAACGCTTTAATGGGGAAGTGGAGTATATCTCTCCCGCAGCGGGATCGGAGTTCAGCGCCATTTCGCCGGATAATGCCACCGGTAACTTTGTCAAAATCGCGCAACGCATTCCGGTGCGGATTAAAATCACCAGCGATAATGCTGCCCGCCTGCGTCCGGGAATGTCGGTGGAAGTGAGTATCGATACTGCGGATGCGCAGGATGGAGTGAAAAAATGAGCCCTCTTGCCAAAGCGCTCAGTGTGATGACGCTCGCGGCGGCGCTGTCGGGTTGTGCCACCCACGTTGAACGGGCTCCCTCATCGCTGCCGATCCCCGCGCAGTGGCGTAATCAGGTGGGGCCTGGCGCGGCGGTTGAGGCAGACTGGTGGCGGGCCTTTAACGATCCCGCACTGAACCAGCTGGTTATACAGGCGCTGCACCATAACCCGGATATACTGACGGCGCGATCCCGTGTCGATCAGTATCGTGCTCAACTGCGTGGCGCAGAAGGGGATAACTTCCCCACGCTGGATGCCGGCGTGGCGAGTAGCCGGGCGCGGGCCATCTCGGCGGTGACCGGGCAGCCTTATCAATATTCGGTTTTCCAGGGGCTGCTACAGGCCAACTACCAGGTCGATTTATGGGGTGAACGCAGCAGCAGTATCGATGCTGCCAGAGCAACCCTGGCGGCGCAGCAGGCTGCTGCTGCGGCGGCCGAGTTAACCATCGCCAGTTCGGTGGCTTCTGGCTATATGACGTTGGTTTCGCTGGATGAACAGCTGCGCGTAACCGAAGCCACATTGGCATCGCGCAACAACTCGCTGAAACTGGCTCAGCGTCAGTTTGAAACGGGTTACACCTCCAGACTGGAATGGCTCCAGTCGCAGTCTGAATATCAGGCGGCGAAAGCGCAGATCCCACTGTTACGGCATCAGATAGCCCAGCAGGAAAATGCCCTGAGCATTCTGGTGGGGATGAACCCACGGCAGATCGCGCGTCAGAATCACTTCGAACACCTGGCAGTACAAACGTTGCCAGCCGTGATGCCATCGCAACTCCTTCAGCGCAGGCCTGATATTGTGCAGGCCGAACGCCAGCTTTTGGCGGCAGATGCATCGCTGCAATCGGCACGCGCCAGCCTGCTGCCGTCGCTGAATCTGACCGCCAGCGGCACGTTGCAAAGCTCGGTACTGCATCAGCTGGTCGATAACCCGTTCCGGCTGTGGAGCGTCGGTGGCAGCATACTGGCACCGCTGCTTAATCGTGAAGCGCTGACGGCGCAGGTCGATGTGTCGATGGCAACGCGCAATCAGGCGCTGTACAACTATGAAAAAGTGGTGCGTGCGGCATTCAGCGAAGTGAACAACGATCTGGATGCCATCGAACGCTACCAGCAGCAGCTGGATGAGTTGCAGCTCCAGCAGCAGGTGGCTCAGGAGGCGCTGCGTATCGCCAGAAATCGCTACCAGAACGGCTACGCCTCCTACCTTGATGAACTGGATGCCCAGCGAACGCTGTTCAGCACCCAGCTCAGCGTGGTGCAGGCAAAAAACAATCTGTTGCTGGCGCAGATAGACCTTTATCGTGCGCTTGGCGGCGGCTGGCGACCATGATGATATATCTGCTGCCGTTGGTCTGAAACCCGCTGAAAACTATAGGTTAAGTCAACGACAGCCGGTCACAATCTTTAATGCTTTTCATCACTTAGCAACGAGTGCTATTATACCGATCTTTACATTTAGTGATTTGAGATATGTAGAAGTTTTACTTTTGCATGTGCCGCTATGGTTCAGAATCAATGGCAAACGTGGCGGGATTATTTTAGGGATACGATGAAAAAGCAACCTCTTCTTATCGCGCTGCTATGCGTGTTGGCGCTGGCAGGCTGCACACGTACCGAGCCGGTAAAAAATATCAATCAAACGCTTTCGGTTCGCTACAGCGATAGCCAAATGAAAACCGCCATCCTTGCCGCCGGGCGCGATCGCCAGTGGATTATGCGACCACAGCAGCCTGGCGTGATTAGCGGGCACCTGATGCAGCGCGATCATACCGCCGATATTCGCATTACCTATGATGCAAATAGCTACTCGATTAACTATGTTGGTAGCAACAACCTGTTGGCCGCACCGGGCAAAATTCACCGCAACTATAATCGCTGGGTCAACAACCTCGACAGAGACATTCAGCTGCATCTGGCCAGTGAGCAGGGGCAATGATTGCCGGAATGACGCGTCTGTTATCCCGGCGACATCGGTTGATACAAGGGCTAAAGGATCCGGCGTCAGTGCCGACAACCTGAGTACCTGCAACAGCCGGTAAATCGGATAATATATCGCAGTTTCAGTCTTTTCCGCGCATCAGCAGTCAGGGAGAATCGCTATGCTCCGTTGCCTGCTTCGCAGCCATCATCAGTGCGTCAAATACCCGCTGCGGCGCGGTATCCACTAACCAATGCCAACTCATCGCGGGCTTCCCGGGTCGGAAGAAGGATCTGGTATGAATTTAGCCTTTACACTCCTCGACTGGCAGGCGAGCGCTCCCGGACTGCATCAGCCTGCTGACTGGGTGCGGTGGGCGCAACAGCCTGCGGTTATCGACAGCTCCCAGCCGCTGGCAAAATGTAGCCAGCTGCCGATGATGGCCGCGCGCCGTCTTACGGCTGGCAGTCGGGCTGCCGTAGATTGTGGACTGACGCTACTGCGCCGCAGTGCGGTTGATGCGTTGGTATTTACCAGCCGTCACGGCGAGCTGGAGCGCAACTTACGCATTCTCAGTGCCCTGGCGCAGCAGCAGAGCGTGTCGCCCACCGACTTCGCCATGTCGGTGCACAATGCGGCAGTAGGCAGTTTAACCATTGCCGCCCAGGCACCGCTGGTTGCCACGTCGCTGGCGGCTGGCGCCGACTCTTTTCAGCAGGGCATGCTTGAGGTCGCAGCGTTACATAAGGCAGGATATCAGCAGGTGTTGCTGGTGGACTTTGAAGGCGCTATCCCCGATATTTATCATGCGCATCTCTCCGATCAGGCGTTGTTTGCCGCCTATGCGGTGGCGCTACTGCTGGCACCGGGTGAACAGTGCCAATGCCGCAGCCAGCCTGACAGGGGGCCGCGTAAGGCCAGTCTGCCGCAAAGCCTGCTGTTTCTGCATGCGCAGCTGGGGCGTCAGGCTGAATTTTCCCTCCCCGGTGACCGCTGTCTCTGGCAATGGCAATGTCGTTATGACTGAATCAGGGCGGATACACCGCTGTTATGGCGCAGTGAATCGCGGCTGGCGCATCATGATGACCGGCGTGTGTTTTGCGCTGTTTGGCCTTGGTGGGCTGCTGTTATCACTGGTCTGGTTCAATCTGCTGTTGCTGGTAGTGCGTGATGCAGAGCGCCGCCGCCGCATGGCACGGCGCAGTATATCGTGTAGTTTTCGTCTGTTTCTGTACTGCTGCCGCCGGTCAGGCGTATTTGATTACCGCATTGAAGGAGCCGAGCTGCTGGCACGGGATCGCTGCTGCCTGGTTGTGGCTAACCATCCCTCGCTGCTTGATTACGTCTTGCTGGCTTCTGTCATGCCGGAAGCGGATTGTCTGGTCAAGGCCGGATTGTTGAAAAACCCGTTTGTCTGCGGCGCGATCCGCGCAGCCGACTACCTGGTGAACAGTCAGGGGGAGACGCTGTTAGCAGAAAGTCAGCAGCGTCTTGATCAAGGAGATGCGATTATCCTGTTTCCTGAAGGAACCCGTACCCGTTACGGTGAAGCGCTGAAACTGCAACGCGGCGCGGCCAATCTCGCCGTTCGCTGCGGCTGCGATCTGCGTCTGGTACATATCATCTGTACCCAGCGTATGCTGGACAAGCAGAGCCGCTGGTATCAGGTGCCGCTGGCAAAACCACTGTTTACCGTCAGGGTACAACAACGAATAGCCAGTCAACCCTTTATTGCCGGGGAAGGTGATATGCAGCCACGCGCCGTGCGTCATCTGACTCAGTATTTGCAACACGCATTAACACCAGAACATCAATAATTATTCGGAACCAGTATGGAAGAGTTATCGCTTGAACTAAAACAGATGATTATCGACACGCTTAATCTGGAAGAGACGGACGTGGACGATATTGACACCGATGCGCCACTGTTTGGTGACGGTCTTGGCCTTGACTCGATAGATGCTCTTGAGCTGGGGCTGGCGGTAAAAAAACGCTACGGCGTAGTGCTGTCAGCGGAAAGTGAAGAGATGCGCCAGCATTTTTACTCCGTTGCCAGCCTTGCGGCCTTTATTCTTGCCCGGCGTTCATCGCTGGCGCTGACAGGAGAAGACCGTCATGGATAAGCATGAAATTTACCAGGAAATAACCGACCTGCTGGTTAAGCTGTTCGAACTTGACGCTGACGATATCAAACCAGAATCACGTCTCTATGAGGATCTCGATCTGGACAGCATCGATGCCGTCGATATGGTGGTTCACCTGCAAAAACGTATCGGTCGCAAAATCAAACCGGAAATTTTTAAATCAGTGCGCACCGTGCAGGACGTAGTGGATGCCGTTGATCTGCTGATGCGCGCAGGCTGACCGTGGGCGGCATTCACTGATGAACGCTGTACTGAAGGGCGCGAATGGACTGCTGCTGCTGTGGCCCGTACTGGTGTGGTATGCATTAAGCCATCCAACGGCACGCTGGATGCTGGTGCTGCTGGCGCTGCCGTTTATCCTGCGCTGGCTGGGTCTGCGCCAGCAGGGCGGGGCCTTTGCTGCTGCCGGCAAGTGGCTGGCGCTCGGCGGAGCCGGGCTGTGCGCCGCCAGTATCCTGCTGCGCAACCATCATCTGCTGCTGTGGTATCCGCTGGCGGTGAACGCGATTCTGCTGCTGCTGTTCGCGGCTTCCTTATTCAGTCCGATGCCTGTCATTGAACGCCTGGCCCGGCTGCATGAGGCAGAACTGCCGCCGCGTGCTATCGTCTATACCCGGCGCGTCACGCAACTCTGGTGCCTGTTCTTTATCTTCAATGGCGCGATGGCGCTGATCACCTGTTTACTGAATTCTCTCTTCTGGTGGACGTTGTGGAATGGATTCATCAGCTATCTGTTAATCGGGCTGCTGATGATGTGCGAGTGGCTGGCGCGCCAGCGTATGCGGGCCTCACTGTGACAGGGACAGCGTTGCCGATAGCGACCTGGCTGACCGCGCCGCCCGTTGGCATCGTTGCCCGGCGCGGCGACAGCATCCTGAGCCGCCACCAGTGGCAACAACAGGTTCTGGTGCTGGGTAATCGGCTGCTTACCCAGCCGGGAGAACGCTGGGCGCTCTATTTTGAAGACGCTTATTTGTTCAGCGTTGCGCTGCTGGCGGCGCTCCATGCTGGCAAAACGCCGCTGATCCCTGGCCACTGCCGCCCGGCACTGCTGGCGGAACAGGCGACAGAGTTCGACGGCTTGCTTAGCGACCAGCTCATCGATCTTGACTGCCCGATATTACAGGTGGAAGAAGCAAACGGGGCGGTGCCGCGTGCGCTGCCCGCTATTGCACCAGATGCCGTGGTGGTCATATTTACTTCCGGTTCCTGTGGCTCGGCGCGTCAGGTGGTCAAACCCATCACCTGTCTGGATGAAGAGGCGCGCTGGCTGCATGCGCTTTGGGGCGATCGTCTCAACGGCTGTACGCTGATTGCTTCGGTGAGCCATCAGCATCTTTACGGGCTGACTTTCCGCATTATTTTGCCACTTGCCCTGGGGCTGCCGTTTGACAGCCGTCAGATCGCCTATAGTGAGCAGTTGACCGCCGCGCCTGTCGGGCGTTACGCGTTTATCAGCAGCCCGGCCTTTTTACGCCGTCTTGACTTTTCACTACCGGCCCCTGAATGCGTGCTGACGGTCTCGGCTGGAGGCGCGCTGGCCTGGCGCGATGCGCAGGCGGTGGCTGCCTGGCTTGGACAGCCGGTAGAAGAGATTTACGGCAGTAGCGAAACCGGCGTGCTTGCCCACCGCCGTCGCCGACAGGACGATGCGCCGTGGCAAGCGTTTAGCGGGGTAAGGTTCAGCCAGGACGCGCAGCTTCGCTGGTGGGCGCAGTCGGCGCTGATCCCACAGGAGCGGGGGCTGATGCTGGATGACCGGCTGGCGTTTGATGACACGGGCTTCCAGCTTTGCGGGCGCTACGATCGCATTGTTAAAATTGAAGATAAACGCGTGTCGCTCAGTGAGATAGAGCGGCGTCTGCTGGCCCTGCCACAGATTGCCGACGTGGCGGCACTGCCGATCGCTAAAGGCAATCGCAGCGGCATCGGTGTGGTGCTGGAGCTACACCCGCCGGGCGGTGACCTGAACACGCTGAAACGGCTGTGGCGTCTGGAGCTGCAGCGCTGGCTGGAACCGGCGGCCGTGCCGCGCTTCTGGCGCGTGGTGAGCGTTATCCCGCATAACAGTCAGAGCAAGCGTGACTGGACGCAAATAGAGGAGCTATTTTATGCTGCCCGTTGAACTTTCGCTTCAGCAACAGGGGAGTGCAGCACAACTGCTGCTGCGCGTCGACCCCGATCTTTTCTGGTTCAGAGGACATTTTCCCGATGGTGCCATCTTACCCGGCGTGGCACAGCTGGACTGGGTTATTCACTATGGAACAACGCTGCTTGTCCCCGGCATGCAGTTTGCTGCGGTGGATAACATCAAATTCCAACAGCCTGTTATGCCTGGCTCAACGCTGAAACTGACGCTCACCTGGCAGGATGATAAAGGCCTGAGCTTTCAGTACCAGCGGGTGACGGGGCAGACGCTGCACCCGGCCAGCAGTGGAAGGATCCGCCTGTGTTAGCGGATGATTTCCGTCCCTGTGTGGTGATCCCGTGCTACAACCACGGGGCGACGATCGGTTCGGTGCTGTCACGGCTGGCACCGCTTGGTCTGCCGGTGCTGATCGTCGATGACGGCAGCGATGCGCATTGTGCCAGCCAGCTGGCTGCGCTGGCGGGCGAGGGCGTGCAGCTGCATCGTCTGGCTACCAATCAGGGAAAAGGGGCGGCGGTGCTTGCCGGTCTGGCTGCTGCCGCTCGCCAGGGCTTTACCCATGCGCTACAGGTGGATGCCGATGGCCAGCACCAGATCGAAGACTCTTCCCGACTGCTACAGGCCGCGCGTGATGAGCCACACTGCCTGATATCGGGGCAGCCGCTGTATGATGACTCCGTTCCGCGCGCCCGGCTGTATGGCCGCTATATCACCCAT
Source organism: Erwinia piriflorinigrans CFBP 5888 (assembly GCF_001050515.1). GTDB lineage: Bacteria > Pseudomonadota > Gammaproteobacteria > Enterobacterales > Enterobacteriaceae > Erwinia > Erwinia piriflorinigrans. Next base: position 267,518 of record NZ_CAHS01000014.1, read on the forward strand.
TTTTGGGTATGGATAGAAACCCTCTCTTTTACCCTTAAAGACAGCATGTGCGGTTTTCGCGTCTATCCGCTGGCCCCGTCGCTGGCGCTGGCAGAGCGCCATGCCATCGGTCAACGCATGGACTTTGATACGGAAATGATGGTGCGTCTCTACTGGGCGGGCACGCCGAGCCGCTTTATCACCACGCGAGTGACCTATCCTCATGATGGGATCTCACATTTCGATGCCTTGCGTGACAATCTACGCATCTCGTGGATGCACACCCGGCTGTTTTTTGGCATGCTGCCGCGTATTCCGCAGCTGCTGCGCCAGCGCCAGCCACAGCACTGGTCGGCGACCGAAGAGCGTAAAGGGCTGTGGGGCATGCGCCTGATGCTTGCCGTGTATCGTCGTTTCGGCCGTGGCCTGTTTACCCTGCTGCTGTGGCCGGTTACCGCCGTTTACTGGCTGAGCGGGCGCGAGCAGCGCCAGGCGTCTCAGCAGTGGTTACAGGCCGTGCGTCGTCACGCCGTCCGGCAGCGCACGACGCTGCCTCGGCCATGCAACAGCTTTCATCATTTTCTGCGCTTTGGCGATGCCATGCTGGATAAAATTGCCGGCTGGCGCGGCGATCTGCGCTGGGGTAAAGAGATTGATTTTGCTCCCGGTGCTGAAGCCGTGATCGCACGTGCTCAACCCGGTGGGCGGCTGATCCTCGCCTCTCATCTTGGCGATATTGAAGCCTGCCGCGCGCTGGCTCAGCAGGTGAGCGGGCTGGTGGTTAACGCCCTGGTGTTTACCGACCACGCTCAGCGTTTCAAACAGGTACTGGATGAGGTTGCTCCGCGGGCCAGCGTCAACCTGATCCCAGTCAGCGACATCGGCCCGGAGACGGCGATTATGCTGCGTGAAAAGCTGGACGCCGGAGAATGGGTGGCAATAGTCGGCGATCGTACTGCGGTGAACCGCCAGCGCGGCGGTAACCGACGCGTGGTATGGAGCGAATTTCTCGGGCGACCAGCCCCGTTCCCGCAGGGACCCTTTGTCCTGGCGGCGGCGCTGCGCTGTCCGGTACTGCTGATGTTCGCTCTGCGTCAGGACGGCATATTGCGTGTGCACTGCGAACCCTTTGCCGATCCGCTGGAGCTGCCGCGCGCCGCGCGCCAACAAGCATTGCAGCAGGCGGTAGATCGCTATGCGCAGCGGCTGGAACACCATGCGCTGATCTCACCGCTCGACTGGTTTAACTTTTTTGATTTCTGGCAACTGCCGGGATCGTCACTACCGGAAAAAGAGAAGGAGCCTGGGTGCTGAACGATGAACGTTTCTCGCTTGACGTTGAGCTGACCGTCCCGTTCCACGATGTGGATGCGATGGGCGTGGTGTGGCACGGCAACTATTTTCGCTATTTCGAGATTGCGCGTGAAGCGCTGCTGGGTAAATTTAACTACGGCTACCGTGAGATGCAGGCCTCCGGCTACCTCTGGCCGGTGGTTGATACCCGGGTGAAATATCGCGGAACCCTGACTTTTGAGCAGCGCATCCGCGTGCGCGCCACCATTGAAGAGGTGGAAAACCGTCTGCGCATCGCCTATCAGATTTTCGATGCGGCCAGCGGTCAGCGAACCACCACTGGATATACCATTCAGGTCGCCGTCGCGCAGGGTGAGAGCGGGCTGAGCTTTGTTTCACCGCCAGTCCTGTTCGAGCGCTTAGGAGTGACCCCATGATCAGAATGATATTCATCCTGCTGGCGCTGTTCAGCATCAGCGCGCAGGCGGTGACGCTGGAAGCCTTGCAGCAGCGCTTTGCCAGTCAGCCGATAGTGCGGGCCGATTTCAGCCAGATGCGCACGATTAAAGGCATGGCGCAGCCGCTGAAATCCAGCGGGCAGCTGCTGATAGTCCAGGACAAAGGCCTGTGGTGGCAACAGACGCAGCCGTTTCCACTGACGCTGGTACTGGATGAAAAGCGTATGGTTCAGGTGATAGGGGGCCAACCGGCGGAAATTATCACCGCCGACAGCAATCCGCAGATGTTCCAGTTCAACCACCTGCTGCGTGCGCTATTTCAGGCAGATCGCCGGGTGCTGGAGCAGAACTTTGCGCTGGATTTCACCAATGCTGGTCAACAGCGCTGGCGTCTGGTGTTGACCCCGGTGACCTCTCCGCTGGACAAGCTGTTCAATACCATCACGTTAGAGGGCGCAGAGTATCTGGACGCCATCCGGCTAAACGACCGTCAGGGCGACCGCACCGACATCACCTTCAGCCATCAGCGCCTGACGCCGCTGCGGCTGAGCGAAGAAGAGCAGCAGCGTTTTGTTTTCTGATAACTCACGATCGCTGGCCGTTGGCTGGCTGACTATCTGCCTGCTGCTGCTGGCGGCGCTGTGTGTCCTGCTGCCAAAGGCGCGGATCAACAGCAGCGTACTGGCGCTGTTACCCGCGCAGACTCTGGCAGAAATGCCCGACGACCTGCAGCAGGGTTTTATGCAGCGCCTCGACAGGCAGATGGTGTGGCTGGTCAGCGGCGGTCAGCAGGACAACCCGGCGGTGGTGCAGGCCTTTCTCGCGCGCCTGCGGCAGCTGGACGTATTGAAAGAGGTCAAAGGGCCGCTGGATAACGCGCAGCAGCAGGCATGGGGGAAGTTTGCCTGGCAGTATCGCAACACGTCCATCGACGCCGCCACCCGCACCCGGCTTGAAAAGGGCGGGACGACTCAGGCGGACTGGGTGCTGGCGCAGCTTTACTCCGCCTTTTCCGGTGTCAGTGGCCAGGAAATCAGTCACGATCCGTTGCTACTTGTGCGCGGCGCGCAGCTGGCGCTTCAGCAAAGTGCCAGCCAGCTGGCTCTGAGTAACGGCTGGTTGAGCACCCGCGATAAGCAGGGCCAGCGCTGGTACTTTATTTATGGCGAGCTGGCCAGCAGCTCGTTCGATATGCAGCAGAGCCACGCGGTGGTCACGCAATTACAGGCGCTTGAACGCCAGCTTAAGCAGCACTATCCGCAGGCACAGATCCTGTCACGCGGCACGGTGTGGTTCAGTGACTACGCCAGCCAACAGGCGCGGCATGATGTCTCCACCCTCGGCGTGGCAACCCTTGTCGGCGTGCTGCTGCTGGTGTTTGCGCTATTTCGTTCGCCGCGTCCGCTGTTGCTGTGTGCGCTGTCGGTGGCAATGGGCGCGTTGGCGGGATGCGTGGTGACGCTGCTGTGCTTTGGTGAAATGCACCTGATGACGCTGGTGATGAGTCTGAGTATCGTCGGCATTTCGGCGGATTATACCCTCTATTACCTGACCGAGCGGATGGTTCACGGTGCCGAAGCCACCGCGTGGCAAAGTATGAATAAGGTGAAGCGTACGCTGCTGCTGGCGCTCGGCACCACCGCGCTGGCTTATCTGGTGATGCTGCTGGCACCGTTTCCTGCTATCCGCCAGCTGGCGGTATTTGCCGCCTCCGGGCTTAGCGCATCCTGCCTGACGGTGATCTGCTGGTATCCGTGGCTGGTGAAAGGACTGCCGGTGCGACCGGTGCCGGCAGTGGCTTTGATGGGGCGCTGGCTGGCCGCATGGCGGCGCAATAAACGTTTGCGCGTCGGGCTGCCGCTAGTGCTGGCGGCAATTTCGCTGGCCGGGTTATGCCAGCTGCGTATTGATGACGATATCTCACAGCTACAGGCGCTGCCTGCATCGCTGCTGGCGCAGGAGCGCCAGGTAACGGCACTGACCGGACAAAGCGCAGAGCAAACCTGGCTGGCGGTACACGGCGACACGCCGGAGCAGACGCTGCAAAGGCTGGAGGCGCTGCAGCCGAAACTTGAGGAGGCGCGCAGGCTGCGCTGGCTGACCGGTTATCGTTTGTTGCCGCTCTCCTCGCTGGCGCGGCAGCAGCAGGACCTGCAGCTGCTGCAGCTGGCTGCTCCGTCGGTGATTGACCGTCTGCGGCAGGCTGGCGTAGCGGTGGAGGTTCCCGATCTCCGCGCCACGCCGCTGACACCGGCAGTCTGGCTTGCCAGCCAGAACAGCACAGGCTGGCGTTTGCTATGGCTGACGTTGCAGGATGGGCGCAGCGGCGTGCTGGTGCCCCTGAGCGGGGTGAGCAATGGTGCCGCACTGGCGCAGCTGGCGGCCAGCCTGCCTGGCGTCAGCTGGATCGATCGTAAGCAGACCTTTGATACGCTGTTTGGCTTTTATCGCCTGCTGCTGGGATGGCTGCTGGCGGCAGCGCTGGCGGCTATTGCCCTCAGTAACGTGCTGCGCCTCGGCGTACGGCAGGGGCTGGTGAATATGCTACCTTCCCTGCTGTCGCTGGGGGGCGGGCTGGCGGCGCTGGCGTTCTCCGGTCACTCGCTGAATCTGTTCTCACTGCTGGCGCTGGTGCTGGTACTGGGGATCGGCATCAATTACACCCTGTTTTTCGCTAATCCGCGCGGCACGCCGATCACCTCACTGCTGGCGGTGACGCTGGCGATGGTTGTCACGCTGCTGACGCTTGGCATGCTGGTATTCAGCAGCACTCAGGCTATCAGTAGCTTCGGCATCGTGCTGTGTAGCGGTATTTTTACCGCGTTTGTGCTGGCACCGCTGGCAATGCCGGTGAAAAGGAGAAAAAAATGAAGCGCCTGCTGGCACTGATGTGTTGCGCGTGGCTACTGACGGGCTGTGCGGACAGAGCCGACCCGGCCCGACCACAGGCGTGGCTGAAGCCCGGCGTACGCGTTATTTTGCCGCCACCGCAAATTGCCCCTCCGTTCAGCCAGCAGCAGTTGTTGACGGGGCGTTTCAAAGGCAAGCAGCAGTCGCTGCTGGTGTTGCTTAGCGCGGACGGGCAGCAGCTGACGCTGGCCGGACTGTCATCACTGGGCATTCGTCTGTTCCGCGTGACCTATGATGCTAACGGCATCCACAGCGAGCAATCACTGGTACTGCCGGAAATGCCACCGCCCGGGCAGGTGCTGGCGGATATCATGCTCAGTCACTGGCCGTTGGCCGCCTGGCAGTCTCGCCTGCCACCCGGCTGGACGTTGCAGGATCGCGACGACAGCCGCCAGCTGCGTGATGCTGACGGAAAACTGGTGACCGAGATCCGTTATCAGCAACGCGGTACGCAGCGTTTGCCGATTAGCGTGCAGCAGTTTGCCTTCGGCTATCATATTTTGATTCAAAACCTGGACGGGTAACGATGTATATTTCTGCGGTGGGTATGCTGAGCGCGCTGGGCGCAACGGCCGATGAGATGGCCGATAACCTGTGTGCCGGAACCGCTCCGGGGATGCGCCGCGACAGCGGCTGGCTGGTGGGTGATAAGCCCTGCTGGACCGGGCGCGTCGACGCGCTGCTGCCCACCATACCGCAGCGGCTGGCGGTTCACGCCAGCCGGAATAATCAGCTGCTGCTGGCGGCACTGGCGCAAATCGAACCGGCGGTACGTGCGGCGGTGGCGCGCTATGGTGCCGATCGCGTGGCGGTGGTGATGGGCACCAGCACCTCCGGCCTGGATATGAGCGAGCGCTTTATTAGCGGAGATAGCACAAACTATCACTACGCGCAGCAGGAGCTGGGGGACTCCTCACGTTTTCTGGCGCACTATCTGCAGCTGAGCGGCCCGGCCTATACGCTGTCAACGGCCTGCTCATCCAGCGCACGGGCGCTGATCAGCGGGCAGCGGCTGATTGCGGCCGGACTGGCTGACGTGGCCATCGTTGGCGGAGCCGATACGCTCAGCCGCATGCCGCTCAATGGCTTTGACAGTCTGGAATCGTTGTCTTCCCGACGCTGCGTGCCGTTCAGCGAGCAGCGCGATGGTATTACCATCGGCGAAGGGGCGGCGCTGATGCTGTTGACCCGTGACCCGCAGCCGGTGGCGATCCTCGGCGTGGGTGAATCGTCCGATGCCTGGCATATGTCGGCCCCCCATCCCGGCGGTGAGGGGGCAAAACGCGCCATTACAATGGCGTTACGACAGGCCGGATTGACGCCGGAAGAGGTTGGCTATATCAATCTGCATGGTACTGCCACGCGCTTAAACGATCGGATGGAAGCCGGAGCTATCGCTGAACTGTTTGGTAACCGTGTGCCCTGTAGTTCAACCAAGCATTTAACCGGACATACGCTCGGCGCGGCCGGGATCGTGGAAGCGGCGTTGTGCTGGCTGATCCTGACGCGCGACCTGCTGCTGCCACCGCAGGACTTCAGCGGCAGTGTGCAGGACGACAGCCTGCCTGACTGCGGGCTGCTGACTCGCGCAGCCCCACTGGAACGGCCGGTTATCATCAGTAATTCATTCGCGTTTGGCGGTAACAATACCAGCGTGATTTTAGGAAAGTCGTAATGTCAGAGTATCAACAGGCCGCACACTATCTGCCGCACGCTGCACCGATGGTGCTAATCGAGCGGGTATTACTGGTCGCTGAAGAAGAAGCACGCTGCCAGGTGCGGGTTAGCGCAGACGGCGTGCTGGCCCCTTTTCTCAATCAGCAGGGTGCGCTACCGGCCTGGTTTGGCATGGAGATCATTGCCCAGACCATTGGCGTCTGGTCCGGCTGGCACGGCCGCCAGCATCACAGCACGCCCCGTCCCGGTATGCTGCTGGGCGGACGGGGCTACCGCTGTCAGCAGGCGCAATTTCCGCCGGGTAGCCTGCTGGACATTCACGTCAGCCTGCTGATGCGCGATGAAAAAATAGGCAGCTTTAACGGTGTCATTACCATCGATGATGAAATCTGGGCCAGCGGTCGCCTGAATACCTATCAGCCTGACGATCAGGAACTTCAACAACTTATGCAACAGGATTTTCAGCCATGACGCGTACCGTTTTAGTCACCGGGGCCAGTAAAGGCATTGGCCGTGCAATTGCACTGCGGCTGGCTGCTGATGGATTCACCGTGGTGATACATTTTCACCGTGATGAGCAGGGTGCAGCAGAAACGCTGCGTCAGATTGAAGCGGCGGGTGGCGCTGGCCGTGTGCTGGGCTTCGATATCGCCAGCCGCGAACAGTGCCGCACCCGGCTGGAAGCCGATATTGAAGGCTCGGGGGCCTATTATGGCGTGGTCAGCAATGCGGGTATCACCCGCGATGGTGCCTTTCCCGCGCTAACCGGTGACGACTGGGACGGCGTGATCCACACCAATCTCGACAGTTTCTATAACGTTATCCAGCCGTGTGTCATGCCAATGATCGGCCTGCGCCAGGGCGGACGTATCATTACGCTCTCATCGGTATCGGGCATGATGGGCAACCGGGGACAGGTCAACTACAGCGCGGCGAAGGCCGGAATTATCGGTGCCAGCAAGGCGCTGGCGATTGAGCTGGCGAAGCGCAAAATCACCGTTAACTGTATCGCTCCCGGACTGATCGATACCGCTATGACCCAGATGGAGCCGGTGGCGATGGCGGAAGCGTTAAAGATGATCCCGATGAAACGTATGGGTGCGGCGGAAGAGGTGGCCGGGCTGGCGAGCTATCTGATGTCGGATATTGCCGGGTATGTCACCCGTCAGGTGATTTCAATCAACGGGGGCATGCTGTGATGCGCCGTGTCGTCGTCACCGGAATGGGCGGCGTCACCGCCTTTGGTGAAAGCTGGCAGGCGGTATCAGAGCGCCTGCTGGCGGGAAATAACGCCGTGCGCAAAATGCCGGAGTGGCGGGTATATGACGGTTTGAACACGCTGCTGGCCGCGCCGATTGATGATTTCACTCTGCCGGAACACTACACCCGCAAGCGCATCCGATCGATGGGGCGGGTATCGCTGATGGCAACCCGTGCCAGCGAGCGGGCGCTGGAGCAGGCGGGGCTGCTGGGCGATGCGGTGCTGACCAGCGGCGAAACCGGCATTGCTTACGGTTCATCGACCGGAAGTACCGGCCCGGTAAGCGAGTTTGCCACCATGCTGACGGAAAAACACACTAATAACATTACCGGTACTACCTATGTGCAGATGATGCCGCATACCACTGCGGTAAATACCGGACTCTTCTTTGGGCTGCGCGGGCGGGTGATCCCTACATCGAGTGCCTGTACCTCCGGCAGCCAGGCGATCGGTTATGCATGGGAAGCGATCCGTCATGGTTACCAGACGGTAATGGTAGCAGGAGGGGCAGAGGAACTCTGTCCGTCGGAAGCGGCGGTATTTGATACGCTGTTTGCCACCAGCCAGCGCAATGACCAGCCACAGAGTACGCCGTCACCGTTCGATGCCAGTCGGGACGGGCTGGTGATTGGTGAAGGTGCCGGAACGCTGGTACTGGAAGAACTGGAACATGCGCAGGCTCGCGGTGCCACCATCTATGCGGAGATCGTGGGTTTTTATACTAACTGCGATGCGGCGCATATTACCCAGCCGCAGCGTGAGACCATGCAGATTTGCATTGAACGGGCGCTACGCACCGCAAGGCTGGACGCCAGCGATATTGGTTATATCAGCGCGCACGGCACGGCTACCGATCGCGGTGATGTGGCGGAAAGTCACGCCACGGCAGCTGTGTTTGGTAACGGCACGCCGATCTCGTCACTGAAAAGCTATTTCGGTCATACGCTCGGCGCCTGTGGCGCGCTGGAAGCGTGGATGGGCATTGAGATGATGCGTGAAGGCTGGTTCGCACCGACGCTGAATCTGACGCAGCCGGCACAGGATTGCGCAGAGCTTGATTACATTGTGCAACAGCCGCGTGTGCTGCAAACGGATTACATTCAGTCCAATAACTTTGCTTTTGGTGGCATTAATACCTCGCTCATTTTCCGCCGTTGGCGCTGACAGCGCTGCGCCAGGCGCGTGCGGAACCTGCTGTTGCTCCGGGGCGATATCTTGCAATGGCCCAGCCGCTGATTTCCAACATCTGATTCAGGCGGCACGGGGTTAGCAGAGGCACTGGTTTTGCCGGGAAAATCAGCTTAAAAGAGCGAAAATGTTCCTCAATGGAAAAAAATTTTTAATTTAAATGGCTAATAATCTGACCTGACCGTTTCGAGGAGAGTGGCGCTAATGCTTATGGCTCAGTTAATTTTCCAGGGTTGTGTGATTAGTGACAAGATGAAATCGATTTATTTAGTTAATCAATTCCGGCTTTGTGCTATCCTCCACTGCCTGCACGTGCCACCTTTTTTACCGGGCAGAGAGCTATTCTTTTGACCTGTGTCGGGTTAGCGTGAGTGACTCTTAACCTCCTTGTGAAACGGACGTCTTTCATTTTACTGGCCCCATAACAGGAATGTTTTGCCGGTCTGTTGTGGTTTACTATGAAAAACAATTCTGAAACTGAGTCCGGAAAAGAAAAGCCAGTGCCGTTAGAAGATGCTCCTTTTACTATTATGGTTTTTGCCATCACCTCCTTTACGCTGATCGCTTTTGTTCTCGTTATCACTCTTTGGGTATGCTGATGCTGTCAGCAACGAATGACGACTCACACCCCTTGTACAATAGCTCATTGGCCGCAAAATCCCCCTAATCAACTCAAGGATCGTCGATGACCGAGAAACATCAGTCGCCGGATGCCGGCTCTTCGGCGGCGACTGCGCGTCCACGGCTGGCGCAGGCCGTCATACCTTTGGCGGAGCAACATCCCGAACATAGCGGCATCTTCCCTTTGACGGAGGGTTTGGACGCCTTTGCCGCCCGTTATCTGCTGATCTCAATGGCCGAACGGTCGCTGGATATTCAGTATTATATTTGGCAAAACGACATGTCCGGACGGTTACTGTTCAGCGCCGTTTTGGCTGCCGCCCGGCGCGGGGTCAAGGTGCGGCTGTTGCTGGATGATAACAATACCCGTGGGCTTGATGAAACGCTGAGCGAACTGAATCGTCACCCCAATATAGACGTACGCTTATTCAATCCCTTTTCGTTCCGTACTCTGCGCGCCATTGGCTACATCACGGATTTCGCCCGTCTGAACAGGCGTATGCATAACAAAAGTTTTACCGTCGATAACACGGCGACTATCGTTGGCGGTCGCAATATTGGCGATGAGTATTTTGCCGCCGGGGACGAACCTTTATTTACCGATCTTGACGTGCTGGCTGTGGGGCCGGTTGTCGGGGAGGTGGCAAAGGATTTTGCCCGTTACTGGCAAAGTCGGGCCGTTGCGCCTCTGAACATTGTCGTTGACGAGGATGCCGGTGAACTCTCTGCTGTAACGCTACCGCAGGCGTGGCGCGAAACGTCCCAGGTACAGCGCTATCTGCAACGGGTGGATGAGTCGCCGTTTGTCAGCCAGCTTGAAGGCCGTTCTTTGCCGTTTATCTGGGCCAATACCCGCCTGTTAAGTGACGATCCGCGCAAAGGTTTGGGGCGTGCCAGAACCAGTACACTCTTGCCGCAGCGCATGTTGTCTGCAATTGGCAAACCGCAGCGCCAGTTCGATATTATTTCTGCTTATTTTGTCCCAACGCGCGCCGGAGTGGCGCAGCTGCTTTCGCTGGTGCGTAACGGGGTGAAAATCGCCGTTCTGACCAATTCACTCGCGGCTAATGATGTCTCCGTCGTGCATGCCGGTTATGCCAAATGGCGCAAAAAACTATTACGTCACGGCGTGACGCTGTATGAGTTAAAGCCTCATGACGGGATGGTTCATTCGCCACACGATCGTGGCTTAACCGGCAACTCAGGAGCCAGTCTGCACGCCAAAACGTTCAGCGTAGATAATCAGCAGCTGTTTATCGGCTCGTTTAATTTTGATCCGCGTTCGGCAATGCTGAACACAGAAATGGGACTGGTGATTGAGAGTAAAAGCCTGGCGACGCAAATTCATCAGCGCTTTATGGCCCATATGCCCGACAAGGCCTGGACGCTCCGCCTGGATAGCTGGGGACGCATAAACTGGGTGGAATATCCGGGCGACCCGGAGAAAGAGGTCGTGCATAAACATGAGCCACGAACGCGACTGATGCAGCGTCTGTTAGTCCGCCTTGTGTCGCGTTTGCCGATCGAGTGGCTGTTATGAACCGCTGTTAGCGGGGCGCGCGCCCCGCTAACAGGCTAACGCTGCGCTTTACCGGAAAACAGGAAACGCAGTAGTGGAACACGCAAATGGATTTCATACAGCACAAATGAGATGCCAAAGACAAACACCAGTCCGGCAAAGAAACCCACCGTGTTGTTACCGATTTCATTGACGAAAAGAATGCCGTAGAGAATGGTTAACGGATGGTGTACCAGATAGATAAAAAGTGACGCGTTGACCAGATACTTTACACGCGGAGAGTGCGAATTCAGCAGGCGATGGCCAAATGCAAACACGACGTTGATCATCCACAGCCCCATCAGCATTGATGTCACCGCATCGATTTCATACAGCCAGCCTTCACCATGACTCCACGTTTGATTGGCGACATAAACGACGAATGCCAGGGCGGAGCCGACAAAGGTCCAGGGTATCGGGCGAACAAACAGGGCTTTAATTGCGGGATATTTCCACGCCATCGCCCCCAGAACAAAGAACGGCAGATAAAGTAACGTCTGCATCACCGCCATATTGAACAGCGCATCGCCGAGGATCTGCGGGGCAAAGATAAACAGCGTGCGGCGGAAAATACACCATGAAAGGCTGCAAAGCAGTATCCAGAGGGTAAGGCGGCCCCATCCTAGTTCGGAATACTCTGATTTTTCTCTCTTACTGTCGCGCAATAAAGCGAAAAGCCAAAAACTCGCCACGGTGAGCAGCATCAGCACTAACAGAAACCACAGGTGGGAAATCAAATCCCAAACCAGCGCATTGTACTGCTGATAAAACGTCATGCTACTCCAGTCACCAATCTTGCTGGTCCACTCTTTGAGCATGAAAAATTGGGGCAGGGTGATTAGCGGTATGGCAGCCAGCATCGGAATGCCAACCCGCTCCGTGCGCACCTTCAGCCAGTGCCAGGGGTTGTAACGCAGAAACAGCATGTAGGAGAAATATCCCGATATCACGAAGAACACCTGCATGCGAAATGCATGGATGAAATCATTCAGCAACGTCAGCCACTCGGACGGTGAGCTGCTGTTTACCGACCAGCTTTGAGTAGAATAAATGAGCGACACATGAAAAGGCACCCCTAATAACATTAACCAAGCGCGAATCGAATCAAGGAAGTACTCTCTTTGCTGTGTTTTTTTAGTCATAAATGTCCATTATTCAATGCGTTATCTGCTAAATGAATCCTTAATCAGCCTAAAGCTTACCGCTTACTTTAACCGGGTGAATAAGCGTATACTATCAGTCGAATCTGGTTCCGCTAAAAGCGTAAGAGTTGGATGTTTCGTGAATCAGAATATCGGAACAAAAACGCGGTCAGGCTGTCGGATTGCTAAATTATCCTTTAAGATGAATTAATTGTTAAAGCACCCGAAATGGGGGGATGTCCGGATTAAAATGAACAATAAACCACAACTGATGAAATTGCGCTGGGTTGGCGCTGCCGTTTTGTTTTCAATGTATGCCAACAGCAGTTGGGCTTTCAGCATTGACGATGTGGCGAAACAGGCGAAGGATTTAGCCGGGAAGAGCTTCGAAGCGCCGAAAAGCAATCTTCCTTCGCAGCTGCGTGAAATGAAGTACGCCAATTACCAGCAGATCCAGTTCAACCATGACAAAGCATACTGGAGTAAGCTCAAGACCCCTTTTAAACTTGAATTCTACCATCAGGGTATGTACTTCGATACCCCGGTACGTCTTAATGAAGTGACCGCAAACAGCGTGCGCGAGATCAAATACTCCCCAGAGTATTTCAACTTTGGTAACGTCCCACACGATGCTGACACGCTGAAAAACCTCGGCTTTGCCGGTTTCAAAGTGTTGTATCCGTTAAATAGCAAAGATAAGAAAGATGAAATTTCCAGCTTCCTCGGCGCCAGTTATTTCCGCGTTATCGGTGCCGGGCAGGTTTATGGGCTTTCTGCGCGTGGCCTGGCCATTGACACCGCTCTGCCTTCTGGTGAAGAGTTCCCGCGTTTCAAGCAGTTCTGGATTGAACGCCCAAAACCGCAGGATAAACACCTGGTCATTTATGCCTTGCTCGACTCGCCGCGTGCTACGGGGGCTTATCGTTTCCTGATCACTCCGGGTAAAGACAGCACTGTCGATGTGCAGTCAAAGGTTTATCTGCGTGACAAGATTGGTAAGCTGGGCGTTGCGCCATTAACCAGCATGTACCTCTTTGGTGCCAATCAGCCTTCTTCTCAGGTTAACTACCGTCCGGCCCTGCATGATTCTAACGGCCTGTCGATCCATGCCGGTAACGGTGAGTGGATTTGGCGTCCGCTGAATAATCCGAAACATCTGGCGGTCAGTACCTTTACCGTTGAAAACCCACGCGGTTTCGGCCTGCTGCAACGTGGGCGTGAATTTGATAAGTTCCAGGATCTGGACGACCGTTACGATCTGCGTCCAAGCGGCTGGATAGAACCGCAGGGCGATTGGGGTAAAGGGCGCGTGGAGCTGGTTGAGATCCCGACAGCGGATGAAACCAACGACAATATCGTGGCATTCTGGACCCCGGAAAGTCTGCCTGAAGCGGGTAAAGAGATGAAATTTGCCTATCGTCTGCATTTCACCCGTGATGAAAGCCAACTGCATTCGCCGGAAACGGCTTATGTGAAGAGTACACTTCGCTCTACCGGCGATGTAAAACAGTCTAACCTTGTGCGCCAACCGGACGGCACCGTAGCCTTTATCGTTGATTTTGTTGGCCCGGAAATGAGCAAGCTAGCGGAAAACACCCCGGTGACGCCTCAGGTCAGCATTGGTAATAACGGTGAACTGGTGGAGAACAGCGTCCGCTATAATCCGGTGACCAAAGGCTGGCGTCTGATGCTGCGCATTCGTGTTAAAGACACCAAACAACCTACGGAAATGCGTGCTGCACTGGTGAACGGTGACAAAACGCTGACGGAAACCTGGAGCAATCAGTTGCCTGCCAATGAATAAGTCAACCGTAATACCCGCTGAATATATTGATGCGCTGCCTCTCTCCCCAGAGCGGAAAGGGGCGTTGCGTGACGTTTCGCCTGAAAACACCGATGATACCTTCAGCCAGCTGCATCACCAGTTGGCTGAAGGGGGGGCGGTAGAACCGCGTCCTGATGATGCGCCCCAGGCGTCGGTCAAAGCACGTATCGAAATGAGCTGGCCTGAATCTGTCGATGAGGGGCGTCAGTTTGACAAAGATGCGCTGGATCGCACAACGCTGAAAGCGATGCCCAGGCACACCCGTTCTTCAATGTATCCCGAGGAGTGGCGCACCAACCCGGTTGCACGTGCCTGGGATGCCGTACGTGGACGCAAAAGCACCCCACGTTATGCCAGCAAAGAAGAGCAGAAGGCAGAAGATAAATGGCGGCATGTAGGCTCCATTCGTCGCTATATCCTGCTGTTCCTGACCGTCTTTCAGACGGTGGTGGCGACCTGGTACATGAAAACCATTCTGCCTTATCAGGGCTGGGCGTTAATCGATCCGATGGAGATGATCGACCAGAACTGGCAGCAGTCGGTACTGCAAATTTTGCCTTACGTGCTGCAAACCGGGATCCTGTTCCTGTTCGCCGTACTGTTTTGCTGGGTTTCAGCCGGGTTCTGGACCGCGCTGATGGGCTTCCTGCAACTGCTGATCGGTAAGGATAAATACAGCATTTCCTATCTGACCAGCGGCGATGAACCGATCAACCCGGAACATCGCACGGCGTTGATTATGCCGATCTGTAATGAAGACGTTGAACGCGTGTTCGCAGGTCTGCGCGCCACCTGGGAGTCGGTAGTCCGTACCGGTGAACAGGCCAACTACGATGTGTATATTCTCAGCGACAGTTACAATCCTGATATCGCGATGGCCGAGCAAAAGGCCTGGATGGAGTTGGTGCGTGATGTGGGCGGGGAAGGGCGCATTTTCTATCGCCGCCGCCGCCGCCGCGTGAAGCGCAAATCCGGTAACATTGATGACTTCTGCCGCCGTTGGGGCAGTCAGTACAGCTACATGGTTGTACTGGATGCCGACAGCGTGATGAGTGGCGGGTGCTTGAATGGCCTGGTACGCATGATGGAAGCCAACCCGAATGCGGGGATTATCCAGTCGTCGCCAAAAGCATCGGGTATGGACACGCTGTACGCACGTTGCCAGCAGTTTGCCACCCGGGTTTATGGGCCACTGTTTACCGCCGGTCTGCATTTCTGGCAGTTGGGTGAGTCGCACTACTGGGGCCACAACGCCATTATTCGCGTTCAGCCATTTATTGAGCACTGTGCGCTGGCGCCTCTGCCGGGTGAAGGCTCATTTGCCGGTTCTATCCTTTCGCATGACTTTGTCGAAGCCGCGCTGATGCGCCGTGCGGGCTGGGGAGTGTGGATCGCCTACGATTTACCAGGCTCCTATGAAGAACTGCCGCCGAACCTGCTGGATGAGCTAAAGCGCGACCGTCGCTGGTGTCATGGCAACCTGATGAACTTCCGTCTGTTCCTGGTAAAAGGGATGCACCCGGTTCACCGTGCGGTATTCCTCACTGGCGTGATGTCTTATCTCTCTGCACCGCTGTGGTTTATGTTCCTGGCGTTATCTACTGCCCTACAGGTGGTGCATACGCTGATGGAGCCGCAGTACTTCCTGCAACCGCGCCAGCTGTTCCCGGTGTGGCCGCAGTGGCGACCTGAACTGGCTATCGCGCTGTTCTCTACGACGCTGGTCCTGCTGTTTTTGCCGAAGCTGTTGAGTATTATCCTGGTATGGTGCAAAGGGGCGAAGCCCTACGGTGGGGCATTGCGCGTGCTGGCTTCACTGTTCCTGGAAATGCTGTTCTCAGTGCTGCTGGCACCTGTGCGTATGCTGTTCCACACCGTTTTCGTGGTCAGCGCATTCCTCGGCTGGGAAGTGGTATGGAACTCACCGCAGCGTGATGACGACGCCACGCCGTGGAGCGAGGCGTTTAAGCGTCATGGTTCGCAGATGCTGCTGGGTCTGGTCTGGGCCGGTGGAATGGGTTGGCTGGATCTTAACTTCTTATGGTGGCTGTCACCGATTGTCTTCTCGCTGATCCTGTCACCGTTTGTTTCTGTATGGTCCAGTCGTCGTACACTTGGACAGGCGTCTAAGCGCGGCAAGCTGTTCCTGATCCCGGAAGAGTACAATCCACCGCAAGAGCTGCTGGATACCGATCGCTACGTCGAACTTAACCGCGAACGTGCGTTGGAGAATGGCTTTATGCATGCTCTCTTCCATCCGTCGTTCAACGCGCTGGCAAGCGCAATGGCGACTTCGCGCCACTTGCAGAGCGATATCCTTGATTTCGCCCGCGATCGGCGCGTCGAGCAGGCGTTAAGCGGTTCTCCGGCTAATCTGGACCGCGACAGTCGCCTGGCACTGATTAGCGATCCGGTCACCCTTTCGCGCATGCACTATCGCCTGTGGCAGAATGCAGACAAGTATCGCGACTGGTCAGATTACTACCATAATTTGAAACTCAATCCGTTGGCGTTGGATAACGCCAAGTAGGGCTGTCTGGTTGTTGTACCAGCGCAGAGGCCATTGAATCAAAGCCGGGACACAGTGTTCCGGCTTTTTTTACGCATTCTTTGCATTGGCAATCGCAGTGGACCGGCCAATAAGCGGTAAAATAGTGCGCTTGCAGGCGTAACTTATGAAGAGAAGGGGAGAATGACAATGCTGATACGCGCAATGGCGATGGGTCTGAGCATACTGGTACTAAGCGGCTGTGGCAGTATTATTAGTAGAACCGTGCCCGGACAAGGACACGGTAATCAATATTATCCCGGCGTGCAGTGGGATGTACGCGATAAGCCGTGGCGTTTTATTGCTATCATCGACCTGCCGCTTTCACTGGTTGTGGATACGCTATTGCTGCCGGTAGATGCGCAACATGGGCCATACAACTAGCGCCGCCGCGAGGTCAGTTCAGGTTATCGGATTCGCTATTATCATCTTCCCACTCTTCAGCTGCCGCCTTGCCCTCTTCGGTATCACCCGGTGGCTCGAGTTGAAATTCGCCGTCGTCCCACTCATGCAGGGTATTTTCCGGCAGCCACTCCTGACGCAGTTCAACCTCATCAAATTCGCCGTCAAAGATCGCCTGTGCGGCTTCACCGCTACAAAGGGCCAGGCACTCACCGTCGTCACCGTCGTTAGTGAAAAATTCGGCCTGCCACATGATATCGCCATCCTGCATCACATATTTTTGCAGGTTAAACTGGCTGACTGAAGCCTCATCCTCTTCCTGTTCTGGGTTGGCAGCCAGATACTCTTCGCGAGCAGCATCGATGGCTTCTTCCAGCGTGGCATAAAGGTTCATCGCTATCTCCGTGGTGTGAATAAACTAAAGGGTAATTGTTGTCGCTATCCGCAAAGATGCAAGGGCGCAACATAAAAAAATGGCGCGACTGCACAAAGTGGTAATCGTGTGGCCGACAGTTAAGCTGATTTTCTGGTAACAGACAGAGTGAGGGGAAGGCGGGCCGGAGAACCGGCCTGCCAAGGCAATCTAGTAAAGCGCAGGCTGGCCTTCAGGGCGAGTTTTGAAGCGGCGATGTAGCCACATATATTGGTCCGGTGCCATCAATACACCGTGTTCAACAATGTGGTTCATGCGAGCGGCCGTCGCCGCTTCGTCGTCCAAAGGAATGGTCTGCTCTTCAGGCAGGATCACCATTTCGTAGCCTTTACCTGTCGGCAGGCGGCGTGGCACAAATGGGATCACTGCCGGATTGCCGCTGCGGATAAGCAGGTAGCTGCCCTTAGTTGACGCCGCCTGATCAACGGCAAAAAATGGCACGAACACACTGCTTTTCGGGCCGTAATCGTGGTCAGGGGCGTACCAGATAATATCGCCACTTTTCAGTGCGCGGATCATGCCCTTCAGATCTTTGCGGTCGAGCATGCTCTTATTCGAACGCATGCGCCCCCATGTCTGAAGCCAGTCGAGCAGCGCATTATCATTGGGGCGATAAACGCCAATACCCGGGTTGTGGATGCCGAAGATCCGCGCTCCCAGCTCAAGCGTCAGAAAATGCATACCGATTAACAGTACGCCTTTCTGGTCGGCAGCAGCCTTACTAATATGCTCCAACCCGCTAACTTTGAACCATTTAGTGATGCGCCAGTCCGGCCAAAACCAGGCCATGCCGGTCTCAATCAACCCCATGCCCAGCGACTCGAAGTTGCGTTTCACCAGCGCTTCACGCTCGGCGTCTGGCATCTGTGGAAAACAGAGTTCAAGATTGCGTCTGGCAACGTCCACCCGGCGTTTCAGGAAGCGCATGGAAAGCCTTCCTAATCCACACCCTATGTAATAGAGCACCGGGTAGGGGAGTAACACCAGCACATAGAGAAGCGCAATACCCAACCAGGTAAACCAATAACGGGGATGCAGTAATGCACGACTAAATTGAGGCAGCTGAGTCATGAGTTTCCAGAACGTCCAAAAAAGGGAGCTATTATGAAGCTCATTAAAGTTTAGTTATGGCCTATTGTGCCATCATAAATATGAAAACTGAAATAATCTGCTGCTTCAGTCTTATTGGCGATACCCCGAGGCTAAGGACATGACACGTTAACTAATGTATTATAGACGCGCAAAAAAATTTACCCTATTTGAATTCAGGAAAGTACACCATGCCAGTGTTACATAACCTTGTGTCCAATGAAGAGCTAAAAGCGCGTATGCTGGCTGAAACCGAGCCGCGCACCACAGTTTCTTTCTATAAGTATTTTACCATTGAAGATCCGCGGGCATTCCGTGATGCGCTTTACGTGGCGCTGACCCGGCTGAAGGTATTTGGCCGCGTCTATGTCGCGGCAGAAGGGATTAACGCCCAGGTCAGCGTGCCTGCAAGCCTGTATGAGGAGATGAAAACTACCTTGTATGGATTTCATCCGGCGCTGGACAATCTGCGTATGAACATTGCGCTGGACGATGATGGCAAATCCTTCTGGGTACTGCGTCTGAAAGTCCGTGAGCGCATTGTGGCGGACGGTATCACTGATGAAAGCTTTGATGCCAGCGATGTCGGAGCCTACCTGAAAGCGGCAGAAGTGAATGCCATGCTGGACGATCCCGAAGCGGTTTTCGTCGACATGCGCAATCACTATGAATATGAAGTGGGGCATTTTGACAATGCCCTGGAAATTCCGGCCGATACGTTCCGCGACCAGCTGCCTATGGCGGTTGATATGTTGGAGCAGGACAAAGATAAAAAAATCGTTATGTACTGCACGGGGGGGATCCGCTGTGAAAAAGCCAGCGCCTGGATGCGCCATAACGGATATGAAAATGTGTACCACATTGAGGGTGGCATCATTGAGTATGCCCGCCGTGCGCGCGAACAGGGTTTACCGGTGCGTTTTAAAGGTAAAAACTTTGTCTTCGACGAGCGCATGGGTGAGCGTATTTCTGACGACGTGATTGCACATTGCCACCAGTGCGGAGCATCCTGCGACAATCATGTTAACTGTCTGAATGACGGCTGCCACCTGTTGTTTATTCAGTGTCCGGCCTGCGCGGTGAAGTTTAATCACTGCTGTAGCCCGTTGTGTATGGAGGAGCTGGCTCTGACGCCTGAGGAGCAGCGCGCCCGTCGTGCGGGACGTGAGAATGGCAACAAGATATTCAACAAATCGCGTGGCCTGCTAAGCACGACGATGCATATTCCTTCCCCGAAAGAGTAATGCGTTTTCTCACCGGGCAACCGCCCGGTGAGATTCCCTGCTGCAAACCTTTACTGGCGCACGCCTTCTACAGAAATAATCAGGTCAACTTCCTGCGAAGCGGGTCCCAAATCGGTCTCAACCTTGAAATCTTTCAGGGCAATTTTACCGGCTGCTTCAAAGCCAGCGCGGTAGCCTCCCCACGGGTCTTTGCCTTCACCAATCATCCTGGCAGCCAGTTTGACCGGCTTGGTGACGCCGTTCAGCGTCAGATTACCGTTGACGGTCAGCCCGTCGCCCTCTTTCACCACCCCGGTAGAAACATAGGTCGCCTGTGGGAATTTACCCGTATTGAGGAAGTGAGCGCTGCGCAGATGCTTATCACGCTCTGCGTGGTTGGTATCGACACTTGCGGTATTAATGACGACATTCACTTTATCTTTGCTCGGATCCGCCTCGTCAAAAGTGAATGCGCCATCAAAATCTTTGAAACTGCCGTACAGCCAGCTATATCCCAGGTGCTTGATACGGAAGTGCACAAAGGCGTGCTGTCCTTCCTTATCAATTTTATACTCGGCTGCGTTGGCGGCCGCTCCGGTGATTAATAGCGCAGCGGTTGTCAGGCCCAGAATCGTTTTCTTCAGCATAGCGTTTTCCTTTCATGAGGTTAGTCGATGCGGTGACCCAGCATCCTTTTTAACGTGATATCGCGATCGATAAAATGGTGTTTCAACGCGGCCAGCCCGTGGAGGGCGGAAAGGATCACCACGCTCCATGCCAGCCAGAGATGAATGTCGCCAGCCAAATCGGCCTGTTCGCCCAGCCCGCTAAACAATGCGGGCACCGGCAGGATGCCAAATACATCGATGGGTTTGCCCTCTGCCGTTGAGATCAAATAGCCACTGATCAAAATGGCAAACAGCAACCCATAAAGCAGAAGGTGGGCGATAACCGCACTATGGCGAACCAGCGGGCTATAGCTCTTGAGCGGCTTGGGTGGAGGGGAAATAAACCGCCATACCACGCGTACCAGCATGACGGCAAACAACACCATACCTATACTTTTATGCAGTTCCGGGGCTTTGTGATACCACTCATCGTAGTAACCCTGCGTGACCATCCACAGTCCGAGTGCGAACATGCCATATACCGCAGCGGCCACCAGCCAGTGCATACCGATGCTCAATGCGCCATAACGCAAAACGCTATTTTTCCACCGCATAGTGATATCCGTCCGTCATTATTTAAAATAAGACTGACCATAACCAGGAATAAAATCAACAAATATGTTTACAGTTTTTAGAAAATGTTATCTTATTCAAGTTTTTTGACTTATAAGTCAGGTTTTATACAGAATATCAGAAGTTGTATGGAATTAACTTCCACATGTCATTAACAAAAGGGATTTTTTTAACTTTTAAATGGTGCGTTAACGTTCTGATTATTTGCACGTAATTTAATTTAGTGTCAGATATTTGTACGGATTTGTCAGTTCGGGGATACGAAAATAGTTATGATTTTTTATGCTTTACAGGTTAGAGCCATCTCGACCAGACGACTCTTTCACCAGCGAAGAGGCTGCCGCATGTTAATAAGGTGATTTTGACAAATCTTGGGGGAAAATGTGGCCGACTTGATAAATCGCGCGATCTTGTCTAGGGTAATGTTGTGTAAATAACGAATAACCTTGGATTTACCATTCATTACGGTTACAGGTTTGCAGAGTTATAGCTTTCTTCCACCGTGCTTTTTTTCTGGCGACGAAAGCTATAAAGCTGCTCTCAATATGATGTCCACCATCGGGAGCGCTAATGGGCGATAAATCAGTGGGGCAGCAGCCTCAAAAAAAACATTTCTGGAATAAAAATAAGGCAACCAGCAAGGAACTCCACGTTGACGATATTACCATCGTTGATAAGTCGATGCTGAAACGCGCGGTGGGTGCCGCTGCCTTGGGTAACGCGATGGAGTGGTTTGACTTCGGCGTTTACAGCTATCTCGCTGTGACTATCGGCAAGGTGTTTTTCCCCGGTGGCAGTCCGGCAGCGCAGCTGCTGGCCACATTCGGCGCGTTTGCCGCAGCGTTCCTGGTTCGACCGGTTGGGGGCCTGGTATTCGGGCCGCTTGGCGATCGCATCGGTCGCCAGAAAGTGCTGGCAATCACCATGATTATGATGTCGATTGGCACCTTCTGCATCGGCATTATTCCCGGGTATCATTCGATAGGCATTATGGCCCCGGTGCTACTGCTGCTGGCGCGCCTGTTACAAGGCTTCTCAACCGGTGGGGAATATGGCGGTGCGGCGACCTTTATCGCGGAGTACTCCACCGATGAACGCCGTGGCTTTATGGGCAGTTTTCTTGAATTCGGTACGCTCGGCGGCTATCTGCTGGGAGCCGGATTGGTGACGGCGTTAACCGCAGCGATGCCAGAACAGGACCTGCTTGACTGGGGCTGGCGCATTCCGTTCTTTATTGCCGCGCCGCTGGGGCTATTTGGGCTGTATATCCGTTTGAAGCTGGAGGAAACCCCGGCCTTCCAGAAGCATATGGAAAAACAGGACGCGCTGGAGCACAGCAAACCGCGCCTCGGTCTGTGGCAGATGTTGAGTAAGTACCGTGCCGCCATGCTGAAATGTATTGGCCTGGTACTGCTGTTCAACGTGTCAAACTATATGCTGACCTCTTATATGCCGAGCTACCTGACCGGGATTCTTGGCCTGAGCGAACTGAGTTCCTTATTACTGATTCTGGTGGTGATGTTCGTGATGATGCCGCTTACGCTGTTCTGGGGGCACTGGAATGACCGCCTGGGACGTCGCCCTGTCATTTGGGCCGGGGCGATTGGCCTGATCGTGCTGGCAGTGCCGAGTATGATGCTGATTGGCACTGGCAACATGCTGCTGGTATTTACCGGGCTGATTATTCTCGGGGTGATTCACACCTGCTTCAGTGGTTCGATGCCAGCAACCTTACCGGCGCTGTTTTCCACGGATATCCGCTATAGCGCACTGGCTATTGGTTTCAATTTGTCGGTCTCGCTGTTTGGTGGCACTACGCCGTTGATCACCACTTGGCTGGTGGAGAAAACCGGTAATCTGCTGATGCCAGCTTATTATCTGATGGGGGCCGGGGTCATTGGGGTTATCACCGTCTTTACCCTGCGTGAAACCGCGCGCAAACCCCTGCGTGGATCGGCCCCTTCGGTTGGCAGTCGTGCGGAAGCGCACCGTCTGGTCAATAAGCTGCGCCTGCGCCGTAAAAAAGCGGCTGCCGAGGCTGGCGAGTAATCTCGCATCGTTTCAGGAATGGCTCACGGATTGAGCCATTCCTGGCTTAATACAGCTATGCAGTGGCGGCAAAGCGCGACAGCGAAAACGGGCTTAAATCAAATTCACTCCGCTCACCCCGGGCAAACTGCGCCGCTATCTCTCCCAGTACGCTGGCGAACTTGAAACCATGCCCACTTAAACCACCGATCACCATGCGGTCAGGTTCATTCGGCAATGTATCAATAATAAAATCCCCATCCGGAGAGTTATCGTAGGTGCATGCCTCGCCCCGCAGACAAACCCCAACGCCAGGCAAAAATTGGCGCATAAAACTAAACAGTTCGCTGCCATCGGCTGCCAAAGCGCCAAACGGCTTACGCTCGGCGGCTGAGGCAATAGGTTGGCCGCCTTCATGCTTGCCCATCTTGAGGGCATTATTATCGGCGGGGAACCCGTAGAAGTGGTTGCCGTCGGGCATCTCCACGGTGAATGCCGGGAATTTATTGTTCTCACTGTAGCGGCCGTCGGCCTGGTGCCAGGCAAAAACTTTGCGTACCGGGGTAATCGGTAACTCGGGGCAGAGCGTTTTTACCCAAGTTCCGGCGGTTAGTAGCAGCTTACGCGCTTGGTAAACGCCGTCTGCCGTGGTCACGGTTTGCAGCCCGTTCTGCGTATCGATACGGTTTACCGGGCAGTTAAACAGCTGGGCGCAGCCAGCCTCTTGCGCCAAACGGATCCAGCTTTTCACCGCGACTTCAGCTTTCAGATAGCCGGAGGCGGGTTCGAATACACCGATATAGCCCTCCGGTAGCGCAATTTGCGGCCAGCGCTGCCTGACATCGGCCTCGCTGAGGATCTCTGTTTTCAGGCAGTATTGCTCAGCGCTGTTTATCACATTCTGGATAAATTCGGCGTGGCGCGGCGCAAGGTTGAGCACGCCGCAGCGCTGCATCACGCGCTCGCCGCTGTCCTGCTCAAGCTGGTCCCAAAGCTGCTGGGCGCGTAACACCATTGGCACATAGCGTGCACCTTCACCGTAGGCATGGCGTATCAGGCGGCTTTCGCCGTGATGGCTGCCTTCACGGTGCGGCGGGTGGTGGGCGTCAATCATCAGCACTTTCAGGCCAGCCTGAGTGGCGTACCACCCGGCAGCAGCGCCCACCGAACCGCTGCCTACCACAATCAAATCGTAAACCATTGCTACCAACCTCACTTATCCAGGTAATTCTGGCAGAATAACAAATTATGACAGGCATGAAAAAGGCACCTTAATAAGGTGCCTTGGAGAAACAAAGAACGGTCATTTAATGTTTCTTGTAGTCGCGGTCCTGGTAGTCGGTTGCTTCTATTTTTGCAATGCCAGCTTCGAGAATGGAAATAAATTGTCTGGCAACATCGGTGGTCAGCCAGTAGGTCTGACCCACTTCTGCTTCATCAGCCTGCTGTTGGTCTGAAGAGAGCGAATGCAAGCGGATCATCATGGCATCATAGCTGTCTACTGTACTGATATCCCATCCGATGAGGGGATGTGTCTGGATGACATCTTTGTTACTGTCCATTATAACCCCCTTATTACTCGTGAATAATAACAACGAAGTGATTTATCGAGGTTCAAAGCGGTTTCTTTCCTGCAGCCAACTGATTATAACAGCAGTTCCGATAATGCGCTGAATTTAACTTCAGTACTGCAACTCTCTTTGTCTGAAGGCGCGAATTAAACATCAGACAGGGATAAATCATCCCTTATGATATATAACGGCATTATTTAAGAGGTATCTACCTGATAAAACCGATAAAAGGCGGTATGCGTTTTTTCGCTTTAATCAGGGCAAATCAGAGGGAAGGAGGGGGGGGGCAGTCATGCTCTCGGAAATGAAAAAAGCCGGAAGGCGTTTCCGGCGAAAGTGGCACAATATTGAGCTATAAGACGATTAATCGGTAATGAACCAGTCGTCTGCGCTTTCCCAGGTTTCCTGTAAAATGTCCGTAATCTGGTCTTTCGCTTCTTTGCCGCCCCCCATCACCGTCAGGCTATTCGCGCTGGCATAGCGTACCGATATGGTATTGCTTCCATCGGGAAAATGTTTGTCGATACGTTTAGATAATTCCTGCGTTAGCGCATCGATAGCACCCGCAGGCAGGGACGTGGTTTTTGCTACAGTGACTTCAATACGCATGATAGCCTCCGGTTGAATAACTGTGAATATATACAGTAACCAACACGAAGGCAATCACTATTAAGTGGGGAACGACTAAGGAACGATCTGCCAGTTAAGCGTTTCACCCGCGAGGAATGGCACCACTTGATAACCGTCGTCGCCAACCGCAACGCTTTCCGCTACGGTCCACGGTTGACGCACCAGCGTCACCTTGCCCTCATTGAGCGGCAGACCGTAGAAGCGCGGGCCATTTTCCGAGCAGAAGGCTTCAAAATGCGCCAGTGCACCGATCTCTTCAAATACCGTCGCGTAGGCGCTCAGCATTGACGGCGCGTTAAATACGCCCGCGCAGCCACAGCTGTTTTCTTTGCGGTCGCGCGTATGCGGAGCGGTATCGGTGCCGAGGAAGAAGCGCGAGTGGCCGCTGGCTACGGCATCACGCAGCGCCTGCTGGTGAATATTTCGTTTAAGAACGGGCAGGCAGTAGAGATGCGGGCGAATACCGCCAACCAGCATATGGTTGCGGTTAAACATCAGATGCTGCGGCGTAATGGTGGCTGCGAGGTATTGATTACCTTCCAGCACGTAGGCTGCCGCTTCTTTGGTGGTGATATGCTCGCAGACGACCTTCAGCTCCGGGAACCGCTGGCGCAGCGGGTGTAGCACGGTTTCAATAAAACGCGCTTCGCGGTCGAAAATGTCGATCTGCGCGTCTGTGACTTCGCCGTGGATCAACAGCGGCATACCGATTTTCTGCATCCGCTCCAGCACCGTAGCAATCGAGTCGATGCTGGTGACGCCGTGCGCAGAGTTAGTGGTGGCGTGTGCCGGATAGAGTTTAGCGGCGGTGAAAACTCCTTCAGCAAAGCCGGTTTCGATTTCATCCGCGTCCAGACCATCGGTCAGGTAACAGGTCATCAGCGGGGTGAAAGCGTGGGCGGCGGGTACGGCGGCAACGATACGTTCGCGGTAGGCACGGGCGGCGGCGACGCTGGTGACCGGTGGGACCAGGTTAGGCATGACAATGGCACGGCCACAAATTTCACTGGTAAATGGCACTACCGCCTCCAGCATCTCTCCGTCACGCAGGTGGATGTGCCAGTCGTCAGGGCGGCGTATAGTCAGTTGCTGGGGTTGAACGGTCATATTAAGTGCTCCGGCAGTCGAGTTAAGCAGGTTTTGGCCGGGGTCTAAGCATAGGGACAAAGCACCATAAAAGCATCAGATTTATGCGCCCCGGCATAATAAAGATACGGTTTAACCCGTACCCGGTTTCTGTCAGTCGGTGAAGGGAATGATCAGTTCACCTGGCTTAACTTCCAGCCCCTTGGCGAAGCGCTTGGCCAGCGACTCGGCTTTACTGCGGTCGGTGCTTAGCACATAAGCGGGTTTCTGGTTAAAGTAACTTTTCAGTGATTCATTGAGATAAGGCGTTAAGGTCTTCAACACACCCTGCATCTTTTCTGGCTGGACCTGGATATCAGTCAGCTCCATATCTTTCAGGTAGATGGCCCCTTCCTGCTGGTTAAACATCGGTTCTGCTTTCATCGTTAACGTCATTTCAGCCTGTTGCGGGCCAAAAAGTGAGCTGATATTGACGTTCGCCTTGCCGGTCAGCGTCACACGGTTTGGTTCCTGGCGGCCAATCTGGCTGTGCAGATCGGTCAGGGTAATGTGTGCATCGACCAGCCCGGCAACGCCAATATTTTTCTCATAGCGGTTATGTTTTTCCAGCGCCTGGTTAACTTCTTGTTCACTGATGCTGTATTGCGCAATCTGGTTACAGCCGCTGACCAACAGCGCTAACAGTAGAGCGCTAAGGGCATAAAATGATTTCTTCATGGTATTCCTCTGTTTTGTTTCACCGCTCAATCCTGGCGGCGCAGGCGCATAGCATGCACCACTGGCGCAAAGAGTTCACCAGGACAACGCCGATTATTGCGGGGCAGGCAGGACGGGCCGCAGGATGACGGCCCGTGGGCATCAGGATGCGACGGAGGAGAGCAGGTTAATTTGCGTCTGTTTTGCCATATTATCGCGATAATCGGCAACGCGTGTCGGATACTCAATCCCGGCAACTAACGACAGTGAGCGAAGAAGTGGGAACAGATGAATATCATCCAGCGACAGCTCACCGTTGACGGCATTGGGCTGCACGATCAGCTTGTCGAGCTTGCGCAGGTCATCATTAACATTTTTAATCAGGCCCGGCGTATGTTCTCTTAGTTCAACAAAGTCGCCATATACGCCCTGCTTTTTATCTTTGAAATAGTGACGGGCTTCCGGGGTGGCAAATTCGGCAAATGGCGCATCCGTCACGCGGGGAATAAGCAGTTTGTTCACGTAACTGCCGATATGGCGCAACCAGTCCGCAATTGCCGCGTTAGTGCTGCCGGTAAGCAGCGGCTGGCGATCGGATGCATCGACATAATTAACGATATCAAGACTTTCTGCCATGCAGCTTCCGTCTTCTTTCATCAGTATCGGTGCCATTTTCTGACCAATCATGCGCTGCGGTGTGGCTTCATCATCATTCATCATCACCACCAGTTCGACCGGAATGTTTTTCAGGCCAAAAATCATACGGGCTTTGACGCAAAACGGGCAATGGTCATAGATATAGAGTTTCAATGTTATCTCCTTGTACCCTTGCTGTTGGAAGGAAAAGAGGCCTTCAGCCTCCAGAATGTCTTTGAACAGTATGGAAGCGAAGCGGAAGAAGGGCAAATAGCGGGGCGGAAGCGTAAGATGGCTTCGCCATCCCAGAAGAGTTTTAACTCATTGTGACGCGCAGGATTTCACCCTTACACCGACGGGCGGTTATAGTAATAATACGCGACTGAACTCCAGCGCATACCCTGGCGACCAGCCACAAATTTCAGGAGAAAAGATGTTTGGCTATCGTACCCACGCACCTAAAGTGCAGCTGACAACCGATCGTCTGGTGGTCCGTTTGATTAATGAGCGTGATGACTGGCGGCTGGCTGACTACTACGCCGAGAATCGCGCCTTTCTGAAACCGTGGGAGCCGGTGCGTGACGACAGTCACTGTTACCCATCGGGATGGCAGGCGCGGCTGGGTCTGATTGGCGAAATGCATAAACAGGGTAGCGCATTCTATTTTGCCGTGCTGGACCCGCAGGAAAATGAAGTACGTGGCGTGGCAAACTTCAGTAATGTGCTGCGCGGCTCTTTTCATGCCTGCTATCTTGGCTATTCGCTGGGTGAGAAATGGCAGGGCCAGGGGATGATGTTTGAAGCGCTGCAAAGCACCATTCGCTATATGCAGCGTCAGCAGCGGATGCACCGTATTATGGCTAACTATATGCCGCATAATCAGCGTAGCGGTGCACTGCTGGCCCGCCTCGGTTTTGAAAAAGAGGGCTATGCCAA
The DNA here is from genome assembly GCF_001050515.1 of Erwinia piriflorinigrans CFBP 5888. Classification (GTDB taxonomy): domain Bacteria; phylum Pseudomonadota; class Gammaproteobacteria; order Enterobacterales; family Enterobacteriaceae; genus Erwinia; species Erwinia piriflorinigrans. Next base: position 295,949 of record NZ_CAHS01000014.1, read on the forward strand.
AAATTATTTGCTGATTGACGGATGCTGGCAGGATCATGTCCTGACGGCGCTCACCTGTAATGAATGGACGCCAGAGCGGCGCGGAGTGTAACAGCACGATGAACAAGATCCTCTTTAACGCCGTCGAAGCGCGGGTAGTCGGGTGTCTGTTAGAGAAACAGGTCACGACGCCCGATCAATATCCGATGTCGCTAAACGGCGTAGTGACCGCCTGTAATCAGAAGTCTAACCGTGAACCGGTGATGTCGCTTAGCGACAGTGAGGTCCAGAACACTCTTGATATGCTGGTAAAAAAACACCAGCTGACGGCGCTGAATACCGGCAGCAGGGTGGTGAAATATGAACAGCGCTTCTGTAATTCCACCTTCGGTCAGTTGCAGTTCAGCGCCGCCGAAGTGGCGATTATCACTAATTTGCTGTTGCGTGGTGCGCAAACGCCGGGGGAGCTGCGGATACGTAGCGCACGTATGCATGACTTCGCTGATGTGGCCGAAGTGGAGCAGACGCTGGAGCGGCTGGTGCAGCATCAGCATGGTCAACTGGTGGTGCGTCTGGCGCGCGAACCGGGTAAGCGCGAAAGTCGCTATATGCACCTGTTAAGCGGTGAGGTGAATGAAAGCCCCGAGGCCAGCAGCCCTGATGCGGATAATCATAGCGGGGGTCTGGCGCTACGGGTTACGCAGCTGGAGCAGCAGGTGGCAACGCTGCAACGGCAGATCGCCCAACTGCTGGCGGACGGTGAGGCGAAATGAGTGCTTTGCGGATTGGCATCATGGGTCTCGGGCAGATTGCACAGAAAGCCTGGCTTCCGGTATTGACCCATACGGACGGCTGGCAGATCGCCGGGGCGTTTTCACCCAACCAGGAAAAAGCGCGCCCGGTATGCGCCAGCTACCGCATTCCCTTACTCACGTCGCCAGAGCAGCTGGCAGAGGCCAGTGACGCGGTATTCGTTCACACTTCGACCGCCAGCCACTACGACGTTGTTGATTTTTTGCTGCGTGCCGGGGTGGATGTTTGCGTTGACAAGCCGCTTGCCGCCACGCTGAATGAAGCCGAGCGTCTGGTGGAGCTGGCCGATCGGCGCGGGCGCAAACTGATGGTGGCTTTCAACCGCCGTTTTGCGCCGCGTTATTTGCAACTCAAGTCGGCGCTGTCGCAGCCAGCGTCACTGCGTATGGATAAACATCGCAGCGACAGCGTAGGGCCGCACGATTTGCGTTTCACGCTGCTGGATGATTATCTGCATGTGGTGGACAGTGCGCTATGGTTGAGCGGCGGTGAAGGCAAGTTACAGAGCGGCACGCTGCAAACCAACCATAGCGGTCAGATGCTGTATGCCGAACATCATTTTGCCGTCGGCGATATTCAGGTGACCACCAGCATGCATCGTCGCGCAGGTAGCCAGCGTGAAACGGTGACGGCCGTGGATGACGGCGCGGTCTATCAGGTGATTGATATGCGTGACTGGCAGTGTGAAAGTGCAGGTCGCGTTTCAAATGAGCCCGTTCCCGGCTGGCAGAGTACGCTGGAACAGCGTGGCTTTGTCGGAGCAGCGCATCATTTTATTCGCTGTGTGGAAAATCAGACAATGCCGCAAACCAGCGGTGAACAGGCGCTGATGGCGCAGCGGCTGGTGGAGAAACTGTGGCGTGACGCTGAAGCAGAATAAGCCTTAGCCCCTGTGCGGGGGCTTTACCCCGGCCCGCTGCCCACTAGCGCCGGGGGAACCCCTTACGCCCAGGTTGGCTTGCAGACCGATTCCAGACAAAGGGTGTAACAATCCACAGTGGTTATTTCGTTGCATATCAGTAGACTATTCGCACTTTGAACTGACCGGACAACGCTGGTCAAAGATTGTCGCAAGCCGGGCCTCCCGGATATCAGAATCAGGAAACACATGAACCTGTTAAAATCACTGGCAGCGGTCAGCTCAATGACCCTGTTTTCGCGCGTGCTGGGCTTTGCCCGTGATGCGATTGTGGCGCGCGTATTTGGTGCCGGAATGGCGACGGATGCCTTTTTTGTTGCCTTCAAACTGCCCAATCTGCTGCGCCGTATCTTTGCCGAAGGGGCTTTTTCCCAGGCCTTTGTGCCAATCCTCGCCGAATATAAAAGCAAGCAGGGCGAGGAGGCGACCAAAGTATTTGTCGCCTATGTTTCCGGGCTACTGACGCTAATTCTGGCCATTGTCACCGTGCTGGGCATGTTTGCCGCTCCCTGGGTGATTATGGTCACCGCGCCGGGCTTTACGGACACAGCAGATAAGTTTGCGCTCACCTCATCGCTGCTACGCGTCACTTTCCCCTATATCCTGCTGATTTCCCTGGCATCGTTGGCGGGAGCCATCCTCAACACATGGAACCGCTTTTCGGTTCCGGCGTTCGCGCCAACGCTGCTAAATGTCAGCATGATCGGCTTCGCGCTGTTTGCCGCCCCGCATTTTCATCCACCGGTGATGGCGCTGGCCTGGGCGGTGGTGGCGGGGGGCGTACTGCAACTCGGCTACCAGCTGCCACATCTGAAAAAAATTGGTCTGCTGGTGCTGCCGCGCCTTAACCTGCGTGATGCCGGAGTGTGGCGCGTGATGCGTCAGATGGGGCCGGCGATTCTTGGCGTTTCTGTCAGCCAGATCTCTCTGATTATCAACACGATTTTTGCTTCTTTTCTGGTGTCCGGCTCGGTGTCGTGGATGTATTACGCCGACCGGCTGATGGAATTTCCTTCCGGAGTGCTGGGGGTGGCGCTGGGTACCATTCTGCTGCCGTCGCTGGCAAAAAGTTTTGCCAGCGGTGATCAGGCTGAATACTCGCGTCTGATGGACTGGGGGCTGCGCCTCTGCTTCTTGCTGGCGCTTCCGAGTGCGGTGGCGTTGGGCATTCTGGCTAAGCCGCTCACCGTTGCCCTGTTCCAGTACGGCAAATTCTCCGCTTTTGATGCGGCGATGACCCAGCGTGCGCTGGTGGCCTATTCGGTCGGCCTGATGGGGCTGATCGTGGTGAAGGTGCTGGCACCGGGCTTCTATTCTCGCCAGGATATTAAAACCCCGGTGAAAATCGCCATGTTTACGCTGCTGGCCACCCAGGTGATGAACCTGGCGTTTATCGGTCCGCTGAAACACGCCGGACTGTCGTTGTCCATCGGGCTGGCCGCCTGTCTTAACGCTGCGCTGCTTTACTGGCAGCTGCGCAAGCAGGACATCTTCCAGCCGCAGCCGGGCTGGATGAGCTTCCTGTTGCGCCTGCTGTTTGCCGTGCTGGCGATGGCCGCCGCGTTGGTGGGCACGCTGTATCTGATGCCGGAGTGGGCGAACGGAAATATGCTGTCGCGTCTGCTACGGCTGGCGGCGGTATGCGCGGTCGGTGGCGGCGTCTATTTTGCCGTGCTGGGCGCGACAGGCTTCCGCCCGCGTGACTTCGCACGACGTACTCAATAAGCAGAAAAACCCCGCAGCGCCGGGCATGCGGGGTGAATTCGAACAAAGGATCTTGTATGGATCAGGCTTTACGGCCGATCCGTCCGGGGCTGACCGCCTGCCCATCCGGGCCGTAGAATTTTTGCGAATGATAGGGCTTAAGCACCTGCAACGCCTGCTCGTTATGTTTGATTTGATGGTTGAGCAACATACCGTTGTGCGTGTTGGTATCGCGAAGTTTCAGGGTGCGGGCCTGAATAGTGGCCCAGCGCTGTGCCAGTTCAGGATGATGGCTGTAAGGCTCATGCAGTCTGGCGGCGTTTTCCGCATCACGTCGCATCTGTTCTACGAAACTTAGCGTCGCCAGCAGTGAGCTTTTATCCTCGGTAATTCGCTGTAATAAGCTGCTATTGACCTGACCTGCCGAAAGCTGTACCTGCTCCGCATCCATCACTTCGGCCAGCGACGAAAGAACTTCCAGCATTTTATCAAGCGTATTTTGCAACTTATCCATGATGTTAATGACCTTGCAGTGAGTCTTTGGCTTGCTGGATCAGTGCATCGGCAATTTTACCGCTGTCCATCTTCAGTTCGCCGTTACGGATAGCGGTTTTCAGCTCTTCCACGCGGGCGGTATTAATGTCCTGTGAGCTGGCTTTGGTCAGCTGTGACTGCGTGCCGCTCAAAAGCACCTGAGTACCGCTGGTGACAGATGACTTGTTCTCGGCAGCTCGCAGTTTGGGCGGAGTCACATCATTCGTTTCACGCTGTTGAACGCTACTGGCCGGTTTCAGAGGCTGGGTTCTGTCGATGCTCATTTCGGGCTCCTTTAATTCAGGCGTTATCCATGCCTGCTATTCAATATTGTAATTATATGATGGTTGTTAATCACACTATCGGCAGAAATGAGGGCTTCTTTAGCGTTTTATAGCGATATCAGAATATTCCCATCAGAACCGATCTTTCCCATCACGATCTGCCCCGAATTCATACGCACTCTCACCGACTGCAAAGCGGCGGCGTTATTCATCGCTTTACCTTCGCTACTGATACTAAAACCGTCACCGCTGGCGTGAACGGTGACGGTCTGACCTGCTCTGACGCGCCAGGGTTGGCGCATCATCATCATGGTGACCGGCTGGCCCGGTGTGATAGCCCGCAGCGTAACGGCGCCTGTGGCTTCTTCGGCATGCATTAGGGTGCGTGCGGGCAGCGTGTCCAGCCGCCCTTGCTCAATACGCACATCGCTGGCGTTGATGACCTCTCCCTGGGAGAGTGGGCGAGTGGCGACCAGATAGTTACCCGTCACCTGAACCTGAACCTGAATATAACGTCGGTTTCGATCGCAGTCAGCCGCCACGCTGATATTGCCCCACATGCGGCTGTTACCCGGCAGCGAGAATTGCGGGGCATCACAGTCTGGCCACATATTTTGCGCCGTTTTTACCAGTACCTTGAGCTTATCGGCACTCGCGCCATTTTGTTCATAACGAATTTTGAAAAATTGAGTGAGCTGCGCGGTCAAATCTGCGGCGCTGGCAGGGGCGCAGAGCAGGGACAGCAGGGCGGCCAGCAGGAGCATGGATCTTGGCATCAGTGAGTCCTGTTCTTCATCATGGCACTGATTCTAACCGTCAGTCCGTCGGTTCAAGGCGCAAATTAGAGACGCTTTTTAGCGCTATTCAAGCGATAGGCTTTGCGCGCGAAGATTATGCTGTCAGCTCTGAATACTCACTTGCGGAGGACGCATGCTCGACAAACTGGACGCAGCGCTAAGGTTTAACACCGAAGCCCTGAACCTGCGTGCACAACGACAGGAGATCCTGGCTTCCAACATTGCCAATGCCGATACGCCGGGCTATCAGGCGCGCGATATCGATTTCGCCAGCCAGCTAAGCAACGCGATGCAAAACGGGCGGGCACAAGGGACAGGGATGTCGTTGGCGGTGACGTCGGCACGCCATATTCCTGCAGAAACGTTGCAGTCTCCTTCAGTCGATCTGATGTATCGCATTCCCGCTCAGCCTGCCCTTGATGGCAACACGGTAGACATGGACCGGGAACGTACCGAATTCGCCGATAACAGCCTGAAGTATCAAACGGATTTGACACTTATCAGTAGTCAAATCAAGGGCATGATGTCGGTGTTACAGGGGCAATAAGTTATGGCACTTTTAAACATATTTGATATTGCCGGTTCGGCAATGGCAGCACAGTCACAGCGTCTGAACGTCAGCGCCAGCAACATGGCAAACGCCGACAGCGCCACCGGCCCTGATGGCCAGCCCTACGTGGCAAAGCAGGTGGTGTTCCAAACCAACGCCGCGCCCGGTTCTTCGACCGGTGGTGTGAAGGTGTCAGAGGTGATTGACGATCCGGCTCCGGCGCGACTGGTGTATGAGCCGGGCAACCCGATGGCCGATGCCAAAGGTTACGTCAAAATGCCGAACGTGGATGTGGTCGCTGAAACGGTCAATACCCTGTCAGCTTCACGCAGTTACCAGGCCAACGTTGAGGTGTTAAACACCGTGAAACAGATGATGATGAAAACCTTAACGATGGGCCAATAAGGAGCTTACCGATGAGTATTGCCGTAGGTGTAAATGAAACGCAGGCGACCACCACGCTAAAGTCCTCCACCTCTTCTTCTGATACCTCCGCAGCGGATTTACAGGGTAACTTTCTGACGCTGCTGGTGACGCAGCTGAAAAATCAGGACCCGACAAATCCGATGGATAACAGTCAGTTGACCACCCAGCTGGCGCAAATCAACACGCTAAGCGGCGTTGAGAAGCTCAATACCACCCTCGGTTCCATTTCCGGTCAGATCACCAGCGGTCAGTCATTGCAGGCTTCCACCCTGATCGGTCATGGCGTGATGGTTAATGGATCACAGATTTTAGCCGGTAGCAGCACCACCACGCCGTTCGGCGTAGAGCTGGCGCAGGCCAGCACCAGTACCACCGCGACCATTACCGACGCCAGCGGCAAGGTGGTGCAAACCATTGACCTCGGGGCGCAGACCGCTGGAGTGCACACCTTCCAGTGGGACGGTAAAGCCAGTGACGGCACCACTGCGGCCGATGGTAAATACAGCGTTGCCATCAGCGCCAGTAACGCCAGCGGCCAGCTGGTGGCACAACCGCTTAATTATGCTCTTGTCGGCGGCGTTAGCACCAACTCAAGCGGAGCGGTGTTGGATCTGGGCACCCTGGGGACTACTACCCTGGAAAAAGTCCGTCAGATTATCTAATCCACTAATTTATTTTTCAGGAGTGTCCCTATGGGCTTTTCACAAGCAGTAAGCGGTTTAAACGCCGCATCCAGCAACCTCGACGTTATTGGTAACAACATTTCTAACTCCGCCACGGCAGGCTTTAAATCAAGCACCGTGGCTTTTGCCGACATGTTTGCCGGTTCTAAAGTCGGGCTGGGAACCAAAGTTGCCTCCGTGGTGCAGGACTTTGGCGACGGCACCACCACGACCACCAGCCGTGGGCTTGATGTCGCTATCAGCTCTGCGGGCTTTTTCCGTATGGCCGATGCCAACGGTGGGGTGTTCTACAGCCGTAACGGCCAGCTCACGCTGGATGCAGAGCGCAATATCGTCAACATGCAGGGGCTGAAGCTGACCGGCTACCCGGCCACCGGCACGCCGCCGACCGTGCAGGCAGGTGCTAATCCGGTGGCGCTGAGCGTGCCAAGCACCGCCATGTCAGCCAGGGCGACAACGACCGCTGCGATGACCGCTAACCTGAACTCGACGGATGCCGCCAAGAATTACGCTAATTTAAACATTAACGATTCAACCACCTACAACGCCAAGTCGGCGATGACCACCTTCGACTCATTGGGCAACGCGCACACCATCAACCTCTACTTTGTGAAGACGGCGGATAACAACTGGACGGTGCACCCGGTGGATGCCTCTACCGGCACGGCAGGCACGGATACCAAGCTGGAGTTTGACGCTAATGGCCAGTTGACCAACCCGGCCAATGGCCAGGTGAGCTACAGCATGGGCGCACTTAACGGTTCCACGGCACAGCCTGGCATGACGATTAGCCTGACCGGCAGTTTGCAGCAAAACAACGGCAAAAGTACCTTCGGCAACCCGACGCAGGACGGTTACAAGCCGGGTGATCTGACCAGCTATCAGATCAACGACGACGGTACGCTGGTCGGCAGTTACTCCAATGAGCAGACTCAGGTACTGGGCCAAATCGTGCTGTCTAACTTCGCCAACCCCGAAGGGTTGAAGTCTGAAGGTGACAACGTCTGGTCAGCCACCGCCTCTTCGGGCCAGGCACTGACCGGTACTGCCGGAACCGGTAACCTCGGTACGCTGACCGCTGGCGCACTGGAGTCATCGAATGTCGATCTGAGTAAAGAGTTGGTCAATATGATTGTCGCCCAGCGTAACTATCAGTCGAATGCTCAGACCATCAAAACGCAGGATCAGATCCTCAACACGCTGGTCAACCTGCGTTAATTCGCTTAACAGGATCGTCTTATGGATCACGCGATATATACCGCGATGGGGGCCGCCAGTCAGACCCTCGATCAGCAGGCAGTAACGGCCAGCAATCTGGCCAACGCCTCAACCCCCGGCTTCCGTGCGCAGCTTAATGCCGCGCGCGCGGTGCCGGTAGAGGGACTTTCGCTGCCCACCCGCACGCTGGTGACCGCCTCCACGCCGGGGGCGGATATGACCCAGGGTGCGCTGGATTACACCGAACGGCCGCTGGACGTAGCGATGCAGGGTGATGGCTGGCTGGCGGTGCAGACCGCCGATGGTAGCGAAGCCTATACCCGTAACGGCAATATGGAAATCAGCCCGACCGGGCAGCTTACCGTTCAGGGCCATGCGGTGATGGGCGACGGCGGGCCGATTGCCATTCCGCAAGGTTCGGAAATCACTATTGCCGCCGACGGTTCTATTACCGCGCTGAATGCGGGCGATGCACCGAACGCCACCGTGCAGCTGGGCAAACTCAAGCTGGTGCAGGCCAGCGGCAACGAACTGACGCGCGGCGATGACGGCATGTTTCGCGTCTCCGCAAGCGCCCAGGCCCAGCGCGGGGCCACCCTACAGGCCGATCCGACAATGAAAGTGATGCCGGGCGTGCTGGAGGGCAGCAACGTGAAGTCTACGCAGACAATGGTCGATATGATTGCTAATGCCCGCCGCTTCGAAATGCAGATGAAAGTCATTTCCAGCGTCGATGAAAACGAACAAAAAGCCAACCAGCTGCTGTCAATGGGCTGATCGGAGGAGTAAAGCATGATCCGTTCTCTATGGATTGCCAAGACGGGCCTTGACGCCCAGCAGACCAATATGGACGTTATCGCCAACAACCTGGCCAACGTCAGTACTAATGGTTTCAAACGTCAGCGCGCGGTATTTGAAGACCTGATGTACCAAACCCTGCGTCAGCCTGGGGCGCAGTCATCTGAACAAACCACGTTGCCTTCCGGTTTGCAGATTGGTACGGGTACGCGCCCGGTGGCCACGGAGCGTCTGCACAACCAGGGCAATCTGTCGCAAACTGACTCGTCAAAAGACGTGGCTATTAACGGCCAGGGCTTCTTTTCGGTACAGATGCCGGACGGCACCACCGCCTATACCCGCGATGGCTCTTTCCAGACCGATCAGAATGGTCAGCTGGTGACTAACGCCGGTTTTCCGGTGCAGCCAGCGATTGTCATCCCGCCGAACTCACTGAGCATGACTATCAGCCGTGACGGCGTGGTCAGCGTGACCCAGCAGGGGCAGGCCAACCCGGTTCAGGTCGGCCAGCTGACGTTGAGCACCTTTATCAACGATGCCGGTCTGTCGAGCATGGGTGAAAACCTGTATCAGGAAACCCAGGCCTCCGGTGCGCCCAACGAAAGTAATCCCGGCAACAACGGTGCCGGTACGCTGTACCAGGGCTATGTGGAAACCTCCAACGTTAACGTGGCGGAAGAGTTGGTGAGCATGATCCAGACTCAACGCGCCTACGAAATTAACAGCAAGGCGATCAGCACCTCCGATCAAATGCTGGCCAAGCTGACGCAGCTTTAATCTGACAAGGACGGTCATGACCGTCGCAGGTGCCGGGCCTCTCCGCCCGGCCCGTTAAACGCATATCTACGTGATAAAAGGTTTATTTCCATGGCACAGCAGATCTCATTGCCTGGACGTTGGTTAGTCGCCACCCTGCTACTGACGCTTAACGGTTGCGCACTGGTTCCCCGCAAGCCGCTGGTGGAGGGTTCGACAACGGCTCAGCCGCTGCCTGCTTCGCCAGCGCTGGTCAACGGCTCTATTTTTCAGGGCGTGATGCCGATGAACTACGGCTACCAGCCGCTGTTCGAGGATCGACGTCCGCGTAATATTGGCGACACATTGACCATAACGTTGCAGGAAAACGTCAGCGCGAGCAAGAGTTCTTCTGCCAATGCCGGTCGTGACGGCAGCGCCGAATTTGGCCTGACGGCCACGCCGCGTGCGCTGGTCGGCCTGCTCGGTGGCGATAAAGCCGCCCTGGGCGGAAGCGGCAAAAACGATTTCACCGGTAAAGGCGGTGCAACCGCCAATAATACCTTTACCGGCACGATTACCGTCACCGTTAATCAGGTATTGCCTAATGGCAACCTGAGCGTGATCGGTGAAAAGCAGATTGAAATCAATCAGGGAACCGAGTTTATCCGCTTCTCCGGCGTGGTTAACCCGCGCACGATTAGCGCCAGCAACAGCGTTGTTTCTACCCAGGTGGCGGATGCGCGCATTGAGTACGTCGGTAACGGCTATATCAATGAGGCACAAAACATGGGCTGGCTGCAACGGTTCTTCCTGAATATATCACCGATGTAAGAGGCTCCAATGCGTAATGTACTGATTCGATCCGTCCTGCTGCTCTCGATGGCAATAAGCGCCCTGGCCCAGGCCGATCGTATTCGCGATCTCACCACGGTCGGCGGAGTGCGTGATAACTCCCTGATTGGCTATGGTCTGGTGGTGGGGCTGGACGGCACCGGTGACCAAACCACTCAAACCCCGTTCACCACCCAGAGCCTCAGTAACATGCTGTCGCAGTTAGGTATCACCGTCCCGGCGGGCACCAATATGCAGCTGAAAAACGTCGCGGCGGTCATGGTAACGGCAAAACTGCCCGCTTTTGGCCGCCAGGGGCAGGTGGTGGATGTGGTGGTATCTTCGCTGGGCAATGCCAAAAGCCTGCGCGGCGGTACATTGTTAATGACGCCGCTGAAAGGGGTGGATAATCAGGTTTACGCATTGGCACAGGGCAACATTTTGATTGGTGGGGCCAGCGTCGCCGCAGGCGGCAGCTCCGCACAGGTCAACCAGGTGAACGGTGGGCGTATTACCGGCGGAGCCACTATCGAGCGCGAACTGCCGAATAACTTTGGTAGCAGTAACCTGGTCAATCTTTTTCTGAACCAGGAAGATTTTGGCATGGCCCAGCGCATCAGCGACGCCATTAACAGCCGGGGTGGCTACGGTATGGCGCAGGCGATAGATGGCCGCACCGTACAGATCCGTAGCAGCGCGAACAGTACCTCGCAGGTACGCCTGCTGGCCGATATTCAGAATATCGACGTTTCCGTCCCGATTCAGGATGCCAAAGTGATCATCAACTCGCGTACCGGGTCGGTAGTAATGAACCGTGAGGTGATGCTGACACAGTGCGCCATTGCGCAGGGCAGCCTGTCGGTGACCGTCAATCAGACGCAGAACGTCAACCAGCCCAATACGCCATTTGGCGGCGGTCAGACGGTGGTGACGCCGCAAACACAGATTGATATGCGCCAGAGCGGTGGCGCGCTGCAAACCGTTAACGCCAGCGCCAATCTGAACAGCGTGGTGCGGGCAATGAACGCGCTGGGGGCGAAACCTATCGATCTGATGTCCATCTTACAGGCGATGCAGAGCGCCGGTTGTCTGCATGCCAAACTGGAAATTATCTGATGGGTGACAATAGCCAGTCTCTGACGAGCGCGGCGTACGACAGCCGCTCGCTCAACAACCTGAAACGTTTAGCCGCCAGCGATCCCAAAACCCATGCGCGTGAGGTGGCAAAGCAGGTAGAAGGGATGTTTGTGCAGTTGATGATGAAAAGTATGCGCCAGGCGTTGCCGCAGGATGGCCTGATGAGCTCGGAACAGACGCGACTTTATACCTCGATGTACGATCAGCAGATTGGCCAGCAGATTGGGTCGAAAGGCTTAGGCCTGGCCGACATGATTGTTAAACAGATGGCGAGCCAGAAGGCACCGGATGAGAAGGCGGGTACGGTGCCCATGCCGCTGGACAAAGGCTTTATCAATACGTTGCCGCCGCTGGCAATGGAACAGATAGTGCGTAAAGCCGTACCGCGTTTTTCGGGCAGCGACACGCCGCTTTCCGGCGACAACGGCGATTTTATCGCCAGGCTGATGCAGCCTGCTCGCGCCGCCAGCGAACAGAGCGGTATTCCGCATCATCTTATTCTGGCTCAGGCGGCGCTGGAATCCGGCTGGGGCCAGCGGCAGATCCTCACGCGTGACGGTAAACCAAGCTACAACCTGTTTGGGATTAAGGCCACGGGCAGCTGGCAGGGTAAAACCACCGAGGTGATGACCACCGAATATGAAAATGGCATGGCGAAAAAGGTCAAGCAGACGTTCCGCGTCTACGACTCCTATTTTGCGGCGTTAAATGACTACGTGAAGCTGCTCAGCAGCAATCCGCGTTACGCGGCCGTCACCAGCGCCAGCTCACCGGAGCAGGGGGCAAAGGCCTTACAGGCCGCAGGCTACGCCACCGATCCAAACTACGCGCAGAAGCTGGTGGGGATGATCCAACAGTTCAAAAATATGGGTGAGAAGGTGGTAAAAGCCTACAGCCAGGACTTGGGAGATTTGTTTTAAATTGTTGGCAAAATCGTTCAAGTTTGGCGTGCCTTTACCGATAACCTTTTCAGGCCGGATTTGAGTTAACCCTTTACCGGCAAACGATTCGTCAATGCTGGCGCAGCAGTTGCCGGTTAACAAGGAGCCGACATGGCAAACTTAATTAATACCGCGATGACCGGATTGAGCGCAGCTTCCGCCGCGCTGAATACCACCAGTAACAACATCACCAACTATGCCGTTACCGGTTACTCACGTCAGACAACGGTGCTGGCCCAGAATTCCAGTACGCTGAGCGGCAGTAATTATTATGGCAACGGTGCGTCGGTCTCCAGCGTTTATCGTGAGTATGACCAGTTCATCAGCAAACAGCTGTTAGCTGCCAGTACCCAGTCCAGTGCTATCAGCACGCAGGCCGGTCAGATGTCCAATATCGACGATATGCTGTCTGGTACCACCAATACTCTGTCGACCAATATTCAGGACTTTTTCAAATCGTTGCAGACGCTGTCCAGTAATGCCAGCGACTCATCCTCTCGTCAGGCGGTATTGGGCAAAGCTGAAGGGTTGGTGAATCAGCTGAAAGTGACCGATACCTACTTAACTAACCTTGATAATAGCCTGAACGTTTCGGTCAAATCAACGGTCGATCAGGTTAATAACTACGCCAAACAGATCGCCAACGTTAACCAACAGATCACCAAGCTGAAAGGTGCGGGTGCTGGTAATGAGCCGAACGATCTTCTCGATCAGCGCGATCAGTTGGTTAGTCAGCTCAACAAGCTGGTAGGCGTGAACGTCAGCCAGCAGGATGGGGGTAGTTTTAATATCAGCATTGGCAATGGCATCTCTCTGGTACAGGGCGATAGCTACAGCCAGCTGGCCGCCGTCCCCTCCAGCGCCGATCCGGGCCGAACCACGATTGCCAGCGTAGACTCGGTGACTGGAGCGAAAACTGAGCTACCTGAATCCCTGGTCACCACGGGTTCACTTGGCGGTTTGCTGGCGTTCCGCAAAGATCTGGATGGCGTGCGCAATCAGGTTGGTCAGCTGGCGCTGGCATTGGGCAGCAGCTTCAACACCCAGCATAAAGCAGGGCTGGACAGTGACGGTGACAAAGGTGAAGCCTTTTTCAATCTCGGCAGCCCGGTGGCAATGTCCAACGGCAACAATAAAGGTAATGCCAGTCTGACGGCGGCGTATGACGCTGACATTATCGATAACGTCAAGGCATCCAACTATAAAATGACTTGGGACGGCGGCAGCTGGAACGTGGTTCGTCTGTCTGATAATGCGCAGGTCAAGGATGTTGATACCAGCACGGCGGGCACCGTTAAGTTTGATGGTCTGACGATAGCCGTTGGTGCCAGCGGCACTTTGCAAAACAATGACAGCTATACCATCAAGCCGGTTACCAACGTGATCTCCGGTATGAGCGTCAACATTACCGATGAGGCCAAGCTGGCCACGGCCGGTTCAACCGGTGGCGCCAGCAACAATGAAAACGTCAAATCACTGTTGGCTCTGCAAACGAAAAGTTTGATTAACGGGACCAGCACCCTGACCCAGGCTTATGCCGGCCTGGTCGCGGACGTGGGAAATAAAACCAGCACGCTGGAAACCACCAGTACAACTCAAACGGCGGTGGTGACACAGCTTACCAAGCAGCAGCAGTCGGTTTCCGGCGTCAACCTTGACGAAGAGTATTCCAACCTGGCACGCTATCAGCAGTACTACATGGCGAATGCTAAGGTATTGCAGACGGCTACCACCATTTTCCAGTCGCTGCTGACAGCGGTTGGCTGATTTTTGAAGAGGAATTAACCCATGCGACTTAGTACCGGCATGATCTATGACCAGCAGATGCAGGGCATCCAGAGTGCTAACAGCAGCTGGTTGAAGGCAGGCAATGAGATGACAACCGGAAACCGCGTTAACAAGCCTTCTGACGATCCGGTCGCTGCAGCTCAGGCCGTGGTGGTCTCGCAGGCTCAGGCGGAGACATCTCAGTATGACACCGCGCGTATTTTCGCCACCCAAAGTCAGTCGACCGAAGAGACCACGCTGAAACAGGTGGCAGATGTCATTATCAGCGCGCAGACCACGATTGTGGCCGCCGCGAATGGTACGCTTTCCGACGCCGATCGCTCTTCTTATGCGACTCAGTTGGAAGGGGTCCGTGCCCAGCTGCTGAACCTGGCCAACAGCACCGACGGCAATGGCCGTTATACCTTCGCCGGTTATCAGAGTGATAAAGCGCCGTTTACCACCGATGCATCAGGGAATACCACTTATACTGGCGGTACTGTACCGATCACGCAGAAAGTGGATTCTAGCCGAACGCTGGTCACTAACCACACCGGAAAGCAGGTCTTTGACAATTTGACCAGCAGTGCGACAAAGGAGCCTGTTGGCAAAGATGGAGAGAGCAATATCTTTTCTGTTCTGGATACGGCGATAAAATCACTCAAAGAGCCTCTGTCCGGTGCGGATCAGAGCAAAATTGATCTGGAAAGCGCGAATATTGCAAAAACGAACCGTGGGCTGAGTAACGCTCTGAACAATGTTTCCAGCGTGCGTTCCGAAATTGGTACTAACCTTCAAGAATTGAGCAACCTCGATTCGAAAAGCGGTGACACTACGCTGAATCTAAAAACGCAGATGAACTCACTGATCGGAGTGGATACGGCTGAGGCTATCTCCAGCTACACCATGCAACAGGCTGCCCTGAAGGCTTCTTATACCGTATTCCAGCAAATGTCGAAACTGTCGCTGTTCAGCCTCAATTCATAAACCTTTTACGACACGTTGAATGCGCCTCATAGCCAGGCGTTTATTTTACCCGCTCCCGGCAGCTCTCTGCTGGCAGCGGGTTTTTTTTGATCGTTTACTGTGCCGCGGATCTGCTGCCATCGGGTTGTCATGAGCAAAAACCGAAGCGATGAAAATTCAGGGATGTTGATGGTGGGTAGTAAAGGTAAAGCTTTGGGGGAATAAAAAAGCCCCGGCCAGAAGGTCGGGGCTTTGCATGACGTGCAGTCAGGTTTTACGGGCGGGTTGCCGGAGCCGTTGCCTGATGGGTTGCCGCATGACCGCCTGCCGAACCTTTACCCTCAAAGTTAAAGTCCGGACGAACCCAGTCGCTTGGACGTGAGGGTTCTGGCTGGTATGCCGGGGCAGGCGCTTTAGTCATCGGTGCGGTTGCATGATGTTTGTAGCGTCCGGCCTGTTCTTCTGGGTTCGCGACAACAGCAACAGGTTCGTCGCGTGCAGGAACCGCAGCAGGCGTAAGCGTTTCAACAGCCGCAGCAGAAGAGCGTTCCGCAGAGACTTCCGGCTCACTCGATACGAACTCGGCAGGCTGATCGACCTCGGTACGGGGTTCAGTCGCCAATGGCGCTTCATCAACCTTAGCTTCATCAACCTTAGCTTCATCAATTACCGGCTGAACTTCTTGAGCCGAAATCGCTTCTGCTGCTGTTTCTGCCGCTACGGCTTCATCGGCAGTTGAGATCACCGCAGGCTGCTGATCTACTGGTGCATCGATAGCAGCGGTTTCTTCAGCGTCTACCGGGGTGATTTCCGGCTGGTGTTCTGGCAGGGGGTCGGCAATCTGTACCGCTTCTGGCTGTTCAACTGCCGGAGTAGCCTGAACCGCAGGGGCAGCATCGACATCCGTAGCTACTGAAGGCGCGACCGCACTTTCAGCTACGCGGGTAACCGCTGCTGCGGGTTCAGCCGTTTCTGACGTAGCGACATCAGTATGACCGTAGGCAGGCACCACTGAATGCGGTGGATCTTCATGCGTTTCGTGATCGCTAACCTGTGATACCGGATAAGAAATCCACACTTTACCTGACGCCGATTCTGGCGATGCGGCGGCATGAGCCAATGGCATCGGTGACTGTGTCGGGTAACGCTCGTCACGGTAACGGCGGCGGCGCTGACCGCTCACGCGCAGGTGGCGTGGAGAGCGGCGTGAACGACGAGGCATATTGTTGCTATCACGCTCGTCCTGCTCATCCGTTTCAACCACTGGCTGGGTAGCCACAGGAGCCGCAACGGGCGCGCTCTCTTGCGGTTCGAATGAACGTGCTGCGGTCTGTTCAGCCGTTTCGATACGCACTTTCTGGTTCAGCTGGCGCTGTTGACGGCGCGGCGTGACTTGCTGCATCTCTTCCTGTTCTTCAGCAGTCTGCACGCTTCCGGTAACCGGTTCGGTAACCTTTTGTTCCTGTAGCTGCGCACTCTTTTCTTCCTGGTTCTGACCAGGACGGCGACGCTGGCGTTCCTGACGTGGCTGACGTGGCTGGCGTGGCTGTGCGGTTTCGCTGCGCTCAAACTCGTCCGGAACCATGCGTTCACTACGCGCGTCCGTCTGCTGACCGTTGCGACGGTTGTTGTTACGACGATTGTCGTCACGACCTTCGCGGGCCTCATTGTTACGTTCACGCGGTGCGCGTTCATTGCGGTCGGCATTGCGCTCGTTGCGATCGGTGTTACGGTCGGCATTACGCTCGTTACGATCGGTGTTACGGTCATTACGTTCGGTGCGATCATTACGTTCGCTGCGGTCAGCGTTACGCTCGTTACGTTCACCGTTACGGTCGCGACGGTTATTCTGGCGGCGATTGTTACGGCGATCTCCACGCGGGGCTGATGCTGTCGCGGTCTTCTCTTCAACCACCGGCTGCTGAGGCTGCTCGGCTGATTTCTCCGGCGCAGTGAAGAATTGCTTCAATCCGCTAAGGATACGGCTAATCAGTCCCGGCTGGGCAGGGGCCGCAGGGGTCTGCGGTTTAACGGCAGCCTTCGGCGCGACGCTTTCAGGTGCGGCTTCTTGTGGTGCAGGCGGCGCATCTGGCATTACGAATGCGGCGAGAGCCGGCTGTTCTGGACGTTTGCGCTCGGCATGTTCTTCTTCAGAAGGCAGCGCCATTTCAGCTTCGTGCAGTTTCGGCAGGTGATAGCTTAAGGTCTGGGTTTCTTCACCGCTGCGTACGCGCAGTACCGAGTAATGCGGAGTCTGCATATTATCGTTTGGTACGATAATGGCACGCACGCCGCCCTGACGTTTTTCAATGGCGCTGACCGCATCGCGCTTCTCGTTCAGCAGGTAAGAGGCAACCTGAACCGGTACGATGGCATGGACTTCTTTGGTGTTCTCTTTCAGCGCTTCTTCTTCAATAAGACGCAGAATAGAGAGCGATAGCGATTCGTTATCACGGATGGTGCCGGTGCCGCTACAGCGTGGGCAAACGTGATGGCTGGACTCTCCCAGTGACGGGCTGAGACGCTGGCGCGACATTTCCAGCAGGCCGAAGCGCGAAATATGGCTAATCTGGATGCGTGCGCGATCCTGACGTACCGCTTCGCGCAGACGATTTTCCACCGCGCGCTGGTGACGAACCGGTGTCATGTCGATAAAGTCGATGACAATCAGGCCGCCGAGGTCACGCAGACGCAGCTGGCGGGCAATCTCATCGGCGGCTTCAAGGTTAGTATTGAATGCCGTCTCTTCGATGTCACCGCCTCGGGTGGCGCGGGCGGAGTTGATATCAATAGCCGTCAGCGCTTCGGTGGTATCGATAACGATCGACCCGCCTGACGGCAGGCGCACTTCACGCTGGAAGGCGGATTCAATCTGTGATTCGATTTGATAATGGCTGAACAGCGGAATTTCACCGGTGTAGAGCTTAATTTTGCTGCTGAAATCTGGACGACCCAATGCGGCGATATGCTGGCGTGCCAGCTCGAGTACTTTTGGGTTATCGATAAGGATTTCGCCGATGTCCTGGCGCAGATAGTCACGGAAGGCACGCACGATGACGTTACTTTCCTGGTGGATCAGGAAGGGAGCAGGGCGGCTGTCAGCGGCTTTCTTGATCGCTTCCCAATGCTTGATACGAAAACCTAAGTCCCACTGCAGGGCTTCCGCTGATTTGCCCACGCCAGCGGTGCGAACAATCAGGCCCATGCCATCTGGCAGCTCAAGTGAAGAGAGGGCCTCTTTCAGTTCGGTACGGTCATCGCCCTCAATGCGGCGAGAAATACCGCCTGCACGCGGGTTGTTTGGCATCAGAACCAGATAACTTCCCGCCAGGCTGATAAAGGTGGTCAGTGCCGCCCCTTTATTGCCGCGTTCTTCTTTATCGATCTGAACAATGACTTCCTGTCCTTCACGCAGCACGTCTTTGATATTTGGACGGCCATGAGCATTGTAGTTGGAAGGGAAGTATTCGCGGGAAATCTCTTTCAGAGGCAGGAAACCGTGCCTTTCAGCGCCGTAGTCAACGAATGCGGCTTCAAGACTGGGTTCAATACGGGTGATCTTACCTTTATAAATGTTGGCTTTTTTCTGCTCGTGTCCGGGGCTTTCTATATCCAGATCGTACAGGCGCTGTCCATCGACAAGGGCAACACGCAACTCTTCTTGCTGAGTTGCGTTTATTAACATTCTTTTCATCGTAACTTACTCATTATTCTTACATTATTGACAAAGCTACGGGCAAAGTAACGCTGGACGTGAAGAACCGATGACCCCGTGTCTCATCGCAAGCCGTCAACCTCCCGGTTGTCGCCAGCTCAAGGGATGCAAATACTCGGTAGCCTGTTTTACATATGGAAAAACAGCGCTTTGAAGGGGGACCGCCAGTAACCTACCAGGTGAACCAATCCCGCTTTATCGTCCAGGCTGCAACCCGCAGCCCGCTAAATGCCTGATTGCTCAATACGTCTTACGCCATTGCTGCGTGTATGGGCTATCCGGCAAAATTTCTTATTACACCCTGTTGCTTTCGTCTGCCGTTTTGCAGCTCGACGAAGGACTTGGGGCTTACGCTATCTATTCACTTGCGATGACAAGTTTAGCGTCAAAAAACGTAAACATTATCCCACTGCTAAGCAGGTGATCGCAAGGTGACTTTAGTCGCACAACCAAGTTTATTACAGCTTTCAGAGCGAACCGCAGTGCTTTTCAGCAAATCGTCTAAAAACCGTTCATAACCGGGCAGCGATGACCGTCTCAGTCAGTTAAGCATATAAAAAGAGGTGGCGCTATCACAGCGCACTATTTAGAATCGCCAACCATGAAAACCAATACTCCAGCCGTACATTTTATTGCCATCTCCGCTGATGAAGCGGGGCAACGTATCGATAATTTTTTACGCACCCAACTCAAAGGGGTGCCGAAAAGTATGATTTATCGCATTTTGCGTAAGGGCGAAGTGCGGGTGAACAAAAAGCGGATTAAACCAGAATACAAATTGGAGGCCGGAGATGAAGTACGCATCCCTCCGGTGCGTGTGGCTGAACGCGAAGAGGAAAGCATCTCGCCTAAGCTGGCCAAAGTCGCCGCGCTTGAAGCCGCCATTATCTATGAAGATGATTATATTCTGGTAATGAATAAGCCTTCCGGTACGGCGGTTCACGGCGGCAGCGGCCTGAGCTTTGGGGTGATTGAAGGGCTGCGCGCTTTGCGCCCTGATGCGCGTTTCCTTGAGTTGGTTCACCGCCTTGACCGTGACACATCAGGTATTTTGCTGGTGGCAAAAAAGCGTTCCGCATTGCGTTCGCTCCATGAGCAACTGCGTGAGAAAGGAATGCAGAAAGACTATCTGGCGTTGGTTCGTGGACAGTGGCCCTCCCATGTGAAAGCGGTGCGTGCGCCGTTGATGAAAAATATCCTGCAAAGCGGTGAGCGGGTGGTAAAGGTCAGTAGCGAAGGTAAACCATCTGAAACGTTGTTTAAAGTGGAGGAGCGCTACGCGATCGCCACGCTGGTCAAAGCCAGCCCGGTGACCGGACGGACGCACCAAATCCGTGTGCACACCCTCCATGCCGGGCATCCGATTGCTTTTGACGACCGTTACGGCGAGGCGGAGTTTGACCAGCAGCTGAGCGGCACCGGACTAAAGCGCCTGTTTTTACATGCCGCCGCGCTGCGCTTTACCCACCCTAATACCGCAGAGGTCATGCGCGTGGAAGCGCCGCTTGATGAGCAATTGAAACGATGCCTTGCGGTACTGCGTAAAACCGCCATCACTGGCTGATGGTGAGCGGGGCGCTGAGATAACGCCCCGCTATTCAGACTGCAAGTGGATTTGCCCCGGCGTTTCTCAGCATTTCAGCCAGCGCAATCAGCGGCAACCCGACCAGCGTATTTGGGTCACGGCCTGACAAGCGGTCAAACAGCGTAATACCCAGTCCCTCACTTTTGAAACTGCCTGCACAGTTCAGCGGCTGCTCTTTAAGTACGTATTGTGTTATTTCCTCCTCACTCAACGTACGGAAGTCGACGCTGAAAGGCTCACATAACACCTGTAAAGAGGCGTCGCGACTGTCAAGTAGCGCAAGACCGGTATAAAACACCACGCTGTGGCCACTGGCGGCGCGTAGCTGGGCACGCGCGTTAGCTGCAGAGTGCGGTTTACCGCATATCCTCCCATCAAGAACACATACCTGATCGGCACCGATAATAAGATGGTCCGGGTAATATGTTGCCAGCGCCTGTGCTTTAGCGGTTGCCAGACGCATGACCAGCTCGGTTGCGGGTTCACCCTCTCGGGGCGTTTCGTCAGTCTCAGGGGCAGCGCTAATAAAAGGCAGTTGCAGCTTGCTCAACAGGGTTTTACGGTAGCTTGATGTGGAAGCCAGTACCAGTTGACGCATATTTTTTTCCAGAATAGATAGCGGATCAGTGTCAGGCATCTTAAACTATGCGCCGCACTGGATGCGAATCATGGGTGAAAAATGTCGTATTACGGCCTTTTTCTTTGACTCTATGTCGTTACAAAGTTAATATGCGCGCCCTATGCAAAAGGTAAAATTACCCCTGACTCTCGATACGGTTCGTACCGCTCAAAAACGCCTGGACTACCAGGGTGTCTACACCCCTGAACAGGTTGAGCGGATTACCGAATCGGTAGTGAGTGTGGACAGTGATGTAGAATGTATCATGTCGTTCGCGATTGACGAACAGCGTCTGGCAGTACTGAAAGGTACGGCCGAAGTGTCTTTGACGTTGTGCTGCCAGCGCTGCAACAAGAACTTTCCGCAACATGTCCACGTATCGTACTGTTTCAGCCCGGTCGTCACTGACGAGCAGGCCGAAGCACTGCCGGAAGCGTACGAGCCGATCGGCGTCAACGAGTTTGGCGAAACCGATTTGCTGGCAATGGTAGAAGATGAAATCATCCTCGCCCTGCCTGTCGTTCCGGTGCATGATTCTGAACACTGTGAAGTGTCCGAGGCGGACATGGTCTTTGGCAAGTTGCCTGCAGAGGCAGAAAAGCCAAACCCATTTGCCGTATTAGCCAGTTTAAAGCATAAGTAATAGGAGTAAGGTCCATGGCCGTACAACAGAATAAACCAACCCGTTCCAAGCGTGGCATGCGTCGTTCACACGACTCTCTGACCACAGCAGCTCTTTCCGTAGATAAAGTTTCTGGCGAAACCCATCTGCGTCACCACATCACTGCGGACGGTTACTACCGCGGTCGCAAGGTCATCGTTAAGTAATTTCGCGGTTCGCGGAGCTACTTTGACACGGTTGACCCTGGCGATAGATGTCATGGGCGGGGACTTCGGTCCCTGTGTGACGGTGCCTGCATCACTGCAGGCACTGGAATCCAATCCGCATCTGCATCTTCTTTTGGTCGGCGATCCCGACATCATCACGTCATCACTTGCCACAGCGGACTCTGTCTTGAGGGCACGACTGCAAATTATTGCGGCCGAGTCAGTTATTGCCAGTGATGCCAGACCTTCACAAGCGATACGCACCAGTCGCGGAACCTCTATGCGCATCGCGCTGGAGCAGGTAAAAGAAGGGCGTGCGCAGGCTTGTATCAGTGCCGGGAATACCGGTGCGCTGATGGGGCTGGCAAAATTATTATTAAAACCGCTGGACGGCATCGATCGCCCGGCGTTGATGACCGTGTTGCCACATCAGCAGCATGGCAAAACCGTAGTGCTGGATTTAGGCGCTAACGTTGATTCAGACAGCGCGATGTTGGTGCAGTTTGCCGTGATGGGAGCAGTGGTGGCCGAAGAAGTGCTGGCCATCAGCCAACCCCGAGTTGCATTGATCAATATTGGTCAGGAAGAGAGCAAAGGGTTAACGTCAATCCGTGATGCTGCGGCGATACTGCGCGCTTCACCGGAGATTAACTTTATCGGCTATCTTGAAGGCAACGATCTTCTCACTGGTAAAACTGACGTGCTGGTTTACGATGGTTTCGTGGGTAACGTCACGCTGAAAACAATGGAAGGCGTGGTGAGGATGTTTCTTTCGCTGTTGAAATCACAGGGCGAAGGTAAAAAGAGGGCCTGGTGGCTGAGATTACTGGGGCGTTTACTACAAAAGCGTCTGGCGAAGAAATTCGGTCATCTCAACCCCGACCAGTATAATGGCGCTTGCCTGTTAGGATTACGCGGCACCGTGATAAAGAGTCATGGCGCGGCCAATCAACGCGCATTTACTGTGGCGATCCAACAGGCAGAGCAGGCGGTGCAGCGGCAAATTCCTGAGCGAATTGCTGCGCGCCTTCAAGCTGTATTACCTAAGAGTGACTGAGCGTACATGTATACGAAGATTATCGGTACGGGCAGCTATTTGCCCGAACAGGTGCGGACTAACGCCGATCTGGAAAAAATGGTGGATACGTCGGACGAGTGGATTGTGACTCGTACAGGTATCCGTGAACGACGCATCGCCGGCCCGGATGAAACCGTGGCAACCATGGGCTTTCAGGCGGCCAGCCGTGCGCTGGAAATGTCCGGTATCGATAAAAACGATATCGGCCTGATCATTGTCGCTACCACCTCCTCCAGTCATGCTTTCCCGAGTTCAGCCTGCATGATCCAGCAAATGCTGGAGATTGATGACGCGGCCTCTTTCGACCTGGCTGCGGCCTGTGCTGGCTTTACCTACGCATTAAGCGTGGCAGATCAATATATTAAAAATGGTGCGGTGAAAAATGCGTTGGTGATTGGTGCCGACGTGTTGGCTCGTATGCTGGATCCAAACGATCGCGGCACCATTATCCTGTTTGGTGATGGTGCTGGTGCTGTGGTGCTGGGAGCCAGCGAGGAGCAAGGCATCATCTCAACGCACCTCCATGCGGACGGTCGCTATGGTCAGCTTTTGACCCTGCCTAACCAGGATCGCGTAAATCAGGAAAATCCTTCCTACGTCACCATGGCCGGTAACGAAGTATTTAAAGTTGCCGTGACCGAGCTGGCCCATATCGTTGAAGAAACGTTGCAGGCGAATAATCTTGATCGCGCCGCCATTGACTGGCTGGTGCCGCATCAGGCAAACCTGCGCATTATCAATGCCACCGCCCGCAAGTTGGGTATGGATATGAACAAAGTCGTCGTGACGCTTGACCGTCATGGTAATACGTCTGCGGCTTCAGTTCCTTCGGCGCTGGATGAAGCGGTGCGTGATGGTCGTATCCAGCGTGGTCAACTGGTTCTGCTGGAAGCCTTTGGTGGCGGATTTACATGGGGTTCGGCGCTGGTTCGCTTTTGATTGAAAAGTAATGGCGATTAACAGGAAATAATAATGACGCAATTTGCAATGGTATTCCCGGGACAGGGTTCGCAAACGTTGGGTATGCTGGCCGACCTGGCTGCGGCAAATCCTCTGGTGGAGAAAACCTTCCGCGAAGCCTCTGATGTGCTGGGATATGACCTCTGGCAACTGGTGCAGCAAGGCCCTGCTGAAGAATTAAACAAAACCTGGCAAACCCAGCCGGCATTACTGGCTGCATCTGTTGCCATTTTCCGCGTTTGGCAGGAAAAAGGCGGAAAAGCGCCTTCAATGCTTGCAGGCCACAGCTTGGGTGAGTACAGTGCGCTGGTTTGTGCAGGCGTCATTGCGTTTGCGGATGCGATTAAACTGGTTGAGCTGCGCGGCAAGCTGATGCAGGAAGCGGTACCAGAAGGTACCGGTGCGATGCAGGCCATTATCGGTTTGGATGACATCTCAATTGCCAAAGCCTGTGAAGAATCTGCCCAGGGCCAGGTGGTGTCGCCAGTCAATTTTAACTCACCGGGCCAGGTGGTGATTGCCGGTAATAAAGAAGCCGTCGAACGGGCGGGGGCTGCCTGCAAGGCTGCCGGTGCCAAACGTGCACTGCCGCTGCCGGTTAGCGTACCGTCTCACTGTGCGTTGATGAAGCCCGCAGCAGATAAACTGGCGATTGCTCTTGAGCAACTGACATTCAATACGCCAATCTTACCGGTTGTCAACAATGTTGACGTGAAGATTGAGAGCACGCCTGAAGCCATTCGTAGCGCGTTAGTGCGTCAGCTTTATAGTCCGGTGCGCTGGACGGAAAGCGTAGAATTTATTGCCCAGCAGGGGGTAACTTCTCTGCTGGAAGCCGGTCCGGGGAAAGTACTGACCGGACTGACTAAGCGTATTGTGGACACACTGACGGCGGCGGCGGTAAATGACCAGGCCAGTCTGTCAGCGGCGCTTGAACAGTAATATGGAGAGATAACATGAGCTTCGAAGGAAAAATCGCGCTGGTTACCGGTGCAAGTCGTGGTATCGGGCGTGCTATTGCAGAGACTCTGGTAGCGCGTGGTGCTAAAGTGGTGGGCACCGCGACCAGCCAAAGCGGTGCCGATGCCATCAGCAGTTATCTGGGTGATAGCGGCAAAGGCCTGCTGCTGAACGTAACCGACGCAGCTTCTATTGCGGACGTGTTAGAAAATATTCGCAGCGGGTTTGGCGAAGTGGACATTTTAGTCAATAATGCAGGCATCACGCGTGATAATCTTCTGATGCGTATGAAGGATGATGAGTGGCAGGATATTCTGGACACTAATCTGACTTCCGTATTCCGCTTGTCTAAAGCGGTAATGCGAGCAATGATGAAAAAACGCGCGGGTCGAATTATTACCATTGGCTCTGTAGTTGGAACAATGGGTAATGCGGGTCAGGCAAACTACGCGGCAGCAAAAGCGGGTTTGATTGGCTTTAGCAAGTCACTGGCACGCGAAATTGCGTCTCGTGGCATCACCGTTAACGTCGTGGCACCTGGTTTTATTGAAACCGACATGACGCGTGCGTTGAGCGAAGATCAACGTGCGGGCATTCTGGCGGAAGTCCCTGCAGGTCGCCTCGGCGGCGCGCAGGAAATCGCCAATGCTGTTGCATTTTTAGCCTCTGACGAGGCAGCGTACATCACTGGTGAGACGCTGCACGTCAATGGCGGAATGTATATGGTCTGATAATCACGAAAATGATTTGCGTTGTTTAGGGCAAAAGCCGCAAAATAGCGTAAAATCGTGGTTGGACCGACCGGGATTGAGTTGCATCTTTTTCAACATTTTATACACTACGAAAACCATCGCGAAAGCGAGTTTTGATAGGAAATTTAATAGTATGAGCACTATCGAAGAACGCGTTAAGAAAATCATTGGCGAGCAGCTGGGCGTTAAGCAGGAAGAAGTTGTTAATACTGCCTCTTTTGTGGAAGATCTGGGCGCTGATTCTCTTGATACCGTTGAGCTGGTAATGGCTCTGGAAGAAGAGTTTGATACCGAGATTCCGGACGAAGAAGCTGAGAAAATCACTACCGTTCAGGCTGCTATTGATTACATCAATGGTCACCAGGCGTAAGTGAGCATCTCCAGGCGGTCATTCGACCGCCTGTGTTTTATCTGAACATCCCACACAGTGTCAATCTTTCCCTCCCTGGAGGACGAACGTGTCTAAGCGTCGTGTAGTTGTGACTGGTCTTGGCATGTTGTCTCCTGTCGGCAATACCGTAGAGTCTACCTGGAATGCTCTTGTTGCCGGTCAGAGTGGCATCAGCCCGATCGACCATTTTGATACTAGTGCCTACGCAACGCGTTTTGCTGGCTTAGTAAAGGGTTTTAACTGTGATGACTTCATCTCGCGCAAAGATCAGCGCAAGATGGATGCCTTCATTCAATATGGAGTTGTCGCTGGCATTCAGGCTATGCAGGATTCCGGCTTGGAAATTACCGAAGAGAACGCTTGTCGTATTGGTGCTGCTATAGGCTCCGGTATCGGCGGTCTTGGTCTGATCGAAGAAAACCACACATCTCTGATCAACGGTGGTCCACGTAAAATTAGTCCGTTCTTCGTTCCCTCAACCATCGTTAATATGATTGCCGGGCACCTGACCATCATGTTTGGCATGAAAGGCCCCAGCATTTCTATCGCTACCGCCTGTACCTCTGGTGTTCATAACATCGGCCACGCAGCGCGTATTATTGCCTATAACGATGCTGACGTCATGCTGGCGGGTGGTGCCGAGAAAGGCAGTACGCCGCTTGGCGTTGGTGGTTTTGGTGCGGCTCGTGCACTCTCCACCCGCAACGACAATCCCCAAGCCGCAAGCCGTCCGTGGGATAAAGACCGTGACGGCTTTGTGCTGGGCGACGGTGCGGGTGTTGTGGTGCTCGAAGAGTATGAGCATGCGAAAAAGCGCGGTGCAAAAATCTATGCCGAAGTCGTAGGCTTTGGTATGAGCAGCGATGCTTATCACATGACATCTCCACCGGAAAACGGTGCCGGGGCAGCGCTGGCAGTAGTCAACGCACTGAAAGATGCGCAGCTCTCCGCAGAGAAAATTGGTTATATCAACGCACACGGCACTTCAACGCCTGCCGGAGATAAAGCTGAAGCTCAGGCGGTGAAATCCGTGTTCGGTGCTGGCGCACGCAGCATCATGGTGAGTTCGACCAAATCTATGACCGGTCACCTGTTAGGGGCGGCAGGGGCAGTAGAGTCGATCTTCAGCATCCTTGCATTGCGCGATCAGGTTGTACCGCCGACCATCAATCTGGATAATCCGGATGAAGGTTGTGACCTGGACTTTGTACCGCATACCGCACGTCAGACGAAGGGGCTGGAGTACGTACTCTGTAATTCTTTCGGTTTCGGTGGAACTAACGGTTCACTGATCTTCCGTAAAATCTGAGGATCGTCCTGCCTGATGATAAGGCCCGCATCTGCGGGCTTTTTTTTTAGGTTAGCCGGGATGAGTTCGTGTCACCAGCAGCGAACGTTCTGCGACAAATCAGATGATCCTGACACGTCAGACAGGTAATCTGACAAGGTATAAGATAACGGAGAGTAATCATGATATGGGTTAACGGCGAAGCGCGGGACACCGTCGAAGCCCGCGATCGCGCCGTCCAATTCGGTGACGGCTGCTTTACCACTGCGCGTGTTCAGCAGGGCGGCGTTCAGCGTTTGGCGGCACATTTGCAACGTTTGCAGCTGGGCTGTGAACGGCTGTTGATAAACGGGATCGACTGGCTCGCGCTGGAAGCAGAGATGATACAGGCCGCATTCAACTGCAACGAAGGTGTGTTAAAAGTCATTCTCACTCGTGGCGGCGGCGGGCGTGGTTACAGCGCGCAGGGGTGCCAAAATCCCACACGTATCCTCTCTCTGTCTGCTTATCCTGCACGTTACCATCAGCTGCGCCAACGTGGTGCCCGGCTGGCATTAAGTTCGCTGCGACTGGGAAAAAACCCCAGACTGGCGGGCATCAAACACCTTAATCGTCTTGAGCAAGTATTGATCCGCACGGAGCTTGAACAGACCAGTGCCGATGAGGCGCTGGTGCTTGACAGTGACGGCATGCTGGTGGAATGCTGTGCGGCTAATTTATTCTGGCGCGTGGGGAAACAGGTTTTTACCCCGGATTTAAGCGCCAGTGGCGTAAATGGTATTCAGCGTCAGCAGGTGATGCAGCTTGCCGCGCAACTCGGTTATACCCTAAGCGAAGTACGTGCCGGTATTGACGTGTTAGCCACGGCAGAAGAGGTGCTGATCACCAATGCGCTGATGCCGGTTTTGCCGGTTTATCAGGTCGAACAGTGGCATTTCGCCTCACGCCAGCTGTTTGAACTGCTCAACCCGATTGTGAACGACGTGGAAAATTGATGACTAAAAGCAAAAAGATCGCGCTGGCGCTGCTGGCGGCGGCAGTGTTAATTGTCGCTTATGGTTACTGGCAAACGCGCCAGTTCGCCGCTTCTCCTTTAACGATTGATCGTGAGACTATTTTCACGCTACCTGCGGGGGCGGGTCGTGTGGCGTTGGAGAATGAGCTGGAGTCGCAGCATATTATCAGTAGCACTCCGTGGTTCGGTATGCTGCTCAAGCTGGAGCCAGAACTGGCAAAATTTAAAGCCGGAACCTACCGCTTTACGCCGCAAATGGGCGTGCGCGAGATGTTGGCTCTGCTGGCAAGCGGTAAAGAAGCCCAGTTCCCATTGCGTTTCATCGAGGGATCCCGCATGCAAGAGTGGTTAAGCCAGCTTCGCAGCGCACCTTACCTGAAACACACGCTGGCGGACGATAAACTGACCACCGTGGCTGCTGCCCTGAAACTCAGTGGCGAACAGCAGGGAGTGGAAGGGTGGTTTTATCCCGACACCTATCTTTATACGGCCAACACCACCGACGTCGCGCTACTGAAACGTGCTTTTACCCGCATGGAAAAGCAGGTTGACAGCGAGTGGCAGGGAAAAATGGAGAATCTGCCGTACAAAAGCAAAAATGATATGCTGACTATGGCATCGATTGTTGAGAAAGAGACGGCTATAGGCACCGAACGTGGCAAAGTCGCTTCTGTGTTTATCAATCGCTTACGGCTGGGAATGCGCCTGCAAACCGATCCAACGGTAATTTATGGCATGGGCGACAGCTATCAGGGTGTTTTGACGCGTAAAAATCTGGAAACGCCATCGGCCTTCAATACCTATGTGATCAGTGGCCTGCCGCCAGCGCCGATAGCGATGCCGGGCAAGGCTTCTCTACAGGCGGCTGCGCATCCTGAGCAGACTGACTTCCTCTATTTTGTCGCCGATGGGAAAGGGGGTCATACCTTTACCACTAATCTGGCCAGCCACAATCAAGCCGTACAGGTTTACCGCCTGGCGCAGAGGGAAAAGAATGAAAAGTAAATTTATCGTTATTGAGGGCTTGGAAGGGGCAGGGAAAACCACGGCGCGTGACGCGGTCGTCCGTGAACTACAGCGCCACGGTATTAACGATATTATTTTTACCCGCGAGCCGGGCGGGACGCCGCTGGCGGAGAAACTGCGAGATTTGATCAAGCAGGGGATTGAAGGCGAACGTGTCACGGACAGCGCGGAGCTGTTGATGCTGTATGCCGCCCGCGTCCAGGTGGTGGAAAACGTGATTAAACCGGCGCTGGCGCGCGGAGCATGGGTCGTCGGGGATCGTCACGATCTCTCTTCCCAAGCCTATCAGGGCGGGGGCCGGGGCATGGACCTTGAGCTGATGAAATCTCTGAAACAGGCGGTACTGGGTGATTTCGCCCCTGATCTGACGCTGTACCTCGATGTTACCCCGCAAATCGGTTTGCAGCGCGCGCGCGCGCGCGGCGAACTTGACCGCATTGAGCAGGAGTCGCTCAACTTCTTCATCCGCACGCGCGAACGTTATCTGGCCCTGGCGTCGGCCGATAGTCGTATCAAAACCGTCGATGCCACGCAGTCGCTGGAGCAGGTGACTGCGGCTCTGCAACAGACGCTGAACCAGTGGTTGCAGGAACAGAAATGAACTGGTATCCGTGGCTCAACCACAGTTATAAGCAAATCATCGCGCAGCATGTTGCGCAGCGCGGCCATCATGCACTGCTGATTAAGGCGCTGCCGGGCATGGGGGACGCTGCACTTATCTGGGGGATCGGACGCTGGCTGATGTGCCGCCACCCGGACGGGCTGAAAAGCTGCGGAAAGTGTCATGCCTGTAAGCTGATGCAGGCAGGAACCCATCCTGACTGGTATCGGTTGGACGCGGAAAAAGGCAAAAACGCGCTGGGTATTGATGCGGTACGCAGCGTAACGGAAAAGCTTTACCATCATGCGCAGCAGGGTGGAGCGAAGGTGGTGTGGTTACCGGATGCGCAGCAGTTAACGGAAGCGGCCGCCAATGCACTGTTGAAAACCCTGGAAGAGCCGCCGAAAAATACCTGGTTTTTACTCAGCAGTCACGAACCATCCCGTCTGCTGCCCACGCTGCGCAGCCGCTGCCAGCTGTGGCATTTGCCCCCGCCTGATGAAGGGCAAAGCCTGCAATGGTTACAGAAGCACTGTGCGGCAAGCCTCAATGAGCGTAGCGCCGCCCTGCGTCTGTCTGCCGGTGCACCGGCGGCGGCTTTAGCACTGCTGGAAGAGAAAAACTGGCAGCAGCGGCTACAGGTGTGCGACTCGCTTCCAGCGGCACTGTCGGGCGATGTGCTGAGCTTAATGTCGGTGTTTCATCATGATGATGTGGCGCAGCGCATCGGCTGGTTATGTTCACTGCTGGTGGATGCGGTGAAATGGCAGCAGGGCGGCGGGCAGTTTATCAGTAATATTGACCAGCAGGCATTGGTTATTCATCTTGCCAGCCTGTTACCGACCAGCGCGCTTGATGCCAGTCTGCGTCAATGGATCGTCTGCCGCGATCGGCTGTTGACGGTGGTGGCGGTCAACCGCGAGCTGTTGCTGACGGAACAGTTGTTAAGCTGGGAAAGCATCATTAAGCCGGTATTTTCCGGTTCAGCGCTTAAAGAGTAAATATTATGTTTTTAGTTGATTCCCACTGCCATCTTGATGGTTTGAATTATGAAACCCTGCATCAGGATGTGTCTGACGTGCTGGCGAAAGCGGCGGCGCGTGATGTGAAATTTATGCTGGCGGTTGCCACAACCTTACCGGGCTATAAGGCGATGGTCGAATTGATTGGCGATCGGCCAAACGTAGCTTACTCCTGCGGTGTGCATCCTCTCGAACAGCAGCAGGAGTATGATTTTGCCGAGCTGCGCCTGCTGGCCGCCGATCCTCGCGTGGTGGCGATGGGGGAAACCGGGCTGGACTACTTTTATCAGGAAGAGACCAAATTGCGTCAGCAGGCCTCATTCCGCGAGCATATCCGTGTTGGACGCGATTTGAACAAACCGGTCATTGTGCATACGCGGGATGCGCGTGAGGATACGCTGGCCATCTTGAAAGAAGAAGAGGTTGAAGGCTGCGGTGGGGTGCTGCACTGCTTTACTGAAGATCGTCAGACGGCTGAGAAGCTGTTAGATATGGGTTTTTATATCTCGTTTTCCGGTATTGCCACCTTCCGCAATGCTGAACAAATCCGTGAAGCCGCACGCTATGTGCCGCTGGATCGTATGCTGGTGGAAACCGACTCGCCGTACCTTGCTCCTGTCCCCCACCGGGGTAAAGAGAATCAGCCTGCTTATACTCGCGACGTGGCGGAATATATGGCGGTGGTTAAAGGGGTAACGATTGAGGAAATGGCGCGGGCAACGACGGAAAACTTCTCACGTCTCTTCCACGTGCCGATGTCGCGCCTCGCGGGCTGATGGCCGCGCAGAATAAATATTATATCTCGTAATTAACCGACAAAAGTCGTAAAGTGCAGCGCCTTAAACGTGGCTCTGTGCTTTTTCTGTGTTAAAAGCTCGCATTTATAGCCATTGGGTAATAAGAAAACCGCACGCGTTCAACGAAACGTGATAGCCATCAAACAAATTTTAGCGTAATTATTTTACGCTTCGTAATAAATACCGAGAGCGCAAAGCGCTCCACCTGCAAAGGGTCCTCCCCCTTTGCCACGCCCAGTGTCCTTGATACATTGCGCGTACAAAAAGCACACATACTCAGGAGCTTTACACTATGTTCAAAAATGCATTTGCAAACCTGCAAAAGGTCGGTAAATCGCTGATGCTGCCCGTATCGGTACTGCCGATTGCGGGTATTCTGCTAGGCGTTGGGTCGGCCAATTTTACCTGGTTGCCTGCGGTCGTATCCCATGTCATGGCGGAAGCGGGTGGATCGGTGTTCGCCAATATGCCGCTGATTTTCGCTATCGGCGTTGCGTTAGGCTTTACCAATAATGACGGGGTTTCGGCCCTGGCGGCCGTTGTCGCCTACGGCATTATGGTGAAAACGATGGCGGTTGTCGCGCCACTGGTATTGCATCTGTCTGCCGAAGAGATCGCGGCTCAGCACTTGGCGGATACCGGGGTACTGGGAGGCATTATTGCCGGCTCTATAGCTGCCTATATGTTTAACCGCTTCTACCGCATTCAGCTGCCTGAATACCTGGGCTTCTTCGCCGGTAAGCGCTTCGTTCCGATTATCTCCGGTCTGGCAGCGATTTTCCTCGGCGTTGTGCTCTCCTTTATCTGGCCACCGGTAGGTACAGCGATTCAGACATTCTCACAGTGGGCAGCGTATCAGAATCCGGTCGTGGCATTTGGCATCTACGGTGTGGTTGAGCGTTCACTGGTACCGTTCGGCCTGCACCATATCTGGAACGTTCCTTTCCAGATGCAGATTGGTGAATATACCAATGCTGCGGGGCAAGTATTCCACGGCGACATCCCGCGTTATATGGCAGGCGACCCGACGGCAGGTAAACTCTCCGGTGGCTTCCTGTTCAAAATGTATGGTCTGCCCGCAGCAGCCATTGCTATCTGGCATTCAGCTAAACCGGAAAACCGTGCCAAAGTGGGCGGTATCATGATCTCCGCTGCGCTGACCTCTTTCCTGACCGGTATCACCGAACCGATTGAATTCTCGTTCATGTTCGTGGCTCCGATCCTGTACGCTATTCACGCTATCCTGGCCGGTCTGGCATTCCCAATCTGTATTTTACTGGGCATGCGTGACGGAACCAGCTTCTCACATGGTCTGATTGACTTTGTGGTACTTAGCGGCAACAGCAGTAAAATCTGGCTATTCCCGATCGTCGGTATCATTTACGGTTTGGTTTACTACACCATCTTCAGGGTACTGATCGCTAAACTGAACCTGAAAACACCAGGTCGTGAAGACAGCACCAGCGATCGGGCTACCGGTTCAGCCAGTGAAATGGCCGCGAGTCTGGTTACGGCGTTTGGCGGTAAAGACAACATTACTAATCTGGATGCCTGCATCACCCGTTTGCGCGTCAGCGTAGCGGATGTGGCGAAAGTAGACCAGGCCGGCCTGAAGCAGCTTGGCGCCGCAGGTGTTGTGGTGGCAGGTTCTGGCGTTCAGGCTATCTTTGGTACGAAATCCGATAACCTGAAAACCGACATGGATGACTACATGCGTAACCATTAAAATGGGGCACAGGTCATCAAGGGGGAGCGGAAGCTCCCTTTTTTTTAGCCGTTGATCCGTCCTGAAAGCAGGGTAAAGCGATACCTTCAAGAAAGAAAAGTCACTTGCAGGTTGAAAAAACACGATTTTCTCGCTCATACTGCGATAACTTAACTCACAGCTGAAAGGATAGCAGGCATGGCTGAAGAAACTATTTTCAGTAAAATCATCCGTCGTGAAATTCCGGCCGATATTGTTTATCAGGATGAGCTGGTCACCGCGTTTCGCGATATCTCTCCACAGGCTCCGACCCATATTCTGCTTGTGCCGAATCTGTTGATCCCGACAGCAAATGATGTGGTCCCCGGACATGAAGCCGCGTTGGGCAGGATGATTACCGTCGCGGCGAAAATAGCCAAAGATGAGGGCATTGCAGAAGATGGCTACCGCCTGATCATGAACTGTAATAAGCACGGGGGGCAAGAGGTCTACCATATTCACCTGCACCTCGTTGGCGGCCGTCCATTAGGTCCCCTGCTGGCATTCTGAACGTCAACCCAAACGGACAAAACTCTATGCGGGCGAGTCTTATTGCCATCATGTTACCGGCCGCGCTAAGCGGTTGCAGCAGCAATCCCACTACCATCAATACTTCACAGTCGTTGGTGATGGAATCCGCCGTCTTGTCGGCCGGTATCACTACCGCTGCGCCGACGATTAATGAGTCGCAAGGGCAGCAACGCGCGTCAACCGTGCTGTTCAACCAGCAGGACAAACCGGTTCAGGTCAGCTACCGTTTCTACTGGTATGATGATAAGGGATTGGAAATACTGCCTTTTGAGCGGCCAAATACCCTGATAGTGCCCGCACAGGGTAAAGCCGACATCTCATCTCAAACCGGTAATCTCACGGCGAGTAAAGTTCGTCTCTACCTGTATTTGCAAGGAGTTATCAAATGAGCTCGACCATGATAAAGCGTTCAGGCGTGCTGATGTTGGCACTGATCCTGAGCGGTTGTATTAATCAGCAGCCGCAGAAGCCCGCACCGGTTGAACCTGTGCCACCGCCGGTGGTTGTGCCGGAACAGCCAAAACCAGAACCGGGCCAGAATGTGCCGCCGCCGCCGAAACTACAGACGTTGAACTGGTCAGCAACCGTGTCGCCACTGGTGGCGCAGATGCTGAAAACGGACGGTATCAGCGCGGGTAACGTGCTGCTGGTCGACAACGTCAAAAATAGTACAAATGGTAGTTTGCAAAGCGCCAAAGCGACAGATGCCCTGCAAAACTCGCTGGCTAACAATGGTCGGTTTACTCTGGTGACGCCACAGCAGCTGAAGGACGCCAGGCAAACCCTGGGTTTGTCGGTGGACGACAGCCTGGTTTCGCGCAGTAAAGCCATTGGTCTGGCGCGCTATGTCGGCGCTCAGTATGTGCTGTACAGCAATGCCGAAGGGGATATCAAATCACCTTCTCTGCAAATGCAGCTGATGCTGGTACAGACCGGCGAGATAATCTGGTCAGGTAGCGGTGACGTTGTGCACTGATCCCGCTCTTCAGCGTTTGCTGAAGCAACACTTTCCGGCCGCATCCGCTGCCGCTTCTTTTTTACCACTTGACGGGTTAAGCGGTTTCAGCCTGAAGGTTTCGCTGGCAGATACCACGTTGCTGGCCCGTCGGCTGGCACACGGGGCGATGATGCCCGGCGTTGACCGCCAGCGTGAGTATCGGCTGCTGCGCAAGTTGAGTCGCAGCGGACAGGTGCCGCAGGTTCTTGGATGCAGTCGTGACTGGCTGTTGCTCAGCTGGCAACCGGGTGTCCCTCTCATGCCGCCGCAGCTGGTGGAGAACTTAGAGCCATTGGTCGGTGAAGTGGTGAAGCTGCACCGTCTGCCGTTGACGGGCTATCGTTTGCAGCTGCTGCCGCTGCTCATGAGTTACTGGCAGCGTAGCGATGCGCGGCGACGGAATAAGCACTGGCTGAGAGCATTACAACGCTGCCAACGTCTGCGTGAACCCCATCCATTACGTCTTGGCGTACTGCACATGGATATTCACAGCGGCAATCTGCTGGCTGACGGCGACAGGCTCAGGCTGATTGACTGGGAGTATGCCGGAGACGGTGATGTGGCACTGGAGCTGGCGGCGATGATCGCTGGCAACGGGCTGGATAGCGCACAACAACAGCGGCTGATAGCCTGCTACAGTCGGCTGCAACATATCGATGAAGAACGGCTGCACCAGCAGGCGGCACGCTGGCAACCGTGGCTTGAGCTGTTGGCAACCAGCTGGTACGAACTGCGCTGGCAGCAGAGCGGCGAACAATATTTTCATACGCTGGCAGCGGAAGGTTGGCAGCGTGTCACTGGCTAAGGGGTAAATTGTGGGACCGGTAATGTTAGATGTGCTCGGTTGCGAGCTGGATGCGGAAGAACGCGAAATTTTACAGCACCCGCTAACGGGGGGGCTGATCCTGTTTAGCCGCAACTATCATGACCCGGCGCAGCTGCGTGAGCTGGTACGACAGATCCGTGCTGCCTCGCGGCATCGGCTGGTGGTGGCGGTGGATCAGGAAGGCGGGCGCGTCCAGCGCTTTCGGGACGGTTTTACCCGGCTACCTGCGATGCAGGCATTTGCCGCGCTGAACCCATCACCAGAGGCCGAAAAGCTGGCGCAGCAGGCAGGCTGGTTAATGGCATCAGAGATGATTGCGATGGACATTGATATCAGTTTTGCTCCGGTACTGGACATTGGTCACGGCAGTGCGGCTATCGGCGAGCGTTCATTTCATGAAGATCCGGCCATCGCGTTGCAGATGGCGCGCTGCTTTATTCGCGGGATGCATGAAGCCGGCATGAAAACCACCGGTAAGCATTTCCCAGGGCATGGTGCCGTTAGTGCCGATTCGCATAAAGAGACGCCGCGAGACACACGCAGCGAAGCGGAAATCCGCCGGCATGATATGCCCATTTTTCAGCAGCTTATTGCCGAACAGGCGCTGGACGCGATTATGCCGGCCCATGTCATCTATACGGAAGTGGACCCGCGTCCCGCCAGCGGCTCATCGCACTGGTTAAAAACCGTATTGCGTCAGGAGCTGGGTTTTGACGGGGTGATTTTCTCCGACGATTTGTCGATGGAGGGCGCAGCGATTATGGGCAGCTACGCCGAGCGTGGGCAGGCGGCGCTGGATGCCGGATGCGATATGATTCTGGTGTGCAACAACCGGGAAGGTGCGATAAGCGTATTAGATAACCTGCCAGGGATGGAGGCGGAAAGGGTCGCCAGGCTTTATCACC
Source organism: Erwinia piriflorinigrans CFBP 5888 (assembly GCF_001050515.1). GTDB lineage: Bacteria > Pseudomonadota > Gammaproteobacteria > Enterobacterales > Enterobacteriaceae > Erwinia > Erwinia piriflorinigrans. Next base: position 332,674 of record NZ_CAHS01000014.1, read on the forward strand.
GTGGAAACTTTACCCGTCAGCAGCTTATCGACTCGTCGCGCTGGAAAGAAACCAGCGCTGCCCTGGAGGGTTTACAGGCGCGCTGGCAGAACCACAAAGCCGCTGCGGGCAGCGGATCTTTTTAAACATCATTAACCCGGCAGGACTGGCTAACGCGGTAAATGTTCGCCAGTCCCCCATTGTTGAAAACCTTTATTTGGCATACCGTCAGACACGATGCCCCGCAACGCGTGAACCCGCACTCTCATCGACCTTATTTGACTTGTCTTTCTGCCCGGCAAGATCGCACTAAGGCAGATATTTTCACAGGTAATGCACTCCGGCCAACGCTGAGTGAGCTGATTAAATTGACTTGGATCAATTTTCGTAGAACAGATGATTTCCCCCGTGCTATTCTGGCTTCAGCTTGCGAATTAATATCGCCAACCCTATGTTAATTAAGGTTATTTCATTAACCTTTCATTAACGATTGGTTTACTTTTGAGGGGGTCGTTTGACAACACCTATGAAAAAAATTGTTATTGTCGGCGGAGGTGCCGGAGGTCTGGAGCTGGCTACTCAGCTGGGGCACAAGCTGGGGCGTAAGAAGAAAGCCCAGATCACGCTGGTGGATCGTAACCACAGTCATCTGTGGAAGCCATTACTTCACGAGGTGGCAACGGGTTCACTGGATGAAGGGATTGATGGCCTGAGTTATCTGGCGCATGCCCACAAGCACGGTTTCAGCTTCCAACTTGGCACACTGACCCAACTCGATCGCGAGAATAACCGACTTCAGCTGGCTGAAATTGTCGATGCACAGGGCGAAACGCTGGTTCCTCAACGCGAGCTGGAGTATGACACGCTGGTGATGGCGCTGGGCAGCACTTCCAATGACTTTGGTACGCCGGGAGTGAAGGATAACTGTATTTTCCTTGATAACCCGCATCAGGCGCGCCGCTTCCACAATGAAATACTTAACCTGTTCCTGAAATTCTCCGCCAGTGAGGGCAAGCAGGAAAAGGTGAATATCGCCATTGTGGGTGGGGGAGCAACCGGCGTTGAGCTGTCGGCAGAACTGCATAACGCAGTAAAACAGCTGCACAGCTATGGCTACAAAGGGTTGGATAGTCAGGCCCTGAACGTGACGCTGGTCGAAGCCGGTGAGCGTATTCTTCCCGCATTACCGCCACGCATCTCCGGTGCGGCGCACAGTGAACTGACTAAAATCGGCGTGCGGGTGCTGACGCAGACGATGGTCACCAGCGCAGAGAAAAAAGGTCTGCATACCAAGTCCGGTGAGTTTATCGATGCCGACCTGATGGTGTGGGCTGCGGGCATTAAGGCTCCTGACTTTATGAAAGAGATCGGCGGTCTGGAAACTAACCGTATCAATCAGCTGGTGGTTGAACCTACGTTACAGACCACGCGAGACCCGAATATTTATGCCATAGGCGACTGCGCTGCCTGCGCGCTGCCGTCAGGCGGTTTTGTTCCACCGCGTGCGCAGTCTGCACATCAGATGGCATCACGCGTGTTGGCGAACATACTGGCCGAGATGAAAGGGCAGGTTCAAAAGCCGTATGTTTATAAAGATCACGGCTCTTTGGTTTCATTGTCCCGTTTCAGCACCGTGGGAAGTCTGATGGGTAACCTGATGCGCGGTTCGATGATGGTAGAAGGGCGTATTGCGCGACTGGTCTATATCTCGCTGTACCGCATGCACCAAATTGCCCTGCACGGCTATTTCAAGACCGGATTAATGATGCTGGTTGGCAGTATTAACCGGGTGATCCGCCCGCGTCTGAAGCTACATTAATCTTTTGCCGCCTGCGGTATCAGTCATACCGGATAAAACGGCTTATTGCTTGAAGCAATAAGCCGTTGTTTATATATTAACCACTCCGCATTGCTAAGAACACTCTTAAATTATTGATCTTAATAAAGTGCCAGCGCTTTTTCTCCAAAAGTCTTATAGTCACATTCCCTTACCCGGTGCAAAATTCACTTAAATACCACGGCGCGGCGCGCACACCTGGTATGCCATAGCTGCCACTGAATGGCTTCAGGCAAGAATGCGCGGTAAATCTGTCAGGAGGTTTTCCTGTGAATAAATCAATGTTAGCGGGTGTAGGCATCGGTGTGGCGGCAGCATTGGGCGTTGCCGCCGTTGCCAGCATGAATGTGTTCAACAGCACACCACAGTATGCGCAGGTGCTTTCAGCGACTGAAATTAAGCAAACGTTGAAGAATCCACGTCAGGAGTGTCGCAACGTCACGCTCACCCATCGTCGCCCGGTACAGGATGAAAACCGTATCGCTGGCTCGGTATTAGGTGCGGTGGCAGGGGGCGTACTGGGCCACCAGTTTGGCGGAGGGCGCGGTCGTGATGTGGCTACGGTAGCGGGAGCGCTAGCCGGCGGGTACGGCGGTAACCAGGCGCAGGGCGCTTTGCAACAGCGGGATACTTACACCACCACTGAACAGCGTTGCAAAACCGTGTATGAGAAGCAGGAAAAAAGGCTGGGATATGACGTGACCTATAAGATTGGCGATCAGCAGGGCAAAATCCGTATGGATAACGATCCCGGTACGCGCATCCCACTCGACGGCAACGGTCAGCTCATACTGAGCGATAAAACCTGAACGCATAATCAGGTCGGAAAATAACATCTCGACAAGGTCAACGCTGTGGAACTTGTCTGGTGCGCTAAGATGGCTAATTTCAGGTTTTTTACATTTTATATAGAAAAGGGGCATGTGATGAACATGCCCCTTTTTACATCAGTCACAGCAGCGGCCCCACGGTCAGCCGGTTATGCGCTGGCGTTATCTACCATCCTGTTCATAAACTCACTCACCCATTTTATGCGCACTTTGCGTTCAGAGAGGTCGCGTATAAAGCGGATGCGCGTTGGCCCATCAAGACGCCAGTGCTGCGGTTCCTGCTGTAAAAGGCCGATCAGCCACGCGGGATCAACCTTGTTTTTTTCAGAAAACTCGACAAAGCCGCCTTTCTCACTGGCTTCGACTTTACGCACGCCCAGCTTTATCGCCGCCAGACGCAGCGCGGCAATGTCCAGCAGGTTGCGCGCCGCATCCGGCAACAATCCGAAACGGTCAATCAGCTCCACTTTCAGGTCGTCCAGATCGCCGCTCTGCCCGGCGCTGGCAATGCGTTTATAGAACGACAGGCGAGTATTGACGTCCGGGATGAAATCATCCGGCAACAGCGACGGCATACGCAGCTCAATGTCGGTCTGACTGCTGGTCAGGTCCTCCAGTGAAGGCTCGCGACCTTCCTTCAATGCATCAACGGCGTTTTCCAACAGCTCCATATAAAGCGAAAAGCCGATGGTTTCCATCTGGCCGCTCTGGCCATCACCGAGTAATTCACCGGCACCACGGATTTCCAGATCGTGCGTGGCGAGTGCGAATCCAGCCCCCAGATCCTCCAGCGAGGCTATCGCCTCCAGACGTTTATGCGCATCGGTCGTCATGGCTTTAGGATGTGGGGTCAGCAGCCAGGCATAGGCCTGGTGATGAGAACGCCCGACGCGCCCACGTAACTGATGCAGCTGGGCCAGTCCGAAGCGATCGGCGCGCTCAATAATGATGGTGTTAGCGGTCGGAATATCAATCCCTGTTTCGATGATGGTGGTACATACCAGTACGTTGAAGCGCTGATGGTGGAAATCATTCATCACCCGTTCCAGCTCACGCTCGCGCATCTGACCATGACCGATAGCCACCCGGGCTTCCGGCACCAGTTCGGACAGCCGTTGTGCGGCTTTCTCGATATTTTCCACATCGTTATACAGATAGTAAACCTGTCCGCCGCGCAGGACTTCACGCAGGATCGCCTCGCGCACCGCCAGGTCATCGTATTCGCGTACGAACGTTTTCACCGCCAGTCGGCGCGCCGGAGGCGTGGCAATGATCGACAGATCGCGCATTCCGCTCATCGCCATATTCAGCGTGCGCGGGATGGGGGTGGCGGTCAGGGTTAAAATATCAACGTCTGCACGCATCGCCTTGATGCGCTCTTTATGGCGTACGCCAAAACGATGCTCTTCATCGACAATCAGCAGGCCAAGATCGCGCCATTTAATTCCGTTTTGTAACAGCTTATGGGTGCCAATCAGAATATCGACCTTGCCTTCCTCTGCGTCTGCCAGCACCTGTGCCTGCTCTTTCGCCGTGCGGAAGCGTGACATCATCTCAATGCGTATCGGCCAGTTGGCAAAGCGATCGCGGAAGTTGTCGTAATGTTGCTGCGCCAGCAGGGTGGTTGGCACCAGCACCGCTACCTGCTTATGGTTTTCCACCGCGAGGAAAGCGGCACGCATGGCGACTTCGGTTTTACCAAAACCGACGTCGCCACAAACCAGGCGATCCATCGCCAGCGGCTGGCACATATCGCTCAGAACGGCATTGATCGCCTGTGCCTGGTCGACGGTGGTTTCGAACGGGAAACTTTCGCAGAACAGCTGATACTGTTGTTTATCATGTTTAAAGGCAAAGCCGGTTTTCGCCGCGCGCTGCGCATAGATGTCCAGCAGCTCTGCAGCCACGTCGCGCACTTTTTCAGCGGCTTTCTGCCGCGCACGGGACCAGGCATCACTGCCCAGCTTATGCAGCGGGGCGTTCTCTTCCGCTCCCCCGGCATAGCGGCTGATCAGATGCAGTGACGATACCGGTACGTACAGTTTTGCATCCCCGGCGTAGGCCAGCATCAAATATTCCGCCTGAATACCGCCGGTTTCCAACGTGGTCAGGCCAATGTAGCGTCCAACGCCATGTTCCAGATGCACGACCGGCTGACCGGGGTGAAGCTCCGCAAGGTTACGGATCAACACATCCGGGTTAATGGTGCGGCGGCTGTCCTGGCGTCGACGGCTGACTCGCTCGCCCAGCAGATCGCTTTCACAGATCAGTGCACGATTGCGCAAACCATCAATAAAACCATGTTCGCTGGCGCCGATTAACAGATAGTGCCCCGGCTCGTGCGCCTGCGGCAGAGAGTGGATTGCGTCCGGCTTAAGCTTAATGCGCGCCAACAGTTCCTGTAAGGTTTCCCGGCGGCCTTCACTTTCCACCGAAAACACCACCGGGCCGCTGAAGGATTCGAGAAATTGGCGTAGCGCATCCAGCGGTGCTTTCGCCTGAGCCTGTACGGCCAGGCTGGGCAACGCCGCATAATCCAGGTTGGTATTGCCGCTCTTCACGGGCAGCAGCTCGGTTTTGAGCCGTATGCGCGGCCACTGTTTCAGTTCACTGAACAGCTCATCGCTGCGTAACCACAAAGATGCAGGAGGCAATAGCGGGCGCATGGGATCGACACGGCGATTTTCATAACGCGCGTTTACATCCTGCCAGAAACGCTCGGCGCTCGCTTCCAAATCGCCTGAAATCACCAACAGGGTATTGGCGGGCAGGTAGCTGAACAGTGGCAGTAAGGGTTGTTCAAAAAACAGCGGTTGCCAGTACTCAATTCCGGCAGGCAGTGTGCCTTTACTTACCTGTTGGTAGATATGTTCAGCCTCACGGCGCACGTCAAAATGTTCACGCCACTGGCTACGAAACAGCTCGATGGCGTTTTTATCGGTTGGAAACTCATGGGCCGGCAGCAGGTTAATCGCCGCCACTTCCTCCAGAGTGCGCTGGCTGTCGATGTCGAACAGGCGCAGACTGTCGATCTCATCATCGAAAAAGTCGATGCGGTAAGGACGTTCGCTGCCCATAGGATAAAGATCGAGTAACGCGCCACGGGTGGCGAATTCGCCGTGTTCCATCACCTGATCGACGCTGCGGTAGCCCGCCTGTTCAAGCTGGGCTCGCAGCGTGTCACGCGACAGTCTCTGCCCTTTCTGCATCACCAGCGCGTGACCGTGCAGAAAATTGTGTGGGCAAACGCGCTGCATTAACGTATTGACCGGCAGTATCAAAATGCCGGCAGCCAGCGTGGGAAGCTGATAGAGGGTAGAAAGTCGGGAGGAGATGATCTCCTGGTGCGGTGAGAAGCTGTCGAAGGGCAGGGTTTCCCAATCTGCCAACGCCATGACCGGTTGGTCGGTAAACTGTTTGATTTCATCCTGAAGGCGCAGCGCATTTTGCATATCTTGTGCAATCAGCATAACCGGGCCGTGATGTCGTTCAGCTATTTCGGCACATTCAACGGCGCAGGCCGCGCCGGTCAGTTGGCCCAGCTGGCGCTGGTCACCTGCTCTCGACGGCAGGTCATAACGGTAGATTTCTGGCATAGTCAGTTAAACAGTCTCTTCGCAAAATGGGTATCGGTACCCCCGGCGTGCCGACGGTTCCGATTCAGCTAACAGAAGTATACCCGTATTTTACGGGGAGTTGAGGCTACAATCCGTCTCAATGTGCAGAGTTGATCATAAAGCCGTGCGCAGAGACCGACTGCGTAACGGCTTTACGGGTACGACTTTTAATACAGCCGGTCAGACGTCTCCGCTATTATCGTCTTCCACCGCCTGATAGATACGTTGCAAAATGTCGGGAAAGGCTGACTGCACCCGGCTCCAGCTCGGAATAAAAGGTTTTTCATTTGGCCGCTCAATAAATGACTGCCCGGCATCAAGAATGGCCTGGGTAAACATTTCAACCGCAGCTTCCTCAATGTGCTGATCGAATTTCAAACCATTCATCGTCGCCTCATGGTTATAAATTTCCATCATATCCAACGCATTACGATAATAGGTCGCTTTGAGAATGCGGAACGAGTCGCTGGTGATATTCACCCCCATGGTTGCCATTTTGCGCAGCAGTGACTGCACAATGTCGTTGCTCATGCGCAGTAATCCACCTGTACCGTCCTGTTCTGCCAGCGGTTGGTGTTTATGATCATAATTATCGGCGATTTCCACCTGGCAACTCTGACGAGTGGTGTAGTTACGGTATATTTCCGACAAAACCCCGATCTCAAGTCCCCAGTCGCCGGGAATTTTGATCCCGTTAAGGACATGGGTGCGCATAGCAAATTCCCCGGAGAGCGGATAACGGAAGCTGGACAGATATTCGAGGTAGTCGGAATGACCATAAACCTGCTGCAACGAGCGCAGCAAAGGCCCGACCAACAATCGGCCGACTCGTCCGTTTAGCTTGTTATCCGCTACGCGCGCATAGAAACCTTTGCAGAACTCATACTGGAAGCTGGGATTGGCCAGCGGATAGAGCAGTCGGGCCAGCATGCCGCGTTCGTAGGTGACAATGTCACAGTCATGTAGCGCGACACAGTTCGATTTGTCGGACGCGAGCGTATAGCCGGAGCAAAACCAGACGTTGCGGCCTTTACCCGGTTGCGTGGGGGATAGCCCCTCTTTATCCAGTTCGGCGTCCAGCGCCTTCAGGCGCGGGCCATCATTCCACAAAATACGATGGCGCTGCGGCAGCCGGGAGAAAAACTCACGGGCGTATAAAAATTGATCCCGGTCGGCGCGATCCAGGCCAATAACAATTTCAGCCAGATACGGCACCTTAGCCAATTCGTCCACAATATGGCCAAGCGCAGGACCTTCCAGTTCTGAAAACAGCGAAGGTAAAATCAATCCCATTTTGCGTTTGCGTGAGAAACGAACCAGCTCTTTTTCCAGCGACTCAACGGAGCGTCCGGTCAGATTATGAAAATTAGTGATAACACCATTCTGATAGAAATCGCTCATCGTCTTCCCCTAATAAGGTCATTTCAGCTTACCGAGTGATAAAATGATCCAGTCCTTCTCGCCAACCCTCTGGACCGTAGTGCGTCGTATAATAGATATGGTGTTTATCCTGCCTTTGCAGGATGACAGGATTCTTACTGTAGCCTTTGATCACCACCGCATAGTCGACGGCGTCAAGCATAGCGGAATCATTGGGGCCGTCTCCTAGCCCGACGGTGACAGGGCGATTGCCCAGTGCATCATGCTGTAACAGCTCATTCAGCGCCTCTGCCTTGCCGCTACCGTTGCGCATCACGTGCCAGAAACGCCCGCCCTGCACCAGGGTCAATCCTTGCGCTTCCAGCTGCTGACGGAAAAGCTCAAATTTTTCAGTAGTGTCACGCCAGATAAGGCTCTCGGAAGCTTCCCGCATTTTGGCGAGGGCCGCATTGTGCGGCGTCAGTCCGGTCCAGTCGGCGACCTGTTGCGGGCTGGCGTCAGAAAATCCGGTAAATTTAAAGCCGAACTGCCGTTTCAGTTGCAGTAGCCTGTGGCAGAGTGCGTCATAGTCGATTTCACCCAACGCCTTTAATGCCGTGGAGCTATCCTGACTTTGCCACTGAATAACCGCGCCGTTTTCGGCAATAAACGGCTGGTGGCAGATCCCCAGAGCCTGCTGGAGAGGAGCAATTTCTGCTGCGGTTTTACTTGAGCAGATTACTAGTGGTATCCGGTGCGTCTGTAGGCGTTGCAGCCATTGCGCTGCGGGTTGCCAGCTGTAGGTGTGGTGGTCTAGCAGCGAGCCGTCAAGGTCAGTGACGATAATTAATGGGTCCTGCAATGTGAGCATAGGCAATACCTCATAATGATGCGCTACAGGAAAAATTGCCGTGTAATCATTGAGTATAGCCCAGGATGCCAGCCGCGCAGCCGCGTCCATTGTGGGAATCATCAATCTGTTGCACATGCATCACCAGCAGATAATCCTGCCGATGTACCCATCTGATTCTACATCAAGTAGAGCGACCGGTATCAAACGGTGCTCGTTGGCCTGTATTGGCCCTTTACCGCGACGGTTTTTTGAAGCTGTCGATCAGGGCTGCAGGCTATTATCTTTTATTGTCGTAAATACGACAAAATTTATTGTTTTCAACTATCGAGAATTAACCGTTTTATATTTTCTAGATAAGAAATATCAATGAACTTAGTGATGTAAATAGCGCTAACGTGCCAAATATCGCCATTATCTGAATGCGGCATGGCGTTTTCTCATTTATCAGGCAGTGAATGGGAATAACCTAAATATATCAAGGAGAATAATATGGCACATTATCAGTTTAGTCATATCAGTGAACAGAATTTGCGCGGCGTGCATAGAGATTTGGTCAAAGTAGTACGTCTGGCGCTGCATCAGACAGACATGGATTTCCGGGTGATTGAAGGCGTACGAAATATGGCAAGACAGCGGCAGCTTGTTAGCAGCGGCAAAAGTCAGACGTTGCACAGCCGGCATCTTACGGGACACGCGATTGACCTTGCTCCCTGGGTTAATCACACCATCCCTTGGCATGACTGGGATGCCTTCGCTTTAGTTTCTAAGGCGATGAAACAGGCGGCTATTCAGCTGTCGACACCTATCGTATGGGGAGGAGACTGGAAAACGTTGAAAGATGGCCCGCATTTTGAACTGGCCAAAGAGGCCTATCCCTGATTTTTTCTCATTATGGGAAGAGATACAGATAAAGCTTATCTTATAAAACGAGGGGATGCCGGAAGAAGTCGACTACGCGTGGCGTTTAATTTGCTATAATACCCGTTCGGTTAATCCCGAAAAAAAACACTATTGGAGAGTCTATGGATCTTTTACGTATTATTATCGCGATTCTGTTACCACCCCTGGGGGTGTTTATGCAGGTCGGATTTGCAGGGGCTTTCTGGCTAAATATACTGCTAACGCTATGCGGTTATATTCCAGGTATCATACACGCAGTGTGGGTGATTGCTCGCCGTTAAATATGGATTAATATGACCGCCAGCTGAATGAGTAAAAAAATAGCTGGGAACAGCGAAACCGGCTACCGCCGGTTTCGTCACGTATGCTATCTGACGTTAACGTAAATGCCGCTGGTGACATTGTCTGTCAGACGCACGACATGGTAGATAACCTGTTTATTATGAGTTTTGATCTTGCGCTTGATATTGCCCTTGTGCGAAGAAACCGTCTTGGCCTTAATTTGCATTTTGTCTGATATCTGGATGGTATCGTGGCCAGACATCCACATTTTAAGCATGTTCGATTCGGTTTGGCTAAGGGTCAACGGATGTACTTCGGTACTTAACGCCGGGCGAGGGGACGGATTCAATCTCTTCTGAAAATAGCTCACCAGCAGAGAGTCGAGAGTGGAGACCTTGATCGCTTTTGAGGTAATAATCAGGTTGTTACGAACGTAAAGGTATTCTTCAAAATGAATATTGGAGATAGCCATAAAGATGAAGAAAAGCGTGTCCGGGTTCTGAAGAATGATTTTTCTGATACGCTCACTGGCGTCCGGCTCATAAATAAAACAATCTTCGTTAATAAACACCACGCCAGGCTGTAATTGCTGACATTTGGTATATAGCTGCTCTATATCATTGATTAGGGATATATTTTTCTTTTTAACTCCCTTCACAGTCATATATTCAGTCAAACCCAGCCGTGTATAGTTGCATGAATCCATAATAATCGTCGGCATAACAGCGACCCTCACCAATTTGTTATAGGTTAAATTCAACGATGAATTACGCATTTGCGCTAATTACCCAAGTCAGCAAAGCGTTGTCATCTATCGCGTGGTGGACAACCTTATTTTTGCCAACTGATAATTAGCGTTTTTGATATGGCAGTAAACGCCGTAACACCAACATCAGTAATTTATCAGTCATCGTGCGTAACTATCTGACTTAACACGGCATTTGATGCAGCTATTCATCTTCAGCAACACTATCGCGTAAAATCCAATAAATCATGATAGGACTATTCTTAAAGTTGGTCGTAACCTTAATGCGTCTCAAGGCCTGAATGCATAATTTTGCGAGAAACATCATAAGCCATACAGGCAAGTCAGCTTTAAAGGCCGAAAGAGCTTAGAGCAAACTTTCCAATATAAATATGAGGTTGTGTATCTTCTGGACATAGATTCATTCGCTACAAATCAACGATTTGAGATAGTAAAATACGCTAACCGCCATTTAATAAGAATGATTTTAAACGCTGCTGACGAATTATCAGATTTTCCTTAGTGTATGCGGGGGGAAAATGATGTTGGATTTGTCATGACTTATTAACAACGCTTAACAATTATTATCTATTTTTATGTTTATAGTTAAGCATTGTTAACTGATAGCTCACGTAGCAGGGTGGCTAAAAGATCGAAGATTTCGCTGAATAAATGTTCACAGAAGGGCGCCAGGAGAGGCATCATCAGGATGATAAAGATCATACCTATTGATAATGTCACTGGAAATCCGATGGCGAAAACCGATAGCTGAGGTGAAACGCGATTTAATAAACCCAGCGCAAGATTTAACGTGAGCAGCAGAGTGATTAGCGGCAACGCCAACCTCATACCATTAAGAAAAATTAAATTGGCCGCTTTGGTTAGCGCCATGAAAGCATTGCCGTTCAGCGGTTCTGCCCCGATAGGAAGGGTATGAAAACTGTCTGCTACCATCGAAATGAGCCATAAATGACCGTTGAAGGAGAGAAATAGCAGCAAGGCCAGCATGTCGAGAAAGCGTGCCAGTACCGGCATATTAAGGCGACTACTGGGGTCAAAGAAGGTGGCAAATGAGAGTCCCATCTGCAAACCAATCACTTCGCCTGCGGTGCGTACGGCCGCAAAAGCGAATTGCATGGTGAAACCTATAGCGATGCCAATCAGAATTTGCTGAATAAGCAACCAGAAGCCGCCAACGGAAAAAAGCGTCACGTTGGTTGGCGGCAGCGAGGGAACCAGCACCCAGGTTATCATCACGCCCAGCCCAATTTTCACCTTGCGGCTGATTGCTTTTTCGCTAAGCAGCGGCGCGGTCATGATCAGGGCGAGGACGCGCGCCAGGGGCCAGAAAAGCTGGCTTACCCAGAACAGAAGCTGATTGCTGTCAAAAAGAATCATTATCCGATCATATAAGGCAGGTTGTTAAACAGGGTACGCATATAATCGAGTACCAGGTTTAACATCCAGGGGCCGGCAACCACCATCGTTGTTACCACCGCGAGGATCTTAGGAATAAAGGAAAGCGTTTGTTCGTTAATCTGTGTCGCTGCCTGTAACAGGCTGATTAGCAGGCCGCTGACCAGTGCTGCCAGCAGCAGCGGGGCGGCAAGGGCAAGCGCAACTTGCATGGCATCGTGCCCGATAACCATTACCGATTCAGGTGTCATTTTTCAGGCTCCGGGTCAGGAATAAAAGCTCTGTGCCAGCGAACCGACCAGCAGCTGCCAGCCGTCGACCAGCACAAACAACATCAGCTTGAAGGGTAGCGCGATGGTTGCAGGTGGAACCATCATCATCCCCAGCGCCATCAATACGCTGGCAACCACCAGATCGATAATCAAAAATGGAATAAATACCGTGAAGCCAATCTGAAACGCCGTTTTCAGTTCGCTGGTGACATAAGCAGGCAGCAGGATCCGCATTGGAACGGCTTCTGGCCCGGCAATCGGTGCTGTATTCGCCAGTCGGGCAAACAGCGCAAGATCGGCCTCACGCGTTTGGCGCAGCATAAACTCGCGCAGTGGCTGAGCGCCTTTATCAATCGCTTCCTGCATACTGATTTTGTCTTCACTGAACGGCTGATAGGCATCAGTATAAATTTTGTCGAAAACCGGCCCCATAATAAAGAAGGTCAGGAACAGCGACAGCCCGAGCAATACCTGATTCGGCGGTGCTGAAGGCGTACCGAGAGCATTGCGTAGTAGACCAAACACGATAATGATGCGCGTAAAGCTGGTCATCATCAGCAAAATAGCGGGCAGGAAGGTCAGCGATGTAATAAATACCAGCGTTTGCACTGGCAGTGACCAGCTTTGCCCACCGTTCGCCATCGGCTGGCTGATAAGCCCCGGCAGTTGAGCATAGACGTTGGGTGCCAGCATCAACAGGGTAGGCAAAAGCAAAGGAATGAGACGTTTCATGATTTCTTCCCGTGTCCTTTGCGTAACGATTGTAGAATCTGACGGAAATCTGTCGGAGCCGCCGGGAGATCCGTGGGATCCTGCGCGGGTTTTGCTGGCAGCGTGTGCAAATGGGTAATCTGCTGGGCTGTGACGCCCAGCACCAGTCGCGCCTCGTCGACATCAACGATGACCACGCGTTCGCGCTGGCCCAGCTGGCAGCTGGCGCTAATATTAAGCTGCTGGCTACCGTTACGCTTAGAGGCAAAGCCAAAGCGTTTTGCCAGCCAGGCAATCGCCAGGATCAGAATAATAATGGCCGTCAAAACCCCGCTGACCTGGGTCAGCATAGAGCCGGTAGAAATCGCCGGCTGTGGGGTGACAGACTGCTGCTGGGTGCTGTTCATTTAGCGGCTCAGGCGACGCATACGTTCAGAAGGGGTGATGATATCGGTAATGCGCACGCCATACTTATCGGCGACTACCACCACTTCACCCTGAGCAATCAGGTAGCCGTTGATCAGAATATCCAGCGGCTCGCCTGCCAGTCCGTCGAGCGCCACGACTGAGCCCTGCGACAGGCGCAGGAGTTCTTTGATGGTCATTTTGGTGCGACCCAGCTCAACGGTCAGTTTGACCGGGATATCCATAATCATATCGATATCCTGTAGCGAGGCGGGGTTTTCGCCACCCTCTAATGAGTTAAATACGCCGTCGGTGGACGAAGATTTCGTCTGTTCATTCATGGCGTCAGCCCACATGTCGTCCGCAGAGGTATCATTATCGGACGGCTTATTGGTATCACTCATCGGGCTGTTCCTCATTCATCGAATTCAAAATCGGGTTGATCAGGTGTTCTACGCGCAGCGCGTACTGTTTATTCAAGGTGCCGTACTGACTGGTCAATACCGGTACACCATCCACATGGGCAATAATGCGGTCCGGTTTTTCAATAGGGAGCACGTCGCCAGGTTTTAACGCCAGCAGGCGTGAGATCCTCATTGAGACATCTGCAAAGTTCGCGACCAGCTCAAGTTCAGAGTGCTGAACCTGTTTAACCAGCGTGTCACGCCAGGTCTCATCTTGGGTAAGTGAGTTCTCCAGCGGTGGGTTTACCAGGGTTTCACGCAGCGGTTCAATCATGCTGAAAGGGATGCAGATATTGAATTCACCGATCAGATTACCAATCTCGACCTGGAACGGCGTGGTGACCACGATGTCGTTAGGAGAAGTGGTAATGTTGGTGAACTTCACCTGCATCTCGGAACGTACATATTCCACGTCCAGCGGGTAGATAGGTTTCCAGGCTTCACTGTAGCCTTCCAGCGCCAGTTTCAGCATTCGGCGGATCACGCGCTGCTCGGTATGGGTAAATTCACGTCCTTCAACTTTCGTCGGGAAGCGGCCATCGCCACCGAAGAGATTATCCACGGCAATGAAGACCAGACTTGGCGAAAATACCACCAGCGCCGTGCCACGCAGCGGCTTGAGATGGATCAGATTAAGATTGGTTGGCACCGGAAGATTGCGGGCGAACTCATGATATGGCTGGATCTTAATCGCCCCAACGGAAATATCCGGGCTGCGGCGCAGTAAATTGAATAGCGCCATACGATAAGCACGGGCAAAGCGTTCGTTGATGATCTCAAGTGCCTGTAGGCGTTCGCGCACCACGCGGCGCTGGGTATTGGGATCATAGGGGCGAATATGATTCTCGCCCTCTTTATTACTGGCCTTGTCTTCCGTTGCGCTGTCGCTGTCGCCATTCAACAGTGCGTCAATTTCTGCCTGAGAAAGGATGTTATCGCCCATTTTATTTCATCACCGCAGGATAAAGGCCGTGAAAAGGACATCGGTCACGACCTGCTGTGGTTGTCCTTGCACCAGCGGAGGGGCCAGTACCTGCTTAATTTGTGCCACTAACTGTTGCTTGCCTTGCTCATTGTTTAGCGAGGCCACCGTCTGACGAGAAAGCAGCAGCAATAGACGGCTACGAACCTCGGGTAAATAATCGTTCAGACGACGGCGCGTATCTTCGTCCGGCAAGCGCAGAGTAAAACCGACATACAGTACGCGGTCCGGGTCATTATCTGGATTGATCAGGTTGACGGTGAAGGTATCCAGGGCGAAAAATACCGGAACGGCCGGCGGCTGGAGCTTGGCAGCCGCCGCGGGATCGGCCGGAGCCTTCATCCGTTTCCACACGGTATAACCCGCTACGCCGCAGGCGATCAGAGCCACAATCACTAACATCAGTATCAGGAGCTTACGTTTTCCGCTTCTGGATTTAGCGCTATCGGTCATATTTGCTGTGACTTCCTGTAATTATTTTCAGTAGAGCGGTACAACTCAATTCGCTGCTTCACGCCGTATTAAGCAAATTATCTCGTGTCTTGCCGTAAACAATTGGCAGAAAAGACACGAGTTTTGCCATTAGCTTGTGCGTTTGTGGCCGTCAGGCGAAGATATCAACCGCATTCGTACCGGTTGCGCGTGCCTGTAGGCTGGCGGGAACGGCTATCGGCGTGGCATCGCCGTCACCTTCGTTGCCAAGACTGAATGGTGTTTCATTATTGTTGCGCTGTTGTTCCTGCTGGCCGCTGAAGGATTTTCCCTGCTGGAAGGCGTCGCTGCTGACGTTACTTTGCCCCAGGTTAATGCCACTCTCAGCCATCGAAGCGCGTAATTGTGGAATGGCCGCCTCCAGTGCATCTCTGACCTGACTGTGATGGGAGACTAAACTCAGCTGGGCCTGATCGTTGTCCAGCTTCAGGCTGATCTGGATGCTGCCCAAATCCTGTGGATGCAGACGCAGTTCGGCCGTCTGTAACCCGTTTCGGCTGAACATCAGGATCTGTTGCCCCAAGGCCTGTTGCCATTCCGGGCTGCCGAGCTGTGCATTCAGCAATGGCGTTGCCGGGGCGCTGACTGCGGATGTTGTCGTTGGCGTGATGGCCGTGGCGGCGGACGTTAGCCCGCTATGTATGATCGGTGTGTTCAGCGCAGAATCAGGTTGTTGTTTGTCCTGGCCCTTATCTTTGCTTGCATCATTCATTAACGATTGAAAGGCTGGATTGCCGCTTTGCGCTGCGGTATTTAAGCCGGTTTCAGGCTTGCCTCCGGGTTTATCCGCTGCCTTTGCCTGCCATTCATCGTGACTGCTTTTGCCTGACAGCGCATCGCTCAACTCATCGTTTTCGCCGTCCGTTTTGCCCGTGGTTGTGCTTAACGCATCCAGCGCCGACGACTTATCGCTTTTATTTAACGTGGCGTCGGGCAGATCGTGCGCGGTAGGGGCACTGGCAGGTGGGGTGACGTGATTAGGCAACATGGCATACAGCGCCTGTAAAGCCTGCATATCATTTGCGTTCAGGGCTGTCACCGGGGTGGCGGATTCGTCACTCTGCCCCTCGCCCTTTTTCCCGATGATGCTTGCCGCTGGCTGTAGCAGGTCGCTCAGGCTTTCAGGTTTACCCAGTGTAGCCAACAGCTCATTGACGACGCTTTTCGCCGTGCTTTTACCGTCTGCGCCAGCCGCAGCACCGTCAGAAGTTTGGGCGTTATTCACCGGTTTCTGCGCCAGTGATAGCAGTCTGTTCCCTAACAGCGTAAGAAAACCCTGTGGCAGATTTTCTGCGCCAGGGGTCGATTCACCGTCTGTACGGTTATCCAGCGCACTATCGCCGTTTACGCTGTCGGTGGTTGTGCTGCGGGTGCTGGTTACCGCGGTTGGTAAGGTAATCATTCGCCTTTCCTCAATGATGCCCGTTGGGCAAATTCATCCATTCGTTTCTGATCGAGACGGTTTTCTTGTAACAGAGCGCTGGCGAGCTCGCGTGCCTGTAGCGTTTCATAAGCGTGCAGACGTTGCTGTTTATCGCGCCACAGCCGCAGCGCATTTTCAACCCGAGCACTCCAGTTTGTTAGCTGGGCACGGTGCTGTTCAATCGCTTTTTCCAGCGTCTGAATAAACTGATGGTAGTTGTACCAACGGGTGCTGGCGATCCCCTCACTCATGGTGTTGTTAAGGCTTTTACGATATTCGTCCTGATAGTTGAGTAGCATCGTCAGCTGCTCATCGGCCTGTTTATGGGCACGTCGTGCCTCGCCTAACTGTATGGCCGCTTTTTCAACATCTTTGTGCGCCAGCGAGCGCAATGTGTCGATGGCTGAAGCTGTTTTAGTCATAGATCCTCCGGTGACAGGTCAGGAACTTAACCAAAAATCGCCTGCAAATGCAGGCTGGCGTCATCGAACGTGCTGCGCTCAAACATACCCTGCTGTAAAAACGCCTCAAGCTCGGGATAGAGTTTGATCGCTTTATCCAGCGTGGGATCGGTACCCGCAGCATAAGCACCGACGCTAACCAGATCGCGGTTGCGCTGGTAGCTGGACAGCAGCTGTTTGAACTGTCGCACGCGCGCATAGTGGGTATCGTCAATCAGGTGTGTCATCACGCGGCTGATTGAGGCTTCAATATCAATCGCCGGATAGTGACCGGATTCAGCCAGCCGGCGGGAGAGGACAATGTGGCCATCAAGGATGGCGCGCGCCGAATCGGCAATTGGATCCTGCTGGTCGTCCCCCTCGGTCAACACGGTATAAAAGGCGGTAATCGAACCTCCGCCATCGATCCCGTTACCGGCGCGTTCCACCAGCGCGGGCAGTTTGGCGAATACCGAAGGTGGATAGCCCTTTGTTGCCGGCGGCTCGCCGATGGCGAGGGCAATTTCGCGCTGCGCCATGGCGTAACGCGTCAGGGAATCCATGATCAGCAGCACATGTTGACCACGGTCACGAAAATCTTCCGCGATGCGGGTGGCGTAGGAGGCACCCTGCATACGCAGCAGGGGAGAGACGTCCGCCGGTGCGGCAATCACCACCGAGCGGGCGCGGCCCTCGCTGCCAAGAATATTCTCGATAAAATCCTTCACTTCGCGTCCGCGTTCACCGATCAGGCCGACGACAATGACATCAGCCTGCGTGTAGCGCGCCATCATGCCCAGCAGGACACTTTTACCCACGCCAGAACCGGCAAACAGCCCCATACGTTGACCACGACCCACGGTAAGAAGGGCATTGATAGCGCGTACGCCGGTATCGAGCACCTCAGTGATTGGTGTGCGCTGCAAAGGGTTGAACGGCGGCGTGATCAGCGGGGCGCGATAGCCGGTTTCTGGCGCAGGCAGGCCATCGAGTGGGCGACCGCTGCCGTCCAGCACGCGGCCCAGCAGTTCGGGGCCAAGCATTAACTGTTTACCGCTGTGCTGGCTGTCGCCAGAGACGCGAGCGTAGACACGCGCTCCGGGTACAATGCCTTCCACTTCTTCCAGCGGCATTAGCAGCAGCTTCTGACCGTTAAAACCGACGACTTCGCTGTCTACTTCACCGATACCCTGATTATCTTGTCGTTCGATCACGCAGGTTGCGCCAAGTGGCAGCTGAAGCCCGGTGGCTTCCAGTACCAGTCCTGTCGCGCGCACAAGGCGACCATAACGGCGTGCCTCTGGCAGCTGCTCCATACGTTGTTCAAGATTGTCGAGCGCACCGAGCCAGCGTGACAGGCGAGTCATCATCACAATTCTCCCGGCGCGGCCAGACGGCACAATTCGTGCCAGCGGGTTGCGATGCTGGCATCCAGGTCGCCATCTTCCGCACTCACTTTGCAGCCACCCGGATGAAGGGTGGTGTCACCGAGCAGCCGCCAGCCGTGCAGGCTAAGCGTCGCACCCAGCGTGCTTTCGACGCGTGGTAAATCATCGGGATGAACGCGCAGCGTAGGTTTGCCGCTAAACATCGGTTCTTGCTGCAACATATCCTGGATCTGACGTAGCAGAGCCGTGCCGTCAACGTGCGGTGCCTGGCCGATGACGCGACGTGCCGCCTCCAGCGCCAGCTGCATCAGACGCGAGGCGATCACGCTGTCCAGCCCTTCAAGCGCGTTATGGAATTCAGAGACCAGTTGCTGCATGCGCGCCTGTAAAGGTGCCTGCTGCTGCTGAGCTTCCGCCAGCCCCTGCTGAAAGCCCGCATCGTAACCGGTTTTCTGGCCATCGGAAAAACCGCGCTGTTGGCCTTCCGCGTAGCCCTGTCCCTGCGCCTCATTGCGCACTTGGGCTTGCCACTCATCCAGCTGAAACTGCTGCTGTTCCAACGGTTCTTCACTGACTTCAGGCTGCGTCTGTTCTTCGACAGGCTGCGGTTCCGGTTGCGCCAGGTCGTTTGGCTGCCAGCGCTGCCACGGCAGAGAGGCATGATCAGACATAGGTTTCCTCGCCACCGCCAATCACCATCTCGCCACTTTCGGCCAGACGACGAACAATCAACAGGATAGCTTTCTGCTCGGTTTCCACTGCGGACATACGCATTGGGCCACGGTTGGCCAAATCATCGCGCAGGATATCGGCAGCACGCTGCGACATATTGCTCAGGAACTTCTCGCGCAGCGGCTGTTCTGAACCTTTCAGAGCCACCAGCAGCGACTCGGATTCCACTTCCTGCAACAGGCGTTGAATACTACGGTCGTCCACTGCGATAAGATTTTCGAACAGGAACATTTCGTCGATGATTTTTTGTGCCAGCTCGCCATCAAATTCGCGCACGGCTTCCATAACGGCTTCTTCCTGCTGCGTTTTCATCAGGTTGATAATTTCTGCTGCGGTGCGCACGCCGCCCATCTTCGCGCGTTTGAGGTTCTGACCATCCAGCAAGCCATTAAGGACTTCGGTCAGTTCAGCCAGCGCGGCTGGCTGTACGCCGCCGAAGGTGGCAATGCGTAGCATGACGTCGTGACGCAGGCGTTCGTCAAACTGCGCCAGAATATCCGCAGCCTGTCCTCGTTTCAGATGCACCAGGATGGTGGCGATGATCTGCGGATGTTCGTCGCGGATCAGATCGGCAGCCGCCTGTGGCTCCATAAAGTTGAGCGTGTCCATGCCGCTGGTGGTTTCGCGGGTTTCAAGAATATCTTCCAGTAGCGTCGAAGCACGCTCTTCGCCCAGTGCCTTAATCAGCACGGAACGCAGATAGTCGTTAGAGTTCAGGCTTAGAGCGGCAAACTGCTCTGCATCGGTTTCAAACTCGCGCAGTACATCAGTCAGCTGTTTATGGGAAACCTGACGCATATTAGAAATGGCAGAGCTGAGGTGCTGTACCTCACGCGCGTCCAGGTGTTTAAACACCTCCGCTGCGCGATCTTCGCCAATGGTCATCATCATGATGGCGCTTTTTTCTGTACCGGTGAGACTCATAGTTCGTCCTTCATCCACTGGCGAATAACCAGAGCCACGACGCGCGGGTCATTTTCTGACATTTCGCGAATACGCTGGCTCATCACTTCAGCACTCATGCGATGCTGTGATTTACGTTCCTGGTCAAGCTCGTCTTTGGACAGCTTGACGGAAACGCCTTCTTCTTGCGTGCTGTTGCGCGCTGCGGATGTGGCGGCTTCCCGCGTGGATTTCTCCAGCGCTGCTTTACGCTGCAATTGCGGACGCAGCAGTTTACGGTAGAGGATAAAGGCGACAATGAGCACCAGTAACCAGCGACCGGCTTCAAACAGCTGGTCGATAAACGCTGGCTGTTTCCAGAATGGCAGCTCGGCACCAAGATCGCTGTTTTCCGTAAACGGCGAGTTGACCACATTCAGGCTGTCGCCACGCTGCTCTGAATAGCCCATTGCTTCACGAGTCAGATTTTCTATCTGTTTGATCTGCGCATCATTCAGCGCAATGGGTTTACCGGCAGCATCACTGCGATAGTTGACGACCACCGCCACGGACAGACGCTGAACTTCACCGACATTCATTTTTGTATGCAGAATGGTACGGTTGACTTCGTAGTTGGTCGTGTTGTCATTGCGGGTATTCGACGGAATCGGTTTTTGCGCGCCACTGGCTGCGTTATTTGCCGCTTGGCCACCGTTGGCATTGGCACCGTTAGCGTTATTCGCATTATTATTGTTCGGCGTGGTCACCGGGCCAGCATTGGCTGGCGCTGGCTGATTGGACAGCGCACCCGGTACGCCGCCAGCAGACTGGCCGCCGAGCTGTTCGCTGTTGCTGGTCTGCCGTGAGCGGACGGCCTGCTGGTCAGGATTACTGTTCGGTGCGTACTGCTCATCGGTTTTTTCACGCTTATTAAAATCTATCTGTGCGGTAACCTGCGCGTGCACATTATTGTTACCGACAATCGGCCCCAGTATCGCTTCGATACGCTGCTGATAGCGTGTTTCAACATCGCTGGCGTACTTCAGTTGAGTATCATTAAGGTCGCGGCCGGTTGTGTCGTTCTGCGTCAGTAGGCGTCCAGATTGATCCACCACGGTCACATTACCCGGCGGCATTCCCGCAACGCTGCTGGAGACCATATGCACCACGGCATTAATCTGACCTTCATCCAACGCCCGTCCAGGTTGCAGGGCGAGAGTGACAGAAGCAGAAGGCGATTTTTGCTCACGGACGAACAGGGTTGGTTTTGGCATGGCCAGATGCACGCGTGCATCCTTGACCGGGCCAAGGGTGGCGATTGTGCGTGCCAGTTCACCTTCCAGCGCGCGCTGGTAATTGATCTGCTCGCTAAACTGGCTGATGCCAAACTTTTCTTTGTCCAGCAGTTCGAAGCCAACTGCGCCGCCTTTGGGCAGACCCTGTGAGGCGAGACGTAAACGCAGCTCGTGCACCTGCGCTGCCGGAACCAGCAGTGCGCCACCTTGATCGTCAAACTTATAGGGCACGTTCATTTGCGTGAGTTGGGTGACGATGGTACCGCCATCCTCATTGCTGAGGTTATTATAAAGTACGCGATAATCTGGCTGTTTCGCCCAAAGAACCATTGCGATGACAATGGCAATGACAGCGGCAGCGGCAACAATAAGAGGCACCCGTGGATTGGCGCGTAGGCGAGCGAGCAGGTCATTTACGCCGTTTTTCGCTGGATTATCCTGCGTGGCAGTTGCATTCATGACTCGTTCCTGTCTGACATTTGACTGGACTGCTGCGTGTAGTGTCGTAACAAAACTGACTCCCTGATGCGCTGGCTTAAAAAAATTTCCACCTGAATGGACTGCCATTATTTTCTTAAACCTGAAAATCGATGGCTGAATAAGCTCTATTTTTTGTATCTATTTAGCGGCTTTGTCTTATTGACACTGTGCTAAGTTTGTCGCCACTTACCATAAATTTGGCATCCATCCGGGAGTAATCATGGCGATTCAGGGTATTGAGAGTGTGATGCAGGCAATGCAGACGGCAGCTCTCCAGGCAAGTGGCAGCAAGACTGACAGTGCCTCTTCGGCTGATTTCGGCGCAGAAATGAAAGCGGCGCTGAATAAGATAAGCGAAACACAGACCGCTGCCCGCAACCAGGCGCAGGAGTTTGAAATGGGGAAAGAAGGGATCTCACTGAATGACGTGATGGTTGACCTTCAGAAATCCAGTGTCTCTATGCAGATGGGGATTCAGGTGCGTAACAAGCTGGTCAGTGCCTATAGCGATATCATGAATATGCAGGTTTGATTGCTATAACACGAGAAATTGATGTCAAAAATGCCCTGTTTTGTTGTTATGGGGCATCAGTGAGGGGTATTACCTCTATCGCTTTCCCTACTCTCTGCCCGACACCGAAACGGTCGAGCTGCTAGCGTCCCGCCTAATCTCCCACTTTCATCAAGTCGTGTTGTCTTTGACTGGCGATAATGTCACTCAAAGCGCACGCTGTCATTTATCATCACAAAGCGATAGTTGAGCGGCCAAAAAACAGGATATGCGGTGACATAGCGCGTGATGATTCACCTCCGAAACATTTACGCCAGTGTGGTTCAGCGACTCCTTCAAGAAGGTGAGATCATTAGGTGAAGGGCGTGTATTTTTTAAACAGAATCATGATGCCAAGCCTGCAATATTAATTAATAGTTTTTATGAGGTTTTTCTCGTTTTTTGTTGCATGTTTACCGGTAACACTCTATGTTTTCATTAGGTTATTAACCATGTTAAAAGCGAGGTGTTAGCGATGATAAAAGCTAAAGTTATTAATTATATTGAATTATTTGTCATTTTACTCATTGTGGCCGTTGGCGTTTATCTCTTCAGCTCCGGTGTGCTGTCAGCCTTTGGTTGGGATCACAGTTGGCCACAACCACAGCGGTAAGCGAATTGCTCACGCCAGGGAAACTAACATCATAATAAATAATGATTTTTATATCGCCTCCTAGTCAGTTCTTTGCTTGGGTTCGAATGAAAGAGAATAGCCACTCAAGCATAAATGAATAACGGCTCAACGCTGTTGACTACCGATGATTGCCAGTTCGAAGGAGAGAGCTTTTCACTGGTTGCATCTCTGCCCGATTGACTGACCCCGCCAAATTTCCTCTGTATTTTTTTTCACTATTGCCGATAACAATCAAAACGATGCCTGATAGCGTTTTGCCACGTCAGTTGACAATAATGAATAATGAACTTGAGGTAGACATGGATAACTTCCAGAAAGAGATTGATGAGAGAGCGAATCTCGCCCTATCTAACAAATTTGAACTCTTGTTATTCCGTCTGGGGGCTGCTTATCAGGATGAACAGCCTGAATTATTCGGCATTAACGTGTTTAAACTGCGTGAAATCGTACCGATGACGAATATTACCCGTGCGGCCGGCATGAAGTCCCCATTGCTCGGCATGGCGAATATTCGCGGTCAGCTGATCCCCGTCATCGATCTGCCTGCGGTAGCGGGTTGTACCCCCGCGACCGGGCTTAACCTGTTGCTGGTGACTGAATATGCGCGCAGTACCCAGGCGTTCGCCGTGGAGTCAGTAGAGGATATTGTCAGACTTGACTGGAACCAGGTACGTGCCGCTGAATCTGGCGTCAGTACGCGTAATATCACCAGCATCGCCTGCCTGGATGATCAAAATAAAATGGCGATGGTGTTGGATGTTGAGCAGATCCTGCACGATATCATTCCCTCGGTGCGAGAAGTTAAAGAAGGCGATATTGATGCGAAGACATTCAGGCTGCGTCCTGATGCGGTCGCGATTGTTGCGGAAGACTCCAAAGTCGCACGCCAGATGCTTGAGCAAGGGCTGAAAGTGATGGGGATCCCGACGTTGATGTATAATACAGGCTTGGAAGCATGGGTGAAAATCAAACAAATGTATCAGGAAGCGCAGGCCGAAGGGGTTTCTATCCATGACAAAATTGGTTTAGTATTAACCGATCTTGAAATGCCTGAAATGGATGGCTTCACCCTGACGCGCAATATTAAAAGCGATCCGAATCTTAAACATATTCCGGTAGTCATCCACTCTTCACTCTCTGGCAGTGCCAACGAAGATCATGTGCGTAAAGTTGGAGCCAACGGATATGTGGCAAAATTTGAAATTAAACAGCTCTCTGCGGTCATTTCCAGGGTTCTGGAAGATGCAGCGGTTTAGGAGCAAGCTGAGCGGGGAGCCTTCTAAGGAGACTCGCAACGTGCTCTGCCAGGCGAGTCTTAACAAAGTACTTGGCTGTTCATTATCTCATTAAACATTAGAATAATTAACTTACATCTGCGCAGGAAAATCCTAAAATATAACTTGTCATATCTAACAGGGAGACTGGAACGTGTCAGTGAGAGAAACGTCCAGAAAGTTATACTGGGAATCTGCGCGAGAGTTGAACTTTCTTACTGACTAATGTTCATTAACAGATTTTATGGATAAAAAAATCAACGTTGCTGACAACCCGACTGACAGCCTTTCATCTTCACAAAATGATGTGGAGCAAGACAAAGGATCAGAAGTACCCAATCTGGAAGGTTGGGAGCTGACCTCTGAACAACGTAAATTTATTGAGTCTTTGCAAAAGAATAAGCTTGATAGCGATAGTGAAAGTGATTGTTAAACCCGACAGGCTGCCCTTTGCGGCCTGTTTTTAATGCTATCATGCGACAATCTAAATTGAATTAGCTGTTAAAACAATTAGTTAACTTTATTGCTAACCTGACAATTCGCCGTTTATTTATCATTATGATATTCTTAATTATCCCTCCGGTAGGATCCTCTTCAGACTTGCCACACTTTTCAGTATCTATTGATTTAGATTCGTTCACTCGTTCAATAATATATTTTTTCCGTTGAAAAAGTAAATTATATAATGCTTTTTTATTCCCTTTGGTAAGTTTTGTTTTATTTTTGTGAGGGATGTGCGGCTATAAATGAGTGGATGCTTTGCGAAATATCTCAACTTTATGTTTTTTAGCTCGTTATTTTGAAGTGGTTATAAGTGATTGATGCTTTTTGCTATAAATATCACCCGCTATAGCTTTAACTATTACAGGGTGCTATACAGGGGAAATTAAAGCGCGTGCGCAGATGAAAGTATCCGGTGTCAGGGATACTGACCAGATACAATTATCTTCAGTTAACTGCCTGGTCACAGTAAGCGTATTTGAAACACCGAGTAGGCGATTTATTGGCGGAGATTAATCCTTTTCTTCTGTTATTAGCCTGCACAGATTAGTCACTGACAATCGTACTGCCTACAACAACGCTCCTGCTTTTGTCTTGTCAGCTTTTAAGCGTCCTGTCGGTCGATCCAGTGTACAAATGAGTGGGTTTTGTCAGAGGGCCAGCCAGAGGTGTTGACGCCTGCATCAAAATTTAGCAAGGAGCAACCTATGCGAGATATCAAAGTATTATTGAGGAGATGGGGAGGCTGGGCTGCATTAGGAGAACGCAGGCTCGGATATGCCCCCGTAGCCTCTGGTTTCAGAGGATTAATTACCCATCATGCCAGCAGCAGGCTTGAGTGTAGCGATGATGATGGCATCATCCTTGATAGCTGTATTAGTCGGTTGGCGAAGGTATCTAAAGAACAACATGATATTGTAGTTGCCCACTATCTCTACCAGATCTCTCTGCGTTCCATTGCCCGTCGGCGACGCTGCGCGGACGGTACTATTCGTAGGAAAATTCAGACAGCAGAAGGCTTTATCTGCGGGGTGTTAACTGCTTTGGAGAGTGAGCTTGAATGCGAAAATTCTGGATGATTGATTCTCCTTATCAAAATTTCATGCGTTGATTTAGCAATTATTCGTCTCATATGCTGATGCGTACGCAATTTCCGTTATACGCTATTAATATCGATTTTCTAACATCCCGGCGCGGGTTCTTAATTTATCTCACTTTTCATAAGACTCGCAGTCCTTGTGGTAAGAAAGGAACTGACGGAACATCGATGTAAGCGTACGCAATAGAAAGACATAGTATTTTTATTTAGGAATGATGCAGATTATCTGGGTGGTATAGACATGTTGATATTTTTTGTTGATATCTGTGTAGTGCTGTGGACCCGGTAAGGGTCTTGTTTAAATGCAGATGCCTTAGAATTTAACGCACCACATAAGGTGCCATACCACTTGAGATGAATTAACCCAATCCATCTAATTTATCCTTAATAAGGCGCTGCGCAGGCGTGCAATGTCCTGGAGGTTATTATGATCGAAGTTAACTCTTTCGCTAAATTACGCATCACCGCGCCCACTAAATCGGGTGAGGTCGCGTTTTTAACAGGTTATTACGATGATGTTGCCAGCTTCCGTGGCGGCGGTGATTTTGTCGGATTGGCGACATCTGTGCTACCTGTCGACGACGGCGGTACATTGGCCGTGGGGGAGGGTTTTTACTGGAAGCGCGTGAATGATAGCGTAGAAGAGCTGAATATCTTCCACTTTGGGGCAAGAGGTGACGGTGTCACTGATGATAGTATGGCATTTAAATTGATGTTGAGTTGGGCGTTAAGCGTCAATGAAAATGGTAAAAATATGGGGGTGCGTTTTCCTGCGGGTCATTTTTTGATTCACCCCGTTGATGTCTCTGCCAGTGAAATGCGATTGTTCTATCTGTGTGGTGACGACGATTCACTGGGCGTTGTACCACTGACTACCATTATCTCTGACATGTCGGTCAAACCCGTGTTTAAGGTTCAGGCCAGACGCGCGGTCATTAAAGGAATTAGCTGGGACGGCCGTGCCTGTGCCGATACCGTCACAAACCGGGGGGCCATATCGGCCGAGATGTGTAGCAACCAACAACCTTTTTTTGAAAATATCACCGCCGGAGGTGAGGTTACTCAGGTTAGCTGTTTTCGTGCCCAGAACAACGGTGGAACGGTTTTTAAATTACTTGATACTTTTGATACCTGCTTTGATCGGATTTATACCAATAACACCTACGCCCGGATTTTCGATGTCGGCTGGTCTGGCAGCGCAAACGGTGCCTGGGATCACTCAACCGCGATAGAATTGTCGAATGCAAACTTCCAGCATGGCTACGGCGACGCGACCTTGATGATGCCGCGTGTCACTCAGGGGATCATGCGCAATGTCTGGATCGAACATACCCGTTTTCCGGGTGACCTGAACAATGGCCAGTGGCTGATGGATGCACTGAGTTTGGAAGACTGCGCTAATCCTTTGATTCTCGACAATGCGCGCGTACAAATCCGGCAGCTAAATCTTCAATCGGGTGGTTCGGTGAGTTTGAACAGCACCACTGACCGCTGGCTGTCCCGTTTTGAAACCGGCTGGCGGCGGGATGAAAGTTTTGGCACACAAATGACGGGCACATTGCGAGTGGGGTGGCACAGCGGTTATCGAATAACCAATATTTCTGCCAGCGATAAGTGGTACAAGCTGGGAAAAATATTTATGCCGAAAGAAAATCAACAGTGGATTGTTGAGATGACAGGAAAACTGACCAATGAAGAAATAAGCGGGGTCGCTGGCAATCCCGTGACGGCAATGTCTTCAGGCACCAGCTTTCTCGCTATTTCACGCTGCGCTAAGGCGATTTACGGCGATATCCGCCACTACGGATTACCGGCGGTACTCGATATTAAATACAACCGCATCGGTACGACGACATCGGAAATCTGGGTTAAATTGAAAGCCAACAGTGGAGACACTTTGTTTAATTTGTCATCAACCGGGCCCACACGCTTTGAGTCTGGAGTATGTTCATTATTCACCCCCGATCTGGATGAGGTTGAGGATCTGACTACCATAGGAACGGTATCGCCGGCAGCGCGTGTCAGCTTTCATAATGGCCTGGCAGGCGTAGGGGCGAATGAGCAAGGGGTACTGACAATAGCCACCGCCACAGCAAGTGTACCAATCGATCTGACACCCAGCGGTTATATGACGGTGAATATCAACGGAACCGATAGGAAAATTGCCTATTATTGAATCAAGGCGTAAAGGCTGCGGTGAGTGTTAATGATAATATCTGGCGCGGCTTTAATGAAGAAGATGAGCGTTTTCCCAGACGTTAAATCCACACCGGCACTTGCCTCGCCCTGGTGAGGGGATCGGGTTGGTCAATTCGATTATTGCTTATGATTCTATACATTCCGATCTGGTTATCCGCTGTCAGGTAATGCGTGTGAATTTATGCACGCATTACCTATTCAGCTGGTCAGTGATATGCGTAACATCCAGGCGTAATAGGTCTATGGGCGTAAATTATGTCGGGAGCCATCGGCACGCGCACAGGTTGCTATCGTTACAAGACAAATTCTGGTCTCACCTGATTACGGCCGCTGCTTTTGGCAATGTAAAGCTGTTCATCGGCGCGCATAATCGACTCGTCGAGGCTATTCACGTTACTGATGTTCAGTGAGCTAATGCCAATGCTGACCGTTACACTTAAATCAGCTCCATTAAATAAAACTTTATTATTTTCAATATTTTGACGCAATCTATTAGCCAGAAGTAACGAGCGCGGTTGTGCAATCCCTTCGATTAAAATCAGGAACTCCTCTCCGCCCATACGGCAAATCAATGCCGACTGCGGTAATCCCTCACGTAAACACTCTGCGGTTTTAGCCAAAACATAGTCTCCTGCCGCATGGCCCCATGTGTCATTGATATCTTTAAAACGGTCAATATCGATCACCAGCGCCGCGCCGAAAAAAAACGGTTGCCTGTTGCGTCCCTTGACCAGTGAATCCAGTTTTGCTGAAAGACCGCTACGGGTCAGTGCGCCGGTTAAAAAGTCGTAATCAGCACGTCGGGTAATGCGTGCCACCAGCTTTTTATTTGAGATGGTACTCAGGCTGACAATGAGTGGGCTGATTAGCATGGCAGCCACGCCGAGGCGCGCAGATGACAGGCTGTCGATGCGAAACAGGTAATCTTTACCCTGAATACTGAGCTCGTTGCCCGCGACCAAAATAATTTCGCTGATACCGGTTAACATCGTCAGGATGCAGGTGATAAACAGCGGATAGCTGATGGCGCACCACAGTAATGCCGGCAGGGGAAATAGCAGGCTACCGCCCCCTCCAAGCCAGATCGCGCTGGCGATAGTCACCAGCAATGACAAAAGAGGAAGAAGGCTGCTGTCGCGAAGCGCTGCGGCGAGCTGGGGGAGTTGGTCACGGCGCGGCAGGCTGATGACCAGTGGCAGCAGCAAAATTGAGGTCGACATCTGTTCTGAAAACCACGAGGACCAGGCCTGTAACAGCTCATCATTGAAATAACGCCGGCTGACAAAAGCGCCAACCAGCGCACAGGCTGTCGCCCCGCACAGCGATGCGGGAAATAGGTGCAACAGAGCTTGCAGACGACGTGGACGAGTGCGGTTGAAGTGCCTGGTGAGCAGTACCCAGCGCGCGGTGGCAATAAAAACGATATTGGCGGCGTTGAGTCCCAGCGCGATTATCAAGTCGGTGCCATAGCGGAGGTCTGCACATAACATGCCGAAAAAGAGCACCAGCAGGTTGCCAAGTGTGTCCAGAGAGGTAAATCGGATCAGTAGCCCCAGCAACACGGCATTACAGGGCCAGAATAGCGACAGCGAGGCAATATCCCGTGACTCAAGGCCGACCGTCGACAGCAGCATGGCAAGAGTGAATAAAATGATGGCCCGACTCAGGTTATAAGTGTTCTTTGGCATCTTTCAGGCTCATGACGGTGAAAACAAGTCGCTCACGTGACGGTCGGGTCTAAAGCTGGTTGCGTGCCTGGCCAAAGAACGATATCAGTAAAACGGAAGAAAATTAAACCCTTAAAGGACACATGGTGCCCGGCTGCAAGCAATTTATAGACTTTTTGCTTAATGACAAGAGGCGCCGTTTACGTGTTGCCCTCACTAAGAGCCATCAGGTGACTGGGTTCTCATCCGTTATGCAGTCAGGACCTTGATGTGCAGCAACATATAGCGCAAAAAATCATGGCGAGCGAATAAAAGAACCCGTTATCCGCTTGTTTGTGATATTTCCAGATTAACCTTATTGTGGCAGGCGGTTTTTTATAGAGTGCGTTTATCGCCAGTTTGCCATACCGGGGCAGTTTTAACACGGTATGAGCTTGGGCTGCATGTCGTATGAGCGCAACAGGGAGGATTTTTACAGTTTCACAGGAAATTTTTTAGCCGCTGGTGAAACAATGTTCATAGTCAGGGGCTTAGTGGTTCCATAACGCGGTGCTAACCTTTATCATTCCTGCAACTGTTTACTGCCATTACAAAAGACGGAAGCCATGTACCAACCTGTCGCCTTATTTATTGGCCTGCGCTATATGCGTGGGCATGGCTCAGACCGCTTCGGGCGGTTTGTCTCCTGGCTTTCGGCCATCGGTATTACGCTGGGCGTTATGGCGCTGGTAACCGTATTGTCGGTCATGAACGGCATGGAACACCAGCTGGAGAAAAATACGCTGGGCCTGATGCCACAGGCTTTGATCACCAGCGAGTCGGGATCCATTGACCCCCGGCAGACGCCTGCCAGTAGCCTGCATTTGTCCGGCGTGAGTCACATTACGCCATTGTCTACCGGTGAAGTGGTGATGCAGAGCGCCGGCAGCGTAGGTGTCGGCGTGATGTTGGGGATCAACCCTGATGAAGCCGATCCGCTTACGCCTTATTTAGTGAACGTGAAGCAGCAGCAGCTGCGGTCAGGGCAGTATAATGTGATTGTTGGCGAACAGCTGGCTGGCCAGCTCGGGCTGAAGACGGGGGAACAGGTGCGCCTGATGGTGCCTTCCGCCAGCCAGTTTACGCCAATGGGGCGCATTCCCAGCCAGCGTCTGTTTACCGTGATCGGGACTTTCTCTGCTAACAGCGACGTTGACGGTTATCAGGTCCTCGTAAATCAGCAGGATGCCTCACGTCTGCTGCGCTACCCGTCGGGCAATATTACCGGCTGGCGTCTGTGGCTGGATAAACCGTTACAGGTTGACAGCACCAGCCAACAGATATTGCCAAAATCTCTGGTGTGGAAAGACTGGCGTGAGCGCAAAGGCGAGCTTTTCCAGGCGGTTAAAATGGAAAAAAATATGATGGGGCTGCTGCTCAGCCTGATTGTTGCTGTGGCTGCCTTCAATATTGTGACTTCTCTCGGCCTGCTCATTATGGAGAAGCAGGGGGAAGTGGCCATTTTGCAAACTCAGGGCCTGACGCGTCTGCAAATCGTCGCGCTATTTATGGTACAAGGTGCGACGGCGGGTATTGTGGGTTCGCTGCTTGGCGCTCTGCTGGGTATGCTGCTTGCCAGCCAGCTCGATAATTTAATGCCGGTGTTAGGCGCTTTCCTTGATGGGGGGGCATTGCCGGTTGAGATCTCCTTGACCCAGGTCGCCACTATTACCGCTACTGCCATTGTAGTGGCACTGCTTTCGACACTTTATCCATCCTGGCGCGCGGCCGCCGTTCAACCCGCTGAGGCTTTACGTTATGAGTAACAATATCCTGTTGCAGTGCGACAACCTGTGTAAGCGCTATCAGGAAGGCAGCGTGCAGACTGACGTTCTGCGCAATGTGACTTTCAACGTACAGCCGGGCGAGATGACGGCAATCGTCGGCAGTTCCGGCTCGGGTAAAAGTACCCTGATGCATTTGCTGGGCGGGTTGGATACGCCAACTTCAGGAGATGTCCTGTTTGATGGCGAATCACTGAATGCCATGTCCTCTGCGGCGAAAGCCGCATTGCGCAA
Organism: Erwinia piriflorinigrans CFBP 5888; assembly: GCF_001050515.1. Lineage (GTDB taxonomy): Bacteria > Pseudomonadota > Gammaproteobacteria > Enterobacterales > Enterobacteriaceae > Erwinia > Erwinia piriflorinigrans. The sequence continues at coordinate 364,439 of NZ_CAHS01000014.1, forward strand.
CCGTGAGCTGGGCTTTATCTACCAGTTCCATCATCTGCTGCCCGACTTCAGCGCATTGGAAAATGTGGCTATGCCGCTGCTGATCGCCAAAACGGTTAAGGCGCAGGCGCAGGAGCGCGCGGCGCTAATGCTGAAAGCGGTCGGTCTTGAACACCGCGCGGCGCATCGCCCGTCCGAACTCTCCGGGGGAGAGCGCCAGCGCGTGGCAATAGCCCGCGCGCTGGTCAATAATCCGCGCCTGGTATTGGCCGATGAACCAACCGGGAATCTTGATGCCCGTAATGCTGATGCCATATTCGATCTGTTAAATGAACTGAATCAGAAGCAGGGTACGGCCTTTCTGGTTGTCACTCACGATCTGCATCTGGCTAAACGTCTGCGTCGTCAGATGGAGATGCGTGACGGCCAACTAAGTGAACAAATGAGCCAGGCAGGTCGTTTCTAATGGCGGGTTCTCTTTCACTATTGCTTGGCCTGCGCTTCAGCCGTGGCCGCAGGCGCGGTGGCATGGTGTCGCTGATATCAGTGATCTCCACCGTGGGGATCGCGTTGGGCGTCGCCGTGCTTATCATCGGCCTTAGCGCAATGAACGGCTTTGAGCGTGAACTCAACCATCGCATTCTGGCGGTGGTTCCTCACGGTGAAATCGAACCGGTCAATCAGCCGTTTACCGGTTGGCAGGCGCTGCTGCCGAAGATCGCCCAGGTTCCGGGCGTGGCGGCAGCGGCACCCTATATCAATTTTACCGGACTGATTGAAAGCGGCAGTAAGCTACAGGCCGTTCAGGTGAAAGGCGTTGATCCACAGCTGGAAGGCCGCCTTAGCGCGCTGCCATCCTATGTGCAGGGAAATGCCTGGCAAAGTTTCGCGCCGGGCAAACAACAGATCCTTCTGGGGCAGGGGGTGGCTGACAGCCTGAAGCTCAAACAGGGGGACTGGCTGACCGTAATGATCCCTAACAGCGATGCCGGACACAAACTGTTGCAGCCTAAGCGCGTGCGTCTACAGGTGGCCGGGGTGCTTAAACTCAGCGGCATGCTCGATCACAGTCTGGCGCTGATACCGCTGGATGATGCCCAACAGCTGTTGGGCATGGGGCAAAACGTAACGGGTATTGCCATCAAGGCGAGCGATCCGTTTAACGCTGCGGCCCTGGTACGTCAGGCGGGCGAGGTGACCCATTCATACGTCTATATCCGAAGCTGGATAGGTACTTACGGTTACATGTACCGCGATATCCAGATGATCCGCGCCATTATGTATCTGGCGATGGTGCTGGTGATCGGTGTCGCCTGTTTTAATATCGTCTCCACGCTGGTGATGGCGGTAAAAGATAAGAGCAGTGATATTGCGGTGCTGCGCACGTTGGGCGCTAAAGATGGCCTGATCCGCGCTATTTTTGTCTGGTACGGGCTACTTGCCGGGCTGGTGGGTAGTGTGAGCGGCGTGGTGGTCGGAGTGCTGGCTGCCCTCAATTTGACGGCTGTCATTCATGCGATTGAAGCGGTAACGGGTTACCATTTCCTTTCAGGTGATATCTATTTTATCGATTTTCTTCCCTCGGAACTGCACTGGAGTGATGTCGCTATCGTATTGCTAACGTCACTGCTGCTCAGCCTGTTAGCAAGCTGGTATCCGGCTCGTCGTGCCAGCCGCATCGATCCGGCCCGGGTGCTTAGCGGCCAGTAAGGTCAGGGGGCTGTATGTATTACGGTTTTGATATGGGTGGCAGTAAGATCGCTTTGGGTGTGTATAACGCACAGCGCCAGCTTATTTGGCAACGTCGCGTTGCCACGCCTAAGGATGACTATGCGCAGTTGCTGGCGGCGATCGACACGCTGACGCAGCAGGCTGATGACTTTTGCGGCATGCGGGGCAGCGTGGGCATTGGCGTGCCGGGGCTGCCGATAGCGGATGACGGTACGCTTTTTACCGCCAATATTCCGGCGGTAAGGGGACGCACGCTACAGGCCGATCTCAGCGTTCGGCTGGGCCGGGAAGTGCGCATTGATAATGACGCCAACTGTTTTGCCCTCTCCGAAGCCTGGGATGACGAATTTCTGCACTATCCGGTGGTACTGGGGATGATTCTCGGCACGGGCGTGGGGGGAGGGCTGATTGTTGATGGTAAACCGGTTACCGGGCGTAATCATGTGGTCGGTGAACTAGGTCACATGCGCCTGCCGGTAGACGCATTGCGTGTACTCGGCCGTGATATTCCGCTGCTGCCCTGTGGTTGTGGTCAGTATGGCTGCATTGAGGGCTATCTTTCAGGGAGCGGATTTTCCTGGTTGTGGCACCATTTTTATCAGCAGACACACAGTGCGCCGGAGATCATCAGTCGCTATTATGAGGGAGATGCTGACGCGCTTGCACACACTGAACGCTATTGTGAGCTGCTAGCCGTCTGTCTGGGGAATATTCTGACGCTGCTGGACCCGCACCTGGTGGTGCTGGGCGGCGGTTTGTCCAATTTTGATGCGTTGTATGACGGCCTGGCAGAGCGAGTGAGCGCTCATCTGTTACCGGTTGCCCGGCCACCGCGCTTTGCCAAGGCGCGTCATGGAGATGCAGGAGGAATGCGCGGTGCCGCATTCCTGCACCTAAAGTTTTAGAGGATTTAATCATGCGCACACCACGCCGCCGTTTAAGACTGGCACGCTACAAAAAGACCCGACGCCAGGTACATCAGCGTTTTCGTCAGCGCATTTTTGAACGTGACCGTAATATTGAGATTGCCCGTTATCCGCTACCGCGTATTGTCGTACTGACCGGAGCGGGTATTTCCGCCGAGTCGGGTATCAAGACGTTTCGCGCTGAAGATGGACTGTGGGAAGACCACCGGGTAGAAGATGTGGCGACGCCGGAAGGCTTTGCCCGCAACCCGCAGCAGGTGCAGGAGTTCTATAATCAGCGCCGCCGTCAGCTACAACAATCAGAGGTTCAGCCGAACGCCGCACATATGGCGCTGGCAGAACTTGAGGCGGCGCTGGGTGACCGTTTTCTGCTGGTGACGCAGAATATCGATAATCTTCACGAGCGAGCAGGTAACCGTAACGTTATCCATATGCACGGGGAATTGCTCAAGGTACGTTGTGCCCATAGTGGTCAAATTCTGCATTGGAACGAAGACGTCAAACCCGACGAACGCTGTCACTGCTGCCAGTTCCCGTCGGCACTTCGTCCACATATCGTGTGGTTTGGCGAAATGCCATTACAGATGGACGAGATTTATACGGCGATTGCCGCAGCGGATTATTTCGTGGCCATCGGCACATCTGGTCATGTCTATCCCGCAGCAGGCTTTGTGCATGAGGCTCGTTTGCAGGGTGCTCATACCGTAGAGCTTAATTTGGAACCCAGCCAGGTTGGCAGCGAATTCGAGCAGAAACAGTACGGTTTGGCGAGTCAAGTGGTGCCTGAATGGGTGCATAACGTGCTGAAAATGATCGCCCGACCGATTACGCTGAATGACAGCGAACCCTTGTCAGCGTTTGCGCAGCGTAAGGATCAGGTGGGCGATAACTCCCCCGATTAATCCCCAGAATGCTGAACCTATTCCCAGCAGGGTGATGCCAGAGGCGGTGATCAGAAAAGCGATCGCCGCTGCATCGCGCTGCTGTTCATCGCTCAGCGATCGCAGCAGGCTCCCGGAAATAGTGCCGAGCAATGCCAGACCAGCGATGGTATGAATTAATGCCAGCGGCAGTGCATCAAACAGCCCGACAATTGCCCCACCAAATATTCCCGCCAGCAGATAAAAGACCCCGGCTGTGGCTGTTGCCCAATAGCGGCGTTGGGGATCTTTGTGCACATCTTCTCCCATACAGATAGCAGCGGTGATGGCGGCAATACAGACGCTAAATCCGCCGAACGGGGCGAGCAGCAGGGCGGTCAGGCCGGTCCAGGCAATAAGTGGTGACACAGGCAGTGAATAGCCGTGCGCCCTCAGAGCGGCTATTCCAGGGGCGTTTTGAGAGGTCATTGTCACGACGAAGAACGGGATGCCAATTCCCAACAAGGAAGACAAGCTGAAGTGTGGGGCAATAAACTCCGGGATTACCATGCTTGGCGTGTGGACCACATTGACATTGCCCTGCAAAACAGCCACCACCAACCCGGCCAGCAGGCTATAGACGATAGCATAACGCGATGACCAGCGGCGTGCCAGTATCCAAACCAGACACATGATGCCGCTAAGGGCAAGATTAATTTGCAGAGCCGTGAAGGCATTAATGCCGAAGTGCAGCAGAATACCGGCCAGCATTGCGCTGGTAATGGACTGCGGGATAGCGTTCATCATGCGGGCGAAAAGTCCGGTGATGCCACAAATTAGGATCAGGGCGGAGGCGAAGACAAACACGGCAATGGCTTCATTAAGTGGGGTGCCCGGTAGACCGGTGACCAGTAGAGCCGCTCCCGGTGTTGACCAGGCGGTGAGTACCGGGGCGCGATACCACAGCGATAGCCCCAGCGTGGTGGCACCCATTGCCAGCCCGAGAATCGTTATCCAGCCTCCGGTCTGCGCTGCGCTGGCTCCTGCCGCCGCTGCTGCCTGAAAGATAATCGCCGCTGAGCTGGTGTAGCTAACAAGCACGGCAACCAGCCCCGCGACAACAGCCGGTAAGGTCGGGGGGTAAAGAGGTTGGGGTGAACGCATAAACGGTTCCTCGGGTGATAACCTGGACGCTATAACGCACAACGTAGCATTGTGCGTTATAGCGCACAAGTGGTTATACTCGTCGCAGGCATATTGGAGAAATCGACGTGAATAGTCTGCAAGAGCATTTGGCTAAAACCCTGAGGGCGCAGCGCGCGGCGCGCGGCTGGAGCCTGGCTCATGCCGCGCAAATAACCGGTGTGAGTAAGGCAATGCTTGGGCAAATTGAACGCGCGGAGTCCAGCCCAACGGTTGCCACACTCTGGAAGATCGCCAGCGGCTTTAACGTGCCATTTACGTCTTTTATCGCAGCTGATAATGGCGATCCTTGCGCGCCGCGCTGTCACCGTTATTTGCAGGTATTTCATCAGGAGAACAAGGCCATGCAGGTCGTACCGTTATTCCCTTTTGATGCAGAAACAGGCTGCGAAGTACTGGTTATTGAGATGTCACCGGGAGCATTTAGTCGGTCCAGTGCGCATGAGCCGGGGGTGATTGAACACGCAATTGTGATTACCGGGGAGCTGGAAATTGCAGTCGATGGAGACTGGCAGCGGCTTAAAGAGGGGGAGGCGTTGCGCTTTTATGCGGACAGGCCACACAGCTATCGTAATCCGGGCAAAAATTTACTCTGCTTTCACGATATTATTCATTATCCACGCCGCTGATAGCGTATTTATCTCGCCGGAAATGATCGGAAAAGCGTTATCAGCCTTAGAGCGGTTTGCGACAAAAGGGGCGGGTGTATGATGCTCTCGGCGCGAACGACCATGAGTAACGATCGTTCGCGATGATCACGTTTATTCTTCGTCAGAAAAATACCAGTAGCCACTGTTTACCAGCGCTGCCAGCTGTGCAAGAAACGCGGGGTCATCAAGTGCTTCACCCAGCTGTTCGTGGCCCAGTGTCAGTTGGTTAGCCAGTACGGTCAGGGCGGAGCGATGTGGCGATTCCAGCTGTTCACCATTGATGAATATCGCCTCGCCAATAGAGACGACTCGCAAACCACCCAGACGCGACAGTTCGCTGCCCTGCTGCAACGCATCGTAAATTTCATCCGGTTGATACGGGGGTTCCGGCGGTGCAACATCCAGCTCATGGCGTGATTGCGAAATAAACTCGCCAAACCACTGATTGAAATGCTGGGGCTGATTCATTACCTCCAACATCATCGTGCGAATACCATTCAGTTCAGTGGGAAGTATCTCAGCATTGTTTTCACGCATTTGAACATCCGGATCGCTAAAACGATGGCTACCCAGTTCGCGTGCCAGCACATAATCGGCGAAGCCGCTGATTAACTCACGTCCGCTAGGCGCTCGGAAACCAACCGAGTAGTTAATGGCGTTTTCCAGCGAATAGCCTTCATGGGGGAAGCCAGGCGGAATATAGAGAATGTCCCCAGGCTCCATTTCTTCGTCAATGATGGCATCGAAAGGTTCGACCTGTAACAAATCTGGATGTGGGCAGTGCTGTTTCATCTCCATTTTTTCACCTACGCGCCAGCGACGACGACCCGTTCCCTGGACGATAAATACGTCATACTGGTCGAAGTGTGGGCCTACGCCGCCGCCAGGGACCGAGAAGGACACCATCAGATCGTCAACACGCCAGTCCGGGATGGCTCGGAATGGCTGCATTAGCGCGGCTGAAGGCTCATGCCAGTGATTTACCGCCTGCACCAGCAGCGACCAGTTATTTTCACCAAGATGGTCATAGCTCTCAAACGGCCCGTGCCCAACCTGCCACTTTCCGCCTTGATGGCTAACCAGACGGCTATCCACTTCGTTTTCCATGGCCAGTCCAGCCAGTTCGTCAGGGGAAATGGGGTCGATGAAGTTTTTAAAGCCGCGTTTAAGCACTACCGGGCGTTTCTGCCAGTAGCGCTGAATAAAGTCGGGCCAGTTGAGATCAAGCTGATAATCCATGATGGTTTCCTGAAACGCCAAAGTGGATCGATTATAACAGTGTCGAGCTGCTGCTGGGTACTGTCGCGGTCATACTTCAGGATGAGTATGCGTTGCACGAGTGCCGCTGCCGCATTAGCAAGCCCTGATCTGGGGGGCTTCGGTGAGAGCAACGGTGCTGTTTTAAAAATGCGTTGCATTTTTAAAACAGCAGGTCGAATTTTCAGGACAAATCAAGCGAAGATCTCGAGCTGGGAGGCTACTGGCGCTGAAAAATAACTTCCATGCGTGCGCCGCCAAGTGTGCTGGTACTGGCGCTTATATCCCCTGCATATTGTTCGAGAATATCACGCGCCAGCGACAGACCGAGACCTTGACCCGGGCGCATCGTATCAGCACGCTGACCACGTATAAATATCAGATCGCGCTTGTTTTCCGGGATACCCGGCCCATCATCGTCAACATAGATGCGTAACGAATTTTCTGTCTGTTGCACGCTGACTTCGACAAACTCCAGGCAATATTTACAGGCGTTATCCAGCACATTGCCCATAACCTCCATAAAATCGTTCTGCTCACCGACAAAAATGACCTCCGGTGAAATATCAAGGGTTAATACCACGCCCTTACGCTGGTACACCTTGTTTAGCGCCGAGGTCAGGCTGTCGAGCAGGGCCGGAACTGAGTGCATGTCGCGTTTTAACGCATGGTGATCTGCCTGCATGCTGGCGCGATGCAAATAATATCCGATCTGCTGGGAAATACGGCTGATCTGCTCCAGCATTATCGGTTCAGCCTGTTGTATGGAGAGGGTACGCCCGCCGCGCAGCGAACGTAGCGTGCTCTGTAACACCGCCAGCGGTGTTTTCAGGCTGTGTGCTAAATCGCTTAGGGTGGTTCGGTAGCGGGTGTAGCGTTGGCGTTCATTGTCCAGCAACAGGTTTAAATTACGTACCAGCCCTTTCAGTTCTTGCGGCGTTGACGGATCGAGCGTCTCACGATTGCCGCCTTCAAGCTCACGTACCTGCGCGGCCAGCGCACCGATCGGGCGCAGGCTCCAGTGCGCAGCAAGCCATAAGAGTGGAATGATCAGCAGCAGATTAGCCAGCAGTACATAGCTAAACCATGACCAGACCACGTCGGAATGTTGCAACTCCTGCGGTATGGAGTCGACGACCACGATGGTAAGTTTTGGCAAGGTAAGCGTTGCATCATAGCGATTGACCGCGACAGAATGAGTGAATGTATCATTACCGTCATCGTCGTAGTCGGTCATTTTTTGCTGTGCGCCCTGATCATCGCCCAACACTTCGCGACTGGTATGATTGTTGGTATCAATCTCGTAGAAATCTGATTTGTTTAGCCATTCACGCTGAATTTTCGAGCGGATATCCGGTACATCTCGCTGCTGCCACAGCAGTTTGCCGTGATCGTCATAAATAAATACCAGAGCGGGAAAGTTAAGCGTCATGCGTTCAGGTTGAACGATAGTGAGCTTATCATCCTGCCATTTAGCCAGCGTGAAAAAAAGATTGCTTTCACTGCGCAGCACGCGATAGGTATTTTTATCGAAGCTCACCACATAACCGACCACCGCAACCATGCCGTAAGAGAGTGACATGGTCAGGACAACAGCTGCGGTGGCAAGAAGAAAACGAATGCGTAAAGAGAACGGTTTTTTACTCAGCAGGCTGAAATTAAGCATATATTTAGAGGTCGAAGCGGTAGCCCAGACCGCGCACCGTAGTAATCACTTCCTGCGCGTATTCAGCCTGAATCTTTTTGCGCAGGCGTCCCATCAACACATCAATGGTATGGCTTTCACGCAGTTCAGCATCGGGATAAAGTTGCAGCATCAATGAATCCTTACTCACTACTTTTCCGGCATTGCGAATCAGCGTTTCAATAATGGTGTATTCGAAAGCTGTTAACTTTATCTGGCGTTCATGAATAGTCACTTCCCGGCGCGACAGATCTATCTGGAAAGGTTGAAGCGTAATAATTTGTGAGGCCAGGCCGGAGTTACGGCGCATTAACGCTTGCAGACGGGCGACCACTTCCTCAATGTGAAATGGCTTGGTTACGTAGTCGTCGGCACCCGCCTCCAGTGCTTCAACTTTCGCCTGCCAGCCGTCACGAGCGGTCAGCACCAGAATAGGCTGTCGCACTTCCTGCGTTCGCCAGCGGCGGATCAAGGTCATACCATCTTCATCAGGTAAGCCCAGATCGACGAGCGTAATATCCGGGCTGTGTTCATTCAGGAAGTAGTCAGCTTCTTTAGCATCTTCAGCTGCATCGACCTGATGGCCCATCTCACGCAGCTGCACCGCCAAATGATGACGAAGCAGTGGATTATCTTCCACGACTAACACACGCATAGCTAAATCCTTAAAATGATGAACTGCCAGATATCGGCAGCACAGATTGGAAAAAGTATAGCGGAAAGCAAATAAACCGCACCTTAACATGGGCTGGCTTGCACCAGCCCTGTCAGGAGGCATTACTGCATATCATCAACCATCTGAATGGCGCGGCCAAGATAGTTTGCGGGAGTCATTTGCTTCAGGCGCACTTTTTCTTCTTCTGGCAGTGCCAGGCCGTCGATAAAGGCTTTCATGCCCTCTGCATCAACGCGCTTACCACGAGTCAGCTCTTTCAGCTTTTCATAAGGCTTCTCGATGCCATAACGGCGCATAACCGTCTGGATTGGCTCCGCTAAAACTTCCCAGTTATTGTCCAGCTCGTCCAGCAGACGGGCACGGTTAACCTCAAGTTTTGACACGCCTTTCAGGGTTGCCTGATAGGCTATCAGCGCGTAACCCACACCCACCCCGAGGTTACGTAACACGGTTGAATCGGTCAGGTCACGCTGCCAGCGGGACACGGGCAATTTGCTTGCCAGATGTTGCATCACCGCATTAGCCAGTCCGAGGTTGCCTTCAGAGTTCTCGAAGTCTATCGGATTCACCTTGTGGGGCATGGTGGAAGAACCTATTTCACCCGCTATCGTTTTTTGTTTGAAATGGTTTAGTGCGATGTAACCCCAAATATCGCGATCGAAGTCGATAAGGATGGTGTTAAAACGCGCCATGCAGTCAAACAGTTCGGCAATATAGTCGTGTGGCTCAATCTGCGTGGTGTATGGGTTCCAGGTCACGCCCAGTGAGGTAACGAACTCTTCGCTGAGCTGGTGCCAGTCGACTTCCGGGTAGGCAGCGATATGAGCATTATAATTTCCCACGGCACCATTGATTTTACCCAATACCTCAATGCGTTCCAGCTGACGTAACTGACGTTCGAAGCGGTACGCCACGTTCGCCATTTCCTTGCCCAACGTAGACGGGGTCGCCGGCTGGCCATGAGTGCGAGAAAGCAGCGGGATGTCACGATACTGCAACGCCAGATCTTTCACCGCCGCAATGATCTTTTTCCAGTAAGGCACAATCACTTCGCGGCGCGCGGCTTCGAGCATCAACGCGTGCGACAAATTATTAATGTCTTCAGAGGTGCAGGCGAAGTGAATAAACTCAGTAACGGCGTGCAGGGCAGGAACCGATGCGACTTTCTCTTTCAGAAAGTACTCCACCGCTTTCACATCGTGATTCGTCGTGCGTTCAATGGTTTTGATACGAGCGGCATCTTCTTCACTGAAAGTACTGACAATAGTATCGAGGAAAGCGTTTGCGTCGAGGTCAAAAGCCGGAACTTCCTTGATCTCTGCGCAGGCCGCCAGTTTTTGTAACCAGCGAACTTCGACCTCAACGCGATACTTCAGCAGGCCAAATTCGCTGAAAATAGCACGCAGTGGGCTAACTTTGTCGCCATAACGGCCATCGACAGGTGAAATGGCGGTCAGAGAGGATAATTCCATTGTAGCTGCTCCAGGATAGATTAAAAAATCAGGTTGGGGTCCCGTCAAGGCGCGCAAGTATCGACTTGGCTTCATTAACTAAACGGTTTCGGGAAAGCATCAGCTGCAGACGGCCACCGCCAACCTGCTGCCATAACACGGCCGCACGGATACCCGCCAGCAGTGTTGCACGTACTTTGTTTTGTATTTGGGTATTTTGCAGGATTGCCGGGGAGCCGGTGACCTGAATACGAGGGCCTAACGGGCTTATCAGTTCAACATAAATACTGGCCATGGCACTTAGCAGCGTATCGGATGCCAGCTCATAATGCGCCAGCTGCCGATCCAGTTGCTCAATGCGGCTGGACAGATTGTCCAGCGCGGTTTTGCTGGCGTTGAGCTTGCGTTCCAGCACCATAATACTCAGGGTGTAGCGAGTCAGCTCTGCGCTCAGCCCCTGACGGCTGCTGCTATTCAACACCGCTATCAGCGTTTCCAGACCAAACTGCAAATTCTTTTCCTGATTTCCAAACACCGCCAAGGTTGAGGGCGGGTTCAGATCCAGAAGGCTGCTTAACGATGTTTTCAGCACATCTTGCGGGCACTGCCCCTGGTGAGCGAGCTGCTGAACGAGGTGTGCTGATTGACAGATACCTGCCAGCGCCAGGGTAATATCATAATAGTTTTTCGCCACGGTGATCGACTCCCGGCTCGTTAAGTTATGCGTTAGTTAACGACAGACGTTGTTCAATAATTCCGCCACCGAGACAGACTTCATCAAGGTAAAACACGGCAGACTGCCCCGGCGTAACGGCTGCCACCGGATGATCAAAACGCACTTCAATGCGTTCAGCATCAATAGGGGTCACTGTGCAGGGGATATCTTCCTGGCGATAGCGGGTTTTAACCGTGCAACGCAACGGGGCGGTCAGCACATTTCTGTCAACCCAGTGCAGCTGCTGGGCGATCAGGCCTGTCGACATCAGGCGAGGGTGCTCGTGGCCCTGCGCGACAATCAACACATTACTGGCCACGTCTTTATCTACCACGTACCATGGATCGTCGTTAGCTTCTTTTCTTCCACCAATACCTAAGCCTTTACGCTGGCCCAGAGTGTGGTACATCAGGCCCTGATGCTGTCCCACGTTATCCCCGTCTACGGAGAGGATCGGCCCAGGCTGTGCCGGTAAATAGCGTGAAAGGAACTCGGTGAACTTGCGTTCGCCGATAAAACAGATGCCGGTAGAGTCTTTTTTCTTTGCGGTTACCAGATCCAGCTGTTCGGCAATGCGGCGTACTTCGGGTTTGGCAAGCTCACCGACCGGAAACAGGCTTTGCGCGATTTGTTCATGGCCGAGCGTGTAGAGAAAGTAACTCTGGTCTTTATTACCGTCCAGACCACGCAGCAGGCGGCTTTTGCCCTCCACATCCTGTCGGCGCACGTAGTGACCGGTGGCGATATAATCTGCCCCTAAATCTTCCGCCGCGAACTCCAGGAAGGCTTTAAACTTTATTTCTTTATTGCAAAGAATATCGGGGTTTGGGGTACGGCCGGCTTTGTACTCAGCGAGGAAGAGTTCGAAAACATTATCCCAGTATTCGGCGGCAAAATTGACCGTATGAAGATAGATGCCGAGTTTGTCGCATACGGCCTGCGCATCGGCCAGATCTTCTGCTGCGGTGCAATACTCTTCACCATCATCCTCCTCCCAGTTTTTCATAAACAGGCCTTCAACCTGATAACCCTGTTGCTGTAGCAACCAGGCCGAAACGGAGGAGTCAACGCCGCCGGACATGCCGACGATCACTTTTTTCTGGCTATTAGACATCATATTCCTGACTTTAAAGTTTTTACCCGTCATTTTTTAAGCAATCAGCTAAAACATGCCGGGTACCAGGAGTCGTTAAAGGCGACTCTGATAAAATTGCGCACGCATTCTACCATGTGGCGGCGGCGTGCGCACTCTCGCTAAACGGCCATTGAAAGGCGCTGAGAATTTCCAGCGGGTAGCGCACGCCGTGCTGATAAATATGCAGGCTTTCTGCTACCAGCGGTGAGCGTAGCTTTTTTGACGCAATAATATCTTGTGCAGTGAGCCACCAACAGCGATCAATATCGCGATCCTGCGGAGATGTTTCGACCACTTTTGGCAGATCAAGAGCGAACAGGAATCGCAGAAAAGGCGTATTGTCTGGAGCTATCCACTGATGCAGGCGCAAAAATGCCTGGGGAACGGCTTCAATACCCGTTTCTTCCGATAATTCTCGTACCGCCGCCTGCAAAAGGGTTTCATCTGCTTCCAAATGGCCCGCTGGTTGATTCCAGGTGGTTCGCCCACGTACGCGCTCTTCTACCACAAGAAACTGCCCTTCAGCTTGTACGACGGTAGCAACGGTGACATGCGGTTTGAACATCATTCCCTCTCTTCGGTGAATACGCGCGGTATAGCGCTGTTTAAAAGCTAGATCTCGTTACTGATATCACGCCACTCACCGGGCGCCAGCGCCTGTAGTTGTAAATTTCCCATTGAGAATCGGATTAAGCGTAGGGTCGGAAAACCGATGTGGGCGGTCATACGTCTTACCTGGCGGTTACGTCCTTCGTAAAGCGTTATCTTTAGCCAGCTGGTGGGAATAGCTTTGCGTTCACGAATAGGCGGTTGACGATCCCACAACCACTCTGGGGCTGCCACTTTTTCTACCCCTGCTGGTAGGGTAGGGCCATCTTTCAGATTGACCCCATCGCGCAGTGGTTGCAGGTCGTTTTCCTGCGGGCAGCCTTCAACCTGTACAAAATAGACTTTCCCGGTGCGTTTGCCCGGCTGTGTGAGCCGCGCCTGAAGCGCACCGTCATTGGTTAATATCATCAGACCTTCGCTGTCACGGTCAAGCCTGCCTGCGGCATAAATACCCGACTGTGGAATGAAATCTTTTAGCGTGCGGCGACCGGCTTCATCGCTGAATTGAGGTAGCACATCAAAGGGTTTGTTAAAGAGCACCACGCAACGCGGGCCTTTATCCGCTGGCTTGGCGGCATAACGCTGATGGATGCGCTTAGAATGATGATGGATAAAGGAAGTTTTTCGCATAGTCTTTGCACTCTGGGTCAATAGGCGCATTATACCGCAAACCCGAGATGATTGGCGTGAAGGCAATATTCGAGTAGTATTGACGCGCATCTTACAAGTCATTAACAAAAAAAGCGCTCGAAGGAGAGGTTAATGGAAAGCAAAGTAGTTGTTCCGGCGGAAGGTCAGAAAATCACCCTGGATCAGGGAAAACTCAACGTACCTAACAATCCAATTATCCCGTTTATTGAAGGTGATGGTATTGGCGTTGACGTGTCTCCGGTGATGATCAAAGTTGTTGACGCCGCCGTGCAGAAAGCTTACAGCGGTGAGCGTAAAATTTCCTGGATGGAAATTTACACCGGTGAGAAGTCAGTAGAGCTTTATGGCCAGGACGTATGGCTACCAGAAGAAACCCTCGACCTGATCAAAGAATATCGCGTTGCCATTAAGGGCCCGCTGACCACCCCGGTAGGCGGCGGTATTCGTTCGCTGAATGTTGCCCTGCGCCAGCAGTTAGATCTGTATGTCTGCCTGCGTCCTGTTCGTTACTACACCGGCACGCCAAGCCCGGTAAAACGCCCGGAAGATACTGATATGGTGATCTTCCGTGAGAATGCCGAAGATATCTATGCGGGTATCGAATGGAAAGCGGGTACGCCAGAAGCAGATAAAGTGATCAAGTTCCTGCGTGACGAAATGGGCGTGAATAAGATTCGTTTCCCGGAGCAGTGCGGCATCGGTGTTAAGCCTTGCTCGGAAGCTGGTACTAAACGTCTGGTTCGCGCAGCCATTGAATACGCTATCACCAACGACCGTGATTCCGTAACCCTGGTTCACAAAGGCAATATCATGAAGTTCACCGAAGGCGCTTTCAAAGACTGGGGTTACCAGTTGGCGAAGGAAGAGTTTGGCGGTGAGCCGATCGATGGTGGTCCATGGCAGACGATTAAGAACCCGAACACCGGTAAAAAAATCGTGATCAAAGACGTCATTGCTGATGCTTTCCTGCAACAGATTCTTCTGCGTCCTGCTGAGTATGATGTAATTGCCTGTATGAATCTGAATGGTGACTACATTTCGGATGCGCTGGCTGCACAGGTTGGCGGTATTGGTATTGCACCGGGGGCTAACATCGGTGACGAATGTGCACTGTTCGAAGCGACTCATGGCACTGCGCCTAAATATGCTGGTCAGGATAAGGTGAACCCAGGTTCTGTGATCCTGTCGGCAGAAATGATGCTGCGTCATATGGGCTGGTTCGAAGCGGCTGACCTGATTGTTAAAGGCATGGAAGGGGCAATCGCCGCTAAAACCGTGACCTATGACTTCGAGCGTCTGATGGACGGCGCTAAGCTGTTGAAATCGTCAGAGTTTGGCGATGCAATGATTAAGCATATGTAAGTATGTTTAGGGGGGGGGGTTTGCTCTCCCCGCCATAGTTGACAACTGGCTTTAGCTCTTCTTCGAAATCCCTGCAAAACCCCACTGCAAAACCGATTAAAAAACAACCAGACTATATAGCTACAACAATCCAATCTTTACCACGACTGAGTTGGCTGTTTTGCCATTAATGCCGGGTTTAAGGGTCTGCTACCTGAAAACTCTGTAGGTATAGGTTGCACCGATCATCAATGCATGCGAGCGACGCAAGTTGAAGCTGTCTGAGGGGATAATTAGGATAAAGTTTCAGATGGCAGAAAGGTTTATTGAGGGCTGTCTGTCGCTGTTGGATGTTGAGCTGGAGATAGACAGTTAATCTAATCAAGGAAGAATAGCCCACCTTGTGGGCTTTCAACGTTACGTAACGACCATTTTTATCAGGGTCATTACAACAAAAATCATATATAAAATCATTACTGCAATTGACATGCAGTAATAAGTATCGATCCACTTTGTGAGGTTTACGTCAACACGTCTCAGAAAATTGGAAATATCAAGGTGCTCTTTGGGTTGAAAGATTATTTTTTTACCTTTTTTAATCCTTGAAAAAAAGTAAGCCATCCCAAAAGACCCAAAGAAACCCATTGAAGCGTAAAATTTATACAGGGGAGGGAGTTCAAATTCGTTACCATGATACATGGATAACAAAGTGTTATATTTTCTGTTATTGATAGAAAAAAAAATGAACTGTATAACAATGATGAAGAAAGGAACGATAGCAAATGCAAGTCCGGTGTAATAAATAATATTTTTCATGCTATTTTGACCAAGCATCCATAATGTAATCGCTTGCAGAACTGGCAGCAGTTCCGCCGATTAATGAACCCACTGCGGCGCATGCAACACCACCTGCACCAGCGGTTACCATGCCTACCGCAACGCAAACGCCCATACCTGCAGCTGCACCCAGAGTACCTCCAGCTATGCCAGTAACTGTACCGGTTGCGAATTTAGCATATTCCTTAAAAGCTATATTCCCACATTCACCTTCACGCCCTTTGGTGCAGGCATCCGCAACATCATTAGTCGTTCCGGCAAAAGCGAACCCAATGCCGATATATCCTCCGTACTTGAGAAAGCGTGCGGCTTTTGCGGCATTGCCGACATAGGTTGAATAACCCGGTATGCCAGTCACACCTGCCGTTGACCATTCATGCACAATAGAACGACTGGAGAGATTTAACGCCCTGCGCATATCTTCGTAAGGTCTGAATTTCACGGAATGGCGGGCAAGGGATTTGACCAGCGGCTTGTTGACCAGCTCTTTTAGTTGATTCAGTAGCTGATTGCGCTCAACAAAAAACTGTTGGCCGATAAGCGTGCCCTGTGTACGGAACTGGTTCTGATAGCTGACTTCGATTTTCTTCAGGGTCTGCTCAATGGCAGAAAAGTATTTTTCGCCCACGTCCCCTGCCGTGCCAAAAATTTTATCACCAGCGCTGGTCAGTCCGGCAATCATGCCGTAGTGCTTTTGAAGAAAGCCGGCATCCTCTGTACTGACGCCGATAAGGGCGTTATTGGTATTTTGTTTTGCCAGCCTGAGCTTGTGCAGCATCTGCGTAGTGACCGGTGCAGTCGTATCCGGATCGGCAACTATCAATATCTGACCCGGCTTCAGCCACTGGGTATCGGCATTGAGTTTCATAAACAGGCTGGCGGCAGGGGAACGGATATCCCTGAACAGCTCCCGTGCCTGGAAATCAAGGTTCCCGGGGCGCTCCACAACACAGTAACCTGGGGCAATCTGACGTGCCATGCATCCGTTCTCCGTTTGAGTCTGAGCAAAAGCGTGGCATCAGCTGACATGATGCGCAGTTATAAAAAGCAGTTGTACAGCAATAGTAAATAATTCTACTGCGTTACGCAAAAAGTGTTGTAACGGGTTAAGAGTGGTGACAACTATGCCGCCCTTTGTAAGATTGACGGGCGAGCCGAGACCTGCCGCTTCAGCGCTAAAGCATAAAAAGTACAGTCGACCTATACACGGGAATCGGGTGCTGTGAACGTCCGTAGCCGCCCGGTCATATAGATTACTTCTGTCACTAAGTCATTTATAAAATTGATGGAATGCCATAAAAGCGCATAAAGAGCCTGTGTTCAAGTCTTTCCACGCAAAAATAACTTATGCCGTAGTGGGTGACCGTTTCATGATTCGTTGTGCATTTGATTACATGACGGGTTCATTTATTAAATCCGAATAGGATTTAATATTATGATCGAAATCGATAACCTTTATCTCATTGTTTTTACATTTATTTATCTCAATAGGGTTACATGTTTGAGCAATCGTATTTTCACGTGATCCCGTCCAGAAAAGGTAAAGAGATAAAAAATCCATTGCAGAATACGGAAGTTCTCTCACAGCCCGTCTGGTTGAATCATAAGAAGTGATAAACAGTGGGACGCTGAAGTTTTGCTTCGTTTTATCTCCGTGAGTGAGGGTGAGCGTACTCTCGTTCTCTTTACCTACAAAAGATAATCCATGATCTGAAAAATACATCAGTGTCCATTTTTTGTTCTCTTCATTTGCCGCTTTTGCGATATGGGATAGTAAAATGTCGGTGTTTTTTATCGTCTGAACATAGCATGATAATGTTTTGTTCACATAAAAGTCATCATACTTGTTGGCTGTGCGAGTGCAGAAGTTAGAATGCGACCCCATCAAATGGACCACGATTAATTTATTTTTGCTGTTAGTTTGTAGTGCAGTCTTTATATAAGGGAATAATTCCACGTCATCGTGGTTCGTCGCATCATATTCGCCCTTTTTGATGAATACCGGGTGGTCTGCCTGTTTGCCAATAGCTGAAATTTGAGAATCGTCATCCCCGTAACTTCCCTGGTTAGATATCCACCATGTATCTAAACCTTGCTTTTGTGCAAGACGGATAAGATTGTTCTGCGGCTTGTTATGAACGGAAAAGGATGTTGACAGAGACATTTGTGTAGAACTTGCCGCAGAAATATATTTGTTAAAAATGGTCCCGTTTACTGAACTCATGAAGGGGGTGTTATTTATTTTGAATCCGTAAGCCCCCATAAAATCCCGGCGTGCACTTTCACCGACAACAAGAATATAGGTGTCAAATTTATCACTGGCATTAGTTGGTGTCAGGGTGGTCTTTTTATTTATCAGTGATTTAAGTCTGGAGTTATCTTTGTTTACGGTGATCGCTGCATCACAAAATCTTTTTATAAATTTTACTGGTGTAAAGTCAATTTCCATCTCACCCTTAGTTGTTGCGCTGGATATTGGACGGAATAACAAAATGCTAAGCAATATGAAGAGTGTTAACTTACGGTGTTTAATATCCAGCAGGCTTGAGTTTTTCAATAGAACAAGGGTGATAAATATAACCGTGGCGCTAAAAAGATAGTAGGTAAATGGTATAGCTGAAAGAAATTCTAAACTTTCTGAAAAATTCGAGTGGCCTATTGATAATAATATATTGATATTCGGTGAGCCATATAAGAATGAAATGGGGGCATATAGAGATGATATCGCACTCAGGCTTAGAGTAACTATTGAAAAAAGATATTTTATGGGTGAGGTTATGATTAGAAGTAAATAAATGACCAGTGCATAGCAAGGCCGAAGAGAAAAACCAAAAGAAGAATCAAAAAGTATTGAGAATATGATAGCCAGTAAATGAATTAAGATGGGTTTAAAACTTCTCGTGTGCTTATCATGCATGAATGTCAACCTGTCCCTGATTTTATTTAAGAAGCCTCGTAAGAGGCTTAACATTTCCATCTTGGTATTTTATCAGCCAGTTTCGGCAAAAAAAAGCTAACGGTGCGTTATTATCAGGGTGTTTCGGAGTATATCAGGATTCGTTTAACTTTTGTTTAAACGAAGTCATATGGACTCGTACCATTAGCACGGTATTGCAATTATACTGCCGCGTCTTGATGGCCATATAAATGCGGATGAGCTTATTTTTCTAAGTGAAAAGTGGGGCATCCAAACTATCCAGCTTATTATTGCAAAATTTATTGGAGCCAGCCCTAATATTAATTCCTTTTACTTGCTATACTGCGCTTGAGCCAGGTAAGTCCTCGCTAAGGGGCAAGATTTTTTCTGTCTGTCGAACGAGTGAATCCACTCAGAAAGAGGCTGCGGGCATCAAAACTATACGTCCGCAACGCCTGTTATTAGCTCGTCAAAGAATACTGTTACCTAATTTTATTACCGCTAAATCATTTTTTATGTAGATGCAATATTCTGGATTACAAACGGTGGGTTCAGTTCCTTTTTCCATGATATGCTGAAGGATTTTCTTATTATCATTTTCTTCACCATAACCATGAGTTGTTTGGGTGAGTCCTTTATTGATTAGTTGAAATGAAGCTAAGAACTGTCCTGCTGGACTAACAAAATAGTTAATAACAGGCTTGTTGTTAATCAATAATTTTGCCCGTTCGTTAAGATTAACCTGCCCTGTTGTGAGGATAGTATTTATGCCCGGATGGTTTATCAGATCTCTGGTAATCATACTAAAAACAAAATCCTCATATTCGTACTGCGACTTTATGGTGCTACTTAATTGAGCACTGAAGGCAAATGCTGTGATGACAGGGATTAAGGAGATATATCTTAATCGCGGAGAGAGATAGACTACTGGAATGGAAATGAGAATAAATATCACCGAAAATGTCACTATTGCTCTTGGCAATACAGGGGCATCCTGAAGAAAGATTGTTGGCCCCATAAGAGACATTAAAAAGATAAGTAATGCCAAAGTGGCTGGCAGTAAGAATGAAATTGCTTTTATTTTTTTTTGATATATGTTAAACGCTATTAATGTCACTGCGACCAGTAAAGGTAACAGGAAATAAATATACGATGGCGCATAAAAATAAGATGAAACAAGATCTGACAGTTCATTGACGGTGTGAGATATTTTGTCGAAACCCTGGCTGTCAGGCGTCACTAATTTTGCGCGTGTATTGTTTTTAGGTGCAAATAACACCATATAAATAAGATTGAATAGAATAAATAAAATGGTGTTTTTGACGATAAGATGTAAGGTTTTTTCAATTTTTTTATGGTTTTTAAATGCGATGATCAATACATCAATGGCAAGCAGTGCGATGAAAATATTGGTGCATGGCTGATATAATGTTAATGCCAGTATTCCAGCCGTTAATTTTAATGTTGTTTCACGAACTGCGCTATTGTTGCTATAGGTATAAGACAACACGGCGAGTAAAAATGCTAAGGCCATCCCCAATGAATCGTAGCGGTAAGCCAGGTTTTGTAATAAATAGGGGTTAAATATCAAAAGCGACGCGATGAAATTAGCGTGTGGAACATCTTGTTTTATCAAATGCTGACTAAGTAATAAGCATGAGGCGCCAATCAATAAGCAAGACACTATCATGGTGTAGGGAAACAGGTCGAGATTATAGTGGCCACTGGCGGAAAGGATTTTCATCAATATGTCGGCTACTGGTCTTCCCAGCCCACGCCATCCATACTGGCCTGTAATTGCTCTGTCTAAATCATCACGGTAGAAAACACCCGCCTGGATGAGCGGATATAAAAAAATCAATGTCAAGCATGAGTATAATGCTAATAATTTTCTGTCGTTTATACTGATCATCAAAATTTTATCTCATTCATTTATTATATTAGGTGGTCTTTTTTTGTTTCCGCGTAAGTCCTGACAAAATACTTGCCAGGTAAAGCTATGCTTGTGAATTTTATCACGCTTTGGGCATAGAATAGTACCTGTATTGGTGGGTACAGTGTACCACTGTCCGAATGGGGATATAGAGCCGTATCGCTTTTCGGCCAACACGGGATCCCCCCTTATAGCCGAGCTTAGCGCCTCAAACAGTCAGATATTTTCAAATGTTGTACGTAAGAACAGGCGGAAGTCACCCAAATTCTCTTCAATTTCAGAAGCGCTGATTTTATTGTCAGGCCTGAAGTAGCCACGCAGCTTTTTGATTCGAGTTTCTGGTTTGCTCATGTGCCTGGTCCGGAGGCGGTAAGGTCATTAGTTGCCCGGCAGGAGGAAGTGACTAAGCGTTGAAGGAACTTTGAGCAAATTTCTACCTGGTCGCTCACGCGTACGCAAAATGCGATGTAGTGTTAGCTAAATGGCCGTTTCACAGGAAGTGGAACCCAGCCACCAGGCCCGGCGTAAGCCATCCCTGAAAAGTCATCTGGAACGGTAAAGGGGGGCAATATGGCAGCATCATTTTTTGCATTATATCTGGGCAGCGTATTGACGGCTGTCGGCAGCGTCGTTGGGGGTACAGGCAGTACGGATTACTGTGTTCTATTTGGCGCTTTTGCGGGCGCGGTATTTTATGTGACCACCGCGGCATATATGAAAGTCACCAGGCGTGCCGCCAATTTCTTAGTCTCCTGGATAGTTGGCGTATATGGCGCCGGCCTGGTCGGGGCAAAGTTGGAGCAAATCCTGGGGTATAGCGAAAGGCCACTGGATGGTTTGGGTGCTGTATTGCTTTCTGCATTAGCCATTAAAACGCTGACTTTTTTCAGCCAGCAGGATCCCTGGAGCTGGTTCACTCGTTGGAAGGGAGGCTCACATGATAATAAGTGATTTAATGGTCATGATTAATGTCGTGCTTTGTACTGCAATAGTGGTTCGCTTGATGTTCTTTTGCAAACCCGGTGCCCGGCATCAATGGTGGGCATCGTGGCTGGCTTATCTGATTATCCTGGCATACGCATCTGTTCCCTTTCGCTTTCTGTTAGATGGTTACACTCAAACACATTGGGCTATTGTGATGATCAATATGATTTTGTGTGCAGCGGTGTATCGAGCCAAAGGTAACGTGGCGGTGGTTTTTGCCGTGTTGCGCCCCCGCCGATAAATAAAAATAATCAGGAGATGGCTTAACCGAAGTGCCCTGATGTGGTTTGTGGATAATGAATGAAAATACGCTGAAAATATAGACAGGAACAGGCAAGCGTTTCCCATTCCCCCCTTAAAAACAGCTAACTTTTTATTGGGTTTAATCCGAATTGCTGGGTGGAAGCGGGTTTTTAGGGCAAAAATGGCTAAAAAACAACCCTTGATGAGGCCTGAAGCGATAAGCGGGGCTTGTGCTTACGGCGCGCGGCTCCGTAGAATAGCCAAAAGAGCAAATCAGGAGAATATCGTGTCTGAAACGGTGGCAGGTGAATATTATTCAGAACGGCTGGAAGAGGCGAAAAATATCGCACTTGGTTGGCGTATCGTGGGGCAGGTCCCGCCGCAAAACCTCGCTGAGGCCATGCTGATGCTGCGCGACAGCTCTGCATTTGCAGCAAAGGTATGTGATTTACTGACAGAAGAACTGAGCATGTGTCAAAAACGTTAGCCCGGCGATATCTTACATTAGCGCGGTTGAAACAAGATCAGGGATTTTGTATAAGCCGCTTTATCGCCAGGGAATCTGACAAATTGACAAGAAATAAGGCTGGCTGACCCATGCCGAAAATGGTCGACAAACCAGCAATCTGGCTTAAACGATGCCTTTGTCCTGTGGCTGTCGGCAGCATGCCTGCCATTCGCGGGCGAAAGCGATCAATATTCTGTTGATACCAGCCACTGGTCGGCTTCTTCGAACATCTCTTCAATGATACGCAGCAGGGCGGATTTATCACTTTTGCTGGCATCGCTTTTTACACTGTTAGCCTGCATGGGTTTTACCTTGACCAGTGCATCAGGAAACACGCGTTGAACCCGCTTTTCCAGCTCGCTGTGAATTAACTCCTCAGCGTTAGCCAACCCGGCGACGTTGCGCTTGTCATAGATCAATTCAACAAACATTTTTACTCCTTATTTTAGCTGTATAAAAATACAGGCATGTGCTTCCGGGTTCAATGACTATTTTAGATTTATGCGTATCTTCATGCAGGGATGGTATTACCGCATAGCGTTGCTATTGCCATAGCAGACGATAACACGGCAGCGGTGTTCAGAATTTCATCTGGGAAATCAGGTGGTGCGTGTCCAATCGGGCATTAAAGCTTCCATCCGGGTGGATGCGGTACTCTGACAAGCGTCGGGGGGGCGGTTGGAGTGCCCGATGCAATGAATACGGGTTAAAGAGAGGGCGTATTCTGACTTAGCCACCGTCATTCGATGCCCGACCGAGGCATAGATCCCACGGGTTGTTTTCTGCTTCGTCCAGCAATGCCAGCCATTTGCGCAAATCGACTTCCTGCCATCCCTGGTGCCCAACCGTGCTGCTCATCAGGATCACGTCCGGGCGCAGCGCGCGATAGAAGTTCAGTGTCTGATGCAGGTCATGTTCGTTACTCTCGGCAGCACGCACGGTCACCCAGCGATGATGCGACAGGGTGACGGTATCACCGACAAAAAGATAGGTTTTTCCGTAGGGTGAGGCGTAGAGGAAGCTGGAGCTGCCGGGCGTGTGTCCTGGTGTGGGTACGACATGAAAACTTCCGCAGTGCACCTCTGCCGTGGTGAATGTCGCATCAGCTTCTGCATAGCGACTAACGTGGCCCAGAGCGCGTGCATGACAGTACAAAGCACTGTTAAAACGTTGTTGTATTTGACGAGTTGCCGGCCCTGCTTCATGCCAATGCGTCAAATAGTGGCGGATGATACCGCCGCGATCGGCAATTGCATCGTGATCTAATGGATTTTCCACGCGGGATATCAGGATGTTGCCGCGCAAATGCTGCAATAAAAACCCGTGCATCATCAGCTCCGGTTCAATTTTATTGACGGTAGCTTCTGGGGTGCAGATCCACAGATCTTCATACAGCTGCTTCATGCCGAGTTCCCCGGCGATTGGGCCAGCACCGGATGCCCTGATATCTGTAGTACTGCGGACGTTCCGTTAACCGCCAGCAGGCCCTGTGCGCCGATGGGCAGCGTAACCGTGTCGTCATCGTGGCCGAAGGCCAGCCCTGTCACCACCGGTAATCCGGTCAGGTCACGGATCAGGTTCCACACGCTGGCGAAATCGTAGCCGTTATCATAGGTGCTTAACGTTGCTCCGCTAAAGCTGCCGATAATGAGAGCACGCTGTCGGGCAAGAATACCGCTTTGGTGTAGCTGAAGCAGCATGCGTTCAATGCGGAAAGGGTGCTCATTGACATCTTCAATGACCAAAATGCCCTGTTGAATATCGGGCATCCAGGGCGTACCGATCAGGGAAGCGATCATTGCCAGGTTACCTCCCCACAGGGTACCGCTAACCTGAAGTTGCTGCGGTGACGTTTGCCATTTGAGCGTCAGCTCAGGCTCTGTTAACGCCCGCCAAAAATGGCTAACGGTAAATTCAGACAAAATCTCGGCACCAAAATTCCCTGTCAGCATGGGCCCACTGAAGCTCTGCACGCCACTTTGTGCCAGCAGTGCCAGCTGAATTGCCGTGAAGTCACTGTGGCCGCAGATTGCCAGCGGCGAATTGTGCAGACGCTGGCGTAGCGCTGGGTAGTCGATGTGTGGTAACAGGCGGCTGGCTCCGTAGCCACCGCGTACCGCCAGCACAATATCCGGCAGCGTATCCCTGTGCGACAGCGCGTTAATATCGGCCAGACGCTGGCTGTCATCGCCGGCAAAACGCCGATCGCGGCGGGCGATAATGCCGCTATTATCGACCTGATGGCCTGCCGCCTGCAGACGCGCTATGCCGCGTTCCGCAGCAGCCGAATTTTGGCAGAAGCCGGAAGGGGCGACCAGATGAATGGTTCGTGGTGTTATGGTCATCATGTTCCCTAAGACGATTTATTATGCGCGCAGTGAATTATTTGCCACCTGGCGCTGTCCAATTTCTTTGATGATGACGAATCGGAGCGGCGAAGTCATCAGCCCGTAGCACAATTTAAGATTAACGGTAATTTTCCGATGGCGGCTAAGCCGTATGATAGGTGCCAGGCTCAGGCGGAGAGGATAAAAAAGCGTGAGAAAAAGCGTGAAGGTGGCGACGCTCGTCGCAATGTTGTTGCTTGCGGGCTGTGCCGGTAAGCCAGAAAAAGAGATCGCTCTCAGGCCCAATACGCCGTTAACACAGGCGCCTCCGGCAATGGTGGCGTCAGCGTGGTCGATGATGACTGAACAGGCAGCACGGCGAAACGGAGTGGATCAGAAGCTTGTCGAGGCGATTATTGCCGTCGAATCGGGCGGCAATCCAACGGTAGTCAGTAAATCGAATGCGGTTGGATTGATGCAGATTAAAGCATCCACGGCAGGACGCGAGGTTTACCGTGCGCAAGGCCGGGGCGGGCAGCCGACCAAAGCCGAGCTGCGCGATCCGGTGAAAAATATTGATATTGGCACGGCCTATCTGCGCATCTTACAGCAGCAGCAATTAGCCGGTATTCGCGATCCCAAAACCTTGCGTTATGCGACGATTGTTTCATACGCTAACGGCGCGGGTGCGTTACTGCGCACCTTCGCACGCGAACGAAGTCAGGCGATTGCTATGATTAATTCCATGAGCCCAGAGGCTTTTTACCAGCATGTGCAGAAGAGGCATCCGGCGGCTCAGGCCCCTCGCTATTTGTGGAAGGTGACCACAGCCTACCGTACGATCTGATGATTACTGAAAGCGGTTGGCTTTATCTCTGGCCAACCGCTCCAGAGAGAAGATAACCTGTTGTAATTCACGCTCCTGTGCCGCATTCAGAGAGAGAAAGCGCAGGCTTAGGCGTGGGGTGACTATCGTTTCGCACTTGTTTCCCACAACGCTGTGTTTGCCTATGCTGATCACCTGCGCATCAACGACAAAACGCCCATACTCGCCCATCTCCAGGCGCAGTTTTTTAATGTTGTCACCGCAGTTCAGAGAATCGGCAAAGGTACTATCCGAGAGCACGCCAACGCCCCCAATCGACAGATCCTGTAAACGCAGACGCCTTTCACCAGAGCCATCTGGCCAGGGAACATAGCAGTAGTAAAGCGGGTTGAGGGGAGCATTTACGCGGAAATATTCGCGTCTTTGAATCATCTTAAGCTGGTCAGGTAGTGCGGAGGTAAAGGCGGGCAGTCCCTCATATTCACCCATCTCTAATGAGGGCAGGATTAATTCAATTCTGGCCCCACGGGTGTCAGCAACGATATGCAGTTCATTCGCCTCTTTTGCCAGCTGATTGTCATAGTCATTACTGCCAAAGTCGATAACCATGCTGGTTTTGTCAACATACAGTAGCCGGGTGATAAACTGACCACGCGGATGTGAAACCCGCATCGGCGTCTGATTTTTCAGCAGGTCGCGCAGCACTCCCAAGACTGCCAGTGCCCCTTGTTTTAGATACTGCTCTTTATCATCCTGTTCCACAGCTGCTCCCATCTCAATAGATAACGTGCTTCAGTAACGCATATCGGCGCCGCTGCCCAGGTCTTTACAAAGAATTTAGCAAAATAGTAAGATACCTTGGATTTGAATCACAGAATTGGAAACATCGCCTATACTTACAGCGTTTTACGGGTTGATGAATTTAATCAGAAGAAATTAAGGAGTTTGCAATGGGTATTCTTTCATGGATCATCTTTGGTCTGATCGCAGGTATTATTGCCAAGTGGATTATGCCGGGTAAAGATGGCGGCGGATTCATTATCACTGTGGTTCTGGGAGTCATTGGTGCGGTTGTAGGTGGCTGGATCAGTACTTTCTTTGGCTTTGGCCGGGTAGACGGTTTCAACTTCGGCAGTTTCGTTGTTGCGGTGATTGGCGCCATCGTGGTGCTGTGGATCTACCGCAAAGTGCGCAGCTGATTCAGGCTGTTGCAGCAATCGGGGAGGCTTAGGCCTCCCCGATTTTTTATGTCTCCAGGCCTGATATGCCGGGAGATAACGTTAACTAAAGCGCTAGTGAGATGCTTTTTCGCTGTTGAGGTCTTTGGCATTGTTGCAGGTCAAGCCTTTCGGGCAGTAAAGATCCATCAGTTTCAGCGTTACCGCGTTAGTCCAGCCAAACCCATCCTGTAGCGGATATTCGCCACCGTGCGTCAGCGCTTTACCCTTCACCACATACTTTTCGACCAGCTTATGTTCTTTATCGTAAGTCGCCTGCACGCTATTCAGAAAGCGCAAGCCAATTTCTTTTGCCAATGGCTCTTGACCGTAATGGTTAAGGCCCTCGACGGCTACCCATTGCAGAGGCGCCCAACCGTTAGGCGCATCCCACTGTTGGCCGGATTTGAGGGTGGTCGTGACCAATCCGCCCTCTGTCAGCAGGTGCTTTTTCACCGCACTGGCGGTACGGGTTGCGCGATCGCCAGTGGCGGCCTGCAAATATAGCGGGAACAGAGTCGCCGCGGTGAGCTGCGGGCGCACGCTGGATCTCTGCCAGTCGTAATCGGCATACCAGCCCTGTTTCTCATCCCACAGGTAATTGCCGATTGCGGTTTGGCGACGTTCGGCCAGCTGCTCAAAACGCTGGCTGGCGGGGTTGTTATTCTCTGTTTTATAGGCGCGTGCAAGTGTCTTTTCCAGGTGGAACAGCAATGCATTAAGATCGACCGGCAGGATCTGCGTGGTGCGGATAGTGGTGAGATCGTCTGGCTTATCGAACCAGCGCGAACTGAAGTCCCAACCGGACGCCGCGCCAGCGCGCAAATCTCGGTAGAGTTGCGCCTTATCACGGCCTGATGCCTGTTGTGCCGTGTGAGTATCTTCCCGCCAGGATTCGGTACGAGGGACATCACGATCGTCCCAATAGCGATTCAATATTGTGCCATCGCGCAATTTCACCACGCGCTGAGTGGCACTACCAGCCTGAAGCGTGTCGCTGTCTGCGCCAGCCATCCAATAGCGATACTCTTTTTCCAGCTGAGGACGATATTGGCCGTAAACCTTATCACCGGCGTGCTGAGCCAGCAGATCAATCATCATGCTGAAGAAAGGCGGCTGCGAACGACTGAGATAGTAGCTGCGGTTGCCGTTGGGGATATGACCAAAGGTATCCAACTGATAGGCGAAGTTATCGACCATATGCTGTACGCGCTCCCAGTGGCCGCTTTCTGCCAGCCCCAACATGGTGAAGTAACTATCCCAGTAATACACTTCACGAAAACGACCGCCTGGAACCACATAGGGATTGGGCAGTGGCAGCAGCGAATCCCACTGATTTTCGACCTTATCGGAGCGCGTCAGTACTTTCCATAAACCGTTGATATGCGCGCGCAGGCTTTGCCCTTGTGGAGACGTGTAGACGTCATCGGTGGCTGGCAGGGAGAAGTTGGCGGCAACGAAACGTTTGAGATCGAAATTACGCTGCATTTTCTGCATCTGCCAGTCGGAGAGAATCATCATGGGGTCGCTTTTGGGTATGGCATCAGCAAAAGTTTTCTGATCCGGATAGAGGTTTGCTGCCTGCACCGCGCTAAACAGCGGCCCCAAACGGACATCGGGCGGCTGGGGAATGGCATTGAAAACGGGCTGATCTTCTTGTGCCCGCACGGTGCAACTGGCTGCTAACGCGCCAGATAGCAGCAATGAGGCCAACAGCGGGACGGACGATTGGTGCCTGAAGGGTCTTCTCATCGGGTATTCTCCTTTACCATGACGGTTCTGAATGCTATGGGAAATATACAAAACCTTAGACAAAATGTGGCGAAGCAGGAGAATGAGATCGACAAAGTGTGAATCAGGCAGGAATTTTAAGGGGACAAGGGATAATGGCGCGGCCTAACGAGAATGACTGACGGGTGTGCAATGTGCCGCCAGCCACCCGTTATCGTGCCAGCAACCATTCTGTCGAGGACCAATGAGCGATGCGGCGAAAAGCGTGCGGCGAGGATAAGCTGGCGAGAGCGATCGTTTCCTCGCCATGTACCTTACAGGTTGACGCAAGTCTCTTCCGGCAGACCCAGCATCAGATTCAGGTTCTGCACGGCGGCACCTGAAGCGCCTTTACCCAAGTTATCCAGACGTGCCGCCAGGATACACTGACGTTGCTGCGCATGGCTGAAGACAAAGAGTTCCATATTATTGGTATTGTTCAGCGCTTCCGGCAGCAGGTAAGGGGCATCCCGTTCATCCATGGCGTTCAGGGGGTTAACCTGAATAAACTGCTGGCCGGTATAATAGTCTGCCAGTGCCTGCTGTAGCGGCTCGCCGTCGATGTGATTTAAAGGGATAAAGACCAGCATACCCTGAGCATAGTCACCGACCGCAGGCTGGAAAATGGGTCGGCTACTCAAGCCGCCCCAGGCCTGGATCTCTTTAAGATGTTTATGATCGAAGCCCAGGCCGTAAGCAGCATAACCCGTACCCGCCTGTCGATATTTTTCAATCATCTGATTGCCACCGCCGCTGTAACCGGAAACCGCGTTGATGGTCAGCGGCTGGTCTGCCTTTAACAGCCCATGTGCAGTCAGTGGAGCCAGCAGGGCAATCGCTCCGGTGGCATAACAACCCGGGTTGGAAACATGGCTGGCGGCGTGGATTTTCTCACGTTGTTCAGGAGCCAACTCGGGCAGGCCGTATACCCATCCGCTATCAACACGGTGAGCAGAGCTGGCATCCAACACGCGTGCGCCTACTTCGTCAGCCAGGGCTACAGCATCACGCGCAGCGGCATCCGGCAGGCAAAGGATAGTGACGTCAGCTTGTTTCATCAGCGCCTGACGGGCGGCAGCATCTTTACGCTGCGCCTCGTCAATTTGGAGCATGTCGATTTGAGGATGACGGGCTAACCGTTGCTGGATCTGCAATCCGGTAGTGCCCGCCTGGCCATCGATAAACACGCGATATTTCTGACTCATTACAGTCTCAGCCTCGGGTAAGTAAAAACAGTGCATCAGATTATGCGAGATTTAAGACCCAGGGTAAACACGGATTGACTGATTATCTGTTTTAAATGCATAAGCAGTCATTTAAGGCGGGCGATGAGCGGAGCGGATCGGTGAATCAGCACGCTGCTCCCTGACTCCCGGAGCGGTCAACGGCGGCTGATGATGTTTAGCGGGAATTAAGCATAAATACCACGATGCCGCGATACCAGGGGGAGGCGAGTAGATGCTGTTCATCCTGCTGTTGCCACTGACCATGCTGCACAACCCCGAGTCGGAAGGGAATGCGAAGTCCGGCCAGTGCCGGGAGATAATCGGCGTAATTGGGTACCGTGTGACGCCCCTGATAACTCTGAACCACCAACTCATCAATGGGTAAGGCATTTAGCGTGGCAACTTGGCCGGTTTTAGCCCAGTCCAACAGCCCGGTTACTCCAAGAGCATATTCAGCAGGCATTATTTTTCGCACCCGTTGCAAAAACTGACCGTAGTCCCCAAGACGCCTGGTGGCGGCATCAAAATCGATTTGCAGGCCAACAACATGATTCCCCGCCAGCCGCCAGCGCTGCACCAGGCGCAGGATACGCGCCAGCATCTCATCGGGGACATCCAGCGTATTGAAGCGAACGGTTAACCAGATCTGCGGGAAAGTTAAGCGGCTCACCGGCAGGCCCAGGCGTTCGAACGTTACCTTGCCCTGGCGGGTGACCACTTCTCCCTGATGAAGATAAACGATGCGTGCGGCACGCATTTCTGGCCCGGGGCTGACCCCGGACCACAGCCAGAATGCCTGATAATCCACGGCGTTGATCTGCGGTAATGCCCCCGCAGCCGGGCAAAACAGGGCACCAAGCAGGCTGATTACCAGTAATATTTGAGTTTTTTTGCCCATTTGCTGCCCGGATACTCACTTTTTAACTGATTAAACCAGCGTTTACGCTGCGCCTTGCTGACTTCATCGCCGCCACAGCCGTTATACCCCGATGGGGCATAGCACATGACGGCGCGGTATAACGCATAGCTTTTATCTTCCGGTTCAGCGTTATTATTAAGAATGACCTGTTGGTAATAATGCTGTCGGTCGGGTTGCCCTCGCGGGCGGTCGTCCTTCAGCACGGTGTCCAGCGCACCGTTGCCTCCGGTCTCTTCCCACAGACTTACCGCTACCGCAGTGGTGCGGAAAAACTCGCCAAGGCAGTTTAACGCGTGGCTGTCGTCAGCGTTTTGACCCAGGCGGGTGACAACATCCTCCAGTCGAGGACAGCTATAGCCCGTAGCTGCCTGCTCTCCTGACCAGTTAAAGTGGCTCACCTGCACATCGTCAAAGGCTTCAGCTTCAACGGGGTGGGCGATAGCGCGAATGAGATTTTTATCCTGCAGCCAGTCCGTATAACGTGCTTCGGTTAAATCCGTGACCAGCAGCGTATGCAGGGCAATGGTGCGTTCTTCATTGTTGGGGCCAGCGCTCACCTGCTGGCGGAGGAGTTCTGGCGCGGCGCGCGTTTTGAGCACCAGCGAGCGATAGCGCAGGCTGGTCACCTGACTGTCGGGCACAAAAATCTGTGCAGCCTGGTTATCTTGCACCAGCACGGCGGCAAGCCTGGCCTGTAGAAACTGCTGTTGTTCTGCGTCCTGACTCAGGGTGAGCAGATGTGACCAGTGTTTGCGTGCCGCGTCCCGCTGCTGTTGTGCCATCAGTGCGTCGCCGTACAACACCTGCTCACTGAACAGGACAATATCCTGTGAGGGCAGGGAGGTTATCGGCTGAATCTTATCAATCACCCCGGCATAATCGCCGGTGCGGAATGCCTGCATCACATTGAGGTATTGCCATAACCGTTGATGCCCGGAGCGCGAAAATAGGGGTTCGAGGCTGTCGAGAAACGGCCGATCGACGCAGGGAAGTTTTTGTTCACAGGGATTGATACGCATCAGGCGCAGCGCCTGGGTGAAAGTCAGCAATGGCGCATCAGGTGCGCTGATAAAATGAGTATCGCCTCTCTGATCTTTGCTTTGCAGCTTCGCATCGTTCTCTGCCACCAGGGCGATCAGCCGATCGCTACTGTCAGCCTGGGTCAGCGCCTGCTCATAGAGCTGAGCCAGCGGTTCCCAGTCTTCCAGATACCAGTAAATGCGGCGCAACATCCCCTGCGCAGAGAGCGCATACAGTCCCTCCGGCTTTGCTGCCAGATAAGCCCGATCCGCCGTCAGTGCCTCTGCTGCCGCATTTTTATCAATTTTTTTCACGTCGAAATTGCCGTATTCGCCGTTGGCATTCTGGCTGCTTTGGTTTAACGCGGTCCGCATCAGCATATAGCTGGCGGTCTCTGCCACCCAGGGCTGTGTCGAGGATTGTAAGCGGGTGAAGGTCTTTTTAGCGGCAGGATAGTTACCCTGATAAAAATCGCTGGAGGCCAGCAAATAGTCAGCGAATGCACCTGCGGCTGAGTCTGTCGGGAAGTTCAGCGCTTCAATCTTCTGTCGGCTTTCCGGCTTTTCTGACAGCGCGATGCGTGCCTGTGCCAGCGCCCGTTTCTGCTCAGGGGGGAGCGAATTATCTGCCAGTAAGGCATTTACGAAACGAGAAAGGGTTTCTGCGGAATTGGAGACGTGGCGATCTTCTGCTTCTTCGTCGTCGAACTGCGAGGTTGCTGGTGGAGTATAATCAAGCCCCATCCCGGTGAGTAATTGCTTCAGAGAGGAGACGGCTGTCGGGGTACTGTCGGTCGTCGTCGGGACTGCGATCGGTGACTCATCGTGAGCACCGAAATAGTAATTCCGGCTGCGGGTGATATCCACTGGCACAGGTTGTAATGGCAGGGCGAGATGTTTTTTTTCACTCAACAGCCGTAACAGGTTATCCCGGGTATCATTGGTGATGCCCAGCACCGGCGGGCTGGTCAGATAACAGCCGGCAGTCCCCCACAGGCAGCCAAAGCCGTCTGAGGAGGCAAACGTTTGGAAACTGGCCATCAGCGGTGCCAGCACGGACAGGGCTATCGTTTTTTTTCGCATATTCACTATCCAGCAGAAGGTAGGGCGTTAATTGACGGCGAATTTTAATCTGAAAGCCCGTTTTCACCCTGATACCGCAAAATCTGTTCCAGTATCATGGGATGTTAGCGGGCAATTACGGCATCACGTTTACCACTTTATGTACGTTATATATGATACCGCATAAAGAAACCGTAAGCAGAAAAAGGGATGAAACCAGCTCAATACGCGCGCCGTGTCGTGCCGGGATCCAGCGTTTAACCGTCAGTATATATAGTGTAAGCACTGAAAAATCAAACAGGATCCACACCAGCGACAGCGTAATCACACTGGTACTGAAGTTTTGGGTTATGGCGATAAACTGCGGAAAGAAAGAAACAAAAAAAAGGATATCTTTAGGGTTGGCAATACCTGTCAGAAAGCCGCGCACAAATCCTGCGCCACTATCAGGGGCCGCTGTGTTGGTCGGCGCATCCTTGCGCAACATGGCCCGCAGCGTCTGTATGGCGCCATAGCCGATATAAATCGAACCTAAAATGCCAACCAGGTAGAGCCAAATGGGTGAGAGCGACACCACGCCAGCGAGCATCAATGTTGCCAGCGCAATCAACACCAGCGAAGCGCCGTTGGTGCCGACTACTGTGGCAAAAGCCTTGCGGTAGCCATAGCGTGCAGCCGTTCCGGTTATCAGCGCGACGACCGGGCCAGGGGTTAGCAGTAGCATCAGAACAGACAGGATATAAGCACCCAGCAACGTCATGTTCATGTTTTATTTATCTCCTTGTTAATTTGCAGCGGACAGCGCGAGAAGTTAGCTGCACCCGGCTCATTGAGCTGATATTGTTGCCATTCAAGATTATTCTCATCGCCATAAAAGCCCAGCGCAGCGGGAACGTAGCCGTTGTTGTAGTTGCATACGCGGGTGCGTATTTTCTCTCTGATTTTAATTCCCTTTGGGTCACAGTGGCTGGCGAGAATGTCGAAATGAACCCGGGGATTCACCACAAAGACCACCCGTTTGCCGAGATGACGACTTTTGAGCTGAAGATGGCCCGGACAGCTGATGTTGATAAACAGCTCCAGACCGCCGAAACAAAATGACCATGTACTGTCATCGGGTGATGTTGGGATATGTTCCGGCCAGGGCTGAATGTCATGATCGTGTAATGCCTGCAGGCGCTGCCAGGCAAACTGATGGGCTTCATTCAGGGTGGAAAACCCTTGCTGCTCGAAAACCATAAGTAAGGGACTGTAAAGACGGTCTTTTTCAGCCGTATTCTGCGTGCGTTGGATAAACGCCGTCATCGCGTTCATCATATCGGTAAGCGTCGCCTTTGAGCGGATAAAGCTAAACAGCAGAGACTCTGTTTTCCACGCGTGGCGGGCAAACAGACAGGGAAAGTGCCGATCGTTCAGCCTGTTGCTAATGTCCAGGAAAGCATCTTGTTGCCATCCCACTGCCGAAGAGGCGATGTCACTCTCTGCAATCGGTTTGTCTAAATCTGGCTGTCTGAGGATGCACCCACAGCTTACTAATCCGTTATCCATGCTATTCTGCCCACTAGATATTTCCTAGTGCGTATTATTCCGAATAGGGCGAACATTGAAAAACGGATAAAACTCCGCTTTACTGTGAGTAAAAATCACAATGATGAGCTGAAATGACACTGCCTCCCCTTTATGCGCTGCGCGCATTTGAAGCCGCTGCCCGTTTGGGATCATTCAGTAAGGCTGCCGCCGCACTGAACGTGACTCCAGGTGCCGTCAGCAGACATATCCGCACGCTGGAATCCTGGTTTGAATGTGAACTTTTTCGCCGTAATGGTCCGCGTATTGACATCACCGATGCCGGACGAACCCTGTCGGCGCAGTTAACGGAAGGGTTTCTGTGCCTGGAGCGGGCCTGCTCTGCTTTTCGCAGTAACAGCTTTGAACTAAGACTTAAAGCGCCCTCAACACTGACCATGCGCTGGTTGCTGGATGCCCTGAATGCGTTTCGTGAGCATAACTCAACGCCGAAAGTTGAAATTTCCAGCGTCTGGATGGATACGGATGCGGTTGATTTTAATCGTGAGCCCTACGACTGCGCCATCCTGCTCGGTGACGGGAAGTTTGGCGATGACACGGAAAGCAATCTACTTTTTGAAGAATGGCTGATCCCCGTCTGTGCGCCAGCACAGGTCGAAGCGGCACGCACCGGCCTGGTAGCCTGTGAACTGATCCACCCCTCGCCGGACCGCCGTGACTGGCGAAGGTGGCTGAAAAGCACAGGGCAGCATCACGGCCTTAATATTTCCCGTGGCAAGGTATTTGATACCCTTGAACAGGGAAATCTGGCTGCCATCAGTGGTCACGGAATATCGGTGGGAGACCTGTTGCTTAGCCTACAGGCGATCAAAAATGGCTTGCTGGTGCTGCCATTTAGTGACGCTGTTGCTACCGGCGATGGCTACTATATGGTGTGGCCTAAAAACACTCGACGCAAAAAGAATATCGACCTGCTTTACCACTGGTTAAAGGACTCTGTGCCAACCCTGCCCGCACAAGGCGTCACCTTCCTGAAGAAACATCATGGTTGACCGCCGGATGCGGCGCAGATAATCGTCCGACGGTGAGCAGCGTCGACATGGGCTTTTCAAGGGATAAATAAATAGAAACGGCGGGGAAGCGACCAGCAATGGCCCGTTTTCATATGGTTTACTGGCCGGGTTCTCCGTCTTTCGCGAGCCGTGCGCTGGCAGCATGCTGCCAGCGCACGGGGTAACGGTTACTTCACGCACTTACCGCACGAGTTCTGCTGGATACTCTGGAAGAAATCATTGCCTTTATCATCGACCAGAATAAAGGCCGGGAAGTTTTCAACTTCAATCTTCCAGATAGCTTCCATTCCCAGTTCTGGATACTCCACACATTCCAGACTTTTGATGCTTTGCTGCGCAAGCACCGCAGCGGGGCCGCCGATGCTGCCGAGGTAGAAGCCGCCGTGCTTGTGGCAGGCATCCGTCACCTGCTGGCTACGGTTACCTTTTGCCAGCATGATCATACTGCCGCCGTTCGCCTGAAGCTGGTCAACATAGGAATCCATGCGGCCTGCCGTCGTTGGCCCGAGAGAACCTGACGCGTAGCCCTCCGGGGTTTTTGCCGGCCCTGCATAGTAAACCGGATGGTCTTTAATATACTGTGGCAGGCCTTCGCCCTTGTCGATACGCTCTTTCAGCTTTGCGTGAGCAATATCGCGACCAACGATAATTGTGCCGCTGAGCGACAGGCGGGTAGAGACCGGGTATTCAGAAAGCTGGGCGAGGATCTCTTTCATTGGACGGTTGAGATCAACCTGTACGACGTCGCCTTCGCCCTGCTGGCGCAGTTCGGCAGGAATATAGCGGCCTGGGTTGTGCTCCAGCTTCTCAATCCAGATGCCTTCACGATTGATCTTCGCTTTGATATTACGATCGGCAGAGCAGGAAACCGCCATCGCCAGCGGGCAGGAGGCACCGTGTCGTGGCAGGCGCACTACGCGAATGTCATGGGCAAAATATTTGCCGCCAAACTGCGCACCCAGCCCCAGCTTCTGGGCTGCCAGCAGCAGTTCCTGTTCCAGCTCAACATCGCGGAATGCCTGGCCATGCTCGTTGCCTTCGGTGGGCAGTTCGTCGTAATAGTGCGTCGATGCCAGCTTCACCGTTTTCAGCGTGCTGTCGGCAGAGGTACCCCCAATCACAAACGCGATGTGATACGGCGGGCAGGCGGCAGTGCCGAGGCTGCGCATTTTTTCAGTAAGAAACGCTTTCAGTTTACCGGGGGTAAGCAGCGCTTTGGTTTCCTGGTAAAGATAGGTTTTATTGGCTGAACCGCCGCCTTTCGCCATGCAAAGGAACTTATATTCCTCACCGTCAACGCTGTACAGGTCAATCTGTGCCGGCAGATTAGTGCCGGTGTTGACCTCTGTATACATATCTAACGGCGCATTCTGCGAATAGCGCAGATTATCTTCGGTGTAGGTTTTGTAAACGCCCTGAGCCAGAGCGGCTTCATCGCCGCCGCCAGTCCAGACACGCTGACCCTTTTTGCCCATGATAATCGCCGTGCCGGTATCTTGGCAGGTCGGCAGAATGCCTTTGGCTGCTATCTCGGAGTTACGCAGAAACTGTAATGCGACGTATTTGTCATTTTCACTGGCCTGCGGATCTGCCAGCATGGCAGCAACCTGGCGCTGGTGAGCAGGGCGCAACATAAATGAGGCATCGTGAAACGCCTGCTGGGCCAGCAGCGTCAGCGCCTCTGGTGTCACTTTAAGGATTTCCTCGCCCTCAAAGCAGCTGACAGATACATGTTCACGGGTTAGCAGGTAATATTCGGTTTCGTCTTTAGCAAGCGGAAAGGGCGGCTGGTAATAGAATGGTTTTTTCGACATTTTGCTCTCACTTAATGATCTTCTGCCATCCTTCTCTGATGCGGAGGTTAGGCAATCTTCACGGCGATATCGGTTCGCTTTATCCTGCCGGGCTGTGGATGCGGCCCGGCAGGTGCAGAATGGTATAACAATATGGCAACAACTGCATATCAGTTATGCCTGAAGGGGGCTGGGTGACTCCTCAGAACATCATCACCATCCACGGATAGCCAATCAGCATCAACAGGCACAGGAAGATGGCACCGAACAGCGTACCCAGGCGCCAGTAGTCTTTGGTTGGCAGATACCCACTACCATAGTAAATCGGGCTTGGGCCGGTGCCGTACGGTGTGATGATCCCCATGACGCCCAGTGAGGTACACATCATCAAACAGAACACAGGCATATTGATACCCGGTATCGCAGCGGCAATGGTTAACATCGCCGGCAACAGCGCCGTGGTATGTGCAGTGGTGCTGGCAAAAAGATAGTGCAACAGGAAGAAGGCGACCATCAATACAACGGCGGAAATCTGCGGGTCGTAGCCGTGCAGCAGCAGGCCACCTTCTTTACCCAACCAGGTGATAAAGCCAACGCGGGCCAGACCGTCTGCCAGCGCCACCAGAGTGGCAAACCAGGCAAACGTGTTCCAGGCCGGTTTGTTACTGGTGATATCGTTCCAGTTTAGTACACCGGTCCACAGCATCAGTACCACTATCAGCAGCGCGGCCATCGCCGGTTCAATCCATGCGGTGGCAAAAATCCACATCAGCAAAGCGGAAACCACGAACACCAGCAGCAGGATTTCGTTACGGCTGAGTCTTCCCAATTTTTCCAGTTCGCTTATTGCCCAGCGCGGCACTTCATCATTGAACTTCACTTCCGGTGGATAGAACCAGTAGGCCAGCAGTGGCATGGTGAGCAGCAGCAGCAGGCCCAGCGGCAGGAAAGCAATAAACCACATTCCCCAGGAAATATCGAAGCCGACCACGCTTTTTACCAGTGCCAGAGCCAGCAGGTTAGGAGCCAGTGCTGAAAGAAACATGGAGCTGGTGATACAGGTTGCCGTAATGGCTACCCACATCAGGTAGGAACCGATTTTGCGTGCGCTAGGATCGTTAGGCTTTGAACCGTAGAGCGGCGGGAGGTTGGCAATAATCGGGTAGATAGTTCCACCGCTGCGAGCGGTATTAGATGGCGTGAAAGGTGCCAGCAGCAGGTCGGCGAAAGTGATGGCGTAACCCAGCGTCAGGCTGCGACGGCCGAGATATTTCACCAGAATCAATGCCAGTCGGCGACCGAATTGCGTTTTGTCATAGCCAGCGGCAAACATAAAGGCACCGAAGATAAGCCATACCGTCGAGTTTCCGAAGCCGCTGACGGCCCATTTGAACGCCTGAGTGGCCGTTTTGAAGGCGGGATCGGCCAGTTCTGCCGGACTGAACAGCAGCCACTGACTGAACAGGGCGATAACCACCACCCCGGTTAAACCGATCACCGCGCCCGGCAGTGGTTCAAAAATAAGGCCGACGATCACCCCGACGAAGATAGCGAAAAAGTGCCAGGCATAAGGTTCAAGCCCTTGCGGAACCGGAACGAGCAGTAGCAAAACGGCAACCAGCACCGGTATGGCAAGCATGAGCAGACGTTTTGCCTGCTGGACAGCAACAGGCGGGGCCTTCGCGTGTTCATTAACAGTCGATGTATGTTTCATAGTATTTTTCTGCAAGTTATTAAGAATTCGTTTTGCG
This sequence comes from Erwinia piriflorinigrans CFBP 5888, assembly GCF_001050515.1. Taxonomy (GTDB): domain Bacteria; phylum Pseudomonadota; class Gammaproteobacteria; order Enterobacterales; family Enterobacteriaceae; genus Erwinia; species Erwinia piriflorinigrans. The sequence continues at coordinate 403,239 of NZ_CAHS01000014.1, forward strand.
CCCCGGTCAGGGAGTGAGCATTATTTATTTAATTTACTAAGCAATTTAACCGTGGCGTGCAAATAAGCAGTTTGCCTTCCCGAACGGTTGTGGGGGTATTTGGCTATTGAATATAAATATAGTGATACTTCCGTAAATATAGTTATTGATCCAGATCAATAAACTGCGGTTTTCCATTATGTTTTTTAAGGAGTTACGAAGATTTACCGGTTTTTATTCTTATTGACAGCTCTGTTTAGTTCGGTAAAGGCAGGTTAACTTTTAAGTGGAAGGGTTATGTTGTTTTATCTTTATGATATATAACAATTTTTTATTGTGTAAAATATTTGTTGAGTGAAGTCATTCGCTAGTTAACATAAAAGGATAGTGTAAGCGGATTTAATCTAATTGAGTTTTCTATACAGCAAAAAACTTTTAAAACTAAATTTACTGGAAATTAAATCTAATAAGTTGTTATATTGAAAGCATGAGGTTGGACCACTAATATAATCAAAATGATGTCCACTAAAAGATTCCATGTTTTTTTAATTTTCGGAGTTCATACTATATGAATACACTTACTCCTGTCCTGAATCCGCTGACACTGCCAAACGGGGCGGTGCTAAAAAACCGTCTGTTGATGGCACCTATGACCACCTGCACCGGTTTTTATGATGGTACGGTGACCAGTGAACTGGTTGAGTACTATCGCGTTCGCGCTGGCAGCATCGGAACCGTTATCGTGGAATGCTGCTTCATTGATACTAAAGGCCCGGCCTTCCCCGGAGCGATTGCCATCGATAGCGATAACAAAATACCGGGCCTGGCGAGGATCGCTGATGCGATTAAGTCTGCCGGGTCTAAGGCTATCCTACAGATTTATCACGGCGGCCGTATGGTCGAACCCGAGCTGATTGGTGGTAAAACTCCGGTTGCACCCAGTGCTGTCGCCGCCGCGCGTGTCGGTGCGACAATACCACAGGCGCTAAGTGCTGAAGAAGTCGAGGTCATGATCACCAAGTTCGGTGATGCGGTGAACCGTGCGATCAAAGCCGGGTTTGATGGCGTGGAGATCCACGGTGCCAACACCTATCTTATTCAGCAATTTTATTCACCCCATTCCAATCAACGTGATGACAAGTGGGGAGGAAGCCGCGAAAAGCGCGCCCGCTTCCCGCTGGAAGTGCTGGACATCACCCATAAAATGGCGCAACGCTTTGCCGATCCCTCATTCATTATCGGCTACCGCTTTTCGCCGGAAGAGATCGAAGTTCCGGGTATCCGTTTCGAAGACACCCTGTACCTGCTGGAGAAACTCGCCGCGCGCGGTCTGGACTATGTTCATTTCTCGGTGGGTCAACTACTGCGATCTTCAATTGTTGATGTCAGCGATCCGACACCCCTGATCGGTAAATATCTTGCCGCGCGTTCAGAGCAGCTGGCAAAGATCCCGGTAATTGGTGTCGGTGGCGTGGTGAACAAAGCCGACGCTGAAAGTGCCCTGGAGCATGGCTTTGATTTAGTGGCCGTAGGTAAAGCCTGCATCGCATACCCTGACTGGACTGACCGCATTATTGATAATGACCATCTGGAGCTGTTTATTGACAGCACGCAGCGTGAAGCGCTGAACATTCCGGAGCCTCTGTGGCGCTTCTCACTGGTTGACGCGATGATCCGTGATGTCAGTAGCGGCGGACGCAAATATAAAGCCGGTGTCTATCAGGAAAAAGTGGAGGCCGAGGCGTTAAAACTGCAAATCAACGTCACGCTTGATACTGACCGTATCACCGATATCTCGCTGGTGCCGGACGCTACGCTGGACGTGGATTTCACCACCACCTTCGAAAGCCTGCGTACACGTATGCTGGTGGCAAACAGCCCGCATGTGGATGCCATCACCGGTGCCACCACGCAAAGTGAGGCGCTGAAAAAGGCGGTCTCCCGTGCTATGACCACCTCCAGCAAAGAGCATGTCATTGAAGCGGGGGGGAATCCGCAGGCACCTCAGCACTACGATGTGGTGGTGGTAGGCAGTGGCGGCGGCGGTCTTGCGGCGGCGATCCAGGCCTCTGAAGAAGGGGCAAAAGTGGTAATTATCGAGAAGATGCCCACCATTGGCGGGAACACCATTAAGGCCTCCGTAGGAATGAATGCCGCCGAAACCCGTTTTCAGAAGCTGAAGGGTATTGAAGACAGTAAAGAACTGTTTTTCAGTGAGACCCTGAAAGGCGGCAAATTCAAAAACGACCAGCAGCTGCTGCGCCAGTTTGTTGACCAGGCACCGGAAGCCATTGAGTGGTTGGCACGTCACCATATCGAACTCAACGATATCACGATCACCGGCGGCATGAGTATTGATCGTACCCATCGTCCGGCCGACCGTTCTGCGGTGGGGGGATTCCTGATTAGCGGTTTGGTAAAGAATATCAACCAGCGTGACATTGAGGTGCTGCTGGAAACCTCAGTTGAAGAGATCCTGTGTGAAAAGGGTGCCGTCATTGGGGTAAAAGTGGTCGACGAATATAATGACAGCCGCATTCTGCATGCGAAAAGCGTGATTGTCGCCACCGGCGGTTTTAGCGCAAATCGTGAAATGGTGGTGAAATATCGCCCAGAACTGGATGGATTTGTTACCACCAACCATAAAGGAGCCACCGGTAGCGGCATCGCGATGTTACAGCAGATCGGCGCGGCGACCGTTGATTTGGCAGAAATACAGATTCACCCAACAGTCGAACAGACGACCTCTTACCTGATTTCTGAAGCTATTCGTGGCGGCGGGGCGATTCTGGTAAGCCAGGCAGGCCACCGTTTCTATAATGAAATGGAAACGCGCGATAAGGTTTCCGCCCAGATCATCGCCCTGCCTGAAAAGAGCGCCTGGATCGTCTTTGATGACCAGGTGCGTAAAAACAATAAGGCTGCCGACGAATATATCGCTAAAGGATTTGTGGTCAGTGCGCCAACCCCGTATGAACTGGCAGTGAAGCTGAATATGGATCAGGAAACGCTCCAGGCTACGCTGGAACGTTATAATCAGTTCGTTGTACAGCAACATGATGAGGACTTTGGCCGTCAGACTGCATTGCGCCATCCGCTCGAAAAGGGACCATTCTTTGCTATTCGCATTGCTCCCGGTGTGCATCACACAATGGGAGGCGTGACCATCAACACCAATGCTGAAGTGCTGGACAAGCATCAACAGCCGCTCGGGGGAGTATGGGCGGCGGGTGAAGTGGTTGGCGGTATCCACGGTGCTAACCGAATCGGCGGAAATGCGGTAGCAGATATCATCATCTTTGGTATTCTGGCCGGCCGTCATGCCGCAGCATGGGCTTTGCGCTAAAACACTCTTACCATCAGGGGCGACGCGATCATTGCGTCGCCCCTGCAAATCACTTCACCCCGGGAGGTATCATGTCCTCTGATACCGGCGTCTACAGTTATTCTGCTGTCCTTATGGGTTCTCCGATCCTGCTAAAGCTGTTTGAACATAATCAGCAGCTGGCGGGGAATGTGTTTCGATTGATTAAACAACAGGAAGATATTTTCACCGTCAACCGTGAACATTCTCAAGTCATGGCGATAAATCGTGCGGCAGGCGATCACGCTGTCGCCGTAAGCAGGGCGCTTTATCAGGTGATCAAACGGGCTAAAGAGGCCAGCGTACTGCCAGGTAGCTGTTTCAACTTGGCTATCGGGCCGTTGGTCAAGCGCTGGAAGATTGGATTTCAGGGCAACAGCGTGCCGGCAGCTTCTGAGCTGCGTGCGCTGCTAACGCTAGCGGACCCTCACCAGGTCGTCCTTGACGACGAGACGGCCTCGGTATTTTTGTCACGGGCGGGTATGGAGATTGATCTGGGGGCGATTGCCAAAGGGTATATCGCTGACGTAGTGCGTGATTATCTGCGTCAGCAAGGCGTTAAGGATGCGCTTATCAATCTGGGGGGAAACGTGCTGGCATTAGGGAACAGCGTTCAGCACTGCTGGAACATAGGCTTGAAGCAGCCGTTTGCCACGGATGAGGCTCCGCTCGGGGTGATCGGTGTGACGGATAAATCGGTGGTGACTTCAGGTATCTACGAACGTTATTTTGAACGGGACGGCCGCTGCTACCATCACATTCTGGACCCGCAGACCGGCTATCCACTTGATAACGAATTACTGAGCGTGACCATTATTTGTGATAACGCCACCGACGGCGATATCTGGACTACCCTGATGTACGGTCAGGGCGTAGAACAAGGCCTGGCAACGCTTTCGCAAAATCCGGCGATTGAGGCTATTTTCGTCACCCGAGACAAGCAAATCATTTGCTCTTCGCAGCGTCAATTCAGTTTTAAGCAACTTAACGATAGCTACCGGCTCACTGGCAATATTGTTTAAGCTGGGCGCTATGTTCCGCCTGCAAACGATAGCGATATACCGGGCGGCCGGTCGCTCCATAATGAATGCTGGTGAACAAGATATTGATCTGCGCAAGCCAGATTAGATACTTACGGCACGAAACGCGTGAAATATTGACGGCAGCCGCAAGATCGTCTGTGGAAAACTCTTCAGACGGATGAGCATCGATCCACAGGCACAGAGTGCGCAGCGTTTGCGGGGTAAGTCCCTTAGGTAGGCGTTTCGCCTCATCTGCCGACGGGTGACTACCATGAATAAGCCGATCAACATCCTCCTGTTGATAAAATGGACGAGAGTCCATAAGCTTTTTTTTCCGCTGCCAGCTCGTCAATGCTTCTTCAAAACGCGAGAACTGAAAGGGTTTGATCAAATAGTCAACGACACCATAGTGCAGCGACTGTCTGACCGAGGTGGCATCAGCAGCCGATGAGATGATGACGACTTCGACCGGTCGTTTTGACTCGCGTAGTACGGGCAACAGGTCCAGTCCGTTATCCTGTTGCAGATAGATATCCAGTAGAATCAGGTCAATAGCTAATTCATTGTTCAGAACCAACTCTTTGGCCTGCTGTAGGGTCGATGCGACGGCACAGCAGGCAAAACCAGGTAGTTGTGCAACATAGCAACGGTTGAGTTCAGCAACCATCGCGTCATCATCGACGACCAGAACATTGATCATGCGTTTTTATGCTCTCCATCCCAGGGCAGTTGTACGAAAAATTGGGTATAAACACCGGGTTCGGACTCTACAATGATTTTCCCGCCAAGGCTCTCGATTTGTTGTTTCACCAGGAACAGACCCACGCCACGATTGTCACCCTTTGTGGAATAACCCTTAGCAAAAATGTCATTCAGCCGGGTCATTTCAATACCTGGGCCGTCATCGCTCACTTCGCAGCTGAGCCAGCCGTTCTGATAGTGTAACAGGACACTGATATCGCCATCGCCAGTTTCGCCAGCGGCATCAAGTGCATTCTCGATTAGGTTACCCAATACGGTAATCAATACCGCAACCTGCTGCTCACTGCCACAGTCTGGCAGTAGACTATCATCATTGACCGTCAGGTGGTTGCCGTTATCATAAGCGCGGCTGATTTTACTTAACAGGAAACCGGCGATAACGGGTGACTTGATTTTGCCCAGCAGCGATCCGATTTCGGTATGGTAATTATGAGCTGTTTTAAGGATATACTCTTCCAGCTTGTCGTAGCTTTTCATATGCATAAGGCCGAGAATGACATGCAGCTTATTCATAAATTCGTGTGAACGTTCACGAAGAGCATCGATGTAGCTGACCATACCATCAAGCCGCTGTAGTAGCTGAATTATTTCTGTTTTATCTCTAAACGTACAGATGGCACCAATAATGGTCTCGTTATTGCGTACCGGCATGGTATTACAGAGCAATATACGACCATTAAAGTTAATCTCTTCATCGCGTAGTGCAATGCCACTTTTCATCACGTAATGCAGATTGTCGATCAGCGGCCCCGATGCTGCAACAATCTCACCGTTGTCACAGTCAAGCGCCTGAAGCAGACCGGTTTCACGCAGCAGATGCCGTGCGGCACGGTTAATAACAGTGGCCTGCATCCGATCGTCAACGGCGATCACGCCCTCTTTCATGGATTGCAGCATGGCCTGGCGCTGTTCAAACAGAGCGGATATTTCAAAGGGCTCAAGCCCGAGCAAAATGCGTTTGGCCGCCCTGACCAGCAGGTAAGTTCCCATAGCACCAACCAGAATAGCGAATAATGCGCTCCAGAGAATGTTCCAACGGCTGTGATTAATTTGTTGCGCGACCTCGCTAAGCGAAATCCCAATCGCTATCACGCCAATCTGACGCCTGTTTTGGTCAAAAACAGGGCTAAATACCCGGAGCGCGATGCCAAGCTTGCCCGTATTGATCGCAACATTTTCGTGTCCCTTGAGGGCCGGAGACAGGTCATCACCAAGGAAGTGTTGGTTAATTAGATTTTTGTCAGGGTGTGAATAACGCATGCCTTGCATATTTGTCACCACGACAAAAAGGAGGTGATTACTGCGCTGTGCGGCCCCGGTGATGGTCTGAATAATCCCATCTGCTGGTTTTTGCAACAGGCCACGCTGGATATCCGGGGAAAGAGCCAGCGTACGGGCTACCGCCAGTGCTTTATCTTTAACCGCATCCTGTGTGGTGTGGCTTATTTGAACAAAATAGAACAGATGAGCTATTAGCAATACCGCTGCGATAACAGCGCTTACCAGCAGGCTAACGGAGGTACTCAGTTTCATCGGGCGTTTAGGTATCCAGAACGACGACTGAATGTGATTCATTAGAACTCCGCTAGACAGGGATGGCTGTTCGAATTAAGTGTTGGGTAATATAGCGCGGAAGAGAGTAGGGGGCGATCTGAGAAAAGAAAAGTCGTTCACAGGGGGCAGGGGCAGAGAGTACTGTGCAATAAAGCTGCACCTTAATCAGCTGGCGTTCAACTTTTCAGGTGCAGGGAGGAGCGAAACTTTTATGCGTTACTTAGGCAGTTCGCTCATTTCCTTAACATCGGCTTTATTGATTTGCTGCTTAACGCCGTTAGCGTCGTTGTAAGCAATCAGGCCGGTTTTGGAATCTTCCTGTGGTTTGCCATCGCTGATGATGGTACGTCCATCACTTGTGTGAATGGCATAGCTGGCGCGGGTACATCCGCTTAGAGCAGCAACACAAAAGACGGCAGCAAGAGGTAAAGCGATCATTTTATTCATATGGACTCCGTTTTCTTAGTTGTTTAGTTCACTCATGTTCTTAATCTGCTCACGATTGATCTGTTCTGATTTGCCGGTTTGGGCATCTTTATACGAAACCAGTCCAGTATCACTGTCAATTTGCGGTTTGCCATCCGTGACAATAGTCCTGCCATCCGTAGTTCTGATTGTCTGATTTGATGAGCAACCAGAAACGAAAAGCAATGACAGCAGGGCAACGATTGCAGTATTTAACATTTTGACTTTCATCAAGGATTTCCTTATGGGTAAAAAATTTCATCCGAGATAACTATAGACGATATTTTGAATGATGCTGTTAAAGGGTGATGATTTTTAGCGGTCAAGATTGTTAGCTACTTTGAATATTCACAATCGAAAAAAACTACAGAGGATAAAAAGAGTCTATAAAATGCTCAATGTGTTTTCCTGGCGTTACTGTTTTCATGGGTGATTATTTATAATGACAATTTTTCAGGCATCGTCTGGAGTGCTACCAATAATAACTTCAAGAAGATGGCGATAGACGTCAAGCATTATCACATCCGTAGTCATTTCAAGTTTTTCGATGAGTTTAAGAATAAGCGCTTTATTAGTGATATGCCTACCTTCGGCATTTAGTTCGCTTATGACACAGCCAAGCGACTGAAATTTGAGGGATGATTTTTCTACTCCCGGCGGGAAATATGCAAAAACTTTTGACTGTAATGATATCTGCTGCATGCTCATGACCCTATAAAGAAAAGCGATAAGCTTCTCAAAAATTCCTGCTAAGGCTTACGCAGGGCAGAGGATTTAAAATTAATAAACAGGCGAATATTGAGGGGATAACCTCATTAACTAAAACCAGAAATTATTAATTACCGCTAAAAAAGATACCTTTATTAAAGAAAATTAATTTTCACCAGATGGATGAGGTGAGTAACAGTTCATCACTTAATGTTTTTTAGCCCCATCGACCGGACCTTCGCTGGTAAAAAAATGTGCCACATTATCGCGGTCGCGAATTTCAACCGTGTTGGTAGCGCGTTTAACACCCATATATTGGCTAACCTCATCGATAGCGCGCATTAAAGCATCTTGTCGAAGCGAGTTTTTTTCTACAGCGATCATGTGTCGAAGCTGTCTCATTAAGGCAGAATTACTAACGGCAGCATCTTGTTTAAGCAGTACCATAACGGCTTCGCCCATCATTTTATCAGACAGTTTTTCATCTTCACTTTTATACATACAAACTTCTCTAAACCTGTGATGCGGACATAAAGAAGTTGTCCACATAGACCTCCATTCGGGAACTTGACACCTGCGAATGAGTCACTGCCCGGTCGCCCGGTAAGAATATCTGACTAACTCAAAATACAAAGAGAGGTAGATAATATTACAGAGACACAGGGTTACTTAACTCATTCACCACGTCCGAACAGCATACCTATCAGCTGTTGATAGTGGCGTTCCTGTTCGGGCCCAGAAGCCAGTTCCAAACGGGTCAACAATTTTGAACATATGGCCTTGCGGTTCAGATTTCGGCCAGAGCGAAGGATCTCAACGACAATTTGCCCCAGCGTTTCTTGTTGAGATGGCATGATCACCTCACTAAAGTAACGGCTGATGTCATTTTCTATCTTTGGATTAGAACCGTCCTGACGCATAAGATATCCCTCTATCGAATTGCTTAAATTGTGTACTGCTGTATAAAATCTAAAGTTATACAACAAAGAGACTTTTGTACAGCAATAGTGGTTTTTGGCTAGAGCTAAAATTTTGCATAAAATGCTATGTGTTGATGATCAATGACTTATATCTGCGTGTGACGACAGTATGTGAAAGCGTATGACCAGCTTTGAAAGCAAGTATCCCTGATATAAATCAAGCGCTGATTCACCTTGGGCCCGCCTGACACAGCAATAGGCTGGTTGAGTTTTGTCCTGGCTAGCAACATTGCACTCACCATTAGAGCTGCACAAGAAACTTATATCCTCTACCACGAGTAGGTTATCTGTAGATAAAAACCCAAAAAATCCATTTGACCAGACTGACCTGGTTACGTGAGCTATTGTCCGTTTTGACTGTTTGACGAATAGTGATGTGTTTACTGTTCCTGTACCTCAAATATAACTAAAATGCAGTATTAAAAATCGATATCCAGGCTGCCAGTTAGAAAAATTATTTTATTAAGGAAGACGAGATTAGTTAGTGTCGTACAAGGAATTATTTAGCTATAAATCAGATATTTATATCAATGATCGATGGTGCGTAGTGACTATTTTTGATAAAATTTTAAGTATGATCATAAGTATCGACATTCAAAAAAGGTTTTAGGAATTTTTCACAAAAAAAAATGTCAAATTTTGGAGCTTTATAAAGTAGATTGCTAAATAAATAATGCAATGACTCCGATAGAGAAAGTGATGAACTGGAACCCGTAACGGTATTATGGTTAGCTTGCGATCTTGCTTTGGAAGGGTAAGAGTCGGAGATATTCTAAGATAAATTTTATTAGTAATACGATCAAAAGAAATAAATATCATATTATCCTGAATTTAAATTAACTCATGGAACGGTAAATCCAAAAAGTTGTGAATGGAAAATTTTATGGACGACTCAAAAATCTACTTCCTTGATTTCACTTTTAACCCGAAGACAAGGTCGTTACAAAAGAGTGACAGTAGAATACAGCTTCGTAAAAAGCAGGCTGATGTGCTTAATCTCTTGTGCGCAAAGTATCCGGAGCCTGTCTCTCGAGAGGATTTTTTGGCTGGTGCATGGGATGGAGGCTATGTCACTACGCAAAGTATTGCACAGGTTATAAGATCGCTAAGACTGAATCTGGATGATAGTAATAAAAAAATCATTGTAACCATCCCCAAGTTGGGATACCGGTTTACCGTTCAGCCATTATACAAAGAACCTGTGATTAGTGATATTTCATATCGAAAAAATGCTCATAATAAAGATGATATAAATCAAGTATACGCTGAAGAATTACCGGGAGATGCTCATAATCCTGTGCTATCTGGCACTTTAACAGAGAAAACAAATATTTCGAAAAAGAAAAAAATACAAACTGAAAAGCTCAGGTTGCTAAAGAAGTTTTTTTACAGCACTACATTGATAGTAGCCACTTTATTTTTATTTTTTTTTATATGAAGGAAAAGGCTGAATTAGTGGTTATTCAACCTGATGTTAGAAAGGTCTTTGAGATTTACTCAAGTAATCTGGATAAGACTTTCTCCCCATGTCTTCAGATCCCTTTCGACAGATCATCATCAGAAGATGCTCCCACCGTATGCTTTATGTGCGGAATTAACAGATTTAAGTGATGCTATAAATTATCCTCTCGCGATAGATTAAAATATGTTAGGTTTTTTTGATTACTTAATGAAATAAGCTTATGACCAATACCATATAAAACATCAGGTATGATTTTGTGGATACTGTCATTGATCTCTGTCATTTCAAGTGCTGCCTGCTCTAACCATTGTTGGCATAAAGGGGTGCTTTGGAAACGTATCGCATCCTTTTCACCTTGAATTGTAATATGAGAGCTATCGGTAAAAAGGTAGTTCGATTTGTCAGCTCCGGCAGGAAGCTTAACTGTTTGAGGTATAATAACCTTGTGCATGTTTTGCTGACTGCAAATTCTCTTCATATGGTAAACGATCCGTTCAACAATAACAGGATCATCGAATGAGGTACTCACTGCCTCAATCATAAGAGATTTAAATGTGTCCATGCGTAAATTATACTGCTGCTCGTAATCGTCGAGCATTATCGTTAATTGCGAAAAAAAAAGTTGTAACCCTGTAGCGTATCCCTCTTTTTTGTAGTTTTCTTGCAGTTCATCTTTACGAGATTCAAATTCGAAATGAATATCACTGCATTGACACAATGTCCGCTCAAGTGCGGATGAAAGACGACGATAGCGGGTAATCTGACTCAATTTTATTAATACATCAGCGTGAGTTTCTGCGGGTAATTCTTCACTTGTAATCAATCGCATAGTTTATTGCCATTTTTAAAAGATTGAGGTGATCGGGGCATCTTGCTATGTAAATTTCAGGAAGTTTAATCTCAGCAGGGAGGATCAATATTACACGTTCTTTTAGTCCGATAGGCAGATGTGGAATCTGACTAAGAACGAAAGCCACTCCTAAGGATAATGTATCTAAATTATTTTCAGTGTTGGCAAGTAAAACATGATGGCGGATAGGCAGAGAAATAAATGATGATAAACGAGGGTTTGACATCAGCGTTGCACATTTTTTGAGTAATTGGCAACGCAGAAGATAGCCACCTATCATGCAGGCAGCGTCATGGATCAGTTCCCATCGACTAAGAATCAGTAACGAAATGCTATCACGGGCTTCCCAGTGAGCAGGAAGATCTTTCAGTTGATAGTGAGTAATAAGCCAATAATTAATCAGTACATTATCCTCATTATTCATATTATGAATGCTGTCAGGTAAATGCGTCGGATGCGAGTATATAACAGGAGAATATAATATCTTTAACATTTTTTCGGTTTCAAGAAACATTTTTGGCTGATTCCTGTTTTTTGTGTAGGGATTCCTGCTTAACATCTTCTACTTTAAAACGGCGATAATACCTTCTGAAAGAATATAAGAGAGCAGCAATGACCAGAATAATGATAGCCGTTAAAGAGATAAGCCATTGGGTTGATAGTGAATGGGAAATTTTTATTGGTGGTGTGTATTGAATAGGTGGTGTATCGAAAAGTACTACTGAAATATTTTCATATTTTATATCATCAAGACTGTTTTTTATCAGGGATTTGACCCGTGGAATGAAAAGACTCTGGTCTATGTCCCCGTTATATGAAATCAAAATACCGACATGATTAGTTAATGTTTTGTTTACCACTTCACTTTTAAAAGATGGATAGCTAATATGCACCCGAGCGCTGACAACTTGCGCAATGGTTCTCAGAGACTGCTCTAACCTTTGTTCAATCAGAGAAAGGATACGGACCCGTTCTGCATTTGGTGATGCAATGAGTGCACTGTCTGGGAATGCCTGCCCTATTTGAACATCAGCGGACCACGGAAGCTGATATTGGTTGATGATTGAAAGGGCTGCCGTATTTTCTTTTTCATCGACTCTAATCGTATAGCCCGATTTAAGAGTGCCGTTCTTATTAGCAGGGATGTTATGCTGATGAAGAATCGTCAGTACCTGGTTAGCTTGCTCCTGAGTAAGATTTTCCAATAACATCTCATTATCGCAGGCGGACAACATAAAGGTCATTATTGTGATAAAAGCTGGAAGTTTTTTCTTTTTTAACATTATTGCGCTTTTTCCAGTGTTTCGATAGTAGCGATTCCTTTACGAGAGATTGTACTTATCAGTGATAGATAATTAGTATATTCAATAATATACTTTTGCAGTATCAAAAGGTTTTCAGGGTTGCCGGTCAATTGCGATGATTCACTAATAGTGCTGATTGCGTTTTTTAAATTTATCGTCCTTTCGCTAACATTTTCAAATGCACTGAATACAAGGTCGTTGAAAGATCCGTTGCCGGAAAAAACCGATGTCCGATCTTTATCGTTGAGTGTATCAGGTGCTGTTTGCGTTTGGGCTGACAGAAATTCTGGCTGTATAATCATTAAAAAACCTCAAAATGAAGGGGACGAAATAAAGCCGTAACATAGAAGTCTCTAGAATTTTTGAATAATTTCCTTACCTATACTACCGTAAGCCTTGACAGCACTGCTTTGGGCACCGCGAAAAAGAGTATATTCCTGCAATTTCGATTGATAATTAGCCAATACTGATGGGTTGGATGGGTCCTGCTTTAATTGTTCCAAGGCAGCATTGAGCGCGTTCATCATATCTAATGCCCCTGACTCAAAGCCGGTCGAAATTTGACCTATAAAATATTGGTCTGTTGATCCTTCAGGCATTTCATTTTTGGTTATATTGGGCACGACTCATGTCTCCTAAATTAAGTGGGAAGTACCAGTGATGGGAATTTAGAAAAAGGTAACCATCATTGGAGTCAATGTAAGATTTGTTAAGTAACCAGTTATCATCCAAATTAACTGAAAAATTGATCATTTCGCTTCCCCATTTGGAGCGAAAATTTTCAATGAAGTCACTTAGTCTAAGGAGGATAACATCGCTGAGGGCATCTCGTATAATTAAGCTATAACCCGTACTGGCCTTTACCTGACGATACTGAATGTTGAGGTTGTCTAAGCCATTGCGGGCTTCAGTTAAGAGATTTTCTTTGGGGTTAAATAGCACTTCAGCATCCAACGCATAGGGAATCTTTTTAAGTACTTCTGATTTCAAAATCTCCTCTTCATTTTTTTCTAATTCCCTATATACAGCAATGACAGGATGTACAGGCGAACTGTAATCGATCTGTAATACGGGATGGCCAGCTTGAACCAGCTGGCTGACGACGGTTTTGTTTTGTTGAGCAAGCCACACTGGAACAACACGACCATTTTCGTTTAGTTTTGAAAGCGCTTCTTTTAGCCATTCCAACTCTTGCTTTTGTGAAACCAAAACAAATATGATTTCATCATCCCTGCTTTTTACAATATTGTACGACATTGAATTACCAGTGAGCTCTTTGTTAAGAGTCGCCATACGATTATCAAATTGACTAACATCACTACTATAAAAATAGATGAAGGTGATAATCAATAAAGAGACTAACATACCCGAGAACGATAAAAAAATTAGACGTCTGTTTTTTTTTGTAGTGAGAAAATCACATGCTTCAGAAGGGTTATCACATTCTCTTTTAAACGGATTGTAATTAATGATTTTATCAGACCATTTATCACTACTTTGCTTGAAAGCAAAGCAAATATTTTCATGGGTGAAAATTTCATTCTCATAGAGTTCAGTTGCATAGCTATCAGATAATCCATAGACATCGATGCCAACAGCCTTATCTCCCTCATAATCACTGAGTGATGATAATCTAAAAAGAATATTAGGAGCAGGGAGATCGTATGGGATATATAAGGTATTGTAAGTATAATGTGCGGAGTGAACATGCTCCAATGAAACTTCAGCATTCGCAGGGAATAATGATTTTTTCGAGTTTATAATGAGAAAATAATCTTCTGCAATGAGATGTAGCTCACAGCCAAACATGGGGCCAAAGAGAATTTTTAAAGTAAAGTTGGACCCATTTCGTTCAAGGTATTCAGTATTGATTGGTTTTTCCATATTGCTTATCATAATAAGAAGTCTGACATTGATGTAATATAAATGAGTTTTGGTTGATCATTGCATGTTTTTAGAGGGTTAACGTTTTAATAAATAACACAATGCTTTTTATGTAGATGCATCCAAAACTTGCACTTAAAAAAGGTAAGAGTGCGTACTATATGTGTAGATATAAAGTTTCATATATAGATTCTCTTTCACAACACACGAAAGTCTGCATCCTATCGAATAAAATGGCTGAGTACAATTAATCATCTTGAATTTTTCTTTAGAAAAAATTTAAATATTTTATAAAATTATTAAATTCGCACCTCTGCGTTGACCATGCGATTTAATATAGGGTAGTGTTGTAAATATTCATCATTGTACTTACAAAGCGACTGGGTAACTGTAGAGGCTCTATGGGTGATGTTCATTCAAGCAGTAAACGATGCAGGGCCAATAAACTATTCCTTATGAAAAGTCATAAAAAGAAAGGGAAGCCAGCAGTCAGTGTTTCAGAGAATGGAATTGTTAATCTCAACAATTCGTTGCTTTTTGCGCGGCCATTGAGTGCGACTTCATTTATGGTTTTCACCTCAAATGAGGATGGGAAAAATAATGAGGTGCTGATAAATCAATCCAGTTTGTTAGCCACTGTAGATGCTGTAAAAATCAAGGTTACGGGTGATTGGTTTTTCGAAGAAATCACAATGCCCCAAGTAGCAATACTTATCGCGTTTCTGGATTATCAGGCCAATCCGTGTCGAGCCATCCATGCTAAAACGGGAGCTGATTGTGACGAATCAATCATAATGCAAACAGAACGATTCTATATCTCAAATGTAAAAAATAATAGACGATGCCTCATCGGAGCACTAATAGGTAGCAGAATAAGCCCCTTAGATTATGGCGTTGAGAATTTATTTTCCTTTATACGGAAAATTGAAAATTACTGGATATCTCACTTTTTGTTATCTCAGCTATTAAAAGAAGACAAAGAGAGTGGTAGCGACAGACTTTACAATGCCAGCAAGAGTTATGGCGTATCTGAATCTTACTTTAGAAAACTTTGTCATAACACATTCACTCGTGGCCCCAAAAAACAACTGCGCATATGGAGGGCTTCCCACAGTGCATTGCAACTGATAGAGAAGAACAACTCAATCGCGACAATTGCTGGAAATAACGGCTATGCATCTTCATCGCATTTTTCAAGTGAAATTAAATCAATTTTTGGCATTCGTCCTCGTGAGTTTAAAGATTTGAAGGGTTGTTTTTATGAATGAGCAACAGACAAAAAAACTCTCTTTTATATTTTTTTCGTTACTTTTTTTCTTGCTGAATTGTAATGTCGCTTCGGCGAAATTCGATGATAATGAAAGGGGAGGGATCAGTACCACTCGCGATGCCGACAATATTTATGTAGCGAGTGACAACAGTGTACAGCAACTTTTTTATGTGATGGCAGGAGAATTTCATAGACCGATAATTGTTAGTCGTCAGGCTGCTAAAAAACGCGTCACAGGGAATTTTGACCTCAATGAACCTCAGGAGTTATTGAGTAAGTTGGCATCTCGCATCGGACTGATATGGTACAACGATGGAAGTTCGATTTATGTTTATGACGCCAATGAAATAAAAAGCACGGTGATCCGTTTATCCTATGCACCTTTTGAGCGCCTCGTGGCATATTTGAAATCATCTGAACTGTATGATGTACGTTTTCCATTGCGGTCTGATGGGGCGTCTGGTTCATTTTATATTTCCGGCCCACCGGTGTATGTGCAACTTGTTACGGCTGCGGCTAAATACATTGACGCATCATATTCCAGGCCCGGTGCCGGAGAAACGACAGTACGCGTCATTAAATTGACAAATACCTTTGTCAATGACCGTAATTACACGCAGCGGGATACTTCTATCACCATACCGGGAGTGGCTTCGGTGTTGAAAAAACTGATGAATAACTCAAGTAAAGTATCAAGCATGGGCGGTGCGAGTATCATTATAAATGAAGACTCTGTTAATGAAAAACGAGTCACTGCGCGTACACCGAAAGTTAATCCAACAGAACTATGGCCTGATTTCAATGATGCTGAATCAGCGAATAGCAATGACGACTCGTCCCCATCCGGGAATGAATCTGTCAATATCGTAGCTTATACAGATACAAATAGTCTGCTTGTCATGGGAAGCGAAAGGCAGGTGAGTTTCGTAGAAGATCTGGTACAAGCTATTGATGTGTCGAAACGACAAATCCAACTTTCATTATGGATAATCGACATCTCAAAAAAGGAAATTAATGAATTGGGAGTGAAGTGGAGTGCGGCGGGTAAAGTGAATAATTCAGGCGTGACTTTTAACACCAGTTCACTGACTCCTGAAAATAGTATTCACTTTCTTGCAGATGTCTCTGCTTTAGTCAAGTCAGGTTCAGCACAAGTTATTTCTCGTCCTGAAATTTTGACTCAGGAAAATGTACCCGCGCTTTTTGATAATAATAGCAGTATTTATGCCAAACTTATTGGAGAACGAACATCATCACTGGAGAAGATTACCTATGGGACAATGATAAGTGTCCTGCCACGTTTGGCATCGCGTCAGCAGGAAATTGAGATGATCCTCAATATCCATGATGGTACCATTCCGCTTAATTCAGAAGGACAATCTGGCAATTTTGATAGCATGCCTGTTATCAGTAACACACAAATCAGTACAGAGGCTCGTGTTCCTTTAGGGCATAGCCTACTCGTGGGAGGATATAGTCGTGATCAGGATGAAAACCATTCCATAGGAATACCTTTACTACGGGATATTCCTTATCTAGGTAGAATATTTGACTATAGCTATAAAAGCCAAACAAAAATGGTTCGACTCTTTTTGATTCATCCTGAATTGTTAGAGGATGGAGAAAGATGGCGAGGACATAGAAATGATGATCCGGTTCTCGGTGTTTCATCTGAAGGTAAGGAGCAGACGTTAAAATCTACTGTGTCTATGTTGCGCGAAATCATGAATAAAAAATAAGGAGATGTAGATGGCGAGAATTAGTCCTTTTAATTATACAGATAACAGCGCGCATCGCAGGCAAGATTCAGAAAAAATGTATACTCGATCTTCAACCAAACACAATGATCATGTCCAACCAATAAATCATGACGAAAATATAATTAATGCAGCAGAAGAGTTAGCAGATCTCTTCAGCAGTTTGGGGCGTGCAAGTAAAACAGGTAGGAAAAATGATAATTCATATAGTGACACGGGTTCAGAAATACTCGAAGAAAATGCAGATGAAAAGATTTATACAATAATGACTCGAGTGGCTAAGTCCCAGAATAGCGCTTCTATATTGAACTTTGCCCGCCAGTTGTTTAGTAATGATTGGGACTTAATGCAAGCCTTACGTGAGTTACTTTTGAGTAAAAATTTGTCAGAGTTTCTGAAAAAAAAGATTAAAAAAGCAATCGATGATTTGATGAAGTTTAGCGATCTTAAGAAACTAAATTCTTCTGCCAATGTTGGTGATGTCGCTAAACGCTTTAGTCAATGTACTAATAATAATGGTCTTTCTGCTAAAGAGCTTCGTGATAGCTACTTGAAGTATTTAGATTATGAGTTGCCTGCGATATTTATTTATCAGGACTGGATTGATGTATATGGATTCAGCAATAGAAAAATCATGCTGTCATTTATACTGACTGCATTGATATCAGATATGAAGTCCACTGAACCGGGCATTCATTCGCATGAGTTTGGCCCTCTATCTGCCAGGATAATCGACGCACGTACGTTGAATTCATTAGATAACAAGCTGATTGTCAATTTCAATAATTCTGCGTATAGCTCAACAACGAAGAATTCAAAAGCAGCATTAAACGCAGAGGGTGTTTTAAATATTTATCTAATGGGTTTAATTAATCCTGGTGAGTTAGTGACAGCTTATGGAGGTTTTTTCAATGATTTTTCGTCAAAGAGAGCTATTCGTCAACAGGCAACAGTCGTTCAGCTCATACGCAGAACTTTTGATGTGACTCCCGATTACCTTTATGCCAGGTCTGATTGTCACGAAAAATTTTATTCTTTTTTGACCTCGGTACAACAATCGCTTTATATAAAAGAGGTTGCACTGTTTAAAGTTGCTGGTAAATATGTTTAAAAGTTCTTTTTTACAATTTAGCGCTCGCCCAGAATTGATCATCTTGTTAATGATGATCATGGTCGTTGTTATGCTAATCATCCCATTGCCGACGTACCTGGTTGATTTTTTCATCGCTTTTAATTTAACGATGGCATTGCTGATTTTTCTGGGTTCATTTTATATTAACCGTATTCTGGACTTTTCAACATTCCCGTCAATGATCATGATCAGTACCATATTTCGTCTGGCTATATCTATTAGTACCAGCCGTTTAGTTCTTTCAGATGCGGATGCAGGTGAAATCATAGCGAGTTTCGGGGCATTTGTTATTGCCGATAGCCTGGTAGTGGGGATGGTTATCTTCTTCATCGTTACGATAGTGCAATTTATTGTCATCACGAAAGGCTCTGAGCGCATTGCTGAAGTTGCAGCCCGCTTTTCATTGGATGCTATGCCAGGAAAACAGATGAGTATCGATGGCGATCTTAAGGCCGGTCTTATTGATGAAAATGAAGTGAGACAGCGCCGTAAAGACCTGGAGGCTGAAAGCCAACTGTATGGTGCACTTGATGGAGCGATGAAATTCATCAAAGGTGATGCTATAGCCGGGATTATTATTATTTCTGTCAATCTGCTGGGAGGGGTTTTTATTGGTGTCGTTCAGAAAGGAATGGAAGTCCATCATGCCCTATCTATTTATGCCTTACTTACTATCGGTGAGGCTTTAGTAGCGCAGATCCCTGCGTTGCTGATTTCAATCAGTGGTGGCCTTATTGTCACGCGAGTAAATAACAGTGAGAATACTAATCTTGGTGCAAAGATCTTACAGGACATTTTTAAAAATAAATCCACTTTAGTCATTTCATCCATTCTCGCCTTGTCATTGGGCCTGCTTCCCGGTTTCCCTTTCATCGTATTTTTCATGCTTTCGATAGGCTTACTAGGTTTTTTTTTCAGGGACAAATTAGCTAAAATGAAGAATGCGAAATCCAAATCAGAAGATTCAGACCATAAAGAAGACTCTTCTGTTAAAAATAAACCTGTTGTAATTGATGGAGAATATATTCCTGAGACGGTACCGTTAATTATCAGGTCTTGGAAAGGATATGAAAATTATTTACTCTCAAAAAACTTCCCATCATTATTGAAACGGCTTTTTTTTATTGAATACGGCGTTCGCCTGCCAGAAATAATAATTAGTTATGATCACAACGCTGAAGAAGGGAAGTTGATCGTGGCAATTAATGAAATTCAGGTGGCTATTTTCGATTTTTTCCCAGATATGCACAGAATCCTCTTTAGAGGAGATGAGCTGAAATTGATCAATGACAGCGTACAAGCTGTAAGTTCATCACAGGGTACGACCTATTGGATAGCAGAAAAAAACCAACAGGCCGCTCTTGATCTTGGTTACTATTCACGTAATTCAATAGACGAATTTTATTCGTGTATATCGATATTACTCGTTCGCAATATTGCTGAATTTTTCGGTATCCAAGAAACTAAAACACTGCTTGACGATCTCGAGAAAAAATATCCTGACTTATTAAAGGAGTGCTACCGAAATAATACGGTACAACGTATCACTGAAGTATTCCAACGTCTACTTAAAGAGCGTATATCGATTAGAAATATGCGACTCATTCTTGAAGCATTAGTGCAATGGGCTTCTAAAGAAAAAGATCCTATTATGTTAGTTGAGCATGTGCGTGGAACTTTAGCACGCTATATCTCTAACAGATTTGCTACTCAAGGATGTATTAAAACATTGGTGATGTCACACGATATGGAAAAGAAGATCCGGGACGGCATTCGGCAGACCTCTGGTGGAACGTTTATCAATTTACCACCTGATGAAACGGAAAATATTTTAAAAAGTCTCGAATCCTGTCTGCAAATGAATGGCGTCAACACGCGAGATGTTATTTTAATTGTATCTATGGATATTAGACGTTTTGCAAAGGCTCTAATAGAAGGGACCTATCCGGAATTAGATGTGCTCTCATTTGGCGAGATTTCTAGCAGTGTGGATGTGGATGTTATAGGGTCATTGTAAAATTTAAAAGAGGAAATATATGAAATATGATATTGCGGAATTGATTTCTACCATGCTTAAAGACGCTGGCATGTCAGAATTTCTCAGCGATGATCTAACTAATCACTCAACAATTTCTCTGAATATGAAAGATGACATCCCGGCGATTCATATTAAGAGTGTGGGTGATGACGTATGGCTGTGGGCAAATCTCTGCGAATATAATATTAACTCACTGGCCTACTGTAGTATTAATCTGTTGCCGGTCATGCTCGATTATAATGAGGAAGTATTTTATCTCGGGCAGCCCTGTTTATATCCTGTTGATGGGCAGCTCGAATTACGTGCGAAGGTTATGGAAAAATATTTGGGCTCGGCAGATGATTTTTTGTCGGTACTCGATCATTACCTGACAATTATGCTGAATTATCGCGATGTTTTAGCTTAAGAGGAGGTGTTATCGATGCATCCAAAATTGTTAGTTCGTCTCGCACATCCACTGCGTATCCAGGGTAACGTTATTGAGGCATTCCTTCCAGGAACTAAGATTGGTGAAATTTGCGAAATTCAGAAATCTTTGATTGAGGATGATATATTGGGATTTGCTCAGGTGACGGGATTTAATAAAGAAAACACATTTTTAAGTTTGCTAACAGATAATCAGGGATTTTCCCGAGAGAATGTCATATTACCCACGGGGAAGCCATTTAGTATTGAGGTTCATGAAGGGGTTATCGGCGCTATCATAGATGCTTCTGGTGCCATCAGAGGGCGTTTCGATCGGCAGCCCGTAATGCCTTCTATCAAGGGGAAAAGTATCGTAGCGTCCAGGGTACCACTCGACTTTACCTTGCGTAGACCCATCCTTAAACCATTAATAACCGGCGTGCGCGCTATTGATGGCCTGCTTACATGTGGTATGGGGCAGCGAATCGGGATTTTTGCGACAGCAGGCTGTGGTAAAACATCCCTGATGAACATGATCATTGAGCACTCTGAAGCCGATCTCTATGTGATAGGCTTGGTCGGTGAACGAGGTCGTGAAGTCACAGAATTTGTTGAAACTATGAAACTTTCCTCACGCAGTTCAAAAGTCATACTCGTTTATGCAACTTCGGACCGCTCTTCGGTGGAGCGCACCAATGCAGCGCAAATCGCATCGAGTATTGCAGAATACTTCAGTGATTTAGGCAACAATGTACTGCTGTTCGTTGACTCAATCACGCGTTATGCTCGGGCACTGCGCGATGTTGCTTTGGGTATGGGGGAGGTGCCTGCGCGTCGCGGCTATCCGGCTTCAGTTTTTGAAGCACTGCCAAAATTATTGGAGCGGCCTGGGTGTTTTATCACCGGTTCAATAACTGCATTTTATACCGTTTTAATTGAAAATGAAGATGAACCCGATGTGATTGGTGATGAAGTGCGCTCAATTCTTGATGGACATATTTATCTGAGCCACAAACTTGCGGCAAAAGGGCAGTATCCGGCTATTGACGTGTTACAAAGTATTAGCAGGGTCTTTTCAAATGTCACTGATAATAGCCATCAGCAATTAGTTAATCGTTTTCGATATTTTCTTCAGCGTCAAAAGGAAATGCAGTTATATATTGATCTTGGTGAATACCGTCATGGCGAAAATGCTGAAAATGATATTGCTTTTAATAAAGCAGGTGATATGGAGTCATTTATCAAACAGGAAATATCAGAGAACGTTAACATGTCATCATGTCTGGAGAGCTTGTATGAGTGTATGGCGTAAAGGTCGGCAACTCAATGCGCTGTTAGAGTATAAGAAGACATTAGTTAATTGTCAGGTATCTAAGATCAATAAAAGATTATCTGAAATTCAGTCTCTTCTGGAGGAAAAGATATTTGAGCGCAAAGCCATTATTGACGAAATAAACTCATTAACGCCAACCGGGGTGCTCCATAGATCTGATATCTACCAAAAGATAAGACGTCAGGGTGTATTATTATCTAAACAACAACTTATCTATCATCAAATCAACGAGCTTGAGGAAGATAAAGAAAAAAATGAACTAAATGTTCAGGTGTTTCTTCACACAAGAAATGTTTTAGAAAAGAAAAACCACAAATTTCGTAGCTATTTTCGTCATCGTTATATCGACTTTCGTATTCGCTCTGAGAACAATATTGAAAGTGAACTTCATGAGACAATTTCCTATGGTAGAGAAAAATACTAATATATCCGGGGTCTCATTTTTATGTAATGATGCCTTTGCTGCTCAAGACTCTTTTTTTGATATGTTGGAGAAACGGAGGAAATTGGAAGAACCAGAATTTTCGGGATGCGATTCAGCTTTTGCTCAGCCGTACAATCATCAATTATCCCCTGAGCGCTCTGCGGGAGGCGGCGGTGGTGATAAATCTGAAGAGGCCAAAATTAACCACTCATCATCACAGAAAGACCTTAAAAAATTTTACTCACATATAAGTAATGAGGGTATGAGCCATCGTCTGTCCGATTCGGTCATTAAATCGGTATCAACTCAACAGATCAAGGATTCTGAACTTTCGCAAATCAATAAGAATAACCATGTAGACAATATTGATCCAGACGTATCACGAATGATGCTTACGGGGCCGGAAAAGTGGGGTGAACCGAAAAACAGAAGGGAAGATAAAGACGAGTTTGCTGTCACTAAACCATTTAATCCTGTGCCGATAATTCATCAAAATACTACTTCAGCCGAAAAGAAAAATACAGGACATAGTAAAATGGCGTACCAGGCATCGAGCAATACACAGCAATATAGAAAAAGCGTGATGACAACAGGGGGAGCCAGTGATGACGTTCCTGCAAATAAAAGTGTAGACCTTGAATATCAGTTCCAGCGCTGGAATGGTGACCATTCGGTAAAAGTACTCATCTCCACAGAATTGAGTCACGAGACCATCATTAAGCTAATACCTTCTGGCACACGCGTAGCTGATGCGATTTCCAGACATATGGATGATATGGTACCTGATGTTCTTATGCAGCAGCAAAGTCAAGATAAACGGGGACGCCATCAAGAAGAAGAAGTGGAAGAATGAAATTACGCAGTGGCTTACGCCTAAAGAAGGAAGAAAAATGCGGGCTTGAGTTACTTAAAAATCATCATCCAGAGAGTGAAATTAGAGAGGTTGAGCTGGAAGGACGCTACCTGAGAATTTTCCTCTATGATGAAAATGATTTGCATAATGAAGCATTGCTCAATGTAGATACATGGTTACAAGAAACCGATAACAAGCTACCGGGTATTCCCTGGCGTCAGGTGCCTTTGAACTATCTAATGAGGTGGTTAAAGGGCATGCAGCTTTCTTTTATATTAAAATCCAGGGTATGGAACGTTGGGCGGATAGAACTTCCTCCTACGGTCTTGCCAAAAAAAATGCTTTGTCTGCCCGCGCAGCCTTGTTCACTTTTGTGTCTGGAGTGGTCAGCTGGTGATAACCCCATACTTAATGCATTGCACTTAAAGAAATACCGTATTCCATTTATCGTTGATGTCGTTTTGGGATATAGCCAGCTGCCAGTGTCCCAATTTATTGATGTTGCAAAGGGCGATCTGCTTCTTATTCAGCATCAATCTGGCTATTTAAAAATTGGAACGAAAAAGTTATTTCTTTTGAACATTGATAACAATATAGAGGTTGTCGTGCAGGAAAAATTTACTGACATTGAAGATAGCTACCGTAATGAGGAAGAAACGCTGCTAAGGTGGTCTGAGCTGCCTGTTGAAATTGAGTTTGTCCTCGACAGTAGATATTTCACGCTGGCCGAGTTGGACGTTATCTATCCGGGAATGACCTTATCTTTGAATCAGAATGCGGAACAGAGAGTCAAGATCTATTTGAATAGAAAATTATTTGCGCGTGGAGAATTGGTGGCTCTTGAGAATGGAAATCTCGCTGTGGAAATCAATCAGGTTAATACTTTTCCATCGGATGCAAAGGACATCTCTGATGTTGAATAATGAGATTTCGTTAATTGCATTACTCTCCCTTTTTACCTTACTTCCTTTTATCATTGCTGGAGGGACTTGTTTTATAAAATTCTCGATTGTCATGATAATGATGCGTAATGCGCTAGGTATACAGCAGGTACCTTCGAATCTGACTCTCAATGGGGTTGCGCTTATACTTACTACGTTTGTGATGATGCCGGTTTGCCAGCGTATTACTGACTACATTGAGACTAAAAATATTGATTTCAACAAAAGTGGATCGCTCCACCAGTTGATGGATGAGGGGCTGGGCAGCTACCGCGATTATCTTGTGCGTTACTCTGACCATAGTTTGATTCGCTTCTTCAATCATGTAGAAAAGAAAACGAATGGAATAGTTGAAGACCAGCTCGATGTTGAGGAATTAAGCCAGATGTCCTTAATGACCCTGATGCCAGCCTATGCGCTAAGCGAAATACAGAGTGCTTTCAGGATAGCTTTTTATCTCTACATTCCTTTCGTTGTAATAGATCTGGTGGTGTCAAGTATTCTATTGGCTTTAGGGATGATGATGATGAGCCCCGTGACTATTTCAATTCCAATTAAATTGATTCTTTTTGTCGCAATGGATGGTTGGACGTTATTAGCTAAGGGGCTGGTCACGCAATACGTCGATCTGATGTCATCATGAATAATATATTATATATTAGCAATGCAGCATTGATCGTCGTATTAAAGCTCACTGCTGCGCCTATTACTTTCGCTACACTTGTTGGAATTATAGTAGGCCTTTTCCAAACGGTAATGCAAATTCAGGAACAAACTTTACCTTTCGGTTTGAAAATGCTTGCCGTGATCATCACTATTTTCATGTTATTTGAATGGTTCTCGGCAGAAATGCTAAACTTTTCAAGACAAGCCTTCTCCTTAGCTTTCAGTTGACGCGGTATACTCATAATGTTTATCACGCTTTATTTTGATTTCCAACATTATGCCCTAATGTATGCAATGGCCTATGCACGTCTGGCAATTGTTTTTTATATTCTCCCTGTATTGGGTGAGCGCGTCATATCTAATCTGATCGTAAAAAACTCAATAATATCTCTCATCATCATTGGTTTATGGCCTTGCTTTGAAAAAACGATTACTCTGCAACAGGGGTGGGTTTCCCTGCTTGTTAAAGAGTGTTTTGTTGGATTAGTTCTCGCCACTGTATTGTGCCTTCCTTTCTGGATTGTAATAGCACTAGGTGACATTCTCGATAACCAACGTGGAGCAACGATAAGTGATAGCATCGATCCTTTGAGCGGTGGGCAAAGTTCTGTACTGTCTGCTTTTTTTAACTTTGCTTTCGGTGTGATTTTTTTTTCAAGCAATGGAATGTTGTTATTAATCACCATTTTGATGGAGAGCTATCAATACTTGCCTCAAGGGCATACGGTCTCACATTTCAACTGGTCAAAAGCTGGAAAACTATTGGTTGAATTGGTGGAGTGTAGCATTATGCTTGCAGCACCAGTAATCATAGTGATGATGGTTACAGAGATATTACTTGGCGTGTTCGCTCGATATTGTCCGCAGCTCAATGCATTTTCACTATCTCTGATAGTAAAGAGTTTCATTACCTTTATAATATTTCTCTTTTATGGGATGAATGCTTTGATGGATAAACCAATCGGATTTTTTAATATTGACTCTTTGTATGTTTTTTTTCCAAGCGGGTAATGAACAATGGCGCAAAAGACTGAACTTCCAACGGAAAAAAAACGCAAGGACTCAGCGAAAAAGGGTCAAACGCTCAAAGTCAAAGATTTTACCACTACACTGATATTACTCTCGGGCAGTTATTTTTTACTTTACAGCTTCAATTTTGATGATTTTATCTTTTTTTATTCTTTGATACTGACCGATAGCACATCTGCAAGCGAAAATGACTTTCTTATAAATATGATGCTTCTGCTATCTCAATTAATATTTCCGTTCATTGCTGTTTGTGCTGTTTCTGGTATCTTGGCCACGCTTTTACAAACCCATTTTAGTATCGCTACTGAAGGATTGAAATTAAACTTTAAGGCTTTGAATCCTGTTGAGGGATTTAAGAAAATTTTTAGCATGCGTACGCTGAAGGAGTTCATCAAGTCGTTATGCTATTTAATCGTCTTCTTATGCACCTGCTACAGTCTTATCCATAGCGATTTAAAAAGAACGTTAACTATTTATCATTCCGGTATCGGCCAGCTAATCACCAGTATGTCATCTCTCATGGTTAAATCGGTAACGGTATTTACTGCTTGGGCAATATTTGTGTTTTTGGCAGATTTCATAGCGGAATACTTCCTTCATATCAAAGACCTGAAAATGGATAAACATGAGGTTAAACAGGAGCGTAAAGAAACGGACGGTAATCCACAAATAAAAAGTGCCAGGAGGCGTGCCCATCAGGAAATCCTCTCTGGCGAGGAGAAATCTGCAATAAGAAACTCATCAGTCGTTATGGCGAACCCCACCCATATTGCGATTGCTATCTACTTCAATCCTGAAGTCGCTCCTTTGCCTTTTATTGCGCTGCGTGCTACTAATTTCAAAGCCAAATCGGCAATTGCGTATGCAGAGAAAATTGGTATTCCAGTCGTACGCAATGTTATTTTGACGCGACGGCTTTATCGATCTTATGCTCAATATAGTTTTATATCCGTGAATGATAACGATCTGCTGTTAGTGATGGATATTCTCATTTGGTTGCGTCAGGTCGAAACTGCTGATATGGAAAGGGAAGTTTTGCACAGTGATCCAGGCGAAGTTGAAAACGATGTAACAGATACATAATTAATTAGTTTACCCGATCGAGATAACCACACGAAAGTACTGTTTTTTTGTACCTGGATCCTCGAATGCTACGTATAATATACGGTATATTCTTTACTGTCTGCATTCGGGTTAACTACGCGTTCTAAAAAGTACTTGGGAAATAATGCACGAGGTTAAGAATGGAATATGAAAGTACAGAGCGAGTTTCGAACCCTCAAGACGAAATTGACAGCAATACCCAGCTGGATGAATACTCTGGTAGCCTTATCGATGCCATCCAAAATGGAGCTGTTCTCAAAGATGTGCAGGGTGTATCAGATGAAACAATGCATGATATTTATAAAATCGCATATGATTTTTATCATCAAGGTAAGCTTGATGATGCGGAATCTCTTTTCCGATTTCTTTGTATTTATGATTTCTATAATTCGGAGTACCCAATGGGATTGGCCGCTGTCTATCAACTAAAAAAAGAGTACCGTAAGGCAATTGACTTCTATGCGTTAGCCTTTTCTTTGGCAGAGGAAGATTACCGGCCCATGTTTTATGCAGGTCAATGTAATTTAATGTTGCGTAATGAAGCGTTGGCTAGAAAATGCTTTTCCATTGTGATCAAAAGATGCCAAGTTCCTTTGCTGAAAGAAAAAGCACAAACCTTCATTTCAGCACTGAATGAGATTAATGGTAGTCCTGATGATCTTCGCGATGAATAAAAGTGTTAAACAGGGATTATAATGAAAATACCTTTAGATAGTTCAGATGACCCATTTCATCTTTCTGGAGGATTAGAAGCCAGTGGCGAAGAATTAAAAAAGGGCGTTAACCGATTATATCGTTTTGCGAATCCAGCATTAAGAGAGGACCCACGGGTAGATAAAGTTAGAGAGGCCCTCAAGTTACTTCAGCCTGAACAATTGTCTCATGTGTTAGAAAAAGCAGGCAATGCACTCTACGGCAATGGAAGTAGCGTCTCTTTGGATCGTCAAAAAAAACCAGAATTAGCCACTCCTTTTCATCTCCAGAGGATTGAGAATACTATGGCTCCCCGGCTGGCTACCGTTCAAGAAGCTGAAAACCATTATAGTTCTTTTGCAGAGATGACCGCATTGTTGCGTACCGTCTCTCAGTTAGTAGCTGATAGTACGCAGGAAAAAATGATGTCCAAGCTCCAGGCTTACAATGCCATGATAGGCGGAGCAACCCTATCCTATAAAAACTTAGCGGCTGACATTGAAACTCAGGGACTTGATTGGAGTACTCACAGCGACTCGCTATCTGTAGCAAGGACTCATGCTGCCGTCCTAAAGTCGGAAACCGTTAATGCTCAATCAATATTGGACGATGCGCAGCATCTTCTCAACGATTTGCGTACTCAGGCTGAAACGCAAGACCCAATATCTCCAACGCTACAAGAAAAACTTCTTGCAGCAGATAATCGTGTTATAGCAACGCAGTCTAATCTCAACAGCATGATGTTGAATTATCAGAAATACGTGACTACGGTGCTGGATCCTGTCGTGAAGTTGGAAAGCCTGTCTAGATCGGCGCTGAATTCGACGATAGAGCAGGCAAAATCACTGATAGGCTCACTCACTGCACAGCAGCAAAACGTGATCCGGAATCGTCATCAGGAAAATGAGGAGGAGGTGAAAAGCCTGACTTTTCTCATTGCTTTGATGTCGAAGCTGATTAACCAAAATGCAGGAGAAGACCTAAAGGCCACAGCCTTGCTGAAACAGCAATTATCTGAAGCAGCAGCGAAAGATGCTGTAAAACAAGCCCAGGAGTATGAAAAACAAGTCCGTAAGTCTGAAGAGTTGCAGCAAACGATGGGTTGCATAGGAAAGATATTGGGTTGGGTCATCACTGTGGTTAGCGTTGCAGCCGCGGCTTTCACCGGAGGGGCTTCCCTGGTTTTCGCCACGGTGGGCCTTGCTCTTATGCTGGGAGATGAAATCAATCAGGCCGTTAATGGGCACTCCTTCTTACAGGAGGCTATGCAGCCAATTATGGAAAGTATTATTCAACCCCTGATGAATATATTTGCTGATGCATTCACTGAAGTTGTCAGTATATTTGGTGCTGACAAAGCCGCCGCCGAAATGGCGGGGCAAATTATGGCGGCGATTGCAGTCGCGACGCTTATGATTGCTGGCGTGATGCTAGCCGGCATTGGCATTGGCAAAGTTAGTGGCTTGCTGATGGAAAAAATTAGCAACGGTGTAGCAGGCGCGTCGTTAAGAAAAATCATGGATGGTGCGGCCGGTCAGGTATTCAAACGTGCCACTCAGGGACTTTCTCGCTCCTTAAATGTGGATGAAATAACCATTGCGCGTACCTCAACTTATAGTCAGGCTACCATAACGGGGGCTGGTATGGTGAATACCGTTGTTAAGTCTGCTGGTGATATAGTAGCGGCTGATATGCTGATTATTGCCGCGCAAGCCCAGGCTAAAATGATGAAAGATTCCGCCATGCAGGACCTGCTTGATAGCCTGATGAGTCAGGCCACTGACGCATTCAGCTTACGCCTTAATATGGTTAAAAAAATTATTGAAAATATGGCTGCAGTCGCTGAAAACCAAATGCAGGCTGGGAAATTCATACTGAATAAAATGAGCCATGTAGCGGGCTAGAGCTGGCTTCAATCCCTAATTAACCTTTTATAAAGGAAACAATTATTATGAGTTCAATCAATGTTCTACCTTCCTATGTGATGCCACCACAAAATATGGACAGAATCACAAGCAAGCAAACTCAAATAGATCAGAAAAACTTTATTGACGAACTAATTACAGATCAGGATTCACATATTCGGGCTTCAACTTATAATGTGCCTGAGTTGTCAGCACCGCAGCAGGTAAAAGAGTATGGAAATAATATTAGTATTTTTAATGCCCGGACTTTTGCAGATAGCATGACATACTTACGAGATGTTGAACATCTGGAAAAATTAGCTCAATCTCATGGCGGTAATTTAACTTCTGGTTTTCGTGAAATCATGGGTGGGGATATAAATAACAATGGAGTGGCAGAGAAATGTACAGTCATTTCATCTTCATTTAAAAATATGTTTGGTGATTTAAATATGTTGTCCGTCAGTAATTTCGTTATCCTTATGACCAATAGTACACGTACTTTGTTTAATAAGATGACTGCTGATAGTATTCGTAGAATGGTAGGCGCTGCAATAAATGCAGGTAAACATATCATCGCTTCTGCTAAACAGAATTTTTCTGGAGCATTAACATCAGGTATTGTCGGTTCAGGTGTACAGGTAGGAAGTGGTGTTAATATGTGTAAGGCGATAAAAAATGAAAATAAGTCTATTAATGGAAATCTCAAGGCTGCCAATATTAAAAGCCTGGAGATTAAAGAAAACCAGGATAATATTCAACAGGTTCTGCAGCAGCTAAAAAAAGAAGGTAAATCACCTGACGATGATGTGATACAAAATATGACAAAATCGCACAACAAATTGCAGGCAGAAGCAGCTAATCATCAAATTGATCATCAAAAGAATGCTAACAAGACTTACCAAATGCGTGCTAAGACAGACTTAGTTAACCAGTTGAACCATTCTGGACAACAGGCCATTGTAGCAGGTTTCGGCATCAATGCTGCCACAGAAACCAGCCAAGCTGAAGTGTTAAAATCTGGTCAACAGGTTCATCATGATGTTTCAGATAATCATAAACAGAGAAATAAAGGCTCGGAAGAAACTCAGGCATCAATTAATCAATTTGTTGAATCTTGGATAGCTAATAACAACAGTGCCGCCTCTGCCATTGCAGGTCGTTGATAAAGATATTAACTCAATGCATGAAAATGCCCCGTTGCGGAAACTAACAGGACTTAATATGATTGTGACAATGATTATGCAACCTCCTCTTATCAAACCTTTCCCTGAAATAAATACGAATGAGAAACAACAAGATTCTCATCTTAAAATGGAAGGTATTTTAAATGACCATATACTTCTAAAATGTCTTGCTATCTTAGAAGACGGTGGTTTTAAAATCGAAAAACTAAAACGGTTTCTGAATGATTCTAACCTACAGGGGCACGTCTCAACCTCGGGGGATGTGGAAAAAATAGCCCAACATTTAAAAAATATACCTGTTATAGATAGTATTGTATTGGACAACCAAAAAGTATTAGAAATTATAGGCAAACAAAATAACCTCGTAGATGTGACCTTCGACACTTTACGTCTTGTGAAGGGTGAGTTGTATAACGATACGATTAATATTAATCGTATTCATGATCGGTCTAAGCGTGCGCTGGAGAATCAGCAAGCAGTATCTTTCGAAAGAGAGCTTACGACCAGGACAAGTTATGCCGATTTGTGGGGGGAGGTTGCTGTGGCCATAGGAGGAATAAAGTCTGATTATGTCGATTTTTATTCACGTTTAATGAGTAAATATTTAGATATGTATCAATCATATAACAAAAGTGTTCAGAAAGCCTCTTCGGCCGCGCTTTCAACCGGTGATGACGGCAATAACGTCAAATTTAATAATGATGTAATGCGCGCAGGCTACGAGGAGTTCAATTCTTTTTTAGCTAAGGCCGATCTGGGCAGTGTGAAAGATTGGAACAAGATGTCTGTACAAGAGAAGGATAGTATGAAGCTAACGCTGGATCCTGCTTTTGAAATTGACAGTGACGGGAAAATTACTTTCAATATGCGTCCGTATTTATCTACTAAAGATCAATACCCTAAGGGGGAAAAAGGTCAGGTGCCTGTCAGCATATATAATGCATGGCTGGCACAATTCAATGCCGCTGGAACCGCACTTCAAAGTAATATGCAGTCTTTTTCTTCACGTTACAGTCAGGCTAACAGCACGTATGATATTTTAAATAAAGTGTTTAGTGAAACCATCAGTAGAATGGCTGATAATGCCAAAGATTTTTTAAGATAATAAGCTTATTTTTTTTGATTTTTTAATCACTTATCAGGCGAGTCAATGATAATCGCTATGTGGTGTATGACGCTAATTTAATTTTTGACTTTTATTTTTACGTCAAATATTGGTTAATAAAATAAGGAAGAGCCATGGGATTAAATATTATAAGCGTTGTTGAATCGGCCGCCGAACCAAACTTTCGTTTATCAGGCAAAGAAATCATGGGGGCGCGAGATGTAACCCTTTCTTCAATATCTTCTGTTCTTTCACCGAGTCCTTTAGGTCTTTCTACGCAAGTAAAAGGCAGTAACAACCCACCAAGCAATCAACAATCTGATAATAACAGTTCCTTGGGGGGGGACACCCAGGGAAATATCCGTGATCAACATCATGTTAAAGAAAAACACATAGTCACTTCGCTATCTCCGTCTTTTACTGTTGACGCGAAAAAACTCTTCAATGATTTGACAGTGTCGAGTATTGGTTTGAATATAGAAGAAGGGGGGAGAGCGAGAAAAACTGTTTTATCCTTGTTAGGTATTTTCGTAAATTTCAGTCATATCAAGAATCGTGGGCGCACGACAGAAAAGATAGATAGAATTATAGAAAAAGATGCTGTCGAGTTTTCAGAACATACGGGTATGAGTAAAGAGTTAAAAGAATTATTAGTCACCAGTGGTCACGAAGCATTGACTCACTTCATGGGGGAGTTTAACCTTGCGTGCGATCAAATGTGGTTGGGAAAAAAAACAGAGAATAAACTGAGCAATCCGCAGGCGGTTCAATATAAGGTAAATAGAGAGTTTTGCAATATCCGTGCTAAAGACCTTATTGAGAGGTTAACTGCCAAGAATTTATCGCAATTTGAAATTCAGATGCGATTTCACTCCTTCCGGGAAGTTTTTCTGGCACAGGCATCTTCGGTGGATAGCGGATATGCTCCTGACAAATATTTGGCAAGATCTCTTACAAACTCTGTCAGTGAAGTTAAAAATGATCGCTCAAATGGCCTAAATGTTGAAAATGCCAAATCGCCACACCTACTTCAGACAGTTGCTGAGATACATACTCCACCAGCAAGCAGTAAAACACGTGGCATCTCGTATGAAGTGTTTGAACGGGATTCAGATACGACTGTTAGAAGTAGGGCGAATGAAATAGGTGCTGAACAGTTGGCTTCTGATAAATCAAATGATGATGAAATTGAAGAAGAAAATTCTGGAAATACAAACCACAAGCTACTAGAGATCGAAATGGATGAAACTCAGAAGGCGCTTGTTATAGACACTCTCCATTCTCGCGAGGCTAAGCGAGTGAAAATTGATGAGAATAATGTGTCGGAACTTATCAAAGAGGCTATCAAGCAATTTGGCATTTCTGGAAATCCACACCAATTTGAGTTCAAGTCACCCGTTAATTCGGGGAGCAAACCGTAAGTGTCCACAGAGATGCCGGGGCAGAGACAGCGCCAGTATTACTCTGAGGTAATCTAAAATAGGGGTAAGAAAATATCGTGATAGACGCCAGTGCGTTGTCAAGAGCCATTAACTTAATACATCAGATTAATGGCGTTCTGCCAATCAATATAAAAGAGCAGGATAGCCTTGTAAAAGATTTGGCAATGGACTCTGTGGAGTTGATTGACCTCTTTTTACGACTTGAGCAGGCCGGAGTCACCGTTGAAGAATCGAAAATTAGCAGCGGGTTAACGGTAGGTGATATTGCACGATTTATAAATTCAGCTGTTAATAATTAGCGCAAAAATAACGGGCAGCTTAATGCCGTATGTTAGTAGGCTCATTCATGGGTATTAACGTCAACATTGTGACCTCCCTAAATGTTGATACTCCGCACTCCATAATCAGATAAGCTTAGCCGTTGCCACTTTCTACAGTTAAGGAACTTAAAGGATGGTGTAAATGCTTGGTTATCATGCTCTCCAACCGTATTATAGTGATTATATTAATACCCTCTTTGAGGAATAGATAATTATGGCCTCGTTAAAAGACGTTGCAAAACTCGCATCGGTTTCTTTGATGACAGTATCGCGCGCTATCAATAATCCCAGCCTGTTAAGTCAGGAGACCTTCAAACGCGTTAAACTGGCTATTGAAGAGCTGAACTATGTACCCGATTTCTCCGCGCGAAAAATTCGTGGAGAGGGTGCCCCGCCATCCATTGGGGTACTGGCCTTAGATACGGCTACCACGCCTTTCTCCGTTGATCTTCTGCTGTCATTAGAAAAAACGGCGCAGCATCATGGCTGGAGTACCTTCGTAGTTAACCTGTTTGACAATAATAGTGCGGAACAAGCAGTCGATAAATTACTTTCCTTCCGCCCGACGGGGATTGTCTTTACCACGATGGGACTGCGTAAAGTGCATATCCCCGAGCGCTTAAAGGACAAACCACTGGTGCTGGCCAACTGCGTGACTGACGATCACGCCGTAGCCAGTTATATTCCGGATGATTTTCAGGGGCAGTATCTGGCAACGCACAATATGATTGCTCAGGGATATCGTAAACCTCTGTGTATTTATCTTCCAGAGTGCACTATGGCTGGTGTCAAGCGGCGGCAGGGTTTTGAAATGGCCTGGCAAGAGGCTGGTGTACCTGATGCTGCTCGTCAGCAGCATTTACCCTTAGGAGACCAACACTATCTGGATACCGCCAAAATCATTGCCGCTCATATACGCAATGGCCGCCCTGATTTTGATCTTCTGGTGTGCGGTAACGATCGTATTGCCTTCGTTGCCTATCAGTATTTACTGGCTGCCGGATTGCGCATTCCCCAGGATGTGGCAATCCTGGGTTATGACAATATGGTGGGTATTGGTGAGCTGTTCCTGCCGGCTCTGAGCACGGTTCAATTGCCTCATCTGGATATTGGCCGTGAAGCAGCGCTGCATATCATTGAGCAGCGAAACGATGTGGAAATGCATAAGCTCTCCAGTCCGCTGCTGCTTCGTGCCTCCACCCGTTATTGAGCCTTTCAGCCGTGCGGGTTGCATACCTCACCCTGGTCAGCGATACGACCTAACGTCCAGTGAGTACACTGAATTATCTGTGCGCTGCCATTTTCTGCGTAAAGTCTTAGTGCTTGCCCCTGCGCTGGCGGATATATCCTGCTGGTCAGGCAGCTTTCTCCCTGATTAACAAATACTTCAATCGAGGAACGATCGATAAATATTCTTAGCTCGAGAAGGTCTTCCTCTGGCAGCGGAACGCTGCGGTAGCCGGTGACGCCGAGCTCTGACTGGCCGCGATCTAATATCAGCCTCCTTGATTGATTATCAACATACAGCCGGGTGATATAGTTACCATTTTCTCCGGCAGCAAGCTCCAGCCCATATCGTTCGGCATGACTGTTTTTGCTATCCAGTGTCAGTTCTAGTTCACCGGTGACAACAGGGAGGCTGAACTCGTAACGCTGATTGCTGAGGATGGCAGGCGCAAGCGAATGCCGATCCTCACGCAAATTTTCCAGTTCGCGTAGCGGATTCATTCTCACTTTGCCTTCAGCATCCAGCGTCAGTTCCCTGGGCAGCGTCAGAC
Organism: Erwinia piriflorinigrans CFBP 5888; assembly: GCF_001050515.1. Taxonomy (GTDB): domain Bacteria; phylum Pseudomonadota; class Gammaproteobacteria; order Enterobacterales; family Enterobacteriaceae; genus Erwinia; species Erwinia piriflorinigrans. The sequence continues at coordinate 438,954 of NZ_CAHS01000014.1, forward strand.
ATCCGGCCCAAAAATCCTTTTTACTTGGCATGGCAGATTCCCACATATCCATCCAAGCGAAAATGATGCGGCGTCCGTCTTCGGCGAGAAAGGATTGGGGCGCATAAAAATCATGCCCGCCATCCAGCTCCTGAAAAGCCTCTTCGACCACAAATTCACTCTCAGGCTGCCATTTACCCAGCAGATAACCACTTTGAAAAAGATTACGGTAGCGATAGCCTTCAGCCGCCACTCCCTGAGGGGAGAACATCAGCATAAACTTGTCGCCGAGCCGGAAAAAGTCAGGGCATTCCCACATATAGCCTGAACGGTTATCCGCGCTGGCCAGTACCCGCTCAAACTGCCATTGGTACAGTGAATCAGCGCTATACAATAAAACTTGCCCGGTATTATCCTGGGTACGAGCGCCGACGACCATGTACCAGCGGTTATCCTGACGCCATACTTTGGGGTCGCGAAAATGCATGATGCCTTCTGGCGGTGTGAGTATCACCCCTTGCTTGCTAAAGTTTATTCCGTCCACGCTGGTCGCAAGGCACTGTACCTCGCGGATTGCGCTGTCGTCACCGGGCTGTTTCAACCAAACGTGTCCGGTATAGATAAGAGTCAGTACACCGTTATCCTCAACTGCGCAGCCGGAAAAACAGCCGTCACGGTCATATTCATCACCTGGAGCTAATGCAATCGGCTGATGCTTCCAGTGGATCATATCGCTGCTGGTCATGTGTCCCCAGTGCATGGGGCCCCAATGCTGGTCGTAGGGGTGATGCTGATAAAAGGCATGATAAATACCACGACTGAAGACCAGACCATTGGGATCATTCATCCAGCCAGCGGGAGGCGCCAGATGGAATTCAGGATAAAAGCGGTCATTAACCTTTTTCTTCAGTTCCAGTTGGGCTTGATTTGCGCGGTGCAGCGTATTTTTCATCATTCTTTAACTCATTTAAGGCCGATACAGCAGGCGGAAATAGTTGAAATCGTTAAACAGAAACGGCGTTCACGTTGGCACTTTGCTTTTCTCCCTTCAGCAGAAAAGCTGATATCACGACAAAGCTGGCCACCAGGGTACCCATAATCATATAGGTGTCTGCAAAGCCGATATGGTCGTAGCCGTAGCCTGCAATGGGGGAGAGCACGCTGGCGCAAAGTTGGGTAATAAACTGGAAACCGACCAGGTAAAGCGTGGCGGATAAACGTTGGTCGAAGCGCGAAGCAATGTATTTAAAAATCGAAATCAGCAGAATGGGTAATTCAACGGCGTGTAACAACTTCATTACGGAAATCATTATCGCTCCGTCCGCTAAACCGGAGCCGAAAATCCGCACGGCCATGATCGAACCGCTGAGTAACAGGCCGTTTTTCGCCCCGATCCTGTTGACCAGGAAAGGAGAAAGAAACATTCCGCCAGCCTCAAGGAACACCTGTAGAGAATTGAGAAAACCATACATTTCGTTACCCTGCTGTGGCGTTGAAAACAGCGATGCAAAATAGACGGAGAACTGTTGGTCGTAGACGTTGTACACGCTGACGCCCATCACGAATATCACTAACGCCCAGAAATTCGGCATGGCAAGCAGGGCCAGTGCATCGTTCATGGTGAGCTTTTGTGGGTTGCCGTATTCAAGGGTACTTAACGCATCAACTTTTACCTCTTTCAACAAATACAGCAGGATCAGGAAAAGCGCAGCAGATGCAGAAGCCAGCCAAAAGTTGATGTCAGGATCAATATTTAACAGCATGCCAGCGAAAAATGTCGCAGAAGCCCAACCCAGTGAGCCCCACATTCTGGCTTTACCAAACTCGAAACCGACGATGCGACTCACACGTTCAATATAGGATTCCAGCGCCCCGATACCCGCAAAAAAGGTCGCGCCAACATAGAGACCGCCAGCCAGTGCGCCGAGGAGGATGTTGAATTTCAGCAGCTGCGCATAGGCGAAGACAAAAAAAGGGCCGGACATCAATAGCATGATGCCCAGAAACCACAGCAGGTTTTTGCGCAAACCCAGTTTGTCCTGGATAAATCCATACAGCGGCTGGGCGCAGAACGCGACCAGTGCAATGGCGGAAAATATCACTCCTGTTTGCGCGCCTCGCAATCCCACCTCCTGATTCAGCCAGATAGAGATTAGTGAGAATGATGAGGACCAGGTGAAAAAGAAGAAAAATAGCAGACCACTAAGCAGAAGATAGTTTTTACGGGTTTCGTTATTCATGATTGTTCCATGTAGCCGAGCACTGCGCATATTGTTAACGTTAACTCCTGGCTGGATAAATACCTCTGGTTGTCAGTATGTGATGTTAATCACGAATGTTAACGTTAACATTCAGGGGGTGTGATCGGTGCCACACTTTGCTCGGGGGGGGCGGGGTGCTTTTGGAGAGGCGCTTTGGTAGAGGTGTTCTGTGAGTATCCCCTCAGTATGTTGATCCCCGGTGCTGAGCCGTTCAGTCACGTCAATAGTGGTCATTAAGCCGATGCGAACAGGCGTATCCTTGGATATTCGTAAAATATTACACACTCCGCCGTAATCTATCGCTCTGGCACCAATACGGTCCTGGCCATCGGAACCGTGTGTGAAGATGACGGCATCAATATCTTTCAGCAAGTCGGTGAGTGTTTCAGGCAATGAAACATCGCCATAGAAAACATCCGTTTCACGAGGAAGCAATTTTACTTTGCGCTTATTTCTAACCAGTGCCATGAGCTGATGGCCTATTTCAATAGCGCTATTCACGAGATGAAGACCAATACTTCCTGTCGCCCCTGCAACGAGTATTCTCATGATAAACCTTCTGATAATTCAGACTTATTTTCGATATGGTCAGATTGTCAATTATGATTATCGTCGGTAATGGGGCTAAAATGATTGTGTATATGAACACCCTTCATGAGTACAGGCTGAAGGGAATGCCTCCATAAGGAAATCGCCAATGCTCAAAGAAAACTTCAACGAACTGCAAATCTTTCTTGTGGTGGCAAGGGAGCGAAGTTTTACCAAAGCAGCGGGCAAACTGGGTGTTTCTCAGTCTGCGCTCAGCCATGCGATGAAGGCACTAGAGGAAAGGCTAAATATCCGTCTTCTGACTCGTACTACCCGAAGCGTTGCCCCTACAGAAGCCGGGGAGAGAATTATTGCCTGCCTTGAACCCCGTATTGCCGATCTTGAACAGGAGCTGGAATCGCTTGTTCAACTGAACGGCACCGCCTCCGGCAATATCCGTTTATCTGCCGGGGAGCATGCTGCGCGATGCCTGGTATGGCCGAAGTTAAAACCCTTCCTCAGGGAATATCCGGAAATTAATCTCGAACTGGTGGTTGATAACGGCTTTGTCGATATCGTTGACGGGCGTTTTGATGCCGGGATTCGCCTGGGCGAAAGCGTGGATAAGGATATGATTGCTGTAAGAATTGGGCCGGACATGAGAATGGCTGTGGTAGGAGCACCGTCCTATTTCACCGTAAACCCTGCGCCTGAAACGCCGCACGAGTTACAACATCATCGGTGTATCAATATGCGCCTGCCGACGGCCGGTGGACTTTACCACTGGGAGTTTGAGCATGAAGGAAAACCGTTACGGGTCAGAGTGGAAGGGCAGGTAACGTTTAATCTGCAGGCGGAAAGGATTGATGCTGCTTTATCCGGTTTTGGCATTGCCTGTATACCTGAAGATAGGGTGCAGGATTATATAAAGTCGGGAGAGCTTATTCAGGTTCTGCAGGACTGGTGTCCGTCTTTCCCCGGATATTATCTTTACTACCCGAGCCGTAAGCAGCATCCGCCCGCTTTTGCGCTCATGATCGATGCACTTCGCTACTCGGAATAACAGGTCCGCCATTTGCGGGGGACCCGTCCGGGTATTAACGGCCTACGCGAGCCTGGTGCTCGGGAGAGTAACGTTCGCCGACGATTTTAATCGTTTTAAGCGCCTGTGTTATCTGCCGCGAGTCATCCTGCGAAAGCATGATGTCGGCAGCCCCCAGGTTTTCCTTTAGCCGGTGTAGCTTAGTGGTGCCGGGGATGGGAACAATCCACGGCTTTTGTGCCAGCAGCCATGCCAGAGCGATTTGCGCAGACGTCACGTCTTTCTCTGCAGCCAGTTTACCCAGCAATGAGACTAGCTTTTCATTAGCTTCAATTGCTTGTTCGGCGAAACGCGGCACGGTGCTGCGGTAATCATCCTTGCCAAACGTTACTCCAGGCTTAATTGTGCCCGTCAGGAAGCCTTTACCTAATGGGCTGAATGGTACGAACCCAATGCCCAGTTCTTCCAGTAACGGCAGGATCTCCTGCTCTGGCTCGCGCCACCACATGGAGTATTCGCTTTGCAGGGCAGTGACCGGTTGTACGGCATGCGCCCGACGAATGGTTTGCGCACCCGCTTCGGACAGACCGAAATGTTTGACTTTACCTTCAGCTATCAGGTCTTTCACGGTTCCCGCAACATCTTCAATGGGGACATCCGGGTCGACACGGTGTTGATACAGCAGATCAATGACATCCGTCTCAAGACGACGTAATGAACCTTCAACAGCTTCACGGATATGCTCCGGGCGGCTGTTTAAGACCTGCTGCTTGTTGTCCTCACCGAAGGTAAAACCGAACTTGGTGGCGATGACCACACGGTCACGAAATGGTTTTAAGGCTTCACCGACAACCTCTTCATTAAGAAAGGGGCCATATACTTCGGCGGTATCGAAGAATGTTACGCCACGTTCAACCGCAGCGCGAATGAGCTCGATAGCCTGACCAGTATCTGTCGCCGGACCGTAGCCGTGGCTGAGGCCCATGCAACCGAGTCCAAGAGCGGAGACTTCGAGTCCGGATTTACCCAGATAACGTTTTTGCATTGAATGAATACCTCTTTTATCGAGACTTAAACATCAAGTTTGCGGCCTGTCAGCCATTCCACCATTGCTGGGTTGCGGTGGGAGAAGAAGGCGCTGGTTGCGGTGTCGAGGGCGGCAATCTGCAGCATATCCTCAGAACTGAGTTCAAAATCGAGAACGTTGATGTTCTCCTCCATGCGCTCTTTTCGCACCGATTTCGCCAGTGAAATGATGCCTCGCTGGAAGATCCAACGCAGTACAACCTGCCCGACGCTTTTGCCGTACTTGTGACCCATTGCCGTTAGCACGGGATGCTGGAACAGACCATTTTTACCTTCAGCAAACGGTGCCCAGGCTTCTGGTTGAATGCCACGGCTTTGCATCCAGGGAGCGGCATGCAGCTGCTGGTTGAAGGGGTTAACTTCAATCTGGTTTACCGCAGGGGCAATGTTGTTGAAGGCGATAAGATCGGCCAGTCTATCAGGATGGAAGTTGCTGACCCCAATGGCGCGAATTTTGCCTGCCTGTTGCAATTCTTCCATAGCACGCCAGGCCCCATGAACATCACCGTAAGGCTGGTGAATCAGGTACAGGTCAACGTAATCGAGTTGCAGTCGATTCAGGGAGCGTTCGAACTGTGCTTTAGCGCCTTCGTAATGGGTATCCTGAAGCCAAAGTTTGGTCGTTACGAAGAGTTCTTTACGGGCGATACCGCTCTGTTTCAGTGCGTTCCCTACCTGAGTTTCATTCTGGTAAGACGCAGCGGTATCGATCAGGCGGTATCCCGTTTCGACGGCATCAATGACGGCTCTTTCGCATTCGGCGGCATCAGACATCTGAAACACCCCAAAGCCCAGCAGGGGCATCTCAATACCGTTGTTCAGTTTTACAGTTTGCATAGCGTTATCCTTCAGCCTTAGTCCAGGAAAAGCATAACGCAAAGTGATTTATTCGATTAGATAGGGTAATTAGCTAGGGTTTATTAGGTATGCTCATTAATTTGTAGGGGCTGACGGTCGGCTTTGTGCTGTGAGTTCAATGGGGCGATGCACCTGGATCTTATTTTGATAAAATAAAGGCCGAAGAATTGGCCTTTTGGGGGCAGTTTTGGATATCGAAACTTGGTGTAGGCCGTTTTCTGATTCACCAGCCTACTGTTTACATGGAGAGGTTTCATTTTCACACACTCTCCGCCCTATCTGCCCGGCATTATAAATTATCGATATAATTGAGACGCTTACAATTATCATGATCGTCACAAACAACATCAGGCTGAAAGATGTTTGAGAATTAAACAACTGGATAATAAATACTGCAAGCGGCGAAAGTGCCAGCACGGTTGATACCGCCAGAGGGGTTGCCAGCTCAATTCCTTTTTGAAGAAAATATAATGAGGCACTTACGCCAATGAGCGCAATAAACAGGATTGCAGAGAGGATATTGCTGTTAACCACTACTCCGTGCTGAAAATACAATATGCCAAGGTATACCGCGATTAATAACGGAAACCGCAGTGAAGTGGTCAACTAAAACTGGCCACCGCTTTAGAGTTTTTCCAGTATCGATTTTCTGATTCGTTTGGTGGCAACCCACCGTTATATTCGTGCGACCTGAGTGTGCTGTAATATCCGACGATGTAGTCCCTTATTGCATGAGTTGCATCACTGAAGCTTACGTAACCTGTCACTGGTACTCACTTGTTCTTCAGTCTGCTGAAGAAGCGCTCCATAAAACTGTTATCCCAGCAGTTTCCGCCGCGACTCATACTTTGTCTGATCCGGTATCGCCACAGTAACTGTCGGAACTGCCTGCTTGTTTAGCGGCTACCTTGTGATCTCCAGTTATAGCCTTAACATCATTCCTTTCGACCTGCTATTGACAGGTACCACTCATAATCTAGACTAAAGTATTCCGCATTATAAAGATGGTAAAAAAAGAGTATGTTATTCAACTACATGGTGATTTTTTTACATCACTAATAAAAGTAATAGTGACGACGACTCCGCGAAAAAATGGTAGCTGCTAGCGCAATAATTTACCCCCAATGAATGAAAATGAGGTTGAAATGGATTTTTTTTCAATGAATCAAACTGAGATAAAACTTTTCATGGGTCGCAGTTTTTTAGAGGAGGCCAAAGAAAAGTGTGAGCATGAAAAGAACAGTCAACTCTTGAATAAAGAATTAACTGATACTGAATTTCTAAAGCACATCTTTAGTGATGACTTAAACAGTAAGAATAAAGAAATAATTTCAATACATCTCCAGGCCTTACATACACACCTTAAAAAGATACTTTCTCCAGAGTCAGAGAATACCTTCAAAACCGAAGGTTTATATGTTGAGTTTGCAAAAGGAATAACCATTTTTGATGGCATAACAAAAACCCTTGAAATGGAAGGAGGAACTTATGGTGATAATACAGTATTTAGCAATAATTTCTATTATGATGCGAGTCGAGCAATAAAAAAGATGCCGCATCCCTTCTATCAAGGAGACTTGGAGATAGCGTGTATTCCGATGAAATTACGACTAGCTATAGAGCTATACATTAAAAATATGATCGAGTATAAAGGTGCTAAAAAGAAATATAAAAAAGGAAAAGAACGAAATTATTCGGTTACAATTGCAGAGTTACTTGGTTTTTTTCAGAATGAAAAATTCAATAAATATGTAGATCTTCCTGTGTCTATCAACACATTAAGAAGCATAAATACATGGTCTAATAAATTTATTCATTCTGGGATAATCCCCTTGCCCTGGCAAAGTCTTACGGCAATTGATATGCTTTATCCACTATTTAGTATTTGGAACGATGATCGAAATTTTAGCCTTAATGGATTCAATTTTATAAACTTAAATTATTCTCAAGATGAAATGCTTAAAGATTTAAACGCTTATCTATCTGAGAAGTCGAAAATGCCTATAACTGTAGAATTATACCCAAGATGTGAACATCCTTTTGAGGGGACATATGCAAATAAAAAAACCAGCGCTCATGAGTAAGCAATAAGCAAGTGGTCCGAGAATAAATACTCTCGGACCACTAAAAATGGGTGTAACCATCCCGTAAGATAGTTCCGTTCTCTTTTAGAGATCTCGCGGCATACTGCCAATGATGAGGGCGCTATGCGTAAAGTCCGCTTACCCAACGGCAGATCATCGCCGTTCTGAAGTCTGTGGAGGCTGGCAGAACGGTGAAGGATGTTTGCCGTGAAGCCGGAATCTCAGAGGCCAGTTACTACAACTGGAAAGCAAAGCTACGTGGTACCGATATTTGCTCTAAGCATCTGGCAAGCCTGCTGGCCTGTTTCGTTGCGTCGAACTGTATTGGACTGACCCCACAGCCCTAGACATTTCCTGTCCTCACGAAGGCCTGTTCAAAGGCCTCCGGGCTGAGATGTCTGTGACGCCGTGCCCGGTTGTAGAAGACTTCAATGTAATTGAAGATATCAGCGCGGGCCAGATCCCGGGTTTTGTAGATCCGTTTTCTGATGCGCTCTTTTTTCAGCGAACTGAAAAACGATTCGTCCACTGCTTTATCCCAGCAGTTGCCTCGATGGCTAATGCTGGGTGCCAGGTTGTTAGCCCGACAGAACCGCCGCCATACGGCCATCATCAGTGCGTCCAGCGCCAGCTCCCGCGACAGAGTCGGTTTCATCGACCAGCCCGCCAAATTTCGGGCGAAGGGGTCGATAACCACCGCCAGGTACAATATACGACAGTATCGTCTACCGGCATAGGGGCAGTCCACAAATTATGAATCAATATCATTTACTATGGCTAGCGCATCAGACCACGTGGTATTTGCCTCAATGTGTTTTTTAATTAGTATCCGGTTCGACACAATCATAGATGGCCAACGATTCTTCCAAGAGCGGTATGCATGCCAAGAATATCCAATATAGTAATCTTTTCTCATCGTTGTCATCGAGCGTAGTACTGCATCAAGATATTTACCTTCTATTGAGGTTTTACGTACTTCAAAAATAGCTCCGAGATAAATTAGCCAACGAGCCAGATGTTCATATTGTTCCCAGGCGTTATGCTCGGTAGTTAAATTTGTTTTGGTTTCAATAACATCGCCAATCATTGCTACTACCATCGTATTATTCCAGCTCAACCCTTCAGCGGCAATTGCAGAAATAATCTGATAAAATGAGTCTTCGAGCTTTAAGAACGTATCTTTGAATGAGTGATTCTCATACACGACCTTTCGAATGGATTTTAAAGAGTTGTCAGAAATCATTTCTGCTTTTGGTATTTCTTTATTTAAATTCTTAAAGAAAATATTAATTTCAAGGGCATCTAACACTCTAATTCCGTAGCAGTGAAAGTAATAATCTTTCACATTCTGGTCGATTGAAGACCTGGAAATCAAAAATATATTTGAACCAACCACATGACTTTTAGAAAAACCTTTATAATCATTAATAATTGCTTTTAGGTTCGTATCTCCAAGAGAATAACCCAAAATCACAACAGTGTTTTCATACAAAACAGTGCTTAGTTTTCGAGAGAAGTATGAATCACTATTTATAAATTTAAAATAATCCTCTGATGTGATCACCATGTTTTTGGGGGAGTCTACGGAACCATGTACATGATAGACTTTAACATTCGCAGAAGATCTTGGTATGGGTAATCCAGGTGTAATTGATTGAGAAGTATTTTCACATGTTAAACTTTCAGCTAGTTTATCATAATTGGTTGTTACAACCCGGAAAGAACGGTTAGAAAAAAAGTTCTCAATTTCCTCATTGCTATCACCTAATTGTATCTTAGAAATAATCTTAGTAACCTCTTCATGAATGTCCTTGTCTTGAACTGCCAGCTTTATTGAGATTATTTGTGCTGTTTCTTCCAGGCTCAAAGGTGATGGCTTTTCTTTTGGAAAAAGTGACGCCTTTAACTTATCTGCATTTGGTAAAATATCGCACAGTTCTTCGAGAAGACCTTTCCATGTTGGAGCATCGCCATTAGATACCTCCTTTGAAAAACCTGTTCCGGTAAATAGACAAAGTCTATTTGTGGCAGCTGCATATGCAATTTCAAACATCTCTCTCATCTGAGAATCCTTTTTCATTTTTATAACTGCCAAAATACAGCTTAGCGATTTCCTTTTCAATATAGGAATGTCCGCTTCAGGCACTTAACGGACAGGCATGAAGGTCTTCTATGAGCGAGGAGCGGACATTTACATTTTTTTTAGGTGCCTAAATTCAGTAATCCATCACATTTCCTCATTATAAGCGTCTCCGCAGCGAAATCGCCCGCAGCAGCACCCGACAGAAATCGGCACTATAGTTCGCTGAAAGGGACAGGCTGTGGGCTGGAAAGCGTTAGGGGGCGGCGAACCACAATAAATCCCCCTTATGTTACTTTGTTACGTTTGCTAAAAATGGGCGATAACACTAAGAGCGTTGATATGATTGCATGTTACGCTGTTACTTTTTGTTCCCGTTGAAAAACATTAAGTTGGAGAGCTATATGGATTGGCCTAAAGAGTACAGCAAGACAACTCAAGCGGTAAGAGATGCAGCGTATAAACTCTACTATGTTGAAGCTATCACCCGGTCGGTTCTGCTACCTGGACAGGTGAAAACGGCTTATCACGATGGACTACTAACGACGGATTATTACCTTTTCCTGTTCACCTGCAGGAAGAATCCGAAGTTTGCAGGGTATTTTACCTGTGGCTTGTATGCAGCAAAGGGGTGGTTCGAGTTGAACGGACAGCGATCTGAGGAAATTCCATCATACAATCCCCTTACGGGCGAGTCCTCCGGTGTTAGTAAAACGAGTGGGTACGGTATAACAAAGCCGCTGAAAGCTGAATCAGACCCAAGAATGAAACGTCTAATCAGGGTACTCCAGACATTCATTTCTCTGACGGACGATGAGAAAAGGAAAATCAAAGGCGAATCAACCACACTGACTGTCCTACAGAAGCTAATAAAAGCGTCAAAAGATACCCCCAGCACGTCAAATATCAGATCGGTAAATACCACTCTGTACAAGGCGCTCAAGGATGGTCGTCATGGTGGTGCGCGTACATTCACTCAACTAGTTGATCATTATGAGGTTCTTCTTGGTGTGACTTTCAAGAAGATATCTATTGATGATTTCAATCAGGAGATCGACGATACCCGCAACAAGTCAGCGACATATCCGTATATCCCTTTGGCATCATTCTGAAATGGTGGGCTCCGGCCCTTTCATGTGTAGTCGTCGATGAAATTTTTCACCAGTACGAGAGCTTTCTTGAATCACTAAACTCCGCTTATGGTACGGAGCAGATAGGCTTACTGGGTGGTCCGCTGTGAGCGAGGAGTGGGCCTCGAAGACTATAAGATGACTACTGAATTTGTGGAGATTCAGACGCTCTCATTTAGCATGTCGTCCCAGTATGCTTCCTCTTCCAAGACGCAGGCTAACATCATTTCAAGTTGTAAGTTCTTCGCTGCTAGACGGCGATGTTCTATTTTTTCAGGTGTCATGTCTGAGCGTAATTCACCTTGCAGGCACTCACTGAAGATAGCTCTGAACTCTTTCTCACTCCGTCGAGCTATTTGTACTCGATGGTCGCGGTCATCAATGACCATCATTTTTACCGGGTTAAGCCGTAATAATTTACGCCAGCGAGTATCATTTGAGACAAAATAGGGAATAAAAAAGGAACCATTCTGGGTAGAAGTGGCAATCTGTTCCAGCAAGCGTAGCAGCGTCATATCCCAAGCCATGCCGCGTATATCCTTCAGTATTTCGCGTGACTTTCCTGTTATAGGGCCGAAAAAAGGGGCAATCGGTAATGATAATATTCCTCCCCAAATAAGCTGCAACTCCGTGAGGGGGACCGCGCCAAGCGTTCTGACAGAATAGATGAGAAGTTCACGCAAGATCTGCTCGTTATCGCGTTTAATATCGCGGTGCCAGAGTCTGGCAAAGCGTAACAATAGAGCCTGCGTGAATGCGCTTTTTGCTTCATAATGTTTGATGTGCTCACTATTGTGCATCTCCTGCATGAGAGCCTTTGCATCAGCAAGAAGTTCTGCCCGTAGTGTATCTGCTGATTTACTGTAAACAAACGTGCCCGGCGAATCACGAAAGCACTTCCAGTCCAGATAGTCGAGCATACGGAAAGCAATTAGGGTGTCGAGAGGTCGTTTGTTTTCAGGATTACCCCGCGAAAGGCGAGTGTTTTCCATGAGAAACGGCAGAATATCGAACTGTACTCGGGAATTGTTTGCCTTCAGCATCAGAATTTCGATAACGCGATTGCGTTCAACATCCTGTATCTTCTCCCCCGACACGACCGCACGCAGTTTCTCGGCAAAATTAGAATCAAAGCTAAGAGAATAATCGAACAGTACGTTACATTTCCCTCCTGTCAAATGTGCGTGAAGACTTACTGCTGCTGACATGAAGTAGGCCCGTGGACCTTCAAAAAATGAAATAATATTTTCGTTTTCAGCTAGTTTTAGCCCCAGTCCGAGCTCAATATCAATTGCCCCAGATGCGGTAGTGCACATGATTGTGCGTAAGTGGATCATATCCTCAGGACGTTCTTCACCGATGGAAGCCAACGCCTCCTGATCACTGTTGAGTAGGGCAAGATAAAGAACGTCTGAAATAGGGGGGCACTGCATAACTTTTTCCTTAATTTCTATACAGGAATAACAGTATCTGGCTGATGACTCTACTGTCTATACTGGCGTAATTTTGCATGTGTTGCTCAAATAGATATGTGAAATACCCTTCGTCTGGCACGGAGGCTTGGCTGACAGTCCTCAAGGAGCGCATTGAGCGTAAAGCGAAAGTTAAGGGAAGGTTTGGTCTTTAATATGACTCCAAATAGCCGTTCGGAATAGTAGATCACTTCGAGGGAACTCAGTCCGGATTGTGCGATCTGATCAATAGCCAAACATCACAAATCACAAACCGGACTGAGCGATGCCGATCATAGCACCAACAACCCGTACCGAACGACGTCTGATGCAAAAAACGCTTCATAAAACGCGTGATAAAAACCATGCCCGAAGGCTTACAACCATGCTGATGCTGAACCTGGGGGGTAGCGTCAGCGAGGTTGCCAGAACGCTCTGCTGCGCGCGTTCATCCGTTAGTCGCTGGATAAACTGGTTGACACCGACGGCTTGAAATCGCTGCCGGCCGGGCGCGGTCGACGCTGGCCGTTTGAGCAGATCTGCTCACTTCTGCGCCAGCTGGTAAAGTATGCTCCGGGTGATTTTGGCTACCAGCGTTCGCGCTGGAGCAC